>JAJDAC010000044.1 GCA_029262065.1 Candidatus Krumholzibacteriota bacterium | reverse complement strand
AGGTCGATGTCGCCGCTGGCCGGGGAGACGTTGACCTGATCGCCGAGGCTCTTGGGCCACCCCGGCACCGAACCGAACAGGTACTTGGCCTGAGCAGCGCTTCCGCGATCCCCGATGATCAGTTCGCCGTTCGAGCCGGGGCCGGTGTCGATCTCGTCGAGGATTGGCTGGCCCAACAACCACCAGCCAGGAGTGGTCGATCCGAGCCACAGGCCGAGGTTGGCACTCGAGAGCAGCCTCGTCGTCCAGTCGCGACGCGCGATTCCCAACTCGAGGTCCGGCGTGTCGGTGACGTCCGCCAAAGACACTTCCTGCACGATTTCTTCAACGCCCGTGTCGTAGGGAAACAGTGGGAAGTTCGGGCCGTTGTGCTCGAAGGCCCAAACCTGGCCCAGATCGGTGGGCACTACGATTTCCAGATCGCCGTCGACATCGAGGTCACCCAGCGACGGCGTGTTGCGCAGGTCGGTGCCAGCCATGGTGCGCACCACCCCCGGATTTCCCCGGCTGTCGTAGACCCGCATCTTGTCGCCGGCGGCGATCACGATCTCGACTCGGCCGTCGCCGTCGAGGTCTCCCAACGCTGCCGCCGAATCCATGGACTCGGGATTGAATACGGGAAACGGAGCATACTCGTGATCGCTGCCGTCGAATCGAACGACGTGGATCTGCCGACCACTGGTGGCGACCACGTCGCGGGCTTGCAGTTTCGAGACGGTACCGATGCAAACGTAGACTGGGTTGGTGCTTCCGATGTCGCGCGGCCAACCCGGAACCAGCTTACCCCGGTAGTCCCAGCAGTAGATCTTGCCCGTGTCGGTGCCCACCACGATCTCGGGAAAGCCATTGCCGTCGAGGTCGCCCACGGCCAGCGACTCGTCGCTGATGTTCTCACCAGTCGAAACCGGAAAGCCCGGCAGCTCCTTGCCGAAACGATCGAAGACGTGCACGTCGCCGTTGGCGTCGCCGAACACGATCTCCTCGGAGAACCTCGGTTCGTTGTCGATGTCGGCCAGAGCCGGCGGTGTGACCGGCGGTGACGACAAGGCGACGGGAAAATTCGGGTTGTGGTTGGGATATCCGGGGTCGGCGCGCCACTCGGCGTCGAACCATAGCCGATCGACACCATCGGTGCGTTCGCTCCAGATCGAGGCAATCCGGTTGTTCTGCTCGGGGTCGAAAGCACTCATCGATTGATGAACCACTCCGAATCCGAAGTACGTATCATCAGCCAGGACTTCCGGTCCCTGGAAACTTGCGGGGTTCGCCTCCAGCGAGGTGGCAAAGCCATAGCTTGAGCCGATATAGCGACTCCCCCAGAAGCAGTAGCTGCCCGGCAAGGCCACGACGTGCGGTCGCAAGACGACCGGCGCGGAGCCCTGGGTCGGATCCCAGGTTTCGCCCGCGTCGTCACTGAAGAGCACGACATTCTCGATGAGGCCGCCTCCGTCGGGTACTTTGGTGAAATTGAGGACGACCTGACTGCTGGCGTGTTGAGCTGCGACCGTGGGGTCATCTTCGTCGAAGCCATCAAAAGACGAAGTCACCGCTTCCACGGGGTCCCACGCGCCGATCCCGCCCCCAGCGAATCCACTGGCTCGACGATACCGAATCCCGTCGTCCACATTCTCGTCGAAATAAGTGCCCCGATGCCACGCGACGTGCACGTTGCCGCCTACGCCATAGACGACCTTGGGCTTGTAGTAGTCGGTCGTGTTTCCGCCCAGCGTGCCGATTTCGTACTCGGGTTCCCAGGAACCACCGAAGTCGGCTGACCGCGCGAACCAGATGTCGTTGGCAGCGCCATCGTCTTCTTCCGCGACGATGTACAAACGATACCTGTTGGAGGTCACCGCGTCGGAGCTGAGGTCGGGGTTGCGGAAGTCGACTCCGGGCTGTGCGAAGGCACTGGCCACGGTCCAGACCGCGTTGGCGCCGTTCAGATCACAGGTCGCCACGTTGACGGCGTCATCACCGTTCGCGTTTACGAATTCGTAGGCCAGGTAGAGCCGACTCTGTTCGCCCTCGGCGATATGAAGGCTTGGTTTGCGGTACGAGAAGTTGATGAGGTTGGACCTGCGCTCGCCAAACCAGTCCCAGGAGTCGCCGCCATCGAGAGACCGATACACTTGAATTTCATAGCTACTGACCGGATCCAGGACTTGGACGGCGACATAGATATAGCCGCCGGTGTAGAAGAGTCCTCCCTCCGAGATCGCGATGTCGTAGGCGTACTCTTGGGCAATACTCTGATGGCTCATGATCAATACGTCGTCACCCCCCAGGGTTGCTTCCACCGGCGTTTTTCTTCCAATGGCCCGACCCGCCGCGAGCCCCAGCTTCCTTGCCAAAGCTTCTTTGCGATGTCGCAAGGCCTCGTCCATTTCGGCGGGGGAAAAAGAACGTGGCTTTGATGCGGTCGTGGAAGGGTCCTCGGCCGGGGTGGCCCCGGGGTCGATTCCTATCGACCGTGGGGTGGCCCCTCGCAGCACCGCGTCGAGATCTTCCTGTGCGTTATCGACGCGAGGCGTAGAACGGTGGGTTTCGAGGGCCTCGGGCAAAGCGGACCCGGGCGCGTCCGTCTCCGCCATGGTTGGGCCGGGAAGCGCGAGCGGCGCAGCAACCACAAGTGAAAAAACAATTTGAGAGATGCGTCGTGTACAGAACATGGTTGGCCTCCGAAAATGGGTACCTATAGGTTCAACCAGGAGACGCCGCCGGAGGGCGGCCTGTTGCAGAGAGATCTGGACGGGGCGGTCCAGGGTCTAGATGTGAGGCGCCGTTGCAGCGAACCACTCGCCCGCGGCATCTACCCACAAGGAAGCCTTAACCAGTAACGCATATCCGGAGGTCAAGAGATGGGGATGTTCAGGAACGTCGAAGGTCTGGACTGTGAAACCGAGGTCATCGAGCACTCCCTCCGCCGGCTCAGTGACCCCAGCATTGGTATCGAAGAGCTCACGCTTGCCGTCGAAGGGCTACAGCTCTCCAAAACGGGACGCGCGGTGTCCCGCGCGATCCTCGGCCGCATTGCCCCCGAATGGTTGGTCGACGGAGGCCCGGTGACTGCCCGAGCCTTGCGACCGTTGCGGCAACGCCTCGAACGCGGCGTGTTGTCGCACGACGTGCTGCGCATTGCGCACGAGGTTGGAGTCGTCAAATTCAATCCGTTCGAGTTCACAATCGAGAAGAAGAACGATTGGGAACCATCCCGCTAGGTTGGAGTGTTGGTCGGGTGGAATCAGGGTGCGTGGTTCCATGCGTCCTCCTCCAGTCTTCTCACTGCACGATTCCAATGAAATCCGGTCCCTCCTCGACGCCGCAGAGTTCCGCAACGTGTCACTCCGACAGGACGCGAAGGTGCTTTCGCTCCCAGCACCCGCGGACTTTCTCTGGCAGTACCTTCAAAGCACGCCGCTCGCGGTCGTGGTTGCGCAGGCGAGCGGCAAGTCACGAGCGAAACTCGAACGTGAAGTCGTTGGGAAGTGGCAGGACTTCAGCACAGGGGATGGCATGGCGTATCAGCAGGACGTCATCACAGCCAGCGCCGTGAAGAACGCCGCTCGCTGACTATTTGACGACCGACACCTTGGTAGTCAGCACGTGGCCCGCTCGAGATTCGACGCGGAGATGGTACACGCCGTTGGAAACCTGTGCCCCGAGTTGGTCACGACCATCCCAGAAGAGTCCGTGGCTGCTCGACACCGTGCGATCGACCAATGTCCGTACCAGCTGACCTCTTACGTCGTAGATCTGAACTCGAGAAAGCTGATCACCGGGCGATTCGAAGCGGATCCGTGCGAGGTGATCGACCGGGTTGGGGGACACGGCAAGGATCCCGGCGCCTGGCGATGCTGGGCTGGTAGCGGTGGATCTTGCTTCTGCAACCAGTCGCTCGATCAAGGGTTGTATGGTCTGGCCCACCTGCACGCTTCCCACCGCCCACACGTCGCAAGGGCCGGCCGCGGCCAATCCGCCGTGCCGATTCACGGCGGCCGCGCCCGGAACTTCGGGCGGGGTGACCACACTCCAGGCGATCCCGTCCCAGTGGTAGTACTTGCTGATCACGGGAGCCTGCCAGGCGGTGTCCACCGCCCACACATTGTCCGACGCGATGGCGGCCAGCTTGTGCACGGTGCCGGTGGATGCGGGGCTGGGCACGATGGTCCAGGAGCTGCCGTCCCAGTGCATGAAGAGTGGGCCATCGGGACTGTCACCTGCGGCCCAGATGTCGTTCGATGCGACGCCGTCCACTGCGTTCAGGTGGGACGAGTCGATTGCTTCGGAAGGATTGGGGACGGCGCTCCAACTGGAACCGTCCCAGTGGAAGATCATCCCGTGGAAGTAGGGGTCTGGGGTGCCGGTGTTGTTGTGATCGCCAACCGCCCACACGTCGTCGGTGGCGATGGCTACCGCGTCGTACAGGTTGTTCTGACGATTGCCCACTCCCGGCGTGAAGAACTCCGTTAGTTCCGACCCATCCCAGTGCACCGTCAGCACCGGACTCCCGTTCACACCATCGCCAATACCGTTGGCGATACCGACGATCCACACGTCATCCGGCGCGGCGCCGACCACCGCACTCGGAGCACCGTTGCGTGGCGCGCCCTGGATGTTGGGTTGCAGGGTGACGGACGCGTGATTCCAGTCGGTTCCGTCCCAGACCATCAGAACCTGATCGTTCGAGAACGGCCCTGTGTCTCCCCGGCCGGCGAGGAACAAGTGGGACTCTCCGATCAAGGTCAGTCTCTCGATCCAAACGGTAGGCCACTCGTTCAGATCTTCGATGGGGACCGGGAATTGGTTCCAACTCGTGCCGTCCCACCGAATGAGCCCCAGTCCATACGCGAACGCAAAGGCATCGGTTGCTGAGCGCGCTTCGACCTCGATCACGGCCGATGTAGCGCCGGCCGGCGGATCGACCTGGACCCATTCGCCGCAGATCGGCTGGGCGTGCACGGGCTGCACATGGGAAAGCTGGGCGCAAACGCCGACCAGGATGTTTGCTGCGAGCACCACGGCCAGGACGAAGCCGCCAGCGCGGTTTCGAGAATTACGTTGCGGGACACGGAGATCGGCGAAGCGGGCGGTCATAGCGAGGCTCCTTCATTGGATGCCGCTTTCAGCTTACCGGCGCTGGTGAGCGCCTGCTCATTGTTTCCTTGTCTCCAAAGTGGGTCGGGCGTGGAGGTTTGATACACGTTGGAAAAATATCACAGAATCGATGTACAGAGCCGTCAGCGGTTCCCACCTGGAGGACCGCAATGCCAGCCGCAGGCAAGTCGCCTATTCGATGAGCGTGATCTTTATCTGCTCTCGATAGAAGCCGGCTTCTACCTGCACGAAGTAGACTCCGCTTGCCACGGACTCGCCCCGGGCACTCTGTCCCGACCAAAGCAGCCGATGATCACCAGCGTCCAGGTGGCCGCGGTGCAGCTCGGCCACGTGACGGCCGCGTACATCGAACACCTGGACCTGGGTGTCACCGGCCTGACCCAACCGGAAACTGATCTCGGTGCGGGGGTTGAAGGGGTTGGGTAGTGCCTGCAGGCCGTAGATACCGGCAAGCTGCGGCACCGGCGCCGGCGTGGGCGTTCCGCCCGAGTGCGCCGCCAGGCCCAGTACCTCGGCCAATAACTCCGCCCGCGCAGACGCTCCTGGCGTCTTGGCGTGCTCGTTCTCGATCGCATCCAACCCGTAGGGAAAGGTCACGTCGATGATCCGGTTACTACTGCCATCGATCCTGTCCCAAAGCACCGACGCGACGGTAGCAGGATAGGTTCCTCCCGCGCCGTCGTCGTATGCGTGGGGCGCTGTGGATCCAGCCGTTGGCAAGATGGCGTCGAGACCGCGGAGATAGCAGCCGGCGTTCGCGACGAAGCCGGTGGCGAACGGTGCCTGCTGTGGATTCACGAGCGGCGCCTTCTGGTTGCCAACCAGGCTCGACGCGCTCGACTGTAGGTACTGCACGCCCATGACGTCGCTACGAAACGTAGTTGGCGCCGCGGTCACCACATCGTCGCCGAAGAAAGCCGCCAGCTTGTCTCCGGGCCCGGCGTGCCACTGCTCGAGCATGTCGTAATCGTCTAGGTGAGGCCATACCCTCGTGGACATCAACACACACGAGTATCCGCCGAGTTGGGCGACATTGGCGCCCAGGTTGGTACTGGCCAGGTTTGCCTCGAGGCCACGACCGAGGAACACATCCACATCGCGGTCGAACTCCAGGCCGATCTGGCCGAGTGTCTGCTTCCACAGTTTGGCTGAGTCGCCGTTCTGGTCGTAGTCGACGAGTAGTATCGCAGGGTGGCTTCCGGCCGTATCCGTAATGGTGGGCAGTGCCCGCACGGTGAACAATGGGTCGTAGCCCACACCGTCGCTGTAGCCGGTGAGGTCCGCGGGCAGCGTCGACACGGGTCCCCCTGTCTGCGCCATGAATTCCAAGGACTGCGCTTCGATGTAGTACCTGAGCCGGTCGCCCGGGTAGAAGAAGTCCTGGTCGGGCAGGTCGAACGACCACAGCGAGTTGCCCAGCGACGTTCGTGATGCCGTGCCGGTCACTTGGTCCCAGCCGTTTGGTCCGGTACCCACCGACACGGTCGACCCGGCCGGCAGAGTTCGAATGGCGTCTTCGAAGAGTGGGTTCTTGTCGAGGGTCCAGTGCAGGACATACGAAGTGCCCCCGGCTCCGTAGGCCACCGGCTCGATCGTGAACACGGCCGCGTTCCCATCGCCCCAAGGGTTGTCCTCGGCGCTGTCGAGGCGCACGTCGAGCGCATCGCGTGCCGCCATTGTACTCACATCGAGACTGCCGTTGGCCGGGAAGGCGTCCTGGAACAGTTGCCAGTGGTTGGCGGAAATGATGGGCCCCGACAGCTCCTTGTACACACGTACGTTGTCGAGGAAGGGCGCAGGCGTTGCGTCGTAGGTCTCCCCGTAGGTATCACTGTCGTAGAAGCGAAGAAGGAGCTTGAGATGAGTTGGTGTCTGTATCAGGTAGAAATCTGTGTAGGCGCTTCGAGCGTAGTCCCGCGGAGGAGTGGGTAGGGCATAGCCAGGAAAGGTTACTCTGAAGAACCGGTTGTAGTTCACGCCTCCGTCGAGCGATCCCAGGAGCCACGGAAACAAAGTAGGCGTGATCTGCGGGTGATGTTCGAAGGCCTCCCATTCCACCACGTACACGAAGTGCTCGCTGTCATCTTCGGTACCGGGAAGGTCGATGGGAAATCCCGGCGATCGCAATTCGTTGTACAGATAGTATCCCTCGCCGGCCAGCCCGCCGCTGTCGTTCGTGGTCCAGCCCCCGGGGGTACCGTAGGACCACTCCGGTGAGGTGCTTCCGCCGGTGGATTGTCCCGGCGCATTGCTGGGCGACGTGCCGTCGTCGATGAACGTCATTTGCGGCGAGCGGTTGTCACGGCAATCGTCGAGATCGGTCAGATTCTGGAAGATCTTGGCGAAGTCCCCGACAAACGGTGCGAGTTCTGGCTGCCAACTGAAGGGCCCGGATCCTTCGAAGTCGGAGAAATCGACCTGGGGGCCGGCGTCTTCGTAGGACACGGAGACGTCGTCCACTTGTACGGCCCCGGCGTCGGTGAGGAAGTAGATGCCGGTTTCGTCCGCTCCGATCCCGTCGGACGTGAAGGTCAGGCGTAGCACGATTTCATCGTTACCATCGCCGGCGTAGTCGTTGCCAAGATACTCGATGGGCGGTGCGCCCACTGTGGAGTACTGGACGCCCGGCGTCGGGAACACCCCGCCCGTTCCGCCCACCTTGTTCGTTCCGTACACCGCGTACACGGTGTTCCAGCCCGTGCTGTTGAGATATTCGACCTTGAAGAAGTCGTAGCCCGGCTCGGTTTCGTAGTTGAAGAAGAAATCGAGATCGATGGTCTGCCCCTGCGAAGGGTCGGCAATTGGTCCAGATCGCCACACAAGGTAGTCGCGCCAGCCGTTTCCGTAGCCTGGCGGTGCCGCCCATCCGGTGGCGGGATTGTCTCCGCACCACATGCCCATGTTTCCCGCGCCGTTTTCGTTCAGGTTCGCGGCGTTGAAATCGGACACGTGCCAGTGGGCGGCATCGTAGGTGTAGTCCTTTGTGGCCCATCCCTGCCAGTCGGGAACCCCCTGGGAGGTCTGGAACGTACCGTCGAGGGTTCCCGGTGCGCCGTACAGGTAGAACCGTTGTCCCGACTTCGCTGTGGTGCCAGTCGAGCGGCTGCTGATGACCTGGCGGTCGAGGTCTTCCGGGGTGAGCCCGCGTGGGACCTCACGGAATTCGGGTGCCCCGCTCGATTCGAGGTTTCTCGCTGCCGCACTCGGCGTGGCGGAACATAGGAGAAGAAGAGAAAGGGCCTGCCAGATGAATAGGGACCGCATGCTATGCCTCCTGGGCGTAGTCATCCGTACATATGGACTGCGCGGTCTGGGGAGGATAGGCCGTCGCAGTGATCGGGCCCATGGTGGGCAGGGGGAGTTGGGCCCGACGACTTCTCAAGACAGGGTATCGAATTGGATGGGGGGTGGTCAACTGGCCCGGGCTATCGCCCTTGGCATGAGACGAGCAGTTCGCTTGGTTGGGATGCGCAGGTGGGAATGGTGTTCAAGAGTAGCTTCGGCTCACGCCTCATTTCAAGGCGTGAGCCCCTTGGTATCAGTCACCGAACGTAAGAACTCCGTTCAACGTCAGGTTTCCCAGTCCGTGGTTCGAGCCCAGCGTCACGTCCACCAGCGTGAACTCGTTGCCGACCTTGGTTACGGCGCCTCCGTTGGAGGTATAGAGAGCTTCCCAGGTCACCAGGTTGTCGGAAGCATCGCTGTAGCCGAAGAGCACGGATCGAAAGAATCCGCCGGTGCCCACCGCGTCCACAATGTTCACGGACAAGACTCCGGAGCTGATCGGCATGCGCCAGAAGTGGATGTCCTCGGTTGGCGATGTCACGCTCGCGGCATCGAAACTACTTTCCGGCAAACTGCTTTCGCCGGGGCCGCCCAAAGTCAGTTGACCGGTGCCACCCACGATGGGGGCGTAGAGTTCACTGAAGTCGAGATCCAGCGGGTCGTAAAAGAGATCGGACAACGCGGCGATCGATTCGGCGTAGTCATTCATGGCGTCGACCAGGAGGCCAAGGCTTCCCACATCGATGCCCGGAAGCACGACGATGCTGCCGTCGATCAAGATCGTCGATCCGTCCAGGCGTTCGCCGTCGAGACTCCCGTCGGCCATGTCCGCGACCAGAGCCATCACAAGTTCGAAAAGGCCCACCCCACTCAGCCCCGATAGGGCGGCGCTGTCGTCGATGAGCAACGAAAGCCCGCCGAGTGCGCCAAGGTATCTCCGCTCTGCTTCCGTGCCCGCGCTCGAGGGCACGTCGCGGGTGGGGTCGAAGCCGAAATTCTGTTCGAAGTTGGCGATGGCTTCCGTCCACGCAGCTGACGAACTCCAGGAAGCATCGGCGGCGTCAACCACGTCAACGAGCAGCTGGGTGTAGGGCGACACCACGCCGGATCCGCCGGTGGAGTAACCCATCATGGTGCCGGATCCGATGTCGACCGTGGCCCCGGTGGCCTCGTCTTCGTAGGACCCACCGGTGGCGAGCAAGAAGAAGGGACCGCTCTGATTGGCGGACACCGTCCCTGACCAACGTCCCTCTGCGTCGGTGGCAAAGGGCCCGGCCACGACGGAACCGGGGTTGCCACTGGCATCTACGGCCAGCAAGCTGACGGACGCCGCTAGCACGGGTCCTTTGGTTACGGTTCCAGATACGGTTCGGGGCGCGCTGGGGCCCATCGGGTCGTCACTGCCGCAGGCGACAAGGGCTAGGAAAAGGAGCAGGGTGGCAAAGAGGCGCATTCAGATTCTCCGATGGATGAGTCGATCGAGGGTGGCTTCAGGGAAGAGGTCGGAGCTGCGCGACTCCTGTGACCAGATTCTTCGTTCGTTGACACGGTCCACGGACTTGGATCCCATAAGTTCTTGAACGGAGCGACGCCGTAGTGTACCCGGGTATACTCGTATGTTGACCACCTCAACCAGCAGGGGCTTCTCTTGATCCATCGCTATCGGATGCGCGTTCCGTTTGGTCATACCGACCACGCGGGACTCGTCTACTACCCGCGCGTCTTCCACTACTTCCACCTGGCCTACGAGGACTTCTTCCACGAGGTCTTGAAGATCCCGTTCCAGGAATTCTTCGAGAAGCGAGGGGTCGGCGCGCCCATCGTCCACTGCGAGAGCGACTTCACGGGTCCCATCCGGCACGGCGACACCATCGAGGTCCGAGCCCAGATCCTGCGGCGCAGCGAACGGAGCTGGACCTGGCGGTTCGAGATCGTCCGTCCTGACGAGGGGCAAGACGCGCAAGTTCTCGCCGCCGGTACCATCACCAAGGTCTTCGTCGACTTGAAGACCATGAAAGCCGTGGCCATGGAACCCGATGTGCGCGAGAAGGTCGATCGCCTGCTCGAGTTCTAGCGAAGCCGGTCCCTGGCCTCCAGCAACGATTCCCAAACCGACTCGGCCCATTCGAGTCGCGGATTTCCCGAGGGCCACATGCGTTCGAGGTCGGTGCGGGCCGCGACCAACAACTCCTCGGCCTTGACGAGCCGCTGCTGTGACAACAACGCGGCCGCCAGGGATACTTTGGCCATCGCCGTGGACGGGTGCTGTTCGCCGCTGTCGCGTCGAGCGATCGCCAACGCCTGTTCGGCGAGGGACTCGGCTTGGACTTCATCGCCCGATGATAGCGCGTTGTCGGACATCTGGCGCAAGATCAGGTTTTCGTAGCGCCGCACGGGCCCGGTGCCCTGCTCCAGGTTGGCGGAGGCTTCTCGAAGGTACTTGTTCGAGGCCTCGAGATCTCCGAGGCGTCGTGCACACGAGGCCATAACCAACAAGGCTTCGGTGTGGAAGTCACTTCGCTCCACTTTCCTCAACCGAGGCATCGCGCCGGTCAGGACCTCCAGCGCATCCGCGTAACGACCCTGTTGCTGGAACACCTGACCCCGCTCGATCGGAATGACGATCATCTGGGGGTGGTCTGAGCCGAGCGTCGCTTCGATGACACTCGTCAATCGATCGAGCGTAGCCAACGCCTCGTCGTTGCGTCCCGCCAACCGATAGCGTGACGCCAGTCCCTCCAGAGCCATGACCGTCATGGCGCTGTCTTCACCGTAGTGGGATTGCAGGAGTTCGAGCCCTTGTTCGTCGAGCGCGATGGCGTCGTCGAGTCGCGAAGCGGCAACGTAGGCCAGTGCTACCTCCCCGTAGAGCATGGCGAGCTTGGTACTATCGGCGCCGTACACGCGCGGATAGGCCTCGACCAGCACGTCCAGGTGTTCCAATGCTTCGCCGAATCGGCCAAGCCGAGACAGCGACGCTGAGAGCAGCCATCGGCACCGTAGGGTCTGGGGATCGTCAAATCCCAGCTCGCGTGCGAACGTGGGCAGGATCTTCTTGCACTGGCGAATCGCCCCTTCTACGTCATTTTGCTGACGCAGGGTTGGTACGAGCGTATACCTTGCCTGCGCCGTTTGCAGGTGCGCATCGCCGAACTGCTGCGCCGTGAGTTCCACCGCTTGTTCGGCCAACGCCAGGGCTTCGTCGCGATGACCCAGGTTGGAGTAGGCGCTGCCGAAGATCTGGAGCAAACGCATTCTGGATTCTTCCGGAAGCGACGGGGCCTCGCCCAGGCTTTCAACCCCGAGCTCGACGGCGTCGTGCAGGGTCACCGTATCTTCCGAGCCGTCGCGGTTGAATGCGGCCTCGTGGAAGACGTCGCCAAGAAACCGCGCGACTTCCCGCGAGACGGCCGCTTCGTGCTCGGCGAGGTCTCTTTGGATGGCCACGCGGCGCGACTGGACGGTGCTCACCACCGCGATCGCCAACGAGGCCACCATCAACGTGCAAGCCACCAGCACCGGCACGCGATTACGGCGCACGAATTTTCGGGCGCGGTAGGGCGCACTGGGTGGACGTGCCTCCACCGGTTCGTTGCGGATGTGACGACGCAGGTCTGCAGCCATCGCAGCGGCCGAGCCGTAGCGGCGCGGGGGTTCTTTTTCGAGTGCCCGCATGACGATCCAATCCAGGTCGCCACGCAGGTTGCGACTCAGCGTGCGGGGTTTCGTGGCTCGGTTGGTGGCCGCGGACGTGGCGATTTCACCCGCCGTGGAAACGCGACTGCTGGGCGGGGGCGGATCTTCTTCGCGGATCGCGCGCAGCATCGCTTCGACGCCCATCTCGTGCAGTCGTTGTCGTTCGATCGGAGGCACGCCCACAAGCAACTCGTAAAGAAGTAGCCCGAGCGCGTACACGTCGGTGCGGGTGTCGACGGGCTTGGATGCCGCCTGCTCGGGACTCATGTACTCGGGAGTGCCCACGAGGTCACCAGCGCGGGTGAACTCCGGACTACTCAGGGAACCTTGGTCCAGGAGCTTGGCGATACCGAAATCGATGACCTTGGGTTCACCGTCGGCGGGGTCTCCCGCCACCAGGATATTGCCGGGCTTGATGTCACGGTGAACGACGCCTCGCTGGTGCGCGTGCTCAATGGCTTCGCACACCCCAAGGAACAGGTTGAGCCGCGCGCGCAGATTCAGTCGGTGTTCGTCGCACCAGGAGGTAATGATCTGCCCCGGCGCGTACTCCATGGCGAACCAGGGCTGGCCGTGCTCGGTGGAGCCGGCCTCGTAGATGCGGGCGATGCCGGGGTGATCCAGCATGGCCAGAACTTGTCGTTCGGCTTCGAAACGGGCGACGATCTGCGCGCTCAGGGTGTGGCCCCGGATGACCTTGAGTGCCACCCGGCGTACGAGGGGTTCGGCTTGCTCGGCAAGGTACACGGTGCCCATGCCACCCTCGCCGAGTACACCCAGGATCGTGAACGGACCTACGGTCTGGGGATGAGGGAACGTTGGCGGCGGCTGGGACAAGATGTCACGGCCGCCCTCGTAGTGGCGAAGCAAGGTACGGACTTCCTTGGCCACCTGGGGATCGGGGGCGTGCGCGCGTACGAAGTCATCTCGCGCGGCGGGCTGAAGGTCGAGCGCGCGCTGGAACAGGTCTTCGACGCGGGAACGGTCCGGGCGATCCATGGGAGCGATCTCCAGGGAAAGTCGTGGAAGCGGGTGCTGGCTTCAATTCTAGCATGCGACGGCCGTCGTTTGCTTGACTGGGCTTCGCACGGTCACTGGGTGTAGAATCAGATGCATGGCACATCTGGGCGCATATCCACCGTTTTACATCGTCGTTGCGCTCGCCGCCACGGTGCTTGCCTGTGCGCCATCGGAGAAGGAAGCCTCCGGCAATTCGCGAGTTGATACCCCCGCTCAGACGGCCGCCAACAGCTTCGACCGTATGCTTACCGACAGCGGCTTCCGCGGCAGTTTTCTCGTGGCCGTGGGGGATGTTCGCGTGTTGGCCAAGGGGTACGGGTACGCCGACCGAGCCCAAACAGTCCCGGCCACGACGACCACGGCCTACTGGACGGCATCGGTTGCAAAGAACTTCACGGCCGCGGCCGTCCTGCGTCTGGCCGACCAGGGTAAGCTGGACGTAGATGATCGAGTCGTGGAGTACCTCGATGCGTTGCCTGTTTCCTGGAACGCGATGACGATTCGCCAACTGCTGAATCATACCTCGGGGATCGGGCAGAACTACGCGGCCGACGGCGTGACCGACCGCGATGCCGCGCTCCAGGCCGTATCCTCCGTTCCTCTCAGGGCTCCGCCGGGGGAGGGCTGGTTCTATTCCAACGACGCGTATTCCGTACTCGCCGTTCTGATCGAAGTGGTTTCCGGTGGGTCGTACGAAGATTTCCTGTCGGAGGAACTGTTCGCCCCGGCGGGGCTGACAAACAGCGGGTTCCGTGCCCGTCCACCGCATGGCTTGGCCCAGCTCGGCGATCCTTCCCTCGATATGATGGAAGTCAGCTGGGGTTTTCGGGGAGGTCACGGCATTGCAACCTCGGCCGAGGATCTTCACAGGTGGTGGCAGGCGCTTCAATCGGATCGGGTGCTCAGCCGGCAGAGCGTCCGCGCCATGCTGGCGCCCCAGTCCCGAATTGGCGAAGAGTTATCCGCTGGCTTCGGGTGGTTTCAGCAGCAGACGCCGGGTGGACATGCGTCTGTGTGGGCACGCGGTACGGACCAAAGCGGCGAGAACGCCATCCTCTACGCAGTGCCGGCCCTCGAGCTCGTTATCATTGGGCTGTCTCACCATGATGGAGACACAGATCCGGTGACGCGGCGAATGGCCGAACGCGCCGTTGGTTTGTTCGAGGCCGCGCTCGCCGAATAGTCGTCGCCGCGGCGGGTGCCGTCGGGATCGGCTACTCTAGTTTCCCGAGACGACCTCGACGAGGCAGAACGCTTTCTTGCCGGGGTCCCCGTCCGCGATCGCGGTGATCAGTGTACGTCCCACTCCTGTTCCTCGTACTTCTCCGTTGGTGTTCACACTGGCAATATTGTTGCTGCCGGTTTCCCACGTCACGTCCGTATCGACTCCGGGTGCACCACTGATGATTGTGCCGAGGGTGAACCGTTCGTTGAGAGTCAGCGTGAGTTCACTCGGAAACACTTCGATCGAATCGATCTGTTGGGCCTCCACAGTGACGGTGGCAGTTGCCTGGACTGAGTCGTCGCTGAAGAGAGTTGCTTTCAGGACCGCCTGCCCAGCCTCGATGCCACGGACAACGCCTGAGGTGGAAGTACCAACCTGAGCAATGGCTGGGCTGGAATCGCTCCAGGTAACGGTCGCCGGTTCTCCGAACCTCTCGGCCTGAAACTGGATGGTTTGGCCGATCAAGACCGTGTTGGTATTTGGGATGATCGTGAGTTTTGGGTCCGGATCCGAAGAAGCGGGATCGTCGGAACCGCAGGCCGCAACTCCCAGGGCAAGCATGCAGACCAAAGGCAGATAGTTTCGTCGAATCACAAGGCCTCCTTCGCGCCTCTTGTAGGCGGGGCGTTCGTGCTTGGCGGGTAGCGTGAAGGAGTCGCTACTATTTCTGAACCAGGCAACTTCGTGGAAATCGAAGGTAGTTGGATCGTGGTACTTAGATTGACCATACCACCGATCGCTTCACGCGTCGAGTTCACCATCGTCCATGCACCCGCACACGATGGCCTGGCCGCCGCAACTTGGGCATCGCTCCATGTCACAGCCGGGAACGTGGAACTCGCCGGGGATGGCGCTGCAATCGTGACAGTATCCGGACGCACGGAATCCCTCGCGACGGGAACCGTAGGCAATGCGCGGGACGTTCTGACCGAACACGCGGTAGTACTTCTTGGTCTGAGACCAAAGGATCTTGGCCGGCCACTCTTCGATCATGAACTGGTTACGAAAGTAGACACGTTTGGGATTGGGCACGAAAAAGCCTCCCGTAGGGAACGGGAGGCTCTAGAGAATCTGTATAAGCCTACAGGGTCAGTTGCGTCAAGTGGTCTACTTGTCCCTGTGCAACTCGCGCTACGCTACTGACCGCCGAACCGGGACCGGAAGTCACCGAACGAAATCTTCTCGGTCGGGGTCGCCGTGGGATCGGCGAAGAACTCAACGCTGAAACTCGCGTAGTTGCTGGCTATGCCGTTGCCGGTCGTTTCCACGAAGTTTTCGCAGACGGCGTAGAAGGTATGGTTCCCGGCGATTACGTCGTACACGCGGGTGTGAGAGAAATTGTTGTAGTTCAGGTCCGCGCTGATGGCCTCCACGTTGACATTACCGGCATTGGAACTCCAGTCGGGAACGCTGCTTGCGGCCATGACGACGCGATCACCGGGGCTGGACGCGCACAGTCCCTCGTACCGGACCACGACCTTGCCGTCAGCCGGCGCGACGATGGACAGCTGGCCCATGGTCACCGGCGCCCCCTCCACGTCGATATTGGTTTGGGCCACGCCCACATGGTCCAGACGCGCGTAGTTTCGGGTGGACGGGAAGAATTCGACGGTGAGACTAGCGTAGAAGGAGGCGCTGCCATCGCCGGCTGTCTCCACGAAGTTCTGAGCCACGCCATAGAATGTGTGCGTGCCGGCTCCCACGCTGTACTGGCGTGAATGAGCGAATACCCGCGTGTTCAAGTCGTTGTCAATGGCCTCGGTGCCGGTGTTGCCGTCATTGACGGTCCACCCCACATTATTGCTCGCCGCGATCACGATCAGATCGCCGGGATCGGAAACGCACATGCCGTTGAAGCGCACCAACACATCGCCAGGGACGCTCGGGGAGATGTCGAGCTGGGCAATCGCTTGCACAGCCCCGTCGATCTGCCTGTTTACCTCGATCACGCCAGTGTGCTGATAGAAGGCGTCGTCGGTGCCGAGATTGGGATAGAACTTGGCGGTAAGCGAGGCGTACACCGACGCGACACCGCTGCCATCGGTTTCCACGAAGTTCTGCCCCACTGCATAGAAGGTGGTGGAACCGGCGCCGACGTTATACGAGCGTGTGTGGGAAAAGGAGTGTCGGTTGACGTCACTGTCGTAGGCCTCGACCGCCGTGTGACCATCGTTGACCGACCAGCTCGTGGTATTGCTGGCCGCCAGGAGAATCCTGTCGCCCGCAGACGACACGCAATTGCCGTCGAAATGGACGAGCACCTTGCCGGCGGACGGCGCATTGATCGTGACGCTGCCCAGTGTGAGGGCAGCCCCGCGGAAATTCTGATTTACCTGTTGGATGTTCACGTGCTCCACCAACACGCGCGCGGTGGACGTTGTCGCCGTGGCCATGCAAATGGCGAAGCAACCGACGAGTGTGAGAGCAGTTTTCATGACCATTCCTTCTTTTTTATCCGTATGGCGGCCAAAGGCCCGTCGAGGGGTCCTTCTGATGGGTAACGTACCCACGCTAGCACATGAAAGGGCTGATATCCGCCAACTTCTGCGTTCCAGCTGGTTCCACTCTTGCAAGTTTGGGTCTAGGCGGAAGAGGCGAAATTCCTCCAAACCTTGCGTTGGCCAGGTAAACCTCCATACCGAGGGGGCTACTGGCCCACGCAAGCATGGAGCCTTCATATGTACAGGTGGAGATCGGCTTTGCTACTGAACAAGTGCGCACCAGATTGCTCAATTGTGCTCATTTTCCTGGCACTGGTCGGGAGCCCGCTCGCAAGCTGGGGGGCCACGTTTGACCCTCCCGTCGAGATCGGGTCGTACGGCGAGGTCAACAACACCGACATCGTCGCCAACGGCAGCAACGTCTTTTTGGCCTACCGAACCAATGCCAAGGATTCCGGGGCGGCGTACTACGCCCGTCGGACGGCCGGCGTATGGGGATCTCCCCAGCGGGTCAGCCCGATCGACAACATAAAGGCTGATCAGCCGGCGATCTGGCTCGATGGCGGGTCCGTGCTCCACTACTTCTACAAGGAAACGCCCAACGGAGCGAGCGAGGCCGATATCTGGACGGCTTCCGATTCCGGCTTGGGGATTTCCACGGCCCAATCCTGGAACTCCACTCCCGGCTTCGCCGATGACCACCCCGAGCTCGCGCGCGACTCGTTGGGTCGCTTGCACCTGGTCTATCGAGGCAACGATGGAGATCGTGAGATCTACTACTCCGTGCGCGATGGCAGCCTTTGGTCTGCGCCGTTGCAGCTCACCAACGACACCGTCGCCCAGGATCAGCCGGTCATTGCCATCGACGGCGCCAACGTGGTGCATATTGCCTTCAGAGATGACACGACCGGCAGCGGCGATATCTATTACACCAACGACGCGCTGGGATCCTTCGCGGTGCCAATCCAGATTTCGTCGGACGCCCAGGCCGAGGATCAGCTGTCGATCGTGGCCGAATCCAATGGCAGCGTACACATTGCCTGGCGCCGACAACCCAAAGGCGAGTCGGACATCTTCTACGTCACAAACCAGGGCGGATCGTTTGGCGCACCGGTGGGTATCGACCTGAACCCCGGCAAGCAGCACAAACCACGATTGGCATTGGGAGCCGGCGATATCGTCTATCTGGTCTACGCCGGTGAGGACGCGGGTGGCGACAACGAAGTTTTCCTGGCCGACAACTCACTGGGTACGATGTCGGTTCCGGTGGCCGTTACGAACAACACGCTCGATGACGATTCCCCTGACATCTTCGTTACCGCGGGAAAGATCCACCTCGCGTACCTACAGGACAAGACTAAGGTGATGTACACCGAGGCCGCGACCGGCACGGAGGTCGCCGACCTGCAACTCGGCGTATCGGTTTTTGGCGACAAGCAATTGACAGGGGATACGTACACGCTGCACGTGGATGTCACGAACAATGGTCCTCAGGATGCGACCGGCGTCGCAATCACCACTACGCAGCCGCCGCAGGTTGTCTATCAGGGTCACACCACCCTCCAGGGAATATACACTCCTGCCACTGAGACTTGGAGCGTGGGAGATGTCGGCACGGGAAGCACGATTCGCCTCGACATCACCTACCTGGTAGGGCCGGTGACCGGTGCTCCCAACGAACAGCATACTGCCTCGGTGTCCAGCACCGACCAAAGCGACCCGAACTCCAACGACAATTCCGCCAGTGTTGGACTGACTTACTTCGCAGGTTCTTTCGTCGTCGTAGCCGATACGTGGTTGGATCAGGGCAATCCAGGGGCGAACTACGGAACGGACCCGGAGCTTCTGGTCGAAACCAACGGAGTTACCGACCGACGAGCTCTCCTGAAATGGGACCTGTCACTGGTTCCCGCGGGTGCGGTGATCGATACGGCATTCGTGAATCTGTGGCCCTTGAGCGCGGGCGCTACTTCACTAGAGGTGCATCGGGTTTCCGGCGCGTGGTCGGAAAACACCGCGACCTGGACAAACGCCGCCACGATCTTCGACCCGTCCGTGGAACTATCGTTTGCAGTAGATGGTAGCCTTGAGACCTTCGATCTGACGGACCTGGTGCAACAGTGGGTATCGGGAACCAACGACGGCATCATGCTGATCGCCGACGGAGGCGGCGGACCCGAGGCGATCAAGAGCCGCGAAGCTTCTCCCATCGGCCAACGCCCCAAGATCACACTCGGCTACACGCTGACCAATGACGTCGCCGACCTGTCGGCGCGCGTCACCTTCGATTCTCCATCGGTCACCGTGGGCGACACGATCCAGTCCACGGTGGTGTTGAGGAATGCTGGGCCCGACCCGGCTGGCGATCCGCGAGTGGCCAACGGTTTTTCGCCGGGACTACAGGTGCTGAGCAGTTCGGCCCAGCAGGGTTCGTACTCCGGGGCTACCTGGTTCGCGGGCCAGCTGGCGCCTGGAGACAGCACGACGCTGCAGTTCGAACTACTGGTCAATGCCAGCGCCCCGGCCCAGGTCACCCATACGGCCACCGCCAGCGACGCCGGATCGATCGACGCCAACGCGACCGACGACCAGGACTCGGGCGTGGCTCAGGTACTCACCGCTGATCTGCGGGTCTCGAAAACCGTAGATAACCCGGTACCAGCCGTGAACGACGTGGTCAACTTCCACATCGTGGTCAACAACGACGGCCCCAACGACACGAGCTGGGTCGATGTGACCGACGCGCTTCCCCCCGACCTGGACTTCGTCGCGGCCAACCCGTCTCAGGGCGGATACAGCAACACCACCAACCTATGGAACACGCAGGCGATTGCGACGGGCGATAGCGTATTTTTGGATCTGCAGGCCCGGGTGCTGCCGGGATCCGAGGGCTCCCAGATCGTGAATACCGCGTCGATCACGGGCAGCGAACTGTACGACCCGAACGCTGCCAACGACACCAGCCAGGATTCGGTCCTGGTCGCGGGCGCGATGGCCGAAGACGTCGTGCTGGTCCAATCGAGCCAGAGCAGCGCCCAGCTTCTTCCCGGTGGCGCGCCACAGTCCATGCTGCGCGTTACGCTTGGAAATACAGGTACCGGTGCGCGTCGGGTCACGAGCCTGACGATCGCCGATGCGACGGTCACAACGTCCACGCCCACGCGCGCAGAGCTGGACGCTCAATTTAGTCAGCTCTCGTTGTTGTTCGACGGAGCGCAGGTAGCCACCGCGAGCATGGTGCTGGGCGAGGCGACGTTCGCGAACCTGCAAGCCGAAATTCCCGCCGGCACCGAGCGCGTATTCGAAGTTCACGCGGGAGCCTCGATTCTTTCTCGCGACACCGACCAACTCGATCTGCGCATCGCCGACGCCAGCGAGATCGTGATCGCCACGGGCCAATCCGTTCAAGGAGCCTTTCCGATCGATCCCAGCGGGTCGTTCGAGGTCACGGGAATGTCGGCTGCACAGATCCAGATCATCCCCCTGCCGTCCACTACCTATCTCATAGGTTCGCAAGACAACCTCGCTCTCGATTTCATCGCGCCCCGCAACGGCTACCAGGACGACTCGATTCAGGTGATCAACGTCGTCAACTACGAGAGCCAATTCGACGCGAGCTTCATTTCAGCCATGAAAGCGTGGTCCGACGACGGCGACGGAAACTTCGACACCAATCTCGATACGCCGCTGGGGCAGTTCGCGTTTTCCGGGGCACGCTGGGAGCTGACGGGTATCGAGGTTCCGGTGGGCGTTGGAGGCCAGCGGATCTTCGTGGCGGTCGACATCCACGCCGACGCGGTGGGAGGGGAGCGGCTGCAACTTGGGATTCCGCCCACGCCCTACGGCGGGTTGGGCATGGCAACCGGCAATCACGGGCCGATCGATCTGGCGGTGGCCGAACCGTCCTCACGTTCGGTCTCGGTTCCCGATCGCGTCACTGTCGCGTCGTCGCCGGTCATGGGCGGCGCGGTCGATCCAGACGCTCGGGATGTGCCTCTGCTCGATATCGTTTTGACCAACGACTACGAACAGATCCGTGATCTCAACCGCGTCGAGGTCGTCATCGAGCATTCGCTGGGGTCAGGCCCGGGATTTGACGACGCCTTCCGCAACATGAACCTCATCGTGGACACCAACGCGAACGGGACGATCGACGGGCCCAGTCTGGACTCGCGCATTTCGTCTACCAGCGTGAGCCTGGGACGCGCGGTTTTTTCTGGGTTCGCATTGGGACTGCCGCAGGAATCATCGGTTCAAATATGGGTGACGGCCGATTTCGCTCCGGAGAACGTTGTCGACTCCGACGCGGTGTCAGCCCGCATCTCCTCGATTACCGAGATGGGGTTTTCCGGCGACACGATCGTCGCGGGTCAGTTTCCCCTGACCAGTCAGAACGCATGGACCATAGACGGAATGCTCGCGATCCAGATCTTGTCTCGCTCGGTATCACCGATTGTGCTTGGGCCCAGTGAAGGCCCCGTGCTGGCCATGGACGTGGTCATTCCGGCCAACGGTTTCTCGGGGGACACGCTCGATGGCCTCACTCTCGCCAATCTGGGCACTGCCACCGCAACAGACATAGGCGAACTCAGATTGTACAGGGACGACGGCAACGGCATTTTCGAGCCCGGCCCCGAAAGCGATCTGGGAGCGTTCACTCCGGTGGGTGGCACCGGTACGTGGGTCAGTCCATTCCTGGTTGAATCTCTGGTCGCACCCGGCGGGCGGTTCTTCGTAGGCCTGACCGCCGCGGCTTCGGCCACCGATTCTTCCACCGTGCGGCTTTCGATCGTGCCCGGAGGCGTGCAGGTCCAGTCCGACAATGATGGACCCCGCGACGTCTCCGTCGACGTCGACAACACGATATTGTTGAGTACCGCGCCGCTGATCGCATCGCTCGAGTTCGAACGTGGCGTAAGTACGGTCGGTCAGAGTTTCGAGGTGCGCATGGCCGTACGCAACCGAAGCGGTGGCGACTTCGTGGCGGTCACTCCCGGAGCGTTGAGTTCCAGTGGTAGTGGAAGCATTTCCCTGGTGACCGGTCCAACCCCGGCCTCGGCCGACCTCGTCGACGGTGCGTCGGTCGAGTTCGTGTGGACGTTTGCCGGGGACAGTCCCGGCGCCGTGCAGCTGGTTGGCGATGCCAGTGGAACCGAGGTGTCTACGAGCATCACCCGATCTTCGTTGCCCGCGTCTTCGGGTCAGCATCGGGTTTTCTCGAGTCCGGACGAAATGGGTCTGATTGCCGTGGGGTCGATTCCATTCACGGTGAACCGGGGTCAGCAGGACATCGACCGGATGGTGCTCACCCTGACCAACTTCGGTGATGCGGACGGTGCGAACATCCATCTGGAAAGTCTGCGACTGGCGGTCGAGGATGACCAGGGCCAGCCGATCGTGCCCAGCTCGGTCCTCTCACGCATCGTCATGAAGGAGGGCGCCACCGTCTACTTCGATTCCAGTAGTCTGCCGAATACCGAGTCGGAAGTGGTCATGGTGCCCGCTACGCCGGTGCAGGTCACTACCTCCGAGCCCGTATCGATCCGCGTCGAGATTGGTGTCACCCCGGACACGGTCGTCCCCAACTTCCGCATCGTACTGGCCGACGCCAGTTGGATCGTGGGTACCGACGCAAATTCAGGTGCTCCCGTGTCTGTCGCACTCGAAGAGGACGAGTTTCCTATCCGGGGCGGCCTGGTCACGGTCCTGGCCTCGCCGACCGCACTCGATGTAACCGTTCCTACCCCGCTGGTTTCGAGAGTCAACCCAGGGCAACCCGGTTTGGTACTGCTGGACACGTCGCTGCACAGTGCAGGGATCGACGGCCTGACAACGGACGTGCGGGTTTCGCGGCTGGAAGTCCACCTCACGGACACCGGTGACAATCCTCTCGCCAATCCGGCGGACTATCTGGGTCAGTTGAAAGTCGAGACGGCCTTCCAAACCCACTTCGATCAGGTGGTCCAGGCGACTGCCGATACGGTTCTGGTGTTGGAATTCAGCCCACAGATCTCGGTGCCGGTGAACACACCCATTGCGGTGCGACTGATGGCTGAGCTGAACCCTGACGCTCCGATCGGGACGTTCCACGCCCAGCTCGGAGTTCCGAGCACGATCGAAGCGCGCGATCCCAATGCTCATGAAATCGTTCCCGTCACCTACGTGCAAGGCTCGCGTGGTCACGACGTCGTGGTCGAAGTCGCGGCCGATGCGGTCCAGATGGCCGCGGCTCCGTTGTTTCCTCCGGCGGTAGGTCTGGGCGCGGCGGACGTGCAAGCAGTGTCGATCCAGATAGTTCATCCCGGTTCTGCCGGTACGGCGCAGATACGCCTCGATTCCTTTGCCGTTCGATGTTTCGACGAGCGACGCGTCGCCCTGGCTCCGGACGTGTTTCTCGACGCCGTGGATGTGTACGTGGATGATCAGTTGGCCCAGACCATATCGACCTTTCCGGCTGGCGCCCAACCGTTCATCGTGGCGATTCCTTCGCTTTGGTTGGATCCGGCCGATACGGTGAACGTCGAACTGCGAATCGATTCGGAGGCGAGTGCGCCCACGTCGTTCTTCGAGTTGACGTTCCTGGCCGAAGACATGGTCATCGTCGACGCCAATTCGGGCACTCCCATTGAACCTTCGGCCGTTTCAGGACAGACATTCCCTCTGTCGTCGGGCGTTACCCAGTTCGTACCCACCGCGCGCGACCTTGAAGTGGGTCTTTCGAGCACGATGCCCGCGGTGCTATCCCGTTCGGGGCGCGACGTAGCGGTGGGGGAGCTTTCGCTCGAGAACATTGCCGACCAAGAAGCCGGACCAATCCGTCTGCGGTCGCTGACGATGCGGACGATGGATGAGAGCGGCGGCGCTCTTCCCGATGCCCAGGTTCTCCGTCGCGTGTACGTAACCGACGGCGAAGCCATGCTCGCGAGTTCGGATACGCTGATGACGGGCGAGCCGGCCACCGTGGACTTTTCTCCGCCACTCGAGGTAGAGGCCGCCACCGTTCGGTCGCTGCAGCTTTTCATCGACCTGGTGGACGATCCCGCGACCGATCAGTTCTTCCTGCAGATCGATCAGGTCGATGTAGACGTAATCCAGCCGCTCAGCGCCCAGCTCCAGATCCAGGTGTCGGCGGCAACCAGTCAGGCGTTTCCGTTGCAGACGAAATCGGGAACGTTCAGTGCGCAGGGCTTGAGCGAGAGCTACGTGAACTATCCGAATCCTTTCGCCGCGGGACGTGAACTCACGAACTTCGCGTTCAATCTGGAAGCGAACGCGGAAGTATCGTTGGCGCTGTTCGACCTCACCGGCAACCGTGTCATTACATTGCTCGACGGCGACGACTTGCCCGCTGGTCTGGTCACCAGCGCTGTCTGGGACGGTCGAAACGGAAAGGGCCGCACGGTGCGCAATGGCGTTTACCTGGCGGTACTCAACGTTCGTTACGCGGATGGCCGTACCCAGGAGGAGAGGCGTACGGTGGCTGTGGTCCGCTGACCTGCGTGGGGGCAGAAAACGTGCATCGAATGGACTCCGCGGTGCACCTTTCTCCACGAATCCCGCCTAAGGAGTTCCCATGAAGGTTCTCGCGCTGTGCACGGCTCTTCTTCTCGTTATTGTTCCTTCGCAGACTGTCGCTGACGCAAACGACGATATCGCGAGCCAGTGCGGTTTGAGCCTGTCAAGCTACCCCGCGCGTCCACTGCCATCCGGCGTCCAGAGGATCAAATCGATCCCCGGCAAGCGGACGTTCGACATCGTGGCCAACGTGGGGCCTGGACTACAAGCCAACCCCGCGGCGCTGGCGGCCTGGAACGCGGCGGTCGCGGAATGGGAATCCATCCTCCAGGATCCAGTCACCGTCGTCATCGACGTGGACCTGGGGTCGTCGCCGAGCCTCGCGAGCACGGCGTTCAGCCTGTTCTTCGACGACTACGATTCAATTCGCAACGCAATGGTCGCAGATGCCGGGCCCAACGAAGCGATCGTCCAACTGCTGCCAACGCTCGCGCAGTTCAGCGCAATGACGCCGCCGGGCTTCGTTTTCCAGAATGGAATGGCCGCCTCCAAGGCCAACTTGCGTGCCCTGGGCTTCGACATGAGTTTCGACGACCCGAATCCAGACGCCACAATTACATTCCAAAGCGGCGCTGCCTTCGACTTTGATCGCAGCGACGGTATCGAACCCAGTCAGTACGATTTCCAGGGCGCTGCATTTCACGAACTGGCTCACGCTCTGGGCTTTTTCAGTGAAGTCGACAACGTTGACATCGTTCGCAATTTCAACCAGACCAAGGTAGTAGAACCCTTGCCACTGGATCTGTTCCGGTTCGTGCCCGGCGCGGGCTCGGTCGATTTCACCAACGAGCCCCGGGTCCTTGCAACTGGCGATCTGGCACCCGTCCAGGTTCTCTTCGATGGTACGCAGGACCTGGCCATGTCGACCGGGATCTTCTTTGGTGACTTCCGGCAGGCCGGCCACTGGAAGGCGGACGAATACTCTGGTACCTACCTGGGTGTGATGGATCCCACCATGAACAGGGGTGAGCTTCGGCTCTCCACCGCCAACGACCTCCGCGCCATGGGGTTGATGGGATGGGACGTCGTAAGCGCGCCGGTCGCGGCCGAAAGTGCGCCAGAGTTGACGTATCGGATCAGCGCCTTTCCGAACCCCTTCAATCCCCGCACGACGTTGCGGCTTGAAATGGCTGACGAGGGGAGGGCGCAGGTGACCATCTACGATGCCGTCGGGCGCCACGTTGCGACGGTCCTGGATGGTTGGATGACCTCCGGCACGCACGAGGTGTTCTGGTCAGGCCACCGGCAGGATGGCGCGCTCGTGCCCAGCGGCGTGTACCACGCGAAGCTTGCGGCGAACGGCAATGTCAACCGTGTGAAGATCACGCTGCTCAAGTGAGCCCCGTTCGGCGTGAAGGCGGATCTCCGACGAAAGAAAATTAACCGGCGTGCCGGGAGATCCGCCGGCGAAGCCAAATGAGACGGCTGGACCCACATCAAAGGAGGGCTCCATGTCCGTCTTACGCCGTTCGTCAGCCGGCGGCCTCGTGGCCGTCGTGCTTGGCGCGGTCACTGCCATGGCCGCGATCGAACTCACCAATTCCACCCTCGACGGGGGCGGTTTCGTCAGCCAGGGCCCGTCCCTGCAGGTTACCGGCACCATCGCCCAGCCCGACGTTGGCGTCGCCAGCGGCGGCACGCTGGAGCTGCGGGGCGGATTCTGGGCCACTCCCCAGAGCGTCACCGCGGTGGAGCCAACGGTTCCGTCGCTCGTGTACCGCATGGGAGACCCTTCGCCCAACCCGTTCAACCCCAAGACCAGGGTCCGCTTCGAGTTGGCCCAACCCGGGCCCACCACCGTGCGTGTCTACAACGTGGCGGGTCGACTTGTGCGCGAACTGATCAACCAAACCCTTCCCGCCGGCCCGCATGACTTCGAGTGGGACGGTAGGGACAACCGTGGGCAAAGCATCGCCAGCGGCAGCTATCACATCCAGATGCGCTCAGGCAACTTCGCGGCCGTGCGCAAGGCTACGCTGGTCAAGTAGACCGGCACATCGACCCCGACAGGAGAACCGTCATGCTTCGCACTCGTTGCTTCCTATCGATCCTCTTTCTGGGCGTTCTGGCCAGCCAGGCCCAGGCCGCAGCCGTGGGCTCGAGCTTCAGCTACCAGGGAGAACTGCAGAACAGCGGTATCCAGGTGGATGGCGCCGTCGATTTCAGGTTCACCATGCACGACGCGAGTGCCGGCGGTACCGTCATCGGAACGTCGTTGTCGATGACGAACGTGACGGTGAGCCGCGGCGTCTTCTCGGTGCAGTTGGATTTCGGCGCCAACGCCTTTGATGGGCAGGAGCGCTGGCTCGAAATAGAAGTGCGCGATCCGCACGACCCCACCGACACGCTGCCCTTCGAATTGCTTACGCCCCGCCAGCCCGTGCAGCCGGCGCCTTACGCACTGCACGCCCTGAACAGCCCCTGGCAAACCAACGGCACGGCGATCACAAACACCAACCCTGGTTTCGTGGGTATCAATCGCGATTACGTCGTGGGTTCGGAGTGGTTCGGAGTGCACGCGCCCATCCAGTCGGGTTACGGCGGGATGTACGTGAGCACCGAGGGTGATCTGGGCAAACCGTTCTACGGCTACTATGCCGGAACGGGGCAGACTGGTTGGCACTACGTGGATGGAGCGACCGGAGACTGGAAACTCGATCTGAGTGGGACACGGTTCACGGTGACTGATGAAGGCAACGTGGGCATCGGGATCGGAGATGCGATCCCGGCCTCGAAGCTGGAAGTGAACGGCGTGATCCACTCCAAGTTGGGTGGAGTCCGGTTTCCCGATGGAACGACCCAGACCACGGCCAACACGGCGACCGGGGACGGCCACTCATTGGATTCGCCGAACGGCGCCTTCGTCGATGCGGTGGCCGTGAACAACACCGGAGAATTTGGAGTGAACGTGAACCTGGCCGTGGGCAAGCTGGATCCGTTCTACCGGTTCGAGGTGGAAGATGTGTCGACCGCCGCCAACGTGGTGCATATCGAGCGCGTGCCGGCTTCGGTGGGCGGGGCCGACCTGATCGAGCTCGAGCTCGACTCAACCTCGGACCCCAACGCGCAGTTCCTGGAGGCGCAGTGGAACAATGGTGACGTCAAGCTCCGGGTTTGGGCCGACGGCGACCTGTCTCTCGACGGAGTCGTCACCACCGGTGGCGCCGACTTTGCTGAGCTGGTCCACGTCACGACGGGCAAAGCCTCGGTCGAGGCCGGCGACGTGGTCGTGATCGACCCGCGCTCCGCCCGCGGATTCGTGAAGTCGAGTGCGGCCCATTCGCGGCTGGTGGCGGGTATCTACAGCACGCGCCCCGGCCTGCTGGGCACCGAGACCGACTGGGACTTGCGCGAGGTGGGTGCGGACGCCGAGGGCAATCCTCGCAAGGCCATCGACATTGCCGGCGACTACGATCAGATTCCGCTCGCCGTCGTGGGCATCGTGCCGTGCAAGGTGTCCGCCGAAAACGGTCCCGTGCGAGCCGGCGATCTGCTTGTAACCTCGGCGACCGCCGGCCACGCCATGCGCGCGGATGACCCCAAGGTCGGAACCATCGTGGGCAAGGCGCTTCAGGACATGACCGGTAAGACCGACCGGATCACGGTGTTGGTTACGCTTCAGTAGTCCGACCGATCGCGCTCTAGCCAACCGAGCCTCCCGTCCAGCGGGAGGCTCTTTGCTTTGGTTCTACTGTTGGCAGTCGCGTCATCCAGGAACGGCAGAGGACCACGCTCAGAATCGAGCTTTCACCGCTCCGAAACTCGTTTGGTCCGTGGCCACCGGCATGGTGGAGAGTGACCCCCCAAACGAAGTTGTAATTGGGCCGGTGCCCCCGTACACGAAATTCAGTTCGCTGTGATCGATTCGCACCACGGTAGCGCCAGGCGTGGAACTCGTTTGCCAGTTGAGAGTGGCAAACGACTGGGGGAGTGTGAAGTTCGCATCGATCGGAAACGGATTTCCGCCGGAGAGCGTGAGCGAGGCCACTCCTACGCCGATTGTCGAGCTGAGAGTCCAGTCGGTCGGAATATCTTTAGGCACCACCGAAGCCAACGTAGCGACAGCCGGATCCCATGAGATGTCGACTTCGAAGGTGGTCAGGTTGCCGCGCTGTCCGACGCAGTCGAGGAAGTCGAACGAGAAACCCTGGAAATCCATGGGCAGGACTGCCCCCGCCGTTCCGTCGACGTCTTCGAAGCCCAGCGCAGTGCGAGCGAGAAGGACGCCTTCGCATAGCCCCGTTCCCAGTCGGACGCAGCCGTTGCTGGCCAGGTTCATTGGCGCCACCTGATTGAGACAATTGGAAAACGCCGGTCCCGAGGAACCAACGCTCGACGGACTGCTGGCGCCCAGGCAAAGCGATCCTCCCACGCCGTATTGGAATTGAAGGAGCCACACCTTGGCCAGCGGAACCAGGCCGTTGGCATTGCCGGTTTGGCAGCCATCGCCGATTCCTATGATGAGATTGTTGTCGCCGATCCCTACGTCGATCGAAGTAGAGGACTCGAATTCAACGTTGAGAAGAAGGAACTCCGAAGGAAATGATATCGACGTTTCCCACGCCGTCATTCCCAGCGGCCCAGGGCGCGCAACGATATGGACGGCAAAGGGCACGCCCACTTCGAAGGCTGCTTCGATTTGCGTGGCCTCGGCGTCGCCGAATACGCCGATCTCTCCTTCCTGGAGGATCGAGGCGTGGGCACCTAGAGGCAAGCTCACGAGGAGGTAAAGTGTCAGGAACCTGTACATAAGGAAAGACCTCTCGGACTGGGTTCGGGAGGGAGGGAGTCCATTGTACCACGATGTTGTCGGTCTTGTTGACGAACGTGCCTGCACGGTTACCGCAGGATTCCGACCTTGGCGGTGCGCGTCTCTCCCTGGGCGTGGACCCGGCAGAAGTACACTCCATTTGGAAGCGCGCGCCCCTCGTCGTCACGGCCGTCAAGAACGAAGGTGTGTGTGCCGGCAGCCTCGTGGCGCGTGGTGGAACGAACCCTTCGGCCGGCCAAATCGAAGAGCTCCACGCGAACCGTGGCGCCAGACTTCAGGTCGATCGCCAGGGACCCATGACTGGAGAAGGGATTCGGAGATATTCCTCGCACCACCAGCGAAGCGGGCTCCGCCGTCTCGGGTGCGTCCGTCAGCTCACCGATAACAACGCGCTGCGCGAAGATGTCCGCGTTGGGGCTGTTTCGAAAGCCATGCCAAACCACGATTGCCCGCCCCGGCTCATTCGAGACGATCTGCGGGTGAATCTGTCCCTGATACGACCCCCGGTACATGATGACCCCGTTGAAATCGCCCTCTTCGTTGAGCCAACGCGGCGTACCCTGCGCGTCGACGGCTTGGACGCGGATATCCCAATAGTTGCTGACGGGCTCATCCCGTTCATCGGCCCAAACAACGAAGGCGCCTCCCGAGCCGTCTGCGGCCAATTGCGGATAGTACTGTTGGCGCGGTGTGGTACAGAGACCGATACCGTTGGACGTCCACTGCGCCGTGCCGGAGCCGTCGATGCGCTGAATGTAGATGTCCGCGTTCGCACTGAAGTTCCAGTTCCGGTAATCATGCCAGGCGACGATTGCGCCTCCGGTTCCATCGGCAATGATCGTGGGATCGAACTTGTTTCGCGGTGCAATAGCCACGGGAACACCATCGGCCGTCCATTGCGGAACACCGGCGCTGTTGACCCTTTGGATGTAGATGTCCTGCTGGCCGTTACGTGTGTCTTGCCACACCGTGATTGCCCCTCCGGCACCGTCGGGGATGCTGGCGGCGGTGGTCTGACTCGACGCCGCTCCCGTCAGGAGCACTCCGTCGTTCGCCCATTGAGGAACACCCTGGCTATCGAGCCGTTGCGTGTACAGATCCCAGGCGTTGCCACCGTTACGAAGGTCCATCCAGGTCACGATCGCGCCGCCGGCGCCGTCCGGGACCATTCCGCTCGGTAACCACTGGCGACTCGGAGCACTCGAAACCGACACGCCGTTCGCGGTCCACTGGGGAACGCCAGAGTCGCTCGTGCTCTGGGCATAGATGTCCTGATCCGCCACGGAAATACGTGAGTCTCCCCACGCGAGGAGAGCCCGGTCCGTGCCCGACCTGATCATGAACGGAGTCTGCTGGTCGCCGGCTTCGGTACATAGGCCGAGGTCATCCATCCCCCACAGGGAAGCACCGGCTCCGTTCACTCTCTGCGCGTAGATATCAAAGTCTCCGTTGCGCTCGTCGTTCCACGCGACCATCGCCCCCCCGGCACCGTCCGTGACCATGGCAAGACTCGCAGCGTCGGCGGTGGCCGACGATACGCCAACGCCGTTGTAGGTCCACTGCACGAATCCCCCGGAGTCGATCCGCTGAGCGTAGACCTGCGCAGAAAGCGGGGACGCCCGATTATCCAGCCACGTGATGATCAACCCGCCCGAGCCGTCGGCGACGGCACGGGGGTGGAGCTGGAGCCCTTGCGCAACCGTAATGGGGACGCCGTGGGTATGATGATGCCACTGAGCATTGGCGATCGTAACCTGGGCCAGACAGGCCGCGAACAGCAGGAAAGAACGCAGATAGCGCGATAACCCAAGCATGACCACTCCAAAAGACAGGACCAGTGAAAGCAGAACCATAACGATCTACTGATGCCGAGGAGGGAAGGCTGCCAGGGTATCACACATTGCTCGCTTCTCACTGATTCGACGCCGGCGACCTTCGGTACAGGCGAGCCGTACAAGGTCGTCGAGTACACGGCAGCGCGGATGGCAAGCGGTAAGGTAAGATTCGCTACTCGATTGGCCCCAACGGAATCTATCTCTGATGGGAACCCGGAATTTTGCTACTCTCTCCCGTGTTGCCCGTTCCCTAGACACGAGCGAGGTGCTAGATGGTCCCGCGTTGGTATGCCAAGCTCTCTTATCTCCTTATTCTGTGCTGGTTTTCACCGGCCGTGGCACAGGTCGGTATCGAGAATGTCCACATCACCGAAGTCTACTTCTGCCATCCCGGCGGGGACGACGGCTACGAGTGGGTGGAGCTCACGAACTTCAGCGAGACGCTCTCTATCGATTTGACGGGTGCGATTCTGGCCACCGGTGGTTTCGACTACGGATGGTCGACCATTGTTCTCGATGGTGTCATTCCATCGTGCGGGCGATTCGTGGTTGGCGGTCCGTTCTCGGAACCGGCAAACGGTAGCCCTGCGTTTCAACAGACTGTGAACTTTGATCCCGACATCCAAAATGGGGGGCCGGTAGCCGACGGCGTTGCGTTGTTCGCGGCGGGTACGGTGGACGTCACCGTGGCGACCCCTTTGGACGTCGTGATCTACGGTGAGCAGAACACCTGGGGCTTGCCGGACGAGACAGGTAGCGCCGGTGACGTGGACGTGCCGACTGTCACGGCCACCGGGTTATCGATCGAGAGGGTTACGTTCCTGGGAACCTGGGACATACGGAGTGCTCCCGATCCCGGTGAGACGCGATTCTCCGACCCAGAGAATGCGCCCATGGGACAATGCTCAGCGGTTGCCGTCCTGCGCCACTCCTGGGGTGCGGTCAAGGGCCGATTCTAGGTGTCGCACGCCGATGCCGAACACCACGACGCCATGGTCGCCAAGCGCATGCGCTTCATCGAGCGCATGCGTCAGCGTGAACCCCAAACGGTGGACGTTCGTTTCGCGGGCAAGTCACCTGAGGGAAGCGGCGAGACCAACCGCCACGGAATGCCAACGCTTCCCGTGGGGCAACACCAAGTTGATCGTTGGCCCGTGCTGGATCTGGGACACGTTCCGGAGATCCCCTTGGACAAGTGGGAGCTTGAGGTCGGAGGGGAAGTGGAAAATCCCTTCACCTTGAAATGGTCCGAACTCCTGGCGCTTCCCCAGGTCGAAGATGTAAGCGATTTCCATTGCGTGACCACCTGGAGTCGCATGGACAATCGCTGGGCGGGGGTTCGTTTCTCCGAGATTGCCGCTCGCGCAGTGCCCCTGGAAGCCGCCCGCTTCGTTCTTTGTACGGGCTACGACAGCGAGCCCCGGCACGACGTACCCTATACCACCAATCTGCCGCTCGACCGAGCCATGGAAGACGATGTTCTATTGGTTCACCAATGGGAAGGTCAGCCGCTACCGCGCGAGCACGGTGGTCCGCTGCGCATGATCACTCCGAAGCTGTACGCTTGGAAGGGCGCCAAGTGGATCCGTCGCATCGAATTCCTTGCGGAGGATCACCCCGGATTCTGGGAGACCCGGGGGTATTCCAACTCGGCCGAACCTTGGTTCAACGACCGCTACACGGCCTGACATGATTAGAGGTCGCAACGGCAATGGTTCACGGAATCCTCTTGGCCGCGGGCAGCAGCGAGCGCTTCGGTACTGACAAGCGGTTGCACGAAGTCGGTGGGAAGCCTCTCATCTATTACAGTCTGCGTGCGTGTCTCGCATCGTCACTGACGTCGATTCTCGTGATCGTCGCACCGTCCCAACGAAGCATCGTAGACATCGTCACTCCATTGTTGCCGGAGGCCGATCGCCGAGTTCGGTTTGTGGAAAACCAGCGAGCTCAGCGGGGGCAGATGTCTTCGGTGAAGGCCGGGCTGCGGGAACTGCCGCCTGGGGTGGACGGTGCCATGATGTTCCTGGCGGATATGCCGCTGGTGCCATCTGGACTGATCGATGATCTGATACGCGTCTTCGACGAGACCCATTCGGTGGTTGTTTCGGAAAACAATGGTCGACACTACCACCCGAAGATCATTCCCCGCGAGTTGTTCGCGAACTTCCTGGCACTCGACGATGGTGCCAAGGGTACCCAGGTGCTCGATGCCGTTCGTGAAACCACGCGCACGGTTCACGTGCCAGACGCCCGCGTGTTTTGCGATGTAGATACTCCTGAAGACCTGAAGCGACTGGGCCCTCTTTTGGACTAGCCCGGCGCTTCGTTGTGGGCAACGGGAAGTCAGGCGATCACCCGTTGCGAAATCGGATGAGTTGGGCCACCACGCTTACTGCGATCTCCTGATCGGTCTGACCTTGGATGTCGATGCCCAATGGTGAGTGGATCCGTTCGATTGTTTCAGCGTCGATCCCCTGGCCCTGCAACTCCGCAAACATCTTCTCGCGCCGGACCGACGAGCTGAGAAGGCCCACAAATCCTGACTTGGCCGTCAGCGCCGATTCAATTGCCTGCCGATCGCGTTCGAACACGTGCGAGACGACGAGAACGCAGGTGTCCGGTGTGACGACATTGCCAAGGTCTCCAGGCTCAATGAGTTCGGTCTCCAGCGAATTCTGCTGCACCTTGAGATGAGACTCACGCCAATCGACGACCGTTGGTCGAAAATCCAGCTCTCGCAGACGTAGCGCCAGCTCCCGTGAAAGGGGGGTGGAGCCGAAGAGTACGACCCGCATGGGGTCGGGCCAGATTTCCGTGAACCGTCGCTCGTTGGCATCCTCGATGGTCACGGTGGCTCGGGAAAGGTGGGCTTCGGCAAGTCGTGGATGGACTGATTGCACCTGCAGACCGCCATGGACCCGATCGTGGGTCAATACACATGGTGACCCTGACTCGAGCTGGATCCCAACTTCCCGGTACGCCAATCGCTCCGGCTCGCCCAACGGCTCCAGAAGAATGTCGAGCTGGCCCCCGCAGTACGCCCCGTAGCCAAAGACCACGTCGTTCTCGTCGGCCAGGTCGACGTGGAATTGCACAGGGCATCCGGTCTCCAGAGCTTGCGTGCCAAGCTCAATGAGTCGTTGGTCAACGCACTGTGACCCCAGGTTGCCATAGACCGGAGTGGGTTTGCCGGCCTCGAACAGCGCCTTGGCTCCTGCCTTCTTGTACGTATGGCCTTGCGTGGCAAGGATCGTGGCCAGAAATGCCCGTTCGGACCTGGCGATGTGTTCCAGAAGATTCAGGCTCATTCAACTCGATCTGCGGTCTGGGGGTGGACTGGTAATAGTACACTGGCGTGATCTTCGGCTAAACTGATCCGTTCAGGAATCGTTCATCTTTGGGAGCCCAATACATGACTCAACCGCCTCGGCCGCGGGAAGTTGGCCAGAGTCGCCCTCGAATCGACGGGCGCGACAAGGTCACCGGCGCCGCCCGCTACGTTGACGACCTGAACGTGCCGGGCATGTGGCACGGAGCTACCGTGCGCTCGCCCCATCCGGCCGCGCGTATCGATTCCATCGATTTCAGCCGGGCGCGTCAGGCCGACCCTGAAGTGGCCGCCATTACCGCGGCCGACCTGCCCGGGCCCAATGTGGTCAAGCTCATCGCCGAGGATTGGCCCATCCTGGCCGCCGAAGAGGTTCATCATGTGGGGGAGGCGGTGGCGATTGTCGTAGCCCCGACCCGTGAACGGGCCCGCGCGGCCGCGGACCGCGTTGACGTGACCTACACCGAAGTTCCCGGCGCCCTGACTTTGGATGACGCGCTGCGCGGCGATCCGCGGGTTGGCGGCCAGGTCAACGTTCTGGCCTCTTCCAACATCGATTGGGGAGACGTCGATCAGGGTCTCGCCGATGCCGACCACATTGTTGAGGGTGAGTACGAAACCGGGTGGCAGGAGCATATCTACATCGAGCCCCAGGGGATGATCGCCATTCCCCAGGACGACGGCTCGGTGGAAATCGTGGGCTCCATGCAGTGTCCTTATTACGTGCAGCACGCGCTGGCGCACGCGCTGAGTCTGGAACCGGATATGGTTCGCGTGCGGCACGTCGCCACCGGTGGTGGCTTCGGTGGTAAGGAAGACTTCCCCGACATGTTGGGTGCGCACGCCGCGCTTCTGGCTCGCAAGATCAAGCGTCCGGTAAAGATTGTCTACGACCGGCACGAAGACATCGTGGCTACTACGAAGCGGCATCCGTCGCGTGTCCGCATTCGTACCGGTGTTGCCGCCGACGGCCGATTGTTGGCTCAGGACATCGAGGTTGTGCTCGACGGCGGCGCCTACATCACGTTGTCGCCGGTGGTGCTTTCACGCGCGGTCATCCACGCGGCGGGCCCGTATGCCTGCCCCAACGTTCGAATCCAAGGCCGCGTCCTTGCCACCAACACCGTCCCCAACGGCGCCTTTCGTGGTTTCGGCGCGCCGCAATCGCAGTTCGCAGCCGAACGCCAAATGGATCGTATTGGCCGGAGACTTGGGATCGACCCGTACACCATCCGCGAACGCAACGCCTACCGGGTTGGAGACACCACACCCACTGGACAGGTACTGAAAGAAAGCGTCAGCGCGATCGAGTGTCTGCAGGAAGCCGAGACCCGCACCCGCTTTCGCGAACGGTGGCAACAATTCGAGAACGCTCGGGCCAACGCACCCGACGACGGACGGCCGGTTCGCGGGCTTGGTCTATCGCTCGTCTGGCACGGATCGGGCTTCACGGGCAATGGTGAACAACGTATGAACTCACCGGTTACCATCCGGCTCAACGAGGCCGGCGCGGTCGAAGTGCGGGTGGCGGCTACAGAGTTTGGCCAGGGCACGACCATGGTTCTGCAGCAGATGGTGGCCGATGCCGTGGGTGTTACCGCCGCCGACATTGTGGTCGTGAATCCCGATACAGTTGAGGTTCCCGACTCGGGCCCGACGGTGGCCTCGCGTACGGTCATGGTGGTGGGCGGCATTCTCGTACGAGCGGGCAAGGGTCTGGCCGACCAGCTCATGCAGTTCGCCAAGTCGGATGCGGCGTCGCCCATTGACTGTGGGCCAGAAACGAACGAGCTGGAACTGAAGGCCGGACAATTGCTGGATGAATCGGGAGCCGTATTGGGTAGCTTCTCGGACATCGCCGCGGCCTACGTTGCTTCCTACGGCACGTTGGATATCACCGAACGGTTCGAAGCCATGCCCGGAATCGAGTTCGACGAAGAGACCTACCGCGGAGCGGCGTATTCGGCCTACGGCTGGGCCTGCGATATCATCGAGCTGGAAGTCGATCCCGACACGCTGGCGGTATCGCTGACCGATGCGACCCTCGTGTACGATGTGGGCAAGGCCATCCATCCGGCCATGTGCCGCGGACAGGTCGAGGGCGGCACCCTCCAGGCTTTGGGCTACGGATTCATGGAAGAGATAAAGTTGAAAGACGGCGCCTACATGAACGACCGTCTGGCCACGTACATCATTCCGACCATACGGGACACGCCGGACATGGATACGGTTCTCATAGAAAATCCAACTCCCAGTGGAGCGTTTGGTGCCAAGGGCGTTGGTGAGATTCCCATGGACGGTGGAGCGCCCGCGGTGCTTTCCGCCATCGAGAACGCCACGGGAATCGTGGCCGCGGGCATACCGGCCACTCCCGAGAGACTGTTCTCCGATCGCATGGCCGGTCGCGTCGTGTCGAACGACCGCGCGGGTTCAGCCAAGCCGGCAGAGGGCGGTCCAGCATGACGGGGAAGGGAGGCATCTCGTTCTCACTCAACGGCAAGGCCGTGAAAGTGGACCTGGATCCCATGTCCCGGCTATTGGACGTGGTTCGCGAACATTGCGAGCTTCCCGGGTCGAAAGAAGGATGTGGAGAGGGGGAGTGCGGAGCGTGCGCGGTGTTGCTGGACGACGAGCCCGTGTGTTCCTGCTTGGTTCCGCTTATCCAGGTTCGTGGCCGTACCGTGCGGACGATCGAAGATCTCGAGACAGGCGGCGTTCTTGATCCCATCCAGGAAGCTTTCGTGGAAGCAGGCGGTGTCCAGTGCGGCGCCTGCACGCCGGGAATCCTGATTACCCTGCGGGCCCTGCTCGATCGCAATCCCGCTCCAAATCGGACGGAAGTGCGCGAAGCGCTTGGTGGGAACCTGTGTCGGTGCACCGGATACGAAGGCATTCTACGTTCGGTCGAAGCCCTCCTGCCGGGGGGCGATGAATCGTGACCCTGGCCTACACCCCCAGCAACCTCGACGAAGCTCTGCAGATTCTGGCTGACCACCCCGACACGGTGTTGGTGGCGGGTTGTACCGATCTCATGGTGGTCGACTACGCCATGGGCCGACGTCACGACGCCGTACTCGATCTTCTGGCCGTGCCCGAACTGCACGGCATTGCGGTGAGTGACGACGCTATTTCCATCGGAGCGACAACGAAGTTTCGCGAGATCCTGAATCACGCGGAGGTTCAGAAGAACTATCCCATGCTGGCCGAGGTTGCGGGCACCGTCGGTGGTTGGCAGATTCAGAATCGAGCCACCATCGGTGGCAACATCGCCAACGCTTCGCCGGCGGGAGACTCGCTTCCGGTACTCTTGGCCCTGGGGGCCCAGGTCGAAGTGCGCGGAGCGGCTGGTCCCCGGATCATTCCCTACGAAGCCATGCATCTGGGCTACCGCCGCGTGGACCTGCGGCCGGGCGAATTGATCACGCGGGTTCGAATTCAGAAACCGGCTGCGAATACCGTGCAGATGTATAAGAAGGTTGGGACCCGCGCGGCCCAGGCCATCAGCAAGGTGGTCGTTGGGCTCTGTGCAACGATCGTCGACGATAGTGTCGCCGAGATCCGCATCGGCGCGGGAAGCGTGGCGGCCACGCCGGTGCGTCTGGACCGTACCGAGGCGCGGGTTCGCGGCGCCAGGCTCGAGCCTTCGTTGGCCGACGAGGCCGGACGCATTGCATCGACCGAGGTAGCGCCTATTGATGATGTCCGCTCTACGGCCGAGTACCGCTCCTTCGTGCTTGGTCGCGTCGTGCGGCGCATGCTTCTGAACATGATATCCGGGGAAACCGGCCCCAACTCAACGGCAGGGAGTGGATCGTGACGCGAATCGTGAAGTGCGGACTGACGCAGGTTTCATGTCCGGATAGCCGGGGAATGGGCAACGACGAGCTCAAGGAAATGATGATGGGCAAGCACTTGTCCCTGATCGAAGACGCCGCGCGAGACGGTGTTCAGATTCTGTGCCTGCAGGAACTCTTCTACGGGCCCTACTTCTGCGCCGAACAGGACACGCGCTGGTACGATCTCACCGAACCCGTACCCGACGGGCCCACGACCAAGGCCATGCAGGCGTTGGCCAAGAAGCACGGTATGGTCTTGATCGTGCCGGTGTACGAAGAAGAGATGACCGGCGTCTACTACAACACGGCGGCGGTCATCGACGCCGATGGCAGCTACCTGGGAAAGTATCGCAAGACCCACATTCCCCACTGTCTGCCCGGGTTCTGGGAGAAGTTCTATTTCAAGCCCGGTAATCTGGGTTACCCCGTGTTCCAGACCAGGTACGGCAAGGTAGGCGTCTACATTTGCTACGATCGCCACTTCCCCGAGGGCGCGCGGGCATTGGGTCTTGCGGGCGCGGAAATCGTGTTCATCCCGTCGGCGACAACCGCGGGCCACTCGGAATATCTTTGGAAGCTGGAACAGGTTTCCCACGCCGTGGCCAACGGATACTTCGTGGGAACCAACAACCGCGTGGGATTCGAGAAGCCGTGGGATATCGGCGAGTTCTACGGCAGCTCCTATTTCTGCGATCCGCGCGGCGAGATACTGAGCCTGGGTTCACGCGACAAGGACGAGTTGGTTGTGGCCGACCTCGACCTGGACATGATTGGCGAAGTTCGCGCCCAGTGGCAGTTCTATCGCGATCGACGTCCGGAAGCCTACGGATCTCTGACGGCGGCCGAGGAGGCCCAATGACCGACAGTCAAGGGCCCACCAACGGGTCGACGCACAAGATGGAGTTTACGCTCAACGGCGCGCCGACCAAGATCGAGGTTCGACCAGACGAGTCCCTGCTGGACGCCCTTCGCGATCGTTGCGACGTCATCTCGCCCAAAGATGGATGCCAGCCGCAGGGCCAGTGCGGATGTTGTCTGGTGCTGGTGGATGGCAAACCGCGAGTCAGTTGCGCCGCTCCGGCCGAGAAGTCCGCGGGCAAGTCCATTACAACTCTCGAGGGGCTGGAGCCGCTGGACCGCAAGCGTATTGCCGACGCGTTCGTGGCGGCGGCCGGACTACAGTGCGGGTTCTGCATACCGGGCATGGCGTTGCGAGCGAAGGCCCTGCTCGACGCTAATCCGTCGCCGACGCGCGCGGAAGTGGCCAAGGCCATCGACATACATCTGTGCCGTTGCACTGGCTACACCAAGATCCTGGACGCGTTCGAGCTCATGGCCAAAGCATGGCGGGGCGAAGGGGAGCCCCAGATCACCACGGCGGGTGGCGTGGGCGACAGCCTGGGCAAATACGATGGCGTGGACCTGGCCATGGGCGATCGTCCCTACGTGGCCGACATACAGATGCCCGGAATGTTGCACGGTGCGGTGAAATTATCGGATCACGCGCGGGCAAAGATCGTGAAGATCGACACGCGCAAAGCCATGGCCCTCGACGGCGTGGAGGCAGTGGTCACCGCGGCCGACGTACCTGGTGAACGCTGGTACGGGCTCATTCTGAAGGATTGGCCTGGCTTCGTGGCCCAGGGCGAAGAGGCGCGGTACGTGGGAGATGTGCTGGCCGCGGTGGCGGCGGTCGATCGGACTACCGCGCGTCGCGCGGTGGACCTCATCGAAGTGCAGTACGAGGTTCTCGACGCCGTGCTCGATGCCGAAAGTTCGCTCAAGCCGGGTGCGCCGCAGGTCAATCCGAAGCATCCGAACGAGCTATCGCGCACGGTCATCCAACGCGGTGACGCGGACGCGGCGCTGAATGCGAGCGCCCACGTGGTCAGCGGTACCTGGGAAACGCAGCGTATCGAGCACATGTTCCTGGAACCGGAAAGCGCCATTGCCGCCCCCATGGAGGGCGGGTCGATTCGACTTCTTTCGCAGGGCCAGGGCGTGTTCGACGACCGGCGTCAGGTGGCCGACTTCCTGGGACTGCCCCAAGAGAAGATCTTCGTAGAGTTGGTTCCCAACGGCGGCGCTTTTGGCGGCAAGGAAGACATGTCCGTCCAGTCGCAGACGGCCTTGCTGTGTTTCAAGGTCGGCAAGCCCGTCAAGCTCACGCTCAGCCGCGAGGAGTCGATTCGACTTCACCCGAAACGGCATCCCATAAAGATGGAATACACCGTTGGCTGTGATGCCGATGGTTTGCTTACGGCCGTGAAGGCGCGCATTGTCGGCGATTCCGGGGCGTACGCATCGGTGGGCGCCAAGGTCATGGAACGCGCGGCGGGGCATAGCTGCGGTCCGTACAAGGTGCCAGCGGTAGACGTTGTTTCCGTGGGTGCCTATACCAACAATCCACCTTGCGGCGCCATGCGAGGGTTCGGGGCCAATCAAGCCCATTTCGCCATGGAAGGCTGCATGGACGCGCTGGCCAACAAGGCGGGGATCGACGCCTGGGAAATTCGCTGGCGCAACGCGGTGGAAGTGGGGTCGCAGGTCAGCAGCGGCCAGATCCTGGAAAAGTCCGTGGGGCTCAAGCGATGTCTGGCCGCGGTCAAGGACCCGTACTACGCGGCCGTGAAGTCGGGCAAGGCCGTGGGAATTGGCTGCGGAATCAAGAACAGCGGCATTGGCAATGGTGCCGAAGAGTGGGGCAAGTCCCGGTTGGTGGTGGAAGACGACGGCACCGTCACCATCTACAACGGCTACACCGAAATGGGACAGGGCCTGCTTACGGTCTTGGTTCAGTTCGCGGTGGAGGTCACCGGACTCGCGCCCGATCTGTTCCGGGTCAAGGTAAACTCGACCTTCGAGCTTGGCTCGGGGCAGACCACCGGTTCGCGGGCCACGTTGTTGGGCGGAAGGGCCGTGGTAGCGGCGGCGATAAAGTTGCGAGCCCAGTTGGACGCCGGAAAACAACTGAAGGACCTGGTGGGGCAGGTGTACCAGGGCGATGTCGTCATCGACGATACGAACGCACCGGGCAAGAGCAAGACCGGCAAGGAAAAGACCCATACTTCGTACGGCTACGCCGCCCAGGTTTGCATTCTGGACGAGAACGGACGTGTCGATCGATTCCTCGCGGCCCACGACGTCGGCCGCGCCGTGAATCCCGCTCTGTGTGAGGGGCAGATTGAAGGCTCGGTCCACATGGGGCTGGGCTATGCCCTTACCGAAGAATTGCCGTGCGACAACGGCATGCCGGTGACGTTCAAGCTGAAGGAGATCGGCGTGCTACGTGCCCGTGACATGCCCGACGTGGACGTCATTCTGGTCGAAGACGCTGAGCCCGAGGGTCCGTTTGGTGCCAAGGGGGTTGGCGAAATCGGCCTGGTTCCCACGGCTGGCGCCGTGGCCGGCGCGCTCGAGGCCTTCGATGGCATTCGTCGCTATACCCTGCCCATGAAAGACTCTCCGGCCGCGCGCGCAATGTCGGTGGGGAAGATTCGGCCCAAGCGGAACGGCAAATGAGCCAGCCGGGTCTGATCCTTGGTCCAGATGAAACCGGACTCACGGTTTTCATCGAGGGGGATCGCATTCGCGAAACCCGGAACTCGAAAACCGCGCAAGGCGCCGGGACCAGCGGGGCACAGGCGGTCGATTGCACGGGCGGTCGCATTCAGCCGGGATTCGTGAATTCCCATACCCACGTGTACAGCGGGTTGGCCCCGTTCGACATGCCCGCTCCGGCCATGGCGCCCGAAAATTTCGTTCAGATTCTGGAACGGGTCTGGTGGCCGTTGGACGAGGCCCTCGATGAAGCTGCGTTGCGCGCATCGGCCGAGTTCTACCTGGCCAACGCACTGCTGTACGGCACCACGAGCCTTGTTGACCATCACGAGTCGCCCAACTTCATCGACGGTTCGCTCGACGTGATTGCAGACGTCGCTTCTCAACTTGGGATTCGCGCCGTGATAGCGTACGGAGCAACCGAAAGAAATCGGGGGCGCGACGAAGCCGCCGAAGGGATGCGCGAGTGCCGCCGCTTCGTACGCGAGAATCGCCGGCCACTGGTGAGGGGCATGGTAGGTGTGCATGCTTCGTTCACCGTTTCCGATGAAACCCTGCGCGAAGTCGGCGACGTTTGTCGTGAGTTGGACGTACCCCTGCACATCCATGTGGCCGAGGACATGGCCGACGTGGTCGATGCCCAGGCCCGGGGCTACCTCGATCCGTGGGATCGGCTTCGGCGACTGAATGTGGCGCCGGCCGGGTCGATTCTGGCCCACTGCGTTCACACCTCGGCTGAGTCCGTACGCGCGATCGACGAAGCAGGACTTTGGATCGTGCAGAATCCGCGTTCCAATCGGGGCAATGGCGTGGGCTACCCGCGATCGATTCGCGAGAGCAAGCGCGTGGCCCTGGGCACCGACGGCTACCCTGCCTATATGAAAGAAGAGCGGGCGGTTCTGGCCTTGGATGCGGCGGAGCATGGCGAGCGTTCAGAAGCCGTCGACGGCCGGCTGGATGCCGGCCGCAAGTTGATGGGCGAGATCTTCGACGCGGATTTCGATCTCGCGCCGGGATCGATGGCCGACCTGATCGTGGTGGAAGGCGATAGGGTTCGCCACGTTGTGGTCGGAGGAAGATTGGTGGTCGCGGAGGGAAAGCTCACCTCGGCCGACATGGAATACATTCGAACTCGCGCCGAAGCCGAGGCCTCTCGTCTCTGGTCGCGGCTCGAGCAGAGGAGATGAGCGTGACGAAGCTGGGCCTGGAGAAGACCATCAAGAACGCCGAAGTATATGGCTCGTCGATCGAACGACTGCGGGACGCGTCCGTGTTGCTGCCAACCATCGACCAGCTGGCCAATCCCAGCCGTATTCCCGAGAACGTGCAACGGGCCCTCGCCGATGTCGACCCGGACGATCCGCACCCACTCAATCTATTTCGCGTCCATTGGTACAACGGTCCTGATCGACGTTCCTTGGTGGACTGCCCGCAGTACTGGGTGGTGCCCAAGGCGCTGACCGGTATCTCCGCCCGTATCGTTGTTCTTTTGGGCGATCGCTTTCCCATGATTGGCGCCCACAAGGTCCTGGCCGCCTATGGCTGCTTGGTGCCACGAATTGTCACTGGACAGTTCGATCCGGCGCAGCACCGTGCCATCTGGCCTTCCACCGGCAACTACTGTCGCGGTGGCATCGCCATTTCCCGACTGCTCCGTTGTCGGGGCACGGCGATTCTGCCCGAGGGAATGAGTCAGGAGCGATTCGATTGGCTTTCGCACTGGGTGGAAGCCGAGAGCGACATTGTTCGCACGCCCGGCACCGAGAGCAACGTCAAAGAGATCTACGACGCCTGCAACGCCCTGGAACACGATCCCCAGAATGTGATCTTCAATCAGTTCTGTGAGTTCGGAAATCATCTGGTTCACTACACCTGCACCGGGCGAGCCCTGGCCCAGGCGTTTCTGGACTATCAGGGTGGAAATGATTCTGTTCGTCTGCGAGCATTCACGTCGGCGACCGGATCGGCCGGCACCATTGCCGCCGGAGACTATTTGAAAGACCACTTTGGTTCGCGGACGGTCGCGGTAGAGGCGCTCGAGTGCCCTACGCTTCTATACAACGGGTACGGTGAGCACAACATCCAGGGAATCGGCGACAAACACCTGCCGCTCATTCACAACATCATGAACAACGACGCGGTCACGGCGATTTCCGACGTGGACACCGACGGACTGGATCTGCTTTTCAATAGTCCAGAGGGCCAGGCGTTCCTGAAGGATCGAAAGGGTCTCTCCCAACAAGATTGTGATTCGCTCAACTCGTTGGGAACATCGGGCATCTGTAACATCCTGGCGGCCATCAAAACGGCGAAGTACTTCCGGCTGGGGGCCAACGATGTGGTCATGACCGTGGCCACCGATGGCGCTCCGCTGTACAAGAGCGAGCGGGCCAAGACCTTGAAAACCCGCTTTGGAGGCAGCTTCGACGCGGTAGCGGCGGCCGAGGTTTTCGGGCGATCCTTGGCGGCTCAGTCCATCGATCACTACCTGGAGCTGGGACAACGCGAACGGGAGCGCATTTTCCAGCTGGGTTACTTTACCTGGGTCGAACAGCAGAATGTGGCCTTGGAAGAATTCGAGCAGCGACGCCATCAGTCGTTCTGGCGCGGCCTTCGAGACCTGGTTCCCGCCTGGGATCAGCAGATCGAAGCATTCAATCGGGAGACTGGTGTCACGGTCTGAATTGGATCCGGCCGTAAGGCTCGTGTGTCAGGCCTGCAACGCCGAAGCGGACCCCAAAGACCCGTTTCCGTTTCGCTGCCCGGCGGCCAGCAACGACGACGACGTAGATCACCTACTCGTTCGACACGTCTCGGCCAAGCCCGGGGCACTGTCACCCGCGGCGGGAATTGTCGACGACGATCCCAACCCGTTCGTGCGCTACCGTCGGTTCCTGGCCTCCTATCAGACAGCCATGTCATCGGGTGTGGGTGATGCCGTGTTCGTGGATTGGATTCGCGATCTCGACGCATCGATTGCCGCCGTGGACGGTCGAGGTTTTCGGGTTACGCCCTTTGGCCCCAGTGACGATCTGAGCGATCGCGAAGATGTTCGGGTCTGGATCAAGAACGAGTCGAACAACGTTGGCGGGTCGCACAAGGCGCGACATTTGTTTGCGGTCATGCTGCATCTGAAACTGGCGGCGCACCTTGGCAGCGATCTGGCGGATCGCAGTCTGGCCATCGCCAGTTGCGGCAACGCGGCCATCGGCGCCGCGGTCGTCGCGCGCGCATCGGATAGGTTGCTGTCCACGTTCGTACCCGAAGATGGGCACCCGGCCACGATTTCGCGCCTGCGCGAGCTTGGCGCGAAGCTCGAGGTCTGTGTCCGCACCACCGACATGCCGCAGGGCGACCCGTGCTACCTTGGTTTGCAGAAGGCGCTGGAAGATGGGGCGATTCCGTTCACGGTCCAGGCGCGCGAGAATGGTCTGGTCGTCGAGGGTGGGCTGCTGATCGGCTATGAAATGGCCGCCCAACTCGCGGCTGGTGGGGAATCCCTGGACCGCCTGTTCATCCAGGTGGGAGGCGGGACGCTGGCCACCTCGGTCATTGCCGGATTACGCGAAGCCCTGGCGTTCGGCCTGTTGCCGCGAATGCCGGTGATCCATGCGGTTCAGACCGCGAGCGCATCGCCGCTCCAACGCGCGTTCGGGAAGGTTGCGTCTCTCGTTGACAAAGGCGCCGACGTGGAACGCGCGCTCGAGTATGCGGCCCACCACCGCTCGAGGTTCATGTGGCCCTGGGAAACCAAGCCGCACAGCGTGGCCTACGGTATCCTGGACGACGAAACCTACGACTGGCTGCCGATCGTGCGGGCCATGCTGGAAACCGGTGGTCATCCACTCGTTGTTTCGGAACAAGAGTTGATGACGGCGCACGAAGCGGGGAACGAGGCCATGTCCGATTCGGGGCGGGTATGCGCTACCGGTACCGCGGGGCTTGCCGGCCTGGAACAACTTCGTGGCACCGGAGGCCTGGGTCCCGACGAGACGGTGGGTGTTCTCTTTACCGGAGTTGATCGAGAGTGACTCGAATCGTTCGTGCCGCCATGACCCAGACGCGAAACGCGTACGCGCCGATGCCGACCAGTGTGGCCGGACTCTCCCAGCTCGCGGGCTGCCTGGATCAGGTTCGCAATGCCAACGTCGAGCACCACGTGGATCTGATTCGCGCCGCCCAAGGATCTGGGGCGCAGATCGTGGGATTGGGAGAGCTGTTCTGCGCGCCGTACTTCGCCCTGGAAAAGAACGAAATGTGGCGGCAGCTGGCGGAAAACGCGGAATCGGGACCAACCGTCAGCCGATTGCGGGAGATCGCTCGCGAACTATCGGTGGTCCTGGTCGCGCCCATCTACGAATTGGATTCGGCGAGCGGCACGCGCTTCAACACCGCGGTGATCATCGAGGCCGACGGCAGCATCCTGGGAAAGTACCGAAAAGCCCACATTCCCCAAGGCTCGAACGAGATGGGGAGCTTTGCCGAGACGTTCTACTACGACCGAAGTGATTGGCCTTCGGACGCGAACTGCGGCCCCGATGATCCTCGTATCCGGCCCGTGTTTCAATCTTCAGTCGGTCGTGTCGGCGTGGTCATCTGCTACGACCGTCACTTCGAGGGCATGATGTCCGCCCTGGCTCGCCGGGGTGCGGAGATCGTTTTCTCGCCCGCGGTAACCTTCGGTGCGAAATCCCAGCGCATGTGGCATCTGGAGTTTCCGGTCGAAGCGGCGCGACACGGCATCTATATCGGTGGATCCAATCGGATGGGCGCGGAGCCCCCCTGGAACGTCGAGTACTTCGGCGAAAGTTATTTCTGCGGTCCGGACGGAAAGATCGATTCGGTTTCCCGCCATGAAAATCTGATCATGGCCGATCTCGATCTGGATGCGTTGGCGGCGCCGGATTCTTCGGGGTGGGACCTGAAGCGTGACGAGCGGAAGCCCGACTAGGTTCGGTACAGAGCGCTCAGATAGTTGATTTCATCCGAATGCCACACGGCGTCACGGACCAACTCCAGAATGGTGAGGTAGGTAAGGTCGACCGTGCCGTCGATGGCATCGGCCGGCTCGAACGCCTCGACCTCTGGTTCGCGGCTTGTCGAGTCCAGCTGCACCACGAATCCCGGCCCAGAGTATCGGCTGGCAAGTGAGCCGCGGCGCTCCAGGTAATACCCAGACCCTTCGAACCGCCCGTGGATCGTGTCACCCTGGGACGTTTGCTCCAAAAAGAATCCGTCGAGAACAGCAAACTTGTTCCAGTCGGCCAGTGAGCCGAAGAAGCGTGGCTTCACCACGTAGGGGCCTCCGTCTTCGGGGCAGAAGATGTCGCAGTTTCCGCATTCGTTGCAGAAATCGGCGAAGTTCGCGATCTGGTGCTTCATTTCGATGCTGATGGTTTCCGTGGACTCGGTCGACCAACCGTTGGCTGAGGGGCGCAGCCGCGTAACTGGTATCTGCGTCGCCGGCACCGTGAAAGTGAAGTTGGCGTCATTGGGACAAACCGGAACGCACTTGTCGCAGGTGATGCAGTCGAACAACTCCAGATGGCTGCCGATCTTGCGGGGAACCTTGACGTTGCCGGCTTGCGCATAGCGCGGTTCGTGGGCCAGGCTCGAAACGTAGCTCTCCGTGTTGAGCAGGCGGGCGTGCGAAAGCCAGGATTCGAACAGGGGCCCCGCCGCTTTCGCCAGGGTGCCTCGTCCTGGGGATGCGAGCCCCCGGTGGCACCGGGCCCGAACGTCTTCTGTGTCACCTTCGTGCTCGGCCAGGGCCCGGTCGAGGGCCGCCGGGGCGTTGCCAAATCCCCGTAGGATCCATTCGTCCAGGTCGGCCGCCCCGCAATCATCCATTCTTTTTGTCAGGTTACGGAAGTAGCTTTCGGCCCGGCCGTAGCCGCCGGGCCTCAGCAGGTCGCTGCACACGGTGACGGGCACGAGACCAAGTCCCACCGCATCGGCGAAGTTGGGTCGATCGATTCCGGCCGAGAACGAGATGGGGTAGCGATCTTCAAAGCGCCTACGGAACTTGCGGACCAGGTGCATCGCCAGCACGTGCAGCGGCTGCCCCGACAGATACATCTGCTTTTCCTCGGCCGGGAAGAAGCTGCGATGGTTTTCCACGATGAGTGTATTGGTGAACTTCACGCCAAAGCCCAGTCCGAGTTGGTCGGCGGTCTGGCCCAGTCGCTCCACCAGCCCCTGAGCCTGTTCCCAAGTGGTGTCCTGGTCGAATGCGCTGTCCGGTATGATCAGGTCTTCGTACCCCAGTGCGTCGTTCAGCAGGTGACGCGCCTCATCTTTGCCCAACAGGGTGGGGTTGAGTTTGACGATGCAGTTCAACCCCGTTTGCCGCAGAAGGAAATCGATGATGCCCTCGATTTCGTCGGGAGGGCAGCCGTGGAATGTACTCAGCGTCAGCGTGTTGGACAGCTTGCGCGGATAGTCGAGGTCGCGGAAGTGGGCGAACTCGTCGGGGATCTGGCTTCGCAGGTGCTCGATGCAGTCGCCGGCGTCCTGCATGCCTCGAATGAACTCCAGCACCCGCGGGTTCTGGATGCCGGCCAGGTCATAGCCCACGCTCATGTCGTAGATGACCGAGCCAAAGTCTGCCGCCAGGTCCAGCTTGCCGCTGGCGCGAAGCATCTCCACGAGCATCGCGCCCTTGACGTATTCCTCCAGGGACTGTTCGAGCTTCAATTCCTGCGACCATTCAACGTTGAACCCCACGGTCTGCATATCGATGCAGGGGCGCGGAATTTCCAGCTCGTCGAGAATCTGCACGGTCTTGAGCTCGAGAATCCGGCAACCGCCCAGCCAGGACAACACGATGTTCTGGGCCATCTGCGACTGCGGTCCCGCGGCGGGGCCCAGGGGACTGGAAGCTACCTGGTCGTGGAATCGGACCGAGAGGTCGTGCGATTCACTACCCAGGAAGAACTTGCGTGCAGGTAGGTCGAAGATCCGATCGTACGCTTCCAGTTCCCCGAACATGCGGGTGATCAGGGCGGCGAACGGATAGGGACGAAGCTCACTCATACAGAGAGTCTAACGAGCGATTGCGGTATGATCCACGGCTGAATCGACTTCTAGAGGAGGGGTCTGTCATGGCGTTCCCGGGAATCTCGCTCGAGCTTCCAAAATGGCTGCAGGAGCAACTGGCTGGTGATTCGTCGGTCTATCGGACCGACGAGGACAAGATGGAACTCGTGGTGGCGTTGTCGCGCAGAAACGTCGAGGAGAAAACCGGTGGACCGTTTGGCGCGGCCGTTTTTGACATGGACAGCCATCGGCTCGTGGCGCCAGGCGTAAACGTCGTGGTCGAGGCGCGGTGTTCGGCCGCGCACGCCGAGGTGGTGGCGCTTTCGGTAGCCCAGAAAGTTGTTGGGAGCCACGACCTGGGTGGGCCGGGAGAGAGCCCCAAGGTCCTGGTGTCCAGCACCGAACCCTGCGCCATGTGCTTGGGCTCGGTGCCATGGTCTGGCGTTCGCCGTCTCGTGTGCGGAGCGACCGGCGACGACGCCGAGAGGATTGGCATGGACGAGGGGGCCAAGCCCCAGAACTGGGTGAGCACGCTCGAAGATCGTGCCATCGACGTTCGACTCGCGGTAAGCCGAAGCGAGGCCGCCAAGGTTCTCGAGCAGTACGTCGCTTCAGGCGGAACCATCTACAACGGCCGCCGTGAGTAGTTACGACGACGGCGGCTCAGTCTTGTCGATCAGCTTCTTCAACGCCACCTGATCGGACTCGAGCAGCCTGGCCACGCGCTCGTGATTGACCGTGGCCACGATGATATGGCCCACCTCGCTATGCACGTCGGCAAACAGGCCGTGATCCTGCATTTTCTTGCACTGGTACTCGTTGTCTTCGGTGGGGCTTACGTAGTGCACCGAATAGGCCTTGTAGCGGTGGATCAGGAACAGATGCGTGATGGACATGAGCCGTTTCTTACGCAGCGCGGTGTCGAAGGTGTTTTGATCGCGCACCGAGAGGATGCTGTGGCCGCGACGGTCATGGATGTTCGCGAACACCACGTCGGCCACTTTTTCTTGTTTCGCGCTGAAGATTCGAAGTTCCAGTAGTTCGGACGCCGCGGTGTGGGGGCGTAGTTCCACGCGTAGACCTCGGGGCAGGTCGTAGTGCTCGGCCCACAGGTCCAACCATCCCGCGAGCAGCGTCGGCGGTACCTCGGTTTGTACCAGGTGCTGGAATTGCGTGGAGCCCTTGCCCATGGCCTTGGTCGATGCGGTGCGGCCGGTGGAGGCCATGAGTGCGCCGTCGAGGCGCGGTCCGCCCACCAGTGTTTGGGGTGTCCGGTACGGTGACTCGACCAACCTGAACTTCCGTTGCAGTCGGGCCAGCGCCAACATGCCGTCTTCACGCAGCGCGGTGGCAAATTCCTCGGCGGCGAGGCCGTCGATCTGATGGCCACCGTAGGTAATGAAATTGAAGACGTAGCCCAACTTGCCCAGTTCCTGGGGGAATCTGGACATCTCTTCGTCGCTCATGCCGGTGGTGTCCCAGTTGAACGACGGCGACAGGTTGTAGGCCAGCATCTGATCGGGATACTCGGCGTGGATGGCTTCGGCGAACCTGCGCGCGTCCTTCAGATCGGCGGTCTTGGTTTCCATCCATAGCAGGTCGGAGAACGGGGCGGCCGCCAGCGATTTGGCGATGGCGTAGTCGATGCCGCTGCGAATGTGATAGTAGCCCTCGGTGGTCTTGGTGAGTTCGCAGTTCCAGATGATCTGCAGACCCATGGATTTGGCTTTTTCGCGCGCTTCGTAGAACGAGGCCTTGGTCGCGAAGTCGCGCCATTGCGCCAGATCCATGTCGAACGACTCGCCCTCGGTCGCGCGGAACTCCAGCACATCGCCGATGGCTTCGCCGTAGGTTTTCAGACCGGCCTCGGCCTGCCATACCTCGAGGAATCGGTTCACGACCTCATCCAGGGTCGCTTCGACGGCGGGCTGAGTACTGCTCAGCAGTTTGTCGGCCGCTTCGTCGATCATTGCCGTCAATCCCGCGCGATCCAGCCACACCTTGGCGGCTTCGAACTCAGTGTCGGAAATCGCATAGAGTAGATGGCCGCGGATATCTTCCACGCCGCGCTCGTAGAATGCCTTGAGAATGGAAACGTACGCCGTTTTGTAGGTGGGCAGATCCATGTTGGTGGCGCCCAGGATGAACGGCTGATCGCGTTCGTCACCGCGACCTTCCAGAAATGTCGCCGACTCGGCGTCGGTACGGGCCACGATGATTCCCGCGATGCCCATGACGTCCAGCTGGAAGCGAGCGGCGTTCAGTCGCTTGATCTGCTCGTCCAGGGGAACCAGGACCTTGCCGCCCTGGTGGCCGCACTTCTTCACGCCCGGTCGTTGGTCCTCGATGTGGTAGCCGGGCACGCCGATTTCCGCGAAGCGGCGCACCAGGTTGCGCACGTGCGCGTCGCCTCCGTGTCCGGTGTCGGCGTCGGCAATGATGAACGGTCGGAAGTCGATCTCGGGCGCGGCCGCGCGCTGCTCGGGCGTCATGCGCGAGCGGGCGAACTGCTGGTTCTTGTCGGCGGCCAACAGTGCGCGCACGATGGGGGCGGCTTCGTTGGGCACCTGACTCAGCGGATAGCTGGCCAGATCCGCCCCCGGATCTTCGTGTTGTGAGCCCTTGGCCGAGGTTGCCCATCCGCCCAGGTAGATTCCTTCCAGCCCCAGCCGCTTCATGGTCACGGCTTGTCCCGGGGAGTAGGGTCCGAACGTGGTGATCGACCTGCGTTGATCGAACAGTTCGCGCAGCCGCGCGTAGAAGGCGTCGGCCGCCTCGCGCGCCACGATATAGTCGGTTGCGATGGTGCCGCGCTGCATGGCCACTTCGCGGGGAGTGTGTAGGCGCTCGATCCCACCGAATCGGGGATCACCGAACCAATCGGTAACCTGCGCGAGATGTTGGTCGAAAGCGCTCATAACCGACTCCTGTCGTTCACCGTGGAACCCATGGCTGCACCCCCAGTCTAGGATGCGGCGTACCCCGTGCTACCTACTGTTTCGATCGCATCACACTATCGCTCCGCCGGGGCCGGAGCCATGATATGCACGATCCGTCCCACTCTGGGGGGAATGGGTGTTACCATTAGGCAATAATCTTGCCCACCCGTCCTGTCCGAGGAGGATTTCATGCATCTTCCCCCGCCGCGACCAATTGCCACCCGCGCCGTTCTGGCCGTGGCTCTTCTCCTACTGCTTCCCTCTTCATCCGTCGCCCAGCTGACCCGCGCCGAGGCGGTGGCCGTGCTCGAGCGGGAGGTCACTCTCGCGCCCGACACGCCCGTGTGGAGCCCGTTCGTCGACTTCGGCGCCGGCCCCGGTTTCGAAGGACGGTTGCCGCTGGGTTCGACCGTGGAGCCGGCGTTCGAGAATCATCCGCTGCAAACCACGGCGGTGCACACGGCCGACGAGTCGTACGTGTTCCTGATCGACGACGATCCCATTGCTCTTTGGTCCCACTTCGTGCGGTTCGCCATCATCGACGCCAACCAACCGTTTGCCACGGCCACGGCGGCGGTGACCGACGAGAGTTGGTGGCTCGAAATCAACATCGGTGGGCTCGCGACGGAATATTTCATAAACCGCCGCAGCGACTCGCCGGCCGATCCCACCAACAGCGACGGTCTGGTGCGCGGTATTGCCGAAACCGTTACACCCATGGCCAAGTCCGAACCGCGCGTGGCGGTTCCCAAGGTAACCGCATTCAAGGGCGATCCCTGCGCTCTGCTCTTCACTGGATCGAATGACAACACATTCAATGATGACCTCGACCGCTTCGAGGGACAGATGGCTGCCCGCGGTATGGGAGCCACTCGCATCAAGAAGAAGAAGGGCGGAAAGCTCAGTGATTTGACGGCCCTGGTCACCCAGGTATGTGCTATCACGCCCGAGTGCGACAAGATCTTCGTGTTCCTGGGCGGGCACGGGCTGCCCAACAAGTTCTTCGGACAGGGCGCCAATGACGCCGAGAAGGAGATTACCGAGGCCGAACTGAAGGCGGCTCTGGCGCCCTTGGCTACCAAGAACGCCAAGTTGTGCGTGATTGTTCAGGCGTGTCACTCGGGCAGCCTGATTGACGGGCTCTCCGAGACGCTCAAGGGCGCAACCATCATCAGCTCCACCGATGAATGCACGGTGGGGTGGGGCGGTGGTTTCTACGATCTGCCCCAGACCGGCGGTGGCCGAACGTTCATTGGCAACCGGAGTGTGTTCTCGGGTGCGTTCTCCGATTGCTGGGACAACGATTCAGCCGACAAGAATCAGCCACCCAACGGCGTCGACTGGGATGAGGCCTGGGACTGGGTGGATACCCAGAATCCCACCGTGTACTGGGGAGACACGCCGTACCGGCCCAAAGATCCCGGACCCATGCGGGGCGACCCGCAATACAAGGGCAGCGTGTGGGTGAACAGTTGGACCTGCCAACCCGGCGAGACGCGAACCATCAAGGTGCACGGTACGGTCGATCCCACGGACAAGCCGGTTACCTTCATCGTTCAGAACGGTCGCACCGGTTTGGGAGCCAACACGCCGATCGGTGGCACCGACAACGGCGACCTGGACAACGTTGACTCCACGCCGCAAACGGTGACGGTCATGGCGAACGGGAAGTTCTGGGAAGATTTCACGATAACCTGCCCGCCCACGGCCCCCGAAGGGTTCACCGCCATCTACAAGGTCATCCTGAAGATCGACGGGCACACGGTGGACGTGGACTACGGGTGCGTGAACGCAGTGGCCGTGAGTCCTACCGACCAACGGCAGACGGCGGTGTTGCCGGAACCAGCATCTTCGGAAACTCCGTACAATGGTTTTGCTCCGGCCAGATACGTCATCACCAACATGGGCCTGGCCGACGCGCAATACCAGGTCGAGCTCAATGCGTTCAACCACTACGACACGGCCCGGGCCGATCTGTTCCACTCATCGGGGTTGTTGTTCGTGGAATTGGAGGGTCTGCCGACCCTCACCGGGGTTACGCCCGCGGTCCCGGCCGGAGGCAGTATCGAGGTAATCGTCCACGTGGTTCCGCAACCAGTGACGTTTCCCGCTGCGACCTTCCCGGCCGCGGCGAATCTGGTCGCGGTCAACCTTTTCGCGGCCAAGCGGGTACAGCCCAGCTCGCTGTCGGGGTTCACGTTGGACATGGCGGTGGTGGATTTCATCGGCGGGTCCGCGACCAATGCCTCCGCTACGGTTTTGCTTCTGGGCGGACCCGTGGCGACCGACCCGGTGCCGGCCAAAGCGATGTTGTGGAACTATCCCAATCCGTTCAATCCCAGCACCAGCATCGTATTTCGCATGTCCGTAGCAGGAACCGCGAGGCTGGATGTCTTTGATCTACTCGGGCGTCGCGTTCGCCAGCTTGCAAACGAAGCGTTCATGGAAGGCGTGCAACGCGTGGTGTGGGATGGTCGCGATGACGCCGGAAGACCCGTTGCGTCGGGCGCGTACTTCGTGGGGCTGGAAGCTCCCGGGGTCAGCGAGCGGCGAAAGATTGCTCTCTTGAAGTGACTGCGCCGGGGTCGCCGCCGACGAGTTGGAGTTTCCCGTGCCGGCAGAAGCTGGTTCGTGCCGTCAACTTACGGCGAGGTACGGGGCCGAAGTGGACCCGTCCTCGCTGAGTTGACTGCCCGAGCTGGTCGCAGCGCGGGCGCGAGTTTTTCTAACGGTCTTGGTAGCGCGCCTTCACCTGGCCCACGCTGGTGCGCTCGGCGGCCACCGCGCTGAATTGCCCGATCAGAGCGAACGCACAATCGCGGTCGTTGGGGAAGGAGTCGCCGCCACCCCAGATTCCACCGTCGCCGGCGCGAATCGAAACGACGCCGCCAAACAACTGGGATCGTGACCATAGGAACCAACCGTGCTCAGCCACGATGCTGATCCAGTAGCGCTCGCCGCCCTGCAGCAGGAAGGGTGTGTCGAGTACGGCCGCGAACTCGAAGACTTCTCTACCAGTCGTGAACTCGCCCGTGGAGGTCAGAGTGGGGTCTACCGTGTACTCGGCGAGCATCTGGTTCGGAAGGTTTTCTCCATCGAAGAATCGCACACGAAACGGCCTTACGAGGGTGGGTGCTGTGAAGAACGAACCGTTCCAGCGCACCTGGGTAACCGACGCGGCGTCGGGAACGCGCAACCGATTGGCTACCTGCTGCGGCGTGGTGGTGCCATCGGGGTTGGTGTTGCTGTAGCGCCCCGACTGCTCGGCGTCCAGAAAGCGCTCGAACACCACGCTATCGCCCGCGTGGGCGTTCAAGGCGGCGGCCAGTAGAGCCGATGCGACAATCGAGGTGAAGATAGCCAATTTCATCGTTGTTGAACCTCTCTGTTCATGGGTGGGTCCTCTGCCGAGGAAAGGTGGGGGTCGCCCGAGAATCCGTGCATCTATTCATCGATTCGATCGCGCCATTGTTTCGCTTCCTGGGACCGGCCCCACATGTCGTAGAAGCGGGCCAGGAAGCGGCGAGATCGACCCAGCCTGCGATTCTTGGCCTCCGCCAATGCCTTTTCGGCGGCCAGCAGGACGGGTTCGGCTTCCTCGAATTTTCCCTCGCTGGCGGTAATCATGGCGTGGGCCGCATGCATGTACTGCGTGCGGATGTCGTCTTCACCGAAGCTCTCGGACAGTATTCGGCGGGAAAGTTCGATGCTATCGCGGGCCTCTGATAGTCGGTCTTGATCGTCGTACACGCCGACCAGGTTCTGCAGCACGATCCCCACGTACACGTGGTCTTCGCCCAGAACCGCCCCGTAGGTATCGGCCGCACGCTGCAGGTTTGCGCTGGCTTCATCGTACCGTTTCATCTTCACGTAGAGCGCGCCCAGGTTGTTGTAGGCCGTGCCGACGTCGGGGTGCTTGTCGCCGTAGGACGCCTTGAAGCGGTCGATCGCATCCAGAAAGTGTGCTTCGGTTTCCTCGTGCTTGCCCTGTTCCTCCAGCGCGCCCGCCAGTTGATTGATCGAGGTGGCGATGTCAGGGTGGTCGGCGGGGAGGACCTTGCGACAGATGCGTAGCGATTCCCTGAAATTGGCTTCGGCGGCCTCGGGTTGCCCGCTGCGATACTGTGCCCATCCCAGATTGAGGTAGGCGGTTCCCACCAGTCGATGCTCATCGCCGTGAACACTGCGGGCCTGCGCGATGGCGCGTTCGAGCGTGTTGATGGATTCTGCCGACCGCATTTCGATGGCGTAGGTACGTCCGAGTCTACTGAGGCACTCACCCAGTTGTGACTGAAGATCGGGAGATGCTTCCAGCCACGGCAGCATGCCCTCCAGTGTCGCGATGGCCTCGTCGTAGTTGCCCAGGTTTGCCTGGGCTCTCGCTACGAGGAGAAGCACGGAAGCGGCCGAAGGTGATCGCCCCTGGCCTTCTTGCTCGTAGTGTTCAATCGCCTGGCTGGCGAATTCGAGGCACTCATCATTCTTGCCGACGTTGCTCGCCAGATTGGCCTGGGCCGCCAAGCGCTCGGCCACGTCGAGCGGCGGCGCATCTCCCTGCGACGCATGCATCGCGGCTACCTGGTTCAGGTGGGTCTCGGCCCGCTCGTATTCACCAATGGAATTGTAGGCCGAACCGATGACGACGTGCATGCGAGCGGCAATGAGTGGCGATGATTCCAGTTCATCGTCGATGCGCGCCGAGGCGTCTTTCAGGATTTCGCCCAGGAGCTCGGTGTCCCGTCCGAGGGCCACGTCGGGATTGATGTTGCCCAACAACGACTCAAGAAAGTCGCTGCTGAGCTCGGCTTGTTGACGTTGCTCCTGTTCCGCCGCGCGCGCGCGTTCGGCGCGCACGAAAAGACCACTGCTCACGATCGAGCTGGCGATCAGCACCACCGCGGCGACCGACGCCATGGCTACCAGCGCTTTGTTTCGCCGGACGAACTTGCCCACGCGGTAGCGGGCTGAATCGGGACGGGCCAGTACCGGGTGGCCAGACAGGAAGCGCCGGATGTCTTCAGCCATCGCCTCGACCGAATCGTAGCGTCGCTCCTTCTCCTTACGCAGTGCCTTGAGAACGATGATGGCCAGGTCGCCGGATAGGTTGCGGCGCAGTTGCGCCGCGCTGACCGAGCGCAGTTTGGCAATTCGATCGGCCGTATCGGCGCCGCTCTCGCCCGTTGTGAGCACCTGGCTGGGGTGCTCGGGCGGTTGGTCGCAGATGGCCTGACTGATCTCGGCGAACGTGGCGGTTGGGCTGATGCGGTACGGGCGGTGACCGGTGAGCAACTCGAACAGAATCACACCCAGCGCGTACACGTCGGTGGCCGTGGAGATGGGTTGACCGCGCACTTGCTCGGGACTGGCGTAGGCCGGGGTGTATACGCGGTGTTGCGTGGCCGTGGCGTCGATGGCGGCGCCGGCGGAATCGGCATCGAGAAACTTGGCGATACCGAAGTCCAGCAACTTGACCACGCCCTGGTCGTTGACGAACACGTTGGCGGGTTTCAGGTCGCGGTGGACGATGAGGTTCTGATGCGCAAAGTGCACGGCTCCGCACACGTCCAGAAACAGCCGTAGGCGGTCTTCGATCGAGGCCTGCTTGTCGTCGCAATGTTCGTCGAGGCGGCTGCCGTCGACGTACTCCATGACCAGGAACGGCCGACCATCTTCGGCCGACCCGCCGTCGATCAGGCGAGCGATGTTGGGATGTTCCAGGTTGGCCAGCGCCTGGCGCTCGGCGTGGAAGCGAGAGACGACGGAGGCGTTGTTGAGCCCCGGTTGGATTCGCTTCAGAGCGACTTGTTTGTCGAAGGTGGCATCGGCCCGCTCAGCCAGGTAGACCTCGGCCATGCCGCCCTTGCCTAGCAGTCGAACCACGCGGTAGCGATCAATCTGCTGTCCGATGAACGGATCGACGGATGCGTCTCGGCCGGGCTCGAGAAACTGGCCGGCCTCGCCATGGGCGCCCAGAAGGGAACGCAGCTCGTCGCCGGTCGAGGCGTCTTCAGCGCAGATTTCGGCAAGTCGTCGGGCGCGACGGTCAGGCGAAAGATCGAGCAACTCCGCGAACAATTGAGCTGTTTTCTGGTGCCGTGATGAACTCAGCGTCAGCCTCCTTACTTCGGTCGCTGCTATGAGTCTAGCCGCTCTGGACGGTGCTACATCCAGAATAAGACCATTTCCGGACAGAATTCGTCTCGAACAGTACTTTATTTCGCGGGATTTACACCATCAACCCCGGTGATCCGCCCGGCCCGATCCATGCAAAGACGAGGGGGGCCAGGAGTAAGTCGGAATCGCTGGAGGACACATGGATACGACACCGCAGATGCAGTGGAACAGGGGCGGGTGGCTGGGCGGCCAACTTGGCGGCAGCTGTTGGATGTTCGTGGCTGGCGCACTCACGTTCCCGCTTAGCGTAGCGACCGCCGCACTCGTCTTGGGCATCTTCGGGCTGAGCAACGCGATTGGCTTCTGGCTGTGGAGTCGGCGCGATCGACTGTCGCCCTATCGCGCCATACAGATTCTCATGTTCGTGCTCATGCTGGCCGGCATGCTGGCGGTGTATATCCTGGACCGCGGTGTGGTCTGGCACGCCATTCAATCGGGCCAGGCCGTGAGCCCGCGTCAGATGTATCTGATGTTGCCGGCGACGTTCGGTGGCCTCCTGTTCATGTTCTATTTCCAGTTCGGCCGGCAACCCCGTCGTTGAGTTCGCTTTGCTGAGCGGTTTCAGTCAGCGCCCACGTTGCTCATGACCTCACGTTCCAGCGCAACGCCTCGCTCCAGGAGTTCCTCCTCGCGATGCGTGTTCACATGACACGCCCGGCACAGCGACATGCAGTTTTCCACTGTGTGGGGGCCTCCGTCGGCTTCCTTGTGGCGGTGATGCACATCGACGAAACGTGTTGAGCGGCACACGCGGCACCGCTGCCCGTCGCGCGCGAGCACCCGTTTTCTGATCTTCCTTGGAATACGTGAGCGGCTTGGTTTCGTGGCGTGGAACTCCACGGCGTCGCACGTAGCCGCGCTGGCTTCGGCGGCCGAGAGTGGGAGGTCACCACGGTCGGTGGGTACGCTGACTTGATTGCATGAGTCACAGCGGTGAACAACCACCTGCACGGGTGGCGCCGACGAGACAGGCCGAGCCGCGGTAGCGGGTGACGCGGGCCCAAGGGCTGGCGTGGAGTGTACCCGGGTACACTCGGCTGCCGGTTTGTTCGTTTCCTGAACAGCGGTGGCGTCGTGAGTTCCCCGAACCAATGCGTCGAAGGCCGATAGCAACAAGGCGGCCCGTGATCGATTGCGCTTGGCTGTCGCGCGTTGTGCTTTTTCCATGAGCTTCTCGAGCGTGGCCAACTCCAGCGCCGTGAGTTCGAAACTGACGCGCAGAACCGTGTCTGCCTGGGGAAGCTGGTCGGAGGCGATGAAGCTGGCTTGCACGGCTGGCGCGACGGGCGACGGCAACTCGACTGGTGCGGCTGGCGAAGATAGATTGGCTGACGAAGGCAACCCGGCTGACGAAGGCAACCCGGTTGACGGTGCTGCCACGGGCGATGAAAGCGCTTGCTTACGCGCTTTGCGCACATCAGCTTCCAGTTCGCGCCGACTCTTCGTCTTGGCGCGCGCGATCCATTGATCTTGGCTGTCGACCGTGGCGACCTTGCCGATCTCACGCGCTTTGGTCCAATCGATCTCGTTCTCGGTCAGCGCTCGCTCCAACGACGGCAGGCGCTTCACGTCCTTGGCGAGACGGACGAATTGGGCAGTCTTCGACTTCGAGAAGCCCAAGCCCTCGATGCCGTAGTGCCAGATGGAGGCGAAGCCCAAGGGGCGGAAGTGTTGTTCGTGCAGAATTTCAGCGAAGCTGAGCACGGCGTTTTGCTCGGCGTTTTCCAGTTCGCGAAGCGCGGTGATCAATTGCTGGTGAGCCGCGCGAGCGGCACGGTGGGACGCGACGATGTCCATGGGATGGTCCTAGCTGGGAGGCCAGGGATCGTGAGTACGAAGATCACTGTACCTCAAAATGGCAGCGATGTAGACCTATAAATCATTTAGATTCAATAAGTTATCCACAAGACTGTATCCCGTACCGTGCCGAATCTGGTCGACCATCGACGCGTGACGGGCTCCCGCTTATGCTACATGGCTTGTCCGCCGTTCCGTGTTCTCGAATCGTTCCCAACTCCCAGAAGCAAACCCACCATGAACCGTTTCCTGGCCAAGTGGATCGTCTTATCGCTCGCGCTGGCCGCCACCGCGTGGGCGCTTCCTGGCGTGGAGGTGACCTCACTGCCGGCGTTGTTGTTGGCGGCCGTGGCCTTGGGGTTCCTGAACACAGTTCTGAAGCCAATACTGGTGATCCTGACCCTGCCTATCACGCTGGTCACCCTGGGCATCTTCTACTTCGTGTTGAACGCGATCTTGTTCTCGCTGGCCTCGGTCCTGGTGTCGGGGTTCGCCGTGCACGGATTCGGTTCCGCGTTCGCGGGAGCTCTGCTCATGAGCCTGTTCTCCACGATTCTCTCGAAGATGTTCCCGCTGCAGGAAAACAAATCGCGCTCGGACTGACGCGCCGTATTCGAGTGCGAGAAAGTTCAGACCCTGCGCCTCAGTCGACCAGGTAGTACTCGACCGTCGTGACTACGCGAAGCTTCTTGATGTGGGGAGTGTTCTGGTCGCGGTTGCTTATGGAGAACTGACCCTGGTAGGCCTTCTTGATCTTGCCCAGGCGACCGTTGGAGTCGGCGGCGAACTTCTCGGCTACCTCACGGGCCTGGCGTGTCGCCTCTTCGATCATGTCCGGCTTCACCTCGTTCAATCGCGTGAACAGGTACTCGGTCTGTGCGCGGTAGTCGTCGCCGGTGAGCACGATTCCCTCCTTGCCCAGCTCCACGAGTTGCCGGGCGGCGCTACGAACTTCGCCGACTTTGGTCGTGTAGACCGTTACCGATTGCGTGGCTGAATATCGAAACGCGACAGTTGCTGAGCCGCCACCACGAACTGCAGCGGCCAAATGGCTACGTCGGCCGGCTGCTCCTGTTCGGATAGTCCCTTTACCGTCACCGTGCGTTCGAGGGCTCGAAATCGAACCAGGGAGCCGCCGAGTAACCATCCAAGGGAGGACAAGCCCAGAACCAGGCACAGTCCCAGGACCGCGGCCGAAGATATCTTTCCGTTCATCAGCGAAACCACCCCTTCTTCCAGAAGTAGGTGAGCATGCTGCCGGCGCACAGAATCATCATGCCAATGGCGAATGGATATCCCATTGCCCATGACAACTCGGGCATGTTCCAACGGGACGCTTCGGGGTCGAAGTTCATTCCGTATAAGCCCGCGATGAACGAGATTGGAATGAACACCGTGGCGATGATGGTCAGCACCCGCATGACTTCATTCATCTGGTGGCTCGTCATGGACAGGTGCAGATCCATGATCCCCGAGGCTACGTCGCGGTAGGACTCCACCAGCTCAAACGCGCGGCTACAGTGATCGTCCAGGTCTCGCAAGTACACCTTGGTGGACTCGGATATGATTGTTTCGTCGAGACGAAGAAGCCCCGAGACGACCTCGTTCAACGGCTCTACGTATCGGCGCAGGGTAATGAGGTCTCGCTTGACCTCGTTCAGGTTGGTGAGGTGTTCTCGGCTGGAGTCGCCGAGCACCTTGAGTTCCAGGTCGTCCAGTCTTTCGGCGATGCTTTCAAGAAGGGGGAAGTAGGAGTCGACGAGGGCATCCAGAATTGCGTAGGCCAGGTAGTCCACGTTGCCCAGTCTCAGCCGCGGCCGACCTTCGCGGATGCGTTCCCGAACGCGGTCGAACATGTCGCCAGGTCGCTCCTGGGCCGTGAACAGAAAACCCGCGCCCAGGTAGATGCTGACCTGCTCGGTTTCCAGGCTATCAAAGGCGATCGGCATGTGGGCGACGATGAAGTAGAAGTCGCCGAATTCGTCCAGCTTGGTGCGCTGCCGTACGTTGAGCGTGTCTTCCAAAGCCAGCTGGTGGAGTCCGAGAGCTTCGCCGATTGCCTTCAACGTGCTCACATCCGCCAGCCCCTGTTGGTCGATCCAGGTAACGGGATGCGTGCCGACGACACCCGCGGCCTCACCCGCCGGCACGTCCTGTTCTTCATGGATCGTATCGGGACCGTAGGCGAGAACGTTCAGTGACGTTGGATGTGCACCCGGCGGAGCCTCCAGGCTTCCTGGAGGCCGTGCGATTCGCTCTGCGGCGGTGCCAGATTGTGTTTTCATCGGCGCCCTGCTTATTGGGGCTGGAATTTCACGGTTCCAGATGTTCCAGGATTCGGCGGGCTACTTCAACAGCACGGTCTTCTCGTTGATCTCGCGCCCGTTCGTGAGGGCTTTCACCACGTAGACCCCGCTGGCCACACCTATCCCTCGATCGTCACGACCATCCCATATCAGATCATGGGCCCCCGCGTCGAGGACTCCCTCTTGCAGCACCTTCACCAATTCGCCCCTGAGGTTGTAGACGTGAACCGACGCGTGATCCCGAACGCCCAGCGTAAGCTTGAACGTAGTTCGGGGGTTGAAGGGGTTCGGAGCGTTCGATAGTTTCGCGAAAGGGGCTGTCGCCGGCGCGTCGGTCGGTTCACCGAACAGCGGCTGAGCGAAGCAGTACGACAGCACGTCACCGAGAAGCCTGCTGCGCGGCGATACTCCGCCCGGCAGTGCCCCCGCGTTCACGTTGCTGCGAATGCTCAGGAAACTGTAGGGAAACACCACCGTCTGTTTTCGATCCACACCCACCGTTCGGTCCCAATACACCGATCCCGCGCGGCCAGTTCCACTGTACGGAACGCCAACCAGATCGAGCAGTTCGTGCGCGCGTACCGCGCCCGGCAATGCGTCGATATTGTCGAACGTCTGGATGTTCTGACAGCCTCCGTAGGCCACGTAGGACTGGCCGAAGCAGGGCACCGAAATGGTGGGCTGCACGCGGGGCGCCAACTGATTGTCGATGTCCGCACGTACGTCGCCATCTATCACGTCCACGCCCAGAATCGACTGCACGAAGTTGGGTCCCGAACCTGGGTTGTCGGAGAGGATCGAGCTGGAGACATTGTCGCCGAATATGGCCAGCGCCCGATCACCGCTCTGGTTGAACCAGCTTGTAAGCACGCCAAGGTCATCGCCCTTGTAGTTGAAGAAACCTGGCGCCAACAGCGTCCCGTTCGACTGGGAGCCTCCCAGGTATACGATGGCTTCGTAGCGCGAGAGCTGATTCGCCGTGGCACCGTGGGCACCCGGCGTGCCGATTCCGGTGGAGAGAAATGCCCCAGGATCCATGACATTGTAGCGATCGAACGATTCGAACATCGACTCTGATTGTCTCAACGCCAGGTCGAGCGCCGCTTCGTCGTCACCAAAGCCGACGTCGTTGATCAGCAGAATCTTAGGTCCGTCGCCCGCGGTGTCGAGCACCAAGGGCAATGCCCGCACGGTGAACCGACGGTCGTAGGTAGCACCCATCATCTGCCCCAGGTCGAAGGCCGACGTGTTGACCGGCAGCGTCGTGGAGCGACCGGAGTCATCGGTCGCCCAAAGGTAGTAGCGAAGGCGATCGCCCGGGAAGAACACGCGCGATCCCGCCGGGACGGGAATCTGGTGGTTGCCGCCGTCAGGCATATCGAAGAAGAACCGGTTTTCGGTGCCCGTGGGCTGGCCGACCACGGTTCCCATGACGCGACTGCCAAAGACGCCGCCCGCCATTGTCGTTCCACCCGCTATCGGATCGCGTGCGTCGTCGAATACCGGGTTCTGATCTATCACGTAGTTCATTCCCACGGCGGTAATCGTGCTTCCTGGTATCAGGGCATTCACGTCGCAGACGATGGAGTCGCCGGGGACGATGATCGTGTCCGATACGTGGGTGTCAGAAGCCATGTCCAGGCGGATAGCCGCGTTCTGTCGGCCGGCCAACGAGCTGAAGTCGGTTTGCCCGGACTGCGGGAAGCTATCCTGGAAAAGATCGCGGTTGCGCGACGTGATGACCGGGCCACCGATCTCGTACTTGTATAGTGCTACGTTGTCGTAGAACGGGGAGGGCGTGGCGAGTATCGGTGGCCCGAAGATCTGGGAAATATCGAGCACCTTGAGTTCGATCTGAACCCGATCCCGGTCGAGTGCGAGCAGATCGCTTACGTCGACCTCGCGACTCTGCCACTCCGTGGGATTGTCTCCCCAGTAGACCAGGTTGCGGTTGCGCAGCTGGGTCCATACACCAGCCGAGTCGCGCGAACGAACACTCCAGCTGTAGAACATCCCGTTATTGGGCGGAAGGTCGCGCCAAACGTCGAAGCGCAATTTCGCGCCCACGACGAACGCGCCGTCGTCTTCAGGGCCGGGCAGGTCCCATTCGATTTCCGGGCTCCACACGCCGTTGTTCAGGTCCAGCTGGTTGTTTGTAAGCCCACCGGTGTAGTTCACGACGAACGACCCGGGCACGCCGTAGTTCACATTGAACACGGTGAGACCGCCAGGGGTGGCCACCTGGCATGGCGTCTGCCCGAAGTTGTTGCGCCCGTTTCGGGGGCATTGGCCCACATCCAGGAAGCCCACTACGTAACCGTCCGCGCCGCGGCAGGGATCCAGATCGGTGATGCCGCCGTACAGCGCGGAAAAATCGCCAACGAATGGCGGCAGCAATGGGGTCCAGTGGTTGCTGTTGTCGAAATCCGAGAAGCTCGATTGCGTTCCGCTGCCGTCTTCATAGATGACCAACACGTCGTCTACCTGCACGGCGCCGCAGTCGGTGGGTAGGATGCCGCCTTCGTCGGACCAGCCGCCATCGGAGGTGAAACGGAACAGCAGCCGAATCTGGTCGCCGTTGGGGCCACCGTAGTCGCCACCGGTGAACTGGATGGGAGCCGCTGGTACTTCCGCCGGGTACTGCACACCGGGCGCCGTGAACGACGACTCGCCGGCGATCGTGTAGAGCGGGATCAGCACGCCCGCGCTGTCGTATTGGACCGTGAAGAAGTCATAACCGGCTTCGCTCTCGTGGTTGAACGCGAACGAGAGCTGCACGGTCTGCGCCACGGGCCCACCGCTTTCGTCCACGGTAGCCGTCCATTCGATGACTTCGTTCCAGTTGTTTCCGTATCCGGGCGCGGCGACCCACAGCGGTTGCTGCTCGGCCGTCTGTCCACACCAGTACGCCACGTTGCCCGGGCCGTCACCGGCGCCGCCGCTGCTGCCGTCGCCGTCGAGGTTGCTGGCGCAGAATGTGGACAGTTGCCAGTAGTTGGACAGGTCGGTGTGATCCACGCCGATCCAGCCCTGGAAGTCGGGTAGGCCGACCGCGGTCTGGAACTTGCCCTCCAACGATCCGGGCCCGCCGTACAGGCAGAAGGTGTCGGCCGCGGACGTATTCTTGCCAAGCGGCCGGCCGGTGCTGGTCAGCACGTTGGCAGTTGTTCCCGCGATCTCTGGTTGGCGGACGACTGGGAAGTGTGTACTTCCGGCCGCGTCGACGGCGGCGGGAATGGTCAGGAAGACGAGAGCGAGCAGGGTAGGGACGAGTCGAGAACTTGTTTCACGCATTGGGGGACCTCCATTTGACAGGCAATGGAGGGAAGAGATGAATCAAGGATACCGATTTTGGCTGCCCCGCAGCAACCCAATGGATCCCGAGGTCATGCAATGACGAGTGTAATCTATTTGCGCGGCGTATCAGGAAGGGATGTTGCTTTCGCAGGTCATCGGCCGCATTGTGGTCTATCATGGACTTTCGCCCCAAAGCAGGGGCCTGAGTCGATTCGCCCCAACACCTTGAGCTGTTCCCCCACGTATGAGTAGCGCGCGCACCTCACAACACGTCGAGACGCTGTCCAAGCAGATTCTTGAGCGTGGAAACCTGCCCCGTCACATCGCTGTGATCATGGACGGAAACGGGCGTTGGGCTCGACGGCGGGTCATGCCCCGTATCGCGGGACATCGCACCGGCCGTCACGCCGTACGCGAGACCGTGCGCACCTGTGCTGAGTTGGGCGTGGAGGCACTGACGCTCTACACGTTCAGCATGGAGAACTGGAAGCGACCGAGCTACGAAGTGAAAGCCCTGTGGGCGTTTCTTCGCGAGGTTCTGTCGACCGAATTCCTGGAATTGATGGACAACAACATCCGTCTGGTCGCCACCGGTAACCTTGCAACCATTCCCAAGGGAACCTTGAACGCGTTGCACGACGCGCAGGCTCGGCTGGCGGGCAACGACGGCATGGTGTTGAACCTGGCTCTGAACTACGGCGGGCGTCAGGAAATCGTAACCGCCGCGCGACGCTTCGCCGAAGACGTGGCCGCGGGACGCATGAAGCCCGAAGAGTTGAGCGAGTCGCTGCTGCACGCGTATCTGTACGAGCCGGATCTTCCCGATCCCGACCTGCTCATTCGCACGAGTGGTGAAATGCGCCTGAGCAACTTCCTGCTCTGGCAACTGGCCTACGCCGAGTTGTACGTAACCGACGTGCTCTGGCCGGATTTTCGCAAGGCCGATCTGCTCGAAGCCATCGACGCGTACCAGCGACGCCATCGCCGCTTCGGCGGAGTCTGATCCTTGGTCGGCGCCTCCGCCGATCTACCAGCCGCGCGCGGGCGTGACGGATCGCTTCCTTCGCGACTTCTGGCCGCCGCCATATTCCTACCCTGCCTTTGGCTGATCGTTCGTCGGGGCGATTACCATTTCGTACTGCTGGTGGACATCATCCTGGTAACCGGCGTACTGGAGTTCTACGGCCTGCTGCGCAACAAGGGGTTCCGGCCGGTGCGAGCGGTGGGAGTGGCCTGCGTGCTCATTCTGTCCTGGTACGCCTACTTCCGGGCCGGCGTGTACAGCAACTTCCTGCTGGCGCTGGCGTTGCTGTTCCTGATGACGTTCGAGCTGTTGCGGGGGAGCGTTGAAGAAGCCGTAGTTCGTATTGCATCTACAATTTTTGGAGTACTTTACGTGGGGTGGTTAGGGAGCCACTTCATCTTGCTGCGAGAGCTGCCACGGCTGGCGGGGCTCGACTACGAGATGGGGGCACGCTTCGTATTCCTGGCGTTCCTGCTGACCTGGAGTTGCGACACGGGCGCCTACGCGATTGGACGTTTGTTTGGCCGTCACTCGCTCTTTCCTAGTGTCAGCCCCAAGAAGAGTCGCGAGGGAGCCCTGGGCGGGATCCTGTTCGCGGTCATCGCGGGGTGGGTGGCGCAGGTCACGTTTGCCGACTACCTGACGCTACCCATGGCCGTGGGTCTGGCGGTGGTGGCCGCGGTGGCGGGTATCACCGGTGACCTGGTGGAGTCGCTGATGAAGCGGGACAGCCAGCTGAAGGACAGCGGCAGTTTCATCCCCGGACACGGTGGCACGTTGGATCGGTTCGACAGTTTGTTTTTCTCGATTCCGCTGATCTACTATTTCCACAAGTTCTTCGTCATATGAGAGTTGCGTAGTTCCATGCGAGTTGAATCTTCACCGTTGGCGCTACTGGGGGCCACGGGATCCATTGGCCAGAACACCGTGGACCTGGTGCGCAGATACGCGGATCGCTATCAGCTGGTAGCTCTATCCGCGCGCACACGTGGTAACGAGTTGGCGTTGCTGGCGCGCGAATTCCCGGCCGCGCAACTGTGTCTGACCGATCCGGAAGCCCGCGCCGATTTTGTCGGGGCCCATTCGGATCTCGTGGATCGACTGGCACCGCCCGGTGAAGAGGGGTTGCTGGAACTGGTGGCGGGCGCTCCGGCCGGAGCGATGGTTCTGAACGGCGTGGTGGGATCGGCTGGTTTGCGGCCGACCGTGTCGGCGCTCGAGCGGGGTCTCGATGTGGCATTGGCCAACAAGGAGGCTCTGGTGGTTGGGGGCCAGATCGTGCTCGAGGCGGCCGAGCGGGGTGGTGGCCGGCTCTGGCCGGTGGACAGCGAGCACTCGGCGATCGCCCAATGTCTGCGTGGCAACCCCAAGGATGAGATCCGCCGGCTGTGGCTCACGGCGTCAGGCGGCCCCTTCCGAGACCGCGACCCCGAGACCTTTGGCGACATCGAATTGGCCGAGGTGCTCCGGCACCCCACGTGGGACATGGGGCCCAAAATCACGGTGGATTCGGCCACGATGATGAACAAGGGGCTGGAGGTGCTCGAAGCCCACCTGCTATTCGGCACCCCGCTTGCACGAGTAAACGTGGTGATCCACCGGCAGTCGATCATCCACAGCATGGTAGAGCTGCGAGACGGCGCGTTTCTGGCGCAACTCGGAGCGCCGGACATGCGTGTGCCTATTCTCTACGCACTGTCACGTGGAACCCATCAGGAGTGCGATGTGGCGCCATTCAACCCCCTGGAGTCGCCCGAGTTGACCTTCGAGGCGCCGGACCCGCGCCGCTACCCTTGTTTGGATCTGGCTCGCCAGGCCGGTGAAGCGGGGGGGGCAGCCGTGGTGGTATTGAACGCCGCCAACGAGGAGGCGGTGGCAGGTCTCCTACGGGGGGAGCTATCTTTTATTGAGATCGCGCCGCTGATCGAGCGGGCGCTGGTGCAGGTCGATCGTCCGGCCATTGGCAGCGTCGACGATGCGCTGGCCCTGGACGTCGAGACACGGCTGCGTTCGCGGGAACTAGTGGCCGAGCGAGCTCGTAGTAGGAGCTGAGCCCGATCGCAATTCGAACCCGTTTTGACGCAAGTACCCAGCCTCATTGGATCGACAGGAAGCTTCCATGACCATGACCACAATACTGGCATTCGGATTCGTACTGGGCGTGGTGGTGGTCGTGCACGAAGCCGGCCACTTCCTGGTAGCCAAGTCGGTGGGAATCTACTGCAAGACGTTTTCGGTAGGATTCGGTCCCAAGTTTCTGCGCAAGCAGTTCGGCGAAACCGAATACGCCCTGTCGGCCGTGCCTTTCGGTGGCTACGTGAAGATGGCGGGCGAGGGTGTCATGGAAGACATCCAGGACATAGGTACGGGCGAGGGATCTGATCTGGATCACGCGGGGAACCCAATTCCCGTTGAGCGGTATTTTTCCAGCAAGAGCACCTGGCAGCGCATGGCGGTGGTCGTGGCGGGACCCCTCATGAACCTGGTTCTGGCGCTCGTGATCTGCGTGGGCGTGGTGTGGATCCAGGGCGTGCCCGTACATCCGGTCACCGTCGTTGGTACCGTCGAAGAGGATGGTGCCGCCGAGGCGGCGGGATTCGTGGTGGGCGACCGCATCGTCGAGGTTGCCGGCGTGTCGGTGGCTACCTGGGAAGATGCGTGGCGCACGGCGGTTTCGGAGGCGGAAGATGGTCGCGTTCCGGTTCCCATTGCGATCGATCGCGACGGCAGTCGATCCACGCTTGAGCTCACTCCAACCACGACCGAGGCCGGCCGGCTCGACCTGGGCATGTGGTACCGACAGGACACGCGGGTAGGCCGCGTACGCAAGGACGGACCCGCCGACGAGGCCGGTCTGCGGCGCGGCGACGAGATCATCTCCATCGATGGCAAGCCGGTCCAGGTGTTCCGCGACATCCAGACCGTGGTCAAGGCCAGCATCGATACTCCGCTCGAATTCAAATGGCTACGTGACGGCGTCGAAATCACTTCCACGGTTACACCGACCGCGGGTGAAGTGCCCATCAGCATGACCGAAACGGAAACGGCCGGCCTGATCTACTACGAGCCGTATACCGAGAACCGGTCCGAGGGTTTCTTCTGGGCCGTGGAACGGGGAAGCTCGGTCACCTGGGGCATGGTGAGTCAGACGGCCGGCTTTCTGAAGACCCTGGTTACCGGAGGAGCCAGTCGCGATTCGGTCAGCGGTCCGCTGCGCATCGCCGAGTTCTCTGGTCAGATGGTGCGATGGGGCTTCGATCGATTGCTGCTGTTCCTGGCCGTGTTCAGCGTGAACCTGTTCTTGTTGAATCTGCTGCCGGTACCGGTGCTGGACGGCGGGCACGCCATGTTCATTCTGTACGAGATGATTCTGGGTCGGCGCCCGAATCCGCGGCTGCAGATGATGGCCACGCAGGTGGGTATGTTGGCGCTGCTTCTGCTGATGGCGTGGGTTATCACCATGGACGTGCTACACGTCGTAGGCTAGCGCCGGCTTGCATCGGTGGCGGGGCGAGCCGATTCGCCCGTCCCGTCGTTCGAACTCCCCTGGTCAGGAAAGAATCGCGATCGACGCGCGCGCAGGCTATCGTGCACTGCGAGCAGGAATCGGTTGCCTCGGCGTGGATCCAGGCCCACTTCGGTCAGTATTCCGTCGAGTTCTTCTCGGGGTATCGACAGCTGCAGGGAATCAGCGAAGACGGCGGCGAGCTCGGGATCGGAAAGACGCAGGATGCGCAGTTCGTACAGGGCCACCACATCGTCGATCAGTCGCTGCTCAGTGGACGCTTGCTCGGCCAGCTTTGCCTTCCGCGCGGTCCAGGCGTACGTACCCCCGGCGGCCGAAAGCACCAGGACCAGCCCCAGGAGTGCAGTTACTCGCGTGTTTGCGTTCATTCGTGGATCGTTCTCCGCCGGGAACCAGACCTACAGCCGAGCTACCGTAGCACGTCACGCGGTCGGCGTCGCCCTGGCCCTGGCGGTTTGGGGTCAGCTGAACGTGCCCGCCGCGTTGGCCGAAGACGAACTGGACTACGGCCTGGAGGAACGCAAGGTCGACGCGGTTCGATTCACCGGCAACCGTGCTTTTTCCAAGGATGAACTGGTGGAGATGCTGGGGCTCAGAAAGCCCTCGTGGATTTCCTTGACGGGGAAATCGCGGTACCGCAGCGACGAGCTGGCCGTTGGCTTGCGTGCCATCGAAGACAACTATCGACGCGGCGGTTATCACTCGGTCCAGGTGAAGCTCGACAAGATCGAAGAAGACGAGGCGCGGGGCGACGTGATCTACGTGGTGATCAATGAGGGTCGCTACGTCGAGGTGGCTTCGGTCGAGTTCAGCGGCTCGGCACCCATCAAAGAGGCTGATCTGCGCAAGGTGCTCGTGCATCCGCCGAACGGCCCAGCCCCTTACCGCGATACGGACCTGGGCCGCGATGTCTACGTGCTGCGCGATCGGTACCTTTCCATGGGTTATCTGGGAACGCAGATCAAACCCACGGTGGTACGCACCGACTCGCTCGTCTACGTACGGTACGACATCAAGCCGGGGCCGCAGTACCGCGTGGGCAACGTGGAGGTCGTGGGCAACACGAAGACGCGCGAAGATCATGTGCGTCGCGAGTTTCGATTTCGCAAGGGCGATCGCATCGACCTGGATCGTATTGCCCTGACCGAAGGCGACCTGTTGGACACGGGTTGGTTCCGCGACGTTTCGTTCTCGCCGACGCGTCTCGATTCCGCGGCCGCCACGGCGGACCTGGTCCTGTTGCTGATCGAGCGCCCCACCGGGTTCTGGGAGTTTGGTGTGGGAACCGGCGACGAGGATCGTTTTCGCCTTTCGGCGGCCTGGGGACAGAAGAATTTCCTGGGAAGTGGTCGCGGGGTCACGGTGCGCGGCCGATTGTTGTGGGGTCTCGAACGTCGCTTCGACGAAATCGACGCCGACGAGTTCGCCCTCGATCACGAGGAAGAGGTTCTCTACCGGCACCCGCGTCTGGTGGGTTCCCGGTTCGACGTGGGCCTTAGCGCGTTCTTCCGCAAGGAGACACGCGGCGAGTCGGGCGTGGTGCTGGAGACTTCCGGTCTGTTGGCGAACACATCGTTGTTCACGGGTCGCCATACGACCACGGAACTGGAGGCCTCGGTGCAGCGCGTTCTCAAGCTGCCGTTTGGTCCGGATGATGATTTTCTCCAGACGTCGCGCGGCCAGACCCGATCGCTTTCGTTGGTGATCGCGCGCGATTCGCGCGACAGCTACTTCAACCCCCGACGGGGGTCGCTGCGCCAGGTTCTGGCGCAGGGCGCCGGCGGACCATGGGTTGGTGGAGACAACACGTTCAACAAGGTACTGGCCAGCTTCGTGCGTTTCCGGCGGATCCCGGGTAACAGTGTGCTGGCGTTGCGGGCCCAGGCCGGTTGGGCCGAGGCCTGGTGGCGGTCCGACGACGACGGTGTTCCGCTGGAAGACCGGTTCTTTGCCGGGGGTTCCAACAGCGTCCGGGGGTACCGCGACAACAGCCTGGGACCGCGTGTGACGGCGCAGGACAGCCTGCAGGTGAGCGACGCCCGATTCCTCGCCAACCGGCCCGCCTCGGGGGGCACGGCGTTGGTTCTGGCCAATGCCGAGATCCGGTTCCCGATACCGTTGCTTTCGAGGCTGGGGTTCACGGGGGCCGTATTCGCCGACGGCGGTAATGTATGGGAAGACTGGTCGCGCGTAAGTCTTTCCCAGTTCAGGCTTTCCAGCTCGTCTCGCAACGATGATCCCACCACCATTCTGGACTTTCGGACCAGCGTAGGGTGGAGCCTTCACTACAACACGCCGGTGGGACCGTTCCGGATCGACTACGGTCTCCCCCTAAAGCGGGCACGCTTGGTATCAGAAGATGACGAAGAGGTTGATCCGCACCACATATGGCACTTCAGCCTCGGTCACGCGTTCTAGTAGGGTGATCTGACTGTGTGGGTACGAACGACGCGAATAACCCTCCTGGTGGCGCTCTTGCTGGCGTTGGCCGTTTTGGCCTGGCTGGCGGCGCATCCCACCCTGTACGCGGGCCATGTCGGCCGCGTGATCAGCCGAAATCTGCTCCGCGACACCGGCATCACGTTTGCCTGCCGGGACCTCAAGGGAAACCCGCTGGAAGGCATGAACTTCTACGCCGTATCGTTGACCCGCCGCGGTCTCGACGGAAGTTTCAGCTACCTCACGGCCGACAGCGTCGAGGTCGAGTACGACCTACGCGCCATTCTTCGCAACGACATCCGCATTCGGCGGGCTACCGTGTACGGAACGCAACTGCTGTTGCGCAAAGGGCCCGAGGACGCAATCTCCCGTCCGCGCAGTGAGCCGCCGGGTTCGGGTGAGATGCCCATCACGTTGGGTCGGGCCGAGCTGCGCGATTTCTCGGTGACGGTAACCGATGCCAGTGGGGAGTTGGTCGAAGACATCCAGGACGGCCACTGGCACGGGTCCATCCGCCGTCGCGATGGGAACTGGACGGTGGATACGGCGGCGGCGCGCGGTGACTGGCGCAGTCGCGATCTGCTTGTGCACAGCGTGGGTGGCGAAGCTCGTTTTTTCCCCGCCGACCGGCGCCTGGAGATCATCAACGCCCACGCGGTATTCGACAGCACCGACGCCCAGGCCGAGGGCGAATTCGTGTTCCTCGAAACCGGCAAGGTCGAGTCGCTGCGGTTGGACACGCAGGCCAAGCGCTCCAACCTGAACGAAGTGCTTCGCATACTGGGCAAGAAGCAGGCGGTGGATCTTCACCACGAGGGCGAGCTGCGTATCCGGATGGATGCGAACAAGGTGATCGACTTCGACGGGCGCGGCCACGGAGTCATCCAGGGCTATCCCTATCGAGCCGACGCGGTGGCGGCCCGGCTGATCGAAGACGACATGCGATTCTCCAACTTCCGGGGCGCGTTCCTCGAAGCCGAGGTGAGTGCGTCCGGCCAATTAGTGATCGGGCCCGACATCCTTACGGTGCGTGGCCGGGCGGCCAACATCGACCTGGAGCAACCGTGGGTGGGAGAACCAACCGGATGGCCCCAGAGCGACCTGAGTGGCGAGTTCGACCTGCGACTGAATTTGCGGCCCGGCCGATTCGAAATGGATCTGCTGGGCGAATCCATGTTGGGCACGGTTCTGGACATTCCCATCGAGGAGACTTCGGTCGATCTGCGCTATACCGACGCGAACGGCTTGGTCTTGAATCGCGCGATCGGGCGTGCGTTCGGGGCCAATTTCGACGGCAGCGGCACGGTGGACGTGAACGACATCGTGAGCATCGATGTGAAGGCGCAGGCCGACGATCTGCAGAACTGGATCCGGTGGGGAAAGGTGCCCGGTGTTCGTGCCTTTGGTTTCACGGGCGACGGACAGCTGCGAGGGCCGATCGATGCGATCGCGTTGCGCTTGACGGGTCAGATCGAGAGGGCCGATGGCTACGGCTTCGAGGGTAGCGATCAAACGCTCACGGTGGACTTCGAGGACTACCTGGACTGGTCTCAGTTCAACGGCGACTTCACCGTGAATCGACTCAAGGGTCGCGGTCGGTTCTTGGGCCAGTTGAACACCAAACTCCGCCTGCGCGATTTTCGACTGGATATCGACGAGGCGAATGTCGCGCTCGGCGACACCACCATGGTGGCGCAGGGGGCCATCGTGATCGAAGACGATCACGTAAGCGTGGAAGCGAACACCATGGAGTTGGACCTGGTGAAGGAAGCGTGGCGCCTGCGTGAACCCACTACGGTGAACGTGGAGCGCCGCTCGTTCCACACGCCCAGGATTTCCATTGGATCCAACACCGGATCGTTCGTACTCGAGGGGGGCATCGATCTCGATGGCGCCGCCGATCTGAAACTGTCGCTGACCGAAGGCGACCTGGCGATTCTGGGAACCATGGGGCTTGCCCCAACGGACCTGGGTGGCCAGGTGGGAGGTACGGTTGCGTTCACGGGCCGGATGGATCGGCCCGGGGGCGAGATCCGGTTGGGCATCCAGAACCCAACCTGGGCCGGCCAGCAGCTGGACGCGCTGGCGTTCGATCTTGATTTCGATGGTCGGGCGTTCCAGCTGCGATCCATGCGGGCGAGCAGTCCACACGGGCTGTTCAGCGTGCAGGGCACCGCTCAAGCTGACCGCAACGCCTGGCTCACGGCCGCCATCGATGATCCGTCGCTGTGGTTCGACCTGTGGCGAACGCTCACGCTCGATCTGCAGGTCGAGGCCGATCAGGTGGGGATTTCACAATGGCTTCCACCACAGGCGGCGCGCACTGATTGGGGTACGGCCGCGGGGCAGTGGACGTTGCGAGGCACGGCGCAGGCGCCCGAGCTCGATGGGTTCGCGCAGCTCACGGGCTTCCAGTTGGGAGACCTGCAGATCCCTTCGGCCAGCGGCCACGTGCGCGTGGACACCACGGGCATCACCTTCGACCAGGGTACGATCTCTGCTCCGGATCCGTGGATCACCACACTGGGGCACCTACCCATCTATCTTTCACTGGCCGAACAACCCCGCTTCGAGCGTGGCGATCCGTTCCGCCTGGTGTTCGACTCCCGAGGACCGGTGGACATCCGACCGGTGAACACGTGCTGGCCATTCTTCACGCGGCTCGAGGGCGAGATCGAGATGTTGTACGAGGCCACGGGCACCCTGGCGGCACCGAACATCGCCGGGTCGGTAAAGATCAGCGGTGGCGTGGCGCAATGGGCCGGCACCCTGGAGGTCTTTCGCGACATCGAAATCGAAGGTGTCGTGCGCGACAACACGCTGCATCTATCCAATGTCAGCGCGAGCGAGGGCAAGAACGGCGTGCTGCAGGCTCGCCGGACCGAGATCGCCTTCCTGGGACTCCTGCCCGACGACATCATCATGGACTTCTGGGCGCGCGATCTGTTGCTGGTCTCGGTTCCGTCGCTGCGCGCGATTGGGTCCTCGGACGACTTGCAGCTTCGGCTGGTTCGCCCCCTGGCCACCGGTCCGCGCGCACCCAAGTTGACGGGAAACGTCGTGTGTCGGAGGGCCGAGTACACCGGGACGTTCGGCGACGACGGGTCGGGCACCGCTACCAACGTGCTACCGGCCACGTCCACCCCGGAGTGGATGGCCGATGTGCGTGTGCGGGCCCAGGACCGTGTTCTGGTGAAGAACGACCAGTTGGAGCTTCGGATTCTGGGAGACTTCGACTTCGTGCGTGACGAGGCGGGTTTTCATTACCGCGGACAGGTGGAGATTCCCCAGGGGCGTGTGCGGGTTCTGTATCAGGACTTCAACATTACCCGGGGACGTCTGGATTTCAGTCAGGGCGTAGGGCTGGATCCGGCCATGAACATCACGGCCGAAACCGAGGTGCCTCTGTACGATCGCAGTTCGGTGCTGGGTCGCGATCTCGAACTTGTGACCGTCGACATGACCGGCACCATGTCGACGCCCCAGCTCACGTTCACGAGCGAATCGGGGTATGACGAACAGACTATTCTCCGGATGCTGCTTGGTATCGGTCCCGCCGAGGGTTCGGGCGCGGGAATCGGTGACATCGGGTACCGGGTGGCCGCGAGTTCGTTCGGGCGCGTGGTTGCCGATCAGATCGATCTGGTCGACACGATCGACATCCAGACGCAGGAGGCGGGTCTCGAGGAGCTCGAGAGCACCCGTATCGCGGTGGGCAAGTACCTGACGAACAACCTCTATCTTCGTTTCAGTCAGGGTCTGTCCATTACCGAGCGTGATCTGTTCTTCGAATACCAGATCAGTCGACGTTGGCTGTTCAACAGCGAGGTGCGCCGGCGGCTGCGTGAGAACGCCACGCAGACCCAGTTCAACGTCGATCTGAAGTTCCGTCTGGAGTACTGACTCCGGGACCCTTCCTGGAAGTACTCACCGCTATCCGCCGCGCGGCGGCTTCATGCGAAATGGCACCAATGATGGGGTAGGGGCCTGAATTCGAGGGTTTGGCCGGATGGTCGAATTGACCCCGAATCCGCCGTTCCGGTAGACTTGATCTAACGCGACGCCCCTGCACCACGACGTACACAAGGCTGGCTCGTTCCCCTGATCGCTGAGTTCAATTGGGCCTGAACCCTGCTTGATCGGGCCCTCGCTCCAGTATGCCGTGGTGTTCTCTCCGCCCCCAAGGTGGTGCCCATGACGGCCATGCCTCTTCCGCGATCTTGCTTCGCAGCCCTCCTGACGCTGCTGCTCCTTGTGAGCATGTTTGACGTCGGGCCGGCTTCGGCGCAGCACTTCGGCCGCAACAAGATTCAGTACGAGAACTTCGACTGGCAGATTCTCAGTACGCCGCACTTCGAGATCTTCTTCTACTCCGATGAGCAGGAGCTCGCCGCTCGCACGGCGGTGATCGCCGAAGACGCGTACAACCGGTTGAGCGAAACCTTCGACCATGAACTGTCGACGCAGATTCCGTTCATTCTGTATGCCTCGCCCAACGACTTTCAGCAGACCAACGTGAGCCCCGGTCTCATTGGCGAGGGCACCGGTGGCTTCAGTGAGCCATTGCGCAATCGCGTGGTGCTGCCCTACCCGGGGGACAATCAGGGGTTCGTGCACGTGATCAACCACGAGATGGTGCACGTGTTCATGTTCGACATCGTCTACCACTCCACGCAGAAGGGGTCGCGACGACAGTTCTTCCCGTTGCCCCTCTGGTTCGCCGAAGGCGCGGCCGAGTGGTTCAGTACCGGTTGGGATCAGGCGGCCGACATGTGGCTGCGGGACGCTACCATCTACGACTACACCATACCCCTGCCGCGCGCCTACGGCGGGTTCTTCGGTGTGTACAAGCAGGGTCAGTCGGCCATGCGGTACATCGCCCGGACCTACGGTGATGACAAGGTCGTGGATCTGTTCAAGGAGGTCGGGCGCACGCGAGACGTGAATGCCGCGTTGGTGCAAACGTTGGGGGTCGATCAATCCACGTTCTCTGAACACTGGATCAAGTCGTTGAAGCAGGAATATTGGTCGCTGTATTCCCACAAACAGGAGCCCGACGCGATAGGACGTCGTCTGACGAACCACGCGAAAGAGGGGAACTACTTCTTTCAGCAGCCGGTGTTATCGCCAAACGGCGAGTACGTGGCGTTCTTCAGCGACGTGGAGGGATTCGTGAGCCTCTACGTTTCCAGCGTGGAGGGCGGCGATACACTGCGCAAGCTGGTGACCGGTTACCGCAGCAACGACTTTCTCACGCTCCACAGTTTCAATAGCAGCATCGGCTTCTCGCCGGACAGCGACGAGGTCTGCTTCGTGGCCAAGAGTGGCCAGGACGAAGTGCTGTACGTGGTGGGCATTGAAGATGGCGGAATCGAGAAGTCCATAGCCTTGAACATGGACATTGCGCGCAGCCCGGCCTGGTCGCCGGTGGCCGACGAGGTAGTGCTCAGTGGTACCAGGGGTGGCCAGACCGATTTGTACCTGGTGGATCTGGACAGCGGGCGGGTGGAACCACTGACCGACGACGTGGGCGATGAGCATTCGCCCGCCTGGTACCCGGACGGCTCGCGCATCCTGTTCAGCGGCTTTCCCGACACGTTCGTTCCGGTGGCGGTGGAAGCGAATCCCGAGGGCGAGAAGCGCCTGACGCCGGTGGATTTCACGAGTCGGACCAACGTGCGCGACGTGCGTGAGTCGCTCGATCTCATGGCCCTCGATGTGAAGACGGGCACCGTGGCCCGGATCGTCAGCACTCCAGGCGACGATACCGATCCCTTCATGGTCGATGACGACACGATCGTGTTCGTGAGCAACCAGACCGGGGTCAAGAACCTGCACGTGCATGTCATCTCGGAAAACCAGACGCAACGCTTTACCGATGTATTGGGTGGAATCTTCCACCCTTCGGTCAGTACCACCGCCAATCGCTTTGCTTTTTCGGCATTCAACGAGGGCGGTTGGGACATCTTCGTGGGTGAGGATTTTTCCGGCACCATCGAATCCATCCAGTTCCCCCAGGAGGGGGAGACCGAGCTGATCTCGGCCCGCGGTGCCAAGCCCGGTTTTCAGTTGGTGGCCACGCCGCGCGTGGATGAAACGCTGCCTTCGGTGCCGCGTCCCGGGTCGGAGACCACAGCCGACGTGGTCGACGCCAAATCGCCGGCGCAGGCCGAGATGGAGCGGGACAAGACGCGCCCGCGGGGCGCGCTTGATTCGGCCGACGGGACGGTGCTGGCGCGTTTAGCACGGGCCGAAGAAGAGCTGGCCCGCAACGGTGCTTCCCCAGACGACGAGAGCGCCGATGGCGGTGCCGAAACGGTTGATCCGGCCGAAACGGCAGATCCGGCCGAAGCGGAAGTGCCGGCGGAAACGGCGGACCTGGCCGAAGGTGGGGTCCTGGACGTAGCCGATGCCAGCGGACCCGATGTACCCCTCTTCGAGCCGCGAACTCCCGTGGGAACGGTAGAGCCCTATTCACTTCGGTGGTCATTCGACCCCGTCGGTGGTCGCGGCGGCGCCGTGTCCTATTCGTCAGGCTTGGGCCTGGGCTTCGCGAACGTGCTCAGCCTGAGCGACCTGCTGGGCAACCATCGCATGCAGTTTCTCGTGAATTTCTACGGATCGTTGAAGTACAGCGATCTGGCGGCCAGCTACTACTACCTGAAGCGGCGGGTCAATTTTGCGGGCGGGATATTCCACTACCGGAATTTCATCAACAGTAATTTCACGCGACTGGGCGAGGTGTTCGAAAGCAGTGAGCTGTTCAGCGAGCGCAACTACGGTCTCTTCGGCCTGGCCAGCTTGCCGTTGACGCATTTCGATCGTCTGGACTTCGAGTTACAGGCGTTCGTGAGCAAGAAGACATTCTTCGAGTACGACGAAGCCAATTTGCAGTACTCCGAGGTACGCGATCAGTCCGACCGATTGCTGCAGCCTTCGCTCAGCTACATCCACGACTCGGCGTTCTATGGTCGCCATGGTCCGGTGACCGGTAGCCGTTTCCTTGTAAGCTTTTCGCCGGCCATTCCCGTGTCCAGCAAGGACGTGAATCGCGTTACGACCTTCATGGACTATCGGCGCTACATGCGCATGTGGGATCGCAACAGTCTGGCCCTGAGGTTCGTGGGCGCAACCAGCAGCGGCGGCACGCCGAGAAACTTCGTAGTAGGCGGCCCGGGCACCCTGCGTGGATTCGATCTGTACGACTTCGAACGGACCGACGCCTCGGGCAACCTGCTCAACGAAGGGCTGTTGGGCAACAACATGTTGGTATTCAATATGGAGTACCGGTTTCCGTTCGTGGACGCGCTGTTTCTGGGATGGCCCGGCCGATTCGCCATTGGTGGGGTGGGCGCGGTGGCGTTCATCGACGTGGGCAGCGCCTTCGGCGACGATTTCCAGCCCTTTGCGCGCACCTCGCAGGGAAACCTGCAGCTGCAAGACTTGAACGCCGACATCGGCTTTGGTATAAGAGCGAACGTTGGCTTCCTTCCGCTGAAATTCGATTGGGCCTGGAAGTCCGATCTCATCACCACCGGCGGCGACGTCCATTACACCTTCTCCATCGGCCCCGATTTCTGATCGTGAAACCGCGCAGGCGCGGGCGGGGTTTCTGAGAGGAATCAGTCCATGCTCGCAGGCCTCAACGCGCCCCAGCGCGAAGCCGTGCTTTCCACCGAGGGTCCCTGGCTGGTCATCGCGGGCGCGGGTAGCGGCAAGACCCGTGTACTGACTACCCGTATCGCTCATCTCATTCGTGAGCTCGATGTACCCCCCGAGGCCATCCTCGCATTCACGTTCACCAACAAGGCTGCGCGTGAGATGCGTGGGCGGGTTGAGCGTGAAGCGCCCCAGGCCGCGGGCCGCTGCTGGATTGGCACCTTCCACGCCACGGGCGTGCGCATCCTGCGACGAGAAGCCCATCGATTGGGGTATCCCAACTCGTTCACGATCTACGATGCCGTGGACACCCGCTCGCTCATGGTCAGCATTCTCAAGGACCTCAGGGCCGATCCCAAACAGTTTCCGCCGCGAGCCGCGGCGTCGGAAATCAGCCGTTTGAAGAACGCGTTCGTGTCGGTGGCGCAGGCGCGAGAGTCAGCGTTGACCCACCGCGACGAGAAACGCGCCGACGTCTATGAAGAGTACGAGCGACGGCTCCGCACCAATGGGGCCATGGACTTCGATGACCTGATCGGGCGCACGGTCCAGTTGTTCGAAGAGCATCCGCAGGTCCAGCAGCGATACAGCGATCGGTTCCGGTACGTTCTGGTCGATGAGTTCCAGGACACGAATCCACTCCAGTTGGTCATGATCCGTGCCCTCAGTGCATCCCACGGAAACCTGTTCGCGGTGGGCGACGACGATCAGTCGATCTACTCGTGGCGCGGAGCCACCGTCGACAACATGTTGAAGTTCGAAGACTACTTCCCGGGCTCGAAACTTCTGCGCCTGGAGCAGAACTATCGCAGCACGTCGATCATCCTGAACGCGGCCAATACGGTCATATCCAACAACCGCCGCCGCAAGGGCAAGACCCTGTGGACCGAGCAGACGGGCGGCGATCTCATCGAGTTGCGGTGGGCCGATGACGGTGACGACGAGGCCGGGCAGATCCGCGATACCATTCGTCATCTGGGCAACGAAGGCGTGCCGCGTCGGGAAATGGTGATCCTGTATCGCACCAACGCGCAAAGCCGCTCGATCGAAGATGCGCTACGCCGTGAAGGCATTCCGTACCAGATCATCGGCGGCACGCGTTTCTTCGAACGTCGTGAGGTAAAGGATCTGTTGGCGTACCTGCGGGTGCTGGCCAATCCCGCCGATTCAATCAGTCTGGCGCGGATCATCAACGTGCCGCGACGCGGCGTCGGCAAGGCCAGCGTCGAGAAGCTGTACGGCGCGGCGGCCGCCGCGGGTATTTCACCGTTGGAGTTGTGCAAGGATACATCTCGCCTGGCGTCCACGGTGGGCACGGCGCCGGCCAAGCGACTATATGCCTTCGCGCGACTGATCGAAGATCTGGGTCGCCTGGCCCAGTCGCGCGATGCCGTGGCGGTATTCAAGCAGCTGATGGCCGCCATCAAGTACGAGGACTGGATTCGCAAGGACGACCCGTCCACGGCCGAAGAGCGTCTGGAGAATGTGGCCGAACTGGGTAACGCCGTACACAGTTTCGTGAGCGAGACCGACGACGGCACGTTGGCCGAGTTCCTGGAGTCGGTCACGCTGCTCGCCGATATCGATCGCCTGGAAGAGTCGGGCGACATGGTGACGCTCATGACCATGCATACCGCCAAGGGGTTGGAGTTTCCCTACGTGTTCGTGGCGGGTTGCGAAGAGGGGTTGCTGCCCCACATGACAAGTCTGCAGGAAGACGACGGCGTCGAGGAAGAGCGACGTCTTTTCTACGTGGCCTTGACCCGGGCCGAGCGTCGCCTGTTTCTTTCCTCGGCGGCCTCGCGTCAGCGGTTCGGAAGCTACGAGCCCATGCTGCCCAGTCGGTTCCTGGGTGAACTACCCGACGACTGCTACACGGAGGTGGGCCTCTCGACCCGTCCGCCCATGCGGTCCACTTCGCGCCTCCCATCGGCCGGGCCCCGCCGGCACCGGCCAGTTTCGCGGAGCGATGAGCCCGCGGCGTGGGACAACGGATTCTCGGTCGAGACGTTTCGGCGTAGCCAGGCCCAGGCGAAGAGCCGGGCCTCGGACCCCGATCACGGTTTCGAAGAGCACGAATGGAATCAGGAAGAGATACACTTCGCACCTGGTTTGCGTGTGAAACACGAGAAGCTGGGCGAAGGAACGATCGAGGTGGTCGAGGGGTTCGGGGATCTCACCCGACTTACCATCGACTTCGCCGACGCCGGAAAGAAGAAGGTCCTGGCCAAGTACGCCAAGATCCAGGTAGTAGGCGAGGTCGACGGACCGTAGCCCCACAAGGGAGAAATATGGCTCTACCCGACAAAACGGTTGATGACCTGCTGAAGCTCGCGGCCCTCACTCTCGACCCGGCCGAGCGGTTGCAGCTGAAAGGCCAGCTGGAAACCATTCTCGAGTACATCGACCAGCTCGCCGCCATCGACACCGCGGGCGTACCGGCAACGACGACGCCGGTCGATGTGGGTCAAGGGTTGCGCGAAGACGAGTTGGAACCATCGCTGTCCCCCGACGAAGCCCTGCGGTCGGCGCCCGCGCGGCACGGAGACTTCTTCGAGGTCCCAGCCGTGCTCGGCGATCAGCCGTCATGAGTGGGACGCATCTAAGCCGCCGCTCGGTAGAACAATTGCTCCAGGGCATGGATCGCGGCGAGTTCTCCGGCGCCGAGTTGACCGAAGCCTGCGTCGCCCGCGTGCGCGAGGCGGACGCTGCGTTGCAGGCGTTCGTCGAGGTGTTCGATGAACCGGTTGCCGCGTCTTCCGGCGGCAGGTTGAGTGGGATCCCCTACGCCACCAAGGCCAACATCGCGGTGGTCGGCCGCGAACTCACCTGCTGCAGTCGGATTCTCAAGGGGTACGTATCGCCCTTCGATGCCACGGTCACGGCTCGGCTGCGCGAAGCGGGCGCCACGCTGCTGGGCGTTACGAACATGGACGAGTTCGCCATGGGTAGCAGTACCGAGAATTCGCACGGCGGTCCCTCGCGAAATCCCTGGCATGCAGACGCCGTTCCCGGTGGCAGTTCGGGTGGTTCGGCGGCGGCCGTGGCCGCGGGCATGGTTCCGTTCGCCCTGGGCAGCGATACCGGTGGATCGGTGCGACAACCGGCGGCGTTCTGCGGTGTGGTTGGGCTCAAGCCCACCTACGGACGCGTGTCCCGTTTCGGCCTGGTGGCATTCGCCAGCAGCCTCGATCAGGTTGGGCCGCTCACGCGGAACGTGCGCGACGCCGCGTTGGTGTACAGCGCGCTGGCCGGTCACGACCCACGCGATGCCACCACCATGGACCGTCCGGTCGGCGACGTACTGGCGGAAATCGAAGGCGGGCCGGCGGGGTTACGGGTAGGAATACCGCGAGCGCTGGTGAGCGAAGGGGTCGACGCCGATGTGCGCGCGGACTTCGAGGCCACGTGTGAGCAGTTGCGCAAAGCCGGCGCCCAGCTGGTCGATGTGGATCTGCCGGCCGCCAAGGCCGCGGTGGCAACCTACTACGTACTGTGCACGGCCGAAGCGTCGAGCAACCTGGCTCGGTACGACGGAATCCGCTACGGGCACCGGGCCCAGGCCCAAGACGGCGCCCAGGAACAGTCGTTGGTGGACATGACCTGCGCGACCCGCACCGAAGGTTTCGGGGCCGAGGTGAAACGCCGCATCGTGCTGGGAACGTTCGTTTTGTCGGCCGAGTACGCCGAAGCCTACTATAACAAGGCGAGCCAGGTGCGCACGCTGTTGCGTCGCGAGTTCGATGCGGCCTTCGAGACGTGCGACGTCATTGCCACACCAACTTCGCCCACGCCCGCGTTCCTGCGCGGCGAGAAGGCCGCTGACCCTCTGGCCATGTACCTCGGCGATGTGTACACCGTGTCGGCCAACCTCACGGGGCTTCCCGCGTTGTCGGTACCCACGGCGTGCAACGAGGCGGGATTGCCCCTGGCAATCCATCTGACGGCTCCGGCCATGCAAGAGGGTATTCTGCTTCGGGCCGGGCGCGCGGTCGAGCACGTGCGAGGCTTTGACGAAGATCGTTGGACGCTCATGGAGAAGTCGTCATGAGCGCGCTGGAACCGGTCATTGGCCTCGAGGTGCACGCCCAACTTTCCACGGCGACCAAGATCTTCAGTGGATCGTCAGCGGCTTTCGGGGCGCCACCGAACACCCAGACCGACCCGGTGTGCCTTGGCCTGCCGGGAGCGTTGCCTGTCGTCAACGTGAAGGCCGTGGAATTTGCCATGCGACTGGGCTTGGCGTTGGGCTGTGAGATCCGGGAGTCGAACGTCTTCGCGCGCAAACACTATTTCTATCCGGACGTCCCGAAGAACTACCAGATATCCCAGTTCGATCAGCCGATCTGCCGTGGGGGTGAAGTTCCGATCGTGGTGGACGGCAAGCCGTCGACGGTGGCGCTCGAGCGTATTCACCTCGAAGAAGACGCGGGCAAGTCGCTGCACGATCAGACCCAGGGCCAGACCACGCTGGTGGATCTCAATCGGGCGGGCGTACCGTTGGTGGAAATTGTCAGCCAGCCCGTCTTGCGATCGGTGGAAGAGGCGGGCGCCTACCTCACGGCGTTGCGTCGCCTGGTTCGCTATCTCGATATCTGCGATGGCAACATGGAAGAGGGAAGCCTGCGGTGCGACGCGAATGTCTCGGTCCGGGAAGTCGGCGTGAGCACGTTGGGTACCAAGGTCGAAATCAAGAACATGAACTCCATTCGTGGCGTCATGGCCGCGCTCGTGCACGAAATCGAACGACAGAAGAAAGCGGTGGCCGACGGAGAACGCATTCGCCAGGAGACGCGTCTTTGGGACCCCGACCGCAATACCACGCGCGTCATGCGAAGCAAGGAGGAAGCCAGCGACTATCGTTACTTTCCCGACCCCGATCTGCCTCCGGTCCTGATCGACGAGGCCTGGCTCGAGCGTGTTCGTATGGCGTTGCCCGAGTTGCCCGCGGCGCGGGCCGGCCGGTTGGTGCGAGAGTTCGGAGTATCGGCCGATGACGCGGCCCAGCTCAGCCAGAGTCGCGCTCATGCCGACTACTTCGAGCAGGTGGTGGCTTCCGTGGGCAAGGTCGAACGCGCCGGCAAACTCGTAAGCAACTGGATGGTGGGCGAGGTGGCGCGCGTGCTCAACGAGCGCGACGGTGAAATCGACTCGCTGGGAGTCTCGGCGTCAGGTCTGGCCGAGCTGATCCAGCTCGTGGTGGACGGGACGGTCAGCAGTAGTTTGGCCAAGGAAGTGTTCGAGAAGATGACCCAGGGCGGCGGCAGCGCGGCCGAGATCGTCGAACGGGATGGCTTGCGCCAGATTTCCGACGTCGGAGAAATCGACGCGCAGGTGCGTCAGATTCTCGATAGCCATCCGCAACAGGTACAGACGTATCTGGACGGGAAGGAGAGCGTGGCCGCATTCTTCGTGGGACAGCTCATGAAGCTGACCCGCGGGCAAGCCAATCCGAAGCTTGCCAACGACATCGTGCGCAAGGCGCTGGAGGAACGACGTGGTTAGAGCGTGGCCGTGGCTCATGGGCCTGTTGCTGATGGTCCAGTTGCTGGTGGGGCCGCAGGCACCCGCCGCGTTGGCCCAATCGGCCATGAAGTCCGAAGGACGAGTCGAACGCTACCGTGACCCCACCTGGGCGTTCACCAAGAGCGCGATCCTGCCGGGGTGGGGCCAGTTCGGAAACGAACAGCCCAACAAGGGATACGCGTTCGTAGCCACCGCGAGCCTGGGTCTGCTGCTGGTCGGGCGCGTGTTCGGACTGGCGCAAAGCGAAAGCGGCGTCGACTTCGAGCGGGGCATTGGTTGGATCCTCTACGGTACCGCCTTGGCATGGTCGAGCATCGACGCGTATCGCGGAGCCGAACTTCTCAACCGCGCCAACGGCTACGACCTCGCGCGCGTCCCCGACCGTGAAGTGCGGTTGTCGCTGCTACGGGTTCAGTTCTAGCCGACCGACTTGACGATCCGGCTCGATCAGCTACCCTGTCGATCTTCCCAACGACGAAGCCTCCCGAAAGGTGGAACCCAATGCGGTTCGCCCTCGGTTCGATGGTGTGCGTCCTCCTGCTGACAAGTCTCCTGGTGTCACCCGTTGCGGCGGAACTCCTGATCAATGAGATCCTGTCGGCGCCGGGCCAAGACTGGAACGGTGATGGCGAGGTCGATTTCAAGAACGACGAGTGGGTCGAAATCGTGAACACGGGCCCCGGAGTCGAAGACCTCCAGGGGGTTTTCCTGCGCGATGGTTCGGGTGACAGCTATCACTTCGGCTTCACCGGCAGCCTGGCCGCGGGGGAAGTGCGCCTGGTACTCGGTAGTGACGCCGTCGCGTGGCAGAGCGCAAACGGACTGTCCACGACCGGGCTCAGTCTGAACAACAGCGGCGATCGCGTGGAGCTTTGGCGAGACATCGATACGCCACGGGTTCTCGATGCGCTCGATGCGGTCGATGTATTGGCCCATGCGGCCGAAGACGATCGTTCGATGGGCCGGCTGGTGGAGGTTGGCACGTGGGTGTTGTTCGACGCGCTGAATCCGTATACGGGCACTCTGCAGCCCGCGAGCACCGACTGTGTGCCTTCCCCCGGCCTCGAGAATGAGTGTGCCGGCTCGGTGCCCATAGAAGGGGCGAGTCTGTCCAGGGTCCGAGCACGATTCTGATGGTGTTGGTGGCCGGGACCGATTGCTTCGGTCCCGGCTGGTCTCAAGCCCGGTTGTAGCCTATTCTCCGCGGCATGAGCACTTCAGAAGAACTATTCGCGCGTGCCCAGGCGGGCGACCAGGCCTCCATTGGACGCGTACTGACGCTGGTAGAGCAAGGTGGGCCCCGGCGCGACGAGCTGTTGCGTTTGCTGAGTCCACACACTGGCCGCGCCCATCGAATCGGCGTGGCCGGACCGCCCGGCGCGGGCAAAAGTACTCTCATCAACCAGCTCGCGCGGCGGTTTGCCGCACGGGACGACGCGCAGGTGGGCGTGGTGGCGGTGGACCCCAGCAGTCCTCAGACGGGCGGTGCCCTCCTGGGCGATCGTGTCCGTATGAGCGAGTTGGAGTCGCACGACCGGATCTTCATCCGAAGCCTATCCACGCGGGGCCAGACGGGCGGGCTGAGTCTGGCCACGGGCCTGGTGGCCGACGCCATGGACGCCCTGGGGTTCGATCCAATTCTCATGGAGACCGTGGGTGTGGGGCAGGCCGAGCTGGATGTCATGCGGAAAGCGCACTCGGTCGCACTGTTGCTACTGCCGGGGACCGGTGACGGGGTTCAGCTGATGAAGGCCGGGCTGTTGGAAGTGGCTGATATCCTCGTGGTGAACAAAGCCGATCGAGACGGGGCCAAGGAGTTGGGGGTACTGGTGGAGTCGGAGCTGCACAGTCGTGCGGTGGTCGACGGCGGTTGGGCCACACCCGTACTCATGACCTGCGCCTATCGCGGCGAGGGCGTGGATGAAGTGGTAGAGGTCATGCGGCAACACCGAACCTGGCTGGAGACTTCCGGTGAGTTCGAGGCCCGTACGCGAGCTTCGATCGAGCTGCAACTGCGCCAATTGGTCGAGCATGCGCTGCTGGCGCGGCTCTGGCACGACGATGGTTTCGGTAGCGTCCTTCGCGACCACGCGGCCGATGTGGCCGCCCATCGGACCGATCTGGCCGCGGCCGTTCACGCGCTTTCCGACCGGATTTCACTGCCCGGCGAGGGCTCATAGGCTGCTTTCCAAAACGGTCGTTCGTCCGTATCCTATACCTTCAGTGTGCCTGACCCGGTCCCTCGGGCCGGCCTCCGCGTAAATCCAAGTATTTCAAGCGGCTGGGGGCTTTTCGGCTGCCAGACGGGAGATGGTCCGACGTGGTGGAAACCCGGATTCGCGTGCTAGTGGCCAAGCCAGGACTCGATGGCCACGATCGGGGCGCCAAAGTGATCGCTTCGGCGCTGCGTGACGCCGGAATGGAGGTCATCTATACCGGTCTTCACCAGACCCCCGAAGACATCGTCAGTGCATCGGTGCAGGAAGACGTGGACGTGCTCGCCGTGAGCATCCTGTCGGGCGCGCACATGTCGGTCTTTCCTCGAATTCTGGAGTTGCTGCGCGAGCGCGGCGCTTCGCACGTGCATATAGTGGGCGGCGGAATCATTCCCGACGCCGACATGCGCCAATTGGAAGAACAAGGCGTCAGCCGCCTGTTCGGACCAGGGTCGCCCACGCGCGACGTGGTTGCCTTTATTCGTAATTTGCCGTTGCGTCAGGTCTGAACGCCTGGCCTGGAGTGTTCGTCGTTTCCCCTGGGGACTGTGCATGGACTTTTCGGAAAATCACCAAATCGTACGCGATACCGCGCGCCGCTTCGTGCAGGAGCAGGTCGAACCCATTGCCCACGAGATCGACGAGAAGGGTCAGTTTCCCGCCGATAACATGGCGGCCCTCGGCGAAATCGGTTTCCTGGGTGTCTTCATTCCCGAGCAATACGGCGGCTCCGGCCTGGACACCGTGAGCTACGCCATCATCATCGAGGAGATTGCCAAGGCCTGCGGTTCCACGGCGTTGGGCGTGGCCGCGCACAACAGCCTGGGCGTGGGACCGATCAACCAGTTCGGTACCGAGGAGCAGCGCAAGAAGTTCCTACCCGAGGCCGCCGCCGGGCGCATGTTGGTGAGCTACGGCCTTACCGAGCCGGGTGCCGGGAGTGACTCGGGTGGAACCAAGACCACCGCGGTGCTCGACGGAAATGAATGGGTGATCAACGGCAGCAAGAGTTGGATCACCAACGCGTCGTACGCGGGGCTCTACGTGCTGACGGCGGTGACCGACCCGACCAGGGGCACCAGCGAGGGGATCTCCGCATTCCTGGTGGAACGAGATACTCCGGGGTTCTCGGTGGGCAAGAAGGAAGACAAGTTGGGTATGCGCGCCAGCGACACGGCGCAATTGCTCATGGAGGACGTGCGCATTCCCAAAGAGAACGTGTTGGGACAGGTGGGAGCCGGATTCAAGAACTTCATGAAGACCCTCGACGCCGGTCGTATTTCCATTGGTTCGCTTTCGTTGGGTTTGGCCAAGGGCGCGCACGAGTTCGCGCTGAAGTACAGCAAGGAACGCGAAGCCTTCGGCAAGCCCATCTCGGGCTTCCAGGCCATTCAATGGATGTTGGCCGATGCGGCCACCGAGATCGAGGCCGCCGAACTTCTGGTGTACCAGTCGGCGCGCCTGAAAGACGAAGGCAAGCCATTCGGCCACAAGAGCGCCATGGCCAAATTATTCGCGAGTGAAATGGCCATGCGCGTTACGAACAACGCCATCCAGATTCTGGGCGGCTACGGTTACTGCCGCGACTATCCGGTCGAGCGTGCCTATCGCGACGCCAAATTGTGCACGATCGGCGAGGGTACCAGTGAGGTGCAACGCATCGTCATCAGTCGTCACGTGTTGAGCTAAGACACCCCAAGGAGAGTTCATGTCGAAGAAAGTCGTTATCGCCGGGGCGGCCCGAACGCCGGTGGGCAGGTTCCAGGGTGGTTTGTCGCCAGTGCGGGCGCCCGAGCTGGGTGCCGCGGCCATACGCGCCGCGGTGGAGCGCGCGAACGTGGACCCCGAAGCGGTCGACGAAGTCATCATGGGCTGCGTGCTTCCGGCGGGACTGGGTCAGAATCCCGCGCGGCAGGCCACAATCTACGGCGGCCTTCCCGACAGTTGCAGCGCGATGACCATCAACAAGGTATGCGGCAGCGGCCTGCGTGCCGTGGCCCTGGCCGCGCAGGCTATCAAGGCGGGCGACGTGGGCTGCGTGGTGGCGGGCGGCATGGAGAGCATGAGCAACGCGCCCTACGCGCTTCAGAAAGCACGCACGGGTTATCGGCTGGGCCACGGGGAGCTGACCGATCTCATGGTCCACGACGGTCTGTGGGACATCTACAACGACTATCACATGGGCATGACCGCTGAACTGGTGGCCGAGAAGTACGGCATCAGCCGCGAAGAGCAGGATGCCTACGCGCTGCAGAGCCACGAGAAGGCGATTGCCGCCATGAAGGCGGGCCGCTTCGAGCAGGAGATCACACCGGTCACCGTGAAGACCCGCAAGGGCGAAACGGTGATCGCGGCCGACGAAGGCCCCCGCGCCGACTCATCACTGGAATCCCTGGCCAAGTTGCGCCCGGCGTTTCAGCCCAAGGGTGGCACCGTGACCGCGGGCAACGCGCCCAGCGTCAACGACGGTGGGGCGGCGCTGGTGGTCGCCAGCGAAGAACGCGCGCGCGAACTGGGACTCACGCCCTGGTTCGAAATTGAAGCGTACGCAACCGGTGCGGTGGAGCCCAAGTGGGTCATGATGGCGCCGGTACGGGCCGTGCGCACGCTCATGGAAAAGACCAACACCACCTGGGATGACTACGACCTGGCCGAGATCAACGAAGCGTTTTCGGTGCAGGCCATTGCCGTCTGTCGGGAGTTGGAACTGGACCTCGATCGCGTGAATGTGAACGGCGGTGCGGTGGCGCTCGGACATCCCATCGGGGCAAGCGGTGCACGTATCCTCACCACGCTGCTGTACGCCATGCAGGATCGCGGCGCCAACCGTGGTCTGGCGGCGCTGTGCCTGGGTGGCGGCGATGCCGTGGCCATGAGTGTCCGACGCCTCGACTAGAGCAAGTGCAAGGAGCCCCCGAATGAGTACGAAGATTGGAGTCGTCGGCGGTGGAACCATGGGCAATGGAATTGCCCATGTGTTCGCGCAGGCGGGACATCCTACCGTGTTGATGGATGTGAATCAGGCCGCGCTCGACCGCGCGCGAGGCATGATCGAAAAGAACCTGGGTCGCCAGGTAAAGAAAGAGGCCATCAGCCAGGCCGACGCATCCGCTACGTTGGACCGCATCGACTTCACCACCGAAGTAAAGGCGTTCGAGGGCGCCGCGTTGGTGGTCGAAGCTATTTTTGAATCGCTCGACGCCAAGCGGGACATCTACGCCAAGGTCGATCCAGTACTCGGCGACGACGCAATCCTGGCTTCGAACACATCGTCTATCTCCATAACGCAGTTGGCCAGCGCCACGTCGCGGGCGGATCGCTTCATCGGCATGCATTTCATGAACCCCGTACCCATCATGAAGCTGGTGGAAGTGATCCGGGGTCACGTAACGAGCGACGCCACGTGTAACCAGGTGGTGGAAATGGCGTCGGCGTTGGGCAAGATCCCGGTGGAGTGCAACGACTACCCGGGCTTCGTTAGCAACCGCATTCTCATGCCTATGATCAACGAGGCCATCTTCGCGCTGCACGAAGGTGTCGCGACGGCTGAAGCCATCGATCAGATCATGAAGTTGGGCATGGCGCACCCCATGGGGCCGCTCGCACTGGCTGATTTCGTTGGCCTCGACATCTGCTTGAACATTCTTGACGTGCTGTACGACGGATTTCGCGATCCCAAGTACCGCGCCTGCCCGTTGCTACGCAATCTCGTGGCCGCCGGGCACCTGGGGCGCAAGAGCGGCCAGGGTTTCTATTCATACGCCTAGTTTCGATTCCGGCGATCGCAGGAGGACCCCTTGAAGTTCGAACTCACTTCCGAGCAAGAGCTCATTCGCAAGACGGCGCGCGAGTTCGCCGAGCAGGAAATCGTACCGCACGCGGCCCAGTGGGACCGTGAGTCCCGGTTCCCCGCCGAAGTCGTCGAAAAACTGGGCGAGCTGGGTTTCATGGGCGTGTCGGTTCCCCAGGAATGGGGCGGGGCGGGACTCGATACCGTGAGCTACATCCTGGCCGCCGAGCAGATTTCGTGGGGCGACGCGAGTTGCGGCGTCATCATGTCGGTCAACAACAGCCTGGCCTGCTGGCCGCTCGTCAGGTACGGCACCGACGCCCAGAAGGCCAAATGGCTGACGCCGTTGGCCAAGGGAGAGAAGTTGGGCGCCTACTGTCTCAGCGAGCCCCAGGCGGGCACCGATGCGGCGGCCCAGCGCACGGTCGCGCGCAAGGTTGGCGGCGGCTACGTCATCAATGGCACCAAGAATTTCATCACCAACGGTGCGAATGCCGACACTCTCATCGTGTATACGATGACCGACATCGAGAAGGGGCATCGCGGTATTACCGCGTTCGTGGTGGATGCCAAGGCCAAGGGCGTGGTCGTGGCCCATACCGAAAAGAAGATGGGCATCCGCGCCAGCGACACGGCGCAGATCGTGTTCGAAGATGTTGAGGTGGACGACGATCAGCTTCTGGGCGACGAACACAACGGCTTCAAGGTCGCAATGCAGACGCTCGACGGTGGCCGCATTGGTATCGCGGCTCAAGCCCTTGGTATCGGGCAGGCCGCGTTGGAGCACTCCATCCGTTACTCCAAGGAACGCGAGCAGTTCGGTCGGCCCATCGGTCAGTTTCAGGCTATCCAGTTCAAGATCGCCGACATGGCCATGCGCTTGGAGGCCGCACGCTTGTTGACCTACCGTGCCGCGGCTGTAAAGGATACCGGCGTACGCCACAGCAAGGAATCGGCGATGGCGAAGCTGTTTTCGTCGACCACTGCCGTTCATTGCGCCGAGGAAGCGGTGCAGATCTTCGGCGGCAACGGCTACTCGAAGGAGTACCCGGTCGAGAAACTCATGCGCGACGCCAAGATCTGCGACATCTACGAGGGTACGAACGAGGTTCAACGCATGGTCATTGCGGCCTCGGTAATGGAGTAGGCCGTGGATTTCGATCTGAACGAACAGCAGGAGATGTTTACCAAGGGTGTGCGCGACTTCGCACGCGGTGAAATTGCTCCGCGCTGCGCCAAGATGGATGCGGCCGGCATCATCGATCCAGAACTTCTGGACATGGTGCGCGATCACGGCTTTTTCGGGCTCTGTTTTCCCGAGACCTACGGTGGTCTGGGCCTCGACACCGTAACCTACGGTCGGGTCGTGGCCGAGTTGGCTCGCGTCGACGCCGGCGTGGCCATCATGGTTTCCGTTCACAATGGTGTGGGAAGTTTTCCGATCCTACAGTTTGGCAGCGAAGAGTTGCGTCGGGAAGTGCTGCCGCGCATGTCGAAAGGCGAGTTGGCCAGCTTCTGCGTAACCGAGCCGGGAGCGGGCAGCGACGCGGCCAGTATGACCACGCGGGCCGAGCGCACCGAAACCGGGTACCGATTGAGCGGAGAGAAGATCTGGGTCACCAATGGTTACCACGCCCAGTTCTTCGTGGTGACGGCGCGACTCGATAACGAGCCAGGTCACGACGGCATCAGCGCCTTCCTGGTCGATCGCGATACGCCCGGGCTCATGGTGGGAGCCAAGGAAGACAAGATGGGCCTGCGCAGCAGCGACGCCGTCTCGTTGGTGCTCGAGAACGTCGACGTACCGGGCGCGCGACGCCTGGGCGAAGAAGGCGACGGGTTCAAGATTGCCATGTCGGCCCTCGACGGCGGTCGAATCGGCGTGGCCTACCAGTCGGTGGGCCTGGCGCAGGCCTGCCTCGATGTGGGTGCCAGGTACGCCATCGAGCGCGAACAATTCGGCAAGCCCATCGCCACCAAGCAGGCCATCCAGTGGATGCTGGCCGATCTGGCGACGGAGCTGGAGCAGGCGCGATTGCTGGCGGACAAGGCGGCATGGTTGAAGGATCAGGGCCGTTCCTACGGGCGCGAGGCCGCGATGGCCAAGCTGGCCGCGAGTGAAATGGCCGGGCGCGCGGCCGACCGCGCGTTGCAGATCCACGGCGGATACGGCTACAGCAAAGACTACGATATCGAGCGCTACTATCGCGATGCCCGCGTGTTGCGCATCTACGAGGGAACTTCGGAAATCCAACGTCTCGTCATAGCCCGCTCGGTCCTTTCCGAGTACGGCGGCTGACCCTGGCTTCGGTTACACTGACCCCATGACACCGCGATTCGAGATCTTCCTGGTTAGTCCGCGGGGCTTCTGCGCCGGCGTGGAGCGCGCCGTGGACATCGTCTATCTGGCGCTGGATCAGTACCCTCCGCCCATCTACGTGCGAAAAGAAATCGTCCACAACCAGGCGGTGGTGCAACGCCTTCGCGATCGTGGGGTGGTGTTCGTGGAAACCCTCGACCAGGTGCCGTCGGGTTCCACCTGCATCTTCAGCGCGCATGGTGTTTCGCCCGCGGTGTGGGACGCCGCGCGCGAGAGAGATCTCACGATCATCGATGCCACATGTCCTCTGGTTACCAAGGTGCATCTGGAAGTGCGCCGCAGCGTGAAGCAGGGGCGTACCGTAATTCTCATTGGTCACGATGGACACGATGAGGTCGAGGGCACCTTGGGCCAATCGCCCGACCGCATGCTCCTGGTCGAAAACGTCGAGCAAGTGACCGCGCTGGAAGTGGACGATCCCGACAACCTCTATTACGTCACCCAGACCACGCTTTCCGTCGATGAAACCAAAGGTATCATCGATGCCCTACGGAGGCGTTTCCCCAACATCCACGGCCCCAAGAAAGACGACATCTGTTACGCCACCCAGAATCGGCAGGATGCCGTGAAGTCGTTGGTCAGTGATGACAACATCGACGTGCTGTTGGTGGTGGGAAGCCAGAACAGCTCCAACAGCGTGCGGCTGGTGGAAACCGCGAACGAACGCGGGGCCGCGGGGTACCTGATAGATCGCGCGACCGACATCGACGCTGCGTGGATAGCCGACGGCCAGCGTGTGGGGTTGACCGCGGGCGCCAGCGCGCCAGAAGACCTGGTGCAGGACGTCGTGCGTCACCTGCAACACCTGGGGGGCGAGCTTCGCACGCGCGAAGTGGCGCGCGAAGACGTGACGTTTCCGCTTCCGCCGGAACTGCGTCCGGCCGGATCCGGTACCAAGGGTTCGGAGCGAACTTCGTGAGCCAGGATGAACACCCGGCCGACGTGACCCAGCCGCGCAAGCGACACCATCTCGAGCTGTGCCTCGAGCACGACGTGGGTTTCCAGGGCGTGGGCAATGGGCTGGATCAATGGCAACTCATCCACGACGCTCTCCCCGAAGTCGATCTGGAATCCATCGATCTGGGCCGCAGCTTTCTCGACGCGTCGCTCGAGCTTCCTTTGATCATCTCATCCATGACCGGTGGTACTGAAGAAGCCACGCGGATCAATCGCACGTTGGCCACCGTGGCTTCCGAGGTCGGCTGTGCCATGGGAGTAGGGAGTCAACGCGCGGCACTCGAGCGCGCGGACCTGGTCGAGAGTTTTCGCATCCGCGACGTGGCTCCCGATACCCTGCTATTCGCCAACCTGGGCGCGGTGCAGCTCAACTACGGTTACGGGCTCGAGGAGTGCATGCGGGCGGTGGAGATGATCGAAGCCGACGGGTTGTTCCTTCACCTGAATAGCCTGCAGGAGGCGCTTCAGCCCGAAGGCGACACGAATTTCCAGGGTCTCCTGGAGAAGATCCGTCACGTCGCAGCCAACCTTCCGTGTCCGCTGCTCTTGAAGACCACGGGCAACGGCATGTCGCTCAAGACACTGCGCAAGCTTCAGGACGTGCCCCTGGCGGGGTTCGAAGTGAGCGGCGCGGGCGGCACCAGCTGGGCTCGCATTGAGGCCATGAGGTCCCACGATGACGAGGCCGCGACGGTGTTCGGCGATTGGGGCGAATCCACCGCACAGAGCATACTGGCCGTGCGCGAGCTGTATCCCACGCAGAACCTCATCGCCAGCGGCGGCGTGCGCAGCGGGGCCGACGTAGCCGTGGCGCTGGCCCTGGGAGCTGACGTGGTGGGCCTGGCGCGGCCGCTGCTCCTGGCGGCCCACCGCGGCCGCGATGCCCTGCGGGAGCGTTTCGAGCGCATCCGGCGGGAACTACAGATCAGCTGCTTCTACGCCGGCCGGGCCCGGGCTAAAGATCTTGATCGCAGTGATTTACGGCCAGTCTAACCGGTTGGTTTCTGGCCGCCCGATCGGCTGGAAAACTGGGAACTTCATGGCAAGCCAGGCGTATCCACTCGTCGCAGCGAGGTTTGAGGACACCCGTTTCCGGGTGTGGCCACGGAGGCGGTCGTCTTCTATACTTCGCCGCCGGTTCAGCGCCCAGCCCTGTTGTCCGTCTTTTTGGACCAGCAGCAGGCCTGCGATTGAGCCATCGGTCGATGATCGGCCAATCAACAAAGAATCTGCGTTCCAACGCCTTTGGGGAGGACTTCTCGACGATGATCCGTGTGGAGAAGCTGACGAAGGACTACGGACCCACCCGGGCTCTGGATGGGATCTCCTTCGAAGTCAAAGATCGCCAGATCCTGGGTTTTCTAGGGCCCAACGGAGCCGGCAAGAGCACCGCGATGAAGGTCATCACCACCTACCTGGCGCCCACCGATGGCCAGGTCACGGTGGAGGGGCACGATGTAACGAAGGATCCCATCGGGGTCCGGCGCAAGATCGGCTACCTGCCAGAAACCAACCCGCTGTACACCGACATGCGCGTCGACGACTTCCTGGACTTTTGTGGTCAGGCGCGGGGTCTGCGTGGCAACACGTTGGCCAGCCGCCGGAAGTTCGTGGTGGAGGCATGCGGCCTGGGTCGTGTTCTCAAGAAGAACATCATCGAGCTCTCGAAGGGGTTCAAGCAGCGCACGGGTTTGGCCCAGGCGCTCATTCACGACCCCAAGATCCTCATTCTCGATGAGCCCACTTCGGGTCTCGACCCGCTGCAGATCATCGAGATCCGTTCGCTGATCCAGCAGTTGGCGCAAGAGAAGACGATCATCTTCAGCACCCACATTCTGCAGGAAGTGAGTTCCACGACCGACCGCGTGATCATCATCAACAACGGCAAGATCATCGCCGACGGTTTCATCAGCGAAATTCGTCGTGATCTGTCCGACGTTACGCAGGTCCGGGCGGCGCTGGGAGCCTCGCGCGACAGCGTGGAGCGTGAACTGGCTGCCATCAGTGGTGTGGAAGGCGTAAGCCTGGTGGGTGAGGTGAATGGTTCGGTCACCGTGGAGTTGCGTACTTCCCGTGGCCAGGACGTGATGAAGTCGGTCGGGGAGTTGGCCGTGAAGAACCAGTGGGCCGTGCACGAGCTTTCTTCGCCTACTCTGTCGCTGGAAGACGCATTCATCGAACTGGTACGGCGCCAGACCATGGGTAAGGAGGCGCGTCATGGGTAGCGTGTTCATCATCTTTCGTCGCGAATTCCGCAGCTACTTCGATAGCCCGATCGCGTACATATTCCTGATCGTGTTCCTGCTGCTTACCGCCGGTTGGTACATGACGGCATTCTTCCTTATGGGCAATGCCGACATGCGCTCATTCTTTGGCAACCTGCCGCTGTTCAACCTGTTCTTCCTGCCGGCCGTCACCATGCGGCTTTGGGCCGAGGACAACCGAATCGGCACCATGGAAATGCTCATGACGTTGCCCATGAAATCCTGGCACATCGTCATGGGTAAGTATCTGGCCAGCCTGGCCTTCTACGGATTGGGCCTACTGGGCACCATCACCATTCCGATCACGCTCACGATGATTGGTTCTCCCGACATGGGAGCCATCGTGGCCGGTTACCTGGGAAGCTTCCTGTTGGGAGCGTTCTTCCTGGCCGTGGGCATCTTCGTCAGCGGACTGTTCAAGGATCAGATCACTGCGTTCGTCGTGAGCCTGATCGTCTGCTTCTTCTTCTATCTGGTGGGCGACGGCACGGTGGCCCAGACCGTCGATGGTTGGGTCTCGGGCGTGGGCAGTTTTCTGCAACGCTTCGTGGGCCTGACCACGCACTACGCTGACATCCAGCGTGGCGTCGTGGATCTGCGGAATCTCATCTACTTCGTGTCCATGTCCGCCTTGTTTCTGGTCCTGAATACCCTGGCTCTGGAAGGGAGGCGGTACTAGTGGCGGTCAACAAGAAACTCAATTTCAACGTGACGTTTGGTATTACCGCGGCGGTGCTGCTGGGTATCGTGGTGTTTTTCAACGGGGTGGTGGGGCGCGTCGATCTGGGACGCTTCGACCTGACCGAAGAGAAGCTCTACACCGTGAGTCCCGCGGCCAAGCGTGTGCTGGGCAAGCTGCAGGTTCCCGTACAGTTGAAGTTCTACATCACCAAGAAGGAAGACCTGCCCACCCAGTTGCAGACGCTCGAGCGCGACGTGGTCGATAAATTGTCCGAGTTCAAACTGGCCAGCAATGGCAACCTGGACTTTTCGGTGGCCGACCCATCGAGTGACGACGAGTTGGCCGAGCGCCTGGCCACGAAGAACGTGCGGCCCTTTCAGGTGCAGACCATCGACCGCGACGCCATGGGCATCAAGTTGGTGTACAGCGCCATCACGATTGCCTACAAGGACAAGCAAGAAGAGGTGCTGCCGCAGATCCTGCCCCAGAGTCTTACTACGCTCGAGTACGACATCTGCGCCGCGGTCACGCGCCTGACGCGCGATATCAATCCGGTGGTGGCGATCTACGCCAGCCGTCAGACCATCGATCCACAGCTGATGCAGATGTATCTCCAGATGGGTCAGCAGCCGCCTGAACCGCAGGACCTGTATCAGAGTGTGCTACAGGTTCTTCAGCGCGAGAGTTACGATGCCCGCCGGGTGGAGATCACGGCCGATTCGCCGATTCCCGAGGAAGCGGTCACACTGGTCATGCTGGCCCCGAAGAACCTGAACGAGCGACAGCTGTACGAGATCAACAAGTTCACCCAGCAGGGTGGCAACCTGATCGTGGCGGTTCAGAACTACGAGTACAGCTACGCTCCCAACCGCCGCGGAGGGTTCAACCTGACCCCCACGCAAAGCAACTCGGGGCTGGCCCGACTCCTGGATGGTTACGGCGTGTCGGTGTCCGACAAGTTGCTCATGGATGCCAACATGGAAGTGTTGTCCATTCCCAGCGAGCGCAACATCGGCGGCATGCGCTTACAGGTGGCCGAGCCGGTTCAGGCTCCCATTCAGATCAGCGTCACCGCCGATCAACTGAACCAGGATTTCTCGGTGACCAATCGTATTTCACAGCTGTTGTACCTGTGGGGCACGAGCCTGGACGTGGACGAGACCAAGACGGCCGAGAATGGCCTGGAGGTCACGACGCTGTTCACCAGTTCGGACAACTCGTGGCAGCGCGACTTCACGCCGGGTCCTCTCAGTCAAGAGGCCATGCAGCCCGACGCCAACACCCAGCTGCGCAATGCCCCGCTGGCGGTCATGCTGGAGGGCACGTTGCCCAATTTGTTTGCCGACGGAACCATTCCGTCCTGGAACGCGGCCGCCGACACGACGGTGCCACCGCCGGTGGAGACGTTTACCCCGGTGGATACCAAGTTGGTGGTCGTGGGCTGCGCCAAGATGTTCGACGACAGTCTCATCCAGGCGGGGGGCAACGGACTGTTTCTGTTGAATTCGGTCGACGCCATGACGCTTGGTGAAGACATCATCCAGATCCGATCGAAAGCTATTAGTCAGCGTGTTCTCGAACCCGTGAGCGACGGCCAGAAGTTGTTCTTCCGCTTTTTCGTAGTGGGTTTCGTACCGCTGTTGGTGGCCTTGTTCGGATTCGTTCGCTCCGCGCGTCGACGCCGGGAACAAGCGATGTTCCTGGCCGCGCAGAGCGCTTGACCCAACACGAATTGCCCTTGCAGGAGCGATGAAAGAATGGGAAGCAATCGCAATCTCGTGATCCTCGTGGTTCTGCTGGTGGTCTTGGGCGGTACCTACATGCTCACCAGCCAGCAGCGTAGTCACATGGACAATACCGGCGGCTTTCGCGACGTAGTGGAAGGGCCGCTGTCGACCGATGACGTATTTGGAATCGAGGCCTATCGCGGTGAAAACCGTGAAGGAGGCGTAGTGATGTCGAAGCGGGGCACCGATTGGGTGCTCACCAATCACCACGATGCGCCGGCCAACGAAAACAAGATTCGTACTCTGCTGGGAAATCTGGAGAGTATGGAAGGCGAATTTCGCAGCGACGACGCTGGCGTGTTGGGCGACTACCAACTCGAAGACGCCAATGCGTTGCACGTCGTGGTGAAGGGAGAATCCGGGGCAGACCTGCATCACTTTCTGGTGGGCAAGTCCAGTGGCTCGGGTGGGTTCGTACGGACCGACGGCTCCAACGAGGCGTTGCTGGCCAGCCACAACCTGCGCAGTGACTTTGGCATGTTCGGCGAGGACCAGACCGACCCCGATCGGGCTTCATGGATCGACCTGGTGGTCTTCGAACTCGATCGAAACGAGGCCGCTTCGCTCGACCTGAAGTCGAGCGAGTTTGCGTTGGTCATGAACAAGGAGTTCCCCGAAGTCCAGGCTGACTCTACCGGCGCCCAGGCTCTGCCTGACCCGTCGGCCTACGAGTGGCGGGTGACCGTACCGGAGTCGTTCCAGGCCACCAAGACGCAGGCCGACGCGATTCTGAATAGCCTTACCAACCTGCGTGCTCGCGATATCGCGGGCCGCGACATGAAGGAAGAGTACGGCCTGGGTGACGACGCCGATCGCGTGACGGTTACCATGAAGGACTCCACGCAGCACACACTTCGGTTCGGCCGCCAGTTGCCCGATGACGAAAGCCAGTGCTACTTCCAGGTCGAGGGCGAAGACATCGTCTGGACCATGCAAAACTACATTCGCCAGAATGTGTTCAAGGATCCCAAGGACCTCAAGCCGGAGTAATCATCCGCACGCGGGCGGGCTGCGCTCCTGCTTCCACGGAGCTGCCTGGCTCCAGGTTTTTCGGTACCAGGGCGAGCGCGGTGTTGGCCGCGCTCGCCAGGACCTTCCCTACGACCTTCCCGGCCAACGTAACGTCGTCGCCCGCACGCGTGGTGCCAGCTACGTCCATCACCGCAAGGGCACGTCGCACCTTCTCGTAGGTGTCCAACCGGGCTACGACTTCCTGTCCTACGTAGCAGCCTTTCGTGAAGCTCACGACGTCGTGCAGCCCGGCCTCGAGCGGGTTTACGCCCAAGGTCAGATCGCCGCCCGTCATGACCCGGCCGTGCGGGATGCGCCAGGCATCGAAGGCTTCCTGTCCCACCGGCACCACGCCTTGGTCTTGCAATGCAAGGAGCAACCGCGGGGCGTCTTTGGCCGAGAGGGAGAGTCGGGCGACCCGTGGCCAGCGCGGGCCGGCGCTCAGCAGCAGGTTGCCGGCGACGTCCGAGCGGAACGCCCAGTCGCCATCGAGCGCGGGCGTTTGCAGTTGTTCAGCCGCTCGCAGGGCCGCGGCATCGCCCACGAGCCACAGCTGTACGGCTTCATTTTGGGACTCCAGCGCGACGTCTTCGGTAATGATGAAGCGGTCGATCCAAGCTTTTACGTCGGCGCCACGGCGGGCCCCGCACAGGGCGTCGAGATGGTCATCGTGCCGCACCAGCTGGGCGTGGTCGATGACTTTGCCCTTGTCCGAGGTAAGCAGCAACGGACGCCACTCGTCGGGTGGAATCTGGCGCACCTCAGACGCGGCCAGGCGGTGGAGCAGGTCGAGCGCGTCACCGCCCGTCAGCCGCAACCGATCGCCAGTACCCTCGTAGACCATGGCCAGCCCGTCGATCAGGGCCTGAGCCTCGTCTTGGCCGTGATCATAGCCAAGGGGAACACCGGTGTCGTCGAAACGGGCGTTCCATTGGGTCAGCGTCTTGTGCATTCTCGGGCATCCTCGGGTTGCGATCTGACCGGCTGATCCACTCGCGTGCCACCTTGCGGCGCGAATTCGGACCCCGTAAGGTTAACTGGCCGACCTATTCAGCGAAAGAAACCACCATGGCTTCGCGTATCTATCTGGACAATCACGCTACCACGCGCACCGACCCACGCGTGGTCGACGCCATGCTCCCATACTTTACCGAGCAATACGGCAATGCCAACAGTCCACATCTGTTTGGATGGGAAGCGGACGAGGCCGTGGAGGCGGCGCGCATACAGGTTGCGGAGCTGGTGGGTGTGGAGCCCAAGGAAGTGATCTTCACCAGCGGCGCCACCGAAAGCGACAATCTGGCCCTGCGAGGAGTCTTCGACGAGGCCGGGGGCCAGGGTCACGTCGTAACGAGTCGGATCGAGCATCCGGCCGTGGGCCAGGTGGTGGAAGACCTGCGGCGACGAGGTGCTTCGGTCACCCTGGTGGATGTGGATGCCTCGGGTGTCGTCGACGCCGACCAGGTGATCCGCTCGCTGCGTGACGACACCGTGATTTGTTCGATCATGTGGGCGAACAACGAAATAGGCACGATCCAGCCCGTGGCTCCCATCGCCTCCGCTTGCCGGGAACGGGGAATCCCGTTTCATTCGGACGCATCGCAGGCGGTGGGTCGGGTTCCGATAAATGCCAGGCAGGCCCAAGTCGACCTGCTCTCATTCAGCGGGCACAAGATCTACGGTCCCAAGGGAATCGGCGTGCTCACGGCCAGCCGGCGCCGGCCTCGGATCCGGTTGCAGCCCATGTTTCATGGGGGATCCCAGCAATTCGGGGTTCGGCCGGGTACTCTGGCGGTTCCGTTGATCGTGGGCATGGGCCTGGCTTGCACGTTGGTACGGGCCGAGCAGAAGGCCGAAGCGCATCGCGTGGCTGAGCTTCGTGACCGTTTGTGGGTCCATTTCCGCGACGAGCCCAACGTCGTCCAGAACGGAGATTTCGCGCGGCGCTTGCCCGGAACGCTCAACGTGAGTTTCTTGGGAGTCGAAGCTCAGACGGTATTGTTGGAATTGCCGGGGGTGGCCATCAGCAGCGGCTCGGCCTGTGCGGCTGATTCGCACGAACCCAGTCCGGTGCTCAGGGCCATTGGGCTCAGCTCCGAACACGCCCACGCCGCGCTCCGCTTCGGCCTGGGGCGGTTCAATACGGCCGACGAGGTGGACGAAGCGGCCATCCGGGTGCTCGAGGTTGTGCGACGATTGCGAGCTACGTCGCCTATCCATGGCGCGGCTCGCGCGTCGAGCCAAGCAGAAGGAACGAAATGATCGAAATCACTGATCGCGCCAAGAAGGCCATCGCCGATTCCATGAAGGACGAGGGTCGCGACCCCGCCAACGCATTTCTGCGCGTGGGCGTGCAGGGCGGCGGTTGTTCGGGCATGAGCTACAAACTCGAGTTTGATGACCAGCTGCGCGAGGGCGACGAGCTGTACGGCGGCGACGAGGCCCGCATCGCGGTGGACCCTAAGAGCATGCTCTTTCTTCACGGGCTCACGCTGGACCACACCAGCGGCCTGAACGGCAAGGGATTTGTCTTCGAAAACCCCAATGCGGCAGGCACTTGCGGCTGCGGGCAGTCTTTCAAGGTTTAGCGGGAGCCCTCGGCCGGGCTGGCCGTACTACCCTCCGATGTGGTATTTTGGCCCATATATGGTTTGTAGGTCTCCGCGGGTTCTCTGCCGCCGCTGACCGGGGATTCACGCCACCAACTCGCCCTCGCCACCCAAAGGTCAACGATGACTCGCATCATCGGTCGATCTGTGCCGGTAGCGGCGTTGCTACTCGCCGCCGCATTGGTCAATTTCACGCACGCGCAGTACAGCCCCGACGACATCTACTGGGACACCCAGTTTGGACACGTGGGTTCCAACGGTGCGGTCCGCGCCATTGCCCCGCAGAACTCCCAGGTGCTCATTGGTGGCGCCATGGATCACGTGGGCTCGCTTGCGGTAAAGGGTGTCGCTACGTGGATGGGTGACCAAGGCTGGTCCCGCTTGAACGAGGGTCCGTTCCACGGCGTCGAAGGTGACGTTCGTGTCATGACGCCCGCCAACGGAGAGCTCATCGTTGGTGGCACGTTTGGCCTGGCCGGCGATCTCACCACCAGCAACATCGCCCGTTGGCGCGACGGTGTCTGGTTTCCCATGGGCGCGGGACTCGACGGGCGCGTCTACGACCTGGCCGTGGTCGGTGGCACCGTCTACGCGGGCGGAATCTTCTCTGCTTCGGGTACCACCGAGCTGGCCGCGATGGCCCAGTGGGATGGATCGCGCTGGTTTCCCATGGGAGACGGCATCGATGGCGTCGTACGCCAGGTGGTGGCGGCCCATGGAATGATCTACGCGGCCGGCAAGTTCGAAGCCGCCGGCGGCGTGGCCGCATCCAACATCGCCGCGTTCGACGGAACCGATTGGCATCCTCTTGGCGCCGGCACCAACGGAATGGTACGCGCGCTGGCCGTGGCGCCCGACGGCAAGTTGCTCGTGGGTGGTATTTTCGATCAGGCGGGGAGTACGACGGTCGGGCGCATCGCCACCTGGGACGGCGTGCACTGGGGCACGGTGGGTACCGGGTTTGACGCTGGCGTGTTTGCGCTGGCGCTCGACGAGCAAGGGACGATCTTCGCGGGCGGCGAGTTCAGTACCGCGGGCGGCGTGGCCGCACCGTGCGTTGCGCGATACGACGGCACCGATTGGACCGCGATGGGTCTGGGTATGGACGGAGACGTCCTTACACTGGAATTCGTTGAGGGCTCGCTCTACGCGGGTGGCACATTCCAGCGCGCGGACGATCGCTACGTACAGAACGTGGCCCACTGGGACGGAAACGGGTGGGTAGGTCTGGTGGACCGAAACCACATGGGACTGCAGGGCAACGTGGATCCCATCGTGCGCCTGGGCACAGATATCTACGTGGGCGGTTGGTTCACGCAGGCGGGCCAGGCCGATGCCCGGTTCATCACCAAATACGACGGCGAGACCTGGAGCAATCTGGGGACGGGCTTCGATCAGCCGCCGGTCCATACCGCTACCGTGGACGGCACGACCTTGTACGCCGGCGGAATGTTCTGTACGGCCGACGGCCAGGTTACCGACAACGTGGCTCGCTGGGACGGGAACGCATGGTACGGCCTGGATGCGGGGCTGAATGATCCGTGCCGGGCCATGTCGGTTGCTCCCGACACCCACGACCTCTACGTGACGGGCGAGTTCACCACGGCGGGGCCCATTGAGGCCATTGGCATCGCCCGCTGGGATGGCGTGAGCTGGCACGCGGTGGGCGAGGGACTGAACCAGAAAGTGGGCGCGGTTCTCGCGCTCGAGGGCGGTCGTTTGTACGCCGGCGGTGGCTTCACGGAAATCCGCGGTCGCACCTTCAACAACGTTGCCTACTTCGACGGAACCGAGTGGTTGCCGTTGGGCGAAGGCGTCACCTTCAGCGGTCGTGACTTCAGCGTGGTTTCAGCGCTGCACATGACCGACGACGGCAGCCTCTACGTGGGTGGACACTTCGATCAGGCGGGGGGAAAGCCGGCCCACTACATCGCGCGTTGGGATGGTCAGGAATGGCACGCGCTGGGCGGCGGCTTCGAGGGTTCTGGCTACACGAACGTGCGCGTGATCCGGTCGCGCAACAACGAGTTGTTCGTGGGCGGAGACTTCGAACGAGCCAACGGTATTCGCGTGAACAACATCGCGCGTTGGAACGGGGCCACCTGGTCGGGCCTGGGATCGGGCGTCAACGGCATGGTGAAGGGCCTCGAGTTCCGTGGGCATGAGATCTGGGTCGGTGGAAACTTCGCCAGCGCGGCCGGTCTACCGTCACGGCACGTGGCTCGATTCACCGACCCCGATTTCGCCACGGCCGAGTTCGAATCGATGGAAGCCGTAGTGACCGACACCGCGGTGGAACTGTCCTGGAGCGTGGCCGGCTGGTCCGACGTAATCGGTTACCGGGTCTATCGAGCCCGCAACGGTCAGACGCAGACCGTGGCCAGTCTTCTGCCGGTGTCGACATCGCGTTTCGTGGACGACAGCACGGAGTCTGCCCATCGCTACGAGTACACCGTGGTGGCGGTGGCCTCGGACAACAGCGAACACGCGGCTCCATCCAAAGCCGTCGACTCGCCCGCACGCCAACTGAGACTGGACGAAAATTTCCCGAATCCCTTCAACCCCGAGACCGTCATCCGGTACGCCCTGCCTCGCGAGGGTCAGGTATCCCTGCGTGTCTTTGACAACCGGGGTCGGCTGGTCAACACGCTGGTGGATGGTGTTCGTGCGGCTGGTGAGCACGAGATCATCTGGACCGGAATCGATTCGTCTGGCCGGTCGGTAGCCTCGGGCACCTACCGCTATGTCCTGAGCCAGGGCGGCGAGGTTTCAGCACGCAGTATGGTTCTGTTGAAATAGCGATTGTCGCCCCCCTCGGGGGTTCTCTGAGGGAGCGTTGACGACAAGTCGACGCTCCTTTTTCTTTTGCACAACTACAGTTGCAACCGGGTCGGGCGGATGGAAAAATGACGTGTCCCGTGCCCAAGACCCGATGGAAGGAATGAAGCCGATGAAGTTCACCGTGAAGAAGGGCGACCTGACCACCGTCCCTTGTGACGCACTCGTAGTGGGAGTGCACGCCAAGTCGAAGTCGCTGCCCAAGCAGATCTCGGCTCTGGACCGCAAGTTGGGTGGGGCGATCACGGGTGCGCTGGCCTTCGACGACTTCTCGGGTGATGCATCTCAGATCGTCTGGTTGGACAAGGGTCGCACCAAGGCCAAGCGGGTGTTGGTGGTGGGGCTGGGGCCGGAAAAGGACCTCACCATGGCCACGCTGCGCAGTGCGGCGGGCACTGCGCTGAAAGCGGCGCAGAAGGCCGGTCTTCGCAAGGTTGCCCTGGCGATGGCAGATTCGGACGACGTGGAGGCGCGGGCGTCCGCGGTGGCCGAGGGGGGCGGCCTGGCCATGTACGACCCCGCCATGCACAAGTCCAACTCGCGCTCACGACCGGTGACCCAGGTGACGATCGTTACCGACGCGGAGCCCGCGACGGTGCGTTCGGGTCTGGCCCGCGGGCAGGCATTGGCCGCGGGGACCAATCTGGCCCGGGACCTGGTGAACGAGCCCGCCAACATGCTCACGCCCACCGACATGGCGGCGGTCGCCAAGCAAATGGCCACCGACCACGCCACGCTGAAATGCAAGGTGTGGGGTCCGCGTGAGATCGAGAAAAACAAGATGGGCGGGATCATCGGCGTTGGTCGCGGTAGTGCCGAGCCCAGCCAGTTCATCCAATTGGAGTACAAGCCAAAGGGAAAAGTGTCCTCGTTGCGCAAAATCGCATTCGTGGGCAAGGGCCTGACCTTTGACACCGGCGGTATCAGCATCAAGCCGGCCGCGGGCATGGAACTCATGAAGTTTGATATGGGCGGCGCCGCGGCCGTACTGGGTGCCTTCAAGATCCTAGCCCTGCTCGAACCCAAGGTGCACGTGCTGGGGTACATCGCCTCGGCCGAGAACATGCCCGACGGCAAGGCCATCAAGCCCGGCGACCTTCTGACCATGATGAGTGGACTCACGGTCGAAGTGAACAATACCGACGCCGAGGGTCGCCTCGTGTTGGCCGATGCGTTGCACTACGCCAAGCAGCAGAAGCCGGAGTTCATCGTGGACGCGGCTACGCTCACCGGTGCCTGCATGATCGCCCTGGGCGATGTGGCCTGTGGTCTGATGAGCGAAGACGACAAGCTCGTGGCGCTGATCGAAGACGCCAGCCGTGCCTGCGATGAACCCGTTTGGCGATTGCCGTTGCAGGACAAACACCGGAAGAAGATGGAAGGCCACGTGGCTGACCTGAAGAACACGGGCCCGCGCGAGGGCGGAGCGCTTACCGCGGCCGGATTCCTGAGTCGCTTCGCGGAAGGCGCGCGCTGGGCTCATCTGGATATCGCTGGCACCGTATGGAACGAAGAACCCGAGGCCATCGCACCCAAGGGGGCCACGGGGTATGGCGCACGACTCTTCGCGGCTATCGCCGAGCAGGTGGCGAACGGCCACCGGTAGGTCCCGACTGGATGGAGCTGGCGTCAGGCCGTCCGGCGGGTCTTGGGGTCGAACGCGTCGCGTAGTCCGTCGCCCACGAAGTTCAGCGACAACAGGGTCAGCGCCAGGAACGTCCCCGGGAACAAGATAAGCCACCACGAGCTGTGCACGGCGTTGAGTGCCGATGCGCCCTCGTTGGCCAAGGATCCCCAGCTGGCCATGGGTGGCTGCACGCCCAGCCCCAGAAAACTGAGGAATGCTTCCTCGAGCATGACCGCGGGCACCGTGAGCGTCGTGTACACCAGGATGGGCCCCAGCATGTTGGGCAGAATGTGACGCAGGACCAGGTTGCGGCGGGGCAGTCCCAGTGCCATTCCGGCTTCGACGAACTCGGCGTGGCGCAACCGCTTCATTTCACCGCGCACGATACGACTCATGGTGAGCCACTGCACCGCGCCCAGGGCAATGAACAAGAGGACCAGACTCTGCCCGAAGTAGGCCACCAACAAAATCACGAAGAACATGAATGGCAGGCTGTAGAGCATGTCCACGAAACGCATCATGCCGTTGTCGACCCAGCCGCCCAACCAGCCCGCGGTCATGCCCCAGGCTACGCCAATGATCAAACTCACCAGGGTGGCTACCGCGCCCACCGCCAAGCTCAGTCGTCCGCCGAATAGCACCCGGGTAAGCACGTCGCGGCCGTTGGGGTCGGTGCCAAAGGGGTGTTCCCACGACGGTCCCTGGTACTGGCTGACCAGGTCTTGTTCGTCGAAGTCGTAGGGCGTAAGCCACGGCGCGGCGAGCGCGGATAGAATGACCAGCGCCAGCACGACCAGCCCGGCCATCGCAGCGCGGTTTCGCCGTAGCCTCCGAAAGGCCTGCCGCCAGGGGCCTTCGTGGCTCATTGCAACTCCACGCGGGGGTCGAGCACGCTGTAGAGAACGTCGACCAGTATGTTCAGGGTGATGAGCAATCCGCTGTACAGCAGCACCGTACCCATGGCCAGCGTGTAGTCGCGGTTCAGGGCGGAGTTCACGAAGAACGTGCCCATGCCCGGAATGGAGAACACTTTCTCCACCACCACGCTTCCCACCAGGATCGATGCCACGGCCGGACCGAGGTAGCTGACCACCGGCAGGATCGCGGTGCGCAGCGCGTGCTTGGCCACAACCACGCGCTCGGAAAGGCCCTTCGCGCGCGCGGTACGGATGTAGTCTTGATGCACAACATCCAGCATGCCCGCACGCATCAGGCGGGCGATGTAGGCCGCGCGCACCGCCCCCAGTGTAATTCCGGGCAGCAGGAGCTGCGCGGGCGAACCAAATCCGCCAACCGGTAACCAGCCCAGCCAGAACACGAAGACGATGATCAGGAGCGGGCCCAAGATGAAGTTGGGTACGCAGATTCCTACCAACGCCACCGACATGGCGCCGTAGTCGGGCCATTGATTGTGGCGGAGCGCGCCCAGGGTTCCCAACGGAATACCAACCAACAGCGCAAAACTCAAAGCCACCAGGCCGATCGTCAACGAAACCGGAAGTGCCTGGGCGATGATTTCGCGCACGGTCCAGCCGGTGTACTTGAAGCTGGGGCCCAGGTCGCCGCGGAACAGCCCTTTCACGTACATGCCCAACTGGGTCGACAGTGGCTTGTCCAGGCCGTAGCGCGCGTCGAGGTTGGCGCGAATGGTGGGGTCGAGGGTGCGTTCATCGTCGAATGGCCCGCCCGGGGCCAGGCGCATGAACAGGAATGAAACCACTACGATTCCCAGCACCAGCGGAACGGTCGACGCCAGCCGCCGCACCAGGAAACGAATCACAGCGGGCCCGCCTTACGGCGCACCGACCGCAGATCGATTCCGTTTACCAAGTTGGGCGTCAAACCCTCCCAACGCGAGGCGTCGTACATGTTGGTCACCACGTAGTAGTAGATGGGCAGGATGATGCATTCCTCCTGCGTGATGATTTCTTCGCACTGACGTAGAAGCTGCATGCGTTCGTTGGGGTCGGTCGCGAAACGCGCGCGTGCGATCAGATCGTCGTAGGCCTCGCTGGCAAACCCGGTACGGTTGTTGCCGCTGCCGCTGAGCCACATGTCGAGAAACGTGTTGGGGTCCAGATAGTCACCGATCCAACCGCCACGCGAGATGTCGTACTCCAGGGCTTTGGTGTTGGCCAGGTAGACTTTCCACTCCTGGTTCACCAGCTTCACTTCGATCCCCAACGTGCGCTTCCACTGTTGTTGGATGACCTCGGCCACCTGCTTGTGGGCCTCGCTGGTATTGAACAGGAGCTCTACTTCGGGAAATCCGTCGCCGTCGGCAAAGCCAGCCTCGGCCAGGAGCTGCCGGGCGCGATCGGGGTCGTAGCCCGATAGTTGTACTTCCGAGTAGCCTGGCAGACCCGGTGGTATGAGGCTGTGGGCCGGTTCCTGTCCGGCGCGCATGACGTACTCGGTAATGGCGCGGGAATCCACCGCGTGGTACAGGGCCTTGCGAACGCGGACGTCGTCCAAGGGGGGGCGCGTCACGTTGAAACGGTAGAAGTACGTATTGAAATAGGGCGCGGTGTGAAAGTCGGGACGATCGCGCAGGGCATCGACCACGGTGAGCGGCACCCCTGATGCGTCGATCCAGTCGAGCAGTCCGCTGGTGTAGCGATTGAAGTTGCCGTTGATGTAGTCACCGGGCAAAGCGTCTACAACGTTGAGTTGAACCTGGTCCGCATTCCAGTACTCCGGATTGCGTTGCATGCGAATGCGGCGACTGATCTGCCAATCGACCAGACGGAAGGGTCCGTTGGTCACGATGTTCTTTGGACGGATCCACGCGTCGCCGTGGGTCTCCACCTGCCATCGAGGTACCGGCAGTAGCGGATAGAACGCGCACAGGTCCAGAAAGTAGGCGACGGGGGCCTCCAGTTCGACCTGGAATGTCTGATCATCCAGGCAACGCAGGCCCAGTTGGGTCGGGTCGGTCAGTTTGCCGGCGTTGAACGCGCGGGCGTTGACGACATCGAAAAGCATGTTGCCGTATCGCGCGGCCGTGAGCGGGTCCAGAAGCCGGGTCCAGGCGAACTGGAAGTCGCCGCTGGTCACCGGACGTCCGTCGGTCCAGCGGGCCTCACGTAGATGGAACGTGTAGGTGCGACCATCGGGGCTGATGTCCCACGAGCGCGCCATTCCCGGAACCGGGGCCAGAGTTCGGGCGTCGCGATAGGTAAGGCCCTCGAAGATGCTCAGCGCGATGCGCCCGCCGGCCTGGCCGCTCAACCGGCCCGGATCGATCGTCTCGGGTTCGATGTTCAGAAACGAGAAATCGGCCGGCTCCTCGTCCAGAGCACACCCGCCCATGACCACGATGCAGAGCACCGCCAGGAGCAGCGTGCGGATCTGGGCACGTGGCGTGGCCAATTTGAAGACGCTCATGACGGCTGGCATAACGGTTTGCATGACGCTTTCGTCGTTGTTGCGGCGGGGCGGGGGCATTGTAGCCCGTGGCCACGAACGAAGGAAGTGTGTATAAACAAGGAATGAGCCGCCCCGGAAACGACTTTGGACCCCTCTTCGGTGAGGACTTTGGCGATAGCGTCAGCTACGGATTCGACCAGGTGTCGGATTCGGCGGCCGAGCGCGCGCCGGCGCGAGCACCGCATACCTACGGCGTCTTCGAGCTGAACCGGGCCATAGAGAACGCCCTGAAGCGCACGTTTTCCCAGCAGATCTGGATTCGCGGGGAAATCCAGGGCCTCTCCCGCTCGCGTCCCAATGCGCGTCATCGGTACTTCGAACTGGTCGAGAAGAAGGCTGGACAGGACCAGGTCGCGGCCAAGGTTCCGGTCGCCCTGCTCGATTGGAATCGGGCCGCGATCGACCAGGATTGCGCGCAGGCACCAGGCTTCGTTCTGGAAGACAACATCGAGGTGCGTATTCGCGCGAAGGTGGGCTACTACCCGCCCTATGGCAAGCTTCAGCTGGAGATGATGGGCATCGATCCCACGTTCACGCTGGGGCAGATGGCGGCCAGTCGCGAACGTGTGCTGAGAGGGTTGGCCCAGGCCGGATTGCTCGAACGCAACGCGCAACAACCGTTCGCCGCCGCGCCGCGTCGCGTGGGCCTGATTACCAGCCTGGGTAGCGCCGCCTACAACGATTTTGTCCAGGAACTCCAGCGTCATCCGTACTCGTTCTCGGTCAAGGCCATCGATGCGCGCGTTTCCGGTCACGATACCGAGCGAACCGTCGTACGCGCGTTGCGAGCCTTTGCGCAGCACCCGCCCGATGTGGTCGTGCTCATTCGTGGCGGTGGATCGCGTAGTGACCTGTCGGCTTTCGATAGCGAGATGATCGCCCGTGGAATCGCGACCATGCCGGTTCCGGTGATTACCGGCATTGGACACGAGACGGACCGCAGTGTGGCCGACGAGGTGGCCGCGCTGTCGTTGAAGACGCCCACCGCCTGCGCGGCCGAACTGGTGCGTCGCATGGCGGCGGCGGTCGAAACGGTCGAGAACGCCTGGGCCGAAATCGTCGAGGGGACGCACGCGGCGCAGGTTCGATGCGATGAAGCACTGTTGGCCTCGGCCCGTCAGATCGCGGCCGCCACGCGCACGACCCTGGTGGGACAGCAGGCCCACCTGCGAAGCGCCTCGCGTCATTTGAGACAAGAGGCGCGTCACGGCGTGACGCGCGAGGTTCGCTCACTTGGTTCGAGTTCGCGCCGCCTGCGCGATGTCACCCGCAGCCATCTGGCGGCTAGCGATTCGCATCTACAGGAGTTTCGCCGGCGACTGTCGCCCGAACGGACCAAGCACCTCTGGCGCCGGCATCGATCTGAACTGGAGCACATGAAATCCCGTTTGTTGGAGCCACTGCGCCACCGGTTCGAGCTGCACCAGAAAATGTTCGATGCCCATGAAGCGCAGGTCCGGGCTCTTGATCCGCGGCGCGCTTTGCAGCGCGGATACAGTCTCACGTATGATGCCCAGGGTAAGCTTGTGCGTAACGCGCAGGACTGTCCGCCCGGAGCCCAGATCGTCACCCATCTGGCCGACGCGCGTGTGGTCAGCCAGGTCGAATCCGTCGAGCCCCAGCCTCCTACGAAGGAACCTTCATGAGTCCGCGCAAGCCTGCCGCCCAGGAAGAGAGCGCCGCCATTCGCTACGCCGATGCCGTGGCCGAGTTGGAACAGATCTTGGAGGATCTGGACAGCGACTCCATCGACGTAGACGACCTATCCGTGCGTGTGAAGCGGGCCAGCGAACTGATCAAGCTCTGTCGCCGTAGGCTATTGAGCAGCAAGCTGGAGATCGAGCAGGTTGTGGCCGACCTTGAAGATTTCGAGCAGAACGAAGAACAGGATCCCGGCGACTGAAGTCGCTCCGCCCACCCACGCCCCGGACGTGGGGGATTCTACCCTTGGCCCGGCAATTCCTTCCGCCCCGCTTGATCGGCCCGAACTTCCACCTCACCTCGCGCCCGCCTCGGATTTCTTCCACGCGCAGGCGGAAGAGTCCCATCGTCAGATCGACGAGCGTTGGCTTCGTGACGTCTTCCAGGGCGATGCGCCGCAGCTCACGCTGAGGGCCACGGTTACAGGATTGCTCATCGGGTGCATTCTCGGCGTCAGCAATGTCTACGTAGGACTGAAGATCGGTTGGGCGACCGGTGTGGCGCTCACGGCTACTTTGCTGAGTGTGTTGGTGTGGCGAGGCTCGACCAGGTTCGGATGGACCCGGTCCGAGCTGAGCGCGCTCGAGACCAATTGCATGCAGTCCACGGCATCGGCCGCGGGCTTCTCGGTGACCGCGGTCGTGGTAACGGCTTTGCCCGCGCATCTCATGTCCGGGGGAACACCGATCCACGCCGGTTGGTTGATGTTGTGGTCGGCTCTTCTTTGTACGCTGGGCGTTCTTGCGTTCCTGCCCGTCAAGCGCGCGATGATCCACTACGAAGAGTTGCCGTTTCCCTCCGGTCTGGCCGCCGCCCAATTGGTGCGTGGCCTCTACCAGAAGGGCAACGATCTCGTGGGCCAGGCCAAGGCACTGGGCGTATCGATGGTCGTCGGAGCACTGCTGAAGTGGCAGATCGACGTAACGTATCCCTGGTGGCCCGCCCGCATTCCAGCCTCGTTGTCGGTTCCCGGCACGTTCGCGGGCCGTCCCTGGGTGGAGTACACGGTGGCGCTGAACCTCAGTGCGGTACACCTGGCGGCGGGTGCGTTGTTGGGTGTTCGCAACACCCTGTGGATGACGTTGGGTGCCGCCGTTACCTACGTGGGTCTTGCCCCCGTGATGGCCTCGCGCGGTTGGATCGACGGCGTGGATTGGAACAGCGTTCAGTTCGGATTCGCATTGTGGTGCGGAACCGCCATCATCATCAGCACATCGGTAGTGGCTTTGGCCGAGCAGGGTGCCACCGTGGGGCGGGCCATGCTTCACCTGTGGCGCCAGCTTCATTCGGGCCGGGAAACGGGAACCGACCCCCTGGCCGACATCGAGCCGCCGGCCATCTGGTTTCGACTGGGCGCACCCATCGTGGCCGCGGCCGTGTTGCTGGTGGGTCACACTGCATTCGGGCTTCCCTGGTGGATCTCCACCCTCGTGGTACTGGCCACACTGTTGTTCGCAACCGTCAGCGCCCGGGCGTCGGGCGAAACCGACATTTCACCGGCCGGGCCATTGGCCCGCGTGACCCAGTTGGGACACGGCGCGTTGGCGGCCGATCTCACCGGCAACCTCATGGCGGCGTCGATCACGGCCACCGGGGCGGCGTCGGCATCTGACTTGTCCGTGAGATTGAAGTGCGGGTACTTGCTGGGAGCGAAGACGCGACTGCAGGTGCTGGCCCAGGTCATTGGCGTGGTAGCGGGGTCGGTGACCGTGGTCGGCGCGTTCTACCTGCTGGTGCCGTCCGCCGACCTACTGGGTTCCACGACCTTTCCCGCGCCGGCGGCGCGAAGCTGGGCCCTTACCGCGGAGCTGATGACCTCGGGGCTCGAAGTCCTTTCGACGACGGCGCGTTGGGCCGTGGCGGTGGGGGTCGTAGTGGCCGTTGCCTTGACCTTCTTTGAGCGCCGGTTTGGAATTCGATCGTGGTGGATGCCCAGCTCGTTTGGTCTGGGTATGGGCATGATCATTGGCGCGGGCGACAGTTTTGCTCTGTTGCTGGGAGCACTGGTGGCCCTGGCCGTGCGGCGCACGCGCGCTGACAAAGCCGGCCTGATCACCCCGGTAAGTAGTGGCTTGATCGCCGGCGAGAGCCTCATGGGGCTGCTGGTTGCCGCCTTGTTGGCTCTGGGGATGATGCCCGACTAGGCTTCCGGTCCGGCCTTCCGTCGCCGCGTCACGCTGCGCCACACCTCGCCCATTTCGCCGCCGCCCAAAATCATCATGGCTATTGAGTAGATGGCTCCGCCGGCCACGATGGTAGCAATGGTGACCACGACGGCCGGTGTGTCGCGGCTCTGCAGAAACGAGCCCAATCCACGTAGTCCCACCGCCATGACTCCGGCGCCAATGGTGGCGCGGGCCAGGCTCAAGAGGACCAGGCGGCTACCGAGTACCGCGCGCAACGTGGGCACCAGCGCCAACAGCGCGGCCGCGTGGAGGAACGTAACCAGACTGGTGGACAAGGCCACGCCGCCGTGGCCGTACAGCCCCATGAGCCACCAGTTGGTAAGCACGTTCAGGCCCACGGTCAGCAGGCTGAGGAACGCCACCATGCGTGTTCGGTGGCGGGCGTAGAGCAGCGTTACGAACACGGTAAGAAAGCTGCGGAAGAGAATGGCCGGTGCGTACATGGACAGGGCAATCGATGTCAGGTCGGTGGCCGCGGCGTCGAAATTCCGGCGTTCGTACAGACCGCGCACGAGTTGGTGGGGCACCACCATGAAGGCCACGGCCGCCGGTATCAGCAGCAGGGCCAACAGTCGGATCGAATAGGTCAGGGCGCGCCGTTGACCGGCCTCGTCATCGTCGTGGGCCGCGGCACTCAAGTGGGGCAGCAAAGCGACACCGACCACCGAGTTGAACAGACCAATGGGAATCATCATCATCTTGTAGCCGTAACCCAATGCGGCAACCCGTCCCGCTGGCAACGTGGAGGCCATGAGTTTGTCCACGGTGACGTTGATGATGCCACCGCTCCAGCCCAGGAACACGAGGGTCACTGCCGCCAGGCTCATGCGCCAGGCGTCGCTGGACACGGTAGGCCCCTCGCTTTGGGTTTCGTTGCGGCGCACGCGTACCAGATAGGCGGTGAGCAATGCCAGGCTAAGTGCCTGACCGACGACGTAACCTCCGGCCAACCCGCGAATGCCCACCGAAGAAGCGGTCCAGGCCACGGCCACGGCCATGACCAGGGGCGAGATGCTGCCCGGCAGGCCGGCCACGCCAAAGCGCCGCAATCCGTGGCAGGCCGCCACCATCAGACCCAAGAGCAAGGACAGGAATGCTCCCACGAGAAGCGTGCGCAAGAGATCGCTGGCCAGCGCCATGTCAGAATTGGGGAGGCCCGGCCCCAGAAGCTTCACGACGCCATACGATTTCCAGTAGGCCAGCGCCATCAGTGTACCCAGCACCAGGACCAGCCTGACTCCAACCTGCCGAAGGAACGCGAAGTAGCTGGCCGTGGCCCCGCCTTCACGTAGATACCTCACCGCGTGCGGGATCAAGGCCCCGCCCAGGCCGCCCATGACGAAATTGGCCATGAGTTGCGGCAGATTGTGGGCAATTTCGAAGGCGTCCATGACGCCCGTGGCGCCGAACTCCTGCGCGACGACGATTTCCTTGGCCAGTCCGGCCACCTGGGACACGCCGTACAGCGAACCCAGTAGAATGGAGCTGCGCTTGAGTGCGTCGATGGGTCCGTTGCTCACGACGCGGTCCGTGTGGTGTTGGGTGCGTGTCGATGCTCACGTATGAGCGCGTGCAACTTCCGCAGGCGATGTTCCCACGAACAGTCTTCGACCGATGCCTGGCGTTCTTCCTTGCGGTCGGACGCTTCGTCCAGGGCCATGTCCACGGCCGCGGCGAAGGTTTCGGCGGTTCGGGCCACGCGGACGAACCTGGTGAAGGGCTCGATTCCCGCCACCGGCGTGGAAACCACGGGAATTCCCATGGCCAGGTACTCATACAGTTTCAGCGGGTCCATGCTTGCGGTCAGCGCGTCGTCGCGATGCACGATCAGTCCCACATCCAGGGCTTCGACGTACGCGGGCACGCGATCGTGGGTCTTGGCGCCCAATAGGAACACGTTGGGAAGAGCCTTCAGCGCGGCCACATCGCTACTCTCCCAAACCGGTCCCAGGAGTATCCAGGATACGTTGGGTCGTAGTCTGGCTACCTGCGTCAGCAGGTCCAGGTCGACGCGACCCTGGATCGTTCCCACGTAGCCCGCGCGCGGCCTGGGGATCGATTGCAAGGACACCGGCTCTTCGTGCCCTCGACGGAACAGTCGTGCGTCGAACCCGTTGGCGATGATCTCGTTTACCGGTGGGCCCTCCAGGAGTGGGAAGGGACGGTCCGATACGCGTACGACCACGTCGGCCTGTTGGCGGATGCACTCGTAGCCGCGCTCCAACGCGCCGCGCCCGCGCTTCACCAGATCGCCATGGTCGATCCAATTGAAGTCGGCGTCGACCAGGCGTAGTCGCGACGGAAGATGGGAAAACATGCGCGCGGCCGCCGGGTCGTACACCACCAGGGCGGGGTCACGAAGACCCAGTTCGTCGCACGCGCGCCGCACCACTCCGCTTGCCCATTGTGGAGCGCGGTACATCAGCGTGCGCGACAGTTGCAGCGCCGCCGTGCCGGCATCCACGCGCACCAGGGCGTGCGGCCAGGCGATGGGCAGGGCCTGGCCATGCGTACATTCAACGAGCGTTCGACGGCGCTGGTTGGCCCGCGGCAGCAGCGATTTGGGAAACGTCTCCACGTGGAGGACCTGGCCGGAGTCTTCGAACTGCCGCAGGCTCTGGAACACGCGGGCGTTGCGCGTACGAAAACCGCCGTCGTGCCACGCTTGCCACGAATTCACCGAGAAGACCACGAAATCGAGCGGTTCGCTCATGCACCTGACCGAGCGGGTCGTCGCCCCTGCAGAAGAAGAAACACTCCCAACTTCATTTTCGAGGGCATCCCCGCCGAGTACAGTGCTTCGACTGTGCGCGAGATGATGTTGCCCTTCCCATCGAAGTAGCGATAGATCTGGCGACGCGCCTCGGTGGTCAGATCCATCTGGTCGATGGAGTCGATCTCGAAACCCGCCGTGCGTACCGTACGCAACAGCGTGCCTTCTTCAAAGAAAAGAAGGTGGGTGGGGGGCTTGTCGCTGGGGAGCATCTGTCGGCCATGTAGTTTCTGGACAATGTTGATGAGATTTCGCTCGTTGGGCACTTCGATGACCAGGCGCCCCTGGGGTTTCATGAGTTTGTATACGTGCCGAAGGACATCCAGGGGGTCGGCCACGTGCTCGAACATGTGGTGCATGTGCACGACGTCGAAGCGCTCGTCACCCAGGTCAAGTTCCTGGATGCGGCCGTGGTGGGCTTCGCCGCCCGTACGTTCGCGCGTGATCTGCGCCGCGAAGGGACTCACGTCCACGCCCACCGTGTCCCACCCGTGGTCGTGACACACGCGCAGAAAATCTCCCGTGCCGCATCCGATGTCCAGGATCGTGCCGCCGCTGGGCGCCTGGCCGATGACGGTGTTGAACCGCTCCGTGAACAGCTCACGCCGCAGTGGGTTCTCTACGTGATGACCATCGCGGTAGTAGTCTTCGTCGTAGGCCAACGGAAGTTCGGCCAGTGGATGGGCCTGCATGAGCTTGCACGCCGCGCAGCGAACGATCGAGTGGTCGCCCTCGCGCCAGATAGGCGTGGCCGAACGCCCTTGGCAAAGCGGGCAGTCGATGGCTACCACCGTCATCGGGGGCTCGCTTCGCAGTGGGTTAGGGATGGCTCTGACACAGTTCGAGAAGAACGCCGCCGGTGGAACGGGGGTGCACGAAGGCGATCTGCTTACCGCCAGCGCCGGGTCGGGGCGCTTGGTCGAGCAATTGCAGTCCGGCGTCTCGGAAGCAGGCGATGGCCTGGGCGCAGTCCTTCACGCCCAGCGCGACGTGATGGATGCCCGGACCACGTTTGGCCACGAAACGTCCGACCGGTGTTTCCGGCCCCATCGGCTCCAGGAGTTCCAGGTGCCCGTGTCCCAGGTCCAGCACCGCCACCCGTACGCCATCGGAAACCACCTCTTCCTGGTACAGAAGGGGGAGGCCCAACAACTCGTGGTATAGCGGCAGCGAGGCCTCGAGGCTTTCCACCGCCAGGCCAATGTGGTCCAACCCGGTAGAGAGGGGAAGGATCTCCGGCGGAAGTTTTTCCAAGATGGCTTGAGCGTCGAAAGGGGTCATGCGCTGCCTCCCTCGTGGTAGCGGCCAAACACGTTTCGTAGCCGATCGGCGATCTCGCCGACACTGGCCCGTAGCTCGATGGCCTCGAACATGGGGTCCAGCAGGTTGCCCTGGCCGCGCGCGGTTTCCTCGAGTCGGTCGAGCGCGGCGGTTACCCCCTGGGCATCCCGCCCTTGTTTCACTTTCTCCAGGCGTTCGCGCTGATCCGATTCAACGGTGGGATCCAGGCGAAAGACCTCGGGTTCGGCTCCCTCGGTAACAAATTGATTCACACCCACGACTACCTGTTTCTGGTCTTCGAGGTCCTGCTGGAAGCGATAGGCGCTCTTTTCGATCTGGCCCTGCGGATACCGCAATTCGATGGCGCGTACCATTCCGCCCAGCTCGTCGATCTTCGCGATCTCTTTCTGGGCCAGCTCGGTCAACTCGTCCGTGAGTCGCTCGATGGTGTAGCTGCCGCCGAGCGGATCGATCACGTCGGCCACACCGGTTTCGTGGGCCAACATCTGCTGGGTGCGCAGCGCGATTCGCGCGCTGTCCTCGGTGGGGAGTCCCAGGGCTTCGTCGTAGGAATTGGTGTGCAGTGACTGGGTCCCGCCCAATACGGCGGCCAGCGATTGCAACGCCACGCGAGCCACGTTGTTCAGGGGTTGCTGGGCCGTCAGGGTGCTGCCCGCGGTCTGGCTGTGGAAGCGAAGGCGTTGGCTATTGGCGTCCGTGCTGCCATAGCGCTTGGTGGCAATGTCGTGCCACAGGCGTCGCGCGGCGCGGAACTTGGCCACTTCCTCGAGAAAATTGTTGTGTACGTTGAAGAAGAAGCTCAGCCGGCGCGCGAACGAATCGAAAGGCATGCCGGCATCCACCGCGGCGTCGCAGTACGCAATGGCATCGGCCAGCGTGAACGCAATTTCCTGCATGGCGGTGCTACCCGCCTCGCGAATGTGGTAGCCGCTGATGGAAATGGTGTTCCAGTTCGGCGTGTTCTTGGCGCACCAGATGAAGGTGTCGGTAATGAGTCGCATCGACGGGCCCGGCGGAAAGATGTACGTTCCGCGCGCGATGTACTCCTTGAGAATGTCGTTCTGGATGGTCCCACGCAGTTTGGTGGGGTCGATACCGCGTTCTTTGGCAACCGCCACCAGCATCAGCAGCAACACGCTGGCCGGCGCGTTGATGGTCATGGAAATCGACACGTCTTCCAGTGGGATCGAATCGAACAGCATGGCCATGTCATCCATGGTGTCGATGGCCACGCCCACTCGGCCTACTTCGCCGCGGGCCATGGCGTGGTCGCTGTCGTAGCCCATCTGCGTGGGCAGATCGAACGCGACCGACAAACCGGTAACGCCTTGGTCGAGCAGGTAGCGGTAGCGCTCGTTGGTTTCCTTGCAGCTACCGAACCCGGCGTACTGGCGCATGGTCCACAGTCGGCCGCGATACATGGTAGGTTGCACGCCGCGCACGAAGGGCGGCTCGCCCGGCCATCCGATACGGTCGTTGGCTACCGAATCGGGTCCGTCGACGGGTTCGGGAATCTTGGCGGACGTGGTCTGGAAATCTTCGCGTCGTTCCGCGAATTTCTTGATGGCGGGAGCGTAGGTCTCTTTCTTCCAACGGCGGTACGACTCGGTCACGCTTGGGCCTCCTCGGCCGCCGGCATCAGGCGCATGAGTAGGGCGCCGGTATCCACGCTCTCGCCGGCCTTCACCAGTATCTGCTCCACTACTCCCGACAGCGGTGAGGTCAGTTCGTTCTGCATCTTCATGGCTTCGAGTACGATGGCCGGATCGCCGGCTTGTATCTTTTGACCCACGCTGACCTTCACTTCCACCACCAAGCCAGGCATTTCGGCTCTCAGCTCGGGTGATCCCATCGATTCCTTGGCTGTCTCCTGCGCGGCCGCGGCCAACTCGTCGAGGAACTCCACGGGGCCACCTATCCCGTTCACCAATGCGCGCACCGGCAACGACCCGGGTGGCGTCACGTCGACCAGGTATGCTTTGGTGCCGCGTCGTAGGCTCACGGTGCGGCCGGAATCGAGTACCAGGGCGTCGGCGATTGTCTCACCGCTTTCGGTTTCGACCCACACCGACCCGCGTCCGTCTCGTACCACCGTTACGCGGGTGTCGCGGCCATCGATTCGAAGAGTCCATTTCTTACGCAGTTGCACGCTGTCGTTCCTATCGTTGGTTAGCGCCGGCGCCCGATGGCCGCGCGTGCGTTCGTGCCCCACGGCGACAGCGGGGGCGGCGTGGTGCCCGTGGAAACCTTGGCTTCGCCAACGCCCGACTCGATCAGGGCCAGGGCCGCGGCCATGGCCTCGAGTTCGTCGTCGCCCATGTGCCGCGTCAACTCTTCGGCCGTGAAGCGTTCTTCGAGAAAGCGCGTGGAGTAGTGACCGCTTATGAACTCGGGTTGTTCGAGCACCCAACGGTGTAGGGGAATGTTGTGCTGGAAGCCCAGCAGGCGGTAGTCGGCCAGGGCGCGCCGCCCGCGGGCGATGGCCATGGCACGGTTCTCCGCCCGCACAATCAGTTTCGCCAGGATGGGATCGTAGAAGATCGGCACCTCGTATCCTTCGCGAATGCCCAGGTCGTTGCGTACGCCCGCGCCCAGCGGCGTGCGCAGTCGCAGCACGGTGCCCAGCGAGGGTGCGAAGTTTCGCGACGGATCTTCCGCGTAGATGCGAAACTCGATGGCATGACCGCGTTGCGTCAGCTCTTCCTGTTTCCAGGGCAGTGGTTGGCCCGCGGCCACCACGACCTGGGCGGCTACCAGATCGACGCCCACCACGTTTTCCGTGATGGGGTGTTCCACCTGCAGGCGGGTATTCATTTCCAGGAAGTAGAAGTTGTCGTCTTCATCCACGATGAATTCAACGGTGCCCGCGTTGTGATAGTCGACCGAACGCGCGGCGGCTACGGCCGCGGCGCAGAGCTTCTCTCGCGTTTCCTGGCTGATGGACGGCGACGGACTTTCCTCGATGACCTTCTGGTGCCGTCGTTGGACGCTACACTCGCGCTCGAACAGATGTACCACCTGCCCGTGGTGGTCGCCCATGATCTGCACTTCGAGGTGGCGGGGACGCTCGATGAATTTTTCCACGAACACCGCATCATCGCCGAAGGCGCTGCGGGCCTCGCCTTGGGTGCGCTCGAGGGCCGAAGCCATATCTTTGGACGCAGTCACCACCCGCATTCCCTTGCCGCCGCCGCCGGAGGCGGCCTTGATCAAGACCGGATAGCCGATTCCCTCGGCGATGGCGATGGCTTGGTCGGAATCGTGGATGGGTTCGGTGACGCCGGGTACCACGGGAACGCCAGCGTCTTCCATGATGCGGCGGGCGGCCAGCTTGTTGCCCATGTCGCGCATGGCCGCGGGCTGCGGTCCAATGAACACCAGCCCCGCGTCGTTCACGGCCTGGCTGAAATCGGCATTTTCGCTCAGGAACCCGTAGCCAGGATGAATCGCCTCGCATTCCATGGCGTGGGCCGCGGCGATGAGCTTGTCGATGTCGAGGTAGCTCTCGTGTGAGGGCCCCGGCCCAATCGGGAACGCTTCATCGGCCTTTATGGTGTGCAGCGCGGCGCGGTCGGGGTCGCTGTAGACCGCGCAGGCCACGATGCCCATTTCGCGTAGGCTCTGTTGCACGCGAACGGAGATCTCGCCCCGGTTGGCTACCATGACCTTGCGAAACGGAGGCGGAGCTGGCTTGCTCATAGTGGAATGTTTCCGTGCTTCTTGGGCGGAAGCTCCTGGCGCTTGTTGCGCAGACTGCGCAGGGCCTGGATGAGCATGGGGCGCGTGTTGGCCGGTTCGATCACGTCATCAAGGTACCCCAGGCCCGCGGCGATGTAGGGATTGTTGAACGTGGTTTCATACTCCGATATCAGCTCGGCGCGTTTGGCCTCGGCGTCGTCGGCCTTGGCCAGTTCCTTGCGGTACAAGATGTTCACTGCGCCCTCCGAACCCATGACGGCCAACTCCGCGTGTGGCCAGGCCACGTTCCAGTCGCCCCGAATGTGTTTCGAACTCATGACGTCGTAGGCACCGCCGTAGGCTTTGCGGGTGATGACGGTGAGTTTGGGCACCGTGGCTTCACAGTAGGCGTACAATAGCTTGGCGCCGTGTTTGATGAGGCCGCCGAACTCCTGATCGGTTCCGGGCAGGAAGCCGGGAACATCTTCGAAGGTTATCAGCGGTACATTGAAACAGTCGCAGGTCCGCACGAAGCGCGCAGCCTTCAAACTGGCTTTGATGTCCAGCGCGCCCGAGCGGTGCTTGGGTTGATTGCCAACGATGCCGACAGATTGTCCGCCGAGCCGCGCGAATCCCACCACGATATTTCGGGCGTAGTACGGCTGGATCTCCATGAACTCGCCATCGTCTACCACCATATTGATGACATCTTTTATGTCATACGGCTGTTTGGGATTGTCGGGAACGATGTTGTCGAGCCGTGGATCGCGTCGGTCGATGGGATCGGTGCAGGTAACGTCGGGGGCATCTTCGGTGTTGTTTTGCGGAAGGTAGCTCAGCAACTTCTTTATGAAGAGCATGCACTCCTGGTCGGAGCTGGCTACCAGGTGGCCCACGCCGCTTTTTTCGTTGTGGGTCATGGCGCCGCCCAGATCTTCGGACGTGACGTCTTCGTTGGTGACCATCTTGATGACGTTGGGACCCGTGACGAACATGTAGCTGGTCTTGTCGACCATGATCGTGAAGTCGGTAATGGCGGGACTGTAGACCGCTCCACCCGCACACGGACCCATGATCGCGCTGATCTGGGGGATGACGCCGCTGGCCATGGTGTTGCGCCAGAAGATTTCGGCGTAGCCGGCCAGGCTCGCCACCCCTTCCTGGATGCGTGCGCCACCGCTGTCGTTCAGACCAATGACGGGACAACCGTTTTCCATCGCCATATCCATCAGGCGACACACCTTCAGCGCATTTGATTCGCTCATGCTGCCGCCGAAGATGGTGAAGTCCTGAGCGAATACACAAACCTGTCGCCCGTCGACCTGGCCGACTCCAGTCACCATGCCATCGCCCGGAGGCTTCGATTTCTCCAGTCCGAACTCGTTGCAGCGATGCGTCACGAAGACGCCGGTCTCCATGAAGGTGCCTTCGTCGAGGAACAGATGGATGCGCTCTCGCGCCGTGAGGCGACCAGATTCGTGGATCTTGGCGATGCGGGCCTCGCCGCCACCTTCGAGTACCTTGGCTCGCCGGGCCCGTAGGCCCTCGAGCTTGCTCTCGACACTGTCTGTCATGGAATCCCCTGACCTCGCCGCGGCTGGCGAGCGCGTGATGCTGAACTGTTGCTCAGGGGTAACGATAGCAGCGGGGTGCGGTCAATCCCACCCGGTATTTCGTGAGATCAGACTACTCAACCACCAGGACCGAGTTGCGGCCTCCGAAGCCGTCTGACACCGACAAGGGGTTTTCGGGGTCGATGATCCAGGTCTTCCCGTTTACGGCGAGTTTGTACTCGAAACGTCCGGGTGCGAGCCGGATCTCGGTCTTCCAGCGGCCGTCATCGGTGCGCTTCATGGGCGCGGCGCCCGGCGACCATCCATTGAAGCTTCCCACCACCGAGACCGTGGCGGCCCCGGGGTCGTCGTAGACGATGGGTACCATGCGCATCTGCTCGCGGTGCAGGTGCGTCTCGGAGGGTTCACCCTCGGGCGCTCCGGAGATGTAGGCGTAGCCGTCCAGCAGTTGCGCCAGATCGTTGTTCACGGCCACGAGATTGCCGCCGCCAAGGTCCTCGATGCCCACCCGAAAACGGGCGGGACGACCATCGCCACCGATCGATTTCACCATGAGGTAGTTCACGCCGGTTTCAAGCTTGGCCTCTCCGTGGTCTTGTCGGCGAAAGCCCTCGCAGCGGGCGACCGGGGTTCCGTTCAGTATCACCAGCGCGGGGGTGTCACTTTCCAGGCGCACGATGATCTCTTTGCTGATCGACGTGAAGGCGGTGAGAGCGTAGCCCGAGGCGAGCTCTTCGTTTTCATCCATCAGCTGAACCCAACCCTGGTGTTGGAGATTGCGCCAACCCAGGTGAGTCCATCCTTTGTATTTGATCGCCCCGTTGTAGCGAGCCGAGAAGTCGACCTCGCGGTCGGGACCGTTCGACGAGTTCAGCGAGCCGTCGGCGTTGGCGAACGGTCCAATGTGGAGCCACTGGAACGGTACGCTTAGTTTCGTGGCTACGTTGGCCACGCGGCTGCGGTCGTCGTAGAACTGCCACTCCATGTCGTACAACCCCGGCGGCAGATCATCGCCCGGGCTCATGCGTACGCGCCAACGTTTGGTGGCCGATGGCTCGAGGTCGAAGCCCTTGCCGAAGTCACCGTGCGCCATCCATTCCAACGGGTGGGCCAATTCCAGGCGCCCGTGGTTGCGCACATTCACCTGATTGTGCACTTCCACTTCGAACACGGTGGTACCGTCATCGGTAGGCACGGAGATCGGTGCGACCCGGGCCACGAACGGTTGAACCACGGCCAACCCGGGCGCGGAACTGGGGCGACCCAAGGGGCCCTGGACCACCAACCACCAAACACCCATCGACGAAGGCAGCGTGGTGACTTCGGCGTGGGCGTGGGTTTCGTCGTCGTGCTCGAGGGCCAACTCGAACGGCGGTTGGACGCTACGCCCGTCGGTCCACGTGGCCGTCCATGGCCCATCCTGGCTGCGCGAAGCCTCGGCCATGGTGGAGATGTCGATGTCCAGTTGGGCCGTGCTGCCCCGTGCGGCTGATTTGGGGACCAAGGCCGCCTTGTAGGCGGCTGCCTTCACTCCCTGAAGGTAGTAGGCCACGAGATCTTCGGTGAGGCGTTCGAGCGAGTGGTTGACCCAGTTCCTGGTCTCGGACTTGTCGAATCGAAACGCCGCGGCGCCCGCGGGATCGTTCAGTGCTATTGCCGTGCGGTCACGGGCGAGGGCCTGGGCCGCTTGCAAATCGACGGCGCGCCACCGGGCCACGATTCCGCCCAGGGTGCTCGGAAGACTGTCGGGCATGGCGCCGGCCTGGTTCGCGTTCAGCGCGGCCAAGAGGGCGTCGGTTTCGTTCGGGGGAAACAGCTGCGTGCGTCGAAGGAACTCGGTGCAAACGAGGCCACGGGCAAACGCTTCGAGTTGTGGTTGTGGGACCGGAACCTCGATTGACTTTCCGTCGAACGTGAGCGTGAGCGTGTCTTTCGGCGTAAGACTGTGGGTGACGAGTGCTTCGCGCGCGAGATTGCGGATCTTTCCGTCGCGCACGGCGCGCAACGCCTCGTGCGCCATGGTGGCTACGTTCGCGTCCGGCCAGAGGCTCGTTCCCACCGCGAGCTTCCAACTGCCACCCGGGTCGATCACGCGCAATGCGCTGAATAATTGGCGGGTCTCGCCGGGGTTCACCTTGACCCGCGGGTCAGCCGGGGCTTCGGTCTCGCGCGTGAAGATTGTGTTGGCAAAGTCGCTGCCGGCCGCTACCACGGCTGATGCGCCGAGTGCGACGGGCATCAGTCCTTCCACGCCAGTGGGGGTGATCCGGCGTCCCAACGAATCCAGATCGACGTAGGCGCCCAGAGCGCAATCGTAATAGTTCTTCAGGAGTCGCGAGCGCAGCACCGAATGTTCGCGCCACCAAACCTGCGCGTCGTAGTAAAGAGCTCGTCGTTCGGCCATTTCGGCCAGTGCACGAAGCGACACCAACTCGAGCGCGGCGAAGGTCGAGGACACTCGGCGATTGTGGCTGGCGGGAAGTCCCAGGCGCGACGCGCGCACCGACCACACACCGCGGTTGGCGGCGTCGAATTCCTTGCCCATCCAGAATTGCCAACGTACCGCGGCTTCGTAGGCCGCGGGGTTCCACACGCCCGTTTCCGATTCTTCGCGCGAGATTCCCTGCACGAGGAGCGGGACCTGAGCGGGCGAGATCCAGTCGGCGAGCCGGGACAGGTCCTGGCCGCCTGGGCGACTCCACTCGATCCAGCGACCCACGGCGGGGTTGGCCGATAGGGTGGCATGGACCGATCCGGCCACGCTGCTGCCCAGGGCGAGAGTCAGTAGGAAGAACCCGAGTCTTTTCATGGAGGGGAGCCTCGACTGCCTTCCGGCCAGGTGAGGCTCGCAGCGTCGCGAGTAGCTCGACCGGCCGATTGGAGGTACATTTGCCGCTAACAGGCTCTTCCGCTCGTGCAAGACACGGGCCAACGTGTTTTCTGATAACGGTTTCGGTTCCCGGGCATGCGTGCGAAGGAGAGGTTCCCAGGTGGATAGATTGACACCTCTGGCCGACGTGGTCAGCGCCGTGCGCACGCCGATCGGCCGCTTCATGGGCAGTCTGGCCCAGCGTTCGGCGGTGGACCTGGGCGAGATCGCGCTGCGCGAGGGGTTGGTCCGGGCCCAAGTCGCCCCCGACCAGGTCGACGCATGCTACCTGGGCAACGCCCGGCCGGCCGGGAACGGGCCCAATCCGGCGCGCCAGGTCGCAATTCGGGCGGGTCTGTCCCACGACGTCAGGGCCATGACTGTCAACATGGCCTGCGGAAGTGGTCTGCAAACCCTGATCCTGGGCGTCCAGGATATCGCCCTTGGCCGCGCCGAATATGTGGCCGTGGGCGGATTCGAGAGCATGAGCACCGTTCCCTACCTGCTTCCCAAGGCTCGCAGTGGCTACCGGATGGGGCACGCGCCTCTGGTGGACGCCATGGTGCAGGACGGTTTTCATTGCCCGCTGGCCAACCAGGTCATGGGCGCGACGGCCGAAACACTGGCTCGCGAATACGGCATCTCGCGCCAGGAGCAGGACGGTTTCGCGTTGGAAAGTCAGATGCGGGCGGCCCGGGCCGTGGCCGATGGACTTTTTCAGGATGAAATGGTCGTTGTCGCGGCGCAAGGCAAGCGGCCGGGCCTCGACCACGATGAGCATCCGCGTTCCACCAGCCTGGAGAAGCTGGCCAAGTTGCCCGCGGTGTTCGATGAACAGGGAACCGTCTCGGCTGGCAATAGCAGTGGGCTGACCGATGCGGCCTCGGTCATCATTCTGCGGCGCCACGACCCTGGTTCGTCGGCCTTGGCCCACGTCCTCGACTACGAGGTGGCTGGTGTTGATCCCGCCCGCATGGGCATCGGCCCCGTGCCCGCCACGCGTCGATTGTTGGCCCGAACCGGCGTGGGCCTCAAGCAGATCGATGCGATCGAATTGAACGAGGCGTTCGCCGCTCAGGTGCTGGCCTGTGTGCACGACCTGAAGCTACCCCTGGAGCGGTTGAACACGCGGGGTGGAGCAATCGCCCTCGGGCACCCCATCGCGGCCACTGGCGCGCGGATAACTACGACCCTTCTTCACCAGCTGGCGCAGCGCGACCTTGCGCTGGGACTGGCCACGCTTTGCGTAAGCGGTGGCCTAGGGGTTTCCGTGTTGTTCCGTAATGCATTGAATTAAAGTTACTTACAGTCCGCCTCGGCTTGGGCGGGGCGAAACTGGAGCCTTTTGCCCACTGCGAACGCCGAAGCGGCGTGGGAATCCTGTATACTTTTTCTTTGCCTTTGGTTTGCCTGCTGTGGGCAGCCGCTGCCATGAAATATTCGTTCGCGCGAAACGCGTGGCCACGCCTGAACAACACCTCGTAACGCAACCGTGACACTACAAAAGGAAGCCAGCTCCATGTCGGTGAAACCCGCTGCTGTCGCAGTCTTATTGCTGGGAGTTCTGCTCCTCAGCCCCTTCGCTATCCAGGATGCTTCGGCCCAGCGCACCGGAGCCACCGTTGGGGTGTATTTCGACGAAGACGTCTGGACCCAGAGTACGCTCGAAACGGCGCCTCCTCTGTTCTCGCCACAGAAGTTCTGGGTGGTGATCAAGGGGTTGGATGAGTTCGACGCTACCGCGCAGGTCGCGGGCTACGAGTTCACGTTGACGGTCCCCGACGCATTCACGCTTCAGGTGCCATCTCTGAATCCCAGCATATCCATCAACGTGGGGGCCGCGCCCGGCGAGTACATCGTCGGCACCGGAACCTGCGTCACCGAAGATGTCGCCGGAGGCGTGCAGATCATAGAGATTCCGTACCTGTTGATTGACGACACGGCTGACCTCACCAATCTGACGATCGCCATCACATCCGCCACCACCAGCTCGTTCAATCCGCCGGCCCCCGGTTGGCTGAACGGCGGCAGCGACGGAACTTGCGGCCTGGGTGAACTCGTTCTCTTCGAGAGCGTCGTTCCCGGGCGCATCGCGCCTCTCGATTGCAACCTGGCCTCGGCCTCGTTTGCGAACACCATCATCACGGCTCGCGACGGCGATTCCAACGAGCTGTTCACCTACGATGCCGGCAAGGTCGTGCGCGGCGTGTTCGTGAACGACTTCGATGGCGATGGTGAAAACAACATCCTCTTCTGGACCGCCAACGACGGCGCCAGTCACGGCACCGTGGGTCAGCTTGACTGCCAGGGTGGCGAGGCGTGGACGTTCGAAGACAGCGGTCTGACCTGCCAACCCAACATCGATTTCACCGATGTCGTGGGTCTGGAAAAACTGGATCTCGAGCCGAACAACCCGGGAGACGAGATTCTCATACTCTCGCGCACGCCGGCGGGAGCGACCAATCCGGGCATTCGACTGACGCTTCATGCTCTCGATGGCACATTGGTTGGTCCCACGAACAACTTCGAATACTGGGCTCTGGGAACCTTCCCGCAATTTCTGCTGTCGGGTAGCGATGGTGTGATCGTAGCCGGCCAGGACCTGGCGGGTGCGGCCACGGTGATTCGCGTGCCCACCGACAACCTCCGTGGCGCGGGGCCGGACGAGCAGGCTGGCTGCATCGTGGGTGCCGAAGATGGCATTGCCCGTTGGACCTACGTGCTCGAAGGAACGAACGGTACGACCGATCCGTTCTTTCAGGCCGAGACCAACGTCACCGGTCTGGCCCAGGGTTCGGCCGGCTTGACCGTAACCATGGACAGTGGCAACACGTACCTGGTTGACAGCGATACCTTGCTGCCCGTGCCGTGTGACCTGGTCGACGTTTCGGTGGCCGCGGGTGTCGTCACTGGCTTGGACGACACGGCGGGTGAGCTATGGACCTTCGACACCGGATCCTCCGGCATCATTCTCACGCACGTGTTCGACGTGGACGGGGCTCCGGCCGTCATGGTGGCTACCCAGGGCGGCGGCAGTTTCGCCAACAGTGTCATGGTGCTCGAGTGCCACGGCAAGCCGGCGTCTATCTACCGAGGCTTGGTGGATCCTTGCGATGGGCCGCGTTCTGGTGATCCCCTGTTGATGCAGGCCGAAGCGCGCACCGCTCCCGTGGAGATCGCCCACCGCGCGTTCGTGCGGTACGCGTACCCCGACGACAAGACGCGCATCTCGCGACTATCGGTGGGCAACAACATTCGCACGATCGTCGCGGCCGAAGACTTCGATTTTCTCGGCCCCACGACCGACTTCCTGCTGACCGATGTTGGCGGAACGGCTTATCTGTTCGTGGGTGGCTCGAACGTAGGTGGCGACGTCGAGATCCTCGCTCTCGACCCCACCGACCTTTCCGGCGCAAATGCCGGGTGTGACCCGGGTTCGTTCCTTTGGTCGTCGGTGTTCGACGGACTGGCAGAATTCCCGATCGATAAGGGCGACGTCGCCTCCCTGGCGATTGTGGGTACTCGGCTCGAAGTGATCACCACGAACGATACCTACACGCTGGACCCGCTTACCGGCGCGCTCGTGGTGGTGCCACCGCTGACTCTCGATATCGACGACTTGTCGGGGCTACCTCGCGGCACCGTGGTGGAACTGGGCATCGAGGGCATCAGCCTGACGGGCGTGGCCGCCTTCGACGGAACCATTCTCTATGACTCTGCCGTGCTTACATTCGTCGATGCCGAACTGGGCGCGTTGTTGGTGACCGCCGGTGGGTTTACACCGGCCTTTGACGGCGCCATCGCTGGTGAATTGAGTGTCGGCGCGGCCCGGCCGGGAGGCCTCGACGTAGCCAACGCCGACGGTCAGGTATTCCTCCTGCGGTTTGAAATCGCAACGGACGCTCCGCTCGCGATATCCACAGTTGGGTTTGGCGGTATGAACGTATTCGACGAGGTCGGCACGCCGCTCGGTGGCGTCCTTGTAGAAGGTTCGGTCGAGCCAGCTTGTGACCTGTTCGACGTGTCCGGTGACGGCGAGGTTCTCAGCAACGATGCCGTACTAGCGTTGCGCATCGACGTGGGGCTGGTGGTGCCTACCGCGGCTCAACTGTGCGCGGCCGACGTCGACCGTGACGGATCAGTTACCTCCGGTGACGCCATCCTCATTTTGCAGGAGATCGTGGGCACGCCGCCCGGTGCGCAGGCCCTGGTCGACAAGTCGACGCAGCCACTTCGCATCGAGGCCGATGGCGATGCCACGGTCGAACGCGACGGTACGGTCGTGGTTCCCATGGCGGTCCGTTCCTCGGCTCCGCTGGCCGGCGTTGACCTGACGGTTCGATTGGATCAAAGGACAGCGTTCACCGGCTTGCGCGCCGACCGCGCCGACGGTGCCCTGGTGGCAACCAACGTAGTTGATGGGCGACTCGTCGCGGCGATTGCATCAAACCGGGCCTGGGCCCAGGACGGAGTCACGCGATTCGAATTGCGTCTCGATCCCGCCGATTCCGATTGGACTTCCATCGATCTTCGCGTGGAAGAGGCGCTTGGCTTCGGCGAGGCCGGCCAGCGTTTTGAACTCGAGGGTACCGTGACCATGTCGTTTTCCTCCGATGGTGTTACGCCCAGCAATCCCGGAGCGGCGCTGTTGCAGCAGAACCGGCCGAATCCGTTCAATCCGCGTACGGAGATTCGTTACGAGCTTCCCAGCGCAACCGCGGTCGAGCTGAGCGTATTCGACGTGGCCGGTCGCAAGGTCAAGACACTGGTCAGCGGACACCAGGCCGCGGGGTCGCATGCGGTCCTGTGGCTGGGCGACGACGTCGACGGTCGGCCCGTGGCCAGTGGTGTGTACATCTACCGTCTGGAAGGTCCGGGCGTGTCGCAGAGCAAGAGGATGATCCTGGTCCGCTAGCGGATCCACGCATCTTAGGAACTCAACGAAGGCCTGGTTCGAACACAACATCGACAGGCCGCATCGAAGGAAGGGAAACCAATGCGGTTTCAGGTTAAAGACATGGGACGGAAAGTGCTTCGCATGGGTGCCGGCCTCGCGCTGCTCACCATCCTCTCGGCCACCACCGCCACGCTGTCGCACGCCCAGGTGGCGATCTCGATTGCCGATCAAACCGTGGAGTTTTCCGCGGAGTCACAGACGGTGATAGTGGATGTAGTGTTGGCCAATGCGGCACCCTTGGCGGGCATCGATCTGGTGATCGGTTACTCGGCCGATGATTTCTTGAGCGCGCCCACGTGGGAGAACGGGGACCTCTTCGGTCTACTCGACGCGAACCCGGAGTTCGCGGCGGGTCAGGTCAAGGTGGCCGCCGCGAGCGGTAGTGCCATCGGCACCGCCGAGGGGGTTCTGGTTCGGTTGACGTTCGAGGTTCCGTGCGCCGGCAATGCGCAGGCGTTTCCGGCCGGTCGCGAACTCAGCTTCACGATTTCGGATTCGCATCTGTTCGATGAAACCCTGGCGAATCTGGCGTTGGACGTCACGTTGGGTACGCTTACCGTCAACTGCACGGCTACGGCCACGGAGAACGTGAGCCTTGGCGTGTTGAAAGCGTTCTTCCGTCCTGAGCTCGAGATTCGCTAGGCGTTCTCGGCTCTCAGGCCATCTTCGTGATGAGGACTTTGTGGGCAGACGTGGCCAGGTCGTGGAGCTGTGTCTCGCCGAAGCCTGCCTCGCGGAACATCGAGTCCAGCTCCGAAAACGTATAGGCGTCGCCCTCGGGCGTGGTGGCCAACATGGTCAGCGCGAACGCCAAGGCGTCGTGGGCCTGCTGCCGTTCTTCGTCGGGTACGAACTCCAGGGTCACCATTCGTCCACCGGGGGCCATGGCCTCACGCACCCGCCGTAGCACTTTCAGGCAGCAATCGCGTCCGAAGTGGTGCAGGAAGTTCGTGACCAGCACCAGGTCGTAGCCGCTGCCCAGGTCCACCTCGAAGGCGCTGCCCGGGAGGCGGTGCCATCGGTCGGTCAGGTCCATTTCCATGGCGTTGAGCGCGGCGACTTCCAACACGTCGTCCCAGTCCACCGCGTAGACGTGGGCGCGTGGGTTGTGCTTGGCAATCGTCAATCCGTAGAGTCCGTGGCCGGCGGCGATGTCGAGCGTCTTGCACGCGTTGCCTTCCTCGGCATCCATCAGCCTGGCAATGGTCTCGGCTCCGGGGCAGGCCATGGGGGCCATGCTGTTGGCGAAGTGGATCCAGATGGGATTCTCTGAGCTGCAGGTGCCCGAACCAAGGAGTGCCGTACCTCCGCGCCGAACCGCGTCCGTCAACAGATCATAGGCATGCTCGAGCGTGGGTGAGGCGATGAAGAACGCCGCATCGCCCAGAAACCGCGGTGAGTGGCGGTCGAGATAGGCTTTGGACTCCGGCGTCAGGGTATAGCCGCCGTTGGAGTGCGACAGGAATCCCATGGAGGCCAGGTAGTCGCACAGCATCCGGACGCCGCGCGGCGACGCCTTCACGCTGGTGGAAATCGCGTCGGCCGTGGTTGCTCCTTCGCCAATGGCGGTGAACACGTCGAGCTCGAGGGCGGCCTTGAGCGATGCGGTCTTCTTGTACCCGTTGATCGTATCCAGGATACGGGTCGGCGAAGGCTGGGTCTGGGTGTCCACGGAGAGGCTCCTTTGTGATCCCTGGGTTCAGAGGCTGGAATCTGTACCAGGATGCAAACGGAAGGCCGAATCCGCCACCGGCCGCCGCCGCCGCTAGCGGTAGGAGCGATGGTGGAGCAGGGTGATTTCGCCCGGGACGATCTCTACCTGCTCGAAGGTGGCCGTTTGGCCCACCCGTCCCTGGGCGTCCAGGATTTCCACTTCCACCGCGTGAACCCCTTCGGGCAGACGTATCCGGGCCATGTGGATGCGGTCGGGAAGCGTGCTCCAGGACCTGGTATCGGCCCGTTCGGTGAGAGCTCCCGTGACGTTGGCCAGGAATCCCAGGACGGAGTCCTTCTTCTTGATCTTCTCGGTGACGACGGCCTTGGCAATGGCTCGGCCGATGGTGCGAAGGGTGCGGCTGGCCGATCCCTCGTCGAACGTGAGCTTGGCGATGGCCGAGACGTCCTGGGCCAGAAAGCTGTTGGTGCTTTGACCGCCCACGGTCATCCGCGCCGATCGCAGCTGCGGATGCGTGGGTTGCATGACGGGCGTCGCCACCTCCAACCAGTACGCCAGTTCCACTTTGCCCGTATCGCGGTAGACGCCGCGATGGCCCCGCCGGTAGACCGCTTCGGGGTCCGGGTTGTCGTCGTGTTTGAAGATGGGAAAGCTGAGCTTCTGTTCCACCAGTCGCGACACGTAGCCGCTCTCGTACACGAGAATCAACTCGCCTTCGTTTGGCGGTAGTGGCTTCACGCGCGCGGCTATTTCGGGATATGTCTCGGCCAGCGATTGCGCTTCCGCCGACGAGCCGAATCGGCGCGCCCAGCCGATGCGATCGGCGATGAGCGCTTCGGGCAGGGGCTGTTGCAACATTGTATTTGCTTCGTCGTAGGCGCCCATGGCCCGGCGCGCCGAGACCAGGGCCCCGTTGGCGTCGCCGTCATCGGCGTACAGGATCCCCGACAGCCATTCGGCGAAGCCGTCCGTGGAGTAGCCCTGTTTGTCCTTGCGCAGGTCTTCCATGACCGCCAACCGGTTGCTCACGCGTCGTACTTCCACCAACGCGTCTTCGGTTTCGCCCAACGCCATGTAGTTGAGGGCTCCGTATATGTGCAGCATCACCTGTTCGTGGGGGTAGCCGCTGTAGGGAAGCGTGCCGTCGTTGGTAAGGAACGCCAACGCTTCCTTACCGACATTCTTGGAGTACAACTCGTCGATCTTGTCTTCGGCGCGTTGCAGCGCCGTGTTGCTTTCCTGGAAACGGCCTTCGTAGAACAGAAGCAAGCCGCGCTCGAGCAGGTTGAGCACGTCGGGATCGTCGCCGCCGCGCTTTTCGAGTAGCTCGAGTGCGCCGGGCAGATCACCGCTGTCCACCCGCTCGCGCAGCTGGCTGGCAGTGTTGGCATACGTGCTGCAGCCCGCGGCCACCAGTGCGGTGGCCACGAGCAGAAGGGCAATGGGCGAACGCATCGTAGGACCTAACGCTCGATGAACTTCTTGATCTCTTTCTGATCCAGGAAGACCTTTTCGTTGGTCTGGATGTTGGTGAGGTCCAGGTCCACCTGGTAGAACACGACCTTCTTCTTGCCCTCTTCGTCGGTGATGCTGTTGATCGTGCCCATGAGCATGAAGTCGGCGCCGAGCTCCTTGCCGAACTCTTTCACCGTGGCTGGGTCCGAGAAGTCCTGTTGGTCGCGGCGCTCGTCGCGTACGCCATCGCGTTCCTCGCTGCTGGCCACCAGGCGAATGCCACCCGAGGTGATGAAGGCACGTTCGATATCCTTGGTGAAGGTCTCGGTGGCAACGTGCTCGCTGCTTCGATTGGCGATCTGTCCCACGATGATCGTGGGCCTGACGCCGCCCTTCTCGCGTTCCCATCGGTCACGCCAGGGGGCGTTCAGGATGGAGGTGACCATCTGCGTGCTCACCTCGCGTGAATCCACGTCGTTCCAGCGACCGCTCAGGTCAATGGTGCTGGCGGTATCGACACGGGTCACGGTCTTGCCGCCGCAGGCAGTCAATAGGAGCATGGCGGCGACAGCCGCCGTACGTACCAGAATTCTCATTAGCGTTCCTCCCAAGAGTTGGCCTTTGCTAGGGCCGGAAACGAGCGTTAGGCTAGGGCACACCCGGGCGTACGACAAGCACGCAGGGTTCTGGATCATCAGTGGGGCCTGGCTTGGCCCGAAAGGCAGCTCAGCCATGGAATATCAAAACCTCCGACTATCGATCGACAGCGGCGTCGCCTGGATCACCATCGACCGGCCGCGGGCGCTGAATGCGCTGAACCGAGAAACCCTATGCGAACTCGACGGCGTATTCGAGCAACTCCGCAACGACTCCGAGGTTCGGGTGCTGGTGCTCACCGGTGCCGGCGAAAAGGCCTTCGTGGCCGGGGCCGACATAAAGGAGCTTGCCGAGAACAATGCATTGAAGAGCAACCTGCATGCCCGTATGGGCCAGCGGCTCATGGACAAGCTCGAGACGCTGGG
>JAJDAC010000043.1 GCA_029262065.1 Candidatus Krumholzibacteriota bacterium | reverse complement strand
GGATATTCAGTGGATTGAAGACTCGCAAAAGTAGCCCGCTTCCTAACATCGCCCTGCACTTGGCGGCTGCGGGCCGAGGCCTTCATCTTGGATTGGGAATCCTAGTAGGCCCTTGCCGCAAGTGAGGGCGGGGTCCGTTAGGCCGGCCAGCTCCTGTTCTGTTGTCGCCGCTCAGAGGCAATACTGCCAATTCAATGGTCGCAACGCGACCGACCTGACAGCGTGGAGTAAGCACAATGCGAATCACATCAGCACTGCACTGGACACATCTGGTTTCACTACTCGCTTTTCCTGTGATCGCGTCGGCGCATAATTCGACAGACGATCAAGGGCCGTCTGCCCTGCGCAACCCAGTCATCTCTGCCGACGGAGCTTGGATGGCCGCGGAGGAGCGTCCGCACCGGGGCGACGGGAACGTTCGCGTGTGGTCGACGGAAGGCGACGTCACGTTCTCCATTGAACGCGGACAAGACCCGCGCATCAGCCGTGACTCGCGTTGGGTGAGCGCTCTGCAGAAGCCGCTGGGCGAGGACTCGAGTGCGACCAAGCCGAAGAACAAACGCGCGGGCCAGACACTGGTTTTGCTGGACACGCAGGACGGCTCGCGAAAGTCGTTCGACTTCGTCCTCTCGTATGAGATGAACTACTCCTCTTTGTACTTGTTCTATTTGCAGTCACCAGAGACGAAGCCCGCCACGAAGGAACGCAAGGTGGGAACGTTGCACCTGGTTCACCTGAAGGACGACTATCCGTTGATTACGACGGAAAGCGTCGCACGATACGCTGCTCATCAGACAATGAACTACGTCGCCTATGTGTCGCATGACGAAGAGACACGTCGCGATACACTCCACATCGTCGGCTTCTCCCCGAGGAACATCGGCATCAACGCCATATACGACGGCGAGAAGATCGAAGATCTGCACTGGGCGCGCGATCAGCGCAAGCTCGGGTTCCTCAACAGCACGGAGACAACCGGCGATGACGGGAAGCGACGTGTGGCCAGCGCGCTCTACACGTGGCAACGACCCGCCGCACGGCCCCCGGGTCAGGGCCCATCCTGGGACGAGAAATTCACGCGGGTGGACACCCCACGGTGACACGTTGGTCCTGTCAGCCGACACTCCCCACATGGCGTTCGCCCGATTCCACATCCGAGCCGCCCAAGTGAACTGGGGCACACTCAAGATCCAGCTCCAGAGCGGCCTCTTGCGGCCTAAATACCGTTAGACGGATTCGAGGAGCGTGCATTGGGGACCACCTCGCGCTATCGACGGATTGTACTTCGGGTCATGCTCGCGTCGCTCCTAGTTGCAGTTACATGTCTGGTTGGCTGCTCTGGCGGTCGTCTAGGTCCTGTCAACAAGTCTCTCAAAGTGACTCCGGATCTCGATTTTCGCGGCGAAGTGGAGATCGGCGACTACGTAGAGCTTGAGTTGGTCGAATCCACGGTCGTAGGGCGCGTGGATGAGCTCAATGCCGATGCGCTCCTGGTGGAGGGGCATTGGTACTCCTCCTCAGATGTGCTCCGCATGTCTACTCGGGATATCGGACGGGAAGGACCCGGGCCCGAGTTCTTCGTCGTTCTCGGTTTGGTTTCAGCTATTCTAACCGTCTTGGTCGTGAATAGTGGACCTGTCTACTAGCGGCGGCAAGCCGTCTAACCAGGGCATACACCCGCCGGCTAGTGCGCCAAAAGGCCTCGGTTGTAGAGTGGAACCATAGGCGGCACGCCACCCACAGGTGATGCCCAATCCGTTAGACCGACATGGAGACGAAATGTCCACACCGGAGCGACTTGTAGAACTGAACTGCACTTGCGGCACACCTCATTGGGAGATCGACTGCGACTTCCGCGGTATGGGTGGCGAGGAGGAGCCCTACGATGCTCGCACTTACACGTGCCCCGCATGTGGTCGCGAAGGGTCAGGATTCACCGTGCTGCAGAAGTCTCCTCCGGAGTTCTTCCTGCAGCCCCATCACATGTATCCGATGGCTCAGGCTAAGTTTGACAAATGGGTACAAGTTTTCCGTGAGCATTTTCCTGATCACCCTCGCCTGGGAGATCTCGGGGGGCGCTGGCGCCCGGCGAAACCGAGGTGGTGGCAGTTCTGGAAGCGATAGCCAGCGGTCTAACAGGCCGCTGCAGCCGACGGGCCCCCGGCCCCGAGGACGTTCGCCGCTCAGAGGCAATACTGTCAATTCAATGGTCGTAACGCGACCGACCTGACCAGCGCGGAGCAAGCACAATGCGAATCACATCAGCGTTGGGTGAGCGCTTTGCAGAAGCCGCCGCTCGAGGACTCGAGGACTGCCAGGCCGAAGAACAAACGTGCGGGCCAGACACTGGTCTTGTTGGACACGCAGGACGGTTCGCGAAGGACGTTCGACTTCGTCCTCTCCTATGACATGACCTACTGCTCTTTGTACTTGTTCTATTTGCAGTCACCGGAGACGAAGGCTGACGAGGAAGGGCACTCGAAAGACGAGGCTACGAAGCCAGCCACGAAGGAACGCAAGGTGGGAACGTTGCACCTGGTTCACCTGAAGGACGACTATCGGTTAATTACGATGGAAAGCGTCGAACGATACGCTGCTCATCAGACAATGAACTACGTCGCCTATGTGTTGCACGACGAAGAGACAGGTCGCGATACACTCCACATCGTCGGGTTCTCCCCGAGGAATACCGGGATGAACGCAATATACGACGGCGAGAAGATCGAAGGTCTGTGCTGGGCGCGCGATCGGCGCACGCTCGGGTTCCTCGACAGCACGGAAACAACCGGCAATGACGGGAAGCGGCGCGTGAACAGCGCGCTCTACACGTGGCAACGGGGCCAATCCTGGGACGAGAAATTCACGCGGGTGGACGCCGCCCAGTGACACCTTGATCCTTTCAACCGACATTCCCCATATGGCGTTCGCCCGGCTCCACCGCCGAGCTTTCCGAGCATGAGTGGCGCTTGAATACCGTTCCGCCGTTGGCAGAAAAAGCCTTCTCGAATATGGCGTCCGACATCGTCGCGCTTCACCAGACCACCCTACAGATGTGTCAATTGGGGTGGGCATTCGCCGCAGCCATTATCAACCGTACTCAGCTGAAGTTCAGTTCGCTTGAACCCTTAATGGCAGAGTTGGCGGCCGTGCGTCGTAACAAAGCCGAAGAATTCATGAGAAATAAGCGTGCGAACCGCAGATCGTAGCCGCCTAACAGGCCGTTGCAGCAGACCGGGCCCTTGTCACGCCAGGTGCGTGGGCCGCATACTGAGAGTGAAGGCCGTGTAGGCACCTGGCGCGCCAAGGACGCCCGGCAGCTGATCGGCATATCGTTAGACAGCCGCGAGATCCGGCGATGGCGCTGTTCTTCAAAAACCTCCTGTTTACGCTGCTCGTGCCGGGCACGGTTGCCGTCTACGTCCCGTTGCTGATTGCCCAGGGCCAACCTCTCGGCTCCGCGCTTGCGCGCGCGGCCGCCCTCCCCTTCCTCGTCGCAGGCGTCTCGATCTACGGCTGGTGCGTGTGGGACTTCGCCACGTTCGGAAGGGGTACGCCCGCCCCGATTGATGCGCCAAAGAGCCTCGTCGTGAGAGGGCTCTATCGCGGAAGCCAGTACGAGGCCTACTGCTCGAAAGTCGGCCGGTGGCTGCCACGTCTAGGGCGGCGACCGGCCGTCTAACGGCATACCGTTAGACGGCGCCAAGGATTCGATACAGACCTGTGTACGCCAGTGTACTCGTGGCACCTCGCTTGCCGCCGCCTTGACTGCGGCCGCAAGGTATAACTCCCAGCAGTTCAAAAATTTACGGAGGACTTCGCCGGATTTCGGAAATGAGGCGCGCTCCTCGCACTGGCTGGGAGTCACCCAGGTCACCGAAAGGGATTCCTATGCCGTGCTCCCGAATACCCCGTGCCTCGATGTTGCTGCTGGCGCCGTTGCTCATGGCCATGTCAGTGGACGGTGGCGGTTGTAGCACCAACGAGCCCTACAAGGGTCCGGAGGGAGTGGAAGGTCGAATCTTCTTCGAGGTGTTGGATGACGCCACCGGCCAGCTGGCCGGAGATGCCGAGTATGTTCTCACGCGGAGTAACAGCGGGGAGCTGATCACCGAGGGTACAACCTCCGCTACGGGTCAGACTCGCATTCGCGGCCTCGAGGCCGGCGGCTACACTCTCGTCGTGACCAAGCCTGGCTACGTGAGCGTCCAAGATGGCTACACCTTCTCGGCTCGCACCGGACAGCCGTTCGTGACTCAGACAGTGGAAAGTCGTCTGGACCTGCTACCGGCGTCCGCTTCACTCGAACTTCAATTACTCCACCCATCGGGTGAACCATTGCAGCACGAAGCAACGGTTGTCGTCTTCCAATGGGGAGAACCCTATGCGACAGAGGGTTCGCACAGGGTCATTCAGGAGCCCTTGGTGGCCGATGAATTCGCGACAGACGAGAACGGACACCTCGACATCAATGGTTGGCCCGCCACGCGAGTGGTTCTGACCATCCGGGTCGACCTCCATGGCGACGGCGCCGCTGAGTTGTATGCGCAACCAGCCATTCAGCTCATCGCAGACAGTGTTCTGCACCATACCGTCCAGCTCAAAACGTGGCCGCCGCCTTCCTTCTGAGCCCTTAGGCATCCGACGGCATGACATCGCAGTGCACTTGACAGCTGCGGGCCGCGACCGTCAGCTTTGATGCGAGAGATCCAGTTGGCCCTTGCTGCAAGTGAGGGCGCGATCCGTTATGCGGAATCTAAGCCAAGGTCACAAGTAAATTCGCATTACTGTTTGGGCAGTTGGTCATCACGACAGGTCAACTTCGTGGCCGCTGCAGATCATCAAGCGCCCTCGACAGGAGACGGATAATGCAAAGAGCGTTGGGTATAATTTGCATTCTCATCGCTGGCCTCGGCTGTGGGATGCGAGTGTCGTACGTTCCCCAGCCGTTGCCGCAGGGCCAAGACCCATTGACTCAACTGGAGCTAGTGCTCAACCAAAGTACCAAGCCCGTGGAAGCGGTGTTCGGGGATGGCTACTTTCGAGCGGTCTATTCTGGTGCTGACTCCGAGCCGTACGTGTCGGTCGTCACGTACCGGGAAGTCGGCGGTTATGAATTCGTCGGGCCTGAGGGCGGAGTTCCACTCCTTGTGGTCCTCCAGAGCGACGGATCTTCGATGGCGGCGTTCTTGGTGAATTCGCGGGCTTCCGCTGAGTCACTCGCGGACGCGATCGCAGCGGTCGCACAATCGGAGCGGGCCACCCCCGCGTACAGCGGCTGAACGGTCCGCCTAACCCGCCGCTGGAAACTCCAAGCCGTCAGGGAGAAGTCAAATGAAGTGGATGCACGCGGCGATTCTCATTCTGGTGGGTAGTCTACTGGTCAGTGGCGTAGCAGCAGACACCAGGAAGGAGACCGAGCTGTTCGAGAAGGCCAAGAAGCACCTGAGCCAGAATGAAGAAAAGAAGGCGCTCAAGAATCTCGAGAGCCTGCTCGAGACGAACCCCGATTATCCGGGTGCTCACCACTACGTGGGAATCGCCTACCAACAACTTGGCGAGTACGCCGAATCCATCCGACAGTTCGAACAAGAAGTGGCGAAACACGACGACGCTCACAGTGAACTCGCGCTCGGAGTCTTGTACACGCACCTCCTCGCCTTTGACGAGGCAGAAGTGAGAATCCAGAACGCGCTGGATGCGGGGCTGGACTTCGCTCATTTCATACGTGCCCAGCTTCTCTGGCGCCAGTTTCGAACCGCCGATGCCTTGGCGAGCTTCCGGGACGGTGCCAAATCCGGATCGACGCCAAGCCCGGAGCGGTTCCTGCCTCTTCGCTGGCCGGAGGATGACCTACTGGAGACGCTGGAGGTCTCGGCCCGAGCAGATGCCGTGGCGGGTACTGAGTTCCAACCCAATCTCGAGATTCCCGATTGGGAAGCAGATCGGGTCGGATCGATCCTCGATGATATTTCGAGCAACTTTGACCAGCGTATCTGCAAATGGGATTCCTGCTCGATCGTCGTCATATTTCTGCGGCAGAGCGAGGATCCAAGGTGCGACCCACCCCCGTGTTATTTAGAGCTCGCGTTGGTCTGCCAAACCAAGGACGGCAAGTCCGTAGGCGAGCGATCGAGTGGCTTTCGAGTCATCACGGAGGGGGCGCCGGCAGGCTGGTGCTATCATGAGGACTGCAACACCCAGACAGTAGGGCCTTCACAAGACCGCTAGCGGTCGCGGGTGTTCCGCGGGCCCTGCTGCTCCGGGGCGCCGCTGCCACGTTGTTGCGTCCTCAACAGCTAGCCGGGCTCTTGACAGTAGGTATAACCACGGTTATACTTGTCTCATGAAGACTGCAATCTCCATTCCAGACGCTTTGTTCGAGGCTGCGGAAAAGCTCGCCGAGAAACTCGGCTTGTCGCGCAGCGAACTCTACCAACGTGCGGTCGCGCAACTCCTAGCCGACCAAGGGGATGAACCGGTCACGGAAGCTCTCAATCAGGTCTATGGGCCTGAGCGGGAATCCGGTCGTCTCGATCCAGTTCTGCAAGTCTTGCAGTCAGTCTCCCTTGGCGAGGACGACTGGTAGTGCAGCGCGGAGAGGTTTGGTGGGCCTCGCTTCCAGCTCCTCGCGGATCCGAACCCGGCCTTCGGCGGCCCGTGGTTGTTGTTTCGGCCGACTCGTTCAACACTAGCGCAATAGACACCGTCCTGGTCGCAGCCGTCACGTCGAATGAACGGCTGGCAAAGGCTCCGGGAAATGTTCGTCTAACTCGTCGGCAGAGCGGGCTCCCCCGAATATCGGTAGTGAACGTTTCTCAGCTACTCACTCTGGATAGACAATTCCTGGCTGAACGTGTGAAGGCCTTGCCCAGCTCGGTGATGCTGGATGTCTCATCCGGGTTGGCCTTGGTGTTGGGCATATCCCGGTCAGGCGCATAACACGTCGCTGCAGCAGACCTCGGCGCTTGCCGCCCCGGGTGCGTGGACTGGATACTGCGTGGTGAAGGTCATCCGAGCATCCGGGGCGCGAACCGCTACGGCAACTGACCGGAGTAACCGTTAGCTCTACGTTATGCTGCTCTCGTAACCATAGACGAGGTCGCTATGAAGAAACTCGCTATCGCTGTCGCTGTTCTTCTCGCCCTCTCGGCAACCGAGGTCGTCGCACAACGCGGTCCCGTGATCGACGTCCACCTCCACTCCTACACCGGGGTGCCACCGGGGATACAGGCCGACTGGGCCAACCGCCCCGAGGCCCGAGCATTGGTGGCACCAACCAATGCGGAAGATCACCTGCGGGCCACACTCGCCGAGATGGACCGCAACAATGTCGTGCTTGCGGTCGTGAGCGGACCTGAAGCGTCTCTCCGGGCATGGCACGAGGCGGCTCCAGGCCGCTTCATCGGCGGTGCGTCCCTCGGCGACGATGGACTCCCCGAGCACTCCGTCGATTCACTGCGGGTGCTGGTCGAGGCAGGGACGGTGGGCGTCCTCGGCGAACTCGGCCTGCAATACTTCGGGATCGCACCGGACGACGTACGCCTCACCCCGTACTACGACTACCTGGAGGCATCCGGTGTCCCCCTCGCCCTCCACACCGGGTTGGGGCCGCCCGGTGGTCCGCACACATTCGCGCCGGCGTTTCGTGTCACACTAGGTCGTCCGACGCTCTTCGAGCCCGTAATCGCCAGTCGCCCCGGTCTGCGTGCCTACCTCATGCATGCCGGATGGCCCTACCTCGATGAAACGACGGCGATGATGTACATCTACCCCAACCTCTATGCCGACATTGGGGTACTGGCCTGGGTGCTCCCGCGCGAAGCGTTCTACAATGCGCTCCGTGAACTGGTGGACGCTGGACTGGGGGATCGGCTCCTCTTCGGGACCGATCAGATGTTCTGGCCGGGTGCGCTTACGATCGCCATCGAAACAGTTGAAGCCGCCCCGTTCCTTTCTGACGAACAGGAGCGGGCGATTCTCTATGACAACGCGGCTCGCTTCCTCAACCTGAGTGAGGAACAGATTGCGGTGCATCATGGTCGCTGAGAGATAGAACGTAACTGACGTGATCCGTTGGAGACTATTTCTCCGGACACAAAGCCTTGTCCAAAACTTCCAACCCCTCGGGCCAGTTCTCCGCATGCCCATCTCGGGACGCTTCGTTGCAAAAACCGGAGTGCGTGAGCCGTAGTAGTGTCCCCTCTTCCCGTGCCGACAGCTCGACTCGAATGACAGTCTCAGCGCCTTCCGTTCCTGGCTCCCCGGTCACCCAGGCCATCTCCACCAACTCGTCCTTCTTCAACTCCAGGAATCGACCGTAGTGAGGATGTCGTCCCCAATCCTTCCGGTTGTAGAAGAAGAATGGCTTGTCGACCTCAGGAGTCATGATTAGTTCCCCTGGTTGTGCAAACCATGAATCAAACTTCTGGGTCCATGCTTCGTAGATTTCACTCGCGCCGGCCTTCATGAGTCGCTCGACTGTCATGGTAAGAGGTCGTGCAGAGTTATCAGGTTCGCACTTGGTTCTCATTGATCTTCTCTCCAAACTCTCTATTGGGTATCTCGGCCGGGTACGAGGTACTGGGCCTGACTCAGAGAAACCTCGCTGAGGGTATTCGGGCGCCGTACCAACGAGTCAAGAGGCTTGCCACGCCGGCTGACTAAACCAGCTCGGGCCGACCCTCAAACTCCCCCAACGCCTCCGGATTCGCCAACGCATCCCGGTTGTCCACCGGCTCTCCGTGAATTACCCGGGTAACCGCAATCTCGCTGATCTTTCCACTCACCGTCCGCGGAATGTCGTTCACCTGCGCGATGACCCTGGGCACGTGATGCGGCGACGCATGCTTGCGGATGTCACGACGAATCCGATCGCGCAAGTCATCGTCCAGCGTCAGCCCGTCGCGCAGTCGCACGAACAACACCACCCGCACATCACCCTCGTGCCGCTGAGCCACCACCACGCTCTCAAGCACCTCTTCGATCTGCTCCACCCGACGATAGATCTCGGCCGTACCAATACGCACGCCACCGGGATTGAGCGTGGCATCACTGCGCCCGTGGAAAATCATGGTCCCGCGGTCAGTCAGCTCCACCCAATCCCCGTGCCGCCACACACCGGGATAGTGCTCGAAGTACGCCGCGCGGTACCGAGCCCCGTCGGGATCGTTCCAGAACCCCACCGGCATCGAGGGAAACGGCATGGTGCACACCAGCTCCCCCTTCTCACCGCGAGCCACGGACTGGCCTTGCGAGTCGAACACCTCCACGCTCATGCCCAAACCCCGGGTCTGCAGCTCTCCACGCACCACCGGCTGCGTGGGGTTGCCCAACGCAAAGCACGAAACAATGTCCGTCCCACCCGAAATGGACGATACACACACGTCGGTCTTGATGGCGCGGTACACGTAGTCGTAGCTCTCGGGCAGCAGCGTGGAACCGGTCGAAAGAATAGCCCGCAGCTCGGGGAGTTTCTGCGTTTCGCGCGGACGCACACCCCGCTTCTCGGCCAGGGCCAGGTACTTGGCGCTGGTGCCAAAGATGGACACGCCCTCCTGCTCAGCCATGTCCCACAGAACGACGTCGTTCGGCGCAAACGGCGAACCGTCGTACAGCACCAACGTAGCCCCGGTGGCCAGGCCACTCACCAGCCAGTTCCACATCATCCAGCCGCAGGTAGTGAAGTAGAACAGGCGATCCGCGCGCCGTACGTCGGTGTGCAGCACCAGCTCTTTCATGTGCTGCAACAACGTGCCGCCCGCTCCGTGCACCATGCATTTGGGCAGGCCCGTGGTACCAGAGCTGTACAGAATGTAGAGCGGATGATCGAAGGTAAGCCGGGCGAACTGGATTTCGGTGACCGACTCGTGCGCACCGATAAAATTGGACCAAAGCACGGCATTGCGAGTGTGCGCCACCGAACGAGGCGACGCAGCATCGAACGGCACCACCACCACCTTCTCGAGCGAAGGAATGCGCTGCGCCAGATCGGCGATCCGCTCGGTGCAGTCGATCGGCTTGCCGTTGTACAGGTAGCCGTCACTGGCAAACAGAACCCGCGGTTCGATCTGACCCAAGCGATCGTGCGCGGCCTGCACGCCAAAGTCGGGTGAGCATGAAGACCACACGGCTCCCAGACTGGCCGCGGCCAACATGGCCACGATGGTCTCGGGCACGTTGGCCATGTAGGCGGCCACCCGGTCACCGCGCACCACCCCGGCCTCGTTCAGCGCCGCCGCCACCTGGGCTACCTGCACGAACAATTCGGCGTAGGTCAGCGTGCCCCGGCGACCGCGTTCGTCCCACGAGATGATGGCCAGATGATCGTCGCGATACCGCAGCAGGTTCTTGGCGAAGTTCAGACGCGCCTGCGGAAACCATTTCGCGCCGGGCATGCGGTCGAAGTGCTCGACCGTGACGTCGCCCTTTTCGTAGGCCACCACGTCGCAGAAGTCCCACAGCAACCACCAGAAATCGAACGGGTGCTCCACCGACCAGCGGTAGAGCTCACCCGACACGTCCAACGATTCGGGAATGTGATGCCCCGAGTGGCGACCCGACTCGCGTTCGTCGCGCAGCCATGCACGGAACCGGGTCAGGTTGGCCGTGGCCACCCGCTCGGGCGAGGGCCGCCAGAGGACCTTGGGTTCCTCCGATGATCTCCCCTGCTCGCTCACGCCGGGCTCACTCACGCCGGCAACGCCTCCACCACCACGCCCCGGCATTCGCCAAAGCCAATGCGACGATGCGACTTTGACTCGCAGTAGCCCTTCAGAATCAATTCGTCTCCATCGATCAGAAACCTACGTTCTTCTCCCGTAGGCAGTTGCACGGGTTCGCTACCACGCCACGTTAGCTCCAACAAGCAGCCCCGGTTGCCCTTTTCCGGGCCGGAAACGGTGCCACTGGCCAGCAGATCGCCCGCGCGCATGTTGCAACCGTTTGACGCGTGGTGGGTGAGCATCTGCGCAATGGTCCAGTACATGTCGCGGAAGTGTCCCCGGCTCAGACGCACGGGTTCGTGCTTCGCCGCGCGCATCTGCGGCGTGAGCAACCAGGCTTCTACCTGCATGTCGACGGCCCCGGTGTTTCGATTAACCGCGTGGTCCAGGTGCGGCAACGGTTGCGGGTCGCCGGCCGGGCGCTCGAACGCCGACACCCGAAACGGCGCCAGCGCATCGAGGGTAACCACCCACGGGGCAACCGAGGTGGCGAAGCTCTTGGCCAGGAACGGACCCAGCGGCTGGTACTCCCACTTCTGCAGATCGCGGGCCGACCAGTCGTTCACCAACGACAGTCCGAAGATGCGACCCTCGGCTTCGGCAATGTTCACCGAGCTACCCAGGTCGTTGTCGCCGCGAACGTAGAAACCCACCTCCACCTCGTAGTCGAACAATCGACACGGTGCGAACGTGGGCGCATCGGCGTCGTCGGCCTTCTGCTGACCCCAGGGGCGTCGCACCGGAGTGCCGCCCACCACCAACGAAGACGCGCGACCGTGGTAGCCCACGGGTATGAACTTGTAGTTGGGCAGCAACGGGTTGTCGGGGCGGAACATGCTACCCACGTTGGTAGCGTGATGCACCGACGCGTAGAAATCGGTGTAGTCGCCCACCGTCACGGGCATGAGCATTTCCACGTCGGACTGCGGCACTATACAAGACGCACGCTGCGAAGCAGCGTCGCGTAACGCTCCGTTGGATGCCGAAAGCAACGCACTGATGCGCCGCCTCAGATCACGCGTCTGCGCCTCACTCAATTCAAGCAGCGCGTTCAACGTGCCCTGAGCCACGGCATGGTGAACCTGGGCGTCCTGCCCCAGCCAGCCAGCCCCTACCAGCGGCGTCAACGCCAGAACATCCGAGCCAATGGCCACTCCGACCTCGGCGTCACCTCTGCCGCGACGAAACACACCGAAGGGCAGGTTCTGGATGGGAAAGTCGGTGCCGTCGGACTGGGCGCTCTCGACCCAACTTGTAAGAGACGGGTCGTGAGTTGCGTCGAGAGTGTTCATAACAGGCCAGCGCCCTCCAGGTCTTCGATGGGTTCGGTAAAGGAACAGGATCCAAAGGAATGCGCGAAGGTCTCGCGGTACTTCATAAGGTCGGCACGGGTAGCCGTGCGATCGCGCCAGGCCACGCCCTCGTCGCTGAACTGGAATGCGCTGGGATCCTGCTCGGAAAGGATCTTCTCGAGGTCGCCGGGCTGCGTCGCCCCCGCCGCGCGCAACACGGCCGCCACGAATACGTTCAGGAATCCGTGCATGACTCCCTGCGGACTATTTGGTTCGTAGGTGAGCGCGCGCTGCGAACGCACCAGATGATGTAGCCCCGCCGTGGCCTTGAAGGCCACGCCGCGCTCGTGACACCGCGCAATGAAGCGAGCGACCTGCGCAACGGTGGGAATCATGTGCGGCTCCACGCCGCCGGTGCGGATCTTCGCGAACACGTGGGACTCGCGCAGCGCATTGATCCAAAGCGTGGGGTCGTCGACCACCGGCACTTCGAGGTACACCGGACCGAAGCATCGCAGGGCCGCCGCCCACGGGGTCACATCTTCGATACTGGGTGGTTTGGCCTCGACACTGGTAATGGCGGCCCGCCCCGTGGACGCGGCACCGTGGGTTTCCCGGAAGCGATTCATGCGCTCCAGAGCGGGGCCGAGCTCGGGGCCCATGAGCGCGCTGATCTGCCAGGGCTTGGAACCCCAATGGTCGATCTGGGCTTCGAATTCGTCGAAGCGGGCCACGGGCAGCACGAAACGGCCCAGAATGCCTGTACTGTCGTTCCGCAGGTAACTGGCGTATTCAGCCACGGCCTGCTCCATGGGCAGTCCCGCGGGCGGAAAGAGCCCCGCGTAGTCCACGATTCCAGAGAGGAATTGCCTGATCACCGAAGCTGCCATACCCCTGGGATTCCCTTTCTTGGACCTGGCTTGGCCCTGGCTTGGCCCTGGCTTGGTAGCCACCCGCTCAGCACGCCCGCAGCATGGTAATGGCAAATGGCCGTTCGTGGTAGACCGCCCACCTTGAACCACCCGGTAAGCAGAGCTATCTTCACTCCAGTGCGCCCATCCGTATCCAAGGCCCGGTTCAAGGAGAACCCCCAACGTGAGCCAGAACCCTCTGAAACTCAAACGACTCCACCACGTGGAATTCTGGGTCGGCAACGCCAAGCAGGCCCAGTTCTACTACAACAAGGCGTTCGGGTTTTCGCGCTTTGCGTACGCGGGCCTGGAAACCGGCAACCGCACCCAGGCCAGCTACGCCATGCGGCAGGGCCACGCCACCATGGTGGTCTCCACTCCGCTTGGGCCCGACGACGGCGTCAACGATCACCTTCGCCGCCACGGCGACGGCGTGCGCGACATGGCCTTCGAGGTCGAGAACTGCGACCTGGCCTACTCCGAGGCCATGGCCCGGGGCGCGGTGAGCGCCGTGGAGCCCCACGATCTGACCGACGACGCAGGCACCGTGCGGCACGCCGCCATTCACACCTACGGCGACACCATTCATTCGTTCCTGGAGAACAAGAGCTACAAGGGACCGTTCCTGCCGGGATACCGCGCCAGCGAGGTTGGGGCACAAAACACCGGCATTCTCAAGATCGACCATATCGTCGGCAACGTGGAAATGGGGCGCATGGAAGAATGGGCGACCTTCTACGAAAACGTCATGGGATTCGAACGCTTCATGCAGTTCGACGACGATCAGATCTCCACCGAATACAGCGCCCTCATGAGCATCGTCATGTCCAATGACGGCGCTTCCATCAAGTTTCCCATCAACGAACCCGCCAAGGGCAAACGCAAGAGTCAGATCGAGGAGTACATCGACTTCTACAACGGTGCCGGCGTGCAACACATAGCCCTGCTCACCAAGGACATTCGCGCCACGGTAACCAAATTGCGCGCCAACGGCGTCGATTTCCTGCAGGTACCCGACACCTACTACGATACGCTCACTGACCGCGTGGGACCGATCGACGAAGATATCGAAGAATTGAAGCAGCTGCGCATTCTGGTGGACCGCGACGACGAGGGCTACCTGCTGCAGTTGTTCAGCAATCCGGTGGAGGACCGGCCCACGCTGTTCTACGAAATCATCCAGCGCAAGGGCTCCCGCGGTTTCGGCGAGGGCAATTTCAAAGCGTTGTTCGAGTCCATCGAGCGCGAGCAGGCGCAACGGGGCAACCTCTAGACCGACCGCCAGGAGATTCCATGCCTCTGTACCACCGGCTCGGGTCCATCCCGGCCAAGCGCCATCAGGTGTTCCGCAAGCCCGACGGCTCGATCTACTTCGAGCAGCTGGTGGGCAACAAGGGCTTCGTAGGTCCCTCGTCACTGCAGTACCACATCCACCCTCCCACCGAAGTGCTGAAGGTTACACCCAAAGCCAAGGTGGCCATTGAACACGAACCCGAGCCGGGCATTCGCCACCGGCATTTTCGCACGGCAAGCATGGGCCGGGGCGCGAGCGTGGTCCTGGACCGGGTGCCGCTGCTGTTCAACGACGACGTGAGCATGTGGACGGTCCAACCCACCGACAACGACGAGTTCTTCTATAGAAACGGCCAGGCCGACGAACTCGTGTACGTAACCGAAGGTTCGGGCACGCTCGAAAGCCAGTTTGGTACGCTGCCCATTCGCAGTGGCGACTACGTGGTGATTCCCCGGGGAATCGTACATCGCTGGCGGTTGGCCAAAAGCAAGGCCCGGCTGGTGGTATTCGAAAGCCGCGGTTACGTGCGCACGCCCAAGCGCTACCGCAATGAACACGGCCAGCTTCTCGAAGGCTCTCCGTTCAACGAGCGCGACCTGGGCCTGCCGCAAGAGCTGCCCGTGCACGATGAGAAGGGCGAGTTTCCCATTCTGGTCAAACAGAACGACCAACTTACCGAGTACGTACTGGCCCACCACCCGTTCGACGCGGTGGGTTGGGACGGTTACTACTTTCCGTATACGCTCAACATCGACGCATTCGAGCCCAAGGTAGCGCGATTTCACCTGCCGCCGCCGGTGCATCAGACGTTCGAGGGCGACGGCTTCGTCATCTGCTCGTTCTGCCCCAGGCCGTTCGACTTCGACGAGGAAGCAGTTCCCGCGCCCTACTTCCATTCCAACGCCATGTCCGACGAAGTGTTGTACTACGCCAGCTCCGAGTTCATGAGCCGCAAGGGTATCGAGTACGGATCCATAACGCTGCACCCCGACGGCATTCCCCACGGACCGCACCCGGGCCGCATGGAAGACTCCATCGGAGTGAAGTGGACCGACGAGCTGGCGGTCATGCTGGACACGTTCCGTCCGCTGCGCGTGGCTCGCCCGGCCCTGAGCGCGGAAGATTCCGACTACTTCCGGTCGTGGATCGAGTAGTGCCGCACGGCCTGGTTACCCTATGTCTCCTGGGATTGCTCCTGGGATTGATCCTGGTCCTGGGACCAGCCACGGTCATCCATGCGCAGGTTACGTTCACCGAAGAGGCCGTGGCGCGCGGTGTCGTGCATCAGTGGAACGGCGACTACTTCGAAGGCGGCGGCGGCAATACCGGCGGTGGCGTGGCGCTGGAAGACTACGACCGAGATGGCGACCTGGATCTGTTCCTGGGCCAGGTTGCGGGCGATCCCCTGTTGGTCTTGCGCAATGACGGCACCGGAAATTTCACCGACGTCTCGATGCAGGTGGGCATAGGCGACGTTGGCACCAGCAAGCAGGTGCTGGTAACCGACCTGGACGGCGACGGTCAACGCGATCTTTTGATCGCGGGCTGGGGCGTACCGGTGCGACTGTTTCGAAACCGTGGCGACGGCACGTTCGAGAACCGCACGGCGGGCAGCGGTCTGGACCTGACGATCGGGCCCGGGTTTCCATCCCTGGCTACGGGAGCTTGCGCGGGCGACCTCGATCGTGACGGCGATCTCGATCTTCATATCAGCTTCTGGTATCACGGCGAAAGCGCAACGCCCGAGGCGACCAACCGTCTGTGGATCAATCAGGGAAACATGGTGTTCACCGAAGACACCGGGGCCGGGGTCAACAACGACGAACCCAGCTTCCAGTCGAGCTTCGCCGACTTGAACGGTGACGGCTGGCCCGACCTGGTCGTGGCGCACGACAAACAGGGCGGCGCATCGTACTACCAGAATCTGCAGGACGGAACGTTCGACGACCTCAGCAAGGACACCGGCCTCGAGGGCTGGGTGGCCTCGGCCAAACTGTATGTAGATGGCATGGGTGTGGCCCTCGGCGACACCGACAACGACGGCGACCTGGACGCCTACGTCACCAACACGCCTCAGGGCAACGTGATGTACCGCAATGACAGCCCCGGCGACATCGTCGAGCGCGCGGTGGCCGCGGGTACACTCTCGCAGCGTTTCGGGTGGGGCACGGGGTTTCTGGATGTAGACAACGATCGACTCCTCGACCTGTACGTCGTGAACACCGGGTTCAGCAGCGCCAACCTTCTGTATCACAACCAAGGCAACAACAACTTCATGGACATAGCCGCGACCGCGCAGGTTGCGGACATCAGCATGGGCTGGAGCATGGCCAGCGGCGACATCGACGGCGATGGCGACGTGGACATGGTGGTGACCAACGACGCGGCCCCCACGCGGCTGTTCGTGAATCAGGGCACGGCGAATCACTGGACCCGCTTGCTACTGCGAGGCACCGTAAGCAATCCGGACGCGGTGGGCGCCCGAGTGTGTGTTACCACCGGGTCAGTCAGCCAGACACGGGAGGTCCAGGCCGGTACCGGGTACCTGGGGCACGACAGTCTTGCCCTCGAGATCGGCCTGGGCGCCGACACGTCATTCGACGTGAACATCGAGTGGCCCAGCGGGCTGGTGGAGTCGCACACCAGCTTGAACACGGATCGTCCCTACCTGCTGATCGAGGGCGCCACGCCCACCAGCACCACCACCGTTCGCGGAATCGAGCTGACGGTGGCGCCGCACCCCATCAGCGACCACTCGCGCATTTCCTTCACCCTTCCTTCTCCCAACCCCAACGCTACGATCGAATTGTTCGACCTTCGTGGACGACGCGTTGTCCGGTTTCCCGTGGGGAACGACACGCGAACCGGATCGGTGTCATGGAATTCGCTCCGCAACGCCAGCGAGGGTTTGGCCCACGGCGTCTACATGCTGAAGCTCACATCCTTGGGCCAGTCGGCAACGCGATCCATCGTGCTCGGCGGCCGTTGATTTCGAGATTTTTCAGGGGCCAAGGCCATCCAACGACTGAACGCGCGTTCCAAAGCGTTCCTTGTATTGGTTCCCGAACGGTGGCTATACTGCGGATGCCTGTCCTGAGAGTGGAATCGATCGACGACACGCGCGGCACTGACTCGCATGGCCGCGATTCCGCAGGCTCGTCTGACCGGTCCCCGGAATCGAATCCACTTGCAGAACCAAGACAACCAGGAGCAGTTCATGCGTAAGATTGTGATCGTTGCTTGTTCTCTATTGATGTTGGCAAGCCCTCTGTTCGCCGCCGACGAAACGTTCAAGATTGAGGTCAACAAACAGATTGAGCGCACCCAGCCCGTCTTTCCCGGTAACTACGGCGTCGCTGTCGCCGAATCCGAACCCAACAACGACTGCACCGCGCCCGATGCCGCAGCCTTGTTTGTAGGGTCCATCGATGCCGCCATCGACGCAGGTGGCGACGAAGACTGGTTTGTGTTCCAAGCCGGTGACGGTGAGTGCGTGACTTTTGCCACCGAAACGTTCGATGGCACCACCACTGACACCCAGCTGTACATCTACGAAGCAGCTACCTGCACCGACCTGAGCGCCGACATCGCCTTCGACGACGACGGTGGCCCCAGCACCTTCTCGTTGATCGAGGACTTTCCCGTGCCTGCCGCTGGTACCTACTACCTGCGCGTGAAGCACTGGAGTGCTTCGGGCACCGGTCCCTACGTGCTGACCTCCAGCATTGGTACCTGCCCGCCGCCGCCCGTGCCTCCCGCCAACAATTCATGCGCCACGGCCGAGCCGCTGGATTGCCCCGGCACCGTGAGTGGAACCACTCTGCTGGCCACCAACGACCTGGAAGATCTGGCTGAGGTCTGCGTGCCCTTCGGTGCCGACGGCCCCGACGTGTTCTACGAAGTATGCGTGGCCGCCGGTGAGCAGCTGACCGCCGTGCTGACCCCCACAGGGGCCAGCTGGGATCCGGCGCTGTGGTTCGTGACCGACTGCACCGACAACTCGTCGTGCGTGGCCGGTGTCGACACCGGATTCAGTGGCGATCCCGAGGTCCTGAGCTGGACCAACACCACGGGTGCCGAAGTGTGCCTGTTCGTGATTCCGGATTCGTTCTTTATCACGGCCGACGGCGACTTCGACCTGACCGTCACCTGTGACGGCGTCGTGGCCACCGAGAACCAGTCGTGGGGTAACGTGAAAGCCCGCTTCTAGTTCGAACAAACGTTTCGAGTGAAACAAAAGGGGGGCGGCCGAACGGTCGCCCCCTTTTTCTTTGTTTGTCGTGTGCGGAGAGCTAGAGCCCTGGATCCTCCAGGTCGCCCAGCCAGTCCTGGCTGCGATCCACCGGCACGCGGCCAATCAGCTCACGGCCGGGATCGGCTACGAACGACACCGCCGTGGGATGGAAGCGGCGGTACCGGTCGCGGTGCTCGTAGACCGGCATGTGTCGCACCCGGCGCATGGAATAGAACACCACCGTCACGCCGCGTTCTTCCACGGCCACTCGCGGGCGCACGTCGTCGGGCGTGCGCAGGAACCAGTACTGGGCCTGCGTAACGAAGCGCTCGGTTTGACGTTTGCGATCGACCGACAGGCGATCCCACGGATTGGAGCGCGCGATCTCGTGCTTGCCCCACTTGCGATACGCACCACGTCCCCCCGCCTCGATCAGTTCACGCACCAGGACCGAGAGGCACAGGTAGTTCCAGGCACTGGGCTCGGTAACCAAAGCCGCTCCCACGGCAGCCGAATCGGAGTCAGGGTATTCGAACAAGGGCGAGTCCGCGGACACGGCCACGATCCGCCCCTCGCATCCGATGTCATCGGCGCGTACGAAGGAATCCAGACGAAAGCGCGGATCAATGGATACACCCGGGAATGCTCTCAACATTGCGTCCACGTCGATAGCCCCGCGCACCCAGGCGTTCGAATTGCCGGCAGCTTTGGGAACCGCGAAAGCGGCGGCCTGCCTGGCCGCCGCCCTCATTTCGCGTAGCGCATCCACATGCTTGCGCTCGAACTGCGTGACGCCGTGGTTCAAGGCGTCGCGTCGCTCACCCACCAGCGGTGCATGTCCCACCAGGAGTTCAGCTGGTTGTGCGTTTCACTGCGTACCCGCGCCCGGCTGGCCACGATGGTTTGTGGATAGTAGAGCACCGAGACCGGTTGCTCCTCGTGGAACAGACGCTGGAACTCCTGCCAGATGGGTAGGCCCGCGGCCCGATCCCGCGCGGCCAGACCACGCGCGATCACATCGTCCATATCCGGATTCGAGTAGCCACCGAGGTTACGCGGGCCATCGGTCGTCAGGCTCGCCGACGGATCGGCCAACGCAGATGCCCGGAACCCTATGAGGTCCGCGTCGAACTCACCTTTCTGCATGTTGCCGATTTCAACGCTGCGCTCCAGGAACCTCAACTCCACGCCGATCTTCGCCTGCGCCAATTGCGATTGCACCAGTGGGGCCACCGCTTCGAACACCTCGAGGCCGGCTCGGGTCTGGATGGTGAACTTGAGGTCCTGTCCGTCGCGGTCGACCAGGCCGTTGCCGTCGGTGTCCTCGTAGCCAGCCTCGGCCAGAAGGGCGCCAACCGCGGCGAGATCACGCGCATGCGGCTTCAACGCGGTGTCGTAGGCCCAGATTCCCGGCGGAAACAACGATGCCGCCGGCGTTGCGAACCCAAACATGGGGCCATCAGCGATCAGCTGCCGGTCCAGCGCCATGCTTACCGCGCGGCGTACGCGAGCGTCGTCGAAGGGAGCTTGCCGTGTGTTGTACAGCAGGATCACGAGCCTCCTTCCCACGAAGTTGGCTACTTCGATATCGGGATTCTCGCGCAGGCTGGCCACCTCTCGCGGCGGCACATCGGCCACCACGTCGATCTCGCCGTTACGCAACTGCAGAATTCGGTTGGCGACATCGGGCACAATCTTGAATACCACCTCGTCGAGGTACGCGGGCTCGCCGTGGTAGTGGGAGTTGCGCACCAGGCTCAGCGACTGACCCGCCCGCCACGAGTCCAACTTGAACGGCCCGAGCCCCACCGGGCTGCGATTGTAGTCCCAGGCGCCCACATTGTCGGGATCGAGGTCGGTGGTAAGATGGCGGGGCAACGGATTGAGCACCGCGGCCAGCAACTCGTCGGACGACGCCTTATTGAAGTACCAGACGACGGTATTGGGGTCGGGAGCTTCCACCCTATCGGTGTGCCGCAGATAGATTCCGGCCGCCGCGCGCGTGGTCTTGTACAGCTCGACCGAATGTACGATGTCTTCGGCCGCGAACGGTTGACCGTCACTCCAGGCCAACCCGGCGGGGATGGTCAACGTCACCGACTTGCGGTCAGGTGCCCACTGCCAGCTTTCCGCGATGCCCGCGATCCATTCGTCGGACGGGGAGAGCCGGACCAGTCCGTAATGCAGAAGGGCGTACACCTCGGAGGCCACCGACGAGCGGTAGACCAGCGGATTGAGATGGTCCGGCTCGGTGGCGACGGCCACCGTGATTCGGCCGCCACTTGTGGGTTTTTCGGACGGGGCGGGAGCGTCGCTTTGGCCAGCGGTACGCTCCTGACTGCAGCCAGCGACGACGGCGGCGATCAGGATCAGCGCAAAAGTATTCTTCATAACGTCGACACTACCGCGCGGCATCGGCTCAGGCAACATCTGGCCCACATCGGGTCGCGTTTCCTACTCGACCAACGATATCTTGCGCGCGACCGCGTCTCCGTCCAGATCCACCTGGACCAGGTACACGCCGCTGGCCAGAGCCCGGCCCCGATCGTCGCGTCCGTTCCAACCAAGGGAATGTGGCCCGGCCACACGGTGCACCGCCGGCCAGTTGCGGACCAACCGCCCCCTCAGGTCGAACACGCGCACCACCACCTGGCCCGGGTGGGTCAGCTCGTAGTGGAACGTGGTGCGGGGATTGAACGGATTGGGAACGTTGGGCGCCAAGCGCACGTTGGCCGCACCGAGCGTCGGGGTCACGGTATCGGTCCGCCCGGCGACGATGCTTTCGAATACGTTCAGCTTGCCGGCGCCGAAGCGATCGTTGGGTACCGCACCGGTGAAGGCGTCTTCCTGGGCCCCCCACTGCAGCAATTCCAGAATGCGCGATTGGCTGGCGCCCGGTTCCCACTGCAGCAACAAGGCCACGGCCGCGGCCACATGGGGGCCCGACGCGCTGGTGCCACCAAAGGCACCGTACCCTCCGGCCACTCCGCTGCGGTCCTGATAGCGCATGCCGGCGTAGGTAATGGATCCCGGCGCGGAAATATCGACCAATGCCACACCGTCCACGCGTTCGCCGCGCCCGCTGAAACCGTTGTATCCCCCCGTGCCCGGGTTGTACGCGCCGACCGTGATGGCCTTGTCGGCCGTGGCCGGCCAGGTCACCGTGTTGTCCCCGGTCGATCCAACCCATGTGGTGTTGCCAATCCAACCACTGGTGTCATCGCTGTTCATCGCGTTGATATCCAGCGGCAACAAAGCGCCGTCGACGGCGTCGCGCGTGAGCGTAAACGTCCACGTGCCATCGAGCGAAGAGACCGCCATGGTGTCGGCAATAGAAAACTGGAAGTCGATGCGCTCGGTTCCACGCGAGCTGACGTCGGTAGCCGTGAACACTTCGTACGGTCCCACCGTGGCCATGGTGGCCGCCCCACCCAGCGCGAACGTATGGCCGGACGGCGTCTCGACCTGCGCGGAAACCATGTCGCCAGCGCCCGGGCGGAAATAGAAGTCTCCGTAGACCTGACCAATGGGCGTGCCGCCGCTGACTGCATTCAGTTCGCCCACGGCCGTCGCCCCCACCGTGGCCGCGAGTTGGGTTTCCCAGTGCATGCCACCGGTGGCCAGGTTGCCGGCCGGAACGACCTGCACGATGCCCTGGTCAGACAGCTGATCCAGCAACGTCTCCACGTTCGAGCTTCCGTCCAGGAATTCCCAGACCCAGCCGCCAATCTCGTGCAGCATTACGTGCGCACCCTCGTTGGCCGCCCACATCATGCGATCTTCCATGGGCGTCAGAGCGAACTCGTCGCCGTACAACAGGTTTCCGTGCAGCATCCGCGCACCTGGAGCCAGCCCGCCGAACCGCCGACCGCGCTGGCCGCCCAGCAGGATGCTCGACACCTGGGTCGCGTGGCCCGCCAGGTCGCCCTCGTTGGTATGCAGATCCACACCCGCCTGCACGACCGTTCCGGTGGTCTGATATACCGCCAATATCTTGGGTGACTGAAGCGCTTGAAGTTGCTCGCCCACATCGAGCACGAGATCCGCATCCACATCCAACACTCGAAACACGAGCTCGCCGAATCCAGGATCGGTCTCGACGAAACCGGCGCCAAAATCGTGGATCCCATCGTCGTTGGTATCGGCGTAGAAATGATCGATGTCGTACTGGTTCGCGGTACCCATACCAGGCGCATTGCCCGGCGCATCCAGGAACCCCAGTCGCTCGCCCGGATCGAAGCTGCCGTTGCCATCGAGATCGATGGCGTCACCCGGGCTGTAGTTGTTGCTCGCGTCCAGGTCGAGCCAATCGTACAAGGGCCCATCGGCCGCCCAGAGATCGGGGTGATGAAGGTCGACGCCCGAATCCAGGTCGGCCACCAGCACGCCGCTGCCCAACAACGGATCACCCTGAGCGTCATTCACTGTCCAGGCATCTTCGGCACCCACCATGATCCGCGTCTGATGTAACGGTGAGACCCGCGTCGGGGCCCAGACCGACTCAACGCGCGCAACATCGTCACGGGCGGCGAGGGCGTCCAGGTGCTTGGCCGTGAGTCGCACGGGCACTACCGTCGCCGACCCCAGTATGGATTGGCCTCCCACCTTGCGCGCCGCGAACGGCCCCGCTTTGGGGGCCGGTACGAATGAGATGCCCAGGTCGTTCAGATCAGCGAGGGCGGCGGCTGTAGGTGGTTCATGAAAACGAATCGACGCGGCCATCTGCGCGTTGGCCTTGCCGTCTTGTTTTGCCTTCATGGCAAGGAATCGCAAGCGGCTGTCGACGCTGCCTGCATTCGCGGCGACCACCATGGTCGCGCTCAACAGGATGATGATCGGGAGCACGGTGCCCCACCTGGCGAGTCGCATGTTCGATTCCTCTCGTACGAAGTTGGGCCCCGGTTGCTCTCGATGCTACCATGCCCGGCATGTTGGCGTCGCTACGACCAAGTCGATGGGTGTGGGTGGGAATGCTTCTGGGGGGAACCTCGGTGCTCTTCCTACAACTCGCGGTACTCGCGCCCACGGGCGTGAGTCGAGCGCTCGCCCGGTTCTACGCCCACGACGGCCGCTGGATCGGATGGGTGCTCAGCCGCCTGAGCGCCGTCGCCCCCACCTCGCTGGCCGAGTGTCTGTTGGTGGCCGCCGTCGTACTTCTGCTCTGGCGGATCAACCGACTCTTCCGGCGGCTTCGACACGAGTCGGGCCACCGGCAACAGCTCGCCATCAACGCGCTGTGGTGGTCGATGGGTGCCGCGGGCTGGGTCGCTTTTCTGTTCTACGCCGCCTGGGGATTCCAGTACGCCGCGCCGCCGCTTGAACAAAGACTGTCGATGACCCTGGCCGACGACGCCATCGACGATGACCTAGTCGCTCGTTTGGCCGAAGAGATGATTGCCGCATCCAATCGCGAGTACGCAACCATCCACGGCGACGCGGCGGTGCAGGCCCCGCCCACCACGCTTCCACCCCTGGACGAAATCGAAGCCGCCGTCGAGCGCAGCTGGCGGATCATGGCCGCCTCGCTGGGTTTGGGCTCACCAACGGCGCGACCGTACGGCCGCGCGAAGCCAGCTTTGTTGTCGCCGCTCATGAGTCATCTGGGGCTGTCGGGCTTCTATTTCCCGTTCACCGGCGAAGCAAATATCAATCGCAACCTGCCGCCTACTACGCTGCCCCGGACGTTCGCGCACGAAAAAGCCCACCAGCGCGGTTTCGCGCCCGAGAACGAGGCCAACTTCCTGTCGTTCCTGGTGGGCGCGTACAGCGATCACCCGCATGTGCGTTATTCCTGTGCGTTGTTCGCCCAGAACCAACTGCTGACGGTGCTCTACCGCACCGACCGTGATCGGACCCTGACGCTCATGGATGCTCGACTACCCGGCGTGCAGGGTGACCTGGACCGACAACGCGCGTTCTGGGATCGTCACCGTGGGCCCGCGCGCCGAATGTCAAGGCGCATGAACAACGCGTATCTGAATTCAAACCGGGTCGCGGGTGGTGTTCAGAGTTACAGCCGCAGCGTGGAACTGATGCTCCGGTGGGGCATTGCTCGCGGCGGAACCCTGCTGCCGGAGGGGCTCCGCGAAGAGGTGCCAGAAGGGCAGCCAGATGAGCAGCCAGAGGGACAGCTACAGGGACAGCCAGAAACGAACTAGCCGCCCATGCGGTACATCTCGATGCGCGATGCGTCGCGGTCGGTTTCTTCCTCACCCCGCTGCTGCGAATAACGATCGTTGCGGGTCTCCCACACCGAACGCAGCAAAGCGCTCAGCTCCTCGTCGGACCAACCCGAACGAAGTGGTTCACGAAGGTCAGTGCCGTCGGTAGCAAACAGGCACGTGACCAACTTGCCTTCGGTGGTCAAGCGCGCCCGCGTGCATCCGCCACAGAACGGTTGGGTGACCGAAGCAATGAATCCGATCTCTCCTTGCCCATCGATGTACCGGAACCGTCGCGCGACTTCACCGGGGTACGCGGGGGCTACCGACTCCAGAGGAAACTCTTGATGGATGATCTCGCGCAGCTCACCGGCAGAAACCACTTTGTCCCCGTGCCATTGGTTCAGCGTTCCCACGTCCATGAATTCGATGAAGCGCAGCACCTGCCCGGTGCCGCGAAAGTGGCGGGCCAGGTCGAGCACCGTATGCTCGTTGCGACCACGCTCGACCACGCAATTGATCTTCACGGGTCCCAGCCCCGCCTGCTCGGCGGCGGCAATACCCTCCAGCACGTCGGCCACCGTGGCTCCCGGATGCCCGCCCATGGCCGCGAACACCTCTTCGTCCAGCGAGTCCAGGCTGACGGTAACGCGATCCAGGCCGGCGGCGGCCAGGCTCTTGGCGTGGCGGGGCAGCAGTACGCCGTTCGTGGTCAGGGCAATGTCGGTAATGCCCGGCACCGACCGCACGCTGGCCACCAGTGAATCGAGTTGAGTGCGCAGCAACGGCTCGCCGCCGCTCAGCCGCACTTTCGTCACACCCAGTGCCGCCGACAGGTTCACGACCCGGGCGATCTCGTCGAAGTTGAGAATCTCGCGGCGGGGCAGGAACCGGTACTCGTGACCAAACACCTCTCGCGGCATACAGTACGGGCAACGGAAGTTGCAGCGATCGGTCACCGATATCCGCAGATCCCGGAGCGGGCGCTGCAACGCATCGGAAATAGGAAGCTTCTCGTCGGTCACATCGATCTCCGGGATTGAACAGGGGCCCTGGGAACAAGGATAGTCGGTCACTGGCCCTGGGAACAAGTCAACTTGCCCCCAGCCCGCCGGCGGTGCTACTGCTGGTTCACCGCACCCTCTCTGGGAGTAGACCTTGCCGCGATATCCTGAGTATTCCGCTCGCGCCTCGCTCGTCGCCGGATCGGTGTTCGAACGCTTCGCGGCCAAGCTGAAGCAGCAGACCGAACCCTACGTGAAGCTTCACATCGGCGACACCTACATGCGTCCGCCGTTCGAGCTCCCCCTGGGTGAGGCATTCCTCGACGCCCACCCCACCACCTTCCAGTACTGCAACACGTTTGGAGTCGGAGCGCTGCGATCGACCATCTGTGAGAAGCTGGCGCAGGAGAACGCGTTGGACATTGCTTCCAACCAGGTCATGCTCACCAGCGGTGCATCGAACGCGCTGAGCAACTCGGCGCAGGGGCTGCTTGACCCCGGCGACGAAGTGCTGGTGCTCACCCCAGCCTGGCCATTCTTTCGCGGCATGGTTCGCCTGGCCGGCGGCGTCGTGAACGAGCTACCCGTGTATATGGAAATGTACGCCGACCGCGAGCTGGATCTGGCGGCCCGGGTGGAAAGCGCTATCACACCGCGCACCGTGGCTATATACGTAAACACGCCCAACAACCCCAGTGGCAAGGTCGTACCCCGCGAACAATTGACCGTCCTGGCCGACATTGCCAAGCGGCATTCGTTGTGGGTCATATCCGACGAGGCCTACGACGGGCTGGCGTTCGACGACCGCGAACACGTGAGCATTGGTAGCTTGCCGGGGATGTTCGACCAGACGCTTTCCATCTTCACGTTCTCCAAGGCCTACATGTTTGCTGGCCTGCGACTGGGTTTCGTGGCCGCAAGCGAAACCACCATCGCCACGTTGAACAAGCTCATGATCCACCAACTCTACGGACCCACCACGGTTGGGCAGCACATGATGGTCGAACCCATGCGTCGCAGAAACGAGTGGTTGCCCAAGCTGCGACAACATTACCAACAACTGCGCGATGCCTTCGTGGGCGCGCTCGAGTTCGACGTCCACCAACCCGAGGGAACCTACTTCGTGTTCTTCGATGCCACGCCCCATCTGCGTGGACGAGACATTATTCAGGTCGTGGATGCCTGTATCGATCAAGGCGTGTCGGTCGCGCCCGGCGGCGACTTTGGAACCCACTTCGAAAACCACCTGCGGTTGTGCTTCACCGCCGATGATCCCGAACGTGTCCTTGCCGGCGCCTCCCGCCTGAACCGGGTGATGAACGCATGAGATATATGATCCAGGTGGCCACCATGGTCACCATTTGGGGGCTCATGGCGCTTGGTTTTGCACTGCCCGCCGCGGCGTCGCCGTGGGTCAGCGCTGAGTTGCGGGCTTACCCCGCCGGACTCATCCCCGGGCCGGGGGCGCGATTCGACCTGGGACCTACCTATGAACTGGGAGTCTCGGCGGGGTGGAATTGGACCCGACGCCGCGATTTCGGGCAACACGACGAAGAACACGGCCAGGGCCTGGGAGCCGGGGTCGGAGTGCGCCGGGCCCTTGGGGCCGGTGCCTGGTTCTTGGGGGTGCGGGCCGACATCTGGGAGCTCAACATCGCCTGGGAGGACGACTCACCGGCCCGGGCGGGAAACTCGGAAATCACCGTTGTTCAGCCTACCGCCGAGTTCGGCCGGAGATGGCGCCGGAGCGGGCTGCGCTGGACGGCCGCCCTGGCCCTGGGGGCCGAAATCAACACGAATACCCGGGGCGAGGAAGTTGGCGAGGGTGCCATCCTTCTTCTTGGAATTTCCATCGATCGCGACCTGAGACCTTAACCATCCACCGTATCGACCCAGGTGGGGTGGTGTGGTACGTTCATTGGACTCGCCAACTCGTTGTTTTCGCTTCTATTCACTCAACGAGAAGACACGAGGACCCCTGCGGGTGACCATCGTTAGAGGAGACACGTGACAACCATGCGCAAGAAGTTCGAGCTACTGACACTAAGCCTGGTCTTCGTCGCCGCATTCGGCACGACGGCCCTGGCCCAAACCCCCATCGACGACGTCCAGGTCTACACCGACGCCGGTCTGCCGGCTTCGCCGTTCGACGGCCAGAGTGTGACCATTCGCGGCGTCATCACCGTAAATCGCGGTACCTACAACAGTGGAACCCACTACGTGCAGGACGCAACCGGCGGTATGACCATCTTCGATTCGTCCTCGCCCGCGTTGGCCGTGGGCGACGAAGTCGAGGTGACCGGTACCGTCACGTCGTTTCCGGTGGGTGCCGGCGAAATCCAGTTGGGAACCTCCACCTGGACCTTCATCAATTCGCCCGGACCCGTGACGCCCGCGGCCCTCACCGTGGCCCAGGTGCACGACAACGACAATAGCGGCACCCTGAACGCGGCCGACTTCGAGATCATCGGCGACCTCGTCACGGTAACCGGTACCATCGCGTACCTGCCCGGTGCCGAGCCGCCGCCCTTCCCCATCGGAACCGGCCAGGGTTCGATTGGCCTTACCGACGGCACCGATACGCTGCTGGTATTCATCGATCGCACCACGGGCATCGACCCGTCGGGCCTGGACAACGGCGACGCCTACGCGATCACCTCGCCGGTCGTGCTGTTCAACAACTTCTTCGAGTTGAAGCCTCGGTTCCAGACCGACCTGGTCGAGAATCCTGGCAATCCGGCCCCGGTCATCCAAGCCGTGGTTCCCACGCCGTGGACGCCCATTGCCAGCCAGTCGGTCGTCATCGAGGCCGATATCACCGACAACGGTAGCGTGGCCAGTGCCACGTTGTTCTATGCCGACGCCGGAACGGGATCGTTCAGCTCGACCAGTATGACGAATACCGGCGGAGACACCTACGAAGGCACGATTCCGGGCACCACGGCGGCCGGCATCGACTACTACATCATGGCCGCCGACAACACCGCGCAGACGGCCACCGTGCCGGCCTCGGCACCGGCTTCGGTGCTCCAGTTGGCCGTGGGTACCACGTCGATCATCGAGATCCAGCAGACCATGATTGCTGGAAGCGACTCGAGCGCGTTCCACGGGGATCTCGTCAACGTCGAGGGTGTCATCACCGTCGCGCCGGGCGAACTCCAGGCCGGCGGAACCAGTAACTACATCGTGGCCGACCCGGCCGGCGGTGACTGGAGCGGGCTGTTCGTGTTTGAAGGATCTGGCGCCAACGTGTTCTTCCGCGGCGATCAGGTTCGTATCTCGGGCTTCATCGGCGAGTTCGCCGGAAGCACCGAAATCCTGCCGCAGGCGGGTTCGGCCGTGGAGCTGGTCAACATCAACCAGCCGCTGCCCCCCATCGAGCCGTACAGCACCGACGTGCTCGACCTGACCGAGGCGTTGGAAAGTGTCGTGGTGCAGACGTTCGTCGCGGCCGTGACCGACACCGTGTTCGCGGGTCTGGATTGGCTGATGACCGACGCCGCAAGCGATTCGGCGGTCTATGTCGACTCCGCTCCCAGCGTCACGTACGTCGCCACCATCGGCGATGCCGTGAAGGTGACGGGCGTAATGGACACGCGTTTCGGGCGCAACGAACTGGTTCCCCGCAATGACCTCGACATCTCGATCTTCACCGCGGCCGACGACGATGCGGCGATCATTCCTGAGCGCGGTTTTGCCTCGCTCAAGTCGATCAATCCCAACCCGTTCAACCCCAGCACGACCATCAAGTTCAGCGTGCCGGAAACCGGGCTGACCGACCTGTCGGTCTACAACTCCCGGGGCGAGCGCGTGCGGAATCTGGTGAGCGGATCGTTGGAAGCCGGCGATCACGAGCTGATCTGGGACGGGCGTGACCAGGCGGGTGCCTCCGTTTCGAGCGGTGTGTACTACGCATGGCTGCGGTTCGACACCCAGCGACCCACGGTCCAGAAGATGACCCTGGTGAAGTGATATGGAACGGCTTGTGTCAACCGTTTCGATAGATGTCCGAGAGGAAAGGGATTCTCGACGATCTTCAGACTGATATCCGCGGGTCGAAACCGCATTCCCGAAAGGTCCGTCTGGGGCTGACTCACACTAGAG
>JAJDAC010000042.1 GCA_029262065.1 Candidatus Krumholzibacteriota bacterium | reverse complement strand
GGCGGCGGCCGCCAGCCAGGCCTTTTCGATCTGGCGAACCGTGGTCTCCGTCAGTGCGTCGGCGTGCTTGCGGAAGTAACGCAGGCGCTCGATGACCAGCGGGTCACCCGTGAACGCCGCCGAGGCCTTTCCCGCCGCCTCGCGCATCCCGTCGTGTTTGGGCCCCACATCGGTTGAAGCCAGCCACCAGGCTTCGGACTCCAGGGTCGACAGCCGCTGGTACAGCGACGTGTACATGGCCAGGAAGGCGTCGGCCTCGGCCTGGACGTGGGCGTCGATTTCCTGGGCCACGCTGGGGACGACGACCAGCGCCATGACGGTGAGCAGCAGGCCCAGTCGCAGGCCAGTTCGAATCGCGGTGAACATGAAACAATTCCTTTGCAAGTGCGGAAATCGCGTCCTGGATGGCCCTAGGGGCCGACAATGAAACGGAGGGCCCGGCCCCGAGTTCCCGGGGACAGGCGAGCGAGTATACCGCTTTTTTGATCGAGAACTATATTGGGGCCCCCAGGTATAATGCTGGCGCCCCCCGATCCCAGTTCTGGGGAATGCCCCCCTAAATCTCGTTGCAAGGAGATTCGTCTGATGAATCGCATGATTTCAAAGCTCGCGGCGGTGCTGCTGCTTACCATTTTCGTGGTTCCCATGGCGCAGGCCGCCACGTGGGAAATCGATCCGAGCCACTCGGCCGTGACCTTCAAGGTGCGTCACTTCTTCTCGAACGCGGTGGGTAACTTCACCGATTGGTCGGGAACCATCGAGTTCGATCCGGAGTACCCGACGAAGGGCTCGGTCAACGTCACTATCCAGACGGCCAGCGTGAACACCGACAGCGAAGACCGGGACAACCATCTGAAGAGCCCCGACTTCTTTTCGGTGGAAGAGTTCCCGACCATCACCTTCAAGAGCACGGCGGTTCGCAAGACCGACGACGGTATGGTGATGGACGGCGATCTGACGCTCAAGGGCAAGACCAAGAAGGTCACGATTCCCTTCGAGTTCCTGGGCGCGGGCCCCGATGGTTGGGGTGGCACACGCGCGGGTTTCTCGGGCAAGGTCACGATCAACCGCCAGGACTTCGGCATGAAGTGGAACAAGGTGCTCGACACCGGCGGTGCGGTTCTGGGCGAAGATGTGAAGATCGACCTGGAGATCGAAGCGGTCAAGGCGGTCAAGGCTACCGAAGCGGTCAAGGCCACGGCCGGCTGAGCCGTTCGCGGACCTGATAGTTGAAGGCCCCGCGTCACATGGCGCGGGGCTTTTCTTTTTTCAGCGGGACTGCAGCAGCATCGATGACACGCTGATGAACGAGAGAACGATGCCGACGAGAGTGAGGACGACCACGGCGGCCGCGGCTACTTGTACCAAAGGGCCTTCGGGCCGACCCATGTGCTTCGTCATGGCGCGAGCGGTGACGAAGCCGCCGGCGAAACCGCCGATGTGCGCCCAGTTGTTGACCTGCGGCATCATGAAGCCGAATACCAACAACACTACCGAATACATGAGGGCCTGCTGACGCAATGCGTCGCCCGTGGTGCCGCCGCGGTGTCGGCCCAACACGATGCCGGCGCCCAGCAATCCAAATACCGCGCCCGAGGCTCCGATCGTAGGCACGCCGGACAGCACGTTCGAAAGAATGAATCCGCTGGCTCCCGAAATACAGAACAACAACAGGAACCTGGCGGGACCCAGGAATTCCTCTACGACGGGCCCCATGTTTCGGGTCCACATCATGTTGAAGAAGATGTGCAGGAGATTGCCGTGCAGGAATGTAGCGGGCAGCACCGTGTACCACGGACGCCAATCGGCCGTCATTCCCAACTGATACAGAGCCTTGCCGCTGGGACTCAGGATTCCGAACAGTCCGCCGCCCATGCGGATGCCCTGCACGTCGACGGTGAGCGAAAGCAAGTAGAGGATGGCGCAGAAGCCCACGATGCCCTGCGAAACGTCGATGGTCCCGAACAGTTGTCGCAGCACACCGGCGTATCCGAACATCCCCGGTCGCCACTGCCCGCAGTGAGGACAATTCGCTTCGTCGACGTCGACCAGACGACCACATTGAGCGCAAACGACAGAGCCGTCGGTCTGTCGCACTAGACGGCTTCCACGCGTTCGACCTGGGGAATGAAGTGTCGCAGCCGGGCTTCGATGCCCGCCTTCAGGGTAGCCGTGGAGCTGGGACAACCGCCGCAGGCCCCTTGCATCTTCAGTTGCACCAAACCGTTTTCGAAGCCCACGAACATGATGTCGCCGCCGTCCATGGCTACCGCGGGGCGGATCTGCTGGTCGAGGATTTCCTTGATGCGCATCTCCACCTCGGAGTCGCCGCCGCCGTGTCCGTCGCTGGCCTCGAGTACTTCATCGATGACCTGCCCGCCGGCGTCCAGGAATGACTTCATGGTGCTGATGATCTGGGGCGACAGCGTGGTCCAGCTCGAGGCGTCGACCACCGTGACCGTCACGAAGTTCTGGCAAAGGAAGACACCTTCGACGCCTTCGAAATCGAACAGCTGCATCGCCAGGGGTGAGCGCCGGGCGGCCTCGGGGTCGCGAAAGTCCGCGCTGCCGGTGGGCAGCAGGGTGCGATCGGTGAGGAATTTCACGCTGCGCGGGTTGGGCGTGCCCATGGGCTGGACTTCGGGTTTACGTTGGCTCACGGAACGGCTCCGGATGGATGGTGAGGGGCTCGATCTGCATACAGAATGATAAGCGTGAATGGGGTTTGCTTCCACGTGAACGGGGAAACAGGGTTACCAAGCCACGCCAAATGAGCCATCATTCCCCCTCATCTCTCGATTGCAGGAGGACTCATGAAGGATCGTCGTGAAGCGTTGCCCTCGGCGGCTGGCCCGCCCTCGCCCGAGCGGCGGCGTCCCGTGGCTCTGGTGGCCGTGGGCGGTCATGCCTTCATCCAGAAGGGTGAGACGGGCACGATTGATGAGCACTGGCGCAATGCCGCGCACCTCTGCGGCCGACTCATGACGTTGGTCGAGCGGGGCTACGAGCTGGTCATCACGTACGGAAACGGGCCCCAAGTCGGCAATCTGTTGCTTCAGCAGGAGTCCAGCCCCGACGACGTTCCGGCCATGCCGCTCGACGTTCTGGTGGCGCAGACCGAAGGCTGGTTGGGCTACATCCTGCAGCAGGCCTTGCTGAACCATCTGCGTTCGCGCCACATGCGCCGTTTCGTGGTCACGGTGGTTACGCAGGTCCTGGTGGAACCCGATGACCCGGCCTTTCGTGACCCCAGCAAGCCCATCGGCCCCTTCCTTGACCAAGCAGCCGCCGAGGAGCGGGCACGGACGCTGGGTTGGAAGATCAAGGAAGACGCCGGCCGCGGCTGGCGGCGCCTGGTGCCTTCGCCGCAGCCGGTCGAGGTTGTGCAGCGCCTGAGCATCGCCGACACGGTGGCGCAGGGCCACATCGTATTGGCGGCGGGGGGCGGCGGTATTCCCATCGTGCGCGATGAGGAAACGCGGGCCTACCGCGGGGTTGAAGCCGTGATCGACAAGGATCTGACCAGCGCCGTGCTGGCGGCCGATATCGGCGCGGACCTGTTCGTCATCCTGACCTCGGTGCCCCAGGTGTATACCGATTTTGGCGGTCCCAACGAGAAAGCCCTGGGCGCGCTCACGCTGCAGCAAATCGAGACTCTGCGCGATGCGGGACACTTTCCACGCGGCAGCATGGGGCCCAAGATCAACGCCATCATCAACTACCTTCGCACCGGTGGAACGCGGGCGCTGATCACCAACCCCGACAGTCTCGAGGCGGCGATCAACGGCGCGGCCGGAACGCATTTCGTGGGTCGGATCTAGGCGACCCTTCTACCCGTTCACATCTACGCCGTCGACGGGCTCGGTTGCCGGGAGGCCAGCAGCAAACCCGCTAATACCAGGACGGCCGCCGGGATCAAACGCCAGCTCAGTTGCTCATCCAGTAACAACCAGGACAAGGGCGCGGCCAGCACGAACTGTAGATAGATGAACAGCGCCACCCGTGATGATTCAGTACGTTGCAGGGCCCAGCTGTTCAGGAAATAGGATCCCACCGTGGGGCCGGCCACGATGAATACGCCCGTCCACCAAACGTTGACGGGGACACTGGCCCAATCCAGCGCGCGAAGGCTGGGCGCGCCGTAGGCCACGACCCCGATCGCGCCCAGCGCGAACAGCGTGGCGGTAGCCGCGCGGGCGGGAAGCTTGCGAAGGACAGGCCGTGAAAGCACCAGGAACAGCGAGAACGACGTGGCGTTGGCCAGGCACATCAGGTCGCCCTGCATGGATGTACGAGAAAGGTCGAATCTGTTTTCCGAAAGCAGCAGCGTGACGCCCGAGAATGCGAACAGCACCGCGAGTGCCTTGGGCAGGGTCATTCGTTCGTGTCGGAAGATCACCGCCAACAGCAAGGTCGTGACGGGAATGGACGTGTTGATGAGCGCGGAATGGGACGGGACGGTACGTGACAGTCCCTCGATGAAGAGGATCTGGTTTATGATGACGCCGAACACCGCCAACACGGCCAATTGCCCCACGAGGCGCCACGACCAAGGCACGCGCCGCATGGAACCACCGGCCAATACCATGAGCACTATCGCCGCGCTGGCGACGCGGAGGGCGACCCAGGCGGGCGCGGGGATCTGTTCGAGCAGCCATTTGGCGGCGATGTAGTGCACCGCGAATAGCGTCTGCACCGTAAGCAGGGCCGCGGTGACCTGACGGTCGTTTGGTCGTTCGAGTTTCATGAGTCGCAGCAAGATAGCAGAGTTGGAGGCGGACGCATGCAGACGATGCGAGTGGTAATGACAGTCGCTGGAAGCGACAGCGGGGGCGGAGCGGGAATCCAAGCCGACCTGCGCACGTTCGCGGCCCTGGGCGTGCACGGAACATCAGTGCTCACCGCGGTGACCGCGCAGGATACGCAGAGAGTAGCGGCCGTGCACGCGATACCGCCCGACGTGGTGCGCCGCCAGATCGACGTGGTGCGGAGCGACATGGATGTCCGCGCAGTCAAGACGGGGATGCTGGTCGACGAAGCTGTGATCGACGCCGTGATGGAGGGCCTCAACGATTTCGCGGGTGCGTTGGTCGTGGATCCGGTCATGGTGGCGACCAGCGGGGACCCATTGTTGAAACCCGCGGCCGTATCGCGGCTGCGCGATCTATTGGTTCGGCGCGCGTCATTGGTCACGCCCAACTTGCCCGAGCTTCGCTTGCTGGTCGAACGGGATGTTGCCGACGAGCACGACCAGCTGGTCGCGGCGGCGCGCGAGTTGGTACAGATGGGCGCGGCCGCGGTGTTGGTGAAGGGCGGGCACCGGTCGGGCGACGCCGACGACATTCTGGTTACCGGAAGTGGAGCGCAGGTATTCAGCGCCGAACGGCTGGGTGAGAGCAAGGTCCACGGTACGGGCTGTGCGTTGAGTGCGGCGTTGACTGCGTACTTGGCGCGCGGCCGTGCGCTCGATGTCGCCGTGGGCGAAGCCAAGAACTTCATCACCGCGTCGCTGATGCACACGCTGAGGCCTGGCCGCGGTGCCGCCGTTCCGCATCATCTGCACGAATACTACGGGGTGGAGGGGCTTCCATAACCCATCGTTCCGCGGCCGGAGCAGTTGACCAGCCTCAGTTGTTCGAACGGCGCCTGAGTTCGCGGGCCGTGGAGTAGGAGTCCACGATTATCTCGCCCAGGAATACGGAGCCGTCGAGTCGCAACACCGGCGAGGTCTCTGGATCCAAAGACTGGGGTCCATCGGTGGACCCACCTACCTCGGCCAACGCGGCCTTCAGACCGGAGGAGTCCCAGATTGCGTTGTCCGGTAGGAACAACGACAGCTCACCCATCTTCATTGACACAAATAGTTCGGTGTCGATCTCGAGTGGCCCACCCAGGTCGACACGAACCTCGCCCATGGAACCGGTGACTTCGATTTTCCTGGCCCGGAGTCGACTCAACCCATCGAAGCCGAATTCGCCCATGCTCGTGTCGATGTCCAGTTCCTCCATGTCGATGGGGTTGACTTCGTCAACGGTGATTCCGTGCTCGCCCATGCGTAGATTTGTCTTGAGACCGCGCAAGGCCAACCCCGACAGGTCTACCTCGGATTCACCTTTGCTGATTCGCATGTTCAGGATCATGGGCGTGTTGACCGGTAGCTGCACGATGACGTGGTTGTCGTGTTCGCTTTCCTCGAGTTGTTCCCAATTGGCCAATCGGCGTAGCAGTGAAACACGCGACTTGAACTTCAGCTCGTAGGTTGGGTGACCCTTGCCGTCCACGTCGTATTTCTGAGTGAGTTCGTACGTGGCCTCGTCGTAGTCAGCGTCGACCCGAATGCCCTCGTCGGCGGGCCCGGGGACGATCTCGAATTGACCCTCTTCCAGATTGAGCGTGACCGTGACCCCGGGATTGTCCTGGAGGCCCTGGTTGGGCGAGTTCTCTCCGGGTCGGGTACGGCTGCCATCCACACGCTCGAGGTTCGTGACAGCCGACCCTGTCTTCGAGCCTTCGGAGATCGGCTGTTCGAGTGTGGCCGAGGTGGTCCTGGATTCGGGCACGCCGGCGACCCGGCCAATGGCCAGGAAGAACAGGATGAGGGCCAGGAAGCCCACTGGTGCCAGCAGACATCCGAGGGCTATTTTTCCGGCGCGGTTCATTCTGAGGATCCTCCTGGCGGTGATGACCCCGGGGTGTCTCCTACGTGGCCTGGCCACGTGGAGTTGCGCTTCATTGTGGGGGGCAGAGTACCCAGACGCAGGCTTGGGGGCAAAGGTTTCCCGTTTGCGAGAGTCGTCGCCAAGGTGCTGGCAGTGTTATACTTGCTGTATTCCAACAGTATTCAGGAAAGGACATCTGAATGACGCCTCCCCACCTCAGGGTTGGTCCCGCCAGCGCTCGGCGGAAGTACCGCATCCTTGGATTGACTACGTTTCTACTTCTGCTGACGATCGCGCAGCCCGCGCTGGCGTTGAAGGTGGTCACTTGGAACCTGCTTCGCTACCCGACTTCCGACGGCGACATCCGGGAAGACGATTACCGAGTCGTTCTGAACAATCTGTTGCCTGATGTCATGGTCGTGCAGGAGATCAGCTCGACCGCCGGTCCCAACGAGTTCCTGACCGACGTCTTCAATATCATCGAGCCGGGCCAGTGGGCTTTGGCGCCGTTCGTGGACGGCAACGATACCGATAGTGCTTGTTACTACCGTACGTCCAAGGTGGATTTCATCAGCGACGTCACCATCCAGACCACGCCGGTCGGAATTCGCGATATCCGGGGTTGGCGGTTTCGGCCCGATGGCTACTCGACTTCCGACTCGGAGTTCAGCGTCTATTCGTGTCATCTCAAGGCCGGCTCCAGTTCTTCCGACGAGGATCAGCGCGCGGCCGAGGCGGCTGATGCCCGCGATCACTTCCAGACCCTGGACGTGAACCATCCCTTCCTGTTCGGCGGCGACTACAACGTCAAGAATTCGTTCGAGCCCGCCTACATAGAGTTGACCGGCGGCCAGGCCAACAACAACGGTCAGTTGTTCGATCCCATCAACCGACCGGGCTCGTGGAACAACACGTCATTCTTCGCCGATATCCACACGCAGAGCACGCGCCAGAGTCAAACCAGTCCCGGCGGGGCCTCTACCGGTGGCATGGATGATCGATTCGATTTTCTGCTGGCCAACAACGACATGCTCAACGGGGTTGGCATCGACTACGTGCCCGGGTCCTACGTTGCCTACGGTCAGGACGGGTTGCACTTCAATCTCGACGTGAACGACCCGCCAACCAATGCCGCGGTGGGTCAGACGATCGCGAACGCCCTGTGGAACGCGTCCGATCACCTTCCGGTGGCTCTTGAGTTGCAGTTGCCGGCGTTGTTGTTCGTGGCGGGCAACCTGGATTTCGGTGACGTGATTCTGGGCACGGCGGCCAGCCGCGCACTTCTCGTTCAGAACCTCGCGTCGCCGCCGGCCGAGGATCTCAGCTACAGCCTGTCACCGCTCAGTGGTTTCACGGTTCCGGCCGGAACCCTGATCGTGGCTCCCGGCGCGCTGGATTCGCCGCTCGTTTCCTTGAACACCGCGGCACCGGGAATGTTTTCCGGCACCATCACGGTTTCTTCGAACGCACCCGATTCGCCTTCGGTGAATATTGCAGCCTCGGGCACGGTATTGCTGCCGTCGCTGCCATCGTTGGAATCAGGGTCGGTGGTACAGGGCAGCATGGTCGATTTCGGTGAGGCTGAAATCGGTGCGTTTTCACCGCAACCGGTCGACGTCTACAACGTGGGTTTCAATCCGTTCCAGTCGCAGCTCGAGGTGTACGAGGTACAGGTCACGGGCGCCGATGCCGCCCGCTTCAGTGTGCCCGCGTTCGCGCCGGCGCTGGTGGGCGGTGTACCCGCCAATTTTTCGATCGAGTTCGACGACACCGGGGCCGTGGCCAACACCACCTATGCGGCCACGCTCACTCTGAAGACCCGCGACGACCAGAACGTGTTGGGGGCGCTGGACCGGCCAGACATCGTGCTGGGCGTGGAAGCGACCGTGGCCGATGACGTCACCGACACGCCGGCCACGGGGGTTGCGCGTACGCGTTTGTTCGCGAACCAGCCCAACCCCTTCAACCCCGCCACCATGCTGCGGTTCGAGATTGCCCAGGAGGGCGCGGTTTCGCTGGCGATCTACAGCGTGCAGGGCCGCCGGGTCCGGACGCTCGTGGACACGGTTCTGGCCGCCGGCCGATACGAGCGGCGTTGGGATGGCCGTGACGACCAGGGTCGCGACCTCTCCAGTGGCGTGTATTTCTACCGGCTGATCTCCGGTGACGACGAGTTGACTCGAAGGATGACACTCGTCCGATAGGCTGCCAGAATAGGGCTCCTAACCCAGGGGCCCTATCGCCGTTTCAACTGGAGATCGTTCTGTCTTCCACACTTCGTATCCATTTTGCGTTGTTCATTTCCTTCTTGGTCCTTGGCGCCAGCCCGTCCCGGGCCGCGTTGCAGACACCTCAGGAGTTCGTTGGCGGTGCTATTGGCGCCGATCGCGAGTTGCTCGACTGGGGTAGCATATCGGCCTACATGCAGCACATCGCGGACGAGAGCGACCGCGTACACCTGGAGACGTTGGGCAAGTCGACGCTGGGGCGTGACTTCCAGCTCATGGTGATATCCGACGCCGATGGCCTGCGCCGACGCGACGAGCACCGCGAACAGGTGCGTCGGCTGTACGCCGTGAACGAGTTGACCGAGGAAGGCGCGCGCAAGATTGCCGCGGGCGGACGGGCGATCGTTGCGTTGTCGCTGGGATTGCACTCGACCGAAGTTGGGGCGAGCCAGGTTTCACTGGAGATGGTGCACCGCCTGGCCACCGCCGAAGACGCGGTCACGCGGGCCATCCGTGAATCGTTGATCGTGCTCATCGTGCCATCGATGAATCCCGATGGTCTGGATATCATCGTTGATTGGTACCGCCAAACCGTGGGAACCGCGGCCGAGGGCTCTAGGCCCCCGTGGCTGTATCACCACTACGCGGGCCACGACAACAATCGCGACGGCTTCTTCAACAACCTGGCCGAGACGGCCCTGTGGTCGAAGGTCCTGTACCACGACTGGATGCCCCAGATGATCCTGGATGAGCATCAGATGGGCAATTCGGGGCCGCGTCTCTTCCTGCCGCCGTTCGATGATCCGCTGTCGCCGTCGGTGCATCCGTTGGTGTACGCGCAGCTCTCGGCGGCGGGGCAGCAAGCCGTGAGCGATCTTACTGGCCTGGGCCATACCGGCATTGCCACCAGCACCACGTTTACCGGTGAATGGCCCGGCAGTGTGCGATCCACGGGGTTCTGGCACAACATGTTGGGCATCTTGAGCGAGGTGGCGAGCGCGCGTCTGGCCACGCCGTTGTACTTCCCGCCGGGAAGTCTGAACGGTACTGGCCGCGGATTGCCCGAGTACGAACGCCGCGCCAATTTTCTCCAGCCCTGGCCGGGTGGTTGGTGGCGACTGCGCAACATCATGGATCTGGAGCTCGACCTCACCTGGTCGTTCCTGAAGTGGGCGGCCAGCCACAGTGAGGACCTGCTGTTCAATTTCTACCAGATGAACCGCGACGCCGTGGCCATGGGACAAACCACGGCCCCCTTTGGGTTCGCGATTGGCATGTCGCAGCACGATGGCGGCGCGGCGTATCGTCTGGTGGAGCTGTTGCGGGCGGGGGGCGTGGAAGTGGCCCAGCGCGACGGCGCGTTCGAGCTTCAGGGGCGCACGTACGCCACCGGTGCGTTCATCGTGTCGGCCGCGCAACCGTTTCGACCCTTCCTGCTCGAGATGCTCGATTCTCCGGCGTATCCCATGGTGAGCGACGGCGACGAAGTGATTCGCCCGTACGACGTCACGGCGTGGCGACTGCCGGACCTGTTGGGTGTCGACGTACATGCCCTGAAGCTGCCGCTCGGAAAGGTCCGTTTGGCGCCCGTCGACGTCGCCCCCCGACGACCACTGGTGGTACCGGGGGGAGATCGTCTGAGGCTACCGGGATCGGACAACGCCAGCTACGCCGCGATCAACGTGTTCCTGGAGCAGGGCGCCGATTTGCGCCGCATCGTGGCGGGTCCGGGCATCGGCGATTTCGTGGTACGCGGGGCCAGTGGCGTGGAAGGTACCTTGCGCCAGACCGGAGCCGTGGCCACGGACGTGGATGGCACTCCCGACGACATGGTTCGCCTTTCGCTGCCGCGTATTGGGCTCTATGCCCCGTGGGGTGGCAGCATGGACGAGGGCTGGACGAGGTTGGTTCTCGATCGGTACGGCTTCGCCCACAACCGGCTGCGCAACGAGCAACTCAAGAGCAACAAGGCGGGCGACGGCGAGAAGTTGCGGCGGGCGCACGACGTCATCGTGTTCGCCTCGATTGGAGCAAACACGCTGCGGCAGGGAACCCAGAACGAAGGGCCTGTCAAAGTTCATGACGCCGTCTGGGAAAAGAAGTACCGCGGCGGGCTGGGCGGGCCCGAAACGGGGGTACGACTACGCGAATTCGTGGAAGCCGGCGGTACGATCGTGGGCTTCAACCAGTCCACCTCCTGGCTGGTAGAGAGCCTGGGGTTGCCGGCTCGCGTGGCTCTGGAGGGGCTGGATCGTGCACAGTTCTACGCACCGGGAACGCTGGTGCGGGCGCGGGTCGACGCGAAGCACCCGTTGGCGTGGGGCATGCCCCGCGAAACCGCCGTGTACTTCTCGCACGGTCGTGGTTTCCATCCCATTGCCTGGCCGCAACGCTCAGCGGTACCGTTGCGCTACGCCCAAGACGACGTGCGCATCGCGGGATTTCTTCAGGGCGCAGACCAGCTCCAGGGGCTTCCGGCCATGTTGGACATTCCGCTGGGAAAGGGCCACGTAGTGCTGTTTGGTTTCAACCCGCAGCGTCGTGGTCAGACCGAGTCCACCTTCAAGCTGTTGTTCAACGCGATCCTGCGGTCGGCGATGGGCGACGCCCGGTAAACGGGATTACGCCCCAGGAGCGTTGCTGGTACGCCGCGTATCCCTGGTACCGTTCGCGAAGCAACCGTTCTTCGTAGCGGGACTTGACTACGTAGAAGGTCACATTGGCCACGGCCGCCAGGGCTGCGAACAGGCTGGCGGCGTCTATCGCCAACCCCAGACAGATGAACACGAGAGCGGTGTACATGGGGTGGCGCAGCCAGCGGTAGATTCCTCGCGTCACCAGACTCGCGTCGTCACGCGGCCGCGGATGCGCTTGGAACGATCTGCCCAGAGTAACCATGGCGGTCAGCGCCAGCGCCAAGCCGGCGATCAGGAGCGCACCAGAAACCGGGGCGGCCTGAGGTACGTCGAAGCGGGGATCCATGGGAAAGCGATGGAGCAGAAACATCGCCAACCCCAACACGGCCTGTACCGCGAGGATCACCGTGCGACCAGGCCGGTACCCCGAACGTAGTCCAGCACACCCTGCACGAGCCGTTCGGCATCTTGCTGACGCAGGGCTTCGAAGCGCAGGGCCCATGCGTTGTCGGTGAAGGCCAGGTTGCGCAGTTCCACCAGAACCTTCACGTGGGCGGGATTGTTGCGCAGTACGCCCAGCGATTGACCCTTGGTGCGGGCGCCCTCGCCCAGGCGCGGCAGCAGTTGTTGCGCGAACCGGCGTGACCGGGAATCAACGGTACCGCGGCGCGAGTAGTACAACACCTGCGGCGCCGATGGCGATTTGGGAGCGTTGTCGGCGTGCAAGCTCAGGAAAATACGACGTTGCACGGGGACCTTTGCGAAAGCCTGGGTCGCCACCTCGACGCGGCGGTTCAAACCGGTGCGACCACCACGAGGCCAACTGCTGGAGCGATTCGTCTTGTTGACTGAAACGAGGTTGTACACCTCGTTCTTCTCGTTCACGAACGTGCGGGTGGCCGGTTGGTTGCCGCGTAGCAGATGATTGGGGCTCAGCAACGTGAGCGTGGCGTCGGCACCGTGCATGGAGAGGAGCGTATACACGCGGAGGGCGATGTCGTACACGTACTCATCTTCCACCACGTACAGGGTCTTTCCGTTGCCGTCGCGCGTCTTCACGATGGCACCGGGGTCCTGGCCGCCGTGGCCAGGATCGATGACGATGTGCCACCCCGCCAGGTCGTCGCTGAGGCGCCCCATGGCGTCCACCTTGCGCTCGAATTCGCGCCAGAGCTTCTTGGCTCGGTCATACGCGGGGCGCGGCGATACCTTGGTGCCTTCGAAGTAGCCACGATTGCGCTGCACGCCGGCTTGCGGGCGCTGGTAGTAGTAGGGGCCGTTCTCGGCCAACACCGGCTTCGCGGCCTGGGGTACCATGCGCAGCGTTTCCCAGTCGATGTCTTCCGGGCGCAACCAATTCGGCGCGACCCCGGCTTGTACGGTGAGTTTCTGGCCCGGATAGATCCGGGATCCGCGCACGCCGTTCAGTTTGCGAATGGCCGCCACCGTGGTTCGGTTGGCTTGCGCGATCTTGCCCAGCGTGTCGCCGCTTCGTACCAGGTGAACCTTGGGCGGCGTGGGTTTTGGCGCAGCCTTGGCGGTCGAGGTGGCGGTCGTCGAGCTGGCGGCCGTCGATGTGGCGGTAGCCGGGAGCTTGAGCACCTGCCCCACGTAGATTCGATTGCTGTTGCGACCGTTGGCTTGCTTCAGCTTCTTGACCGAACACTTGTGCTGCTGCGCGATGTTCCACAGGGTCTCGCCCTTGCGCACGGTATGGGTGGCCGCGGGTGCGGGCTTCGGCGCGGATTTCGGTATGGAATTCGATGCAGACTGGGCCATTTCGCCAACGGCTGGTTTCGACGCGGGCTTTGGACCATCGACCCGCAATCGCAGGGTCTGGCCCGGGGTAACCGGTCGTTGGCCCAGTTCGTTCAGGCTGCGCAGGAGCGCCGGCGCTACGTCGAAGCGCAGGGCTATCTTCACCAGCGTGTCGTTGTCCTGCACCGTGTAGGTGGCGGGCGTCGTGCTCGAGGCTGCCGCCGGAGTCGGGGAAGCCGGCTTGGTCGGTGTCGGCTTGGGTGCAGCCACCCGCAATCGTTGACCGGCGTAGATACGGCTCCCGCGAAGTCCGTTCCAGGCTCGCAGGTTTCGAACCGATATATCGTGGCGTTGGGCGATCTCACCCAGCGTGTCGCCCTTGCGAACGCGGTAGGTGGACTCGGCCGACGCTGTGGGAGGTGCGGTCGCGATCAGGGTGAACACGAGAAGGAGCCAGGCAGACACATGCACGGTCGTCCGGGAAGACGATCGAAGGAAGTCCAGGGCGAGGAACCGCCTTGGGACTACTACGCATAGAGCCGCATTGAGCCGCTGACGCATGACTCTTATGGGCGGGGCTGGTACTCGATCGAGATCGTCTGGTGCAGGGGAGCACCGGACCGACGTGGGACTTATAACGGTTTCCATGGCCATCCGTAAACGACGTTTCGCTCGGCGGGGCGCGATGGCGGACCTTCAGGGTACGACGTTCCCAGCGCCCGTGTCCAATTGACAAGTTTCTGACCAGTATTGAACGCGGCGTGCCGGGCCGCGGTTCCGGGATCTGGACCTAGTCGAGTTCAATTGGGTGCTGCACGGCGCCCTTCAGAAGATCCCGGTTCATCATGGCGATGAAGTCGATGCTGATGCCCTTGGGGCAGGAGGCTTCGCATTCAGCGTGGTTCGTACAGGCGCCGAAGTTTTCGTTGTCCATGGTGGCCACCATCTTCTGGACCCGCTCGTATCGCTCGGGTTGCCCCTGCGGCAACAGACCCAGGTGACCGACCTTGGCCGCGGTGAACAACATGGCCGAAGCATTGGGACAGGCGGCCACGCAGGCGCCGCAGCCGATGCACGCCGCCGCGTCCATGGCCTGTTCGGCCACTTCCTTGCCAATGGGAATTGCGTTGGCGTCGGGCGCCGAGCCGGCGCCCACGGAAATGAAGCCGCCGGCCTGGATGATCCGGTCGAACGACGAGCGGTCGACAACCAGATCCTTGATGACGGGGAAGGCCGTGGAGCGCCATGGCTCCAGCCAAAGTTCGTCGCCGTCCTTGAACTTGCGCATGTGCAGTTGGCAGGTCGTGGTGAGTTTCTGTGGGCCGTGCGGAACGCCGTTGATCACGATGCCACACGTTCCGCAGATACCTTCGCGGCAGTCGTGGTCGAACGCGATCGTCTCCTGGCCTTTTTGCGTCAGGCGTTCGTTCAGGACGTCCAACATTTCCAGGAACGACATATCGGGAGATACGTCCGGAATTTCGAAGCGCTCGAAATCGCCTTTGGTCGTGGCGTCGGGCTGACGCCACACGTTCAGTACGAGCTTCATTGTCTCACTCATTCGTGTCTCCCTACTTGTAGCTGCGCTGGGCCAGCTTCACGTACTCGAAATCGAGTTGTTCCTTGTGCAGCTTGGGCGCGTTGCCCTCGCCCTGGTATTCCCAGGCGGCCACGTAGGAGTACTTTTCGTCGTTTCGTTTGGCTTCGCCGTCGTCGGTCTGATGCTCGGTGCGGAAATGGGCACCGCAGGATTCGTCGCGATCGAGCGCGTCGTGGCACATGAGCTCGGCGAATTCCATGAAGTCGGCTACCCGGGCCGCTTTCTCCAACGACTGGTTCAGGGATTCGCCGGAACCCAGCACGCGGACGTCTTTCCAGAACCGCTCGCGGATCTTCGGGATCTCGACCAGCGCTTCCTTCAGCCCAGCCTCGGTGCGGGCCATGCCGCACTTCTCCCACATGAGGCGACCCAGTTCCTTGTGGAAGGAGTCGACGCTGCGGGTGCCGTTGATGTCCAGCAGACGCTGCATGCGAGCGGCGACCTGGGCCTCGGCTTCGGCGAACGCGGTGTGGTCGTTGCCCACCGGGTCGAGCTTGGCCGACGCCAGGTAGTTGCCGATGGTGTAGGGGAGCACGAAGTAGCCGTCGGCCAGTCCCTGCATGAGGGCGCTGGCCCCCAGGCGATTGGCGCCGTGGTCGGAGAAGTTGGCTTCGCCGATCACGTGCAGGCCGTCGATGGTGCTCATGAGGTTGTAGTCGACCCACAGGCCACCCATGGTGTAGTGCGGCGCGGGGTAGATGCGCATGGGGCGCTTGTACGGGTTTTCGCCCGTGATGCGTTCGTACATATCGAACAGGTTGCCGTAGCGCTCGCGAATGGTGTCCTCGCCTACCCGGCCAATGGCGTCGGCGAAATCCAGATACACGCCAAAGCCCGACGGGCCCACGCCGCGTCCTTCGTCGCATACTTCCTTGGCCGCGCGAGAGGAGATGTCGCGGGGGGCAAGGTTGCCGAAACTGGGGTACTTGCGCTCGAGGTAGTAGTCGCGTTCGCCCTCGGGAATGTCGCCCGGGGCGCGCGTATCGTTGGCCTTCTTTGGCACCCAAACGCGACCGTCGTTGCGCAGCGACTCGCTCATGAGCGTGAGCTTGGACTGATGATCGCCACTGACCGGAATGCAGGTGGGGTGGATCTGCGTGTAGCAGGGGTTTGCAAAAGCGGCGCCCTTGCGGTGCGCGCGAAACGCGGCCATGACGTTGCAGTTCATGGCGTTGGTCGACAGGTAGAACGCGGTGCTGTAGCCGCCCGTGGCCAGCACCACCGCGTGCCCGGCGTGCGAGCTGATCTCGCCCGTGTTGAGGTCGCGCGTGACGATGCCGCGAGCCTGGCCGTCTACCAGCACCACGTCCATCATTTCGCACTTGGTGAACATTTCGACCTTGCCCAGGCTGATTTGGCGCGACAACGCCTGGTAGGCCCCCAACAGTAATTGTTGCCCGGTCTGGCCGCGTGCGTAGAACGTGCGCGACACCTGCGCGCCGCCGAACGAGCGGTTGGACAACATTCCGCCGTACTCACGCGCGAATGGCACGCCCTGGGCTGCGCACTGGTCGATGATGTTCACGCTGATCTGGGCCAGGCGATACACGTTGGCCTCGCGAGAGCGGAAGTCGCCGCCCTTCACGGTGTCGTAGAACAGCCGGTAGATACTGTCACCATCGTTCTGGTAGTTCTTGGCTGCGTTGATTCCGCCCTGGGCGGCAATACTGTGGGCGCGGCGGGGCGAATCATGAAACGTGAAGCACTTCACGTTGTAGCCCAGCTCGGCCATGGTGGCCGCGGCCGACGCTCCGGCCAGGCCCGAACCGACGACGATCACGTCGTACTTCCGCTTGTTGGACGGATTGACCAGCTTCATGTTGAAGCGATGATTGTCCCAGCTGTCCTGGATGGGACCGTCGGGTGCGTTCGAACGGAGTTCCATGGGCAGCTATCCTTTACTTGATCAGGCCGGTGAGCACGGCGACCGGAAACGAAATGTTGCCCACCACTACGATCAGGGCTACCGCCAGGGCGATCTTGCGTCGTAGGTGGTTGTAGCGCGGATGGTTTGCGCCCAGAGTCTGCAGCATGCTCCACGTGCCGTGGTAGAGGTGCAGACCCAGCGGAATCATGGCCAGAATGTAGAGAGCCGCGGTCCACCACACCGTGAAGCCAGCTACCACGTTGGCGTAGGGCGCGCCGTGTTCGAACGTGGGATGGATGTGCCCGGTCGTGAAGTGGAGAATGTGAAGCACGATGAAAGCGGCCAGAAAGACACCACCCCAGCGCATGCTGAGCGAGGCGTAGTTCGATTCCCGCCGCGTCGTGACCTTGTAGCCCACGTCACGCGCGGCTTGGCTCTGGCGCGTCAGTAGAATGGCGCTGCGTATGTGCGCCGCCACGGCGAGCAACAGAATGGCTCGGGCCACCCATAGGAAGCCACCGTGACCCAGGACCGGCGCTGCGAACTCCCGCAGGAACTCGCCGTAGTGGTCCATCTTCTCCTGACCCGCGTACATCTTGAGGTTGCCGGCCATGTGGGCCACGACAAAGCCCACCAGCAGTACACCGGTCACTGCCATGACGATTTTCTTGCCAATCGTCGACTCGTAGAGTCGAAACACGCGACGCATGCTGGACCTCTCCCGGGGGGATCGAACAGGTATGTTCTTGCAAGCCAAGGGGGAATATACCGCGCCGACTGCGGAACCGCCCACGATCGTTTCCCCTGGGATGACACAAGTTAAGGGATGTCAATTGGCGTACTAAAAGCACGCCCTCGCTTTTCTTTCGCGCCTGGCCGGGGTAGCCTGGGGGGTCGGCGGAATCCGACGCCGATCCCCGGCGCATCCCCCGGTACGGAGGTTTCATGAATCGACTTGTGTGGTGCCTGTTTCTGATCGGAATGCTGGCCACTGCTTCCATGGTGTGGTCGCAAGGAAACCCGGCCTCGCCGGACTTCGACGTATCCGGTTCGGATGCGGCGGCGGTGGCCATCGCCGATGAGGTCATGGCGGCCATGGGCGGACACGCGGCCTGGAACGAGACCCGTGTCGTGCGATGGCGTTTTTTCGGTAGCCGGTTGCATACCTGGGACAAGTGGACCGGCGACGCGCGGATCGAATCGGAAGACGGTGTGCTTGTCATGAACGTTCACGACAAGACGGGACGGGCGTGGGTGGACGGCGTCGAACTCGAGGGTGACGCGTTGGCCGAACGACTGGAGACCGGTTACGCGTGGTGGATCAACGACAGCTACTGGGTATACATGCCCTACAAACTGAAGGACTCGGGCGTAACGCTGACCTACGTTGGCGAGGGTACGACGGCCGATGGTCGCGCGGCCGATCTGTTGAACCTGACCTTCAAGGAGGTTGGGATGACACCGCAGAATCGCTACGAGGTGGCGGTGGACAAAGAAACCCGGCTGGTGAGTGAGTGGAGCTACTACGAGAAAGCCGACGACGCTGAACCGAAGTTCACGATGCCGTGGGCCGATTGGACGAAGGTGGGACGCATCTTGCTGCCTGGTAGTCATGGCCGGGGGGCAGACTGGGAACTCGCGGTGTTCGATGAGGTGCCCGCGGGCGCGTTTTCCCCCGTTGTATCCACGGATTGAACATGAAACTTCCTCGCTTCTCACCGACTCTCGTTCTACTGGCCTGCGGAGTGGTCGCCTGTGCGTCTCCTCCCAAGGACACCGTACGGACCGATCCCGCGCCGAGAGCAACCACCGAGCAACCGGCGCGGCCTTCGGGAAAATCGGCGGCCAAGAAGACACCCGCCAGGGCGCCGCGCCGCCCCTCGGCGCCGGCGACGTTGGCGCCGACGGGGGCAGTTTCCGGCCGCGCCATCCTGGCGACCGCGAAGACCTACCTGGGCGTTCCCTACCGATACGGCGGCAACGACCGCCGCGGTCTCGACTGCTCGGCGCTGGTGGCCAACGTGTTCCGTGAAAACCACGTACCGGTGCCCCGCACCAGCGCTACCCAGTTTGCGGCGGCGGCCACGGTCGCGCCCAAAGATGTAGGTCCTGGCGATCTGGTGTTCTTCAAGAACGCGCGCGGTCAGGTGAATCACGTGGGCATCTACGCGGGGCGAGGCCGTTTCATCCACGCCAGCACCGGCAAGCGCGAGGTGCGCTACGATTCGTTGACGACGCCCTGGTTTCGCAAGCGCTACGCGGGTGCCCGCCGTATCACCAGTCCCCTGGCGCGCTAGTCGGCGTTGGCCAGGGCTCGCAGGTCGGCGCCACTGGGATTCTGGAAAACCCTCAGCTCGAACATCGGCAGCACCGCGAGTATGTGGTCGAAGATATCGGCCTGGATACTCTCGTAGTTCGCCCAGTCCTGGTCGCGACTGAAGACGTAGATCTGCATGGGAACGCCATGTTCCGTGGGCGCAAGCTGACGCACCAGAAACGTCATGCTGTCGTGGATCTGCGCGTGGTTTCGTAGATACCCCTCGAGGTAGGCCCGGAACGTTCCCAGGTTCGTCATGCGGCGGCCGTTGATAGGCAGTGACGAGTCGACCTTGTGCTCGCGGTTGAACGCTTCGATTTCTTTGTTCCGGGTCTTCAGGTAGTCCTGCAGGAACTCGACTTTCTCAAACCGTTCGAATAGCGTGGCGTCGACGAAACGCACGCTGTTCATGTCGATGCTGACCGACCGTTTGATGCGTCGTCCGCCCGACTCCGTCATACCGCGCCAGTTCTGGAACGAATCCGAAATGAGCGCGTAGGTGGGAACCATGGAAATGGTCTTGTCCCAGTTCTGCACCTTGACGGTCGTCAGCGAAACGTCGATGACGTCACCGTCGGCGCCAAACTTGGGCATGCTGATCCAGTCACCCTTGGCCACCATGTCCTGGGCGCTCAGCTGGATGCCGGCGACCAGCCCCAGAATGGCATCCTTGAAGATCAGCAGGAGTACCGCCGTGAATGCGCCAATTCCGCTCAAGAACACCAGCGGTGATTGGCCCAGCAGCTGCGACAGAATGAAGATCGTTCCCACGAAATACAGGATGATCTTGAGTACCTGCACGACGCTCTTGATGGGTACCTTTTTCGATACCTTCAGCGTCTCGTAGATGTCGAGCCCGGCGTTGAGTGCGCCGCTTACGACCGAGATGCCCACGGCCGCCATGTAGATCGTGGCCATGGTGCGCACCGCATCCGTGGCCTCGGGAAAGTTGGCCAGGGCCAGCGGTCCCAGATTGTGTAGCACGATGGCGGGGGCCAGGTGGGACAGGCGTTCGAAGAACTTGTTGGTCAGGAACGTGTCGTCCCATTGCGCTTTACTGCGGCGAACCGCACGCTCCACCACGCGCAGCACGATGGCCTTGGCGATGAAGTTGGCCAGCACCGCCACTACGACGACCCCCAGGAACATGATCGCCGCGGCGCCGATGCGGGCGTTGTCCATGCCCAGCCCCTGGTGGGTGAACCAATCGATCAAGCTGACGTTCGGGTTCATGATGTTGGCTCCGAGGCCGGGTCGGTGGTGGTTGGATCTTTCGGTTCATAGCCCACGCACTGCCTTACCGGCAACACTGGGTATCGTCGTAGTCTGGGGTCATCGGCCGCCTTGGCACAACGTAGAAACGTGGAGCCACGGCGATTGGGGACGATGCGAGCGCTGCGGCATTCGCCGCACAGGCCGGGGTCGAAGTTCACGGCGCGGGTAGTTGGTCCAGGGCCCAGTCCACGAAGCCCTCGGGGTCATCGAAGTCTTCGCGCAGCTCGACCAATCGCCGGGCGGCCTGCGGCGAAGGTGCCTCCTCCACCAGAAACTCGGTGGTTCGCTCAAGAGCGTGGGTCTCGCGCTCACCACCGGCTTCCTCGGCCAGGATCTCGAAAATCAGATCGATCGAGGCTTGGGCGTCGTGGGGGTAGAGGCGCTGAGCCAGCAGCAGCTGGACCTCGAGGCTGTAGTCGTTGCGGTGCTCCTGGACCAGATCCATGGTGTGCTCGGGCCGGCGGTCGAGCAACAGCCGAGCCGCTTCGAGGCGTACGCCATCGGCGCGCTGCTGCATGGCCTCGTGGGCCAGGGTCAGTATCTCGTCGCCTTCGAGTTGCTGTAACACTTCGAGCACCAGCACGAGCAGGCCCGGATCGCGACTCTGACGGAACATGTCGATCCACTGGGCCAGGTCGCGTTGGGCCAGCTCGTGATCGAGTTGTCCCGTACGCAGCGCCTTACGCAGGGTATCCACGCGTTGTCGAGGATGGAGTTGTTGCAGTTCGGCGGGCGTGGTCACGGTCGTTTCCTGGGGCCGGTGGGTGATGTGGCCAGAAGATACCGCCGGGACCGGGGCCTAGCTAGCGGTTCTGGCGTCGGCGGGCCATGCGTTGGCGCGTGCGCACCACGCCGATGATGACGAAGCTCACGGCCGATGCGGCGAGAAAGAGCCGGGCGCCGCGCCGCCGCCGGTTGACGATGCGTTGGCCGCGCTCGGCGATTTCTTCCAGGGGCGGTGCCAGTCGCAGTGAATCCGGAATCGAGCGGGCGGGGCTCTGCGCCCGCGCGGGCATGCTTTCCAGAAGCGGGCCCGCCAAACTCACCATCAGTGCCAGTCCGAACAACTTCGTTGCGTTTCTTATCATGGAGGAATGTTATCATCATGTTCCTCGTTTCCCCAGTTCCGTCGGATACAGATGAAACAGTTCGGGTTCATCGTCTTGTTGATGTTCGTCGTGGGCCCGCAGGCTGCGTGTCGCCCCGCGGCGGCTCAGCCCGTTCGTGGGGTCACCATCTCCACCCACGGTGACGGGCGCGACTGGGGCGACGATGCCATCGTCCCCACCATGGCCGAAATCCAGGAACTGGGCGCGACCTGGGTGGCCACCCACCCCTACGGGTGGATTCGTCACGAGCCCAGCGTTGGCTTTCGCCCCATCGATCCCGATGATCCGCCGGCCTACCTCACGCGTCCGATTCGTGAGGCGCATGCATTGGGACTCAAGATTCTCATCAAACCCCATCTGGGCTACTGGGGGTCGCCTTTCAGCTGGCGGGGCGATATCGAGTTTGAAACCGACGCGCAATGGGATGAATTCTTCAGCACCTACAAGGAGTGGATCGTGGCGGTGGCGGCGGCGTGCCGCGATGCCGACGGCTTCGTGGTGGGGACCGAGCTGGATCGCACGCTGAAATTCGAGGATCGGTGGCGCGATATCATTGCCGCGGTGCGCGAGGTGACGCCCGCCCCGCTGACGTACGCCGCCAACTGGACCGACTACCAGAACGTGACTTTCTGGGACGATTTGGACGTGATCGGTATCCAGGCCTATTTTCCGGTGGCCGCAACGCACGACGCGCCGGCCGAAGAGATCGCCGCGGGCTGGCGGGACGTCATGGGGCGCATGAGCGCCTTCGCCAAGAAGCACCAACGTTCCATCGTCTTCACCGAGTTGGGCTACTCACGGGCGTTCTCGTCTCCGGTAGAGCCGTGGGCGTACGCCGTCGACAGCATTGCGGCTGAGCGCGTGCAGTCCGATTGCCTGCGCTTGGCGTTGAACGCGGTCGACCGCGAGGAGTCGGTGCTGGGGGCGTTTCTCTGGAAGTGGTTTCCGCAGCCTCACCAGGTCGGACGCAACTTCCAGCTGGCGACGCCCGCCATGCGCGAAACGATTGGTCAGGCCTGGCGCTGAAGCTCGAGCGACCCGGGAATCTTGGCCACCGCTCGCATTACCGATTCGTCCGATTCCTTCTCGTGTACGCGATCCAGTGGTACCCAGGTGGCGTCGTTCACCTCGTCGCCGTGGATCACGTGACTTTCGGTGGCCTGCAGTAGGAACCGTAGGTCGAAATGCGCGTGTTCGGGCTCGCTCTTGCGCGCGGGAATGGGGTGCACATCCAAATCGAACAGGGGAGTACGCCGCCACGTGGGTCGTTCCACGCGGAGGCCCACTTCTTCTTCTACTTCGCGTCGCGCCGATTCTATCAAGTCGAGGTCATCGAATTCGACGTGACCACCCGGCTGCAACCACCGGTGCAGTTTCTTGTGATGGATCAACAAGATGGCGTCGCGATCGGGGCTCAGCACAAACGCGCTGGCCGTGAAGTGACCGGGTCGGAAATGATGCCGCGTGAACACGTCGCCGTCCGATTCCAGCAGGGCCAACATTTTCGCGCGATGGGACTCTTCGCTCGGACTCGCTGCCCGGTAGCGCCCCAGCCAGTACCTTAGCTGTTGGGTTTTGGCCCGGCTCACGCGTGAAATTTCTTGTAGCGCAGACGATGAGGCTGGTCGGCTTCGGCGCCCAGGCGCTTCTTCCGATCGGCCTCGTAGTCGTGGTAGTTGCCCTCGAACCAGCGCACTTCGCTTTCGCCCTCGAAGGCCAGGATGTGCGTGGCGATGCGGTCGAGAAACCAACGATCATGCGAAATGACCACTACGCAGCCCGCGAAGTTCAGGATGCCTTCTTCGAGCGCGCGCAGGGTGTCGACGTCGAGATCGTTGGTGGGCTCATCCAGTAGCAATACGTTGCCGCCACTGCGAATCAGCTTGGCCAGGTGGAGCCGGTTGCGCTCGCCGCCCGACAGGTCCTTTACCTTTTTCTGCTGCGCCGATCCCTTGAACGCGAACGACGCCACGTAGGCACGCGAGTTGATGCGGCGGTTGCCCACCTCGAACTCTTCCTGGTCGCCGCTGATCTCTTCCCAAACGGTCTTGTCACCATCGAGGGAGGCGCGGCTCTGGTCGACGTAGGCCAACTGCACGGTTTCGCCGACACGAAGCTCGCCACCGTCGGGGGTTTCTTCGCCCACGATCATGCGGAACAACGTGGTCTTGCCGGCGCCGTTGGCGCCGATGACCCCTACGATACCGCCGGCCGGCAGGGAGAACGTGAGCCCGTCGATGAGCACGCGATCGTCGTACCCCTTGGTCAGATTCTTGGCTTCGACCACCAGGTTGCCCAGCCGGGGACCGGGTGGAATGGCAATTTCCAGTTTCTCGCGGCGCTCGCCCTGATTCTTCTCGAGCAGTTCGTCGTAGGCGTTGATACGGGCCTTGCTCTTGGTCTGCCGCGCCTTGGGCGTCATGCGCAACCACTCCAGCTCGTGCTGCAAAGTGCGTTGCCGGGCCGACTCCTGCTTTTCTTCGGTGGCCAGTCGGCGTTCCTTCTGCTGCAGCCACGATGAGTAGTTCCCTTCCCAGGGAATACCGCGTCCGCGGTCGAGTTCCAGGATCCAGCCGGCCGCGTTGTCCAGGAAGTAGCGATCATGCGTGATGGCCACCACCGTGCCCGTGTATTGCTGCAGGTAGTGCTCCAACCAGGCCACCGACTCGGCGTCGAGATGGTTGGTGGGCTCGTCCAATAGCAACATGTCGGGTTTCTTGAGCAACAGCTGACACAGCGCCACGCGGCGGCGTTCACCACCGGACAGCTTGCTTACGTCGGCGTCGCCCGGCGGCAGACGCAACGCGTCCATGGCCACGTCGAGCGTGTGATCCAGCTCCCAGGCGTTCACCGCGTCGATCTTGTCCTGCAGCTTGCCCTGTTCTTCCAACAGCTTGTTCATCTCGTCTTCGCTCATGGGCTCGGCGAAGGCGTTGCTGATTTCCTCGAAGCGCGTGAGAAGGGCGCGAGTTTCCGATACGCCTTCTTCCACGTTGCCCTTCACATCCTTCGACTCGTCCAGCTGAGGCTCTTGCGGCAGGAATCCCACGCGGGTGTTGGGTGCGGCAAAGGCCTCGCCCAGATGCTCGGTGTCCAATCCCGCCATGATGCGCAGCAACGTCGACTTACCGGCGCCGTTGTGGCCCAGCACCCCGATCTTGGCGCCGGGAAAGAAGGACAGGCTGATGTCCTTCAGGATAACGCGGTCCGGCGGTACGACCTTGCCGACGCGCATCATGGTGTAGATGAATTCTTGAGCCAACGCGGGGGTTCCTTTCCCGAAGGGAGTGGATCGCTTACTGAGCGTCCATATGGGGGTAACGGAAATCGGTGGGGGGAACGAAGGTTTCCTTGATGGTGCGCGGCGAGGCCCATCGCACCAGGTTCAGCGCACTGCCGGCCTTGTCGTTCGTTCCACTGGCACGACCGCCGCCGAAGGGCTGCTGACCCACCACGGCCCCCGTGGGTTTGTCGTTGATGTAGAAATTGCCCGCGGCATTGCGCAGTGCGTGGGCCATCTTGATGATGGCCGTGCGATCCTGCGCGAACACGGCTCCGGTCAACGCGTAGGGCGAGCCCTTGTCGCACAACTCCAGCGTGGCGTCGAGGTTGTCGTCTTCGTAGCGGTACAGAGTGAGTACCGGGCCGAAGATTTCCTCGCACAACAGCTTGAAGCCGGGGTCCTTCGCTACCACCACGGTGGGTTGGATGAAGTAACCCTCGGAGTCGTCGCACTCGCCACCCACGATGATCTGGGCGTCGCTGCTGTCCTTGGCGTGCTGGATGTAACCGGAGATGGTGTCGAAGGCGTTCTTGTCGATGACCGCGCACATGAAATTGCGGAAGTCCAAAGGCGAACCCATGGTCAGCTCGGCCACCTGGTTCTGCAACATTTCGGTCGCTTCGTCCCACAAGCTGTCGGGAATGAACGCCCGGCTGGCCGCCGAACATTTCTGACCCTGGTATTCGAACGAACCCCGCACCAGCGCGGTGACCAACGAGGGTACGTGCGCGCTGGGGTGGGCAAACACGAAGTCCTTGCCGCCGGTTTCGCCGACGATGCGCGGATAGGACTTGTACTTCGAGATGTTCTCGCCGATCTGCTTCCACATACCCTGGAACACCGGGGTGCTACCGGTGAAGTGCACACCGGCCAGATCCGGATGGCTGATGGCGGGCGTGCCCACCTCGCCGCCACTGCCGGGTACGAAGTTGATGACGCCCGGCGGCAGTCCCGCCTCTTCGAACAGCTCCATGAGGAAGTGGCCGCTGTACACCGAGCTGCTGGCCGGCTTCCACAGTACGGTGTTGCCCATGAGCGCGGGCGCGGTGGGCAGGTTGGCCGCAATGGACGTGAAGTTGAACGGCGTTACCGCGAACACGAATCCCTCGAGCGGGCGATGTTCCAGTCGGTTCCACATGCCGGGGGCCGACTCTGGTTGTTCGGAGTACAACTGCTCCATGTAGGCCACGTTGAACCGCCAGAAGTCTATGAGTTCGCAGGCGGCGTCGATCTCGGCCTGGAACACGCTCTTGCTCTGGCCCAGCATGGTGGCTGCGTTGATCACGTCGCGGTAGGGTCCCTGCAGCAGGTCGGCCGCCTTCAGGAAAATGGACGCTCGGTCTTCCCAGGCCATGGTGCTCCACGCAGGGTACGCGTCGGCCGCGGCCTGGATGGCCTGGTTCACGTGCTCGGCCTTGCCCTTGTGGTACTGGCCCAGCACATTGTTGTGCTCGTGCGGTGCACGGCAGTTGCCCAGGTTGCCCGTCTCCACCGACTTGCCGCCGATACGCAGGGGTATCTCGATCCGGTCGGCAGACATGTCCGCCAGCTTCTTCTTCAGCGTTTCGCGTCCGGGGTCACCCGGCTCGTACATACGGACTGGTTCGTTTTCCGGTGCGGGCACCAGGAAGTTAGCGTTGGCCATGGCGTTCTCCGGCGTTTGGTTCTTGGTCGGTCAGTAGACGGGAAGAGCGAGTGCGAACTGCACTCCGAAATCGGGGGCACCGTTGTCGAGGCCCAGTACCAGGGCGCCGCGCAGGTGACCGCCGGGCGGTAGTTCATAGTCCAGGCCGCCCGAGGCGGCCATGTAGTCCAGTGCCGTGCCCACTTGCAGTTCGACGACCGTGGCCACTTCGCTGGTCATGGGGATGATCGCGCCAGCGCCCACGAGCAAGCCGTTTTCACGTGTGTCGAGCGCGGGCGTTTCGCGGCTTTCAATGCCCACGTTGGCGGTTACGTCTATACCGTTGCTCAGATGGGCGCGACCCGCGGCGAAAAACGTGAAGTCGAAGGTCTCGCCGCCGACCTCGGCCTTGCCCACCGGAAGGTCAGCCGTGGCACCCAGTGAAACCTCTAAACGGTCGTCCGCGATGCCTAGCTTGTAGCGACCGTAGGCCATGATGTCATTGATGCCGCTTTGGCCGTCGCCGAAGGCGGGACTCAGATTCGAAAAGCTGAGCTGACCGCCGGCCTCGATCGCATCGGTGATCCACAGGGCGGCGCGGGCTCCGCCGGACACCACGTTGAAGTTGTCGTCGTTGTCCCAATCGAAGAACGGTTCCAGGTCGAAACCCGGTGTCACCGGTGAGTCCATCATCCAGGCCTGGAACAAGCGGACGTCGTCCAGATCGGACGTCGTGGTGTGGGCGGGTCGGGCGTTCGAAGCTACCGGCGTGGTCTGGGCCCAGCCCAGGTCGGGTGCGGTGAGGGCCAGAGTGACCAGTCCAAGAATCGCAATTCGTCCCGTCGCATGGTGCATAACGGATCCTTCCTTCGGGCTTTTGGTGGGCCCGTGTGAGTCGCTCCCTGGGTGCGCCGCCGTAGGCTACGGCAACGTCCTGGCGCCCGCAAGAGTGCGAAACGGGACTGGCCAGGCGAAAGAACGGGGAGGCCTGCGCCATCATACGGCTCGCCGGGGAGGCCGGTTCCGATGGCAGGAGAATTGCGTGCTTCCCGGTGGCTCGTTCGTCCAGGAGAGGACACCATGAAGAAGCACACTGGAACGGTCATTCTGCTGGCCCTGGGACTCAATACCCTGGCCTGCGCTACGACCCCTGCCCCCTCGCCGTTGGCCCATGTGTCGGAAGCGTCGACGCCGCAGCACCTTGCAGCGGTGGGTAACCAGGCGGGTCAGCCGCCGCATCCGCACGCGGTGTGGGCCGCCGGATACTACGCATATAAGGATGGGCGCTACGTCTGGGTGCCCGGCCACTGGAAATACTAGGGGCGCCCCAGGCACCCGGAGATTGTTCAAGGGTCGACCCGGCGGGTCGGCCCTTTCTTTGTGCCATCGGCGCTTGCGCCCGGGGGGGAGCTTCCGCCACCCTCGCGGGAGTTTCCCCAGCCGCCGATTGGAGCCTCCGTGCGAGTTCTGTCCGTTCCGGTTTGCTTGATTCTCCTTCCGCTGGGCCTGGGTCCGGGTTTGCCCGAGGCCGTGGCGCAATCGCCGGGCGGTTTGAGCCTGGAAGGAATCTTCGTCGACGAACTGCACGATGGCGTCGAGGCCCCAAGCATCACCTGGATCGAGGGAGGCAATGCCTACCTGATCCACGAAACCGACGAGTCGAATGCCGATGAGCCGGCCGAGGTCTGGGTGCGCCACGATTGCCGCTCCGGTAAAACCAAGGACTGGCTGAGAATGCCTCCGCTCGACCTGGGCGACGGCGAGTCAGTCGAGATCGAGGACATCGTTCTCAGCGACGACGAACGCATGCTGCTGTTGGAAACCAACAACACGAAACGCTGGCGCTATTCCTACACAGCCGATCATTGGATCTACGACCGCGAACAAAAGACCCAGCGGCGATTGACGCCCGAGGGTCAGGAGATCCACGCCAAGTACTCACCCGATAGCAAGTACGTGGGGTTCGTTCGACAGGGGAACCTGTACGTCACCGAGACTGCGAGCGGCAGGACCCGGCCGCTGACCAAAGACGGCAGTGACGTCGTGTTCAACGGTGACCCCGACTGGGTGTACGAAGAAGAACTTGAGTACCTGGCTGCGTGGTGGTGGTCGCCCGACAGTCGATATATAGCGTTCCTGCACACCGATAGCCGGGCCATTGGTCACTTTCCGCTGACCCGCACCGGCGACGAGGCGTATCCCGAGTTACAGATGCTGCCCTACCCCAAGGCGGGTACCGACAACAGCACCGTAACCCTGGTGCTCATGAACGTGGACGGCAGTGGTCGTAATGACCTTCGCACGTTGGGTCCCGACGACGGCTACTTTGCCCGCGTGGACTGGGCTCCCAACGGCACGCTCACCTACCAGTGGATCAATCGCGATCAAAACGAGCTGCAGCTTTCCGCCGTCGACCCGGTGTCGGGCGAGGCCACGTTGCTGCTGGAAGAAAAGGCACCCTCGGGCTGGGTGCAGGTCGACAACAACCTCACGTTCTTCGACCAACGTCCCGAGTTCCTTTGGACCAGCGAACGCGACGGCTTCGAACACCTGTATCACTACGATCTGCAGGGAAATCTGAAGCGGCAGATCACATCGGGACCGTGGGAGGTTCGCGCCGTGGAGCGGTTGTTGGAGAAACGCGGCGAGGTGTTGCTTACCACCGGTCGCGATGACCATACGCAGAGCCAGTTGGACCGCGTGGATCTGAAGTCGGGCAAGATCGATCGCTGGTCCCAGGACCACGGCTGGTACTCGGTGGACGTTTCGCCCAATGGCCGCTACGTGGTGGAGACGCGCAGCAGCATTGTACAGCGGCCGGTGGTGGCGCTTCGCAAAGGCAACGGGGATTTGGTGCGTCACCTGGTGGAAGACGACATGGCCGACCTGCAGGTCGATCGGGCCCAGCAACGTTTTACCGTGTTCGAGAATGCCGACGGCCTGGAGCTGAGCGCCCACATGATCCTACCGCCCAACTTCGACCCCAACGTGCAGTATCCCGCCGTCATCTACACGTACGCCGGACCAGAGTCGCAGCGCGTGCGCGATATGTGGGGTGGTGGCCGGCATCTGTTCCATTTGTATCTGGCCCAGCGGGGTTACGTGGTGTTCACGGCCGACGGCCGTGGAACCGGAGGCCGGGGACGCGACTTCAAGCATCAGGTGTACAAGCGGCTGGGCCTGTACGAGGTGGACGACCAACTGGCCGCGGTGGACCACCTGGCGGCACTGCCGTACGTGGACGGCGATCGCATTGCCATCTGGGGCTGGAGCTACGGCGGCTACGTGAGCGCCGGCGCCATGTTTCGCGGCGAGGGGAAGGTGGCGGCCGCGGTCGCGGTGGCGCCGGTTTCGGACTGGCGCTTCTACGACACGATCTACACCGAGCGTTACATGAGCACGCCGCAGAAGAACGCCGACGGCTACAAGGTGGGCGCGCCGATCAGCTACGTGAACATGCTCGAGGGGCCGTTCCTGTTGGTACACGGCATGTCCGACGACAACGTGCATCCGCAGAACAGCATGCACTTGATGGACGCTCTGCAAGAGGCAGGCAAGCCGTTCGAGCTCATGATGTATCCCAACAAGGCCCACAGCATCAGCGGCGGCACCACTCGGCTTCATTTGTATCGCACCATGGAATCGTTCCTGGAGCGTCACGTTGGCCCCGGTACAATACTTGACCCAGGAAGGTAGACGATGCGTCTGATCTCATTCTTGCTGTTGGTGGTTTGGTTTTTATCGGCCGCGCCGGCGTTGGCGCTGGACACGATCTACGTAGTTCGCCACGCCGACAAGAACGGTGACTGGCCGAAGGAACGGGCACTGAGTGGATTGCAGCCGTTGAGCGAGCTGGGTGCACGGCGCGCGCTGGCCATTGGCGAACACCTGGCCGAGTCGGGGGTGGCGGCGGTCTACACCAGTCCCACCGTACGCACCTTGTCCACCGGATTGCCGCTAGCGTCTCGATTGGACTGTCCATTGGTGCCCGACATGGCCACGGTGCGCAAGGACGAGATCGCCGGCTTCCTGCACGAACTTGTGACGCGTCATGCCGACGATCAGGCGGTGCTCATCGTCGGCCATTCCAATACCGTGCCCCTGCTGCTCATGGAGATGCAGGCCAACGAAGATTGCTACGAGCGCCTGGGATTCGAAGACAGCCAGCATGGCCTGCTTTCGGAGGGCTACGGCAATCTGTTCAAGGTGACGCTCGAAGGCGCCGGATGCGATCGTATTGAGCGCATGCTGGTGGAGGTGCCTGAGGCGACCGGCCGGTAGGGGGTTGCTGCGCTGGTCCGGAAGCTCGTAAGCTATCAACGGTCCTTTCAAGCCTGGTTCCCGCTTCTGCCCCTGAATTCGGAGGTTCCTTCCGTGCGTTGCTCAATGCGGGTTCCGCTGCCGTTCCTCGTTCTTGCCCTGCTTTGGACCGGGTGCGGCGACGACCCCATTCGTCCGCTGCAAAGCACACCGCGCGTGGCTACCTCGGCCGATGAGCTGGTGGAGTTTCTCAGCGAGGCCTGGAACAGTCCCAGCGAGCAACGGCTGACCGGGATTCTTCATCCTGATTTTGTGTTTGTCCTACCCGAGAATGAAGATCTTGGGTTTGTGGAATGGGGCACGAATCAGGAAACCTGGGTGATGCGCCAGCTCGAGGCGAGCCACGCAGCTGCTCAGGACAATCCGGCCGACGATCGAGTGGTTTCCGTTGTCATCGACTTGATTGCCCAGGCAGTTTGGAGTCCATCCGACGATGCCCGGTTTCCGGGAACCTCAACGCGAATCTACTACGTTGACGGACAGGTTACGTATTCCAACGGCGATGTCGACAATGTGAGCGGTCTCCAGCGCCTGTTCGCGTTGCCACCGGACGACGACTCCGAGGACGGGTTTCAGCTCTTGGCTTGGCAGGATCTAGGCAGGGACGAGGTCAAGGGAACTCGGAACGTGTCGTGGTCCAAACTGAAGACGCTCTACGCGTACCAGCTTCCCGACGGTGTTGCCACTTCAGCGTTGGACGTGTGGACCCAGCTCGAACGTGCCCTCACCGAACGAGACATGGACGCCTACGAGCGGTTGCTGCTCGACGACTTCACGTTCACATTTGCACCGGCCGATGTTGGGACGTCGCGTGAAGACCTTACACGTGCCGCCGAGGTCGACATCATGTCGCGCGTGTTGGGCGGTAGCTTCGGATTCGATTCGAACGGTGACTTCCAGCCGTCGATTGGCTCCCTGGAAGTGCAGCTCACGTTGCTCCCCACTCCCGCCAACATCACCGGCGCGTATGTTCAGCTCGATGGCGCCGCCAGCTACGCGGGAGGCACTTCCGATACCTGGTCGCGTCGCCAACACATCTCGCCGGTGTCCGAGCAGGTCGAAACCACGGAAGGTTTTCAATACACGCGGTGGCAGATCAAGAGCTGGAGCGAGTTCGATGCCGGCGCAGGCAAGGCCCAGGTGAGTTCCTGGGGATCGCTGAAGTTGGCGTACGAATTCGCTGATCCCCAGCCCTATCCGACGGCCGATTCGCCCGACATTCTGGTGCAGAACTTCGTGAAAGCCTGGAACGAACGCAACGGCCTCGAATACGAACGGTTGCTGGACGGCGAGTTCGTGTTCTTCTTCGCGCCGCAGGAAGTTGAAGACATCGGTCACGGTTCGTTCTGGGATCGCTCTCGCGAGCTGCAGTCTGTCGACAAGATGTTCAATAGCCAGCCGGGAACTCGTCCGGACGGCGGGCTGCAGGATCCAGTGCACACCATCAATCTTGAACTCATTTCCCAATCGTCGGCGTGGAGCCCAGAGGTTCCCGACGAGTTCTCCGGCACGGTCGGGAAGACATTCGAAGTTGCAATGAGTGTCACCTATACCAACGGGGACATCTCCGAAGTCTCCGGGTTGCAGGAGTTCTACGTCTCGCAGGCCGAAGAGACGATCGGCACCGAGACCAAGACCGTGTTCCGGTTGAAATTCTGGCGCGACCTGGGGCGTGATGAGGTCAAGGCGACGACAACTGACTCCTGGGGTGCAGTCAAAGGACGCTTCTAGTGAAACATGCATTGTTTGTTTTTGTTGGAGTGCTCTTCCTGATCACGGCGTGCAGCGAAGACACGGTGAGAGTTGTCGTCGAACCGGCCGCGCCATTTGAAGCGGCCGCGACCGAAGATCTGGTGGTGGTCCACCTCGTGAAAGCCTGGAACGAACTGAATGACCCTGAGTACGTGCGGTTGCTCGACGACGAGTTCGTGTTCTTCTTCGCGCCGCAGGAAGTGGAAGACATTGGACAGGGCCCAGCCTGGGATCGCACGCGTGACGTGCAGTCGGTCGACAACATGTTCAATAGCCAACCCGGCACCCGACCCAACGGGGACCCGCAGGCTCCAGTGCAAACCATCGTTCTCGAATTGATCGCACAGGGTCCAGGGTGGACAAGTGAGGTTCCCGACGAGTTTACGGGCACGGTCGCGAGGACATTCGAAGTTGAATTGAGCGTCACCTATACGAATGGTGATATTTCCGAGGTCTCGGGCCGGCAAGAATTCTATCTGGCCCCCGCGCAGGAGAGCATCGACGGAGAGGATGTCGATGTCTTTCGGCTCAAGTACTGGCGCGATCTGGGGCGCGACGAGGTCAAGAGCACTTCCCGTGACTCCTGGGGTTCCGTGAAAGGACGCTTCTAAAGGCGGTGGCGCTCGGCCCGGGAAGCGGCCCCGTTGAGCCCGCGCCGACCCACGTGGTACAATCAAGCCTGGCGCCGCAAGCCGGTTTTCGCGCCCCGCACGCTCCCCCCTCAGGGCCGCCCATGACGAACAATCGCGTTCTTCGCTCCATTCTGGTCCTTGGCCTTGCGGCCACCTTGGCCGCGCCGTCGTATGCCTCGGTCACCTTCACCGAACGGGCCGAAGACGCCGGCATTTCGTTGATCCACGATCCGCTGGGGGCCGTGGTCGACGGCGTCATCCAGTCCAACCTGTACGGTTCGGGCCTGGCCTGGACCGACATGAACCACGATGGCTGGCCCGACCTGGTGGTAGCCAACGGGCAGGGTGGGACGAGCGTCTACCTGAACGAGGGTGACGGCACGTTTGAAGACGTGAGTCACTTCCTGGGGGCCAACCTGGGTCGCGCCGCGAACGGTCTGGCCATGGCCGACATGGACAACGACGGGTTCAGCGAACTGGGCATCGCCAACTTCTACGGCGAACCCTTCTTCTACCGTGGTGCCAGCCGGGCCTTCACCGAGAATAGTGAGCAGGTTGGTGTGTCGCCGCTGCTGTTCGCGCCGGGCGAGACACCGCCGGTGGGCTGGGTGGGACCTGAGTCCATGGGGCTTGCGTTTGGCGATGTGGACGCCGACGGCGATCTGGACATCTACGTGGCCAACTATCGGCTGCAGCCCGACATGCTGCTCGAGAGCCTGGCCGGGGGCTTCTTCGTGAAGACCGACAAGGTCGACGTGCTCGATACCGGGTGGGGCTTCCAGCCCGTGTTTCTGGACTTCGACAACGACGCCGACATCGACATCTTCGTGGCGAACGATTTCGGGCGGAACTTCCTGTTCGTGAACGGGGGCGCGGCATCGGGGTACACGTTCGAGCAACGCGCGAACGACTTCAAGGTGAGCGGCGGAGGCGGCTACCCGGCCCCGTCCAGCCTTACCATGGGCGTCGCCGTGGGCGACTACGACAACGATCTCGATCTCGATATCTACGTGACCAATTACATCCAGAACGAGCTGTACGAGAACGCGGGGCCGGTGGGCGAGGCCTGGCGCTTCAATGCGCGTGGGGCGGCCAAGGGCGTGCAGTACATGTACAACTCCTGGGGCACGGAGTTCTTCGACGCCGACAACGACGGTGATCTGGATCTGTGCCTTACCGGTGGCTGGATCCAGAGTGCCGACATTCTCGATCAGGGTCGCAATATCGACAACCGGTTCTACCTGAACAACGGCGCGCCTGATTTCGATTTCACTGACATCACCGAAACGTCCGGGTTCGGTGACACCGCAAACTCCGGGCGCGGCTTGGCGCTGGCCGACTACGACCGCGATGGCGATCTGGATATCGCCGTGTGGAACGGATCGCACTACGACCCCGGCCCCGAGGATCCCGACGCCGTATTCCAGGCGGGTCCGTTCCAGCTGTTTCGCAACGATCAGAACGAGGGCAATCATTGGGTTGTGTTCCAGCTGGAAGGCGCGGTCCACGATCAGGGCAACACCAACCGTTCGGGGGTGGGCGCCCGCGTGTATCTGACCACCGGCAACGGTACGCAACTGCGTGAGGTGCGAGCGGGTGGAAGCTTCCTGAGTCAGAGCAGCCTTGAACTGGAGTTTGGACTGGGGAACGCCACGACGATCGACGAAGTGAAAGTGCGTTGGACCGACGGTACCGAAGAAATCTTCGAAGGCTGTGAAGTCGATCGCTTCTACCGCCTGGTGGAAGGCGCCGGAGCGCCGCTGCCTCTGTCGGCGGCCATCACGCGATTCGACGCAACGCCACAACGAGATGGTGTTCAATTGCGTTGGTCCCTGGGTGCGTGGCTCGACCTGGTGCGACTGAACTTACTCCGGCGACCGAACGAAGTTGGTTCCGAGTGGACCTTGCTGGAGATCCCGGCCACCAACGGTCAGGCGTTGGATGAATCGGCCGAGGTCGGCGCCGAATACGTATACCGGCTCGAGATTGTCGCCGACGACGGTCTGACCACCAGCGCCGCGGAAGTCATCGTAAAGGCCACCGGTTCGCCGGCCACACGCCCTACGCTGGGTCAGAACTTCCCCAACCCCTTCAATCCTGGCACTACCATCCTGTACTCGGTGCCCGGCACCACGCGCGTCACGTTGCGCATACTGGACGCCAGGGGCCGTCGCGTGAAGACGCTGGTGCGCGAAGAGCGCGACGCGGGTCGATACGAGGCGCGCTGGGACGGTACCGACGAAGATGGGAACCGCGTGGCCAGCGGGTCGTATATGTACGTACTCGAAACAGCCGCGGGGTCGGTTTCCCGTTCGTTGACGCTCGTACGCTGACGTAACTTGCGGAGAAACTCTGGCGTTGAATCGCCGGAACCCTTACGTTCCCCCCGTCGCCCCGGCCCCTCAATCGAACCCGACCCACGAGGTCTCGGGGAGGTCCATTCGGTCGATGTCCAGTATTCCTGTGACGACCCCCGGCGCCTGTCTTGTCGACTACGAGGCGCACCCCTTTCTGGATCCCCATCTCTTCGAACGCGATCGCTACGTCGCGCGTTACTTCGCGCGCATCTTTCGCGAGTACACGCGCAATGACTGGCAATACTCGCGTCTGTTGAACCGGCTGCTGCGTCCGGTCGGCGAAGAACAACCGGCCGAGGTGAACGAGCGCGTGCTGGCCAGCTACCTGGCCGACGCCACCACCTACGTTCGCGAACTGCTGGCCCTGTTGCCCCCCGCCTCGCAACAGGATTTCGCCACCGATCCGCTGGTCGACGAATGCAACGACCTGATGCGACTGGCGAAGATGATATTCAAACCGGGGCAGGGCGACGCCCAGAGTCGCCGTCGCCGTCAGTTCGAAGCGCAGCGCAAACTGTACCTGGCCAAGCTGCTGATCCACATCGAGAACACACGCATGGTCCAGGACGGACCGCGCCATCGGCATTACCTGCAGGAGCTGCTCGACAAGGAGCTGTGGTCGTTCGTGCGTGACCGGTGGGCTTGGACCGGTTGGTTCGATCAGGCGGCACCCGAGCGCGGCGTGGTGAATGTTCCTGGTCCGCGCGGCAAGCTCGAGGGCTGGGAGTTCGACGTGCGCAAAGTGGTGCGCGATATGCCCGGCGGGGCCTACGACGTAGACGTGTATCACTTCGACACGCGGTTCAAGAAAGAGACCGCGGGCTACGAGTACCAACCGGGGCAGTCCACCTACGAGGTGACCGAGCGAACCCGGTACGGAGATATGAAGCGGAACCGGTCGGCTTCGATCCTGTCGAAAATGTTGCGCAAGGGGATCAACGATCCCACGGCCATTACCGACATGCTGGGCGCGAAGTTCATCGTCTCGGGCGACCACGCGGTCCATCAGCTGGCCGACCTGCTCCACCAGGTGCTGGGAGGGCCGTTCCTGTTCCGCAACCAGGTCGACCTGTTCCGTCGTCCGCAGGACCATCACCGGCTGAACCCCCAAAGCTCGCGCCGATTCTGCGCCTTCAAGGAAGACGTGGACATTCTGTTTCCATCGCACGCCAGCAAGCGGGACCGTCCGTACTTTTTCGCCGTGGAATTGCAGATCCTGACGGTGGACGGGTTTCTGCGCACGGTCCATAGCCAGGACTACGCCAGCCACGGTGAGTACAAACGCAGGCAATTCCTGGAGGGTGTCGTTCCCTACGTTTTTCCCGAAGAGCTGTACGGCCGGGTCGAGCTCGTCGTAGGCTGATTGGGTACACAGCCCAGAAGGGGGAACTTCGGTGGAAATCAATTCCGAGCTTCGAGATGGAATACAGGTGCTGAGCATCAAGGGCGACTGGACCAGCGGCCCGTCTGGCGTCGAACTCCGCGACCAGATTCTTGGCCTCATTGCCGAGGGACACAAGCGCTTCGTGCTCGAACTGAGCCAGTTGGGCCTCTTGAATTCCATTGGCCTGGGCGGGTTGGTCTCCTGCTTCAGCTCGGCCACCCGCGAGGGTGCCCAGGTACGCCTGGCGGGCATGAGCGCCCGCAACCGCAGAGCCGCGTTCGTGTCGCGAATCCTCGATCTATTCGACGAGTTTCCCGACCTCGAGGCCGCGCTCGCCGACTTCGGTCCCGCGGACCCGACTTGAGCGCCGGTCACCAACTTCTGATCACCCCCATGTGCAGGTAGATGTTGGCGGCGCCTCGTTCGGGGCGCCGTTGATCGAAGCCGCCTATCAGCGTCCATGGCGTCGCGTGGAGACGCTGGCGCACGACCACGCCCCAGACGGTCGCGCGCAGATCCGTTGCCTCCAACGCCTGCACCAGAAAACTCTCACCACCGCGCTGAATCGTGAAGCGTAGCTCGGTGTCCTTGCGCCGCACCGAGATCCGGCTCGATATCCCGGCAATCTGGTCGATCACGCCGCCGCGGAACACGCTGCGGGTCAATGTGATCTGGTTCGACCACCACCAGTTCCTGGGCAGATAGGCGATGGCTCCCACCGCGTAGGTCGAAGCGGTGAGCGCGGGATACCAGGCCATGCGAATCTGGCCGGTGGCGGTGAATCTACCGTGTACGGCAATTTCGGTATCGCCCGTCCACAGCCAGCGTGGGCTGAACGAAGCGCCGGGGCTCAGGCGTAGTTCGGTGCCGAAACCGCCGCGCGCGAACGGTCGGGCCAGGTAACCACCAATGATCCCCAGGTCGTTGCGTCCGAACCGTTCCTGTTGGTAGGCGCCAACCCACGTGCGTTGGTCGTCCAGCTTCCAGCGATGAATGGCTTCGGTCCACCAGCTTTGGCCGCTTCCGTCGCGGCGTTCCATGCCCATGATCACGAGGGTCTCGTCGGGTTGGATCCGGGTGGAATCAACCTCGGTTTCGTTGGGTGTGGATTCGCTCGCGCCGGGTACCTGTGGGCTCAGTTGGCCGTGCGCGGTCGTAGGACTTGATATGGCCAACAACAAGACCACCGCCGCCGTGGCGGCCTCCTTGAAACCCTTGCGGGCGAACTTGTCCCAACCCTGTTTTCCCCGCAGATGGTCGATGGTTCCGTGCAGGCGCCACAGCAGGGTCATCTGTCGGTAGCCCATTTCGCTCAGGAAGCAACCGCCAATGAGGGCCAGGCGATCGCGCCACGAATCGGTACCCAGCAGCGACCGCATGGTGCTGGCGTTGGGGGAAGACGGTTCCATCCAGGTGGCGCACATCACGGCCAACAGCGATTGCAACACACCGGTGGCCAACGAAATGCCGACAACCAGAAACGCCGGGAACGGATCCAGAATTCCCAGGACCGCCAGGAGGGGAAGGAGGATCAGACCGACGGTTTCGATGTACGGGCCCAACAATTCGAACCAAACCAGGTACGGCATGGCGAACATGCCGATCCGCCCGTAACTGGGATTCAGGATCATGCGGCGGTGAAACCACAGGATTTCCAGGAAACCGCGATGCCACCTTCGGCGTTGCTTGCTCAGGGCGTCGTAGTTGTCGGGTACTTCGGTCCAGCACAGTGGCAGCGGCGAGTGTACGACCTTGCCACGGCGGCCGTGTTCGCGCAGGTAGCGGTGCATGCGCACGATGATCTCCATGTCCTCGCCCACCGAGTGGCGGCCGGGCCCGACGTACTCGTCAAGCAGCCGCGAGCGAGAGCGCCCGGTGAGAAAGCCGCCGACGTCCACGGCGAGGTCACGGCTCATGACCATGAAGGCGCCGCTCAGGATCATGAGGGAATTGAGCTGGCTGAAACCGGTGCGCATGAGTCCGAACGCACGCACGTACTCGAGCGTCTGGCACAGAGGTAGGTAACTGCGCGAGATGGCGGTGTGTACGATCTTTCCCTGCGACACCTGGCAGTTGTTGATGACGCCGATCTGGCCGCCCGTGGCCACGATCTCGGGGTCGCGCTGCAGCATACGCACGAGCGTCTTCAGGGCGCGGGGGTCAACGATGCAGTCGGCGTCCACCAGCAGGAAGTAGTCACTGATGCACGCGTTGAGTCCCGCGTTGTTGGCATCAGCGCGCCCTCCGTTCGCCTTGTCGACCATGATGAACCGGTGCACGTGGTTCGGGACGCCGCGCGACGCTTCGTAGTGACCGTGTACCGTGGCAGTTTCGAGCTGGTGGCGCGTGGGGAGGTCGCGGCGGCGCATGCCGAACGCTCGACGCAGGCATGCCTTGGTGTCGTCGGTTGATCCGTCGTTCACCACCACGATCTCCAGCATGGGGTAGTCGACCATCATCAACGACTGTAGGGATTCGACGATGGTGGTTTCTTCGTTGAAGGCGGCGACCACCACGGCGATCGTGGGCGTGGATGGATCGTGGCCGTCGATCTGATCGAGGTCGTCGAAGCCCAGTCCCCGGACATGGTCGAGTACCGGCTTGAACCCGCGAAGAATCAGGAAGGCATTGGCGGCCAGGTACAACAACGAGTACACGACCACGAGGGCTTCGAAAAAGCGCAGGAAGGCCAGGGTGAATCCCATGGGCGTCATCGTTTCACGGCTTTCGGTCTTCGGGTGGGGGTCAAGTGCTTCAGGGCTCGCTCGGCCGCGCGGACCACGCGTTCGTTGGGGTCGCGTTTCAACTGCCGCAGCATGGTCTGGGCGCCGTCCATCTTGACGTAGGCCATGGCCAGAGCCGCCCGGGCCCGAACCGTCGGGGTGGGGTCTTGCGCGGCGCGGGCCAAGACGCTGGCCACCGCGGTTCGCTCGGACCGCAGCTCATCGTTGTTGGGCGAGCTGATGCATCGGATGGCGCGTTCACGCACCATCGGCGACGGATCAGATACCGCGCGCAAGATGGCGGGCAGCGCGTCGCTGCCCAGGCGCGGTACCAGCGCATGGAGCGCGTGTGCGCGAACCTTGGCCCATTGGTGACGGAACAGGATCTCCAGCAACTCGGTAGTGAGTGGCGCCGACACCTTCCGCAGGACTTCGATGAGTCCCATCATGCGTTCGGGGCTGTTGTCGTGGCCCATGAAGATGTCCATGACCGACTCGGGGTCGTCGCTGATATACCCCGCCAACATGTCGCTCATTGCGTCCAGGAATCGCGGGCGGCGCGTTTCCAGATGGTCGACGAGCAGGGGGATGGCTTGGGCCGGATCGAGCACCACGGTCAGATGCACGGCGTTGACCTGGATGGCTTCCACCGGGTCACGAAGGCCCAGTTCCAGGAAGTGCAGTTGACGTCCAAACACATTGCGTTGAACCAGATGCCGCAAGGCGGTGGCTCGCACCTCGGGCGACGGATCCTTGCGGAACACCGAGAAGATACGACCGGACGGACGGTCGGTGCTCAGCGCCGTGAGGCCGGCAATGGCCGCCCGGCGCACTTCGGTATGGGGGCTGGCGTCGAGATGTTCCACCAGCAGCTGTTCGGCTTCGAAGGCCGAGGTGCACGCCAGCAAGCGCACGGGCAGCGGCTGATCGACATCGGCTGCGCGCTCCAGGATGTCGGCGAAAATGGGATGACGGCTTCGTCGCCAGTCTTCGAGCACGCGGAGGTTCTCGGGTTCTTCAATTGCCTTCAGCCAGGACAACAACGAGTCGGGATCGTTGCGTAGGACCAGCGAAACCTGCGCCGCCAATTGGACCTCACAATCGCGACTGAGGCTGGCGGTGCGCAGCGCCTTCTCGCTCTGGGTGCCTTCGTAGTGGCCCAGGGCCAGCGCGGCGTCGACCCGCGTGCGCAGATCCGCGTGACGCAGACACGCGGTGACTGCTTCGTCGGAAGCGGTGGCAGGGCGAAACGCCAACGCCGATATAGCGCCGCGAACGACCAGCGGCGTGTTGTCGTTCAGCAGTTCATGCAGACGCTCGCGTTCACGCGATCCCGCGTCCGGATCTCGGCGCATCGAGTTGGCCGCCGCGGCCCGCACGCGCGGATTGCGGTCGGCGGCCAGGTCGTCCAGGGTCGAGGCGTGGCTGGACGCGGGCAACAGGGAAAGCAGTACGGCTGCGGCCCACCGGTCGCTGCCCGACTCGGATTGCCGAAGTAGCCGATCCTCCACCGCCGCCTGGATCGCTTCGTGTGGCTCATACTCGTACACCGCCAACAGCACCGTGCGCAGTCGGTCGAGCTCGCTTTCTTCGATGTTGCGTTCGATACTGGCAATGAGGGGCAGTGCCGCGCTGTCAGCCGTTTCGGCCAGGCCCTCCAGCAGCGCTTCGCGCAGTTCGGAAACATGCAGGTCCTGCATCACCGTCGATTCCTGGAGAGCCGCGAAGGCGCGGCATACACATAGCGTACGTACCGCCTGGTTTCGCACGAAGGACACCGGGTCATCCAGCCGTTGGATCAACTCATCGGGCAATGGAAGAGGGGGCTGCAGGCGTTCCAGCAGCCGCAGGGCCGACTCACGGGTCCACGGGTTTTCGTCGGTCACGAGCGGCAGCGCCAGCGGCATCACATCGGCACTGGCGAATTCGCCCAGATAGTCGATGGCCATTTTCCGTATCCACTCGTCGTCGCTTTGCATGAGCGGCACGACTCGTTCGACGTGGTCGCCATCGCCCACGCGACGCAACGCATCGACCACCCTGGCCCGCAGCGTGGGGTTGAGGTCCCGGTCGAGAAGCTCGGCCAGCGCCGGTCCCGCGCGCCGGTCGCCCACGCGCGCCAGGATGCGTACGATGGCGTGGATCAGCTCGCCTTCGTTCGATTCCAGCTCGTCCAGGAAGGGCTCGATGTTTCCCGCCTTGCCCACATCGATCAGGAACTCGCCCACGTGCGAGCGGTAGCCGTCGGCGCGAAGGTCATCGAGTACTTCGGTAACCACGCCCAGGCCCTCCAAGGCGCGGGCGGCTTCGTGCGCCACGTGGGCGTCGCGGTCGTGCAGTGCGCTCGACAACAGCTCGCGGGCTCCGTGGCCCAGTTGCGCCAGCGCTTCGACGGCGCGCAGGCGTACCCACCACTCCGAATCCGCCAGCGCTTCCACCAGGAACTCGACGGTGCGGTCGGTGGACAACTGTCCCAGCGCCTTGGCCACGCACGTTCGCACGATGGGAATGGGATCCACGAGCATGCGATCGAGTAGCAGGTCTACCGAGCGCTTTTCGCCGATGTTGCCCAATGCGGTGGCCGACTTGGCGCGGAGTTCCGCGTCCACGTCCGACAGGGCACGATGCAAAGCCGGCAACGCACGTGGGTTTCGGATTTCTCCCAGGATCTGCGCCGCCCATCGCCTGACCACGATGGAAGTGCGCGTGTCCTTCAGCTTGGACGACAATGGGGCCACGGCCGATTGACCCATGCGCACGAGGATGCTGGCCACCACCGGTGGAAACCAGGTCTCGCCGCTGTCGAGCGTGGCCACGAGAGGGGCGATGGCGTCGGGGTGGCGTATTCGACCCAATGCACGCAGCGCCACGGCACGAACCGCGTTGGTCTCACCGTGCACGTCCTGCGCGCATTCGAGCAGCGCCGGCACCGCTTCGCTGCTGTTCGTCCATCCCAACAGTTCAGCCGCGGCCGCGCGGCGGGTCCACTCGCGTTGTTCGCGCAGTCGCCCCACGTACTTCTCAACCAGGCCCGCGTGTTCGTAGTCGTTGGCGGGAATCTGCGCGGGGTCCCGGCCCTGTTTGGTCACCAGGTCGAGCCAGGCTTCCAGTTGCTGCGCATCTTCGGTGAGGTCGCGGCGGGCCAGCGTGCGCCGCATGGCCGGACTGTCTTCGGATAGCAACGCGTCGTAGATTTCGCGCAGCATCCGCGAGCGCCCGCGGTGTCGACGGATATGCCACTCGGCGCCGAGGTTGCGCAGCACCATAGCCAGCACGGCCACACCCTGTAACGCCAGGATGCCCGAAGCGGCGACAATGAGCCACTGCGTCGACTGCGGCAGAGACGGCACGACTAGGAGCCTGACACCGTCTCTTCGCGCAACGCAGCTTCGATGGCCTTGCGCAATTGCTGCGAGCTGAAGGGCTTCTGGATGTACTCACGCACGCCGAGTTTCTTGGCCCAGTACAGATCCATGGAGTCGCTCTTGGCCGACACCACGATGACGGGTACGTCGGGGTGGTCTTCACGAAACGCGCGCAGGAATTGGTAGCCGTTCACGTGGGGCAGCATGAGGTCGAGCAGGATGAGGTCGGGCACCGACCTGGCCACGGCGTCGAGGGCCTCTTGCCCGTCGTTTACCGCGGTCACGTCGGTCTGCAGGGGACGGATCATCGCTTCCATGGTGAAGCGAATAGCGGCGTCATCTTCGACCAACAGGATGGATGGACGTGGATCGGACAATGTGTGGCTCCCGGTTGCGCGCGCGATGCACGTATTCATATAAGGGCGATCAGAACCTGGCCAAGGCAAGACAGGTGCCCTGGGAGTGGCCTTGGGCGCTTCCGGAAAAGAAGACTCAACGTGTTATTCTACAACATGATACAGGGCTAAAGGCGTGGCGGGCGCGGCCGACGGGCGGCGGCCGTATCGTGCATTCCGCGAAGTCTCCCAGCACAACGCGGAAGTTCGCGAACCGGCCGGCCACGGGAAGCAATTGCCGGGTGTGGGCGACCGTTTTGCCGACCCCCGTTACGCGATGGAAACGCTACGCGATGGAAAACGTTGTCGGGCGGGAATCAGTCGCGGGGGCGGAAGATGCCGAAGGCGCTGGTGTATCCGTGGAGGTAGGTGGTGTCCTCGACCGGACCGATCTCACCGTTGCAGAAAAATCCACCCAGGGGAACCGGACCCAATGCGTCCCGCAGCAGTTTCGTTTCGTGATGGTCGCCGCCGTACAGATTTCGGCCGCGCCCCATGCACGAAAAAAGCAGGGCTCCGGCGGCTGCGTGCCCACTGGATGCATAGGTTTTCAGCCGCTGCGTCAGGTCGGCGGTGGCCGTCTCGCCGTCGCGCACGTGAAACTGCACGGTTTGTCCCGCGCGGAGTTCGGTGCCTACCGCCATGACTCCGGTTTCGCGGTCCATGCCCATGATGTTGCGAATGAGAAAGTCGCCGTGGCCTACTTCTTCCTGCATTTCGCTCATGACCACGCCGAGAAAAACCGAGTGTCGCGCCAGTTTCTGGTCACGTGGTTTCATGCCGTCGTAGATGTGCTGGAGCACCTGTACCGGTGTTTCTTCGTCCAGGGATTTCAGGATGTGGGCTTCGCAATCGGTCACGCGATGGGGCCGGCCCACGGGGCGGCATCCCTGCGCGACGATGGTATCCACCGCCAGGTTTCCCCACAGAACGAGAATCAACGCTCCGTCCCGTCGTGTTTCCTGGTTCGCGAACAGGGCATTGACGCCGGGCCCGTTGGCGCCGCTGGCGAGGCCGCCGATCTTGGTGGAGCGTGGGTAGGCGTAATCGAGGCCCGCGAGCAATTGCTCGGAGTTCAGTGAAAACGGATCGCCGAGAATCACGAAGTTGGGGTCGAGGGCGGGGTCGACCCCGATCCAATCGCTCCAGGCGGTGGGGCTGCCGTCGAGCGCGGGAAGGTCGGCGTTCGTGGCGGTCAGCAGCTTCGTGTGTACGCCCGGAAGTTTCGCGGCGCAAAGGGTGAGACCCGCGCACCGCTCGATTTCCTGGCCACCGCCGACCACACCGCCGGCCGAACATCCCACGAGTACTCCTGGCGCCAGCCCATCCTGCAGGTAGGGCACGATGCGTCCGTACTCAAAAAGGTGGTGGGGAGTGGCGTGGACCATGAGCAGGTCGGGCGAGTCTCCCTCGAGAGCCAGATCCAGCTCGCCCATGGCGGCGGCCAATGCGCGCTCGGTATCTTCAAGCTGACTCGAAGCCGAGTACCACTTCATGGACGGTTGCTCCCGTAATGCACTTCTGGTGCGGTGATTGGTCCCTGCTCACCCAAGGTACCAGCGTCGTGGCCCGCGTGCTAAGATTTCTCGCCCCCACCTATCGGAGTCGATCGTGCTTCCCTTTTTCCTGAGCCTGGATGGACTGTATTTCGCGCTTTGTCTGGCCGGTGGACACGGGCTGGGGTACTTCATCGTGCGTTTTTCCCGCGATCGTGGCTTCAACGATTTCGTGGCCATCATGTTGGGGTGCGCCGGTTTGACCGCGGCCGGCCTGGCCGACGTGGTCTTCAACGTAAACTACGTGCACGCCGCGGGCTTTGGTGTGCTCATGGGTACCATCGTGTTTCTGGCGGCCGACTCCCGTAAGGACGCGAATGAGAGCTCCTGACGCGGCTCGCATTGCGTTGCTCGTGCTTCTGGGGGCGATCGCATCGTGGGGGCTGTGGATTCTTTCGCAGCGCGTCCCGGATGGATCGAGACTGACAACCACCGTGGTACCTCAGCGCGCGATCCTGTTCGCGCCCAACCTTACCGAAACCGCTTTTGTACTGGGCCATGGAGAACGCGTGGTGGGCGTGACCGATTACTGCGTGTGGCCCGCGGCCGCGCTTGCCTTGCCCAAAGTGGGCGGGATGCTCGAAGCAAACTTCGAGCGCATCGCCGCCCTTTCGCCCGACTTGTTGATCGTGCAGGGGCAGAGCGAGGCGCTGCGGAATTTCGCCACCGGACAGCAACTGGAATTGGCCTCGGTGAAAATGGACGACGACATCGATTCGATCCTGCGCGGCATCTCGACGGTCGATTCGTTGCTGGCCGGAACCACCGCCCCGGCGGTGCTGGCCGGTATTCGGACCGAGCTACGCCGTGTGCGCCAACAAGCACCCACACGCCGACCCCGCGTGTTGATCGTATTGGGTCGTGAGCCCGGCGTCTTGAAGTCGCTGTACACGGTGGGGCGCGGCTCGTTCTTGAACGAGCTGGTCGAAATCGCCGGTGGCGAACCTCAGTTCGTCGATCACCCCCGCACGTACTTCAACTTGAGTCTTGAGACGTTGTTGGCCGATCCGCCCGACATCGCGCTCGAAATCCGGCCGGGCGAAGAGTTGGATGAGTCGGCTCGTGAGGCCGTGGCGGCGCCTTGGCGTGCGTCGGGGTTGGACGTTCGCGTGGCCATCGTGACGTTCGATGGGGCGATGATTCCCGGGCCGCGAATTGCGGAAACCGCACGCCACTTCCAGGCGGCCATCCATCCCGATCTTCCCCGGGAACGCAACTGATGGCGCTCGAACTTTCAGGCGTCTCCTTTGCGTATCCCCACCGCCAGAAAAACGTGCTCGATGAAGTGGATCTCCACGTGCGGCCGGGGGAACTGTTTTGTCTTCTGGGTCCCAACGGGAGCGGCAAGAGCACACTTCTGCGCCTGGCGGCCGGCTTGCGTGAACCGGCGCGCGGGCAGGTCGCGTGGGAGGGGGAGCCGTTGGTGTCCATGCCGCGTCGCCGACGCGCCGAGGTACTGTCGTTCCTTCCTCAGCAGGTGGAGGCCCTCTACCCCTATCCGGTAGAAGAGGTCGTGTCACTCGGACGCTACGCGGTCGACGCTTCGTTGCCTGCCAGTGTGGCCACGGCCATGCAGGCCACCGAGGTGACGCACCTGGCCCACCGAAACTTCCTGGAACTCAGTGGCGGCGAACGGCAACGCGTGTTGTTGGCCGCGTGTATCCACCAGGGTGCTCGCATGATGCTGCTGGACGAACCCACCGCGGCGCTCGATCTTCACCATCAAGTGCAGCTGATGCGCAAACTGGTGAAGTTGGCCGGAGAGGGCCACGCGGTGCTTTGCGCCACCCACGATCTGAACCTGGCCGCCACGTTCGGTCATCGCTTCGCCATGCTGCAGGCCGGCCGCGTAGTAGCCCAGGGCTCGGCCGCCGAAGTGCTCACGGCCGAACGTCTCACGGCGGTGTACGGACAGGGCATCTGGGTGGGCCGGCACCCCGAAGCCGATACCATCGCGGTGCTGCCGCGGCCCGGTGTGTCGTGAATCGGGGCATGTGGTTCCTGTTGGCTCTGACCGTGGCGGTCATTGCGATCACCCCCTGGTTGGGGGCGGAGTCGGTGGACATGGCGCAAGCCTGGTCCGAACTTCGATCGGGTGAATTGGGGCGCGATGGTCGCATTCTGTCGTTGCGTCTTCCGCGCGTACTGTTGGCCACCGTGGTCGGTGGCTGTCTGGCGGTCGTGGGTGCGGTGTTCCAGACCCTGTTGCGCAACGCGCTGGCCACGCCCTACACGCTGGGTGTGTCGTTCGCGGGTGCCCTGGGAGCCTTCGTGGCGTTGAGCGTGCCGGCCCTGTTGTTTCGCGTGGGACCGGTGGCTTCGCCCGTGTTGTTCGCGTTCCTTTTCGCGGTGGCTGACGTCTTCGTGCTTCTGGGTATCGCGCGTCGGCGTACGGGCATGGCGGCCAACGAACTGCTGCTGGCCGGCGTGACGCTCAATTTCTTCTTCGGGGCGGCGATCCTGCTGGTGCGGTTCCTGACCGATCCGCTACGACTTCGCGCGATGGATCGTTGGATGATGGGTGGGTTGCAGGTATCTGGATGGTCCGAGTTGATCGCGTTGCCGGTCCTGGTGCTGCCGGCGCTGGGTTGGATTGCCATGCGTCACCGGGCGCTCGACCAGCTTTCGTTCGGTGAGGAAGTCGCTGCGTCGCGCGGCGTGGACGTGGACCGGGTGCAGGTGGGCCTGTTGCTCGTGGCGTCGCTGCTCACCGCGGCCGTGGTATCGATCACTGGCCCCATAGGGTTCCTGGGCCTTTTGGCTCCGCATGGCGCGCGGCGCCTGGTCGGTGCCTCACACCGGTTGCTGCTGCCGTCGGCGTTCCTACTGGGCGCCGCGTTGTTGGCCGTCGCCGATGCGGTAGCGCGCAGTCTGAGCATTTTTGGTCGTGGCGCGGAGCTTCCCGTAGGGATTCTGACCGCCCTGGGTGGTGCTCCGCTGTTCCTGCTGTTGCTGCGTAGATCGCGTCCGCAGTGATCGGGCGTGGCCTTCGGCCACGTGAATGCCTACAATCTTCCCATGGTAAGACTCAATCGAATCTACACGCGCACCGGCGACGACGGCACCACGGGGCTCGTCGACGGAACCCGTCTGCGCAAGGATGCGTTGCGCATCGAATGCTACGGCACCGTCGACGAACTCAACTCAGTGATGGGTTTGGCGGTACGGTCGGCCGACGCCACCGATACTGCTACGTTGCTACAACGGTTGCAGCACGACCTGTTTGACCTGGGTGCCGACCTGGCTACGCCCGGGACCGAGGGCGGGCTGCGTATCACCGCGTCCCAGGTGGATGCCGTGGAGGCCGAAATCGATCGCTACAACGAGCGGTTGGCCCCGCTCGACAGTTTCGTTCTGCCCGGAGGCAGCGAGCTGTCAGCGTGGCTTCACCTGGCCCGTACCGTTTGTCGCCGGGCTGAGCGCCTGGCTACCGCGCTGACCCACGAAGAAAAGATCAGTCCCTCGGTCTTGCCGTACCTCAATCGTCTGAGCGACCTTCTGTTCGTTCTGGGGCGTTGCGCGAACGATGATGGCAAGTCCGATGTCCTGTGGGTTCCGGGAAAGAACCGCTGACGACGGGCAGCCCCAGGGCCCCGGTGGCATCCCCACGCCTCGGTTAATTTGCGCTTTTTTTTCGACTCCCGGTGGCTGGCCGAAGGTGGGACTTCGTGCTAGTGTACCGACCTTATATCAGCGAAAGATCGCCCCTCCCCGGGACGGGCTGGTTGTCCGCTAGGCACTTGAGTCTGCCGCCACGGAGGTGGCCATTGGATCGATCGGTTCCTTTCGTGGATGTTCCCGCGCTCATGCGGGTCCACGGCCCTGCTCTCGAAGAGGCCCTGGCTCGGGTGATTCGGAGCGGCCAGTTCATCAACGGGCCCGAGGTCGCCGAGCTCGAGCGGCAGATGTCGGAGCGAGTCGGAGTGACGCACGCCGTCGCGTGTGGATCAGGCACCGACGCTGAGACGCTGCTGCTGATGGCCCTTGGCATTGGCCCTGGTGACGAGGTCATAGTTCCGGACTTCACGTTCATTGCCACCGCCGAAGCGGTGGCAAGGATGGGCGCGTCGCCCGTCTGCGTCGACGTGGATCCCCGCACGTTCAACCTCGACCCGGCCGCGGTTCGCGCCGCCATGGGTCCCAAGGTGAAGGCCATGATCCCGGTGGGCTTGTACGGCCAGCCCGCCGACTTCGACCAACTGGACGAGATTTCCCAGGAATTCGGAATCCATAGCATCGAAGACGCCTGCCAATCGTTGGGATCCACCCTGAACGGTCGAGCCAGTGGTTCCTTCGGCGTGGCTTCCTTCACTTCGTTCTACCCCAGCAAACCGTTGGGTGGCATCGGCGACGGTGGCATGGTGTTCACCGACGATGAACGGATCGCGTTGCATTCGCGCCGCACGCGTGAGCACGGCCAGGTTGGACGGCACGTGCACCAACACATTGGCATGAACAGTCGACTGGATTCGTTGCAGGCCGCCGCGTTACTGGTGAAGCTGCGTACGTTCGATCAAGAGGTCGAACTGCGATCGGCCGCCGCAGCTCGCTACGACGAAGCTCTGGGCGAGTTCATGGAGACGCCCCACATCATGGACGGCGCGCACAGCAGCCGTGCGCAGTACACCGTTCGTCTGGAGACCGGTGCGCAGCGCGATGGCCTCATGGCCCACCTGAACACCCTGGGCGTCCCGACCGCATTGCACTATCCGCAGCCCATCCACACCCAGGAGGCGGTGCGGCCCTCTATCCAGCGGTACGTCGAAACACCGGTCGCCACCATGTTGTGTGAAACGGTCGTGTCGCTCCCGCTCTCGTCGTACATTTCGCGCGAGGACCAGGATCGCGTGATCGCCGGTGTCCTGGAATGGGTCGCCCTGGGCAATGCGGCCGCGGCCGGCAGCTAGGGTTGTCGCGGGCTCGAATTCAAGCACCAGCCGACGCCAGCCCGCAGTCGAGACGCGACGTACTCGACCGCTGCGGGAACTTCTGAGCCACCACGGGCTACCGTGCGTCAGGTTGGATCCCACGATAGTCGGAAACACCGATACGGCGCCCACCCGGGTCGCTATAATCAGTTGATGCACGCTCCAAATGTTAGATTGCCCCGGAACAAGCGGGGAGGGTTGGTCCTGATTCTGGGCTTTGCCCTGGCGCTGACCTCCACGTCGGCGCGCGCGGCGCTGTCCTACGAGTGGATCGACGGCGCTTCCTATGACCCGGCGATCACCAGCCCGGACACATTCCTGGGCGAACCATTCGCCGATCGGCACGCTTCCGTCGACGAGATCAGCGCGTACTCCCGGTTGTTGGCTTCGCAGTCGGACCGCGTGACGTACCGTGAGTACGGCCACAGCGTCGAGGGCGATCCTCTGGCCGTACTGATCATCACTGATCCGGCCAACCATGAACGATTGCCGGGCCGGCGCGACAACCTCGAGAAGTTGCGTGATCCGTGGCAGTTCTCCGATGCGCAGCGTCGGGAAGCGGTCGATGCCGAGTTGCCGTTGACGTTCATCGCCTGCAGCGTGCACGGCGACGAGGCCAGCGGGGCTGATGCCGGATTGTTGTTGGCGTACTATCTGGCGGCGGGTCGCGATGCGCGCGCACGCGAGATCCTGGCGAATTCCGTGGTACTGATCGATCCGTGCCAGAATCCCGACGGCCGCCGTCGCTTCCTTCAGCACATCCGCGCGTTCCGGCGACAGATTCCCGAGCCCGATGCGACCGAAGCGGCCATGGAGCACAACCAGCTCTGGCCCGGCGGCCGTCGCAATCACTACCTGTTCGATCTGAACCGCGACTGGGCCTTCTTGACCCAGCAGGAAACGCAGGCCCGCGTAGCCGAATTCCTGCGCTGGTATCCGCAGGTATTCGTGGATCTGCACGAGATGGGTCGCGAGTCCACGTACTTCTTTCCGCCGCCCAGTGAACCCGTGAATCCAAATGTGCCCGATGAATTGCGCGCGTGGTGGGACCGTTTCGGACGGGCCAATGCGCGCGCGTTCGACGCCAAGGGTTTCGACTATTTCGTTCGGGAGTCGTTCGACCTGTTCTATCCCGGATACGGCGACAGTTGGCCCACGCTGCATGGTGCCGTGGGTATGACCTACGAGCAATCGACTACGCGGGGCCTGGTGCTCAGGGGCGAAGACGGTGAACTGCTCGAGTATCGAGACGCGGTACATCACCATCTCACGGCGGCCCTGGCCACCTGCACGGAAGCCGCCGCGAATGGTCGCGAATTGCTTCAGTCCTACGCGAAGGTCTTCGACATCTCGAAGAAGCGCGCGAGTCGCGATGCCACCCGCGAAATCGTTTTCACCGTCGAGGAACGACCGTCGGAGGCGCATCGTCTGGCGCAGGTGCTGACCGCGCAGGGCGTTCGCGTCTACCGCACGCTCGAAACGAAGCGTGCGCGATTGCGCCCCTATGATGGCGGCGAAACGCAAACCGTCGAATTGCCGCCGGGTAGCTACCGCATTCCTTTTTCGCAGCCAGCGTTCGGTCTGGTGAAGACACTGCTCGACCCCGAGACTCCGCTGAACGAGGACTTTCTGCAGCAGGAGCGTTGGCGAAAAGAAAAAGGTCTACGCAACCGGTTCTACGACGTCACCGCCTGGTCCCTCATTCTGGCGTACGGCCTGCCTACGTTTGCCAGCGGCGGGAACATCGACGTACCCAGCGAGCTGGTGGAGCTGGGCGTCATGCCGCCGGGCGACTTCGAGGCCGCCCGAACCGGTGACGCCAAGGATCCGTACGCATACCTCATTCCCTACCATGGGAACGGCGCGATCGAAGCACTCGGACGTCTGCTGTGGAACGACGTGAAGGTTGATATCTCACTCGACGGTTTCACGCAGGACGGAGTTCCGTTTCCGCGCGGCACGTTGGTCGTGAAGTCGCGTGTGAACAAACACGTATCGAAGCTACGCCACATTCTGCAATCCATCGTGGACGACACGGGGCTTTCGATCCGCAACGCAACGGGAGCCTGGGTCGACGAAGGTCCCTCGCTCGGGAGCAGTCGGGTGCAGCGCGTGCACATGCCGCGCATAGCCGTTGTCAGTGGTCCCGGTATCCGGCCCGCCAGCGCCGGCGCCGTGTCGTGGGTACTGGAAGCTCGCTACGGAATACCGCACACGGCCATGTTGGTACGCACGCTGGCCGAAACCGACCTGTCGCAGTTCAATGTCATCGTAGTACCCGAAGTGGTTGCCCAGCCTCCGATCGATTGGGCGCGCCTGGACCCATGGGTCAGGGCAGGCGGTACCCTGGTGACGCTGGGAAGTGCTTCGGTGCACCTGGTGCATGACGAGGGTGATTTGACCACGGTTCGCGTGATAGAGGATCTGCGCGATCTGGAAGACGACGCCGAAAGCTCCGTCTCCGCGCCGGAGGACGAGCGTCCCGTGCCGGCCGAACATCGGCCCGACCATACGCCCGGCGCCATCCTGAGTCTCGACGTTGACCTGACGCATTTCCTGACCCTGGGCGAACACGCGACGACACATGCACCGGTCTACAGCGATCGGTTGATGCGCGAGCCAGAGGAAGGTTCGGCCGTGGCGACGTTTGCGAAAGAAGAGCCGCGTGTAGCGGGATTCATGTGGCCGGCCATGGAAGATGCAATTCGTGGAATGGCGTTCCTGACCCATGAGCCACGTGATCGTGGACATCTGATTCTCTTTGCGGAAGATCCATCGTTTCGCGGAACGTGGGAGGGGCTCGATCGGTTTCTCCTGAACGCGGTCTTGCTGGGGCCAAGCCTAGGTGAGTAGGAAAAACTACGAAGGTTCGTTTTCCTTTCGTTCACAACTGGACGAGCATTTCCCTTGCGCCGGACAACCAAGACACATAACTATGAGATCAGTCCCAACGGATACTCCTGAGCCCTGTCCCCCTCGAACAGTTCTTGGAGCGCGAGTCGGCAGCGAAGTCTTGCTGTAGTGGAGGCGTGCCTGGCAGTCGGGCGCCGCCAGCATGTTCTTCCAGAGTCTTTTCTTTCGAGAGAAGATTCCGGCAGTTCTTCAACGTCCGGGTTGGTCAACGTTAGCTTCGGGACCAAGCGCGTTGGCATTAACAATTCGGTTCGGGTCGCTCGCGCTCCAACCCTCCTCGCTCGCAGTTGGGTCCCAACCAGCGTGGAAATCGAACTGAAACTCGAGTTACCTGCCCGCCGTCATCTCCTGGCGCTTGCCTCGGCCCAGCACGTGCGCGAAACCCTCCGACAGACCAACCGATTCTTCGACACTCCGTCGCGTCAATGGGCGGCTGCGGGGCTTGGATTGCGGGTGCGCCGCGAGGACCCTCTGGATTCCAAGACGCCTTCTCGCACGCTACTCACCATCAAATCGCGCCTTGTTGAACCAGACTCGATGTGGGCGACCCGATACGAGTGGGAAACGCAGCTGACTTCCGCGCAGGCGTCGCTGGCCGAGGGTGGCCCCGCGCTCGACTCCCTCGCTCGGAATCTGTTGGACGATCGTGCGCCGGTGCCGCTGGTGGCCGATGCCAACCTGCAAGAGGTTGGGTGGTTCGTGACGGTGCGACGCGTGTTGGGTTTCGACGCGGTTGCGGGGGAGCTCGTGGTCGATGAAAGCTTCTACCCCGACGGCCGGTGCGTCCGTGAACTGGAACTCGAAGTCGTCGAGAAGGCCGACGTGGCCATGGCTGGCCAAGAGCTGAAGTCACTGTTCGAGCAGCTCGCCCTGCCGTGGCGGCCTTCAAGCGTGAGCAAGCGCACGCGACTGGCGCAGGCGTTGGGGGAGGATGGGCCAGGGTAGGAAAGAAGAAGGCCGGCACGAGGCCGACCTTCTATCCACGCTTGCAGGATCAGGGGCAAGGATGGAGATGCCCTAGGGCCCAGATAGTATAGCCGAAATCACGTCGGCGGCGGAAGCGGGACCCGGCGTGGGGTCGGTCAGAATCTGCGTGGCCAGTTCGCGACGAGCCTCTTCGTCATCACGCAACAGGAGTCCCTCGATGCCCGGTAGGGCTTCCGGTGGAGCCATGCGGGTCTGGATGAGTGGATGTTCATCCGGGCTGATCGTGTCGCTGGGCACGGGCCGGTACCGCGCGAAGAACTCCAGATGCCACATCAGGAATTCGTGCACCCTCTGGTGGCCATGGTCGTCGTCGCCAAAATGCTCTCGGGCCAGATCCCGGTACCTGCGTAGCAGCGCGAGGCGGTCGCTGGGCGTGAGCAGGAAATCGCGCCGATGCTGGATTTCGGAGAATATCCAGGGTTTGATAAGCGCTCCGCGGGCCACCATCACGCCGGCACAGCCGGTCCGTTCCCGCTTTTCCACTGCGTCTCGCCAGGTGAGGATGTCTCCGTTGCCGATCACCGGAATCGGTAGGCTCTGCACGAGCTGGGCGACTGCGTCCCAATTGGCCGCGCGCTTGTAACGCTGCTTACGACTGCGTCCGTGGAGTGTGATGGCGCTGGCGCCCGCCTCGACCGCGGCCTCGGCCACGCTGGTGAAGGTCGGTTTCTCTTCGTCCCAGCCCAGCCGCATCTTGACCGTGACCGGAATATCCACGGCTTCCCGCATGGCGGCCACGATCTCGCCCACGCGGCGAGCCCGCGTCATCAGCGCGGCCCCAATGCCGCGCCGGCAGAACAGGTCAATGGGGCATCCCAGGTTGACGTCCACGAAGCTGGCGCCGCGCTCCTGGGCGATCTGACTGGCGCGTGCCATCTGGGCTGGCTTGCGACCCGCGAGCTGCACCCCGAAACACTGTTCTTCTGGCGCCCGGCGCAACAGGGCCATTTCGCCGCGCATTCCCTTGCAGACCTTGTAGGCCAGGGCCATTTCGCTGGTGGTGACGGTGGCGCCCAATTCGACGAGAAGCCGTCGATACGGTAGATTTCCCCCCTTGGTCAAGGGGGCGAGGACCACGGCGTCCTCGAACATGGAGTGGGCTGGTGTCGACATGCCAGGATGCTAGTGGACGCGCGCCCGGGCCGGGAGATCTTTTCTCGAATTACCTACTCGCAGGGAGACGAAGAGTGGAATTTGTCAGCATTGCCGACGACGTGGTTCTGGGGGACGAAGTACAGATCTACCGCTTCGTGAACCTCTACGGCTGTCGTATCGGCGACCGATCGCGGGTAGGTACGTTCGTGGAGATCCAGAAGGACGTCAGCGTGGGCAGCGACTGCAAGATCAGCAGCCACACCTTCATCTGTTCGGGCGTGACCATCGGCGACGGCTGTTTCGTGGGCCACGGTGTCATGTTCATCAACGACAAGAATCCCCGGGCGGTCACCGATAAGGGTCAGCCGGAGTCCGAGGCCGATTGGGCCGGCAGATTCATCCGCACGACGATTGGCCGACGGGTCTCCATTGGCTCGGGCGCGATCATCATGGGCGGCATCTCCATTGGCGATGGGGCGCTCATTGGTGCCGGGGCCGTGGTTACGCGTGACGTAGCCGCGGGCGAGGTTGTCGCGGGCGTTCCCGCGCGGGTCTTGCCACGCTCGCAGTAGGCTCCTGGCGCGCTTCTTGTTGGTGGCACCGACAGCGTGTGGCGAATCCTGTCGATTCGGCGCGCTCAAGGTCGCATGGACGTCGGAATCCTGGTCTCGTTACCCGAGCACATAGAACGATTCGAGCCCGTGGTGGGTAAGCTGCCGGGGTCTGATTTCGTTCTATCCGACGGACGCTGGCCTTCGCAGTGGCGCGACTCCCGTCGCATGACCACCGCCCGACTGGCGGCCACCGGCCGCGCCTGGGCTCGGCGCTCGCGGCAGTTTGACGTTCTGGTGGCCACCAACGCCGTAGCGTGTTCAGTGGTCCAGGAGCGTCTGCGTCCACGCGGTCGTCTGGTGGTGTGGCGCGACGACCCCAGCGTTGACGACATGCTCATGGGTGACGTAGCGGTGGCCGGCGAAGACGGCGGCGCCAGCGTGATTACCTCGGTACAGCCACCGGTGGTGCTGTCGGCGGGAGCCGATTGGTTGCCCGATCCATTGGATCCCTGGAGCTGCGCGGTAGGCGATCCGGCCGTGGACGCGGCCTCCAGCGCGGCCGCCCGGGCACGGGCACGAGCGTTTCTGGGACTCACCGATCCTGACCGTCCCTGCGTACTGGTCTACCAACGGTCGTACGATGGTGCGGTTCAACACCTGGCTCCGGCGCTGGCTCGGTTGCGGGCCGACTGCGACGTGATGTTGCGCGTGCACTCGCGGGCTTGGTTGGGGGGTTCGCAACCGGTGGCCAGGTGCTTTCGAGGCCCAGGAGTGAGCGTGGTCACGACCGTGCCCACGCGGGCCGAATTGTTGGCCGCGGCCGACGTGGTGTTGGCCGAACCGTCGTTGCTACTGCATCAGGCCATTGGTCACGGCATTCCCGCCGCCGGCCTGGGGCCTGGTCGCGATGGTTTCGGTCTGGCGTGGGTTGACGACCGCTCGCAAGTCGACCCTACCGTGCGTTGGCTGCTGGCCCGTGATGAAGACTACCTTCAGTCCACCGCGCGTCATTCCCGTGGTATCACGGGGCCCGTCGATGCCGGGGCGGCTGAACGGGTGGCTCGCCAGGTTCGCGATCTGATCTCGGCCGCCGAAGCTTCCTGATCTACAGCGTCTCGGGCGTCGCCTTGGTCGCCATCCGAATACGTCCACGCCCCAGGCGGGCGGTGGCACGCGGTTGGGCCAACGTTCGCGTTGGTTTCGTCGACTTGCGGTCGAGGGTGTGACGCAGTCGGTCGGCACTTGGGGCATCCAGAACCGAATCGACCACCAAGCCGTCAACGCCCTGTTCCAACAGCTCGGACAGTTCCCGCGTCTCGTCGCTTTCAACCAGTTGTCGACCCCGTACCATGCAGCGCGTGTTGCGGCCGCCTGCCTCGAGTACCGAGCGTAGGACAAATGCGTGGGCTTGCCGCGGATCATGCGTGCGCATGAGCGTGTTCATGTCGACGATGATGGCGTCGGCCACGGTACACAGGTCGGGAAGAAGGATCTCGTGATCATAGCTACAGATGGTCGCGGCCACCTGTGTTCGTGACGGAAGGAAACGTCGTGCCCGGTCTACCGCGTGCGGGTCGGCTTCGGCCAGCGTGATCCAATCGAACCCCTCGGCGCCGGCCATGATCAGGAACTCGGTATCGGTAAGCAGCGAGTTGCCGCGACGCGTACGACGGCCCGGTACTTCCAGCATCGCCGGACGGTCACACTGCCGCTTCATTTCCAGCGCGCGAAAGGGAGGAAGAGAGGAGGCGTCGATGCGCGCCAGGTCGATCCCGTCGGCCAGGTTTCCCTCTCGGTCGGGCGCCGCGATGAGCCACGGCGGTCGTTGGGCCGAGCCCGCGGTGGGTAGATTGACCATGGTGATGCCGTCGACGAATGCCCCTGCTCGCACTTCGCGCTCCCCGCGTCGAGGGTTGCCGAGGCCGAGTGGCCACGGTCACGCGGGGCCCCGTGCAAAGCGGGTGCCGCAGTGGAGACGAAATTCGTTGGGCAGAAAGTTCCGCCACAACGCGGTCAGAATGGACGATTGGCCGCGTTGAGACGCCGCGTCAGCCTGGCTGGGCGTGGCGGGAAGCGGTCGTGGGTGGATGTTCTTCGGCCAGGGCCGATCGCTGGGCGGGCAGCGTGGCCAGGGCGCATCCCAGCAGGAAATACAGGGCCACCTCGACCTCGTCATCGGTCTGGTACACCTGGAACAGACCGGCCACCGCAATGCCCGCCTGAGCGGCCAAAGCCCCCGATTGGAGCCAGGCGCCGGGGGCGTCGCGCGGCGCCCGCCAGAGCGCCCCGCTGACCACCAGAATGAGCGCCAATGCCGCGCCCAGGCCCAGTAGCCCGGCGTTCACGCCGTGCATCAGGTAGTCGTTGTGGGAGTGGGCTTTGGTGTCGTAGAAGCCCTCCACGCCGTGCTCATCCATCATGTGGCCGAAATTGCCGGGTCCGAATCCGGTTACCGGCCGGTCGGCAATTCCCTGAAGCGAACTCTGCCACAGGTTGCGGCGCGTCTCTTCCGCCCCCGGCGCCAAGGCCGATGCGAAGCGCTCGCGCGCCGCGGGTTGGAGTACCAGCACCGCCGTGGCCAGGACCACCGCGCCACCGATCATCCACTTCTTGCCACGCGGCCGGGTCAGGACAAGCACGATCACGGCGGCCACCGCCCCCAGCTGGGCGCTGCGCGCGTAGCTCCAAAGCAATCCCAGCGACAGGATCAAGCAAACGACGCTCGCTCCCAGAAGGGCCCTCCGCCGCGCCTGCAGTGCCCACGCCATGGCAAAGCACCAGGCCAGCAGCACGCTGCCGCCGTACGCCAGGTGGTGGCCGAAGAAGCCGTTCGCCTGGTAGTACTCGCCCACCCGGTGCAATGGCACGTCGCGCCAGAATTCCCGTCCGACGAAGTGTTGGACCACGGCGTACACGGCCGCCAGGGTCGATGCGGCGATGAAGGTCTGTGTCGCGCGCGTCGCCAACCATGGTCGCGTGGCCAGCGTGGCCGGCACGGCAATGAGCAGCAGCTTCAGCCACATTTCCTCGAGCGTCTTGTTCCAGTTGGGCCAAGGACTCAACAGGGTCGCGAGCACGTGTACGGCGATGTAGACGAGCACGGCGATGGTGACGGCGCGTCGTATGGGGCTGCCGCTGACCAGCATCTCGCGCCAGCTGGTGGCCAGCGCGGCCAGCATCACCAAGCCTGCGCCGGTGGTACCGATGACCACCGAAATGGGGGCGCCCGCCGCCAGGGCGAAAAACGGCAGGGCAATCAGAATCGGGATGAATCGGAGCATGACTGGGGCAGTGTGGGCCACGCCAGTTCTGGGCGCAACCGCTGGACGACCCAAGCCGCAGGCCCAACTTGCAGAACGGCTATCTAGGGTCTAGCTTGCCGTGGTCATGGATACTCCCCGACCATCTACCGAGATCGACCGCAGCCAACCTCCGGCCATCCGCGTGTTGATGATGCCCCGTGAAACCAACGCCTGGGGCACGATCTTCGGTGGCATCATTCTCAGCTACATTGACCAGGCGGGCGCCGTCGAGGCCGTGGAGATGGGCTGCGAACACGTGGTGACTGTGGCCATGAAGGAAGTGGAATTCCACAAGCCTGTGTTCGTGGGCGATCTGGTGAGTTTCCACACGCGCCTCATGGGCGTGGGCAAAACGTCGATCTCAGTGAAGGTGATCGTCGAGGCCCAACGGCGCCTCGACTCCGACGAACGCGTCATCGTTACGGAAGCCGACGTGACCTACGTCAACGTGGGCCCCGATGGCCGACCCCGACCGGTCGAAGAGTGTCGCAAGCGGAAATCTAAGCGCTAGGGTTCCAGCGTGGCGGTGGCCTTCACCGTAAGCTGAACCGTTTCGGCGACCTTCATCATCAACATCTTGGGCCGTTTGATTCCGAAGTGAGCCAGCTCCAGGTCGAACTTGGCTACGAATGAAACGACGTTGCCGACCCGGGTCGCCGCGACCTTGGCCTGCAGCTTCTTCGTTTCGCCGTGTAGCTTCATGGATCCGTTCAGCGTGAACTCGACCGGACCGTCGCTCGCGATCGAGCCTTCGGAGCCGCCGTCGATCGTGAAGATGGCCGCCGGGTGTTCCTTGGTGTCGAGCACGTTGTCGTGCATGTGCTTGTTGCGAAGGCCCAGCCCGGTATCGAGCTTCGTAAGATCGGCCACGAGCTTACCGCGAACCGTCGTCAGGTCGGTGGGGTCGAACTCGATGCGTCCCGACAGTTCCGAGCTGGACCCCTCGAAACTCTCGAGCGTCGCTTTCGAATAGAAGCGGTACTCCGTGGATTCATCCGATGGCGAAACCGTCAGGGTGGCGGCCGTAGCCCCGGAGGCGTTCGCGCCCACCATAATCAGGCACGCCAGCGCGAGGGTCGCGGGGAGTCGGTGCATGGATCACCTCGTATACGGGGAACAGTGCAGGGCGCTGCACGGAGATACGTTCAGCCTAGTCACGACCCGAGGACTCGACCAGGCCCAGACGGTTGAGTTCGTCCTCGAAGTCGCGGGGGAACGGGGCAACTGCCGTCAAATGGCCGGTTTCGGTGTCGAACGCGATCTCCCGCGCGTGCAGGAGTTGGTGGTCCACGGCCACCGCGTGGGCGCGGTCGATGGTGGGATCGCCGTAGCGGGGGTCGCCCACGACTGACCATCCCGCCGACTTCAGATGCGCACGAATCTGATGGGTTCGTCCCGTGACGGGCTCAGCGGCCAGAAGCGTCACCACTTTGCTCTTGGGTGCCTTCTTGGATACACGTTCGTTCACGGGTGTGGTGCAGACCGCGATGCGCCGGAACCTGGTGTGGGCCTTGACCCCGTCCCTTCCCTTGGCGCGAATGACCTTGGGGTGGCCCGGGGCGACGTAGGCGTGACGTACCAATCGTTCGGTGCATTCAAACTTGGCGGGCGTGGATCCCCACACCATGACGCGGTAGTCCTTCTTTACTCTGCCCTCGGCGAGAGCCCGGTGGAAATGCGTAACCGCGCCGGCCGACAGTGCGACCACCACGACTCCCGTGGTTCCGCGGTCGAGGCGGTGACACACTTCCGGGCGCACCGCTCCGGCCTCGATCTCCGCGCGCAGCGTTTCCGCCAGCCAGCTTTGGAGTGAGCTTTGCGGGTCGTCGTCCGAACATGAGATTCCCGCGGGTTTGTCCACGACCAGGTAGTTGGCATCGCGGCGAAGGATGTGGGGATCTGGACCCACGAAGCCCACCGTAGCAGGGTCTGCCGGCCGCGAGGCAAGGGGCTCAGTCAGGAATACGGTGAGCTCATCGCCGACGGCCAGCTCGGCGTCGCCACCGATCTTCTTGCCGTTGCATTTCACGTCGCCGCGGCGCAGAAGCCGGCGCAGTTGGGTATACGGCAAGGGTAGCTGCGATTGCAGAAAGCGGTCGACGCGTCGACCCGCGTCGGGGGCCGCGACCTTCAGCGACACTTTGTGTGCCAAGTGATCATTCCTGGGCTGGCGGGTAACGTCTTCGCAAGAGCTCGGCGTCGAGACCGGCGTCGGCCGGGGCTACCTCGATCACGGTGATTCCCGCTCCGGAGCACTCCGGGCAATCCTGGCGCGGCGATCCCTCGGCCGGACAGGCTCGGCAGGGAAGCGATACCGTTGCCGTGGGAGGTGCTTCCATTATGAGGCGGCGTGTCGTTGCAGGTGCGACTGAGCTTCGCGCATTTCGTCTTGGGCGTGCCCCAGGCTCTTCCATACCTCATCGATGTACCCATCGGCCGAGGCCGACCAGGCGCGATTGATCAATCGTTCCGCCCGCGCGAAGCGGTCCATGACCTCGGCGTATCCGGCCAGGCCGAATCGCGGAATCATCGATTCGCGTGCGTCGGCGAACGCGGCCAGTTCAGGGGCCAGGGTGTCGTCGATTTGACCGTGGATGTCGTACACGAACGTGGACTCGCGATGATCGTGAAGCGATTGCAGGTTCTTCACCAGGGTGTCCATCGAACCCTGGAGCGATCGCACGTTGGCCTCGGCGGCCTCGTGTGATCCGCCCGGTCCACTTTCGGTACGCCGCAGAATGAGTACGCCGGCGATACCGATGACGGCGGTGGCGAAGTAGGGCCCCCACGATACTTGCGAGGCCTCGCGCATGGTGACGAACGAGGTGATGAGAAATCCGCCCCACATGAGAAGGTGACCCAGGTTACGCATGTTGGTCTCCTATCCCTGGCCCACGGCCGAGAAAACGATGTATAGCGCGTTGCCCACGCCCACCAGGGCCTCGCCCACGATGAGGCCGGCGGCCACGGGGATGCCAATGTTCTCGACCCAGGCGCGACCCTTCATGCGGTCGGCGCCGATACGCAGGAGATTTCCGATGGTGTAGGTGAGTACGATGTTGAATGGCATGTAGAAGCCCAGTCCAATCAGCACGCCGATGCCGCCCAGGCCGCTGAACGAAAGGATCGCTCCCAACCCGGCACCGGCGGCGTACCGATAGGTAGGGGCACTGCCACCCACCAGACCCTCCATGACGCCGGCCAGGGCCGTGGCCTGGGGGGCGGGAAGGCGTTCGCTTCCCAATCCGTAGGCCTTCTGTAGCACCACGATGAGTACCATCACCACGATCGGGCCGACCCACGTTCCCAGGTATTGGCCGATTTGTTGTTGTCGCGGCGATGCACCGACCAGGTAGCCCGACTTCAGGTCGAGCATCATGTCGCCCGCCTGGGCGATGGCCACGCAAATGGCTACTCCCACGGCCATGGACGTGATCATGATCTGGGTGTCGGCCATGCCGCTGGCCACGAAGATCAGAATCGTCACGGCAATCAGGGTCATGCCCGAGAGTGGCGACCAGTTGGTGCGGCCCAGACACTCGGAGACGATCACGCCCGCTACCCAGATCCACAGCGTCCCCAGGAGTGCCATGCCGAGGGCGCGGCCCAGCCCGACTTCTGACCCCGATGCCAGGGAAATCAGTACCAGGGCGACGACGCCCGCGATCACCGAGCCGTAGAGGAACTTGATGGGCAGTTCGTCGGCCACGCGCTTGCCGCTGTCCTGATGCGCTTCCTGCATGGAGCGGATGGCGCTTCGTATGAGCGGAAAGGCGGCCACGATTCCACCGACCGCGGCGCCGATGAGAATGCCAATGCCGGTGGGTCGGAACAGGCTTACGCGCATGGACCCCGGTCCGCCGGCGTTGATCTCGGCCAGCGATTGACTGCCTTCGAGTATGCCGAACTTCAAGAGAAGCGGCCCCAGCAACCAGTAGCACAGGAATCCGCCCAGACCGAACATGAGTCCGCCGCGGCCCGACAGAAAGCCCACACCCACGGTCAGCAATGAAAGGTAGAACACCAGGTTCATGATGGCGGGTGCGCCGATGGCCTCGCCCAGCAGGAAGTCTTCGCCCTGCAGAAACGTGGCGTTGTGAGGCAACAGTCGGAGTACCACGAAGTGCGCGATGCCCGAGACCGCGGCGCCGCCCAACAACAGCAGCGCCTTCTGCATGCCCGCGCCCGGTGACTTGAGGATGGTCGCGACCGCGATTCCGCCCGGGTAGGCCAACCGATTGAAGTCGATCATCTGCTTGCGCAGAGGAATCACGAAGGCCAGTCCGATGACGCCGCCGGTAATAGCCGCGAGCACCATGAGCACCATGCTGAAATCGGTGACACCCGGGTAGTTGCCGCTGGCCCCCAGGATGTACAACGCGGGCAGGCTGAACATCATGCCCGCCGACGCGCCATTCACCGCTGAAGCGATGGTCTGGTTGATGTTGTTCTCAACGATGCTATTGCGTCGCAGTAGGCCGCGAAGAACCGCCCAACCCAAGATGGCGGCCAGCTCCGACCCCTCGATCGAGAAGCCCAGGATGAGCGCGGCGTAACCGATGGACACGGCGATGATGATGCCGAGCAGATAGCCCACGAGGACCGCGGGTATGGTCAGCTCCGGATAGGGCCCCCGCCGCACGGGGCGGGAGTCGGCACCGGTAGCGGGGGCGGAATCGGCCAAGATCAGTCTCGCAGTCGAAGAGAGGGAAGTCGTTTTGCGTCTAGTCGAGGTCGAACTTCACGCCCTGTGCGAGCGGAAGTTCCGGGCTCCAGTTCAAGGTACACGTCTGGCGCCGCATGTAGAGCTTCCACGAATCACTGCCGGCTTCGCGTCCGCCTCCGGTTTCCTTCTCGCCGCCGAACGCTCCACCGATCTCGGCGCCCGAGGTGCCGATGTTCACGTTGGCGATGCCGCAGTCGCTTCCGCTGGCCGAAAGGAACTTCTCGGCACCCATGAAGCTGTCCGTGAAGATCGAAGAACTGAGACCCTGACGAACGCCGTTCTGCATGGCAATGGCTTCGTCGAGGTTTTCGTACTCGAACACGTAGAGAATGGGGGCGAAGGTTTCTTCCTGGACGATCTTCATGTCGGGTCGCGCCTTGACGATAGTGGGTTCCACGAAGAATCCCTTTCGTTCCATGCGCTTGCCGCCCGTGAGAATCTCGCCGCCCTCCGCGCGTACCTGCTTCAACGCGTCCATCATGTCGTCGACGGCGCCCTGATCAATGAGGGGGCCAAGTAGCGTGTCTTTTTCCAGCGGGTCACCGGCGGGGATGCTCTCGTAGGCCTTGACCAGGCGGTTCGTGAACTCTTCGGCGATGCTCTTATGAAGGAACAGACGACGCGTGCTCGTGCATCGCTGTCCGGCCGTACCCACGGCTCCGAACGCCACGCCCGGTAGTGCCACGTCCATGTTGGCGTCGGGTTCGACGATGATGGCGTTGTTGCCACCCAGCTCCAACAGCGCGCGTGAGAGTCGCTTGGCCACGGCTTCGCCAATGCGGCGGCCCATGTGGCAGCTGCCCGTGGCGCTGATCAACGGTACGCGACCATCGTTGATGAGCAGTTCGCCCACCGAGGAGCCACGGCCCACCACCAGGTTGAACACGCCCTCGCAGTCGTTGGCCTTCATGACGCGGTTGCAGAGGTGCTGGACCGCGATGGCGCACAGGGGTGTCTTGCTGCTGGGCTTCCACACCATGGTGTCGCCGCAGACGGCGGCGATCATGGCGTTCCAGGCCCACACGGCCACGGGGAAGTTGAAGGCGGTGATGATGCCGATGGGTCCCAGGGGGTGCCACTGTTCGTACATGCGGTGCTGCGGGCGCTCGCTGTGCATGGACAAACCGTACAGCTGACGCGACAGGCCCACCGCGAAGTCGGCGATGTCGATCGCTTCCTGGACCTCGCCTTCGCCTTCGCTCAGGACCTTGCCCATTTCCCAGGAGATGAGTTGTCCCAGCGGGCGTTTGTACTTTCGAAGCTCTTCGCCCATTTGCCGGACGATTTCGCCGCGCCGCGGCGCTGGCACCATGCGCCAGGTATCGAAGGTCTCGGTGGCTACGTCCATTACGCGAGCGTAGTCTTCTTCGTTGGCCTGCAGGATCTTGCCAATGGGCTCTGCGTCGACCGGGGAGTAGCTGGTAAGTTCGTCGCCGCCGGGTCGCTCGACCCAACCTTTCGCGCAGACTCCGGAGTTCACTCCCGAAAGTCCAAGTTCCTTGAGAAAATCTCGCATGCCGACAAGCTCCTGAAATGGTTGTGTCACGGGTCCCGAGCCCGGGTCGCGGGCCGACTCGGGAGGATAGCATAGGAGCACGAGCCCCGAAAGCAACTGGCCGTGCCTCGACGCCAAGTCCGAAGAGACCTAGATTGGCCACACCATGAAGATCCAGTGGGCCCTGCCGGCCATTTTCATCCTTACCTTGATCTTGGCGGCGTGTGGCCGCGATCGCACCCAGCCCGACGCCGCCGCATCCCCCTCCCAGGAGTCCCCTGTGCAGTCTGACCATGGGCAGCACGCCCACACCAATCGACTGGTCCACGAGAAAAGCCCCTACCTGCTCCAACATGCCCACAATCCCGTCGACTGGTACCCGTGGGGGGAAGAGGCACTGGCACGGGCCCGCGACGAGGACAAGCCCATCTTCCTGTCGATCGGCTACAGCACCTGCCACTGGTGTCACGTCATGGAGCGCGAGTCGTTCGAGGATTCCACGATCGCCGCCCTCATGAACGAGAACTTCGTGTGCATCAAGGTTGATCGGGAGGAACGGCCCGACATCGACGAAATCTACATGGCGGCGGTCCAGGCCATGTCGGGCCGCGGTGGTTGGCCGCTGAGCATGTGGCTGACGCCCGAACTGAAGCCCTTCTACGGGGGAACCTACTTTCCGCCGGACGATCGATTCGGGCGCCCGGGCTTCCAGCGGATTCTGGTGGCGTTGAGCGATGCTTTCCAGAATCGGCGCGACGAGGTGGAACGCTCGGCCGAACAGTTGGGTGGGGCGCTGCGCGGAATGGGTGAGTTGCCGGCGGGAGACGGCGAGCTGGCTTTGACCGCGGTGGACGCCGCCTACGAATCGTTGAAGTCGGCGTATGATCCCGAGCACGGTGGCTGGGGCGCCGCTCCCAAATTCCCCCGGGCCGATTTCGGGTCTCTTTCGTTGCGGGTATTTCGTCGCACCGGCGATCCCCACGCGCTCAACATGGTTACGCACACGCTGGATGAGATGGCCGACGGCGGCATGTACGACCACCTCGGCGGGGGCTTTCATCGGTACAGCACCGACGGAGAATGGTTGGCGCCCCACTTCGAGAAAATGCTCTACGACAACGCCCAGCTCGCGTTCCACTACCTGGAGGCATACCAACTCACCGGTGCGCCGCGCTACGCGCGAGTGGTGCGCGAAACCCTGGACTACGTGTTGCGCGACATGACCCATCCCAAGGGCGGTTTCTTCAGCGCTGAAGACGCGGACACCGAAGGCGAAGAGGGTCTGTTCTACGTTTGGCAGGAAGCCGAGGTCGACGAGTTGCTACCGACCGACGTCGTCACGGTGTTCAAGGAACACTACGACGTCACCGCGGCGGGGAACTGGGAGCACAAGAACATCCTGCGGCGTGTGCTTTCGGTGCCGGAGCTCGCCTCGCGACATGACTTGACCGAGTCTGACGTGGAAGAGCGGTTGGCCAAGGGGCGGGAGATCCTCTTGGCTCACCGGGCCACGCGCACCCGACCGGGGCTGGACGACAAGGTCCTGTCGGCGTGGAACGGTCTCATGATGACGGCCATGGCACGCGCCGGGGTTGTACTTCAGGACGACCGGTACACGCAGGCCGCGGCAAATGCGGCGCGGTTCATCTGGTCTGAACTACGGGACGACAGCGGATTGTTGCGGCGTTGGCGCGAAGGTGAGGCTCGGTTTCCCGCGTTCGCCGAAGACTACGCCATGGTCGTGCGGGGGTTGATTGAAGTCTATCAGAGCACTTTCGAGCTGGAGTTCGCGGAGCACGCCATCCAATTGCACGCGGAGATGTTCGAGCACTTCGGCGATGATACCGACGGTGCGTTGTTCAACACGCGGGCGGGTCAGGCCGATTTGCTGGTTCGCGCGAAGACGGGTTACGACGGCTCGGTGCCCACCGCGAACTCGGTGGCGGCTACGAACGCCATTCTACTGTACGAACTGACCGCCCGCTCCGAGTACGCCGATCAGGCCAAGCGGTTGCTGCAGGCGTTTGGCGGCACGCTCGAATCCCGTCCCACCGCGCTGGTCAGCATGCAGTTGGCGCTCGATGCCTATCTGGGCGAGCGCGTGGAGCTGGTCCTGGCCGCGACGGACGATGGTCCCCGCGTGCAGGCCATGGTGTACGCGGCGCGTGGCGGGTACCATCCCGACCTGATAATTGCATTGGCGAGCGGCAATGCAAACGCCGCGAAGGTACTGCCAATTCTGGACGGTAAGGTAGAGCAGGGGGCGGCGACCGCGTACGTGTGCCGTGCCTTTGCCTGCCGAATGCCAACTACCGATCTATCGGTGATGACGAATGACCTGGGACTTCTGGTTGCGGAGGATCGACAATGAAGAGGAACGTGCGGTCGCTGGTGATGCTGGCGTTGATCATGGGTGCTGTCCCGAAGGCGGGGGCGGGTGACGAAGCCCGTCTGCATCCGGCTATCTCGGGCGTTCAGCTGATCACGCAGAATCCCGGCTCGTTCTCCAAGTGGGACAACGCCGAGTGCTACTTCGCGCCGGGTGGCGACCGGTTCGTGTTTCAGGCTTCGCGCGACGGACGCGACTGTGATGCGATCTACACCATGACCGTCGATGGCAAGGACGTGCGCATGGTCTCCACCGGTCTGGGTCGTACCACGTGTGCGTACTTCTCTCCCGACGGAGACTCGATCGTCTACGCCTCCACCCACCTGGCTGATGCCGCCTGCCCGGCTCCGCCTGACATGTCGAAGGGGTACACCTGGGCCGTCTACGACGGATATGACATCTTTCGCGTGCCGGCCGAGGGAGGGACTCCGGTTCGCCTGACCCACGAACCCGGCTATGACGCCGAGGCGGTGTACCGACCCGATGGTGCCAAGATCCTGTTCACGTCCACGCGGAACGGCGACCTGGACCTGTACGACATGGATGCCGATGGTTCCAACGTGCGCCAGTTGACCGATTCGCCGGGCTACGACGGTGGCGCTTTCTACACGGCCGACGGCAAATCCATCGTCTTTCGCGCGCGCCATCCCCAGGGCGAAGAGTTGGCCGAATACCAGTCCCTGTTGGCCGAGGGGCTCATTCGGCCGGGCCAGCTGGACCTGTTCATCATGGACGCCGACGGCCGCAATCTACGCCGCCTGACCACCGATGGTGACGGAGGCGCGACGAACTGGGCGCCGTATCCGCATCCCGATGGCCGCCATATCGCCTTCGCGAGCAATCGGGACGACTTCGATCAGACCGTTCCTGGCCGCTACGGCTTCAATTTCGAGCTGTACCTGCTCGATCTCGAGACCTCCGCCATCCATCGCCTGACCTGGAACGACTGGTTCGACGGGTTTCCCATGTTCTCTTCCGATGGCCGAAAGCTGGTCTGGTGTGGTAACTATGTGGCTCAACGAGCCCGGGATACGGATGTCGTCGTCGCCGATTGGAATCCCGCGGCCCTCGATCGCAAATGAGGGGCGCCGGGCGCGCCGTCTCGGTACGGGGCTTGCCACGAACAAAGTGGTGATTTCTGCCCAGTTTCAAGCCCGGCGAGGATCCTCCTCTTGACCATTATTTCGCACGACACTTCCGCGGTTTCCATGCAGGCGCTCGTCTTTGATGGCGCCCTGCGGGTGGGCCACCTGCCCCGACCGGTGCCCGGTCCCGGCGAAGTCCTGATCCGTGTGTCGATATGTGGAATCTCACGAGCTGACCTGGACATGATCCAGGGTCGTCGTCCGGTGCAGGTGCGGCCGATCATCCTGGGCCATCAGTTTGTGGGTGAGGTCGAGGCGACGGGCGATCCTACCGCCAAGGCCTGGATCGGCAAGCGCGTGGTGGCGCAGCCGCACCGAGGTTGCGGAGGGTGCGGCGCGTGCCGTCGCAAAGAGCGCTGGCTGTGCATGGTGGACCGCGGGCGAGCCCTGGGTATGGGTCTCATCGATGGCGCGTTCGCCGAGTGGATCGTGGCCCACGTCGACTCTCTGATCGAAGTCCCCGACTCCGTCGATGACGAGGACGCCAGCTTCGCCTACCCCGTGGCCTCAGCCTTGGCGGCCATCGATCACGTGGTTGGGCCGCCCCCGCAGCGCATTCTGGTGGTGGGCGACGGCAACATGGGTCTGCTGATCACGCTCATGCTGCATGCGGCGGGTCACACCGTCAGTGTTTTGGGTCGCCATCCGTCGCGCCGCGATCTCCTGTGGCGTAGCGGTATCAGTTTTTCTGGTGTACAGGCCGGCACCGACGGCGATGCACGGCCCGAAGACGATTTCGCGCGTGGGTCGTTTTCCACGGTCTTTGAGTGTTCGGGCAAGCCCTCGGGACTTGAACTTGCGCTGGGGGCCGCCCGGCCCCGTGGTCGCCTCGTGCTGGTGAGCTACCATGGCGGACAACCCGGCTTCGAACTCAGCCGCGTGGTGGAGAATGAAATCGAACTCTGGGGTGTGAACGGCGGCTCGTTGCTGGCGGCCGTGAACTATCTGGAGTCGCGGAAGCTGGACACGTTGCCCTTGGTGAGTGGCCGCTTGCCGTTGAGCAAGGGTGCCGATGGATTCCAGCAGGCCATTCGTCGTGGCACGTTGCGCATCTTGCTCGAGAACGAGACCGCGTACCGGGGAGGCATGTAGGTGCAGGGTGTTGTCATCCACAAAGACGGCCCCCTGGTGCGGGACCTTCCAGAACCCACAATGACCGAGGGTCAGGTCCGGGTACGTATCCATATGAGTGCGATCACCGGACTCGACCTGGACGTGGTCCACCAGCGCATGCCGTTTTCTGGGATCCCTGGCTCCACCTTCGTGGGCACGGTCGACCAAGGCATGGGGCCCGCGGCCAAGGCCATGGTGGGGCGTCGTGTGGTGGGCCGGGGTAGTTTCGGTTGTGGCGATTGCGAAGCCTGCCACAGCGGCGCGGACTACCGATGCGTGGATCGACGTAGGCCGGGTGTGAGTGCCGTGTCGGGTGCGCACGCGCAGTTCATCTTCGTCCCGCATCATGCGGTGGTGCCCCTCCCCGACGGCATCAGTGACGAGTCGTCCGTGCTGTTGCCGCTCCTGGCGACGGCCTACTCGGCGGTAATTCGAGCCGAGCTTCCCGACTGGACGAATATCCTGATCATCGGCGATGGCGGCATGGGCCTCCTGGCCGCGCTCGCCTACTCGGCCGCCGGTTACACGGTGACTGTGCGCGGCAAGCACGGCAATCGCTTCGACCTCCTACGCCGCCACAATATCCATTTCAACCTGGTAACCGACGAACCGGAAGTGCGCGGAGCGCGGCCGGGGAGATTTGGTCCGGCGCTGGTTCACTATCCGTACGTGATCGAGGCAACCGGAAGCGCGTCGGGGTGGGATGCCGCCCTGGCCTTGGTGAGTCCGGGCGGCACCGTGTTCCTTCTTTCCAGTTGTGCCGATCGCGTGCCGCGACCATTGGCCGCGGTGCAGGACAAGAATGTCCGCGTCGTCGGTCTACGCGAGGGTCCGATCGAGGCCGCCCTGGCCATCGTCGGCAACGGGTGGTTCGACCCCGCCGATGTGATCACCAACACCTACGCGCTCGAAGACGCGCCCAAGGCCTACAAGAAGGCGCTTCACATCGACGAGTGGATCCCGGTCCTTCGCATGCCGTGATCCTGACCGTCGCACGACGACCGACGGATCAGCGCTGACGAATCCGAATCGAACCGCTGCCCGTATCGAGTTCGATTTCCGTTTCTCCCGAACCAATGTCGAAGGCTACGTGATCGCGGCGTTTCTTGCGCATGTCGATGCCGTCCACGCGTACGTCAATGCCACCGCTCCCGGTCTCGGCGTTGACGCTGGCGGAGACCCCTTCCTGGGGGATCGACAGGTGGATCGATCCACTGCCGGTGTCCACGTGGTAGGGACCCGCGCCCATCCGCGTGAAGTCCAGATCGACGGAACCACTCCCCGTGTCGATTTCGACCCGGCCCGACCCCAGCTCTCGCGCGTCGACGCCACCGCTGCCGGTGTCGATCCGCAGGTTGGCGCACTCGATGGTATCCAACGTCACCCGGCCGCTGCCGGTGTCGATGTCGATGTCATCGGCCTCGAGGTCGCTCACATCGACGTGCCCGCTACCGGTGTCGATCAAGATCTTGTTGCCCTTCACGCCACGGCCCTCGACGTGACCGCTGCCCGTGTCGACGGTGAGGTTGCCCTCGATGGCCGAGAAGTCGACGGAGCCGCTGCCCGTGTCGAGCAGGACGTCGCCCTTGATGTCGTCGGCGGTAAGCGTGCCGGAGTGGATGTCGAGCTCCAGGTTACCTTGGACGTTGCTGGCCGTGATGGTACCCACGCCCGATTGCACGGTGAGATCCTTGCCATTGGGAACGCGCACGGTTATGTCGGCCCATACTTCGAGACCGCGCCCACGACCTCGCACCTCGACGCGGTGCTTGCGGTCGAACAGGCGCTCCATCCAATGATCGCGGCTGCCGTTCTTTCGACCGACTTCGATACGCGTACGGCCGCGGCCCATGCGCGGGTAGACGTAGTCCCGTTCGTCTTCGATCGGGAACATTACCAGGAGCTCGGCCGAACGACCGTCGGACTGCTCAAACGCGATGAGTTCTTCGCTGGCGTCCTGGCCTTTCACTGAGACCTTCACCTCGAAATTGGACCCGGAGTGGCCTTCGACGACGATGTCGCCGACGAGCGATCCGAGAAGAAGGTGCTCGCCCTCGATCGAGAATTCCCGATCGAAATCAGCGTAGGCCCCCGAGGCCAGGCCAAGCGTGGCCGCCAGGGTGAGAAGCACCAGAAATGAGTGGGGCGAACAAGTGCGACCCATGGACATGAGCGGACCTCCGAGAACTGGATGATTGTTTCGTCATGGGCTTAGACGCGCCAGAACCCCAAAGAGTTGCTCCGGCAGTTGGAATAATCACACTTTTGGCGACTTCCCATCCGCATGGAGGCCATGCGGCTGCTTGACTTGGAACTCGCCGGGCCTCACCGTCGCCAAGGCCATGGAAAAGCTGATCGAGACCGAAGTCCAAGGGACGGTGCGGGTTCTGCGCCTGAGCGGGGGCCGGGGCAACTGCCTGGGGCCCGACCTGCTGGCGGCTTTGAGCGGCGCGTTTGGCGCCGGGACGGGCGAAGAGGCCAGGCCCACGGTCCTGGCGGCTCGGGGCCGCTCCTTTTGTACCGGACTGGATCTGGTATATGCCTTGGGCCAGGATCGCCACGGGATGGGGGCCTACATGGATCGCTTCCACGCCGCCCTGCGGGCGGTGTTCGCATACCCGGCCCCCGTGGTGGCAGCCATCGGCGGGCACGCCATGGCCGGCGGGGCACTGTTGGCGCTGGCGGCCGATGAGCGCCTGGTCGCGGCCGGCGGCGGCCGATTCGGGATTCACGGTGTTCATCTGGGTTTCCCGTATCCGGATGTGGCCGTGGAGACGCTTCGCTACCAACTCGCGCGCGCGGACATTGAAGATACTCTTTACCACGGTCGTCTGAGATCGCTCGGCGAATTGCCGTCGGCGGGATTGGCCAAGCTCGTTGGCGGTGATCAGTCGCTCGAGGCTGCGGCGGTCGACCGCGCGGCCAGCCTGGCGGCGCCGTCGTTGGCTACGTTCGGCGAAAACAAGCGGATGCTGCGCGCCGGCGCGCTAGCTCGCATGGACGCGGCTAATGCCGTGGGCGCGTCGCGATGGTTGGATCATTGGTTTGATCCGGGCACACAAGAGAAGGTCTCGGCCCAACTCGCGGGGTCGGATAAGGGAGAGCGGGCATGATTCGAAGTGAAGAGCGTGACGGCGTCGCCGTGATGGTTCTGGACCACGGCAAGGCCAACGCATTGAACGGTGAGTTTCTGGACGAATTCAATCGTCAGCTGAGTGCGCACTCAGCGGATGTGCCGCGGGGGCTCATCCTCACTGCCGAGGGGTCGATCTTCTGTGCGGGTCTGGATCTGGTGGCGTTGGTGGACAACGATCGGCCTGAGATGGAACGGCTGCTCGAGAGCCTGTACCAGGTCTGTGTTTCGTTGTTCATGTTCCCTAGACCGGTGGTGTGCGCCATGAACGGCCACGCCATTGCCGGTGGGGCGTTGCTGTCGCTGGCCTGCGACATTCGACTCATGGCGCAGGGGGAAGCCAAGTGGGGACTGAACGAGAGTGCGCTGGGGATCTCCATGCCCGCCTATACCGTTCCCATGTTGCAGTACGCCCTGTCGCGTCCCGTGGTCGAAAAGCTGCTTTACAGCGGCAACATCTACCCTGCATTCAAGGCGCGCGATATGGACATCCTGGACGGACTGGAAGAGTCGGATCATCTGCTGGACGCGGCCGTCGAGCGTGTCGTGGAGTGGACCGCCAGCCCCGCGGCCTTCGCCGACATCAAACATCGACTCCGTGCGCCGACCCTGTCCGTCATGGAAGCGGCGCGTCGCGACAACGATGCCTGGCTGAATTTGTGGTTCGCCCAGGACACCAAGCAGAAGATCCGCGATATCGTGGCGAAGCTACGGAAATGAGGTTCTTGTCATGACCATGAGAAAGCCTACGGCCGAGCGTCCATTGCTGCTGATTCCCGGCCCCACCGAGGTTGCGCCCGAGGTCGCGGCCGCGGCTACGCGGGCGATGATCGGGCATCGCGGCCCGGAGATCAGCGAACTGCTCCAGCGGACCCTGCCCCGGGTCGGGCGTATGTTGGGATTTTCCTCGTCGGTCTACCCGCTGGGTTGTTCCGCCACCGGGGCCATGGAGGGGGCGGTCCGCAACGCGGCGCCGGGGCCGTTCCTGCACCTCGTCTGCGGTGCGTTCAGCCGGCGATGGTCTGAGATCCGGGCTGCGTGTGGTTTGCCCGGCGACGATCTGGAAGTGGAATGGGGGCAGGCGATTCTTCCGGACCAGGTCGAAGAAGCCCTACAAGGCGGTTCGTATGCCGCGGTGACCCTGGTGCACAACGAGACCTCGACCGGCGTGATGAACCCCCTGGAACAGATTGCAGAGGTAGTTCGGAGAAACGGCAATCCACTTCTGTTCGTGGATACCGTGAGTTCGATGGCCGCGGTCGAAATGAAGTTGGATGAGTGGGACGTCGACGTCTGCCTGGCCGGCGTGCAGAAGGCGTGGGCCCTGCCGCCCGGCCTTACTCTGTGCGCGGTTTCCGAGCGCGCGCGAAGGGCAAGTGAGACCGCGCCGGGCAAGGGTTTCTACTTCGATTGGCAGGTCCACGAAAAGAGCCTTTTGAAGTGGCAGACTCCCTCCACTCCTCCTATATCCCTGCTGCACCAATTGGACGAAGCGCTCGACCGCATCGACCAGGAAGGATCGGGAGCGCGCTATCGACGCCATCGCGACATGCAGGCCAGGGTCATGGAGTGGGCAAGTGGTCGATTCGAGCCTTTCGCGCAGGAAGGCTACCGCAGTATGACCGTCTCGGCCTTGCGCAGCGGTTCGGCCGACCTTGCCAATCTATTGTCGCGAATGCGTGCGCGGGGCTACGTGGTGGGCAACGGCTACGGCAAGACCAAGGGTGAGGTCTTCCGGATTGGCCACATGGGCGAGTGGACGTTGCCAGCTTTGGACGCTGCGCTTTCAGCCATGGATGAAGAGCTGTCGAAGGCCAGCGGGTAGTCGGAAGGTAATCAATGAAAGCAAACAAGATTCTTGTGCTCGAGCCGGTGGCGGAAGCGGGGATTCGTCTCATGCGCGACGCTGGCCTGGACGTGGTGGATGTCAGCAAGGCGACCGACGACGAACGTCAGTCACAGTTGGCCGATGCCACCGCCGTGATCATTCGAAGCGGTAGCCAGGTTGACGAAGAATTCATGGCCAAGGCACCCCACCTGGAAGCAGTTGCGCGCGCCGGCGTGGGCCTCGACAACATCGACCTGGTGGCGGCGACACGTCGCGGGGTGGCGGTCATGAACACGCCCGGCGGCAACGCGACCGCCGCGGCCGAGCACACCATGGCGCTGATGCTGTCCGTGGCGCGACACGTCGCGCCCGCCCATGGTTCGTTGGCCGAGGGTAAGTGGGATCGGCACCGTTTCCTGGGCGTCGAGCTGGCGGGTCGTCGTCTCGGGCTGATTGGGGTAGGCCGCGTGGGATCGTTGGTCGCCAGCCGCGCGCAAGCGTTCGGTATGGAGGTCTGGGTCACCGATCCGTTCCTCAGCGATGACAAGGCCGCGTCCATGGGCGTGACCCGGGTTGAGCTCGACCGGCTTGTGGCCGAGTGCGATGTCCTGAGCTTGCATCTACCACTGACCGAAGAAACCAAACAACTCATCAACGCCGAATCGATCGCGCGCATGAAGCCGGGTACCATACTCGTGAATTGTGCCCGGGGCGGGCTCATCGACGAGGACGCGGTGGCCGCCGCGCTCGAGTCGGGCCAACTCGGCGGCGTCGCGGTCGACGTGTTTCCCCAGGAGCCGCCGAAGTCCAGTCCCCTGCTGGGGCACCCGCGCGTGTCGCACACGCCGCACTTGGGTGCCTCGACGCAGGAGGCCAAGGAGAACGTCAGCCTTACGCTGGCGCGGGCATTGGTCGCCCTGTTCCGGGACGGCGATTTTTCCTCGGTGGTGAACTTGCCATTCGGCGGCGCCGACCTGCGCAAGATGGCGCCGTTGCTCGACCTGGCGCAGCGGCTGGGCCGATTCCAGGGCGGCCTCCTGCTTGGTGCTCCCCAGCGCGTCGAGCTGGAGCTGGCTACCGACGACTCGGAAGATCCGGCTCCCCTGGCGAGCGCGTTTCTGACCGGCTTGCTGGAAGTGGTTTGTGGTCCCGAGGTGAACGCGGTCAACGCCCAGCTGAAGGCCGAGGAAATGGGGATCACGCTGTCGCACGGTCGTCGGCCCGGTGAACCAGACTTTCCCCGATTACTTTCGACCCGGGTTTCAGATGGGACCCACATGCACGGTGTAGACGGCGGGCTTCTGGCCCCTCATACTCCACGGATTGTGCGGGTCGACGGCCAGTGGATGGACGTCGAACCCGTGGGCGATCTCATGGTCCTCTGGAACCAGGATCGTCCTGGTGTGTTGGGCAAGGTGGCCACTCTTCTGGGTAGCCGAAACATCAACGTCGGGGAGCTCCGCATGGGGCGCGATCCGCAAGCCAGCCAGGCCATCAGTGTCTGGCAGGTGGATCAACCGATCGAATTGGAGGTGAAATTGGCGCTGAAAGAAATCGCTGAGGTCGAAGACGTGCGGCAAGTGCGTCTTGGGGCCAAGAGGAGCCGTCGCGTATGAAGACCATCGGACGACACCTCATTGCCGAGTATTACGATTGCCAGCAAGATCTACTCAACTCGGTCGCTTTCATTCGGGACATGATGCTACGGTCCGCCACGGAAATGGGCGCTACGGTCGTAGGCGAAACGTTCCACGCATTCTCACCCCATGGCGTAAGCGGCACCGTGGTCATCGCGGAGTCCCATCTTTCCATACATACGTGGCCCGAGAACGGATACGTCGCTGTGGATATCTATACGTGTGGTGGACTCAACCCCAACATTGCCTTTGCGCAGATCGGTCGCGAGCTCGGGGCTGCTACTGGACGCCAACAGGAGATCCTGCGCGGTCTTCCCGACGAAATCAGTGATGAGGCGACACTGGCGCCCAGTGACGTGAAGATCATGTCGCGGATTGCGCCCATCAAGTTCGCGTCGGCGAGTCCTCGCCAGGAGTTGGCCCATGAGTGAAGAGAAGCTTCCTCAGGGCGCCATCATGAAGGCGGGCCGGGGCGGTTTTGCCGATGGGTGGTTTCACGAGGAAGCCGATGGCAGCACGCGATTCGCGATTCGCGCCAAGTCCCATCTGCATTCGGAGAATTCCCGTTTTCAGAAGATCGACGTGTACGACACCGATTTCTTCGGACGGTTTCTCACCCTGGACGATCTGGTCATGCTGACCGAGCGCGACGAGTACGTGTACCACGAGATGCTCATCCACGTGCCGCTGTGTAGCATTCCCGAGCCACGTGCGGTTCTGATCGTGGGCGGCGGCGACGGCGGCTGCATTCGCGAGGCTTTGAAACATCCCAGTGTGGAACGCATCGTCCAGTGCGAGATCGACGAACGCGTCACCCGCGTGTGCGAGGAGTATTTCCCGTGGGTAAAGCAGGCGATTGCCGACCCGCGGGTCGAGTTGGTGTTCGACGATGGGGTAAGCTACGTCGAACAGCATCGTGAAGAGTTCGATCTGGTCGTCATTGACAGCACCGATCCCATCGGCGCCGCGGTGGGTTTGTTCACGCGCGAGTTCTACAGCAAGGCGGCGCAGGCGCTGGTGGCTGGCGGCGTGCTCGTGGCGCAAACCGAGTCGCCGCATTGGAACCCCGACACGGTGGGCGCCATCTACGACCAGCTGGGGCAGGCCTTCGACCACGCGGTGCCGTACCTGGGTTTCATACCCACATACCCCAGTGGCATGTGGAGCTGGGCCTACGCCAGCAACCACCGTGAGCACGACACGTTCTTCGATAGCGAGCGGGCCGAGCGTTTGGGGCGCGAGTGCAAGTACTACAACCCCGACCTGCAACGCGGTGCATTCGCCCTGCCGAATTTCGTGAAGCGGGCGTTGGCCGGTGGCGGAGCCTACGGTTCGTTTCAATCCCTGGTGGAAACGGGTCCCTGACTGTCTCAGGCGGCCGGAGCAAAGCGTAGCCACAGCTGGCCCACCAGGACCGCCCATAGCATGCTGAGCATGGTGCCGATCAAAACGTATTCCGCCACCTTCTGATTGCGGGCCTCCTTGATTTCGCCGTAGCGAATGAGTCCCTTGGCGGCCAGGATCAGGCCGATGGCGCCGAACTCTCCCAACAATACGATGGTCAGCACCAGCGTGCGCTCGAGCGCGCCAATGATCATTCCGCCCAGTCTCAAGCCACCCTGTTTGAACGCGCCGATCGTCTCGCGATCTTCTCGCCGTACCAGGATCTTCAGGGCCAGCGTTACCAGCGGAGCTCCCACGAGCACGGCGATGAAATAGGCGCCCAGCAACCAGAGGTCGCGTTCGGTCATGATTCAACTCCGGCGGAAGAAGGGATGTTGCTGCGGAGAAATTCGCGCTGAGCCGCGAGCGCGTCCAGGTATTCCTTGCCGTGGGCGCCGGCCAGGCTCTTGTGCAGGGTGGGTTGTCGTACCCCCAGATGATCGGCGGCACGCGCTTCGGTACCGTGGTCGAGATACGCCATGACCGATGCGAACTGTTTGGCTGTCCAGTCGTCAAACAACGCGGCGAGGATGGCGTTCATGGAGTTCATGAAATTGTCGATCCCTGGATTCCCTGTTTCGAGCAGGGTAGCGCTTCCCGGTTGCTTCTTCGCCAGCGTCATTGCCGCGCGGGACCGATGGAAGCACGGCCCGTCCATCAACGCGCTGCGCTCGCGAAATTCCGTGGCGACCGCGCCCCAGCCAATGCCGCTTCGTACCCGGTTTGGATACACGGCGCGACGGACCTCGAAGTCCACTTCGATCGCGCCCGCCAGGTCGTGCGCCAACCCCTGCCATTCGTCGCCCACGGTGATGCCAAGGGGCACGGCGAGCAGACCCGCGTGTGACTGGTTCACGCTTTGGAGGGCCCGTTCGACCTGGTTCTGGACCTCTGAGCGCGCCGTGATTTTCTTGGACGCGACCAGATCTGTCGTGAGGCAAGCGGCGTTGGGCATGGGAATATATCCTTAAAAGGCTATATATTTGGAATATTGCTCCTGACCGTCTACTAAATAGCTGAAAAATAGTATTGTCGCAATTAATAATATTATAAGGCTATAATTCAGAACACGAAGAAATAGAGGTCGGCGGCCGTCGGGCGCAGGTTCAGCAGGGCGTCACCCTCGGGGTAGAAATCGCGCTCCACGCCTCCGTGATCATGACGGTGCCAGTACAAAGCGACTTCGCGCTCGGTCTCTTCGCGCAATTCGAACGTGATCGCCAGGTCCTTCCCGGCCGAGTCAAGGACCGGTCCGAAACGAAGATAGCTGCGATGCTGATCGCGTGGAACCGCGATCGAAACGTCGAAGAACTCGAGCAAGGCATCGTATTTCTCCTCGCGCTTCTGCCAGATGCGAACCCGTATCGGCAGAACCATCTCCTCGGCTTGACCCGGTGCCGGTGCCTGCAGGCTCCAACGAACCGCTACTCCCGCCAAATCGCGGCGGCCCGTCTGTACGCTCTGGCCCACCGTGAGTCCTGGTCGAAGCCGAGGCCCGGCCTCATTCGCCACTGACAACTCAAGATCGGGAAGGCGTTGCGGAAGGGTAAGCTGCGCCAGCGCGTCGGCGCCGCCGCTTTGGTACGTGAGAACCCGGAATCCGCTTCCAGCCGCCTCGACGTTGCCGCGCACGGCGTAGTTGATGCGGAAGAAGTCCCACAGGTCGGGACTGTCCCGCGCGATCGATCTTCCCGTGAAGCTCCGGTTCAGGCCCAGCAGAACGGTGATCGGCGGATTCGACTGCAACTCATCGAAGGCCGCGCCCGCGTTGTCGCCAGCCAGCAGTGTGGCTTGCCGCGTCACCAGGGGAACACCCAACAAGGCGTGCAGACCGCTACCACGCGGCCAGATGAGCATGGGAGGCACCTCGCCGTCGCTATTGGTGAACCGGGCGAAGACCGACTCGAGGTTGTCGACCCATGCTTCGGACATGCGCACTTTGGCGCGCGGTTGGTCCCATTCCACCAGACCGGAGCGATTCTGGTTGAGTACGAGCCAGAGGTTCTCGGCCAACGACGGTAGGAACGCCCCGGTCATCAGCATTACCGTGCAAAGTGGCACCAGGAGCGGTCGCGCTTTCGACCAGCGCGTGAGAAGGAGAGGCGCGGCCAACAGTACTCCCACGAAATTGTGTGCGAGTGCCTGCGCGTTGCCGGGGTACGTCAGGCTGGCCACCAGCGTGCCGGTGGCCATGATCGCGGCCAACGTTCCCCCCGTACGAGAGCGTAGGGCGAACCACGCGGTCGGCCCGACGCTCAACGCCAACGCCAGGCGGAGCCACGTTGCGCCGATCAGTCCAGTTCCGTGGGCTGGCCAGGCCGCGGACAGGGATTCGCCCGAGAACACATTCGCGAAAGGACGGCCAAGGCGTTCGGTGTTCGTCAGCGTGTTCCACCAGGCGTGGTGGGGACCCGGGTCGGTTTGCCACCACCGCATGGCGACGTGTTGCACGTGCTCGGCCCAGACCGTCGCCAGATCGCCCTGGCGAATCACCGGTACCACGAGCCAGAGCACCAACACCAGCCAGGCACCCAGGCTCATTCCGCGGCCACGGGCGTCGCCCGAGCGCCAAGCCGCGGCCATCAGCGCCAGACCCAGCCCTGCGAAGAAAACCCCGAACCACAGCATCCAGCCGGCCAGCGCACCAGCCGCGACCAGAGCGATGCGTGAATTTCCACCGCCGCTGAGAAGCGCGACCAGCACCGCCGCAATACACCATCCGGGTTCGCTGCCCCCCAGGGCTACCACGCCCACGGGCACGATCCACGCGAAGGCGCCCGCACCCATGCGTCGAGCGAACAGAAAACCGGCACCGGCCGTGACCGCCGCCAACAACGCCTTGAGCATCGCCAGCCCGGAGGCGCTGGCCTCCGGCCACGCTTTGAGCAACCAGTAGCGACCCAGACCGTCGTGCGTAACCAGATCGCGTGGCAGCGATCCGCCATTCGCAAGCAATTGGCCGCCCAACAACCACTGTCCGTCCAGGACCATGTGGAAGCCCTGGTGGAAGACGACGGCGAATAGTCCGAACACCACCGCGATGACCAGGAGGGTCTGGGCCGCCAGCGAAAGCGTGAGCGGCGAGCCGGCGAATGGGATGGGTTGATCGTCGGTCATTGCTGCTCCGCGGCCGGGTTCTCGGAATCCATCGAATCCAGTGCGAACGCGCGAAGCCGCTCGATCGCGGCCAACAGGACCTGACTCTCATCGCTGCCGATGACCAACACGTCGCCGGCGCGGGTTTCCACCTGCACTGCGCTTCCCGCTCGCGCGGCAAACACCCAACCGCGCTGGCTGCGCCGGGCAATCAAGCCACCGTTGGCGCCGACCTCCACGATGCGTGCATTGGCTACTTCGGTTAGCCGGACACTGCGCCGCAGCCAGCCGTTCCCCACGCGGACCTCGACCTCGTTGAAATCGACTGAGACCGCGATGCTGTGATTCATGAGCAAGGCCACCGCCGCGAGGAGGGTTCCCGCGAAAATTAGGGTGTTACCGCCGGTCGAGACAAGGACCGCGGTAAATATGACAAGCAGAGCGCCAGCTCCCAGGAGCAGGAGCGTCGCGGTCTGGGTGTGACGATAGGGCGCGGGTTCGTTCATAGCTCGCGATACGCGTCCAGCGTCAGCTCCACGGTACGTTGCACGTCAAAATCCGCGACACGCTCGCGTCCGGCGTGGCCCATTTCGCGCCGGCGCTCGACGTTCTTTTCCATCGTCAGTAGCGCCGTGGCCATTTCCTCCGGGGAACGTGGCGGCACCAGAAGGCCGGTGACGCCATGGTCAACTGCGTCCACGATGCCGCCGGTTCGTGTGGCCACCACGGGCAATCCCAAGGCCATCGCGTCCAGAATGGACGTGCCAAGACCCTCTAGATACGAAGACAGTACGAACAGATCGAACTCCCACATGCGTTCCAGAACGTCGTCCACGAACCCAGCCAGATGGACCGAGTCGGTCAGGCCGAGTCGCTCGATCTGTTTCTCCAGCGACGGGCGAAGCTCACCCTCACCCAGGATCACCAGCTTCGCCTTGCCTCCACGTTCGAGAAACCGTGCGAACGCATCGAGCAAGGTAGCGTGGTCCTTGTGCGGCGCGAGCGCGGCAACGTTGCCAAACAAAAGCTCCGACGGTTTCAGTCCGAGCTTGGCTCGCCAACGACGCGCCGGTTGCACGTCGGTGAAACGAGACAGGTCGATACCGCTGGGCACCCGGCGGATGCGCTGGGGTTCCACTCCCGCGTTCAGCAGGGCAGTTTCCACGGCAGAGCTGATGGCCAGGTATCGATGAACTCGACGATTCAGGTACTTCCAGCGGCTGAGCGGATTGCCGCCTACCGCGAAGTCGACGCGCCGCGAAACGACCAGCGGCGGGCGCCCGGAAAAGCGCGAGATCCACAGTCCCAGATCGTGCGCGTGTGAAGTGTGCGTGTGCAGGATTCCCGGTTCGTTGCCGACCAGGCGCGCCACCGCGCGCGCACTGGCGAGGTCATGGGCTCCGCGCAGACCCAGGGCGTAGTGCGGGAGGCCTTGTTGTTCCAGGCGTTCGTGCAGGGCGCCGCCGCGGCGACATACGATCCGCGAGTCCACGTCGTGTACCAGCAGGCCCTGGTGCAGGTATAGCACCTGTTGCTCGCCTCCGCGCCAGGAGGCGGCGTCGTCCAGGTGATACACGCGTAGCGGCGACATCGGCGGGGGCTTCCCGAACGGAAAAGAGGGATTGGCCAGGGGGGGATCATAGTATTGGCGGGAGCGCCAACCCCGGCTGCCTTTTTTTCTGCCTACCTGGGAACTCGGCGTACCTCGGGTTGTATGAACCCTCGAAGGCGTGAAAGAAGAGGGCCCGCAGCGCGAGAGCGACGGGCCTGACGAAGGCGAGACGACGGAGTCAACGGTCGACTCGAAGAGGGGGCGTGGCAACGCCTCCTCGTCTTTGTTTTGGGTCCCTGGTGTGGTAAAGCTGACATCTTTGTACGGATCCTCCCCCATCGGAGTTGATCGTTGGCTTCCCACGACCCCCTGATCATCCTGAATCCCGCGGCCGGAGGCGCCCAGGCTGGCGTCGACGCCACGGCGTTGCGGCGGGCTCTGGTTGCGGCCGATCTTCCCGATGATTGGATCGAGACCACGCCCGAGCACGGCGTGGCCGCCATCATCGGTGAGAACAGTGGCGATGGCCCCGTGGTGGTCATGGGCGGCGATGGCACCGTCAACGAAGCGGCCCGCGTGCTGCGCGGCGGCTCTCGACCGCTCGCCATCATTCCTCGCGGCACGGGCAACGTCATGGCCCTTCGACTCTCCATTCCGCTACAGACCGAAGCCGCGCTGAAGGTGGTGCGCAGCGGCATCGAGCGTCGCGTCGACGTTGGCATTGCGAACGGAGAGCCCTTTCTCCTGGCCGCCGGCATGGGCGTGGATGGTCGCCTGATGCGCGAAGCGCACAGTCGCCTCAAAAAGCAGATGGGGCAGTTGGCCTACCTATGGTCGGCGTTCCGGAATCTGCCGGTGCAGCACTCGGAGTTCTTGATTCATCTCGATGCCCGGGTCGTACGCGAGCGTGGAGCCACCGTGGTGGTCGCCAACTTCGGCACCCAGGTGGGCCCCTGGATTTTTCCGCCCGATGCGCAGGGTGGTGACGGAGAACTGGATGGTGCCGAGGTGCGCGCCGCGTCGATCAGTGAGCTCATGTCGTTTCTGGTGGCGCCCTTTCGCCTGAAGCCGCGCGAGCACAAGGGGGTGCGGTTGTTCCGGGCGCGACGTGTCTCGGTGGAATGCAGCCGCCCGTTGCCTCTGCAGTTGGACGGCGAAGATCGCGGCGATGTCGATCGGCTATCGGCCACCATCGAACCGCGATCACTGCCCGTCATCGTTTCCTCGAAGGCACCACCGTTTCAGTGGAGTCGGGAATGGCCACCCGCCACGCCGCTCGACTGGAAGCCCTGGGGCGAAGAGGACGACTAGCCTATCCGCGCGAACGTGGCATCGCGCCCCAGGGTTGCTCGGGCTCGTCCACCACGTCGGACGTGAGTGGTTGGTCGCGTACCGTTTCGTATAGGTCCCGGAACAGTTTTTCGACGCGTCGCGCGGCCGGCGTGGATTGCACCGCCAGGAAGTCGACGAAGTGCAACGCCTCACGATCGAAATCCACCACGGGAATCGGCAGGTTCTCCTGGCGAAGCGTGAACGGGACGATCGCTCCCTGCGGACCAGCCACGTTCCACAGATCGTGTTGAGCGCGTTCGAACTGGCCGCCACTCACGGCGATCAGCGCGGAGTAGAGCCGTGCATTGGAGGGTCTACCCACCATGCGCAAGAACGCGTCTCCCACGTCCAGGAAGACCAGGTCCTTCGCTTCGAGATCGTCCAGGTTGTGGACCCAGCGCCCCTCCACGGTTTCGGGCATCAACATCTGGAGCCCGGTGAGCCCGGCCAGCGCCTCGAAGATCGGGCTCTGGAAGTACACCTGGGCACCCTCGGGCAGGTTGACGTTCTCGGGCATTTGCATCGAGCTGGCCTGCAAAATCGCGCAGGTCGAGCGAAACTCGAACGGCTGCGCGCGCAGGGTTCGCGCGGCCTCGGTCGCGATCGACATCTTGCGCATGAGAGGGTCACGCAAAAAGCCATCTTCGTCGCGCCGGGTCAGACGGTCGCGGGTGGCGGACCAGCCCACGCTGGTTACGACGATGGCCCCCAGCACCAGCACGAACACCGGAAGTCGTATCGACTGCGTGGTAGGCAGTCGGTCGCGCCACGATTCGATCAGCGGTGCCACCAGCGCGCCCAGCGTCCAGGCCCATCCCACAACGGCCAGCGTAAGCATGTTGGTGGTCGCCGTACCGCCCACGAGGAAGGGGGCAACGGTGGTCAGGGTTGCCCATAGTACGGCGTAGCCGATCAGGCGTTGTCCCGAGCGGGCGCGGACCACGGCCATCGCCGACCAGACGATCCAGAGCATCAGGCCAATGGCCCGCGGACCGGCGAATTCGGTATTGGCCAGTCGCCAGGGCGAAAGCAGCCAGCCTCCCAGTTTGCCCATGCCGGCCACGAAGCCGCTGGCCGTAGGCAACACAGCCAGATCGGCGGCTCGCAGCAGGAGTACCAGCTCGGTCGCGCTGGCCGCCGCCATGATCAACGTGGCGATCCACAGGCCAGGGCTCAGGCTCTCGCGCCGGACCCACCGAACACCCAGGGGCAGGAGGATGAACAGTGGCAGCGGCGTCTCGCCGCACATGACCGCGGCGACAACCAGCACCGTGGCCACCGCGCGTCGCCAGATGCCGGGTGACAACCACAGATCCAGCGCCAGCAGTGCGAAGGCCGCCGCCAGCAGCTCGCCGGTGGCCGATACCCAGAAGATGGGCGTGACGACGATGGGGGTGGCCGCCACCACCAGACCAGCGACGGCGGCGCCGGCCGGGCGTAGCCCGAGGCGGAAGCCAACGCGGGCGGTCAGGACGGCCAAAGCCACGGCCAGGGTCAGACCCACCCCGTGGTAGGCGGCTGAATTGAGGCCAAAGGCTGGCCAGGTGAGTTTCCAGTAGCCGACCGCACTCACGGCCCGTGCCGACCACGCGGGTGAGGGCAGGAGCTGCGCTCCGCGGGCCAGGAATACCCAATCGTCGAGCACGAAGTAGCCGGCCAGGGCCGGCATGTGGGCGACGATGGCCGAGAAGGCCACGGCCCACGGAATCACCGCGGGCAGGCGGGGGTTCGGGCCATCGACGGAAAGAATCGGGGTGGCTTGCAAGGCTCTCCGGCTTGACCTAATCTGGGGTGTTTGGTGGCCCATCTTCGGGCAGAAACTCACCGCCCCGGCCATTTTCCAGGGGCAACAGGAGGACGGATGCTTCGCGAATACAGTCTGCCGGTCGAGCCGCGCAACGTCATCTTCAATCCGACGCACGAAGTCCTGCGCGAACTGGCCCGGAAGCAATCCAACTGTCGAGTCTCGGAGTTCGACAACCTGAATACCGCGACCGAGGTGACAGCCAGAAGCAAAGCTAGCACGTACATCGTCACCGACAAGCCCGAACAACACAGCGATCAGACCATCGATCGCAAAGAGGGCACCCGCGTGGCCGAGGCCCAAAACGCGTACATCCGCGAGCAGGAAATGATCGTCATCGATGGCTACATCGGAAATGACCCCGAATTCCGCACGCGCGCCCGCCTCATCATCGAGCCATCGGCCGCGAACATCGCCGCCATGCAAAAGCACCTGTACTACGACGGTCCGGGCGTCGGCGACGCCGACTTCGAACCTGAGACCACGGTGATCTATACGCCCAACATGAAGATGGAGGGCTACCCGAACGATCGACTGATCGCGGTGGATCTGGACTCATGCGTTACGCGTGTATTCAACAGCGACTACTTCGGCGAAAGCAAGAAGGGCGGCCTGCGCATGTGGAACAAGCTGGTGTACGACCGCGGCGGTCTCTCGCTGCACGCCGGCTGCAAGGTGATTCCGGTGGAAGGGAAGCAGAAGGTCGGCCTGATCGTGGGACTTTCGGGCACGGGAAAAACCACCACCACGTTCACGAAACAGAACGACAGCGAGCCCGTGCAGGATGATTTCTGCGCCTTGATGCCTGGTGGCAAGGTCTACGCGACCGAGAACGGTTGCTTCGCGAAGACCTTCGGGTTGGATCCGCGTTACGAGCCCACCATCCATGCCGCCGTGTGCACACCCGACACCTACATGGAAAACGTGAGCATGGACGATGACGGCAAGGTCGATTTCTTCGACACCAGCTACACCAAGAACGGGCGCGCGGTGTTTCCCATGAAAAACGTCAAAGGTGCGGCCGATGCCCGCAGCCTGGGCAAGGCCGACTTCCTGCTCATTCTGAACTGCAACGAGAACATCATCCCGGGCGTGGCTCGGCTGAGCGGGCCCCAGGCCGCGGCGTTCTTCATGTTGGGTGAGACCAAGGGGACCAGCGCGGGCGGTAAGGAAGAGGAAGGCAAGAGCCTCCGCGTACCGGGCACGAACCCCTTCTTTCCGCTGCTCCATCGTCAGCAAGGCAATCGCATGCTCGAGTTGCTGAAAGGCAGCCCGATGGAGGTCTACCTCATGAATACCGGCCGCGTGGGCGGTACCGAGGACGTGGCCGACAGCAAGAAGGTCAAGATCCCCCACAGCAGTGCCATCGTCAAAGCCATTGCCGAGAACACCATCACGTGGGAGAAGGATTCGGACTTCGGCTACGACGTCGCGGTCTCGGTGCCGGGCATCGATGACTCCGACCACGATATCCTGCGCCCCCGCGAGCTGTACGACCGCGCGGGTCGGCTAGATGAGTACAAGGATCACGTGGCTCGCCTGAAGCGCGAGCGTGGCGACTACCTGAAGAAGTTCGAGGGCCTGGAGCCGGCGATCGCCGCGGCTTTGTAGCCCCGGCCCCCCGCCCCCCCGGTATCTCGTGCGAACAGGCCCCTCGGCAGAACAACCGGGGGGCCTTCTTCGTCTCCCGGATTCGAGTGAAGAAAGCCCCCGGTTGAACCGCGGTGGGGCCTGGGACCAAGAAGGCCCCCCGGTTGTTCCATCAGCGGGCCCGTTCTCACGAGTTACCTGGGGGCCACCGGGGGCTTGGCACGGCCCTGGCAACGCCCATCCGATATGTCTGACGTCTTTCTCGCCCGCCAACCCATTTTCGACCGAGATCTGGAAGTGATCGGCTACGAAATCCTGTTTCGAGCCGGGGCCACTTCCGTCTCGGCCGAATTCGATGACGTCGAGGACGCTTCGCTCCAGGTCATCACGAACTGCTTCCTCGAGATCGGTCTCGACCGCGTAGTGGGGGATGTTCCGGCGTTCCTGAATCTGAGCCGCGGCTTCTTTGCGCAAGACCGGCAGGTACCGTTTCCCCACGATCGGGTCGTGCTTGAGATACTCGAGGGGATGACCGTCGATGACGAGCTGGTGGCGAGTGTCCGTGACTACGTCGCCGCGGGCTACCGCATCGCGTTGGATGACTTCGAGTACGACTCCACGATGGATCCGCTGCTCGATCTGGCGCACATCGTGAAGCTGGATGTGCTTGCCTTGGGACCGCGCGAACTCGAACGGCAAGTTCAACTCCTGAAACCATGGAGTCCGGTGCTGTTGGCCGAGAAAGTGGAAACCCTCGAACAATACGAGCAATGCCGGGAAATGGGATTCAGTCTGTTTCAGGGCTATTTCCTGAGTCGGCCCCGCCTCATGCGAGGTCAACGCGTACCGCCCAATCGCCTGGCCACGCTTCGCTTGCTCACGCGACTGCAGGATCCCAACGTCGAGTTGCCCGAGCTCGAGCGCATCATTCGCGAAGATCTTTCGCTGAGCTACAAACTGCTGCGGCTCATCAATTCGGCCTACTACGGATTGACCACGCGCATCGAATCGATTCGCCAGACTCTCGTGTTGTTGGGCGTGGAAAGAATCCGTGGTTGGGTCAGTCTGCTCATGCTTTCCAACATCGACGAGAAGCCGCCCGAGCTTGTAGTGGCCGCCATGGTGCGCGCCAAGATGGCGCAGTGTCTGGCCGAGGCGCAGAAGAAGCCGGACTCGGAAGTCTACTTCACCGTGGGTCTGTTCTCGTTGCTGGACGCGCTGTTGGATCTGCCCATGGGTGAGGTCCTGGACCAACTCTCCCTCAGTGGCGAATTGCAAGAGGCGTTGCTGGCTTGCGAGGGCGAGAAGGGTCTGGTGTTGGCCTGCGTGCTCGCGTACGAGCGAGGACACTGGCAAGACGTGAAATGCGGCGATCTTTCGGTCGAGGAGATCCGAGCCGCGTATCTCGACGCCATCGATTGGGCCGAGGAAACGGTCCGCCACCTTGGTCTGGGTGTTCCTCAGGGTGCGAGCGGTGTCCCGTGAGGTACGGTTGTTCCTTGCAGCGCAGACTGTAAGTGACGTCGTTGCAACGGCGGCAGGCGTTGGCATGCCGCGTGCAATTCTCAGCGATTGGAAGGACAGGATGGGGAGTAGATCCGAGGCCCAGGCCAAGGATCTGCTCCCTTATTTTTTTGTCAGAAGCCCATTCGGTCGAGCAACCGGGCGACCCGTTGGTCGTAGGTATGCTCGCCGCGCGCGCGGTCGTGAGCCCGTTGCCGCATCCGCATCGCCGGCTCGGGGTTCGCAAGCGCCCAGGCGGCCATGTCGCGGGCATGCTCCACGGTTTCAAAAGCCAGGACCTCGGTGCCCACGTCGAAGTGTTCGCGCAGGTCCGAAGTGTCTTCCGCCAGCAACAGACCGTGGCACGCGGGCACGTCGAAGGCACGTTGGGTGACCGCCGTGGGCATTTGCGGGTGAGGCAGATCTACACACAACCCCGCCGCTGAGTACAATCCCGGTACGTGACTTCGGTAGGCAACGTCTGGATTCAAACCTTGTGTTCCTCCCAGGACGCGTTGCCAGCCGCCGGGATCGCCATAGATCTGAAGGCCCAGCGGCAACAGCGCTCGCGCCAGCGCGCCACGCCGGTTTGCCGCGCTCGTATCCAAGGCCATGGCCTGAATCTGAAGCAACCGATTCGCGTCGACGGTCTCAAGGCCTGCCCAATGCGCCAGCGCGATGCGAACCGCCGAAGGCGACACCCGACGGTCACGTGCACTCACCTGCGCGAACGCATCCACCAACGATCGCTCTCCCTCGCCCAGGTTCGTTCGCGGTCGATCCTCGCCGGCGTAGCTGCTGGCAACCCAGGCGATCGCCGGCGGATTCGGGTAGGGGTTGAGCTGCCGGGCCCGGTCGAGAGCTGCGGGGTCGCAGGCCAGGGGTAGGAAGCTCGCGTCGTCGAATCCAAGCGCCCGTAGCCGAGCCACCGCGGAGCGTTCCCAGGCGAAGGCCTTGATGCGTCCGCCCAGCTCGGCCAACGAATCCTGCATGGCCACCTCGGGATCGTCTACGAACCACACGGCGCAGGGAAGGTCGGAGGCGTCGAGAAACGCGCGAAGCTCAGGGCTACGGCGCAGCGCGCGTCCGTTGATCGAAAGCAGCCCCGTTGGACGCGAGCGTGCGAGCAGGGTGACCGCGGATTGACCGTCGGTGGCGTCCACCACCTGCACCTCCCTACCTCGGCGCCCCAGCGCACGCGTGATTTCAGCCACGCCATGGAAATCCCGGCCCAGGGTGAGCAGCGCGATGGTTCCCGAACGGCGCGTGGAACCAGCGTTGGTGGTTGGCGCCGGCGTCTGGAGCTGGCACGCATAGCGCACCGCGGTTCGCGCATCGCGTTCGGACACAGCCGGGTGGATCCACCAGGCGATTCGGTTCGTGGTCGGAGCCGATGTCTCGTCGGCCAGTTCAACGTTCGGATACCTCGCCGAGAGGTCTTGGGCCGCTCGTCGCCCGGCGTCGTCCGGTTCCCACGCCACGATCGACTTTCCGTCTCGGGCCATTGATTCGAGTAGCAGGCTCCTGGCGCAGCCCACCAGCACCAACACTTCCCAGTCCTCTGGCAGGGCCGACCGCTGCCACGCCAGTTCTCGATCGGCCTCGATCTGGGATTGCCACCTCGGGCCATGCGGCTCCTCCGGGTGGGTCCGGGCAAGCAGCGAGACCGGTTTGCCTCCTAGTAGCGGCCGGATTTCGCCCGCCACGACATCAGCGGCCGAAATCGGGTCGGCAGCCCGAAGTAGAGCCTCGAAGCGCTGCAGCGGGCCCCTCAGGCGGTCTGAAGAGGCCTCATCGGGCGATCGAAGAGCGAAAAGGAAGTGAGAGATGACTTCCGGCCAGGTATCAGGCCGGCGCGTGCGCAGCGCGACCACGATCGACTCCATGGTCGAATCCAGGTCGATGGGGGGGCTGGTGGGGGCCGACACGGCGTGGAATCTCCCAGTGGGCTGGACGTAACGCAGGGCGCTGCGGCCGAGCGAAGCGCAAAAAGCAAGCCGGGCCGTCCGCTATTCTCGTGGTAGTGGGGGGAGATGGGCCGAATCGTCGTCTGATCTTGAAGAGGGCGGTGGAATCCGATCCGGCGGCTGGGGCCTCCAATCTCTCCAGTGGTCGGAACGGTAGCCCTCCGGGGGTGGAACTACGGCGGCAGGCCAGGGAGCCAATGCCGTCGGGCTCGTGAAGCTTCCGGCCATCAGCACCACCGCCCTCGCCGGCCGGTACTCGTGGAAACAACCCCCACCGAAGTTCGCCCGGCCGGCGTCAGAATATCCAGGGCGTACAAGGCCCTGCCCCCAAACCCCCACCGAGGTTCGCCAGGCCGGCGTCAGAATACGCTCGCCAGCACTGGTGGGAAAAGGCACCCCGGAGTTGAACTGGCGAGCGTCAGAGAATCCAGCCGTTCGTCGCTCCCCGTTGCGGGACAACGAAGAGGCCCCCCGGTTGGAACACCGAGGGGCTTGTTCTCACGAGTTACCGGGGGGCTACTTGGTCAGCGTCAGTTTCCTCACCGACCGTTCCGTGTCGGTGCGCAGCATGGCCATGTAGACGCCGCTGGCCACGACGTTACCGGAGCCGTCGGTCCCGTTCCATGCGGGCCGGTGATCGCCGGCCGGCAAACGTTCGGTCAGTATGTTGGCGACGTGGCGCCCGCGCGCGTCGTAGATGTCCAACGCGACCCGTGAAGGCGAGCTCAGCGTGAACGACAACTCCGTGCGGGGGTTGAACGGGTTCGGTGCCGCCAGCAGTTGCAGCGGTGCTCGCGAAGTCGGAGTGGTATCGCCGACGCCGGTAGGTGCGGTGTTGTTGCCGTAAACCTCGAAATCGTCGATCGCCGCTTCCACAATGCTACCCGCCCCGGCGTCTTCCGCGATGAAACGGATCTGCATGTTGTTGGTGGGGGGCAGGGTATCGGTTACCCGAAAATCCACGCGCGTCCAGGGTTTGATGTCGCTGTTGGTCGACTCGAGCGTGAACCAGTTCGAGCCTCCGTCGTTGCTGATGTTCACGCGAAAGATATCCTGGCCGGGCGAGCCACCCGCACTGTTGACGTACCAGCGCGCGTACCTCACGTAGGGGTCGCTAAGGCCCGACATGTCGATGATGGATGAAAGCAGGATGGTGGTGCCACCATCCACGTCGTTTTCGCCGATGTTCGCGCCGGCGCTCGATGCGTTTCCGGTTACGTAGCAGATCCCATTGCTGGCGCCCAGGGTTGCATCAACATCCGGTTGAACGGCGCCGCCTCCGCTACCCAGAGGCACCACGCGTTCCCAGATTCCGGTGGTGGCGGTGCCGCTTACCGTGAAGTTGGCGTCGGCATCGAAGGTTTCGTATACCGCGGATGGGAACAGCTCGATGTCGCGCACGTTCGCGCCATCGACGACGTTGATGTTGAACTCACGGCTACCGAAGCCGGGCCGTGACACGCGCATGGCGTAGTTGCCCAGGGTAACCTGAGGCAACGTGTAGTCACCCGTTGGTCCGCTGACGGTGGAGAATCCCGTGCCCACCAGCTCGATCGTGGCGTCGCCCAGCCCGGATGGAGCCAGTACCTTGTTGCCCTGCTCGGCTTCGACAACGCCGGTGATATCGGCGTTAGGCAAACGCTCCATGGCAATGTCCACGGTCAGGTCGCCGCCCACGGTAAGGGCCACCGTGGTCTGGAAGTCGATGAAGCCCTCTCGGGTGGCGTTCAGGGTGTAGGTGCCCGCGCCATCGATCATGCCGTACCTGCCGGGCGTGCCGGTGACCACCGACTGCGGTCCCTCGACCAACTCCACCGTGGCGTTGTCGAGCAAGGTACCTATTCCCATCTCGGTAACCACGCCACGCACCTTGCCCAGATCGCTATCGACGTTGAGGACCAACAGCCCGCGCTCGATGTCGCTGACCAGGATATTGCCCGAAGGCAGATACGGGTACACGCCCCAGGCGCCGTTGAAGCCGCCGTTGCCTCCGATGAACGTGTCTTCCCAAGCCGCGCGAACCGGCAGGGTGGGGTCGGTGACATCCAGTACGTGCACACCTTCGCTGTAGTACGAAACGTACGCGAAGTCGCCGTTCACCAGCACATTGTGCAGGATCACGTTGGGTGCGTCGGAGCGGTAGCTCGCGACCTCCGGAATGCTGCCCAGGTTCGTGATATCCCAGAAGCGAACCGAGGCGCCCGCCTGCTCGTCGCTGGTGATCATGGTGTTGCCGTCGTCGGTCAGCCAGGTGTTGTGGGTGTCCGAGCCGGGGTAGGACTGCGGCCCCGCCAGCAGCACGTTCGGCGTTGCGGGGTTGGACCAATCGAAGATGCTGAACGTGTTGTCAGCGATCTCGGCCACGTAGGCGATGTTGTTGCGCACGTAGAGGTCGTGGATGTATCGGGTGGTGTGGCTTCCAAGCACCACCGGAGCCAAGGGATTGGTAGCTACATCCAGAATCAACGTGCGCGGAACGTCCATGACGATCTCGTTGGCGCCACATAGATACGCGCGTCCGGTAGCCTCTTCGATGTAGATGTTGTGTGCGGTGTCGTAACTGCCGCCAAAGAACGTCGGGCCGAGCGTGGGGTTGTCGGGATCGGTCAGGTCGATGATGACCAGGCCGCCGCCGCTGCCCTCGGTTACCACATAGGCGTAGTCACCGTAGGTCTTGATGTCTCGCCAGAACGTGGAAGGCCCCGGGAAGTACCCGGTCTCCACCGGATTCGCGGGGTCGGTCACGTTGATGACCGAGGTACCGCTGAAGCTACCCATGAGGGCGTACTCGTTGCCGAACTCGTCGGTGTAGCCCCAGATGTCCGAGTACTCCTGGTACTCGTCCAATTCGCCCAGCACCGTCATGTGGACGCCGCCCTGGGCGAATACCCCAGGCGTCAGATCAGCGATCGGCAAGGTCAACGCCAGCAGCGCCAGCAGAAATGAAATCGTGCGAGAGGGAGTCATCCCACGGTCTCCTAACAGGGTTGGAATTCTTTGGAAGGTCTGGAAACGATGGAACCCGACGGGAAAGGGGGGCCAAGGCCAACGCCGCGCAAGTATACCAAGGACAAAGGCTGAACACGAGGTCGCGGTGATGAATGGATCTTCTCGCGGCCGGCGCGTGCTACACTTCCTGAACTCTCAACGCACCAGGATCGAACCGCTTGTCGCAATTCTCTCGCATGATACTCGCCGGCGCATTGCTGATGTTCGCGACCGCCGCCGTCGCCGACCCTACGGTGCTGGTGGAGGTTCGCCATGACATGGGCGCTCCGCTCGATGCAGAGACCGCCCCGTGGGAGCGGGTGGGAGCCGGGCACACCCTCGTCATGAACGACGAGAGCCTGCTCATCAACGACAACAGTCGTTCCGACAACATCGCGTTTCAGACCCTCCTGGGTGAGATCAAGGCCGAACACCGCGTTACGCTGCAGGCCCGCGTCAAGGTGCTGTCGAATCTACAGGGTCAAGGCGCCACCATGGAGATCGCTCGGCCGGGTGTGGAAGTGATCGTGCGCCTCTACCCCGACCGGGTCGAGTTGGTGGAACGCCGGGGCCGCGAGTTCCGATGGCTCGCCGGTGCCCCGTTGGACCTGTCGGAATACCGCGAGTTGGAGTTCGTGAAAACAGCGTCCGACGGTAACGCCCCCGAACCGTTCAGCCTGTTCGTCGACGGTGAACGGGTTCTTCAGGCGACGCCGCAGGGTGGCGGGGAACTTGGCGTGGGTCGCTTACTGGTGGGTTCGTTGAGCATGCTCGACATCGGGGCGAGTCAGTGGGACTGGTTGTCCTACCGCGTCGAGTCGGGTCCCGCCGGTGTGACGGTTATCCGCGACAGTTTCGGCGCCATCAAGGCGCGCTTCGGCGGCTGACTCAGCCGTCTGACCCATCGGGCAGCTGGCTCAGCCGTCGCTGCGCCCACTGTCCTTCCTGGCTGCCAGCTCCCGCCAATTCCAGACACCTCTGGTACCAGTTCCGTGCTTCGTTGATGCGGCCGAGCTCTTCGAGCGCCAATGCCAGATTGCCCGCGGCCACCGCATTGTTGGATTCGTGCGCCAACACCGTTTGGTACAACGCCACGGCTTCTTCGAATCGGTTCTGGTGAAGGATCGCACGCGCCATCTCCTGTGCGAAGTAGACCTTGTCGGCCTGCGGTGCCGTTTGCTCCAACACCCGATAGTAGAGTTCGGCGTGCGCGTAGTCCTGACGTTCGAGCGCAAACTCTCCGATCGCTTCCATGAAAGCGTAGAAGTGCGGAGCGTGCACGTTGGCCAGGTGGGGCGTGAACCAGGCTACGTCAATGTCGCCGCGCTCGGCGATGATGCGTTGTTTGGCGGCGGCGTCGAATTGGTACACGCGTATGGCGGGCCCACGTGTGTTCAGTTCTTCGGGCAGGAATTCCTTTACCAGGGTGCAGTAGTTATCGAGGTCGCGGTAGAAGCGCACCTGCGTCGCGAAGCGCGACGGATTCTTCTCGTACCGATTCTGCACCGATCCGGAAGTCACCACGTAGTCGTAGACCGTCAACAGGCGCAGGTCGTAGTACACCTCGCTCAGTTGCACGTGGGTCGAGTACAGCGGCAGATTCTGGTAGCGGTAGAACTGACGGTCGAACAGGCGCTCGCGTTGCGCCGGACGTAGGAACGGATACACCGGTCCGGCTTGTACCTCGGCCCGATCGTCGTAGGGAAGAAACGGCGTGTAGCGTTCCATGGCGAAGAAGGGCTCGGGGCCGATCTCACGCATGATGTATCGCTTGGCCAGCTCCTGGGTGCTGGCTCGCCCCTGCAGGGTGTGGTATTCGAGGCTCCTGGCTACCGGGGCAACCAGCGAAGCCAACGCGACGACCGCAATGACGACGCGTTGTCGCGTGGTGTGAGCGGGCCACAGGCGCTGTACCATGACCACGAACCCGGCCAGCCCCAACACCAGCGGAAACAGAATGGGCAACATGTAGCGGGAGAACTTGGTCTCGAGGCTGGCCACCGTGGCGTAGAACGGCAGAACGCACAGCGCTACCACCAGCCAGACCCCCCGTCGCTTCCACGCCGCCCACGCCAGACCCAACCCACACGCCAGGAGTCCCACCGGTCCCAACGCTGACCAGAGCACCGTGCCGATGTAGTAGATCCAACCCGACTGTTCGCTGGTACCAAAGTGCCCCTGGCTCAGGTGCGTCGACTGGTAGGCCACGTCGCGTTTGAACGTTTCCAGGTCGGCCAGCGTGTACGGGCTGGTCAAGCAGAACGCCAGGACGCTGGCGAGGGCCGCCATGCCCAACCGCCGATCATCGAGCCCCAGCATCGACAGCGATTTCCCTTCGCGCCGTCGTCGCAACAAGAGGGCCGCGAAGAGGCTGACGCAGAACAGCGCCGGCGTGTACTTGGCCGCGGCACCCAGACCCGCCCAGATGCCCGCCCACACGAACGAGCGGGTTTCGCCGGTGTCGTACGCGCGCACGATCTGCCAGACGGCGAGCGCGGTGAACATGGCGATGTAGATGTCGGGGGCAATGAGCTGCGATTCGGTGAGGAACAGAGGGCTGACGGCAAGAAGCAACCCCGCCCACACGCCGGCCAAGGTTCCGCCCAGTCTCACGGCGACGCGCACCGTCGCGTACACCGCCACCGCCGCCACCACGATGCTCAGGCCGCGTGAGATCAGTGCGAGTTGGGTAGGATCGACCTGGTAGGCGACGTAGTAGTCGAACTTGTCTTCGAACTTTCCGGTGAGCCGACCCAGTCCGTAGTGGATGTGTTGTACGAGCAGGTGCAGGTAGAACGTCAGCGAAGGCCAGCCGGCGGTCTGTGGGTCGAGCCTCAGCGCGCCGCCCTGATCCCAGCCCCACATCTCGAACGCCTTCTTCATGGGGAAGGCTTCTTCTTCGATGTCGGGCAGACCCCAACCCAGGTGGGGGATCCGTACCAGCAGTGCAAGCACGGCCATGCCCAGCGCCACCAGCCGCGGCTGTCGGTCCTTAGACCATGGAGTGGGTTCGACTGGAGTCTTGGACATGCGGCCTCAGGTCAAACGCTCAGGACAAACGGCGATGCCCGGAGTCTAACCGCGGTTCTGGCTCAACACAAAAAATCCGGCCAGCGCAGACAAAAAAATCCCGGCCCCTCGAAGGGGGCCGGGATGCATCGTTCGGTAGCGAAGTCGTTCTAGTTGAACGTACCCACGCCGCCGAGGAAGCAGATCATGTCCGGGCCGTTGTTGCCCAGGTTGAACACGCGTCCCAGTTCTTCAACCTGCAGGTTGAAGTCCAGTCGCAGCGAGTCGCTGGCCTGGAAGAACACGCCACCGGCCCAGCTGTACTGCATACCGGCAAAGCTGGAATCGGAAACGACGTCACCGTCGGCGGTCACTTCAGAGCTGGCCGTAGCCCACCAGGCGGTCGCGCCCAGCATGACACCCCAGCGCGTAGCGAACATCTCCCAGCAGGAGGCCCGCACACCAGGAATCAGCAGCGCGCTGCTGTCTTGCTTGAACTCGCCGGCGCCCGCGCCACCGGTGGCCTCGTCGTCGGGATCGTCAGTATCGGTCCCGTAGCTCAGGAAGCCCTCCAGCGAGGCCTGGCCATCGCTGTCGTTCTTCAGGAACTTGCCCGCACTCAGCAGCAGCGCGAAGCTGGATTGGTCGTTCTTGATGGCCGGATCGGCGAAGGGCTCCTCGGATGCCGAGGTGATTCCAACACCAGCGTGGAAGATGTGGTCGCCACGATCATGACGAGCAAGCACCGAGATGACCGAGCGGCTGCCCTTGTCTTCCTCGATGGTTCCAGCGTTGTCGTTTTCGACGGTCTGGCTCTCCTGATCGAACGACGCGGCTACGTGCGTGCCATTGCCGTTGGTCCACGAGAACTGAGCGCCGATGGCGGTGCTGGAGTCCTTGCCGATACCACTGTCTTCGTCCTTCTCCTCTTCGCCGGCCTTGCCGAAGCGGAGACCAGCCGACCACGCGCCACCGTTGTTCAGGCGACCCGCGAGCGTACCATTGATGATCTGGCCCATATCCCAAGCACTGTAGCTGGAGATATTGGGGAAGCCCGAGCTGAACCCGCTCGCGGAATCCTTGATGGTTCCACCCGCGGCGAAGTTGGCGATGCCGTAGCCAGTGTCGTAACGGTTGGCTTCGATCATCACCGAGTACTTGTCATTGAGGCCCCACCAGACGCGGCCCTGGCCGTCGTTGTCGCCGCCACCGGGATACTGACCCGATACCAGCTCGGTTCCCCAACCGTATTCGAGAATCATGTGGCCCCAGACCGTCATGTGACCGGTCGTGGGAATGATCAACGAACCATGCATTGAAGCGCGAGCCGCTTCTCCACCTAAACCTGCCGCAGATACATTGCCCGCAACGACCGGAAGAATAAGGCCGACCGCCAGGAGCAGCGCAGTACCGCGCCAACAAGCAGACTTCAACATTGAGTCAGCTCCTTGTTGAGTGAGACTGTTCGTCGCCGCTCTCCACACGGTCCATCCTTGGATCCGGGAGAATCGACGAAGCGGACAGCAACCATCGCCGGCGCGACAAATGCGCTCGACCGGCTGTCCGAGCGTTCCAATCGCGTAGGCTAGTTCCAGAACGATTCCTGTCAACGGCAAAAATGCAATTGTTCCGGGGCGATCACACATTTCGTTTGCGGGAAGTGTGCTTCATCACGACCATGTTCGGTTTTACTGAGTCAGACCTGCGAATGTGCCGTAACTTGTTTGCAGCGAGACCGTTGTTGGTTTTTCCTTGCTTGTGTAAACGCCGGTAACGGCAAAGAACCGACAAATTTCCTGGCGATTGCCTCTTTTTGGTGGCTATTTTCTTGCCGCATGACCCGCCGCAATTGCGACCCGAAACATGCGATAAATGGCCGCGCAGAAGGGCTCTGCCAGCTGGAAAACGTGGGTTCGGGCCCACGTGTACAATCATTTTCCGAGGTCGCGAAAGAGCACCCTTCCGCGTCCACCGGGGCCCTTGTCGGTCCAATCATCTCGGTGCAGGAGGTGCATGACGTGTCGACCACTCCCTCTCGCGAGCTCGAAAACTTCCCCAACCCGCATCCACAGCGGGACTACGAAGTCCGTTTTGAGATTCCGGAGTTCACCTGCCTTTGTCCCCGCACCGGCCAGCCCGACTTTGCCATCGTTCGCATCCGTTACACACCGGACGCGCATTGTGTCGAGTTGAAGTCCCTGAAACTCTACATGTGGAGCTACCGCGACATGGGTGCGTTCCACGAAGACGTCACCAATCGCATCCTCGAAGACCTCGTGGCGGCGGTTCAGCCCCGCCGCATGACGGTCGAGGCCGATTTCTTCGTGCGTGGCGGAATCCGCACGGTGGTGGAGGCCAGCTACCTTGGACCCGGCCAGGTGCCAGACCAGCCGGCGCCGGGATCGTGAGCGGGCGGTCCCTGATGGACGTGACCCTGTATACCGGACGTGGGTGCCATCTGTGCGACGAGGCCCGCCAGGCCATGTCACGCGTCCAGGCGCGTGTTCCCTTCGAGTGGGACGAGGTGCAGATTGACGGCAATCCTGACTTGGAGGCGCTCTGGCGCCAAGAACTTCCGGTGGTATGCGTGGACGGGCGTAAGTTGTTCAAATACAGGGTCGATGAGCAGAAGCTGGAGCAGGCGGTCCGGTCACGTACCTAACTGCCTTGCCGGCCCCGGGTGACGGGCCTAGTTTGGAAACGGAGGAGTCACTCGATCGCCGAAACAGGAGGCCTAATCCCATGGCTTCAGCAGACCGGGCGCGGCAGGCACGCCGAGCCCTCCTGGACATGCTACGCGTTGCCAATCTGCTCGATCGACGCGGCGGAGCGTTGGCTCGCCGCGCGGGCATTACTTCGGCCCAATGGTTGACGTTGGGTCTGTTGGCAAGAGTCGGGGAGAATGGCCTGACACCTACCGAGTTGTGCCGGCAGCTCTGCGTCAGCAAGCAGAACATCACGGGCATGATCCTGCGTCTGGAAAACAAAGGGATGGTCCATCGCCGCCCGGAACCCCACGACCGTCGGTCGTTTCGCGTGGTGGCGACGCCCGAGGGACTTGGTACCATCGCCGAACTCGAGCCGGAGGGCCGCGATTTCTTTCTCGGCCAGGTAGCGGATCTGGACGATCCACAGCTTGAGGCGTTGGTCGATACCCTGAACGTGGTACTCGATCGTCTGCGCAGTGATCGCGTGAACGACAAGGCTCGAGAGGGCGTAGCGTCGTAGCGCGGGCCGGTCGGTTTTTCTCTCTCAGCTTCCGCGGTTTGTAACTACGTCGGCGAAGTGCGCCCAGCTGTACTTGGGTTTTTCAGCCCGCACGCCCTCCACCAGTTTCGACTCCCATCCCTCCAGGAAGAAACGAGCCACCGCCGTGGCCAACGCGGCGGGGTCGTTTGGTTCCACCAGGAACCCGCACTTCTCGTGCAGGACGATTTCGCCCAGTCCGCCCACATGGCTACAGATGACGGGCCGCTCGAGGTGGTACGCCACGGGCACGATGCCGCTCTGCGTGGCGTGGCGATACGGAAGCACCACCACGTTTGCGGCGGAAAACCACGGGGCCACCTGGTCATTGGCCACGTAGTCGTTCACGAAGCGCACATGGTTCTGCAAATCATGTTTCTCAACCTGGGCGTGGTAGGGATCGGGAGAATCGTAGAATTCGCCGACTACCAGGAGTTGCACGTTGGGCACGCGCTCGCGCACGGCGGGCATGGCCTCCAGCAGTACATCCAGCCCCTTGTACCCCCGGACGAATCCGAAGAACAGCAGGACGGGACGGTCGCGGTCGATACCAAGTTTCACACGTGCCTCGGCCATGGGTACGCCGTCACCGAACTGATCGTAGAGGGGATGCGGCGAAACCGTGACCTTGGCGTTGGGGCGAAACGCCAACAGGTCGTCGCGGACCGAACTCGAGAGCGTCACGAACCGGTCGATCGGTGCCAGCGCGTACCGCGTTAGAGGCGTATCGAGAATGCGACGTTCGTGCGGTACCACGTTGTCGGCAATCATCAACGACTCGCCGAACGAGCCGCGTGCGCGGCGGACCACGGTGCCCAGAGCCGGCGCGAAGAACGGCATCCAGTAGCGCAACACCAGCAAGTCGGGCCGCAGCTCCTTTATTCGGTTTGCCGTTTGGTGCCAGGACCACGGATTGATCGAATCCAGGATGGGTTGTGCGTTCACGTCCAGGCTGGCCTCACCCGGGTGTTTCTGGTTCTTGCCGGGAAACAGCCATTCCGGATACTGCCGAGTGAAGGTCAGTACTTCCACGTGATGGTCGACCGCGAGCTGACGCGCCAGGAGATCGTTGAAATGTGCGATGCCGCCGCGCCAGGGACTGGCGGGGCCTACGATCACGATGTGCACGAGATCTTTCCCCAATGGCGGAACTGGCCGAGCCGCGGCGCGATGGAAGTGAAGCACCGTGGCAGGTGCGCTGGGTTCATCTGTTATACTAGTTCGCATGGATCGCGCCGACATCAAATTGGGTTTCCTGCTGGCGTACATCGCTGCATTCGCCCTCCATTCCGGCCTGGCCGCCGAGATCTATCGGCGCCATCGCCGCCGTGTCGAGGTGCAGCTATTTGCGGCGGCCAACGTGGTGCTGGCGGTGTGGCACCTCATGCAATTGGCCGAGTTCCTGGGTCACGCCGAGATCGTGCAGTACGATCCATGGTTCGAACGGCGGTTGGCGGCGGGCCAGCTGGTGCTGGGCTTGTTGGTCGTGGTGCTCTTCTTCCACCTTCTGGCGACCTTCGAACGGGTATACCGTCGCAAGGCGCCAAGCCTGCGCGCAGCCATCACGACGCACCTACATCGTCACCAAGCCACCTACGTGCCCGCGGCCTATGTGTTGTTGTTGGCCGGCGGCACCAGCTACCTGCTGAATACGGCGGGAGTCACGTCAGCGATCACGGTGGCGCGGGAAGCGGTGGGACCCGCTTCGGCCTACGTGCTCGGCGGCTCGTTCCTGTTCATGACTTTCTTGTTGTTTCCCGCCCGCGCGGGTCAGGAGAAGATCCTGGTCCCGACACTGGGCCGCGGCTTGCTCATGCTCAGTCTGGCCGTGAGCATGGGGCTCGTGGCGTTGTGGCACGGTTCCCATCCGTTACGTACTTCGCTTGGGGTACTTCCCTGGTTACATCTCCACAGCGTCTTCTTCTGCGTGTTTCTGGCGCTTGTGCGCTACGAGTTCGGATTCATGGACCGCTTCATCTTGCGCGGGCTTCGCGCCGGCATCTGGAGCGCCGCGGTGTTGGCCGCCTACTTTGCGTTCAACCGCTGGTCGGTGCTGGCGGCTCCGTGGGGGCGCGAGGCAATCAGCGTCGGGCGCATCGGGATTCTGCTTTCGGCCGTGGCACTGGCGCCTTACCTCGGGCAGCTCGTGGCGCGATGGGCCGATCGTGTCTTGTTCGCGCGTCAGGTCGACCTGCCTACCGCCGCGCGTGGATTTGGCATAAGGCTAGGGCGCGTGCGAACGCTACGCGAACTGGTTGACGGTTCAGCGGCGGACATCTCTCATGCCGTGCACGCGAAGACAGTGAACATCGTCATCGGCAGCTCGGGCGAATCCAAGGAAACTCTGCGACGAGAGCTCGAGGGGCACGATTATCGGGTGCGGGTCCCCATGGGTTCGGAGGGGTGGCTGCTCCTGGGCGAGCGTCGCAACCTGTATCCGTACTTCGATGGCGAACGCGACTACCTGCGTCTGGTAGCTCAACTACTGGGTGGTGCCGTGCACGCCCTGCGCCTCAGTGAACATAGTCCGACGGTTCGGGGGATCGCTCGAAGCCAGGTCAGTACCAGTGATCTCGATAGTCTCGAGCGCGAGGTGCGCCGCTTGCGTGAAGAGTTGCAACGCGCCAGAACCGAGTTGGCCGAATTGCGCGAGCGTTTTGACCCGGAGCTGTTGCACGACGTGCTCGAGATTGCAGACACCATCAGTCATCGTCGCCCGCAGGAGGCGGTGGAGGTCACGCGGCGGTTGCGTCGTGCCTACGAATACGCGCTCGACCCTTCCAACGATGCCACGACCCTCGAGCGCGAAATGGCATTCGCTCAGGATTACCTGGCCCTTGAGAAGCTTCGGTTGCGCAACCGGCTCGATGTGGAGCTTCGCTACGATTCGTCCCTTCGCCATCAGGTAGTTCCGCGGCGAATTCTGCAGCCACTCATCGAGAATGCGTTGAAGCACGGCCTGGCGCGAGAGCTGCGCCGCGGAAGCGTATCCATCGCCTGCACGCTCGAGTCAGGGCGGTGCCGAATCCAGTTGCGTGACAACGGGAGGGGATTCCCCGCCGTGCATCAGAGCAACGCCACCGGTGGCCTGCAGCGCGTGGAAGATCAACTTCGCCGACAGTTCAATGAAGGTACCGTTGCGTTGACTATCGTGGAGGTCGATGAAGGCGCGTGCATCGAGCTGGAGTTTCCGCGCGAAGAAGCCGATCTTCGCCGCCGGGCCGCGGGCGCCTGACTAGTCGGGCGTCACGATACTTACTTCTTCGTCGTGCCAGCCGCGTTCGCCCGCTTCGATTGGTCGATCCAGACGGTTGGATTCGGGCGCGATCGGGCAACTGAAACTTCCGCCGTACGCGCACGAGGGGTTGTAGGCCTCGTTGAAGTCGATGCGATACTCACCCCGGCCCACCGATTCCACGTTGATGTAGCGTCCGGCCGGATAGGTTTCGTTGCCGGTGGTGGTATCGAGAAACGGAACGAATAGCGAAGGCGAGTCGCCGCTGTCCAGAAGTTCGAAGACGGGCAGTCGTCTTACCTTGTCCTCGAACTTCAGGTCGAAGTATCCCGCCTCCTGAGCCGGTCGCTGATCGCCGTTGGTAGCCACGATGGTGAACGTCCGCGGACTCATCTTCCGGACCAGCGGTCCTCGGAATCGCAGCTTGGGGTCGACGGGATAGAACTCCAACCCGGGCCATGATTCTCGCTGCTCAGCCGGCACCGGGCTGCCCGGATCCCGCCGAAATACTTCCTGTTTGCCCGTGCGCGCCAGCTCGATGGCCGAGACGTATTCGCTGGTGTCAGACGGGGTTTCGGGTCGACACAGGTCGTCTGGTTCCAGGGAGCAAGCGGCCAGAAGGGTGCCGATAGCGCATGCCGCGGGAACCCAGAATCTTTGCCCATGTTTCAACTTCTGACCTCCTGGGGCTGCGGGCTTGCCCGCGGCGGGTGGAGCGCCTAGCGTAACCACCCTGGGATTCGGGGACCGGCTCTGATTGACCCGGTCCGCGGGCGAGCCTACTCAACCTCTACGCCGACGAGAAAGACCTTATTTATGTCGGGACCGGCCGTAGTCGTCGTCGTGTTGAACTGGAATGGCCGAGAAGACACCCTCGCCTGTTTGCGCAGCCTGGAACGGGTCGACTATGCCCCGTTCACGGTACTCGTAGTGGACAATGGCAGCCAGGATGGCAGCGAGGAGGCAATTCGTAAGGCCTTCCCCCAGCACGAATTCGTTCAGACCGGGAAGAACCTGGGGTACGCCGGGGGCAACAACCTGGGCATTGAACGGGCGTTGAAGAGTTCGTGCGACTACGTGCTGGTGTTGAACAACGATACCGAAGTGGACCCCGGTTTCTTGACCGCCATGGTGGACTGCGCCGAGCAGGATCCACATATTGGTATCACGGGTGCGGCCATCGCCTATGCCGATCGCCCCCAGTCACTCTGGGCGTTTGGCGGCGGGCGCTTCAACGTGGCTACGGCCACGGTTCGGCACGTGCAACGCGAGGTTCCCGCCGATTCACTCGCTACCCGTGGCCACGTACACTTCTATATAACCGGCTGCGCAATTCTCCTGCGCAGTGAAATGGTGAGGCAGGTCGGGACATTCGACACCAGTTACTTCCATTTTTGCGAAGACGTGGATCTTTGCCTGCGGGCCGAGCGGGCGGGCTACCGAGTTGCCGTGGCGCCAGGCGCCAGACTGGTTCACAAGGTGTCGGCCAGCACCAAGGTAGGGAGCCCCAGCTTCCTCTACTACAATCTCCGCAGTCGACTGGCGTTGGTTTCCCGCTTCGGGCCGCCGGGCGCGCCGCGTCCGTGGTCGGTTGCGATTCTGTGGATGCGTTTGTGGCGCCCCGCCATTGCGTCGGGCATGGCCGTGTCCGGTTGGCGAGGCTTGGCTCGCGCCTGGCGGGATTTTCAAACGGGGGCCACTGGTCCGGCACCGGAGGACCTGTAGTGATCGAGCGAACACGACGAAAATGGAATTTGCGTCGGCGACTGACCCTTGTTTCGATGGCGATGGTGGCCCTGGTTGCGGCCAGCCCGGTTCAAGCCGATGTCGAGAGTCAGCTGCGCGAAGGCGTGGCCCTGTTGTGGGGCGACGCGCCGGCGCCTCCGCCATCGCTGGGACACCTGCTGGAAGCCATGGCCCAAGACGAGTTGGTCCGCGAACGGGTGCTGGCGAACGCAAGCCCCACCGCGCGCAGTCTGACCCATCAGTTGTTGACGGTCTTGGCCTGGACCGAACCTGAGGCACTGCACGCTTTGCCGGACCTGCACGTGGTGCGGACGAACGGACCACCTCCTGGGGAGCGCCCGCCAACCTGGTCCGATGTGCGGTGGTTGGGCGTCGATCTCCTGGAGAGAATCTCGCTGGACTCGACGGTCGCCCGCGACGTTCGCATGCGGCGCCAGCTGAGCGACGCCCGCGAGCAGTTGGAACGACCGACGCCCTCACGCATCGCCGGTTTTGTCGTCATGTGGCAGCAGTGGTGGGATGACCGAGGGGACGCCCCGGCATTCTACCTGGCGGCAGAGAGTGTGCCCAACATCGACGAGTGGTACGCCTCGTTCGTCGATTCCGACGAATGGAACGTCCTCGAAATGTTGTCTCGTGCGTTCGATGACGGCCTGCGCGGACGCCTCCTGTTCGACCGGCTATCACCGGCCGAACACGCGTTTCTTACGGCCGAGGCCATGGAGGTATTGAAGTACTACGACGTTGACCTCACCACCCGCGGCGTTCCAACGCGTGAATGGAACGCCGAGCAGGGTCGCTTGGTGGGGTACCGGGCCGGCGACCTCCGTGCCTTGGCGATGGACCTGCTGTCGCGTGTCACTACCCACCTGAATAGTGGCACCGAGGAACATCAGCAGATCATCGGATGGCTCAGTTGGTGGAAGCGTGCCCGGTTTCAAGCGCGCTACCATCGTGACCCCCGGGCGGCGCCGTCGCTCGCGTCATGGGTGGGCGGGCTCGATCGACCCGAATCAGAGGGCGGACAGTCTTCGGCGCGTTTCATCCGTGAGCTCTACGTGGCGACCGGGTTTCGCGACCTCCTCATGGAGCAGCTGGGTCCGTCGCAGCGGGGTATTGTTGGCGAGTTGATGCAGTGGTTGCGACGAGATCGCCAGCAGGCCATCGATGCTGGTTTCGAGATCGCCTACCGTCGCGAGTCGCTTCGACCCCTACCCGACGAAAAAGGCGAATTGGTGGCGATCCCCTGGCCACGGGCCCAGTCCGTGATACGGCAGGTGCTGACGCAAGTAACCGGCGACCGGGGCCTCGAAGGCAGCGGCGCAAACGACGACTTGTTGAACTCGTACTGGTTTGACTGGTGGCGTATTCACCAAAGCGACCCCGAATGGCATCGGGGCGAAGTGCCGCCATCGGACACGGTGGCGCCACCGCGTTTCAAACCCGAGCGGGCCTCGGGATGACCTTGCCGGTCCACCATGTGTTGGTCCATCGATCGGTTTCGGCGGCGGTTCTACTGACGCTGCTTCTTGGTTTGGGTTGTTCGTCTTCGCGCGTGGACACTTTGGTCACCGCGCCGGTTCCCCGCACCGATCGATACCTGGTGGATCCGCACTTCGATCGGGTAATCGCCAATTGGCTCGACGAAGTGGAAGCGGCCCGCCTTTCGAACACCATTCCCAAAGGTCGACCGCGGATTCTGATTCCCGCCGCCGAGAACGGTACCGAGCTGGACGCGGCGGTTCTCACGTGGGCTCTCATTCGCCTGGGGCCGGCCGCGCCTACCGATCGTGGAGTCGATACCGCAACTTCGGATCCGGCGATTGCCGCGGTGGTTCGCAAGACGTTGAACCCCGGCGAGACCGCGTGGCTGATCGCCACCCGGCGCGTTCGAAGCCGATCCCGCGCGCGATTGATCGCGGTGGGCGCGACCCAGCTTTGGGTGAGTGAAGAGGTTGGTCTGCCGCCGGCCGATGTCCTGGTGTGGCCGCTTGAGCAGGCGTACGCACTGCGCGTGGAACGCGAGGTTGCCGGCGAGGCACTTCGTTTGCGCGACGGCAAGCTCTGGCTTCAGGACCCAGGCGGGTTGCGTCGCATTGAGGCATCGCTTGCGTTGCGGGAACACCAACTCTGGTCGCACTTCGATCGGACCCACACCGAGATCTCGCGCGCCGGATTGATGGCGTGGGACTTCGAGTTTGTCGAACTGGCCCCCACCTTCCACCTTTCGTTCTTGCTCAATGAGAATGGTGGCTCGGTGTGTCGTGCGTCGCGCGACGGCGCTTCGTTGCGGTTGATGTCCCGCGAGTCGAATGCCTCGCAGATCATCTCGGTGAAGCCGTTGGCGTCCCGGCCCGAAAAATGGGTCGTGTTGCGGCAAACCACCGGTGGGCGTCAGCAGCTCGAACTGCATGAACCCGCCCTGCGCATGGTCTCGCGGGTGCCTTCGCTCCTGCACGATGGTCCGCCGGTGATAACCGTGGCCACGTCGAGCAGCTTCGCGGATCCGGCGGTCTGGAATCTGTTCGACCGGGTCCATACCGCCGCGCGGCTTGCGACGCCATGGTTCGGTCCGGCACTTGGCCAAACCGTGGGCCATATCGTGGACCAAACCGTGGACCAAACCGTGGACCAAACCAAATGGGTGTCACGCCCCGTGCCCGGTGTGGGATTCACGCCGCGCGATGGATCGCGCATTTGGATCATCGAGGTTCCCACCGTGCAACCATCCGACGGGCGGCCTGAGGTGTCGGCCGACGATTGGATGGCGGCCTGGGCCAGAAGTGAAGACCCGACTTCATTCCAGCGGCGCTGGAGTTGGCTGTTGAGTCCCATGGCGGGCGACGTGCGCGTCGAGTCGAACCGGCTGCGCGTCCAGTTGGCGAGGCCGGTCATGGATCTACCCGAGCGACTTGCCCACCCGGCGGCCGCCTTTTCCAGCCAAGCGTTGCAGCGCTACGCTTCGCATCGCCGAGGTCGAGGAGGCGTCCTGCATTCGCGGACCGCCGAAACCACGGTGGTCCGCCAGGTCCTTCCGGCCCGCGATGCAGTGGCCTGGTTTCAGGGAGGCTTTTCAAACTATGTCCACGCGGCGCCCGCTTTCGAACCGGCCGGTGCGGTTGCCACGCACTCGACTTCGGTGTCCGCGGTATTGCTCCCGTTGGGGTTGAATCCAAGCCAACGCGGAACCCTGGCCTCGCTGGTGCGATCCTGGTCGACGGCCGACTTGTTGGCGAACAGCGACCCGACCGTGGTTTCGCGCATGGCTGCATCCGGCCGCTCGCTGCCGGCCATGGCCGCGTCGGCCGGAAGTCTTCCTCCGCTGGTGATCGGGCCCGGCCCCGGCGCCGGTCGCGCCCGGGACCCGATCGGCTTCGGCGTGAAACGACTGCAACTGCTCCTGGCCGACGAAGGCGTTGATGTCATCTATGGTGACCCCGTCGACCACACCGATCGCCGACCGGTTTTTTTCGTGCGTCCCGCGTTGTTTGCGACCGATGTGTTCCTGCGTGTGCTGGAGTTGGCCGCCTACACCAACTACGAGGGGTTCGACGCCGCGGCGCGGCGAGCGCTCGAACTGCCTCCGGGGAAACCCGAGCGGGTTGCGTTCGCCCACGACGTCGAGGCTGATCTCTACGCCAGTGGGTGGGTCATTCCACTGTGGACCGACACCCTGCTCACTTCGATTACGAACGAGTGGGCCGACGTGGGCCCCGTTGAACCCGGCCTTCCGCCTTTGCTGCCGCGGGTCTATCGACGGGCGCGGCGGTGAGCATTCAACGTCGCTGGACGCTTTCGTTGTTGGCCGTTGTCACCAGTCTGGTCGTGGCGGTGACGGCGGCACTCGAATGGCAGGCCCACCGCGAACGCGCGCGCGTCGAGTCGACTTGGCAGGCCAGTCGCCTCAGTGAGCTCGACGTCCGTCTGCAATTGTCGGGTGGCGCCAGTTTGCGCACCGTGGGTGATCTGGTGGGGTCGGGAGACATCGAGAGTCTCGTGGCGCCGTACGTGGGGGGGCGATCCACGAGCGACCGAGACCTGGTGGATTGGGCGGCCGGTTGCGCGGCGAGGTGGGGCCTCGATCAGGTGGTGCTTCTGGATTCGGCGGGCAACGTGTTGTCCAATGCACGCTGGCCCGAAGCGTACGGACGGCCGCATCCGCAGGTGGACTTTCTCCTGAATCGTCTTACGCGTGATCCCGTGGTGTGGGAAAGCGCGGAACCGGATCCGGTTCGAATGGTGGGTTCGATCCAGTCGGTGCGGGTGGGAACCTCGTTGTTTCGCGTGCTGGGCGGCGTGGTGTTGTCCGAGCAGCTTCGCACGATTGGCCGCGAGTCGGGGTTCGACGCGCTCCGCGTGACGCCACTGGGGCAACCGATGTCGACCGGTGAAATCGAAGTCGACATTCCGTTGGATTGGCAGATGCAGGGCGAGTGGCGCCTGCACGCCGCTTTGCCCGCGGCTCCCGGACTGGCCACGCTGGAGGCGCTGCGGCGGCGCTGGCGCGTGATTGCCGTGGTGGTGTTGTTGCTGACGATCTTGACCGTGCCGCTGGTGGCGCGGGGTTTGTCGAAGCCTTTGATCGAGTTGACCCGCGCCACCACCGATATCGGGTTGGGGAATCGGCAACCCCAGCTCCCTTCTTCGAACGTTCGGGAAATCCAGGAGTTGGCGCGAGCCTTGGGTGAGATGGCCGAAGATCTGGGTGAGAGCGAGGCCCGCATCCGGGCGGCCGAACGTCGCGGAGCCTGGCGCGAGATTGCCCGTCGTATTGCGCATGAAATCAAGAATGCCCTGAGCCCCCTGGCCCTGGCCCTCGACAACATCGAAACGGCCACGGCGCGGGCCGACGACCGCGGGCGCGAGGCGTCCGCGCGCGCCATCGACACCGCGCGCGATCAACTCAACAGCCTGGATCGTTTGGTCGGTGAGTTCCGTTCCTTCGCGCGCATGCCCCGATTGCACCTGGCTACCTATGAGGTGTGGTCCATGATCTCCAGCGCGGTGTCGAGCGCCGCCGAAGTGCATTCGTCGGTCCAGTTCAAGGTGTGCGACGAAGTTCGACTTCCGTTGGTGCACGGCGATGCCGAGCAGATGCGGCGCGCGTTGCTGAATCTGCTGTTGAACGCGGCGGAGGCGGGGTCCGCGGCAATCGAAGTCGTGGCCGACGTGGGTCCGGGGGACCATCGGTGGTGGCTGGCCGTGCGCGACGATGGGCCAGGACTTCCCGTGTCGGTCGGAGCCGATTTCGGAACCCCCTACTTGACCACCAAGCCAGGGGGGACGGGATTGGGGGTGGCCGTTGTACGCCAGACATGTGAAGCACATGGTGGTGCGTTCCGCTGGCGTGCGCTCGATCCGAAGGGTCTGGAGGTTCGGTTGGAACTCCCGGTGATCGCGCAGGTTCAAAGCGAAGATGACGAAGGAGATGCCATCGTATGAGTGCCCGGATCCTGATAGTCGACGACGAGAAGAACATCTGCCTGATGTTGGGGCAGATGTTGGAGTTGGCCGACTACGACGTGGAGAGCGTGGAGTCGGGCGAAGCCGCGGTCGAACGCGCAAACCAGGGTGGAATCGACGCGGTACTGCTGGACGTGCGCCTGGGTGGTATGGATGGTCTACAAACCCTCGCGCATCTGCTCGAGGGAGTTCCCGAGCTGGCGGTGGTCATGATGAGCGGGCACGGTACGGTGGAAACCGCCGTGCGCGCCGTGCGCGCGGGAGCCTTTGATTTTCTGGAGAAACCGTTGGGGCGCGACAAGACGCTTCTCACCCTCGAGAACGCACTCCGTCGCCGGCAGCTTTCGTTGGAGAACCGGCGTCTGCGGGCGGAGGTTGGAACCACCGAACTGTTGGGCGACTCACCGGCCATGTGCACTCTGCGGCAGCGGATTTCCCAGGTGGCACCCACCGAATCGCGTGTGCTCATCCAGGGGGAGAGTGGCAGTGGCAAGGAGCTGGTGGCTCGAGCCATCCACGAAGCCAGTACGCGCAGTAGTCGGCCCTTTCTCCCCGTGAACTGCGCGGCGATTCCGGGCGAGTTGATCGAGAGCGAGCTGTTCGGCCACGCGCGCGGCGCATTCACGGGGGCAACCACCGCGCGGGCCGGCGTGTTCGAGACGGCGCATCGCGGTACGCTGTTCCTGGACGAAATCGGCGACATGCCGTTGTCCATGCAATCCAAATTGCTGCGAGTCCTGGAAACGGGAGAGGTGACACGTGTGGGTACAACGCGCGCGGCGCTTGTAGACGTTCGCGTGCTGGCCGCGACGCATCGCAATCTGGTTAGGGCAGTCGAGACCGAGACTTTTCGAAGCGACTTGTACCATCGACTGCACGTAGTGCCTTTGCAGGTGCCGCCGTTGCGGGATCGGCTGGAGGATGTGCAGCAACTCGCTTCGCATTTCCTTCAAATCGAGATTCACCGCCAGAAACTCACGTCCCGGCGATTCTCGTCGGGTGCATTGCAGCGCTTGGGTCGGCACACGTGGCCCGGTAACGTGCGCGAGCTTCGTAACGTGGTTGAACGGCTGGCCATCCTCAGTACGAGCGAGGTCATCGACGAAGACTTCGTGGCGGAAGAACTGGTATCAACCGGTGAGATCGAAGCGGGCCACACGCTGAAAGATGTGGTGGCGGGCGCCGAGCGGCGAGCGATTCGCGCCGCGGTCCGCGGCGCCGGGGGCAACGTAAGTGAAGCTGCGCGGCGACTGGGGTTGGAGCGGAGCCACCTGTACAAGAAGGCCAAATCCCTTGGCCTGGACCTGGGCGAAGTGTAGCTGGGTCCCCAATGGTGTGTCTGTAGGCCCACACATCTAAATGCATTTTTTTCAATGGTTTATGGCTATGTCCATGAATCCCGTGGTCGTCTGCCCACGATCGGTGGTTCCGGTCCGCGCCCGCATGTTTCCGTAACACGTTCCCCCCATGTGGCTTACACCGTTGGTCGGGTTGGGTCTGCGCATTGCCTTGTCCATTGGGCAGGAGCGAGACCCCGTTAGCAGGAGGAAAACGAAATGAAGTGGACGTTGTTGAGTCTAGTCGCCGCCGGTGGAGTAACTTACGCGCTTGTGTTCCTGGTGCACGCGCAATACGAGAGCGAAGCCGTGGCTTCGACGCCTATCGTGACGCCCGAGGAACTGTTGCAGGCCGACCAGGATTTTTCTGATCCGCAGGCCGAATCCTTCGCAACCATTGCGCAGGCTGAGGTGTCCAACCCTCAGAACCAAGAGCAGCCAGAAGTTGAGCTGTTCGAGGGAAAGCCGTGGCCGGCTGGAGTCAAAGCGTTCGCCGAGGGCGACTACGAGACCGCCCTCACGGCGCTGGAACTGGCCGTGGCCGAAGATGAGACCGTTGCGTATCGCCATTATCTGTTGGGACTCACCTACATGAAGTTCGGCGAATCGGAGATTGCGGTGACCGAGTTCGAGCGAAGCCTCGAGTTGGCGCCGGGGAACGTACGCACGTTGGTGAATCTTTCGCGCGCCTACCTGAAAGAGGAAGACAACGCGGCGGCGCGGACCTCGATCGACGCGGCCCTTGAGCTTCAGATCGACGACGCCGACGCGTGGAACGTGCTGGGCCGGATCGAACTGGCCGAAGGCAAGCTGGACGATGCAACGGTGTCGTTCGGACGCGTCGTTGACCTCGATCCTGGGCATGCCCACGGATGGAACAACCTGGGCTACGCGCGCATTCAGCAGGGTCGGTACGAAGAAGCCGTCGAGCCACTGCAGCATGCGGTCGCCAGTGGTCTGAAGGTCCCTTACTTCTACAACAATCTGGGCGTGGCGCTGGAACGGTCTGGCGACCTGCGTGCCGCCAGCGAGGCTTTCGTAGCGGCTTGCGATCTGGGTAGCACGGTAGCCGAGGTCAGCCTGGGCCGCGTGGAAACCTTCATGATCGCGCGTGGCGACGATCTGGAACCGCTGGCCGAGGAAGACGAACTGGGCGTGGCCGCGACTACCGAGGTTCCCATCGAGGAGTACGCGCGGCAGAAGTAGAAACCGTTTGAGAGTCGGTGAGGATTGAGTTCTGGCGGGTTGGTCCTCATCGACATGAAACGCCGCGGGCATATTGTCCGCGGCGTTTCTTTTTGGGTCTGGTTCAGGCCAGCGGTTGGTGGGAGGGACGAAGAAGGTCCAGCACGGTCTTCACGGGCGTGAACGTCGCAATGGGGACCTCCACGAACACGGTGTTCCAACGCGCCATCGAACCATTCCAGAGTCCAGGATGTTCCAGGGCCCGGACGGTCTGGCCATCCTTCGATTTCTCGGTGAGGATTCCCATATCCTCGTCCACGAAATCCTGCAGATCATAGGCCCGTCCCTGAGCGTTTCTGAGTCCGCACACCAGGTCGACCGGATTGAAGTGCGTCGACTGCGCGAAGATGCTTTTCTGAGAAGTGCTGTTGGAATCGATCTGGGCGCCCTCCACGATTTGCAGCGTGGTTTCCCCCGAACTGGTGCGGACCCAGAACGGACCGCCGCCCGGTTCGCCCTCGTTGCGGACCATGCCGCATACGCGAAGCGGCCGATCGAATCGATCGATCAGGTACGTGCGTAGGCCTGAGTCATCATTTTCGATGCCGTCGGGTGGCTCGACGTGGAGGCTCTCCCGTAGGAACACCAACGCCTCCTTCAGGTCGGCCTGGTTGGACTTCAGGCGTTGTAACCACTGGAAACTCTGGCGTTGACGATCGGCGAGCACTCCACCCAACAGCTTCTTGTAGTGAATCGTCTCGTCACGCAGGTGGTCGGGCACGACGTTGTCGATGTTCTTGATAAAAACGATATCGCCGCCCATGACGGCCAGATTGGTCAGCAGTGCTCCGTGGCCGCCGGGTCGCATCATGAGGTCGCCCTGGGCGTCTCTTAGCGGCCGGCCATCGGCGTGGGCGGCCATGGTGTCGGTAGATGCCAGCTGCGTAGAAAAATCCAGACGGAACCGAGCGAGCCTCTTGAGTTCCGAGCCTTCGAGGTGCGCGCGAACCGCGTCGGCGAAATCCGTGGCCACGGTAAAGTGCAGTTCGGTTTCCCCGACGGGTGGCGAGACGTACTGCGCGGCTTCGGCCAGGTGTTCTTCGAACGAGGTGCGTGTGGTTGATCCGTAGCGGTGAAAGGGGATGAGCCCTTTCGGCAGTACCCTGAAGTTCAGGCCGGATTCGGTGAGCAGGTGCTCCAGAACTGGTCGAAGGTTCGCCTTGTCCGGCGCCGGCAGCTGCGACGAGAACGCGAACCGATGGATCTGACGAAGAAACCGCGCCACGTCGCGTCGCGCCGGGTCTTCGCCCGCTTCCCACCCGTCCAGGTCCCGGTCGGCAATGGACTCGACCGTGTTCAAGACACGGTCGAGCGCGGCGAACATGCGGCTGGCGGCGCCCGAGGCAGGCACGAACTTGCCGACGCGGTCGTCACGCATGGCCTGCTCGTGGGCGTCTATGTAGTGCGCGTGACCTTCGGTGTCAATGCGTTCGATTCCGTCACCCACGGTGCAGGCGCGCGCCAGATCGATGGAGTCGAACCCGCTCCGCAGACGATCCAGTTGTCGTTCGATCTCCGTCGCTGTGATGCCGCGAGTGGTCAATTGTTCCAGGTCGCGGTCGTTCAGGTCGTGGTGTTCCACAAACTTCCTCGTGAGGGCACGGTGACTGGTTCTCGGACACGATCTTCCAGAATAGAGCAACGTTCGCTCCGCGGTCAAAGGCGGCATGTGGCTTGCCGCTGCAACGCCGTGTGGGGCCAATGGTTGGCTCCGGAAACAGACATCCTCGTGGTCATGAGCCAGGCGCGGATTCGCGTTCGGGCCGCTGCGCATGTATGCAATTGCATAGGTTACATTCCTCGCTCCTTGCCTGGAAGCCACGGCGAGTCCTCGCCTCGGCCAGCGGGCGCGTGCGTGCGTCTTGCCTCACTGCCGCGTTCTGCCATACGGCGGTACTGGCCTCCGTGGCACATGCTTCCCTCGATACGGTCGCCTTTTCCCCCGCGACCGATCTGGTGGCCACCGGCGACCTGTTCGAAGTGGCCATTCAATTCCAGGAAAGCGGAATTCTCGGCTTCAGTGGGAGCCTCGACTATCGCCTGCCCGATGGAGCAGCGTACCAACCCAACTCGGTGTTGTTGAATGGCACACCGCAGATCGACGGCGCGGGAATCGTCTTCGTGGACGCCCAAACCGTGTCGGTCGACCTGTCAGGGTACCTGCCGGGTTCAGTGGAGGTGCGCCTTGTGCTCGTGGCCACCGGTGCCGTGGGTGACGTGATCGAGCACGACGCTCTCTTGGATCTGGAATCGGGCACGTTCGATCTCGCGGCCATGGTCACCCGCATCGAAGACGAACAGGCCTGGTCCACCGGGTTGGAAACCAGTGCGGACGCGTTCGCGTCCAACGCCTTTCGCGACCGAAACTGGGGCGCGTCAGAACGTGTTCAAGTCTGGGGCACCAATGGCTTCAAGGAGAACGCGTTCGTCAACTTCGACTTCGGGTCGGTTGGACTCTTGCTGGCGGGAACGGAGCTGCGATCGGCCTGGTTCGATGTTTGGTCCACGCAGGCGCTGACCAAAGACATTTCGTTGACGCTTCACCAGATGGAGTCCCCCTGGGTTGAGGGTGTGCAGGATGGGACATCGTGTGTGCAGGGTGTTACCTGGCAGTCTCCCGATTGCGGTAGTGGTTGGCCAAACGGAGGAGACTTCAACAGCGGGGTTGCCGCTGCGCAAACCTTGACTCCCACCGACGTCCACCTTGGATTTGACTTGACCAGTCTGGCCGACGACTGGCGAACCGGCTCGGCCGATCCCTTCGGGGTCGCCATAGTCTCGTCTACCACAAGCCAATTCGCTGCCGCTGAATTTGGCGCGCGCGACGCGGCCCTGAAGACATTTCCGCCAGCGCGGCTGACGATGATCGAGGCGCCCGAGGGGGCGTACGACGAGGTAGCCGTGTCTTGGGCTTCCGCCGAAATCCACCCTACCGAAGTCGCCGCGAACACCGAGGTGCAGTTCATCCTGAGCGTGGACCCCACGCAGTTTTCGGGAACCGGTCTGAACCGCATCTACACCCAGGTTCCCGCCGGTTTTACGTTGTCGAGCATCGACTCGGTAGCATTGGACGGCCAGGTTCTGAAGCAGGGGACCGATCTGGGTTTCCAGGACGCCGGAGAATGGTTGATTTGGAGCAATGAAGGCGACATCGACATTCGGCTTCGTGACAACACGCCAGCATTTTCGAACCGTGTAGACATCTGGTTCCGTGCGCTGTCTCCGTTGGCCGAGGATCCCATCGGTCAGGAGTTCACAACCTCGGTCGACCAGGATCGACGCGGCCATCCCGTGCAGACGGCGTTTGCCGGCGAAGCGAACGGCAATTTTCTCGACGGGGCCAGTCTCATCGTGAAAACGGCAGGGCGCACGCTCGACTCGCTCGTGGTGTCCCCTTCGGACACCACGGTGGCCCTCGGCCAGATGATCCCCTACACCGCGACGGCTTACTACAACGATCTTTCCAGCTCCGACGTTACTGATCTGGTCTCCTGGGATGTCACGCCGAGTTCACTGGGTACCTTCGACAATTCAGAGCTCACCACCGAGATCGAAGGTGGCGGTTGGGTCGAGGCTACCTATCTGTCGGTCGTCTCAGCTCAGGCAACCGTCGTTGTAGACCCGCCGGTCATGGAGGGACTATCGATTTCCCCGTCCGCGCAGAGTGTGGCCGAAGGTGCTCAGGTTGGGTTCGCGGCATTCGCTCAGATGAGTGACGGCCAGGCGCAGGACGTGACGAACAGTGCCAACTGGAACGTGGCTGACTCGGGTGTGGCCAACCTGGTGGGTCCGGGTACGCTGCTGGGAGTGGCCATCGGGTCCACGCAGGTCGGTGCGGAACTGTCGGGGTTCCTGGCGCCCCTTGCGACGCTTGACGTGACTCCGCGTGAATTGTTGGCGTTGTCACTGGCTCCCACCGACACGACCGTGGCGCTGGGGCTCCCGGTTCCGCTGACTGCCTGGGGCAGTTTTACCGACGGCGACGTACAGGACCTGACCGAGATCGTGAACTGGTCTTCGTTGGTCCCCGCCGTGGTGGATATTGGCGCGGACGGCGTCGTCAATACCCTCGCCGAGGGCACTGGCGTGGTGCAGGCCGACCTGGGAGGAATCGATAGCGATCTCTCGACCATTCAAGTGTCTCCGCCGGTGCTCGTGGCCCTCGACGGGGCCCCCGACTCGACCACCGTGCCCGCGGGTGTGACTCACCAGGTAGCTTCCATTGGCACCTACAGCGACGGGACCCAACAAGACGAGACCGCGGCGGTCATCTGGACTTCGTTGGATCCTGGCGTCGCGGATTTTCTGAGTCCTGGTGTGGTACAGACGGCTTCGCCGGGCCTGGCTCGCCTTACGCACGCGTTGGGTCCCGTTGATGGGGACACGCTGAAGGTCCTGGTCACCGCCGTTGCCATCGACAGCCTGGTTGTGAATCCCAGCGCGGTTACGCTACCGCAGGGGGTTCAAGTGCCGCTCACGGCCATCGCCCACTACAACGACGGGTCGACGCTCGATGTATCCGACCAGGCGAACTGGAACGCCGTGGACGCGCCGGTGGCGACTGTCGATTCGCAGGGGGTGCTGACGACGGTGGCTGAAGGGTCAACTTCGGTCGACGCGATGTTCCAGTCGCAAACGTCGAACTCGGTGCCGGTAGTCGTCGACAACGCGTCGCTCGACGCTCTCGATATCGTTCCCCTTTCGGTGGAAATTCCGGTGGGTTCCACGGCGCCATTCGCCGCCTACGGAACGGTTGGCGCGGACGTCTATGATCTGACTTCCAGCGTGAACTGGTCAGTAGGGTCGCCAGCGATTGCCAGCATAGATTCCGCTGGCGTGGCGACGGCCCTGGCCGAGGGTGTCACGACTGTCTCGGCGAGCCTGGGCGCGGTATTCGCTTCGGACGCGACGATCACGGTCGATCCCCCGGAAGTACTGTCGCTCGTGATCACGCCGTCCATTGCTTCGATACTGCGCGGTCAGACCAAGCAGTTCGTGGCCAACGCCAGCCTTACTGACGGCAGTGTCGTGGATGTGACGAGCATTTCGACTTGGACGTCCAGTTCGCCTTCAATCGCGTTCATCGACCCCAATGGCCTGGTGACGGGTGTAGGGTTGGGCAGTGCGACGCTCGGCGCGTCCTACAACGGTGTTGCCGCGCCCAGTGTCGGCGTATCGGTATTGCCGTCGGTATCGGTGCTGACTCAGCCCACCGGACACGTTGAAAGCAATCCCGGCGATCTCACTCAGCAAGCACTCACTCTTCGCATCACCAACGGCTACCTCAATACCCGGGTGCTTACTGCTCTACGGGTGCAAACGAGGCCCTCGCAAACGGCACCGGTTGGCGATCTGAAGTCTCAGCCCCCGCCGGTACCCGTCATTCCCACGCCCGACCAGGATGGTTTCGAGCGACTACAGTTGTTCGAGGACAACGGGGATGGGGCGTTCAACCCCGTCAGCGATACGCAGCTCGATCAGGGCACCACGGCCAACGGGACCTGGACGGCCACGGGGCTGAACCTGAATCTGGGTGTTGGCGTGACGAAAACCCTGTTCGTGACGGGTGATGTCTCGCTGACCGAAGTGGCCCATGGCGACACACTGAACGCCACGGTGCAGCAGTCGGCCCACCTGTTCTGGAGTCAGCCCACCGCTCTCGTTTCCGACGGGTTTCCGTTGGACAGCGTGGGCGAGATCGAAGTTCGCGACCTCGTCCTCGCGCAGATCGTCCCGGTGCCGGCGGTGGCCGACACCATTGCACCGGGTGCGACGGGAGTGCTTGCACTGCAGTTCCTGGCGCCCGGAGATGGTCCCAAGTCCGATTCACTGATCGGTACCACGCTGGAGCAAGTTGGCACGGCCGGCCCCAACGATATCGACCAGATTCGACTGCAACGCGATGCCGGGAACGGCGACTGGCGTGATGTAGCCGGTCTGAGCCACATCGGAGGCAACGTTTGGAGCGCGGGTGGCTTCTCGGTCACCGTGCCTAGCAATGGCACCTCGATTCGTGCACTTGTCGATCTGAGTCGAGATGCAGAGTTGGGATCCTCGGTTCAGTTGGCCCTTCTCAGCAACGGCCTGCAGTACGACTCGGGCCGGGTTGGTCCCGTCGACGGCGCCTATTCGAATCCGAACTCCATCCTGGTCGACGTGGTACCCACGCTGCAGGTTCGGGAGTTTCAGGTCGCCGGGCCGGCTACGGTATTGCGCGACAACACACCGGCGTCCATGCTTGCCTTCGAACTATTCCCAATCGTGGCCGCGGCGGACTCGCTTCTTGCCATCGAGGCGCGGAATTGGTCCCACGCGGGAAGCGATTCGCTCGACCAGTCGCACACGCAGTTCAGCGTCGTTCAGCTGTGGCATGACCTGGATCTGAGTCGCGGCGTTTCTGCCGGCGATCTAATCCTCGACCAGGCCAGCCTCGACGCTGGTGGAGTGGCTCGCCTGTCGCCCCGCGTGGTACTTGAGCCCGGCGTAGCGTTGCCCTTGGTCATGGCCTTGCTGCCGGACTCGACGCGCGTACGCGACGACGAACGGATGCGGTTGGCGCTTACGGGCACCTCGGCCTTCACCACCCGGGGTGGCCTGGAGATCGATTACACCAGCGGTGTCGACACGCTGACCACGGCCGCACCGTTTCCCGTAGTTGACGGTCAGAGTGCCCGTGGCTACGACCTGCGCCCGGTGGCCGGAGGCCTGGCCTTCGCCGGTGCCAGCAAGGTTCCGCTGCTGGACATCCTGGTTCCTTCCAATGGTGAAGCGAACGACGAGCTGGATGCCATGGTGTTGGTGAATACGGGCACTGCTTCGCCTCAGGACCTGGCCGCGGTTCAGTTGTGGCTGGACGACGACAACAACCAGGTGATCTCCGACAGCGATCTGCTGTTGGGCAACATGCAATCTTCGGGACAGACGTGGGTGGCTTCAGCAATCAAGTTGCCGCTTACGTTCGGCAGCCCGCGCCGCGTGTTCGTAACCATGGACCTTCCTTCGTCGCTCACCGATGGCGGAACGGTACAGATGCTTCTGGGTACGAATGGACTGCAGGTGGCCAGTGGCAACGATGGTCCTACGGACGTTGCGCTGGTGGGCGGAGAGCCTTACTCCATGGCCGAAAGCGATGAGGTGACGTGGGTGGCCGAACCGGTCTCGGCGATTCCGATCGTCGCGCCCAATGTGGCCGGACGTGTGATCCTTAGCGTGTCGGCCTTCAATGGGTACGGGACTGCGCGTTCGCTGGCCGGCATTGTCGTGGACCGCGGTGGCGACGCGAGCGAGTTCGAGTATCTGACATGGTCGCTGCACCCCGACACCAATGGCAACGGTTTGCTGGACGGCAACGAGCCGCCGTTGGCCGTGGCTCCCGATTCCGGTGTCCAACTACGTTT
>JAJDAC010000041.1 GCA_029262065.1 Candidatus Krumholzibacteriota bacterium | reverse complement strand
GCCACGGAGTGGCCTCGATCGACCACCTGGCGAACGGCTTCGCGCTTGAACTCATCCGTGTATCGTTTGCCTGACATGAACTTCTCCTTGAGTGCAAATCATAGCCCAAGAAGTGTCCACTGAATCGGGGGAATTCCAATTCGCAACAATTACTGGGGAGTGGAAAGTACGGCCGAAGTCGAACAGCTCATTTGGGATGCCAACGACGACCCCTCGCTTGGGGCGTTTTTCGAGTTCAAACCGTTCGAAATCCGCTCCGTCCCCGTGGCTTCTTCGAGCATCGGCGAACTCAAAGCGAGCTTCGGAGGCAACGAGTAGCGAACGTGATAGTGCACGTGAAGGGATCCGAGGTGCCAAATGAGAATCCTCCTGTTCTTGGTGTCGATTGCCATGCTCGCCGGCAACGAGGGTGTAGCGTCAGCAATCACCCAGGGTGGCGTTTTCTTCGACCGCGATGGCACGTTAACAACTGCAAACCCGCCCTTGTTCACGACCGACAACACCTTCTATTTCGTGGCCCATAGCCTCGTCGACGATCAGATAGCCGGGTACGATTTTGGTCTCGACGTCGATCCCACCATTTTGACTTTCGGAGTACCGATCATCGGCTTTGGGCAGCCGATCAATACGGGTGGTGGGCCCAACTGTTTTCTGGCGGACCTTGGAGGTTGCTTTGCCGCACCCAGCCCGGCTGTGCTGGTGGAGTATACGTACGGCATCTTGACGCCGACTCAGCCTCAAGATCTGTGGATCTGTCTGCGTCCATCATCCTTCAGCGGGTTCCTTCCGCCGACACCGGGTTACCTGAAGTGTGACCAGGAGCGCGAGCCGTTCGTGAGCGTCGAATCAGCGTGCTCGGGCGTGCCCCAGGGTTGCGCGATCGTGTACCCTTCCTGTGTTGTCGGGTCGAGTCGGGATAGCTGGGGGTCGATCAAGGGTCGGTTCGGGGGTAAGAGCCCCTAGGCTCACGCGACGGAGGTAGCCAATGAGAAGGCTGACGACATTGAGCAGCGCAGTCGCGATTGTCCTTGGTTCCCTGGCCGTCCACGGAACGGCACGATGCGAAGGCACTATTGGCGTCTATTTCGACACCGCGGGCACCGTGACGTTGGCGAGCCCACCCCTGTTGACGACGGATAACGAGTTCTACGTGGTTGTGAATGGTGTGCCCGAAGGGGAGCTAAAAGGGTTCGAGTTCGATCTTCTCATTGATCCGAACATACTGGTCTTTGGCGTACCACGCATAGTCGTAGGGCCTCCATTACCCGTGTTTTCAGGGCCGTACGAGTTCATCGTGGGCCTACAACGCTGTTCACCGGCCGCCGGGCCAACTGTGCTGGTAGAGTTCACCTACGGAATTTTCTCCACGGAGAGTATCTCGGACCTCGAGTTGTGCTTGTTCGAGGCGAGCCCGAGTAGTTTTTCTCCTCCGGTACCGGGGTATCTCACTTGCGACGGTGCGCTTGAGCCGTTCTTCACGGTGCCATCGGCCTGCCCCGGTCTTGCTGAGAGTTGCGCGGTTGTGTATCCCACTTGCGCGGTGGCCACCAGTTCCGATAGCTGGGGCTCAGTCAAAGGACGGTTCTGACCATGAAACCTTGCATCATACGGCTCCTGGGCTTCGCACTGTTGACCCTTGTCGCGATGATGGAGTTTCCCGTCGTGGCTGTTGCCGAAAGCACGGTGGGCGTGTATTTCGATACGGAGGCCGTCTCTGTCTTCGAGAGTCCGCCGATGTTCACGACCACCAATGAGTTCTACATCGTCGCCAACGATCTCGTGAACGACGAGCTGAAGGGGATGGAGATCGGAATCCTTATCGATCCGACAATCCTGACGTTTGGGTCTCCCCCCATCATCCCCCCGGGGGGCTGGCTCAGTTCCTCGGACAATCCAAGCGAGATTGTTGTTGGCCTTTGGATGGGTTGTTCGCCGGCCGGCAACCCTGCGCCACTCGTGCAATATACGTACGGAATTTTCTCACAGGGGGTGAGTGATCTCACGATCTGTCTCCGTGGAGTAACCCCCAGCAGTTTCCCCAGCGGCTTACCGGGGTATTTAACCTGTGACTCCGAACTCGAGCCGTTTACATTGGCTCCTCCACCGAGTGACGACTATCCCAGCGCTTGTGCAGTTGTCTACCCGACGATTACCGTGCCCACCTCGGTAGAGAGTTGGGGTTCCGTGAAAGGTCGGTTCTAGCGCAGCCGTCGGCTCGCCGCACCTTGACACAGTGCGCAGACTAGACCCCGATCAGTCGACCGACCAAATCATGACGTCATACTGGTATTGTTCGCCTTGCTTGACGATCACGGCGTATGCACCCTGCAAAGGATAGGTCACATTCGAGGCGACACCGTCCCACAGCATCTCGTGCGTTCCAGCCGCGAGGAAGCCATCGTACAGGGTGTGGAGCGGTTGGCGACTGGGGTGGAAGCGCGCAAGATAAACCTCTGTTTCACCGGCGACTGTGAGATCGAAGCGAATCGTGACTTCCTGGCTCGAAGGATTCGGAACAGACTCCACCGTTCCATGGGGCTCGATGAGAAGCGCCGTTGGGAATTCCACCACTTGAACAGTCGGCCGGGTTACCTCCAACCAATCGGAAACCACTTCGTGTTGGGGAGTGGGCGTAACTCGAGCCTGGTAACGGTCGAGCTCCACGCCAGTCATTTGGAAGAATCCCTTGGACGTGCTTGTACCGTACTCCGGGATACGCTGGCTTGCCCGTTCGAGTCGAACATTGATGTGACTCGCGTCGGTGATCACAGTGGTTCCGATGGCTCCAGTGTCATCTCGGAGCGTGGCCTGCACATGCACGCTTCCCTTGAGTTCGTTTTCTTGAGGTAACGGCTCGTAGTTCTGCTCGCAACCATCGGACGATGCGCCCATCGATGCAGCTACGGCCAAGACGGTCCCCGCTCGCAATAGATGTCGAGAGAGGGCGACGCGAAGCGAGTGCGAAGAGATAGACGAATGCATGGCGAGGCTCCTCTTGGCCGATAGACGAGAATCCACTTTCCGGGGAAGCCTTCCAAGTCCTGGGCCATGCGTGGGCGCCGGCGTTGATGGCTGGCATGCCCTTTCGTTTCAGCCAGTTGCCCTCCACCCCCCGGGTTGGCGAGGAGGGCAACAATGTATGGTGAACGATACAGGTTGTATGAGAAGCACCGCCCGGGAAACGACCCGTGATTGTCTAGCTAGGCGATGTTCCGCTTTGCTATTTTATGAGTACCAGCTTTCTCAAGGGCTCCTGCGGTTGGCCATCGACGGTCATCCTTGCGAAATACACTCCCGTGGCCACGGTGCGTCCCTGATCATCTTGGCCGTGTTTGCCAATGTGGCGTCGTGTCGGCTCTAGTGCCCCGCCAGATGGAAGTGCAGATACGTCACCATCTGCGCACCCGGGCCATTGGTCCAAAGTCGGTAGTTTCTCAGGTTCCTCTCCTCGACGATGCGGCCAACCGTAGCAAACAGATCGACCAGGTACTCGCGGTCGCTTTCCTGTAGCGTCCCGATGTTCTTGATGTCTCGCTTCGGAAACAGGACCACATGGTGCTCGTCTTGCGGCATCGGGTGATCGATGACCAAGGTTCTCTCTGTTTCGAGCACCTTGGAAGGAACGAAGCTCGGAGCGGTTTGAATAAGAACTGATGCAGCGAGTCCGGCCACTTCGTTTGGCTCGAGACAATGGTCGCAGTCAGCGACCGCCAGCAACGATCGGCGCTGAGTATCAGCAAACAGGTATGCGCCGAGGGCAAAACCAAGCAGGAACAGCCCGATGCAAATCGCCCACGCTCGCGTTTTCATAGTCATAGCGAATGCTTCCCTGGAAATGGGTCATGGGAATCCCCGCGACAGTCTACTCTCGCCCGAGACCAGCAGAGTGAAAGTTCGTTGCATAGGATGTTCACCCGGGTAACCTGTTGCCATGAAGCGTCTTTTCCTGATCCTTCCCGCCGCGGTCCTCGGTGCCTTTCTCCCGACCACACCGACGGCCGTGGCCGACGACGTTCGCTACAGCTTCGAACTGAGCAGCGGTATGGCGCACAACGTGGGTACTTCGTTCGAGGTCGAGCAACAGGGCTTCGATATCCTTCGCTTCGACGCCTCGTACTCAGCGGAATCGTTGAAGGTTCCCTGGTACTGGGCCATGCGCCTGTCCCGTTCCACTGCGCAGGGCGAGTGGAGTGTCGAACTGATGCATCACAAGGTGCTACTCGACAGCCCACCACCCGAAATCCAGTCGTTCTCCATCAGCCACGGCTTCAACGTGGTCACGGTGCAACGGGCCTGGCCGTGGCGTGGGTTTCTGGGGCGTGTCGGTGCTGGTGTGGTAGTGGCGCACCCGGAGAGTCAGGTTCGCAACCTCAGACGGAGTGAGACGCAGGGGTTTCTGGGCACGGGGTATTATCTTCGCGGTCCGGTTGCAACGCTTGCGGTTGGGCGACGCGTTCCGCTGAGTAGCTGGCTTTCGGTTTCCCTGGAAGGTCGCATGCATGCCGCGCCCATGTCGGTGCCTATCGCCGGTGGCACGGCTCGCTTCAATAGTTTTGTCTTTCATCTGTTGGTGGGCCTTGCAGCCATCGGCTTCTAGAACGTCCCAGGGTTCAACCGATCAACACGTTGAAAAAATGTTGGCTAGCATATCGAAATTGAGACAAGGCGATACCCCGGGCGCTGGACCACCGCGTCGCGATGTATACTCGTCTGTACTTGGTCTGAACTATGACAGATTTCCTGAGGTCGATACGGATAGGCGGATGGTGCAAGCGCCAGTAAAAACATGAGAGTTACCATACTCCAACGCGTCGTCGTAGCAGGGCTACTGTGTGGTCTTGTTGGTGCTTCACAGGCCCGCGAAGTTCGCGTCGGTCTGAGCGAGGAATACTCCACCATTCAAGCAGGCCTTGATGCGGCGCAGCCCGGGGATGTCGTTTTGGTATCACCTGGTTTCTACGAAGACTTCCAGGTTCATGAACTCCCCAGTGGCGAGCAGATCCAAGCCGTGGCGATCGTTCGTTCAGGTCCGATCACCATTCGTGGCCTCGATGTTGGTTTGGTCCGCATTGGTCCGTTCCTGAACCTCGTTGAAGAGATCGACGGATTGCCGACCTACGGGATCGTGCTTGACCAAGCCAGTGAAGGGACAATCATCGACACCTTGTCGATCAATCACGTTCGCTGGGCCATTCTTGCATATGGTGACGTATCGGTACTCGGGTGTCGAATCCAGCGGTGTACTGATGGAGTGCTTACAAGTCGGGACTCGCACCTCCTGGTAGTCGACTCCCTGATCCAGGATTTGGACCGGGCCATCAGCGCGCATGGTTCCAGTGCTGCGATCCATGACTGTGAGGTCCTGAACACGAGGACGGGGGTGTATCTTGCTGTCCCGATGTCGGATGTTCGGAATACAACGTTTCGAGGTACGCAGTTCACTGCGTTGCATCTCTTCAAAGGAGGCAGTCACCACTCCGTAGTTGACTGTCGCTTCGAAAACAACGGGCTGCACCTCGATCTCTGGGAGGCCGCCCGCGCGCACCTCCTTGACAACAGCTTCGGTCCAGGCGGACAAATCGGGCTTCGATTGGACGGCAGAGTTACCGGCGAGCGCAACGTGATCGGCGGAGCGACCGTCACGACGATCGTGATCTTGGGGCATGCGACGTTGACAGACGGGGTGATTCTCAACGGTGGTGGACGAACGATAGATGCTGCCGGCGCTTTGGACTTTGGGCTTGGTGACATTGACCTGTCGGACAATTGGTGGGGAACTACCGACCTGGAGCAGATCGACGGGTGGATTCGAACATGGGCCAGCGGGCCAGGCGTCAGCATCGAGCCGATCAAGGCACATGCTGTACGAACTACCAGTACCAGTATGTCGCGGTTCCGAGCAGCGTTCGGCCAGCGGTAGAGGGATCGTCCCGCTCATCCCGCGAAACAACCTGGTCACGTCAATACGGTCGTCGTCAACGCTCGACTCAAAGCTCAGATAGCGTCGTCGCAAGTTCTCGCAGACCAATCGCCTCGGTGTGTTCACTCTTTGGATACCGGTCTTCCCCGGAGTGGACAACAAACGCGCGCTCTGGTTTGAGGTCTTCGACCGCGTTGTGGAATCCCTTCGTGGTCTTTGCGGCTAGTCCTCGTTTCACCTCGATGGCCCATCGTCGTCCCCCGGGCAGGTCCAGCACCAAGTCCATTTCAGCCCCTGCGAGCGTTCTGTAGAAGTGTGCATCGGTCCGCGAAGGTGCCGTGCGGATCAATGTTTCGATGACATGGCCTTCCCAACTCGCGCCGGCAATCGGATGGCCAAGTATATCGTCTTGTGTGTCGAGTCGTAGCAGCGTGTGCACGAGACCGCTGTCCCGTACATAGGTTTTGGGCGACTTCACCAGTCGCTTGTTCACGTTGACGTGTAACGGCGGAAGCCGCCTAACGAGGAGCAGATCGACCAGCAGGTCCAGATAGTTGGAAATGGTCTTGCCGTCGACAGCCAAACTCCGCGCAAGTTCGGAGGCGTTCAGAGGTGCTCCTTGTCGGTGAGCCAACATCGTCCAGAAACGCCTCAGCGTTTCCGCTGCGATTCGTGGGCCAAGCTGTGGGATGTCGCGCTCCAGGTAGGTTGCAATGAAGTCCGCACGCCACGCGGCGCTAGACTCGTCGTTCGTGGCCAGAAAGCTGCGCGGGAATCCTCCTCGGGTCCACAAATCAACTGCGCGCTTTGGTTCAACCTCGAGCGCATCGAGGGGACCCAGTTCAACAAACGCCAGTCGCCCAGCCAGGCTTTCGCTGGATTGTTTCAGAAGTTCAAGAGAGGCCGAGCCGAGCAAGAGGAATTGGCCGGTTGGTTGCCCGGAGTCGATACGTTCGTCGATGACCACACGAAGCACCTCGAACAGTCCTGGCGACCGCTGCACTTCATCTATCACAATCAATCTATCGGACCGAGCTCGGAGATATCCCAGAGGGTCATCGAGCTTGTCCAGGTCGACCGGGTTTTCGAGATCGAGATACTCAGGCGGCGGGACCGTTGGGTTCTCACTGGCGAGCGATCTGACCAGTGTTCGACTGAGGGTGGTCTTGCCCACCTGGCGTGGGCCCAACAGCGCTACCGCGGGGGAATCGGTCAGCCGAAGGCGGACCAGAGAAGATAGGCGACGTGAAAGCATGGTTGTAATATCGGAATAACGTTCCGAAATAGCAAGGACAAACTGGTCAGCCAGGCTGCCCACGCGGGCCGGCTTCGCGCGGGTTGCTTGGCCTTCACCCGGGTAACATATTGGAAAAATGTTAGTTGTCGGGACATCAAAACTTCCGTGGCCGGAAGTTGGGCGGAAGAGCGCCACTATGACTAGGGGCGACTAGGGCTCGGATCGATGGGCTCGTGTTGATGCGGCCTGGACTGATGGGACCCGAACAATGAATGGGACCCGGGTCCCATACAGGTACTGATATTGATCATATTCAATCAGCCACTGATGTTCGTCTGGGCCGCCTGATCCGTTGCTTCAATACAAGCGTGGTACTACCCGCGCCACGGCAATCGCGAATCTCCGGGAGGCACTTCGCATGCGCACCGCTTCAATCCTCGCTTTGGCTCTCTTCGTCCTGGTGCTCAGCCCAGGGTACGCAGCTTCGACCGGCGTTTTCGGCTGCCCCATCACCATCGACGATTTCACGCAGGGCGCGCTGCCGCTCGCGAACGGCCCCTTCGATTTCACCCACGTGGGTCTTCCGCCGCAAAGCTGTGCGCTTGGATCTCGCCAGGTCATCATCAACGACGTGCCCACGCACACGGCGGGGCATGTGCCGTTGGGCGGTGGCGATCTTGGTTTCCAGATCAATACCGAAGAGCACGCTCCGGGCAACAATGTGATCGACGATGCCGACGTGGTGCTCAACTACGAAATGGATGGAACGATCGACCTGACCGCGGGCGGTAAGAACGATCGCCTGATGATCCAGGTGGTATCGGTGAGCTTCATCGATGTGTTCATACAATTTCGCCATGCCGGCGGGTGGGTGGGAACAACCAAGATCCTGACGGCTGGACCCAACGCGGTCATGTTTTCCGAGATCAGTCACCTCGTCGACCTGACCCAGATCACCGGCTTGGCGTTCTACTTCCACGAGTACAGCACATCCGGCTTTGGCGAACTCACGATGTCCCGAATTCGCTGCGAGGGAAATCTCTTGCGGCCTCTGTACTGGCGCGTGCCCGAGCTCATCGAGTACGGACCTCCATTTCCGCTGCCCGGTCCGTATATGGAGAGCGTCTACATCAACGAGGGCAGAGAGGTCTTCTCGATCTCACCGGCGATCAACATCCGAAGTGGAATCCAACTCCCTGTGTCGCCGATTGGCGCTCAGCCCTTCCCGGTTGAAGTGAGCATCGCCGACAACGGTGTGGAAGGCGGGCCCGGTGGACTCGCCGGTGGTTTCGAAGTTGCCGAAGGCGTGCTGGGCAAGGGCGGTGTATTGCAGGACGGCGTGTTCGAGATTTCCATGGACCTCTGGGAGGGCGGCGAATTCTTCCCCATGCAGACGATCGTGAGCGAGGAAGTCTCCATTCCCGCTGGTGGCCTGTTCTACATTCCGTTCGAGGTGAAGCTGGCGGACCAGACCGGCTTTCCGGTTGGATCCAACTTCTACAACCTGCGCGTGCAGGTACCGGCCGGCGTTCCCTATGAGTTCCGAAACATCACGCTTTTTCCGGCCAAAGCCGACGGCCCCCAGTTCGACGTGCAGTTCGAGCTGCGTTGGGACGGCACCGCGGCCACGACCATTTCACGCAAGGACCAAGGGCAGGCGCTGTTCAACGTGACGCTGGAGGGAGAGTTCGGTCAGGACTTTCAGACCACCGACGTGACCTTGGCCGCGGGGCAAACCACTGTCATGTCGGCCTGGCCCAGCGTGGTAAGCGATCGCACGTTGCTGCGGTTCGATCGTCCGGTCGACGGCGGCGGCATGGTGCGGGTGTACGACCTGGCCGGGCGCGTGGTACGTGAGATGTCGGTGCCCAGTGGCGCGACGAACCTGGCGTGGGACACGCGGGATGGCAACGGTGCTTCGGTGGCGTCGGGTGTGTATGTGGCGCGGTTGGAGGCGGGGAGGAACCAGGCGACGCGGAAGCTGACGGTGGTGCGGTAAGTTCCTCACTACGCCGCTGCCTATCGATCACCATCGATTTGACAGAACTACCCGGGTATCGGCGGATACCCGGGTATTTTTTGCGCTGGTACCAGTGGTCGGCTCCTGACTCAGTCCGTCTCCCGCCACTGCGCCTTGTACCGCAATCCCAACCCCACGATCTTCTGCACCAACTGTCCGTAGTCCAACCCCGCATGCTCCGCGGCATCGGCCAACTCCGCGTCGTGCGCCAGATCCGGGTTCGGGTTCGCTTCCAACACGTAGATCTCGCCATTGTCGGACAAACGTAGATCGATACGGCCATAACCGCTGAGGTCCAGTGCCCGATACACCCGCTTGCAGATACGCACGATGCGCTCGGCGTCTTCGTCGTTGATGCCTTCGGCGGGTCCGATCTGTAGGCCGATGGTTTCCTGATACTTCTCATCCCACTTCACCTTGGCGGTGGCGATGCGCGCGACACCCTCGGTCAGCTTCGTAAACAGCAGCTCCCAGATCGGAAGCGTCTGCAGCCGCTGGTTGCCCAGGATACCCACGTAGATTTCGCGGCCCTCAATGTATTCTTCAACGATCGCGTCGGTCCCCAGCGATGCGTGCACGAACTCCACGCGCTCCAGCAGTTTTTCGTCACTCGTAACCACCGACGCCTGTGATATCCCCAGCGACGCTTCTTCGGTCAACGACTTCACGAACAGCGGAAACCGAAGTCGCTCCGGACGCTTCGGCTTGCGCCCGCGAGGGAACACCGCGAAGCGGGGAATAGGAATGCGATGAAACGCCATGATCTTCTTGCTCAAGGCTTTATCGTGCGCCAGTAGCAACCCGCGCGGGTTGCTGCCGGTGTAGGGCTTGCGCATGAGTTCGAGGTAGCTGACCACGTGTTGGTCGTACACGGCCACGCCGTGGAACTCTTCCAGTAGGTTGAACGCAATGTGCGGGCGGAATTCTTCAATGGCGGTGCGAATGGCTCCCAGGTCGCTGCGTACGCCCAGGACCTCCACCGTATGCCCCAGCTCGCGCAGCGTGGACACCACGTCGTACTCGGTCTTCCAGTCCATGATTTCCCGGTCGCTGTAGCCTTTGAGGCTATCGGGAGGCACCAGGTCTTCGTGCACCAGGGTCAGGATACGTTGTTTTCGCATCAACCTTCCTGTCGGCTACGGCGTCAAACGGTAATCCGATATTGTCCGCGGTGCAGGTTATGCATGGTCTGCACCGATACCATGAGCATTGCGTCGACGTTGGCATCGCGTCGCGGGCTATGCACGCGCAATCCCAACTGTTGGCAGCGCTCGATCATGTCGCGTATCACCAGATCTATCGTATATATGTCCGCGCCTGTCCACAACGCGACGCGCTCGCGAATCTCCACGCGGTTGCTGCGCAGAAACGACGAGGCCGGCGGCCGCGATCGATGATCGGCGTCGTCTGAGAACAGGCGCCTGAGGTCGCGGTCGAAAAAGCGTGGGTTGCCGGCGGCATACCGGTCACGTTTCCACTCGTAGTGGTCGCGCAAGGTCGTACGAATCCGTCGCAGTGGATCCACTTGCTTGCGCGAGCGCACGGGGGGTGTCTTCCCCGCAATATCGGCCATGAGCTCGTCGACCAGCTCCAACTTGCGAATCGCGCCCCAGTTGCGGTAGCGCCGACGCCATCGCGAATACGGATCAAGCCACACCGAGAATGTTTCGGCGAAGTCCTCAGCGGGGTGTGACTGCGCGTACCACCAGTCCAGGCTCTGCACGTATTCGCGGCTGAAGGGACGCGGCACGTAGCTGTCGGGATAGGGCTGGGTGATGCTTCCGAAGGTCTCGCGGAACGAGCGTTTGTAGTGCAGTCGGTATGCGGTGGAGTAGGCGTGCCCCGTTTCGTGCCGAAGCAGCTTCATACAGTCGCGCTTCGACCCGCCCTCCACGTCGAGCATCATGGCCTTTTCCAGACGCTTCAATCGCGGGTGAGCCAGGTAGAACGGAATGGCTACACCGGGAATCCCGTCGGGGCTGAACCACTCGCTCGACAGCCAGATGTGTGGCCGCAGCGAAAGACCCTTGTCTTCCAGATTCGCGTACAACTGGTCGACGCGATGCTCGAGCTCGGTGCCCTCGATCGTCAGGCCCAGATCGCAGAGGCGTTCGTCGAGGAGGTCGTTTCGGCTGAGTCGGGGCCAGTGCATGCGCACCAGCCTAGTGGGCGTGCGGTAGCGAAGGCAAGGTGGGAAAGCGGCCGCCTAGAACCCCTCGCAGGGAACTTCCTGCACCGCCAGCCCCGTGAACAGGTCGCCCACCACCATCCACGCGTCGGACACCACCACACTCTGAGCCACGCGCGGTGATACCACGCTGCCCACGAAGCGCAGGCGACCGGGCGCGGGTGCGTCGTACACCTGCACACCGGCTTCGCGGCAGGCCAGGTAGAGACGTTTGTCGCGTACGGCGATTTGGTACGTATCGCCAGGAGGCTCGGCGCCGCCCAAGCGCCGCATGGCGGCGGGGTCACTGACATCCACGGCCAGGAACCCGGCGTCGGTATCGGCCACGTAGGCCACGTCATCCAGGAAGGTGATGTGGCGAGCCGAGCCGGGCGTGTCGAATGTGCCCAGAAGCTCAGGTACCAGCGGATCCGTCAATCCGTACACCTGCAGGCCGGCGTCGCCGCTGGCCACGTAGAGTTGTCCGTCCCTTAGAACTACGTGTCGCGACGCTCCCGAAGTGGGGATCACGGTCAGCTCGCTTGGATCGGTGGGATCGGTCAAGTCCACCACGTGCAGTCCGCCGGCTTCACTCACCATGTACGCCGTGTTGTCCATGACCACCAGGCTGCGCGGCGTCTCCAACGGAAGGTCCAGTGTGCCCCTGACATTCAGGACATCGTCCACGCGTTCGGTAACCACCAGCCCGTTGCCATGCATGGCGTATACATAAGGTTCGACCACGGCGATACCGGAAGCCACTCCGGTCGTGGGTACCACCTGCAGAATCTCGGGCAGATCGGCGTCGCTCATGTCCACCACGGCCAAGCCTCTGTCACGCGCGGCCACGTAGAGGTTCTGTCCGTCCAACAACATGGTGATGGGTAGAACGGTCTCCAGCGCCGCGGTGGGTACAGCCACGAACGCGCGGTCGTAGATGCCGAACCCGCCTTCGTTGTTGGCTGCGTAGATCAGGTTTCCACCACTGGCCACACACAGGGTTTCGGCCCCGGTCCTCACCCGTCCGACCAATTTCAACTGGGTGGGCGAGGTAACGTCGACTACCTGGACGCCCGCATCGCGCGTGGCCACGTACACCAGTCCGTCGACCAGGGTGAGCCCTTCGGCGCGGTCGGAAAGCGAAATGGCGCTCACAAAACCTGGCTGTGCCGGATTGCTCACGTCGACCAACTGGAGTCCCGATTCCCAATCGGTCAAATAGGCCGTGGATCCGTCGACCAATACGTCGCGCGATTCATCGGAGGTACCAAAGCGTCCTACGAGGGAAAGGTTCGCGGGATCCGCAATGTCTACGATGGCCAACCCACCCGCGTCGGTAACGAACGCCAGGGTGCCTTCCACCGTGACGCGGCGCGGCGTTCCCACGACGGTGATCATGTCCAACAGTGCGGGCTGTTGCGGATCATTCACATCGAATGCAACGACTCCCGCGTCACTGGCGACGATCAACGTGGAGCCGTTGAGCACGACATCGAACACGTCGCCCAGACTTGTATTCAGGTAGACGCGTTCCATGGCCGTGAAATCGCCTACGTCCACGACCTTGAGACCGCCGGCCCCCGCGGCCAGGAACGCGTGCGTTCCATTGACGGCCAGGCGGCGCGCGCCCCGCACCGAAACCTCGCCGCTTCCCGCGAAAAGGCCAAGTTGGCTGGGGGCGGCGGCGGAAGACACATCCACCACGTACATGCCCGTGAACTGCGAAGCAATGAAGGCAGTGGAATCGCGCAGTTTGAAGTCGGTGACCACGCCCAGGAATTCCAGGGATCCCACGGGGGTTTGCGTGGCCACGTCGTCGTCGCACATCGCACGTTGAACCACGACAGGGTCATCGCTGCCGCAGGAGGCCAGGGCGAAACAAAGCAGCACGAAGCAAAGCGGTCTGAGCACGACGACCTAAGTGAAGTGGGGGGGAAGTGGGGCTGAGGTGCCCCACAAACTTACACTTCGGCTGCCCCGGAGGAAAGGGGGGCGGGCGCGGCGATCGGGGGCTTACCGCCCAGGAACTCCACGACCCTCCGAATCACGCTTTCATCGCGCAGCGGGCCTCGATGGCCCAGTCCCTTCGTAATGATATGATCGTGCACGCCCCAGGCCGCTCCCACGCGGGTCACGTGCTCCATGGGTATGTCGTCATCGGAGTCGTCGTGCACCACCATCACCTTCGGGCCTTTGGCCGGGACCAGTTTCTCCACCACCATGTCTTCCCAATCCACGCCAAACTGGCTCTCGATGCGGGTGACCATTCTGTCCAACACCCCCTGCGTGAAACCCAGGCCATCGGCGAACTGGCGTAGATAGAACGGCATGTCCGCCGGTCCGCTGATCAGGGCCATACGATCGATAGGCAGCCCGTCACGCGCGGCGATGGTAGCGCCGCCCGTACCCAGGCTGTAGGCAATGGCGTATTTGGCGTCGACGCGGTGCATGACCTGCGCGAAGTGTTTTGCCATGTACAGGATGTTCGTAATGGTGCCATCGCTGGTGCCGTGCGCGTATGCGTCGTATGCCACCACGCTGAAGCCCGCGTCCAACAGTGGTTGCACCAGCCCGCGCATCTGCGCCGCGCCGCCGCCCCAACCGTGGTGCAACACGACCGTCGGTCCATCGCCCCACGACCACGCATCCAATTCACCTTCGGCGGTGGCAATTCGAAACGGATGGGCAGTGGCCGCAAACTGATCCCAGCTGGCCCCGGGCTTCTTGCGTGGCGGGCGGGAGAAAAGGTGAACCCCCAGCTTGGCGGCCAGCGGCGGCGCCAGCAGCGACAACGCGCGAAACCCCACCCGGACCGCAGGAGGCATCCGGAATCGGTTAGGAACCCGAACGTTCGTGCTATTTTCGGGTAGTGATATGGCGGCTTCGGACATCGTAGGAAACTCCGGGAAATCAGTGACAGGAAGCGAGCAGTCGATCGAACGCTGCGCGCAGAAATGTTTCGGCGTTGGGGTCGCGCATCATGCGGTGCGCGTGTTGGTAGCCCATGAGCAGCGCGTAGAACTCGAAAGCAAAGAGTTCGGAGTTCACGTCGTCGCGAAAGTGGCCCTCGGTCTTGGCGCGATCGACCGCGCCGCTCACCATCTTCATCCACGCTCTTTGCTGATGTTCCAGTACGTCGCGTATGGCGCCGGGCTGATCGTCGAATTCGGCGGTGGACTGCAGGAAAAGGCAGCCCTTCATGCTGTGTTTGCGGCCCCAGTTCAGCCATTCCTCAAACACGGCGCGAATGCGGGGCTCGCCGCGCGGCGCCTTCAGCGCTGGTCGCACGACCCGGTCCACGAAGCGTTCGGCGGCTGCGTTGAGGGTCTCGACCTGGAGGGCTTCCTTGGATCCAAAGTGGGCGAACAGGCCACTCTTGGACATGTCGACCTCGGTCGCCAGGTTGCCGATGGTCAGCGCTTGCAGACCGATGCGGCTGGCCAGGTCGGCCGAGGTGGCCAGGATGGCCTCGCGGGTTTGGGTGCCTTTGCTCATGCGTAGGAAAATAGCACGATCGTTCGTACCACGCAAGCCCCGATCGACGATCGGCCCGAAATAGGCTGATTCGCCGGTTTTGAGGCCCTATTGGGCTATTCGCCCTTGAATGCGGGCCGGCGTCGGCCCAGGGCGGTAAGCCCCTCGTAGGCATCTTTGGTGGCGAAGATCTTCTTCAGCGACGCCAGTTCCAGGTCGAGCCCCGCGTCGTGGCCCTTCTCGGCACCCAGATGGATCATCTCGTCGGCCAGCCGGCAGGCCACGGGGGCCTTGAACGAGACCTTCTTGGCCACCTTCGCAAGGGCCTCGTCGGCGCCGGTGGAGTTGGCCAGCAGCGCGTCGATGTCGGCGGTTTCGAAGAAGTCCTGCACGGCCTTGGTGCGCGGATCCAGCGCCACCTTGGAACGCGCCGGTCGTTGCCCCGTGCGATGGATCTCGAGAATCCGCGCGCCGATGCGATCGGCCGGCACCACTTCGTCGACCAGTCCCATCGCGTGCGCGCGCGATGCGTTCACGCCGTCGCCGGTGAGCACCAGGTAGCGGGCCAGGCCCACACCCACGCGGCGCGTGGTGCGTTGCGTGCCGCCCAGGCCGGGGTAGATACCAATGCCCGTTTCGGGAAAGCCCATGCTGCCCTTCTCGGTGGCCACGATGGTGTCGGCGCAAAGCGCCAGTTCGCTGCCACCGCCCAGGCTGAGTCCGTCGAGGCGCACGATGACCAGCTTCTTGCTTTCATCGATGCGCCGGAACAGAGCCTGACCACGCGCGGTGAAATTGTAGATGCCGTCGAAGTCATCCATCTCGATGCTCTTCACGAAGAACTTGATGTCGGCGCCGGCCACGAAAGCCTTGCCCGCGCCGCGCAAGACGATGGTGCGCACGTCGTCGCGCGCGTCGACTTTATCGAAGGCCTGTTCCAGTTGCGCCACCAGGGCGCCGTTCAAGGCGTTCATGGCGTCGGGTCGATTCAACGTTATTTCGGCCAGGCCATCGTTCACAGCCACTTTCACCAGTTCAAACTCGAATGGCCCTTTCTGGTTGGCCAATAGCGGCGGCACCGAAAGGTCTTCGTAGAACGAGCAGAACACCTCCACCATCTCACGGGCCCTTTCCACGCCGATTCGGTTCATGAGTTCGAACGGACCCAACGACCAACGCAGGCCTACTCGCGCGCCGATGTCGGCGTCTTCGATCGAACACACGCCGTCCTGCACCATCTGACAGGCGACCTGGAACACCACCGACAGCAGGCGGTTGGCTACCCTGTCGATTTTTGATTCATCCACTTCTCCGCTGAGGTCCCAGTTTTCCTTACTCTCGACCTGGGCCGCGATGCGCGGGCTGGGTGCGTAGAACGGACCCAGCTGATTGCCAAGCGTGGTGGCTGCGTGCAGCGTAATGGGCACGCCGGTTACGTTCATGAGTTCGAACGGACCCATGCCAATGCGGAACGCTTTCTTGGCCGCGGCCTCGATGGTGGCCACGTTGGCCTCACCATCATCGAGCATGCGACCCGATTCGTTCAGCCACGGAACGAAGTAGCGGTTCACCACGAAGCCCGGTGCATCGGCCGAGTGGATGGGCGTCTTGCCGATGACCTCGTTCAGCACCCAAGCGCGCTGGCGGGTTTCTTCGGAGGTCTGTTTGCCGGGGATCACTTCCACCAGGCGATTCTTGGCCGGGTGGTAGAAGTAGTGCAGGCCCACCACGCGGTCGGGTCGCTTGGTCGCCTGGGCCACGTCGTCCACGTAGAAGCTGCTGGTGTTGGTGGCCAGAATGGTATCGGGGCCGCAGGCCGCGTCGAGCTTGCCGAACACCTCGCGTTTCACCTCGAGGCTTTCGAACACCGCCTCGATCACAATGTCGCAATTCGCGCAGGCGCCGAAATCGGCGGTGGCGGTCACGCGGCCCAGGATGGCCTCGACCTGCTCGGGGGTGAAGATCTTGCGCTGCACCCCCTCGCCCAGCAGCGTGCGGATGCGTTCCATGCCCTTATCGGCCGCTTCCTGGGACATATCCACCATGACCACGGGCAGACCCTCGGTGGCGATCTTCTGGGCAATGCCGCTGCCCATGTTGCCGGCGCCGACGACGCCAATGGGGCGGGTAGATGAACTGGTCATGGGATCCTCACTGGGACTCGGTGGTCAATGGAGTTGCTTGCCGGCCGAAGATAGGAACGCCACGTGCTTCGGACAAGGCTCAACCCACTTCAACCGGGGTCAACACGCCTTGACGGCCGTGGGCACGATGCCCGACCATCGGTCGACGTTGGACCAGAAACCACGCAGGAGGAAACCGTGAGGGAACGCATCGCCCACTGGGCGGCCGGCGAGGAATTCGTGGAGGCCCGGGAGATCTTTGGCACCACTACGTTTCTCTACCTGGGGAATTTCATGGCCGCCGATGATGGTGGCGACCTGGTCGTACGGTTGAGCCTGGAAGATGAGGGTGAGGCGCTACGCATCAATGGCGCCGCCCGCTGGCGCACGGGCGCGTTCGGCACGCCCGAATATACCAAGTTGCCCGCGCACGCGGTGACCAGCGACGAGCAGCTTCACGCTTGGCTCGAGAAGGCTCTTACCTACTCGAAGACCCTGGAGCCCAAGGATCGCCTGCTCACCAAGAAAGTGATCATCCCCGCCTGGAAAGAAGAATCGTAGGATGAGCGCACCCGGCGACATGCCGGCCGAAGAAGTTCGCCGCCACGCACATGACGTCGCCGACTGGGTCGCCGATTTCCTGACCAACGTAGAGGGCCTTCCGGTATTGCCCGCCGTAATACCGGGCCAGGTGGAGTCACAGCTCGCCGCGTCGGCGCCGCGCTCGGGCGAATCCATGGAAGACATCCTGCGCGACTTCCGTGAGGTGCTGGTTCCGGGCACCACGCACTGGAATCATCCCGGCTTCTTCGCCTACTTCGCCAATACCGCCAGTGGCCCCGGCATTCTGGGTGAGACGCTGACCGCCGCGTTGAATAGCAACGCCATGGTATGGCGCACGGGTCCGGCGGCTACCGAACTGGAAGGTCGTACGCTGGATTGGCTGCGCCAGATGCTGGGCCTGCCCGACGTTTTCCGTGGGCACATCAACGACACCGCAAGCGTGGGCAGCCTGGTGGCGTTGGCCGCGGCGCGGCATGTGGCCACTGAAGGTCGCGTGCGAGACGAGGGGCTGACCGCGTTGCCGCCGCTGCGGTTCTACACCAGTGCTCATGCGCACAGTTCCATCGAGAAATCGGCCATCGTGTTGGGCGTGGGTACCAACGGCGTGCGCAAGATCCCGGTGGACGATCAGTGGCGCATGGATGTTTCGGCGTTGCGCGATGCCATTGCGCAGGACCGGGCAAGCGGTGCGTTGCCGGTGGCCGTGACGGCGACCGTGGGTACCACCACTACCGCGAGCGTCGATCCCGTTCCTGAAATTGCAGAGATCTGTCGCGAAGAAAAACTCTGGCTGCACGTGGACGCGGCCTACGGCGGGGCCATGGGTGTTTGTCCCGAGTACCGCACCATGCTTGCCGGTTGCGAGCACGCCGACTCGTTCCTGGTGAACCCCCACAAGTGGTTGTTCACGCCCATGGATTGCAGCGCGTTGTACTGCCGCGACCAGGAGGCGCTGCGAGCCGCGTTCTCTTTGGTGCCGGGCTATCTGATGACCGCCGAACAGGGCGCATCGCGCGATCTCATGGACTATGGCCCCGCCTTGGGTCGACGCAATCGCGCGTTGAAACTCTGGATGGTACTGCGTTACTTCGGCGTGGACGGTTGCGCCGAACGTATTCGCCACCATGTGAAGTTGGCGCAGGACTTTGCCAAAACGGTGGATGCCGCCGACGACTGGGAGGTCGTGGCGCCGGTGAACATGAGCTTGGTGCTGTATCGACACCGCCCGTCTCATCTGAACAGCGTGGAAGAACTGGCCGATCACAATCGCGCCATCATGGACAGCGTGAATGGCTCGGGCCGTGCGTTCATATCGCAAACGCAAATAGAGCACCCGCGACTAGGCAGTGTGTTTGCGCTACGTACGGCGGTGGGGAATCTGAAGACGCAGCAAACACACCTCGATGGGCTATGGGAAGAGCTGCAAACGGCGGCCGCCATAGCTAGGTAACGCGGCCAAGTAGCACGGCTGGGTGGCACGGCCGGATAGCCTGGCGCCACTTCGCGGTCGTCCTTATATAGCTGGGATGCTGACCCAAACCAGCCACGCCCTGGCCATCTCCTGCGGCTACCGCGACGCTACCGGCGTGTCCGAAGTGGTGGGTGCGTCGGCGACCCTGCTGTGGCTGGACCGGCCATTCGTGGTTACCGCGGCCAAGACCGTGCGCCACTTTTCCAAGCTGTTGGCCAACGACCCCAACGGCCGGATCTACCTGGGCCAGCTTGAGCTGCCCAACCCCGTGTCACGGCTTACCTGCATTGACGACCGGCACAACCTGGCCACCATAGCCGTGCGTCCGAACGAACTCGATCGCATCGGACCCGATCTGGCCTTCTATAATGCGTGCCACTGGCCACCACGCCCGGCTGAGCCAGGCGAGGTGGTGCAGGTCACCGGCTACCCGCGCGATCAGTGGCCCGCTGCACTCCACTACACGTTCGAGGTGCAGTCGGTCGGGAAGGCCCGCTTCAGCGCGGCTCTACGCGGCTGGGATATGCCCGGCCGCATGGAAGGGATGTGTGGGGCCCCGGTGTTTCGTGCCGGCGCTCAGCCCGAACTGGTGGGCGTGGTCACCGATTCCATGTTCCACAACGAACTCATCCGCGCCCAACACGCTGGCGCAGTGGATGAATGCGGCAACCTGGTCCATTCGACGGTCGCTCTCTAGCGGCAGTCCTTGCCCCGCCTCGCCGGGCCCGATAGCATCGTCCCGCGCCTGAATTTCCAGACCCGTTTCCGGGAGACCGCAATGTTTCGAAGTGCCGTTTTGGCCCGCGCCGCCAGCTTTCTTCTCGTGTTGGGCCTCGCCGGCCCCGTCGCCGCCCAGACCCACCCATTTGGCGTAAAGGACATGTGGGACATGGACCGCCTGTCCAGCCTGGCGGTTTCGCCCGACGGCACACAGGTGGTGTTCGAGGTGCGTGGCACCGACTACGCCAAGAATGGTTCGACGCGCGACATCTACATCATGAACGCCGACGGCTCGAAGCTGCGGGCCTTGACGACCGACCCGGCGTCCGACAGTGGGCCATGTTGGTCGGCCGACGGTACGCACATCTATTTTCTCAGCTCACGCAGCGGGTCGACTCAGGTATGGAAGATCGCGGTTGCCGGCGGCGAGGCGCAGGCCGTCACCAAACTGCCGTTGGATGTGGCCAATCTGAAGCTCGCTCCCGACGGACGGCAGTTGGCCGTGACCATGGAAGTGTTTCCCGACTGCGAGACGCTCGAATGCACGGTCGAACGATTGAAGTCGATGCAGGGTCCCCGCACGGGCCAGGTGTTCGACGAATTGTTCGTGCGTCACTGGGACACCTGGAAAGATGGACGGCGCAATCATCTGTTCGTCATGACCGAGGGCGGCAAGCCGATCGACGTGACGAAGGGCGTGAGTGGCGACGTTCCGAGCAAGCCGTTCGGAGGCGCCGAGGAGTTCACGTTCACGCCCAACAGCGAGGGCATCGTGTTCACCATGCGCGAGGGTGGTTCGAACGAAGCCTGGTCGACCGACTTCGATCTATATATTGGTTCGGTGAACGGCAAGTGGCCGCCCAAGTGCCTGACCGAAGAGAACGAAGCCTGGGACACCAATCCCGTGTTTTCGCCCGATGGCAAGACCCTGAGTTACCTGGCCATGAAGACGCCGGTGTACGAAGCGGACCGCTACCGCATTGTGACCCGCACCTGGAACCAGACCAAGGCCATGGGCCCGGCGCGGTGGAACGTGGGTCCCGCGCAATGGCTCACCGAAGAATGGGATCGCAGTCCGTCGTCGATCACCTGGGACCCCAGTGGCACCAACATCTACTGTCACGCCCAGCACCTGGGAAACCGCGCCCTGTTCGCCGTGAGCGCCAAGACCGGTCAGGCCACGCCGCTGGTTACCGACGGTACGGTAACGGCCGAGGCGGTGGCCGGACGCAAGGTACTCATGCTCCGGCATCATTTTCATGGGCCAGCCGAGGTCTACGCGGTGGGCAAGAAGGGTGGCAAACTCGAGCAGGTCACGCATGTAAACGACAAGCGCGTCGCGCAGATTCGCATGGGTGACTACGAGCAGTACACGTTCAAAGGCGCCGGCGGCGACCAGGTGTACGGGTGGATCATCAAGCCGGTCGATTTCCAGAAGGGCCGAAAGTACCCCGTGGCGTTCATCATCCATGGCGGTCCGCAGGGTTCTTCCGCCAACCAGTTCCACTACCGTTGGAACCCGCAAGCCTACGCCGGCGCGGGCTACGCCGTGGTCATGGTGGACTTCCACGGATCCACCGGTTACGGCCAGGCGTTCACCGACGCCATCACGGGTGACTGGGGTGGGAAACCGCTCGAAGACTTGAAGCTGGGGCTCAAAGCGGCTCTCGCGCGCAACGAATGGATGGACGGGGAACGCGTGGGTGCATTGGGTGCTTCCTACGGCGGCTACATGATCAACTGGATCGCCGGCACCTGGCCCGAGCGGTTCGCCTGTCTCATCAATCACGATGGCATTCTGGACAACCGAATGGCCTACTACACCACCGAGGAGCTGTGGTTTCCCGAGCACCAGTTCAAAGGCACGTACTGGCAGAATCCGCAGGGCTATGAAAAGCACAACCCGGTGAACCACGTGGACAAATGGAAAACGCCCATGCTGGTCATCCACGGCGGGCTCGATTACCGGCTACCCGAAGAGCACGGTATCGCCGCGTTCACCGTGCTGCAGCGCAAGGGCATTCCCAGCCGTTTCATTTATTACGGCGACGAGAACCACTGGATCCTCACGCCGGCCAACGCGGCGCAATGGCACGAAGAGGTCATTGGCTGGCTCGACCGGTTCTGCAAGAACGACTCGTAACATGCACCAGGCGTTGACCGAGTTCTCGGTTCATACCGGTGGTCCGGGAGCCAATGATGTGACCCGCGAGGTGTGCGACTGGGTGGAGTCTTCGGACATCACCCAGGGGTTGCTCACGTTGTATGTGCGTCACACCTCGGCTTCGCTCATGATCCAGGAGAACTACGACCCCGAAGTCATGCGTGACATGGAGCGCTTCCTGCGTCGATTGGTGCCACCGGGCGATTCCATCTTTCGTCATACTTCCGAAGGTCCCGACGACATGCCGGCGCACGTGCGTTCGGCGCTTACTTCCACCACGCTTTCCATTCCCGTGACCGGCGGACAGCTGGCGCTGGGAACCTGGCAGGGCATCTATCTGTACGAACACCGTGACCGTCCGCATCAGCGGAAAGTCGTGGCTCATCTGCTGGGAGAATAGACATGCGCGGGGGTTTTTTGCCCGGGCGACGATTGGCATCGTCGCTCGTACTTCTATGGTTGTTCGTGGCCACCAATGCGCGTGGGGAATTCCCCCCGTTGGCGGACGTAGGATTCGAGCCGGCCATGGGCGTGGAGTTCGAGCGGCCGTTGTGGGTGGGGCACCCCGGCGACGGCACGAACCGATTGTTCGTGGTGGAACAGGCTGGAACCATCTGGTCGGTCGACCTGGATGCCGGGGCCAAGAAGCGAACCCTGGTGCTCGACTGGAAGAAGCGCACGCGACAACGACACAACGAAGAAGGAATGTTGGGGTTGGCCTTCCATCCTGACTTCGCGACCAACCGAAGCGTGTTCGTCCACTACTCGGCGGGCGACCCTCGACGTGGTGTGGTTTCGAGGTTCCTGTTCGATCGCGAACGGAACACAATTCTGCCCGATACCGAAGCCGTGGTGCTGGAGCTGGAGCAGCCGTACGGCAACCACAACGGTGGGGACCTTCGATTCGGTCCCGATGGGTATCTGTACATCAGCTTCGGCGACGGCGGGGCGGCCAACGATCCGCGCGGCGCGGGTCAGGATCTGTCGACCTGGCTGGCCAGTATTCTGCGCATCGACGTGGATTCTGAAACCCCGTACGCCATTCCTGCCGACAATCCATTCGTGGATACGGCCCGCGCCAAGCCCGAGATCTTCGCCTATGGTCTTCGCAATGTGTGGCGGTTTTCGTTTGATCGCGAAACCGGTGAATTGTGGGCGGGAGACGTGGGACAGAACCGATGGGAAGAAATTGATATCGTGCGAGCCGGCGGCAACTACGGTTGGAACACGCGCGAAGGATTCCACGAGTTCCGGCGAGGCCCTGATCGTGACTATCTGGACCCGATTGTCGATTATCCGCGAGACCTCGCTCGCAGCATTACCGGAGGGTTCGTGTATCGGGGCTCACAAGTTTCGTCCCTTGCGGGTGCCTACGTGCATGCTGACTATGAAACCGGCTATATCTGGGCCCTTTGGTGCAACGATGAGGCGGGCCAGAAGCGGGTCACGCGGCACCATGAGATTGGTCGTGCGTCGAGGATCAGCAGCTTCGGCGAGGATCGCGACGGCGAGTTGTATTTTTGTTCGTTCGACGGGAAGATCTACCGGTTCGTTTCGAAGTAGCTTCCCCTGGGGGTAACATGGGTTGGAAGCGCAGAGTCCTGTTGTTCTTGTTCGTGATACTTGTGGGGTTGCAGTTCAAACAGCCCGACCGAAGCCGTGTCGCCGACGCCCCATCGCAGGCCATCGCAATGCATCTGGATGTTCCGACCGACGTGGCCGAAATTCTCGAGCGGTCGTGTTCGGATTGCCATACCAACAACACGCACTGGCCTTGGTACGGCTACGTAGCGCCGGTTTCGTGGTGGCTGGAGAAGCACGTGAACGAGGCGCGATCCCATTTGAACTTCGCAGCCTGGGGTGAGCTGACCGACTACAAGGCCGCGCACAAGCTCGAGGAAATTCGTGAGGAAGTGGAGAAGGGCGCCATGCCGTTGCCCAGCTACCTGCGAATCCACCGCGATGCGAAGCTGTCGCCAAGCGAAGTGGACATCCTGACGCGTTGGGCCAGCACTCAGGAACAGATTGTTCGGGCAAGGTTGAACTGACGAATGGGACCCGGGTCCCATGGAGGAAGCGCCGGCGGCCAGTGACGCCGGCCAGTGTTGCCGGCCAGTGTTGCCGGACAGCGACGCCGGTTACCGCGTGGAAAGCGCCGCCGGCGTCGAGGTGGCCAATTCGACCACGGCATCGGCCCACACATCCTCGGCGTTCAGCGACGGCACGAGCCGCAGTTCCTGCCCGCCGTTCTTCTCAAAATCATCCTTCGCCCGAATGCCGATTTCCTCGATCGTCTCCAGGCAATCGGCCACGAACGCCGGACACAACACGGCCAGTTTCTTCGTGCCGTTCTTCGCCATTTCCACGACACGCTCGTCCGAGTACGGCCTGATCCACGGGTCCCGTCCCAGGCGTGACTGAAAGGCCACTTCCCACGAGTCGGCCGGTAGGTTGAGTTGCTGGGCCAATCCACGGGCCGTGGCGAAGCACTGCGCGCGATAGCAATTGCGGTTGGCGTGCGTGATGGTTGCGCAGCAGTCGTCGCTCTTCAGACAGTGCGTGCCGGGGTTGGCCTCGGCCTTACGCACGTGGCGTTCGGGCAAGCCATGGAAGCTGAACAGGACCCGATCGGGGTCCATGCCCACCAGCACCTGCCGGGCTACGCGGGTGAACGCGTGCAGAAACGTTGGATGATCGTAGAACGGCGGCACGAACGACAGGTTCGGCACCGACCACTGCTTGGCGGCCTCCACGAACACCTTCTCGATGGCCGACCCGTTGGCGGCCGACGAATACTGCGGAAACAACGGGAACACGACGATATCATCGACGCCCGCATCACGGAACCTGGCCAGTACCGAGGCGATGGACGGGTTCTGGTAGCGCATGGCCAGCTCGACCATCCACTCATCACCCAGCCGCTCCTGTACCTTGGCGGTGAGGTCCTGCGAGTGGAACCGAAGCGGTGAACCGCGATCGGTCCATATCTTCTCGTAGGCACGCCCCGACTCGGCCGGTCGGCGAGGCAGGATGACCAGGTTGAGCAGGAGCCATCGGCCCAGGGAGTTGATGTCGAGCACCCGCGGGTCCGACAGGAACTCACGCAGATAGCGCCGCACGTCGCCGGCCTTGGGCGAGTCGGGTGTTCCCAGGTTGATCAGTAAGAGTCCACGCGCCAACGTCTTGCTCCTTAGGGTGAGACAAACCATGTATAGATGCACCCAGGGCATCGCGCAACGGCCGCGCAATCGAGCGGAGCATGGCCTATACTCCTCGGCATGTCCGGCGCCTTTCGACTCAATCGCATGGAATTGCAGGCCGAGCTCTTCGCGCGATTGCGAGGGGTGCGTGAGCCCCGCAAGGCCGTAATCAACGTGGCCCGCCGTCTGGGGCCGCTGCTGGGCGTGGACGAGGTGGCGGTGTTTCTGCGCACCCCCGACGGAAATGCGCACCAGGCCTGGTCGCGTGTCCCGGGTGCCAAGTGGGATACCGAACTCTTTGCCGCCTACCTCCAGGGACAGCGTCCTCCCATTCCCAGCAATCTCATGGTTGCCACCATCGAGCGCCGAGGGCGTCGTTGGGCGGCGCTGGTGGTGCGCGACGAGTCGGTGCAGTTTACGTCGGACCATCGCCGGGCGCTGTTTTCGGTGGCTCAGATGGTCAGCGAGACCATTGCCGAGCTGGACGAGCGCCGGCTGCGCGATATCCGTCGGCGCTTCGTGGAGAAGCTGGCGCACCACTCCAACCCCAAGGATCTGATCTACGAGATCCTCGACGGCATCCGCGCCATTACCCGCTACGACCACTCGTCGTCCATGTTTCTCGCGCGCGATGGCCAGAACGAGTTGGAGTTGGTGGCCGAGCAGATTGCCTGGACCAAGGCCAAGAGCCTGCGCATTGGCACATCAATCACCGTGTCTCCTCAGCTCCGCGAGGTGCTGGCCGACGAAACCGTTCTGTTGTTGGAACAGGACGAGAACGGTTGGCCGGAAAAAGATCATCCCCATTTGGTGGAGTTCATAGGGGATCTACACCGGCGCATGGCCGGAGTCGATGCGCCGCCGGAAGTGGCTGTTCTGCTGGCGCCCGTCTGGACGCCGGCGGGCAATCTGGCCGTGCTGCGGGTGGCGGCTCGACGCCTGGGGGTTCTGGGTGCCTACGAGCGAGACCTTCTTCCCGAGTTCCTGCCGCTGGCGTCGCTGGCCGTGCAGTTTTCCATGCGTACCGAATCGCTGGAAGAACAGGTGCTACAGTCAGAACGCAAACACGTGCTGGCCAACCTCACGCGCGGCATTGCCCACGACGTGAACAACGCACTGGGAGGCGTCTTACCGCTCGTGCAGCAGCTCCAATCCGAGGCGAAGGAAGGCACGGTCGACTCGACTTCGCTGCTCGGCGACCTGAAGCACATTGAAACCAACATCCAGACCAGTCGTCGGATTTTCGGCGGCATGCTGAACGTGGCCCGCGGGTCGGCCCGCAGCGTGGGGCAGGGCAACGTGAGGCGTGCCATCGACACGGCGCTTTCGGTACTTCACGACGGATTGCGACGACGGAACATCGATGCCACTCTCGATCTTCCCGATTCGCTGCCGGCCATTGCCACGGGGCAGGACAACCTGACCCAGTTGTTCCTGAACCTGCTGGCCAACGCACAGGACGCCATGGAGCACGGGGGCACGCTGCATGTTTCGGCCTGCATGGAGCCTACTGGTGTGCGGGTCGAAGTTCGTGACTCGGGCGAGGGCATTACCGAAGAGCAAAGACGTCGAATCTTCGAGCCCTTCTTTACCCCCAAAAGCGAGGGAACCGGACTGGGACTTACCATCTGTGCGTCGATCGTGCGCGAGATGAAAGGCCGCATCGAGTTGCAGAGCGAGGAAGGTGCCGGGACCACCGTCATTGTTGGTCTTCCGTGCGTTCCCGACGAAGCGCAGGGCTCGGCATGACCGATCGCCCTCGCGTGCTGTGCGTTGATGACGAGCCGGGCATGCTTCACGCGGTGAAGCGGGTTCTGGCCGGCGAGTACGACGTAGTAGCCTGCGCCAGCCCGGCCGAGGCTTTGTCCGCGGTGGAAAAGTTCACGCCCGATCTGGCTCTGCTCGACGTTCGCATGCCGGGCATGGACGGATTCGAGCTCATGCGCGAACTGAAGCAGCGCTTCCAGCCGCTGTCCGTCATTCTCATGACGGGAAGCCTTGATGAAGTGGACGCCCAGCTCACGCGCGCGGTGCGTGAGGAAGCGTTCTACTACGTCATCAAACCCTTCGATCGTGACGTGTTATTGGCCCTGGTGGCGCGGGCCGTGCGATTCTCCCGACTCGAGCGTGAGCGTCGACTGTACATGAGTCGGGTGGAGGCCGAGTTGAACGCGGCCCGGTCGCTGCAGCAGGCCATGCTGCCCGCGAACGACGCGGTGGTCGAGGGCTTCCACGTCTGTTCCGAGTACATTCCCTGCGACGAGCTGGCGGGGGACCTCTACGACTTCGCTCCGGTCGACGAAGGTGTGGTCGCCGCGGTGGTGGCCGATGTAGTGGGGCACGGCGCACCCGCGGCCATGCTCACGGCGCTGGTGAAGTCGGCATTCCGGGCCTCCGCCGACGACGGCTACGCGCCGCTTTCGGTGGTGCGCCGGGTCTACGATGGTATGGCGTCCTTCGAACCCGGGCTGTTCGTTACCCTGGTGGCCGTGAGGATCTCGGCCCCCGACGGCGAGCTACGCTACGTCGGCGCGGGCCACGACGGAGGGTTGCTACGCCAGCCGGGTCCAGATGCGATGCAGAGCTTCGTTGCCACCGGGCCCATCGTCTCGGCCGCGTTTCCGGCCGGGGCCTGGAGCGAGCAGACCCTGCCGTGGACCGAGAAATCGGAGCTTTTGCTCTACACCGATGGTGTTACCGAAGCCGAGTGCGACGGGGAGCAATTCGGACGCGAGCGCGTGGAGCAGGTGGTTGGCGACGAACCTCTGCCGGGGCCCGATTTGTTGAGATCGTTGCTCGATCGCCTGAAGGATCATTGTCCGCCCCGGGCCTGGAGCGATGACGTGACGCTCACACACATCCGCCGCTTCCGGCGTTGACCAAACTGCTCCGCGAACCCACAATTCCACCCGTCGGTTCATCCAGGCTTCCGCGTTGAGTCGCGTAGGCGGCATTTGCAACCCTACGGCTGAGTCTCACGTAGTACAGAGAGAAACGCACGATGCCAGAGATCCTGAAACTCATCCTCAACTGGACGGACCTGTCCGGTTATGGCGTCGACGCTGTCATCTACTCAGCCCTGGCTCTTGTTGGCACCGGAATCTTCCTGATCCGCTTCTTTGCGTCCATGGTGCTCGGCCTCGACGGTAGTGACGAGTTCGACGTCGACACCCACGACGGGTTCGCTCCCATATCTCTCCTGTCCGTATCTGCGTTCATCATGGGGACTGGCTGGATGGGCCTGGCTGCCCGCATCGACTGGGGAATGGGCCCCGTTGCCGCAGCCTTCACATCCAGTGGTTTCGGATTCGCCATGATGCTTCTTTCGTCGGGACTCATGTTCGCGGCGCGCAAACTCACACGCGAGGTCAGTCACGATTTCGCCACCGCGGTGGGACGTACCGGTCAGGTCTACCGGCAGATTCCCGCCCAAGGCGAAGGTACTGGTCAGGTGCGAGTCAGCGTGTCCGGTCGCAGCATGATCGTCGATGCGCGCAGTAATGGTCCATTCATCGAAGCATTCGCCGACATCACAGTGGTCGAAGCCCGCGACGACGGAGTACTCATCGTCGAACCATCCGATGGGTAGTGGGTCCCGGTCTGGTTTTCTTTCACGCCAGAGGAATTGAATATGTACGCTTTTTCACCTCAAGACATCGCAGGGTCGGGTGGCCTGGTACTGGCCGTCGTCGTGGTGGTGGCTCTTGTCATTTTTTCGGTGTTCGCGATCATTTCGCGACGCTACAAGCGTTGCCCTTCGAATCGTGTGCTGGTGGTCTACGGTAAGGTGCGTGGAGAACGCGCGGCCAGGGCCTACCATGGTGGCGGTGTGTTCGTGTGGCCGGTCATTCAGGACTACGCCTACATGAGCCTGGAGCCCATGGTCATCGAGATCGAGCTTACGAGCGCGCTCTCGAAGAAGAACATACGTGTGGCGGTGCCCTCCACGTTCACCATTGCCGTGTCCACCGAGCCCGACATCATGAACAACGCAGCCGAGCGTTTGCTTGGCCTGCGCGATCAGGAGATCTCAACCCAGGCCCGCGACATCATTCTGGGCCAGATGCGCCTGGTCATCGCCACGCTGACCATTGAAGAGATCAACCAGGACCGTGAGAAGTTCCTGGATCTGGTGAACAAGAACGTGAACTTCGAGCTCAACAAGGTTGGGCTCTACATGATCAACGTGAACATCCGCGACATCACGGACGAGTCGGGATACATCGAGGCGTTGGGTCAGAAGGCGGCGGCCGAAGCCATCAACCAGGCCAAGATCGAGGTGGCCGAGGCCGAGCGGAGTGGTGCCATTGGTCAGTCGGTGGCACGGCGCGAGATGGAAGTGCAGGTCGCAGAGCAATCATCACAGAAAGAACAAGGCAAGAAGCAGGCGGAGCGCGATCAGCGAATTCGTGTGGCCAGCCTCGAAGCTGACGGTGTGAGCGGCGAAGCCGAAGCCAATCGTAGCCAGGAGATTGTGGTCGCTGAGCAGGCGGCTCTGGCGGCACAGGGTAAGAAGCAGGCCGAGTCGGACCAGCGCATCAAGATTGCCACGCTCGAGGCTGGCGCCGTCGATGGTGAGAACCAATCGAGGGCGACGATTGCCGACTCCGAAGCCACCCTGGCTGAGCGCCGGGCTGACGCGAGGCGGCGCGGTGACGTAGCCCTGGCCAACGCCAACCGTGACGTGCTGCGGGCCGAGAAGGATCAGGAAATGGCGCGCATGGAGAAGGAGATCATTGCGGTCGAGATGATCGAGCGGCAGAAGATCGAGATCGACGCCGAGGCCGAGGCCGAGCGCCGCCGTCGCGTGGCCAGGGGTGAAGCCGATGCTGCCCTGGCCAAGTACCTGGCCGAAGCCGAGGGTACCCAGAAGGTTCTCGAAGCGAAGGCCATGGGCTACAACAAGCTCATAGAGGTATGTGGCGACCGAAAAGATCTGGCGCCCGCGTTGCTGATCATCGAAAAGCTTCCCGAGCTGGTGGCCGAACAGGTCAAGGCCATCCAGAACCTGCAGATCGACAAGATCACCGTGTGGGATTCGGGTAGCGGCGACAACGGCAACACCGGTTCGACCGGCAACTTCCTGAAGGGAATGATCGGGGCGCTGCCGCCCATTCACGAGTTGGCCCAGCAAGCCGGCATCGACCTACCCAGTGTGTTGGGCAAGGTCAGCAATACCGACTCGTTCGAGGAAACATCCGACGATCAGGTAGACGCACCGGAAGACCACGCTGGTTGATGGTGCCATGACCCAAGAGGCACTCGTGGTGGTGGCGTTCCTATCGTCGGCCTTCACGGGTGCCATTGGTATTGGCGGTGGGCTCCTGTTGCTCGCCGCCATGACCGCCGTTCTTCCTACCCCCGCCATCGTTCCCATCCACGGCGTGGTCCAGCTCGCGAGCAATGCGTCGCGAGCCTCGTTCGCACTTAAACACGTGCGCCGCCAGATCGTTTTCCCCTTTGCCTTGGGATGCGCCGCCGCGGCCACCTTCGGCGGGCGGGTCGCGGTTTCGATCCCCACCACCGCGCTGGCTGTGGTGTTGGGGGCGTTCATCCTGATCCTGGTTTGGGTTCCGCGGCGATGGTTCCCCACGACTCTACCGGGGGGATACTTCGGCGCCGGCCTCGTGCAGACCTTTCTTTCGCTGTTCGTGGGAGCGACCGGCCCGCTCAACGCCGGCATCCTGGCGCGAGAAGCGCTACCTCGCGATCAAACCGTGGTTACGCACGCGGGCATGATGACCGCCGTTCATCTGGCCAAGGTCGTTTCCTTCGCGTCGGCGGGCTTCGCGTTCGCAAACTACGGCTGGCTACTGCTTGCTTTGGTCGTAGCGGCCACCGCCGGCTCCTACCTGGGTACTTTCTTGCGGGGAAAATTGCCCGAGCGGCGTTTTCTGCTGATTTTCCGCCTGGCCCTCACCGCGTTGGCTATCCGGCTGGTGCTATCGGCGGTGGCGGGCTAAAATTCGGCCCGCTCCCCAAATACTCTCCGGTCGGGAATGTAGCCGTTGAAGCACTGCCAAGTCCGAGTCCTGGTGGCGTGGTTGTTGGCTGGCTTCGTTCTGGGGCAAGTTGCACCTTCGTGTCTGGCGTGCGTGCTTACCGAAGACAACATGCACACGAACGTGCGTTCTTCCTTCGTCACCGGGCCTGCGCTTTCCAAGCGAACCAGCGGCGACCTATTGCTCGTCGAGTCGAACCTGCCTCCCATGGCCGAAGCCGCGTTTCAGTACGCCATGGATACCTGGGCATCGATTCTGGGCGTTTCCGTTCCTGTGCGCGTGCAAGCCCGGTGGACGCCGATTCCCGTACCCGGAGTGTTGGCGTCCGGTCGGCCCGTGGGCAAGATCACGCACGCCAACCTGCCGTATCCAGATGTGCAGTATCCCTCGGCTCTGGCCAATCAGGAGTTGGGGTTCAATGCAAACGCCGCGAACGAAGCCGAAATCGAGGTGACGTTCAACGCTGACCGCGACAACTGGTACTTCGGCACCGACGGCAATTGTCCGTTGGGTGAGTTCGACTTCGTGACCGTGGCGATGCACGAACTCGCCCACGGCCTTGGTTTCCTGGGATCCATGTTCGTTTCCGGTGAGCTCGGAGGGTGGGGTGGATCGATATCGGTACCGTCGGCGTTGCCCTACATCTACGATCGCTTTTCCGAAACCGGGCCGGGGGCCATCTTGCTGTCTTTGGAGAATCCCTCTTCCACCCTGGCTCTGTCGCTGACCGCGGGCGACGTCTTCTTTGATGGTCCCGCGGTACGGCTGAGCTATGGTGACCGCGTGGAACTGTTCAGTCCGGATCCCTGGCTGATCGGAACCAGCTTCCACCATTTTCTGGGCACGCAGTTCGACGAGGCCAGCGGCGATCGGTTGATGCGGCCGGGAGTTTCGGCAGCCGAAGTTCACCATCAGCCGGGCCCCGCCATTCGTGGAGTCATGCGCGACCTGGGTTGGACGCTGGTAGCGCCCGTACCGGTCCGCGCGCCGCAATTCGTACCAACGATCACGCTCGAAGTGACTCCGAACCCGATGGGTGCGCAGGCCTATCTTCAGGTCTCGGGAACCGTCAGCGTGTCGGGACTGCGTATTCTGGATGTCGCGGGTCGACGAGTGAGGGAGTGGGGGGCGGCCCAGCTGAACAACGGCGGCGTGCGATGGGATCGCACCGACTCGCGCGGCCAACGCGTGGCGGCGGGCGTGTACATGATCGAGGTCACAGATCGACAGCAACGTGTATGGCGCCGCGTAACGGTGCGCTGAGGCAATCGAAAGGAAGAGGGTATGTGGTTCCTGGTGGGCATTGGTGTGTTTCTGATCGCGGTCGTCATCTACGACGTAACGCAGACGCGCCATGCCATTGTTCGAAACTTCCCGATCATTGGTCACTTCCGCTACATGCTGGAAGCGATTGGGCCGGAACTGCGTCAGTACATCGTTACCGGCAACAACGAAGAGCGTCCCTTCAGTCGCGATCAGCGTCGCTGGGTGTACGCTTCCTCCAAGCGACAGAACAACTATTTCGGCTTTGGCACCGACCAGGATCTGGAGCTGTGCCCCAACTACCTCATCATCAAGCATTCGGTGTTTCCGCATCGCGAGCCAACTTCGCAGAAAAATGGCCACCAGAGCGATGAGTACAATCTGCCGTGCGCCAAGGTGCTGGGCGGGTGGCGTCGACGCAAGAAGGCCTTCCGGCCCCGCTCGGTCGTGGGCGTGTCGGCCATGAGCTACGGTTCGTTGAGCGCGCCCGCGGTGGAGGCCATCAATCGGGGCTGTGCGATTTCAGGCGGACTGCACAATACCGGCGAGGGTGGGGTGTCGCCGCACCATTTGAACGGGGGCGACCTCATCTGGCAGATCGGCACCGGCTACTTCGGATGCCGTGCACCCGACGGAGGTTTCGATCGCAGCCGCTTCCTCGACACGATCGCGGCCAACCCGTCCATTCGCGCGGTGGAGATCAAGTTGAGCCAGGGAGCCAAGCCGGGCCTGGGTGGTGTCCTTCCCGCCGTCAAGATCACCGAGGAAATAAGCCAAATTCGTGGCATTCCCCAGGGTGTCGATTGCATCAGCCCTTCCTATCACACCGCTTTCCACGATGTGGACAGCCTGCTCGACTTCGTCGAGGACCTGGCCGATGCCACGGGACTTCCGGTGGGCATCAAGTCGGCGGTAGGCGAAATGGACTTCTGGCACCGCCTGGCGCAGCGCATCCGCGAAACGGAACGCTCCGTGGATTTCATTGCGGTAGACGGCGGTGAGGGTGGCACCGGCGCGGCACCACTGGTGTTCACCGACCACGTTTCGCTGCCGTTCAAGATTGCCATGTCCCGCGTGTACGGGGTGTTCGTCGAGGCGGGACTTCAGGAGGACATCGTGTTCTTCGGATCCGGAAAACTGGGTTTTCCCGAGACCGCCCTGTTCGCGTTTGCCCTGGGCTGCGACATGATTGGCGTGGCGCGCGAAGCGATGTTGTCCGTGGGTTGCATCCAGGCGCAACGTTGTCACACCGGGGAGTGCCCGACGGGCGTGGCTACGCAGAATGCCTGGCTCATGCGCGGACTCGAGCCAAAATCGAAGGCGGCCCGGTTGGCCAATTATCACAAGACGCTACGCAAGGAGCTGGTTCGCCTGAGTCACGCCTGCGGCGTGGCCCATCCCGCGTTGGTCACCCTCGATCAGTTCGAGATCCTCGATGATCGACTGGGTGCGCAGCCGGCCAGCGATTGGATGCAGTTCGACGGGAACTGGGGGCTGCCCAGCGAGCCCGACCGGGACGCGATTCGCGAGATCATGGCCGCCGGAGGTGTGGAGGCGCGCTGACCCTCGCGTCCTGGCCTTGCCGCGGACTCGGTCGAGAATTCAGAACGCCGTTGACCTCAGGTCGGCGGCGTTCTTGTTTTTGCGATCTGGACGAGAACTCGGCTCAGATCACAGGCTCGATACACACACGTCGAGCAATTCCTGTTTCACATGTTTCATACGTTTCACGTGTTTCATACTTGCAATTATGAAACAAGGCCGAATTAACTCTATGTTATTCAGTTAGTTAATGGCCATTCCCATGCGAGGAAATGTTTCATTCTCGGAGGTGTTCATGAAACACACATCCGTGAAAATTGCTGTAACTGTTTATTACACAATATGTTACAAATAAGTCGGATGTGGAACATGTCTTGATAGGAAGAAGGTGCATCTGAAACACAAGGGAGGCCCGCGCCTCCGATGGAAGGAGAAGGATCCATGTTCGGTCGCACTCTCAGCCTGCTCGGCCTGTGTCTCGTCGTCCTGATTGCCTTCGCGGCAATCGGCCAGCGAGACGTCCGGGGGCAGGAACCGGTCGACGTCTCAACCGCCATCATCGCCGCTGCGTTCGCGGGCGACAGCGAGGACGCGGACAAACCCCAGATCAAGGGCAGCGACAAGAAGGGCAAGTACTGGTTCAAGAAGTCCTGCAAGAGTTGCCACGGCAAGGACGGCGACGGCGGCGAGGTTACCCCGATCTCCAAGACCATCAAGCAATGGGAACGCTACTTCAAGAAGGGCAAGCACACGGGCGATGAGAAGCTCGAGCCGACCTTCGACGCCGAACAAATCATCCACATCAAGACCTTCCTGATCAACCACGCGGCCGATTCCGATCAGCCCGAAACCTGCGGCTGACCCAGCCTGGAGGATTTCCCATGAAACGCATGGCAACCACATGGATCCTGCTTCTGTGCGCAGCAACCCTCCTCGCGCCCACGACGGTGTGGGCCGATGTCGAAGAAGACATCGAGGAACTGAACGATCGTCTCGACGAGCTCGAGCTGAAGACGGCCAAGAACAAACTCTCGTTCTTCGGCGACTTCCGGGTTCGCTACGACTACCAGAAGTGGCACGTGAATCCTTACCAGCAATTGATGGGATTCGACTTCAACAACGTCGATCCCCAGTCGGGGATGCCCGCCCCCGTGTTCATGCCGGTTGAGGCATACGAAGCCGACAACTCCGAATCATGGAGCGCGCGGCTGCGTCTGAAAATGGACTACAAAGCGGGCAAATCCGTGCACTTCACTGGCCGGCTCAACATGCATCGCCAGTTTGGTGGTTCTCATGTTCCGCTGTTCAACGGATTTCCGAATACGGTGTTGAGTTCGTTCAACAGTACCGCGGTTCCGACGGACGATCTGGTTCATGTTGAGCGCGCGGCCGTGACTTGGGATCCGCAGAACACGCCGTTTTTCTTCACGCTGGGTCGCCAGGCAGCTACCGGTGGGCCTCCGAAGGAATTCCGGGAGAACAAGGTCCGTCAGGGAACTCCGGGCGCGCTGATGATCGACGCACAGATCGATGGACTCATGGCCGGCTTCCATCTTGGCGCGATCGGCTTGCCCGAAGAGGGCATCGTCCGCTTGTGCTACGGCACGGGATTCGAGGCTGGATTTGGGTCAGGCGGGCTCACCAACCAGACGTTCGTGAACATGTACTTCCCGGACGCCAACAATCCTGGTCAGGTTGTTGCCATGCCGATGCCAGTGTCAGAGCTGGAAGACTCCAAGGTCATGGGCTTCTGCGCCGAGACGCCGATTCCCGCCCTGGGCGGCGACAACCTCCTGAGCTTCGGTGGCTTCCGGATGCTGGCCATGACGGACATCCCCTACGGCATGACCCGTGGGTTCCCGAACGTTCTAAGCACCCAACCGCAGGCCGTGACGGCGACGACCAATCTGGGTGACATGGACCTGTTCGGCGCCTGCTGGCAGCACACTGTCGAGATCGGTGAGGCCGGCTACGAGCTCACCTACTTCGGGAGTTTCGCCACCAACAAGTCGCATCCGGACGAAGGCACGTTCAGCCTCTACGGATTCGGTCCGATGCTGGGCAACAGCTCCGAGGACCTGACGGGCAAAGCCTACTACGTGGGCGTGCAGGGCGACGTCCCGCCAACCGGTGGAAAGCTCGGCTTCGAGTTCAACCGCGGCGACGAGAACTGGTTCGCCTATCTGTCCGGCGCGGACGACGTGAACAGCAAGCTCTCCACCCGCGGTAGCGTCTTCGAGGCCTATTACATTCAGCCGATCCAGAAGGGCTTCGATTTCCGCGTGGGCATGCAGAGCTACCAGTATGACTACGCGTTCAGTGGCTGGCACATCTCCCCGGGACCGATCGAAAACTTTGAACTCAACAACGAGATCTTCAGTCCCTATCCGTTCCCCGACACGATCACCAACGTGTATGCCGTCATGGATCTGACCTTCTAGGAGTTCAGGGAATGGGCGGGTGTGGCGTACCGAGCGGCGCCGCACTCGCCTGCGCAAAGGAGTAGCTCATGTTTGGTTCCGATTCATCCAAGAACGGCCTGATCGACGTCAGCGAGGAGTTGGCCCGCAAGAACTTCAGTCGCCGACGCTTCCTGCAATTCGGCAGCGCCGGTGCGGCAACCCTGACCTTCGCACCTCTTCTCTCATTCTTCTCCGAGTACGGAGAAGCGCAAATCGATCCCGGGGTGTTGGAAGAATCGATCCGTAGCACATGTGCTCTCTGCGTGAACAAGTGTGGGCTCATCGCACGGGTGCATGACGGCGTCGTGCACAAGCTCGACCCCATCCCCGACCATCCAAAGTCGAGAGGCATGCTCTGCGCTCGCGGCAACAGCGGTATCAAAGTCCTCTACGACCCGAATCGACTCAAGTCTCCCCTCATCCGGACGGGACCGCGCGGCGCCGGCCAATGGCGACAGGCGAGCTGGGAAGAAGCGCTCGACCACATCGCCAAGAACCTGCTCGAGATCCGGCAGAAGCACGGTCCCGAGGGCGTTATGTTCAGCTCCACCGAAGGATTCCAGGAGCACTTCTTCCTGAGCTTCGCAGAGGCCTGGGGATCGCCCAACGTCGTCCGACATCCGACGCTTTGCCTCGCGTCGATGATCAACGGCACCTTCAATACCTTCGGCTCCGTGCCCGAATTCGATTTCGCGAACAGTCGCTACGTCATCATGGCTGGCGCCAACCGTTTCGAGTCGCTCGTGACTCCCGACTCCGTCGACCTCATGCGCAACCTCGACGGGCGGACCAAGATCGTCGTGCTCGACCCGCGCTTCACTATCACGGCGTCCAAGGCCCACGAGTGGCTTCCGGTGAAACCTGGTACCGACCTCGCGTTTGCGTTGGCCATGCTGCACGTGATCATCGGCGAAGGTCGGCAGGATCAGGAGTTCATTGATCGTTACACCGTGGGATTCGAGGAACTCGCCGATCACGTCAAGCAGTACAGCCCCGAGTGGGCGCAGAGTGAGTGCGGCATCGACGCGAAACGGATCCGCAAGATTGCACGCGAGTTCGCCGATGCTGCTCCTCGCGTCGTGTTCTATCCGGGCCGTCGCTCTTCGTGGACCACCAACGACACGCAGTTCCGTCGGGCCATTGCCATTGTCAACGCCGTGGTCGGAGCATGGGATCGCCCCGGCGCGTCGGTTCCGAAAGCGAAGATCAGTATCGGCGAACCCGACATCTTCCCGCCCGACGATATCGAAGTCGCGCGCTGCGACGCCCTGATGGAGGATTTCCCGCTGGCCAATAAGAAGGACGGAACGTATCTCGGCGTTCGCGACCAGATCCTCCAGGAGAAGGACAATCACATCCGGGCCTGGATGATCTACAAGCAGAACCCGTTGCACTCAGTTCCAGAGAGTCGCAAGACGCTCGAGATGATGAACAAGCTCGACTTCATCGTCACCATCGACACCATGCCCAGTGACACGGCCTGGATGAGCGATGTCATTCTCCCGGAGTCGGTGTATCTGGAACGGACCGATCCGCCGCACAGCATCTCGGGCGCTGTCCCCCTGGTCGCGGTGCGGCAGCAGGTCGTAAAACCGCGCTTTGATACCAAGCCCTGTCTGGACATCATGAAGTCGTTGGCCGAACGCGTGGACCTCGGAGAGTACTTCGACTACACCGTGGACGACTGGTTCGATGCCGCGGCCTCGACCCTTCCAGTGTCCGTGGAGGAGCTCAAACGGAAGGGCTTCTACACCGATCGGGAGCTCCCGGAGATCGGCAATACGCTGAAGGATGGGTTCCGCTTCCGCACCAAGACCGGCAAGATCGAGCTTCGATCCCAGCGCTACGCCGACGCGGGGTACGACCCGCTTCCGGTGTATCGTCCGCAGACCCCGCTACCCAACGGGAAGTACCGTCTTCTGACGGGACGCACCGCGATCTACACCCATAGCTCTCTCCAGAACGTGTCCTGGTTGGCGGACGAGGATCCCGACGGCCCGAACGTCTGGATCCATCCCGATGCGGCAAGCCGCCACGGCGTACGCGACGGCGACACCATAGGCCTCCGGACCGATTACGGGGAAGCGCAGGCGCCGGTCAAGATCACCAATCGGATCCGGCCGGACTCGGTGTTCGTTCCGCACGGATTCGGTCACACGAGTCCAGGTCTCCACGAACGCTCGCGCCGGGGGGCTCGGTCCTCGGATCTAATCGGAACGTTTCAGGATGAGATCACGGGAAACGCGGCAATGCACGAAACCGCCGTCGAGATTTTTCCAGTCCCGGGCGGACATCATGAGGAGCACATTCCGGTTTCCACACGTCGGGTGGGGAGGTAGGCCATGGCACCGCGCTACATCATGGTTATCGACAATCGCAAGTGTGTGCGCTGCAAGGCGTGCGTGATCGCCTGTCGTGCCGAGAACGACGTGCCGGACGGGTACAGCCGAAATTGGATCGCCGAGACGGACGTTCGTGGCCAGTTCCCGAACCTCGGTCTCTCCTTCGAGCCGGGGCAGTGCATGCAGTGTGCGAACCCCCACTGTGTTCGCGTTTGTCCTGTCGGTGCGACGGACCGGGACGAAGACGGCGTCATCCGCGTCGACGCCGACACCTGCATCGGTTGCCGCTACTGCATGCAGGCGTGTCCGTACGATGCGCGCTATCCGCACCCCACCAAGGGCATCGCCGACAAGTGTGATTTCTGTACCGACCGGATTCGGGCCGGACGGGAGCCCGCGTGCGTCGAGACCTGTCCCAGTCGGGCCCGCGTCTTCGGCGACATCAACGATCCGCAGTCGGAGGTCTCGCGACTTCTGGCCGAGCATCGCACCAGCCGGCGCAAGGTCGAAGCCGGAACGGAACCGCAAGTCTACTACATTGACGAGTAGGAGAGAGTCGTGCACCACTACTGGGAAAATCTGGTCGTCTTCTATCTCTACTTCGGCGGTCTCAGTGCGGGCCTGTTCGTCTTCTCCGCACTCCTGACCTTCTGGGGCGGTGGCAAGTTTCGTGAGATGTCCAAGGTGGCCGCGGTGATCGCCCCATGGCCGGTCGTGCTGGGCAGCGTGATGCTGATCTTTGATCTGGGCAGCCCTTTACGATTCTGGCGGCTCTTCGCCACCGTGCAGTGGACATCCCCAATGTCCATCGGCAGCTGGTTGCTGGTGACCTTTACGGGAGTCAGCATTCTGCACATGTTGGTGTGGCAGTTTCCGGAGAAGCCGTCGGCGCTGCGACTGGGCAAGACAAGTCTCCCGCTTCCGACGCCCGCCACGCGACGCTTGTGGCGGCGACTCCTGGCCGCCGTAGGTGTTCCGCTCGGCCTCGGCGTGGGTATCTATACCGGTGTTCTGCTGGGCGCGATTCCCGCCCGGCCCTTCTGGAACACTCCCATGGTCGCGATGCTTTTCCTATTCAGCGCCCTCTCGACGGCCGCCGCCTTGCTCATCATGATCGCGAGTGGCCGGCGGCCGGCGTCCGGCGCACGCGACTACCACTCCGAGCGCCGCTTCCTCTACAGCGCCGACATCGCGATCATCCTGGTCGAGATCCTGATCCTCGTCCCCTACCTGCTTCACAACGCGCTTTCGACGCAGAGCCAGGCTCGCTCGCTGTCCTTGGTGCTCGGCGGCCCGTTCACCGGGATGTTCTGGATCGGTTTCGTGGCGATCGGACTCGTTCTGCCGTTGATCATCGAGCTTTTTGACCTGATGCCACTCATCGCAGGCAAGGCGACGTCCCGTCACCATCGCGTACTGGCCTATCTCAGTGGAGTGCAGGTCCTGATCGGCGGCTTCGTGCTGCGCTGGGTCTTCGTCCACGCGGGGCAGGTGAGCACCTTTGGATAGCTTCGCACTGCATGAAGGCCGCAACCAGGCCCGAGAGCAACTGATCGCTTGGTTGATCCTCGCGTTCCGCCCGCCCACCGCGGACTCGTTGCGCCAGCTCCGAGAGGCGGACCTGTCGGGCCTGATCGATTCCGCCGAGCTCGCGGGTGGCACTTCCCTTCCGGAAATGCCTTCCGGCGCGACGGGGCAAGCCGAGTTGTCGACCCTCGCCAGCGAGCACGTGCGGCTCTTCGTGAATTCAAGGGAGACCGAGGTCGTCTTCCTCGAAGCCACGGCCTATCTGTACGAGCAGGGACCGGAGGCACAGTCGGTTTTTCTGGCCGATCTCGTCTCGGAGCTTCGCTCGGCGGGACTGTCCCCGGTGTTGGAGGCGACCCTGCCTCCCGATCATCTGACGGTGCTGCTCGAGCGTCTCTACTATCTCAAGGGCACCCTCCGCGAGCCACTCGCCAAGCATCCATTCTCTGCTCGCTTTCTCCAGAGCTGGATTCCCGCTATGCTGACCCGGCTGAAGCACTCCGACCCGCCGCCGATGTACGCGGTCGCGGGCGCCGTACTGGCGTTGCTCATGGGAATCGAAACCGACGAGTAGGCTCCATGGAACGGAAGTCCACAAGACCAGGTGAAGAACCCCCGCGTGTCCTGGGCCAACGCGTTCTGGAATCGGTCACGGATGGGATTCTCGTCGTCGATCGGGACAAGAAGATCCTCTACGCCAATCCCGTCATGGCGAGGATGTACAACCTCAAGCCCGAGGAACTCGTCGGGCGCAGCTGCGAAGAACTGATCGGCTTCGACCACTGCCGGAACTGCCCGCACTCCGGCATCATGAACGACGGTGAGGCCTTCACGGGCCACAATCTCCACTGCCCCCAGGTCGCGCAAGGACCCTATTGCGTATCCGCGTCTCCCTACATCGATGACAACGGTGAAATCATCGGCATGGTTGAGACTTACCGGGATATGCGTGCCCTCGGCGCGTTCATCGATGACATGCAGACCCAGAACATCGAACTGGACCATGAGCGGAAGCGCCTCGACTCCATCCTCACCGACAGTTCGGATGGCTACTTCACGGCCTCCCTGGATAGAATCGTCCAGAGCGCCGACCCGAAGCTGCTGGAACTCCTTGGCAAGAGGGAAGAGGAAGTCGTCGGACAGCCTTGCCCCGAAGTATTCGGGTCCGACAAGTGCCAGACTGACTGCCCGATTCTCTGGGCCCACGAGAACAAGAAGAACATCATCGACTGCCGGGAGGAGATCGACTCGGCCGCAGGACGGATGCCGGTCGACAAGAGTGTCTTTCTTCACATGGGACGAGACGACGAGGCGGAGCACGTCATCGGCGTGTTGCACAACGCGTCCGAAATCGTTGAACTCCGGCGCAACGCTCGCTTCTCGCGCAACTTCCATCAGCTCGTCAGTCGCAACGCCAAGATGCGGGAACTGTTCGAACTGGTGCGGATCTTTGGCCCGACGGACTCGGCGGTTCTGATCCTGGGCGAGAGTGGAACCGGCAAGGAACTCGTCGCTTCGGCCCTGCAGGACATCAGCCCACGACGTAACGCCCGTTTCGTGAAGATCAACTGTTCCGCTCTGGCCGAGAGCCTGCTCGAGAGCGAGCTCTTTGGCCACGTACGAGGCTCGTTCACCGGGGCCAACGAGGATAAGCGCGGGCTTTTCGAGGTCGCGCATCGGGGAACGCTGTTCCTCGATGAAGTGGGCGAGATGTCGCCCAATCTCCAGACAAAGTTACTCCGGGTTCTCGAGCAGATGGAGTTCGAGAAGGTCGGCGGCACTGAAACGATCAGGGTCGATATCCGGATCATCGCCGCCACCAACCGCGACCTCCGGCAAGCCATCAAGCAAGGCAGTTTCCGCGAGGATCTCTACTACCGCCTCAACGCGATCCAGATCCAACTCCCACCACTGCGGGAACGCCCCGAGGACATCCCGCTGCTGGTGGAAGAGTTCCTGCATCAATTGAACCAATCGCGCTCCGGCAAGGTCGAGCGTATCTCGGCCCGCGCTCTGGATCTTCTCCAGCGGTATTCCTGGCCGGGGAACATCCGCGAACTCCGCAATGCCATCGAGTTTGCCCACGTCTGCGCTCGGGGCGATCGCATCGAGCGACAGGACCTCCCGAATTCCGTGACCGATCCCGATCCCGAGAACGAAGGCGGGTCGAGGGGAAGTCTCAAGGCGAAGGACTCGGATACGCTCCTCCCGGAGGCGATGCAGAAGTACGGCGGAGATCGCAAGCGTGTGGCCGAGGCGCTGGGGATCAGCCGGACGACACTCTGGCGTCGTTTGAAAGGTCTCTAAGGGGACGGCTGTTCCTTTTCCTGGCTGGTCCTCGGCGGCGGTTGGGTGTGGTATTCTTTCTGGGTTCACCTACCCATTGTTCAACACATCGAGGATTGCACCATGGCTCTCCGTTATGCTTCGGCACGGGTTTTCGTCCTGACCTTGGCCCTTGTTGCGTTGGCTCCGACTCTACTTTCGGCGCAAACGGTGAGCGACCCCGCGCTTCTCATCGAAGATGTCGCCACCGGTTTCGATTTTGCCGTCCAGATGGAGTTCATCGGCCCCGATGACATCCTGGTGCTGAAGCAACGTACCGGCGAGGTCGTTCGCGTGCAGGCGGGTGTGGTGACCGGCACCGTGCTCGACGTTCACGTGAACTTCTTTGGTGGTCACTTCGGACTCATGGGCAGCGCACTGCATCCGCAATTCGGCACCAACGGCTGGGTGTACCTGTACTACTCCGAAAGCAGTACGGGAGCCGATTCACCCGTGGTGACGGCCGTACTTGGTCACCGCGTCTACCGTTACACCTGGGATGGAAGTTCGTTGGGAACCCCCGTGCTCATCGCGGACTTTCCCGCCGATCCCGGGGCTTTCCACAATGGCGGCATCATGACGTTCGGTCCCGATGACAAACTATACATAGGTCGAGGCGATCAACAGCATCTTGGCGTCATGCAGAACGTGAGTACGGGTTCGCTCACGCCGGACCTGACCAGCGTGATCCTTCGCATCAACGATGATGGATCCACTGCACCCGGAAACCCCTTCGCGGGGCAAGCTGGCATCGAAGACGTCTTCGCGTACGGTATTCGGAACCTCTACGGACTTTCGTTCGATCCGGTAAGTGGCGACCTCTGGGATTCGGAGAACGGCACCGAGCAGTACGACGAGATCAACCGCATCGAGCCAGGTTTCAATTCCGGTTGGCTCGACCTGCAGGGCCCGGATGAGCGCGATGTGCAGGGCGTGGGACATCTGTATGCGTTTCCCGGTTCGGCCTACAGCGATCCCGAATTCAGTTGGCTCAACACAGTGGCGGTCACTGCGCTCGAGTTTTTTGCCTCTACCAATTGGGGATCCCAGTACGAGAACGACCTGTTCGTGTCCGAAATGAACTTCGGCAATATGTATCGCTTCGATCTCGACGGCGCGCGTGAAACGCTGGTCATGCCCACGCCCGAACTGCAGGACCTGGTAGCCGACACGGTCGAGGAGCGCGATTCGGTGGCGTTCGGCGCGGGCTTCGTTGGCACACCCGATCTGGATACCGGGCCCGACGGGAATCTCTACGTTTTGAGCTACGTTCCCGGCCGTATTCAACGGATCCGTCGCGTGAATCTGGATCTGGTTTCGACCTCGGCCGACCTGATCGCCTCGTGCGGTGCGGGTGAGGTCTGTGTCACGTCGTCCTATGCGGCGTACGGAGCCGGAGCCGGTGTGCTGGTACCGAGCGTGGACGTGGAGTACTTCGTGGACGATCCGCAGGTTCCGGCGAATCTGGTGGCCAGTTTCACCGATGTCGATCTGGTGGACGGCCAGATCGTGCCGCATGTGTTCTGTTTTCCGTGGACGCAATCCGGTCCATTCGATCTGATCATGGTGATCGACGGGGCCCAGGTAGTGGTGGAAGACCGGGAAACGAACAACACGGTTAGCGTGAACCTGAACTGTGACGTTACGGCTGCGCCTACTCTACCGGCGAACTACGTGCTGGCGCCGGCCTGGCCCAACCCCTTCAACCCGCGTACCACGTTGCAGTACCGCGTGCCGGCCGCGGCCGACATTCGACTGGTGGCCTACGATGCGAGGGGGCGCCAGGTGTCGGTGGTGTTCGAAGGCTACGTGGGTGCGGGGCCACACTCGGTGCAATGGGACGCGACCGACTCAAGCGGCGCATCGTTGGCCGCCGGCGTGTATCGGGTACAGCTCGAGTCGGAGTTCGGCGTGCGCACGCAGCCGGTTACCATAGTCAAGTAAGCCCCGCCGGCTCGTGAGACGCGTGGCGTGCAAGTTCCGGCGCGGGCTTTCTTCCCCGCCGGCTCCCGCCTCAACGCGCGAAAACAAACCCGCTGTCGGCTGCGCGCATGCGCACCACGTAGAGACCGGGGATCTGCTTCTTGCCTTCATCGTCGTCCCCGTGCCACGCCAATTGGTGGTCGCCGCGCGCCCACAGTCCCGTGGCGACCGTGCGCACGACCTGACCCTGCAGATCCAGGATCTCTACGTCCACCGGCTGGGTGTGATCGAGTGAGAAGCGAATCTGCGCGGGCGTTTCGTTCTGGGCCGTGTCGATGAACGTGAGATCTTCGCGCTCGTCGGTGAGGTAGGCCGCGTTGGAAATGTCGGACTGCGAAATATCCCATCGCCTGCCGTCGACCTGGGCCGTCACTGTGGTGTCAGCGTGTGCCGTGGGTGCGGAGGCGAACGCCGCTCCCATGAGTACTCCGAATATCAGAAACTGCGAAACGCGCGCGGTGGTGGGGGCCATCATTGCGTTGTTCTCCTAGCGTTGTGCCTGCTTGGCCGGGGTGTCACGCCCTACAGCACTGTCTGTGCCACGACCATAAACAACGCTATTACAACAAGTTAGGAAATCAGTGTCAGAACCCGAGGGACGCCAGGGAAGCATGGGAAACTTTCAACATCACAATGCGACAACAGCGAAACATCAAAACATTCAATTGTGTTGCTTATTTGATGTGAGGGACCTCGGAACAGACTTCAGCGACCAGAAAGCCGACGTAAAGAATGGGCGAGAAGTTTGAAATAGGGCCGCCCCGGGGGGAAGAGAAGGGGCGGCCCTTACGGGTTCGACGATTCCCTTGGGAGCACGTCGAATCCGATTCGTTGAAGCTGATGCGCGAAAGCCGGGGGTCAGGGCTTCCCGCCGCCGGCCGCGGCGGCCAGCGCGTATCGACGTACGTCGTTGGGGTGCCAGATCGTGTTCCAGGAGTGCCAGGCCCAACCCGCTCCGCGACACAACTTCGTGGCTCCGCCCTCCTTCATGGCCAGCGCGACCACGGTCGAGCAGTTCTGCATGAACAAGCGGTAGTCGCGCGAAGTCTGGAAGGAAGTCCACCAATACGAAATGGCGGCTTCGTCGAGTCCTCGGATTTCAATGCGATGATCGGGCGGAGCACCTTCAGCCATGATGTCGGTGGCTTCGTCATGCGGACGGGCCGGGACGCGTCCCTTCGTCACTGACACTGGCCGGGACGGCCACCAGCTGACGTAGTCGTGGCTCGTCTTCAGGGCCGCGTGTCCGATGTTCCCTTTGCCCTTGAGGCCCTTCGCCGAAAAATTCCAGATCAATACTTCCACCATGCGATCGCTCCAGTCTGCGTCCAGTTGCACTGTGAGCGGGACCTCCCCCGCCGTGCATCCGGAGATTGCAACCGCTGTGCCTGATATCGAATTGTTGAAAAATATAGAGTTACGCTGCTAGGCAGGTTGGCGATCGTCAGGATTGACGAACTCACCCCGTTCAGGAGTGGCGACTCCACGCCGTTGTTTCGCCGCTCGCGCAGCTTTCGCGCGTGGCCACAGGCCCAGAAGATCCTCGAAGATCAGATAGCTGGCGGGCACCAGCAGCAGCGTGACGAATGTGGCGAACAACACTCCGAAGGCCAGGCTGATGGCCATGGGAATGAGGAACTGCGCCTGCAGGCTGCGTTCAAGCAACATCGGCAGCAGGCCTGCGAACGTGGTGAGAGAGGTAAGCAGAATGGGCCGAAACCGGGCCACCCCCGCGCGGTGTACGGCGTCGGAAACGTTCACGCCTTCGCGTCGGCGACGGTTGATCCAGTCCACCAGCACCAACGAGTCATTCACCACCACGCCGGTCAGCGCCACCATGCCGCACACCGACAAGATGCTGAGTTCGCGACCCATGATCAGGTGTCCCCAGATCGCGCCCATGAGGCCAAAGGGAATGACGCTCATGATGACGAACGGGTGCAGATACGATTTGAAGGGAATCGCCATGAGCGCGTAGATGAGTAGCAGGGCCACGGCGAAACCGCGCAGCAATCCGCCCATGGCTTCGCGCTGCTCTTCCTGCTCTCCCTCGAACGAATAGGTCAGCCCGGGGTAGTCGTTGGCGAGTGTGGGCAACAGGGTTTGTGTAAGGTCGGCCACGATGGCGTTGGGGCTGGATTTTTCCTGATCGACGCTGGCGGTCACGTTTATGACGCGCCTGCGGTCGACGCGATTGATGGTGGAATAGCCGCGTCCGAGTTGCGCATTGGCTACCAGTGCGAACGGAACATCGTCGCCCGACGCCGTACGCACCCGCATGTTTTCTACGTCTCCCAGGCTGCGGCGATCCTCTTCGGGATACCGCACCATGACCTTTACATCGTCACGCCCACGTTGGATGCGTTGGGCTTCCTCGCCGTAGAAGCCCTGTCTTACCTGACGGGCCAGGTTGGCCAGGGTGATTCCGTAGGCCCCGGCTTCGGGTTTGATGGAGAGCTTCAGTTCCTGCTTTCCCTCCTGGAAGCTGTCGGCGATTTCGTACACGCCAGGATACTCCGCGATCTTCTCCTTCAGGCGCACGGTAGCTTCACGCAGGTCGTCCTGGTCGGACGACGACATCTGGACGTTCAGCGCTTCGCCGGCACTGAACAGTGATGCGTTGAAGCTGAGCTCCGTGGCATCGGGGATGGCGCCGGTCAGGTCACGCCATCGCGCCGAAATCTCCTCGCTGCTGAGGGCGCGAGTTTCGGACGGGGCCAACTCGATCTGTACTTCACCCAGATGCGCGCCGACGAAGCCCTCGCCGGTCTGGCCGGGGCCGGCCGCTCGCTCGGCGGTCTTGGGCTGCCCACCTACCGATGCAAGTAGGTGGCGGAACGTACTGGGCGCACCCTCGGGTGTTTCGGAGTCGAGTTCCTGACGCAGTTGTTGCGCGGTGTCTTCGATGCGTTGCACCGCTCGCGCGGTCTGGTCGACGGAGGTTCCCTGCGGCATGGTGAGGGTCGCGGTTATGATGTCGGCCTCTACCGGCGGGAAGAATACGAAGCGAACGAAGCCCGAGGCCACCAGGCTGACCGTGAGAAACATCCCGGCCAGGCCGACGGCCGAGGTAGCGTAGCGGTTGCGAAGCGCCAACTTTAGAAACGGTTGGTAGCGGTTGTGGATGAAGGACTCAAGTCCATTGGCGAACTTTGACTGGAAGCGGCCCCAGGGCGTAGCCACGCCGATTGCGTGCAGGAACCTTTCAACCGCGCGCTCGGCCGTGTTCTGGTGGGCCAGATGAGAGGGCAGAATCAGCTTCGACTCGAGCATCGAGAACAGCAGCGTGGGAATTACGATAAGTGGAATGACTTTCCAGATCTGTCCCGTGGTGCCCGGAACGTTCAGTAGCGGGTAGAACGCCGCAATGGTGGTCAGAACCGCGAACACCACGGGTAGAGCCACTTCCAACGTGCCGTCGACGGCTGCTTTGCGACGGTCCTTGGTTGTCTTCTGGTGGGTGTAGATGCTTTCGCCCACCACGATGGCGTCATCGACCACGATTCCCAGTACCAGAATGAACGCGAACAACGAGATGAGGTTGATCGACGCGCCCAGTATGGGCATGAACCAGATGGCGCCCAGGAACGATATGGGCACGCCCACGCTGACCCAGAACGCCAGTCGAAAGCGCAGGAACAGAGCCAACACCAGGAACACCAGGATCAATCCACTGCGACCATTGCGGACCATGAGATCCATACGGCCCTTCAGGTACACCGAGTTGTCATCCCAGATGGTGAGATCGATTCCGGCCGGCATGCGAGACTCGTTCGCCGCGACCCATTCCTTTACCGTAGCCGCGACTTCCAGAGCCGCCTGGTCACCAACCCGGTAGACCTTCACCATGGCCGAGGGATTGCCGTTGAAACGGGTCGATTGGTCGGTGTCCTCGAAGCCGTCGATCACGGTTCCCACGTCGCCCAGGCGCAACCGCGTACCGTCCGATCGCGACACGAGGGCAATGTCCTCAAACTCATCGCCACGATACGCTTGCCCTTTGGTGCGTAGAAGGATTTCTCCGCCCTCGGTCTTGACCGATCCTCCCGGCAGGTCCAATGACGAAACGCGAATGGCTTGCGCCACCGCGTCCATGGTGAGTCCATGGCGTCGCAGTGCTTCCTCGGAGATTTCGACGGATATTTCATAGGGTCGGACGTTTACCAAATCGACCAGGGTGATGCCGTCGAGCGAGGCGATATCGTCGCGCAGTCGCTGGCCCAGTTCCTTCAGGCTTCGCTCGTCGGTATCACCAGATAGCGCAATGCTCAGGACCTGGCGCGTGATCTGAAGCTCGCTGACCACGGGTCGTTCCGCGTCTTCGGGGAACGTGTCGATGGCATCGACGCGGCTCTTCACGTCGTCGAGCACCTCGCGCGCGTCGGCGTCTTCCAGTACCTCCACGATCACCGCGCCCACATTCTCGGTGGCGGTAGATCGGATTTGCTTCACACCGTCGAGCCCTTGGATCTGCTCTTCAATGCGCATGCAGATGGACTCTTCTGCCTCGGCCGGCGTGGCCCCGGGGTACACGACGGACACGGTGATGGCGTTGGACTCGAACTCGGGAAAGATTTCCTGCTTGATGTTGGAAAAGGCGACCACGCCGCTGGCCATGATCAGCACCATCAGGAGATTGGCGGCAACATCGTTGTGGGCGAACCAACGAATCATGGCGTTCATGACGTTTCCCCGCCGGCCACGCGAACACGCATCCCCTCGACCACGGTTTCCAGTCGGCTGATGCAGATTCGCTCGCCCGGCCTCAGGCCGCTGGCGATAACCACGGTGGTTGAACCACGGCGAAGCACTTCGACGCGTCGGAAGCGCAGGGTGTTGTCGTTGTCGACCACCAGCACGGTTGTGTCATCGCGCAGGGCATCGCGAGGAACCAGGTACACCTGATTGACTTCGCGCCCCAGGATCTCGGCTTCGACGAACATGCCCGCGGCCAGTGGCGGGCGCTCCGGGTTGTCGCCACGACCGTAGGGATCGTCCACGCGAGCCACTACGTTGACCATGCGAGTACGCGCGTCGATTTCGCCTTCGGTTCTATCGAGAACTCCACGCCACGTATGCGATCGCCCCCCGAACGTTGCGTGCACGAGAACCGTGGTGGCATTCTGGCTGGGGGTGCTATCGTTGCGATAACTGAACGACAAGTCGAGGTACGCCAGATCGGCATCGGGAAGCGGCAGCCGGATTTCGGCGGCGTCGACCGCGTAGACGTTTCCGACGGGCGATCCCGCGCGGACGTAGCCGCCCAGGTCAACTTGCTTTTGACGCACTCTTCCGTCGTATGGCGCGCGGATACGGGTTCGGGCCAGGTCCCTCCTTGATTTTTCGACCGCGGCCCGGGCCGCGGCTACCAACGCCCGGGCATTGGCGAGTTGTGGTTCCCGTTTCACCAGGGTCGAGGGCTCTTCGCCGCTGTCCAGGCGCTTCCATTCGCGCTCGGCTACGACTGCTTCTTCTTGTTCCCGCGCCAAGCTGAGCTGGGCGGCGGTCAATTCCGCTTCGGCTCGGGCCAACGCAGCCTCGTAGTCGCTGGAGTCGATGGTCAGCAGTACTTCGTTCTTCTTGAAGAAGCCACCGGACACGAATGCGTCGGCGGTGCTGGTGACGCGGCCCGAAACCTCAGCTACCAGGGTGCTTGCGATGCGTGGCTCCACGCTTCCCTGGGCGCGTACCGTGAAGCGGTGGGTTACCGGTTCGACGGTTACCGTGCGCACGACGGGGGCGGGGGCGTCGGCGGGCTGGGTCTTCACCTCGGGCTTGGCCGAGATGATAGCGAAGCCACCCAGCGCCCCACCCAGAAGAATGAGAAGCGGCAGGACGACTTTCATGGCCTTGTTCATGGCCGACCCTTCGTGTCTGTCGGGCCCGGGGCCCGGTCGATAGTTGATGTTGTATTGGTGGGTGACTCGAAGCCGCCGCCCAATGCGACGTACAGGTCCACTCGATTCTGCAATCGTTGTCGGCGGGCTTCGATCAGCGATGAGTCGGCGTTCAGCGAACGTCGTTGCGATTCGAGCACGGAGAGCAGGTCCTGTACACCGAGTTGGTAGCGCTCTTCCGCCAGATCCCACGCCGAACGTGCTTCGCTGGCCGCATTGGCCAGTGCTTCTTCTTCGCGCGACAGCGTCAGTTCCGAACCCAGCCTGATTTCTACCTGGGCGTAGGCGTCGAGTACCGACTGCGCGTAGTTCGCCAGGGCGATTCGTTCTTGTGCCTGCGCACCATGAATCTGGGCCCTGATGCGACCGCCCTGGAACAACGGCTGAACGATGTTGCCCACCAGATTCCACACGCTGAAATTGCCGTTGGTCAGATCGCTCAGTTCATCGCTGGTGGTACCGACGCTGGAGGTCAGGCTGAACTGCGGATAGCGGTTGGCCTTGGCAATCGAAATCCGTGAGCCAGAGGCGGCCAACCGACGTTCGGCGGCGGCCAAGTCGGGGCGTCGGGCTACCAGCTCCGAGGGCAATCCACCGGGAACCGGCGAGTTGAGTCTGGGAAGCTGGGTACCATCCTCGAGGATTCCGGCGGGGTAGCGTCCCAACAGGACCTCCAACTGACGCACCGCGGTCTGCAACTGTTGCTCTCGCCGAGCCACCAGCGCGACGGCGCTGGCGGTGCTGTTGCGTGTGAGGTACACGTCGACCGACGATAGGAGTCCCCGCTTGTAACGTTCCCAGGCGATATTCGCGGTGCCCTCGAAAGCCTTGAGCGTGACCCGGGCCAGATCCAGCTGCATCCGCGCGCTTCGCACGGTCAGCCAGGCGCGGGTGGTCTGAGCGGCGATTGACAGGCGGGCCCCAGCGAGGTCGGCCGCCGATGCTTGCACCTCGGCCAGTGCGGCGCCTTTCATGTTTCGGACTCTGCCCCACAGATCCAGTTCCCAGCTCGCCTGCAGCGACGCCGAGTAGCTGTTGAAGTAGTTGGTGATCACACCACCGTCGGCACTGGGGATCGGCAAGCCCACGAAGATGTTTTTCTGCCGACTTCCACTGCCGACGGCCTGGATCTGCGGCCATAGCGCGGCCCCGTCGATGCCGGCCTGGGCTAGCGCTGCCTCTACCCGGCCCACGGCCACGCGCAGGTCGAGATTGTCCGACAACGCCGTCTCCACGACCATGTCGAGCGCGGGATCACCGAACTCCATCCACCAGCCGTCGCTGACATTGCGAGTTCCGGCAATCTCCCAGGTGTCGGGCACGCTGACCTCGAGGTTGGGATGATTCACGGACGGCGCCGATGCGCAGCCGGCGATCGAAAGCCACGTGGCCAATGCAAAAGCCTTCTTCATGGCGTTCCCTTTGACGTAGTCAGCGCCGCCGGCGCGCGAAATCCCGCCGCTCCGTAGGTCACCATCTGTTCAATGAGTTCGTCGGCGCCGGGCGCTCCGGCCAACATGTCCCAGTTGGTCACGGTGTGGGTCATGCTGCCGATCAGGAAGTGCAGTCGCGTCATGACTTCGCGGCGGCTGAGGTGAGGTACCGCGCGGGCCAGCGCGGGAATGTAACGGGCCGCGATGCCTTCGAATTCACTGAACACGAGGTCGCGGATATTGGTGGAAGGCTCAGCAAACGTTTTCGCAAACAAACGTACGAGCACCGGACCGCGTTTCGATTCACTCCAGAGCGTGGCCACCGGGGTCAGAAACGCGGTGAGGACTTCGTCGACCGAGGGCTCCTGGACGCGAGCCTCCAACGCGTCCAGTCGCTGGAGTCGGTCGTTGTTGAGGGGCGTGAGAATGCGTCGGAACACCGCCTGGATGAGGGCGTCTTTCGATCCGAAATGGTAGTTCACCGCGGCCAGATTCGCGCCGGCCAGGGTCGTGATCGAACGCAACGACGTGGCGCTGAACCCCTTGTCACTAAAGAGGTTCTCAGCGGCGTCGAGAATCCGATCCTTGGTCTCGAGCTGGCTCACGGGGTCCTTTCAAACGAGTGATTGAAACGTACGTTTGAATCCTGGTCGCCGCAAGGCTCATGGCTGGCGAATCTGGATTGCTGGCAAATATGGATTCAGCGTGATTCCCGGGTCGCTGGTCGATCACAATAGGGAACGAGAGCCGACACCCTCGAGTGCGCTGGGAGTTTCCGTGTCGCCCACCCGATCCCCAAATCGCGTTGCTCTGATGGTCGCGCTGGTGGTGGCCAGCGTTGCGGCGGTGTCCACGGCCCAAGAAGAACCAACCCTCCGAGAGCGTGTGGGGCGCATGGGTTTCGCGGCTACCGACTCTATCCGTCGCACCGGAGACGTTGATGGGGCGATCGCGTTTCTGGCCGACCTGCGGAACGAAGCCGAGGCCGCCGCCGATTCGGTGGCGACGCTCGACGCCATGCGTCTGCAGTCGTATTGGTTGCGCAAGTTCGGTCAGCTACAGGTGGCGATCGACATCGGCGCGCATGGCGCCGAGATGGCCGCGGCGCTGCGCGACACCACCCGGCTTTGCAGTGAGTTGTACAAGTTGGGGCTCGCGGTGCAAGGCGCCGGCGATGTCGCGCGCGCCGACACGCTCTACGCCCGCGTGCTCGAGCTGGCCAAGCTTCGCAATGATGAGGTCTACCAGGCCCGCGCGCGCAGCGCGTTGGGTCGTCGCGCCGCGTTCGCGGGCGATTATGACATAGCCCGCGAGCATCTGGAGTGGGCGGTGGCATTGACAAGACAGAAAGAAATGAAAGCCGATGAGGTCATGGCGTTGAACATGCTGGGCCTTGTCCACAGTTACCAGGGAGGATTCGCGGCCTCGCGAGAGTGTTTCGACCGTTGCGTGGCGTTGAGTCGCGAGATCGACTACCCGTACGGTCTCATCCAGGGACTGACCAACCTCGCCTACCTGGAAAATCATCTTGGCGATCCCAGTGAAGCCGCCCGAGCGTACAAGGCGAACTACGAGTACGCCAAGGAAATGGGCGAGGTGAACAACGTGTTCACCGTGGGAACCAACTACGCGCACACCCTTGCGCAAATCGGGCGTGACGACGAGGCCGAGGCCTTGCTGCGCGAGTTGCTCGCGGAGGTGCCGTCGCTCGGAGACGCACAAGCGGTGTGCAACGTGCACATACACATGGGCTATTTTCTTCTCAAGACCGATCGCCTCGATGAGGCCGAAGTTCATCTGAATCAAGCACTCGAGTTGTCCCGTGCCCAACAGTATGTAACGGGCGAGATCAGGGCCCTACACCGGCTGGCTGATGTGAAGGATGCCAAGGGCGAAGAGCAGCTGGCCCGGGACCTGCTGTTGCAGGCCGAAAAGGACCTGGCCGGTCGCGCCTCGGTTACGCAGTACCTGCCCATGCGCGACGCGCTCAGCGACATTCAGTTTCGCATGGGAAATACCGCCGATGCGCTTCGGCGGTGGATCGAGATCGAGGCCGAGGCACGGGGAATCGGGCACACACTTGCCATGCTGGAATCGCTGACCGGGCAGGCCGAATGCTACGAGTCGATGGATATGCCCGACAGCGTGGCGGCCGTGTTGAAACGAGCTTCGGGAGCGTGGGAGGAAGAACGAAGTACGCCCGATGACCCCGAGTGGCGCGAGCAGCGGGGCTCATTTGGGCGCGAGGTATACATAGATCTGGCACGCAACCTCGCGAACCATCCGCTTACGGTATCCCCGGCTGAACGTACCAGGGCTGCGTTCGAGGCCGCGCAACGCTACAAGGCGCGCACGCTGTGGGAGCGCATGGTGGGTCCCGCCGTGGAGGTACACGAGGCCGAGTTCAGTCCCCCTAGGCTGGATGAGCTGCAGAACAACCTATTGCAGGAAGGTGAACTGCTGCTCGATACGTACGTTGGTGATTCCGCGTCATTGTTGTTCGCGGTGACTCGTTCTTCCTGCCGATGGGTCGAGCTTCCGGGCGGAAACGAGCTGGCCGAGAAACTTCTCTTGCATCAACAGTTGCTGTCGGACCCGGAGTCGGTTCCTGCCGCCGACCACACGATCCTGGACGCGGCCGCGACCGCGGTCATCGAGATGTTGTTTTCTGGCGTGCGTGAAGAGGTCGCCGCCGCCGACCGAATCCTGTTTCTTCCCGATGGGCCCTTGCACCTATTGCCATTGGCCAGCCTGGCCCAGTGTGAAGCGGGTCGTGATCTCGGCTTGGCCAACAAGGAAATCCAACGCATTCCCTCGGTCACCATTCTCGAGCGACTGCGGCGACGGGACTTGCCGACCGGCGACGTTCCCACCGATATCGTCGCCATTGCCGGCGGTGCCAACGACGCCGGCCAGCAGTTGTTGGGCGCAATGGATGAAGTCAGGGACCTCGGCCGCCGGTTCCAACGCGTAGCCACCCACATGGGTGTGTTGCCCGATGAGTCGGTGTTGTCCCAGGGTCGCGTGCTGCATCTGGCCGCACATACCCGTGTGGATGGACAGAGACCGTGGCGTTCGGGGTTGCTGTTGGCCGCTCCCGAGCGTTCGTATCTGGGATCGGTAAGCTCGCTCACGGGTGCGGCGGTGTTGCGATCCGAAACCGACGCGCCGGAGCAGCGGTATCTGCGGGCCTCCGAGATCGCCGGCCTGGACCTGAATGCGACCCTCGCCGTGCTGTCGGGTTGCGAATCGGCAGGCGGGCGCATCCTGGCCGGCGAGGGCGTGCAGGGTCTGGCCCACGCATTTCTCAGTGCGCAGGTGTCGGTGGTCGTGGCCACGTTGTGGCCGCTGGATGACGGTACAGCCAGTGGTTTCATGCGGGTGTTCTACCGGGAACTGTCCAACGGCCACTCGGTGGCCGGAGCGCTCTCTCGTGCGCAGGCAAAACTCCGGGAAAATCCGCGTACCCGGCACCCGTTCTACTGGGCTGGTTACGTACTCATTGGCGATGGTTCGACGCTGGTCCCCTTGGAGCGACGGACGGCGAGCATACCCTGGGTATGGGCCATGCCAGTCGTGGTGGCGTTGATCGCCGCATTCGCGGTACGGCGAAACCGGGTGGCCGCGTAGTTCAGTTTACCACCAGTTCCATGCCCCCGGCCCAACGTACCTGTGCCTGCGCGGCATTCATCTGCGCTCGGGATCGAACCAACGCGGTACGTGCGCCGGTGAGGCTTGCCTCGGCGTCCAGAAAGCGACTCAACGTGTCGCGTCCTTCGCGAAACCGTAGCGACACAATGCGATAGGCCTCCTGGGCGGCGTCGAACTGCAATTGGGCCGCCTCGCGTTGGCGCTGCGTGCGTTGCAGGTTCGTCCACGCGTCCAGGGCCTGTTTGCGGATGGCAAGCCGCTCACGCTCCACTTCGTACTGCGCCCGACGTAGCTGGGCTTTGGCCTCGCCCACGCGAGCGCCGATGGCGCCACCTTCAAACGGACGCCAGCGCAGCCCCAACAGTGCCGTGTAAGATTCGCTCGACTGATCGAGATTGGCTTCGGGCATGAGCGTGTCGGCGCTGAGTTCAGCCACCAACTGCGGCCATCGCGCGCCGGAGCTCGCGCCCACGCCGGCCTCTACGGCATCAACCGCTAGTTCCGACGCGGCCAACTCCGCGCGTGTTTCCTGAGCCAAGGCGAACAGTTCGTCCAACGTGGAAACGGCGGTGGGCTGAATGGTCGCGTCGGTCAAGGGGACGACGCGCACCCCGTCTTCCAGGTTCAGAAGCTCGGCCAGGCGGCCGGCGACCACTTCGCTTGCCGCTTGTACATTGCTGAGCTGCGCAACGATTTCGGCGCTGCGCGCCTGCAGGCCCAGAACATCGGCCCGTAGTCCGCGTCCGGCCTCTTCGCGCAACCGGGCATCGGCCAATTCCCGCTCCACTGCTTTCCAGGCGACCAGCTCAACTTCCTCTTCCTGCGCCAGCTGTATGGCCAGGAAGTACTGCGCCACCGCCGCCAATTGCAACTGAGCCACGGCGGCCCGGCGGCCCTCGGCCGTGGCTGCACGCGATGATTTGGCCGCGGCCACCACGAAGCCACGACTGCGATCGTAGAGGAGCCACTGGATACTGGCGCGGGCGCGCAACAGCTCGGCCGAGGCGCTGCCGTCGAACGCAAACAGGTCCATGGGATCCTGCACGTTTCGAACCGCCAGACCGAATGTTGTACCAGTATCGTTGGTCGAAACGTAGTCGGCGCCCAGCGTCAACGATGGCCAACGAGCTGCTTTCGCCTGGCGCCAACGCGCGTCGGCCGCGGCCAGGTCGGCTTCGAGCGTAGCGGCTTCAAGGTTGTGGCTGTCGATGCGAGCCACCACCTCGGCCAAGGTGAGTTTCAGGTCCCGACCGTTTTCCCACGCGCGCACACGCGGTGGCTCCTGGTTCTCGCTATCAGGCTGCGCGTTGGCCAGGGACATACTCCCAACCACGAGCATGGCAATGGCGGTCGAAACCATCGGTTTGGCCCAGGGCCAGCGCAAGCCACTACGTGCGGTTGAAGTCTCACGACCACGCTCCATCAGTAAATACATGGCTGGCACCATGACCAGGGTAACCAGGGTCGAAGCCAGCAGTCCGCCGATGATGACCCATCCCATGGGACCCCACATGCTGCCGCCGGTCAGCGTCAACGGAAGCAGGCCGGCAATGGTGGTGAGCGTGGTCAGCAGTATGGGCTGTACGCGCGAAGCGCATCCCTGGCGTATTGCGTCGATGAGATCGGCCCCACCGCGCCGCAGTTGATTGACCTGGTCCACGAGTACAATGGCATCGTTCACCACGATTCCTACCAGAGCCAATAGCCCAATGAACGCGGTGAAGCCAAACGGCCACTGACCCATGAGCAGGCCCAGCACCGACCCCGCGAGGGCCACGGGAATGCACGTGAAGATGATGAATGGCAGTGCGAACGAACGGAACTGCAGCACGAGAATTCCGTAGATGAGTCCCATGGCAATGACCACGTTGTTCAGCATGCTCAGAAAAGCCGCGTCGCGTTCTTCGTCTTCGCCGATTACCTCGAATCGCTCGTTGGCATTGAAGGGCAGATCTTCCACGTAGGGCAGCAGATCGGCCACGATCTCCGTGGCCAGTCGGCCGTCGAGATCGGCTCCCACGACCACCGAACGTTCAAGGTCGGTGTGTTCAATCTGCGCGAATGTGGATGACAGCGTGGGTCGGGTGAGTTGCGCAAGCGGTGCCGTGGTCCCCCCGGGAACGGGGACATGCAGGCGTTCCAGGTCGGCGCGAGTCTCGTGGCCCTCGGGGGCCACGCGCACCACCACGCCGTAGTCGCTATCGTCCCGGCGCAGAGTAGTGGCTTGCACGCCGGCCATGGCGGCGCGAATCTCTCGCGCCAGGAACCCACTGTCCAGCCCCAGCTTCTGAAGTTTCACGGGGTCGGCTCGTAGGTCCAGGCGGGCCGGGCCGGGGCGCAGTTCGTGGGCGACGTTGATGGCTCCAGGTATTTCGCGCAATCGCATGGCCACCGTATCGGCGTGCTCTCGGAGTCGGTCCAGGTCGGGCCCGTACAAGCGAATGGAAACGGGAAGGCCCACCGGTGGTCCCTGCACCAGCAGCTTGGTCTCGACTTCCAGTTCCGGATGGGATGCGAAGCGTTCACGCAGCTCGCGCGCGAACGAAGGAATATCCATGGAGCGTTCGCGTGGGACCTTGACCAGCAGTTCGGCCCGGTGCGGCGCCTCGGCGTTGCGCAGCAGATTGTAGTAGATGATGGGATTGCCACGGCCGACGTTGGTCGTGACGCCTACCGTCCAGTCCTGCTCCAACAAGTACGACTCGACCTCACGGGCGTTACGGTCGGTGTTGGACAGACTGCTACCCTGCGGCAACTTGACGCGCACCAGGAACTGCGGTTTGTCGTCGGCCCGGGGGAAGAAGTTCATTCCCACCAGTGGCGAAAGCGCCAGCGTGCCCATGGCACCCAGCAACAGAAGTGCGATGGTCGATTTCGGGTGCACCAACGTCAGGCTCAGCAAACGTGCGTAGCTACCGCTGGTGGCCTGCCGGTGCAGCCAACGCGAAGCCGGGGTTTCGAATCCCTTTGAGCCTTTGCCGCGAAACACATAAACGGCAACGAGGGGGGTAACGAAGAGGGCCACGGCCAGGCTCACTACGAGCACAAGGACAACTACACTGGGGATGTCGCGCGTGAAGTCGCCCACGGAACCCGCCATGAACAGCATGGGGACGAACGCGGCGACCGTGGTTCCGGTACTGCTGGCCACGGCCGAGGCTACGCGATCGGTGCCGGCGATGGCGGCGGCGCGCGAGTCCAATCCGCCTTGGCGCTTTTGTAGAATGGCCTCGACCACGACGATGGCGTTGTCGACCAGCAGGCCCAGTACCACGACCAGCCCGGCGATGGACATTTGCTGGAGGGCGATGCCACGCGCGTGCATCAACCAGAATGCGATGCCCACCGAAAGCAACATGGCGGTCACGATGACCACCGCCGGTCGCCAACCCACCAGCAGAGCCACGAACGCCGAGATGATCAGGGCACCGAACAGGAGACTACGGCCGAACCGACCGAGCCGCTCGGAAACGTCCTCGGATTGGTCGAGAGCCAACGAAACGGTCAGGTGTTCGGGTATGTCCTGCTCGAACTTGACCAACGTGGCTCGTGCTTGTTTGGCCAGGTCGAAAACGTTGCTGCCATCCTTCATTGTCATGGTGACCATAGCCGCGGGCTCACCGTCGTGTCGTACCAGGTAGATCGCGTCCTGATCTCCCCAGGCCACCTCGGCCAGATCCTGGACGCGTACTGCGCGGCCGTCGATCGAGGCGATCACCGTGTTGCGAATGTCGTCGAGGTCGCGGAAACGTAGGTTGGGGCGAATGGTCAGGCGGTCGGGCCCTGACTGCAGCGAACCCGCGGGCGTGTCGCCGTTGGCCACAGCCAACGCCTGCGCCACCTGGCCCAGCGAAATACCCGCGGCGGCCAGGCGTTCGGGCTGCACCAGTACGTGGATCTCCTGTTCTTGCACGCCCTCCAGTTCCACCAATTTGGCGTCGGGCAGGACCCGCCAACGCGCTTCGAGTTCTTCGGCCCACTCGCGCAGTTCGCGATGCGTGGCGCCGGGACCGTGCAATACGGCCTGCATGACCACCACGTTGGTGGGCTTGATCTCGCGCACGCGCACTTCGAGCACGTCGTCGGGCAGTTCATCGCGGGCTTCGGAAACGCGCTGTACCACAAGATCGTACGCGCGGTCCTTGTCTACATCGTCGCGGAAGCGCGCCACTACTACGGCCACGCCATCGCCCGCCGTTGATTCGATCTCGTCGATCTCCACCAGTGTGTGTACCGCGCGTTCGATCGGCTCGAGCACCCGGTCTTCAAGTTCTTCGGGCGTGGCCGCCGGATAGATGACGGTGATGGTGGAGCCGAACGCCTTCAGGGCGGGGTCTTCCTGCCGTGGCATGGCGACGTAGGCCAAAGTTCCCAGCGCCAGCGTCGCGGCCGTGACCACGATGATGAAGCGGTAATTGCGTACGGCGAACTCGGTCGTACTCATGATCTATCTCGCGGAAAGGGTGGTCGAAACCACGACGGCGTCGCCGTCGCGCAGTCGGTCGGGAGCGCGCGTGATGACTTCATCTCCCGCCTCTATTCCACTTACGATTTCCACCTCGGCCTCGCCGATTGCACCCAGCTGCACGGCAACCCGGCGAGCGCGCCCGTCAACCACCCGCATTACGAAGTTGCCGTCGTTCTGGACCCGAATTGACCGGGTAGGCAACGACAATCGGGCGGTGGTGCGATTGGTGGTGAACGTGCATTGAACCACCATGCCGGCCAGAAACCCGTGCGCTTCGTCGGGCAGGGTTACCAGAACGGGGACGGTGCCTGAACGTACGTCGCTGCGAACGGGGGCGTGATCTACCACGCCGGCAATGGCTACGTCGTCGCGGTCGATGGCTCGAACTGTCACGGGTTGGCCGGCGGCAATGGCGCTGGCCTCGCGCGCGGACACCGCGGTCCAGACCTCGAGTCGGCGCGTGTCGAGCATGTCAGCCACGGGTACGCCCGCGCTGAGAACCTGGCCCCGTTCGACGTGGCGGCGGGCAACGCGACCGTCGAACGGAGCGCGCAGAGTGGCACGTTCCAGGTTCCAACGCGATAGCCTCAGCTGCGCTTTGGCTGCGTCGAGCTCGGCCGTCTGAGCGTCGAATTCTTCGGGCGACAAGGCCTGGTTGCTGAGCAACATCTCACTGCGCGCCAGGCTCTTTTCCAGAAAGCGCACGCGCGCGGCGTGTTGATCGACCGCGCTGCGGAAGGGAACCTGGTCCAATTCCACCAGTGGGTCTCCCTTGGAAAGCCAGCCGCCCTCAGCCGCCACAAGTTTGTGGACGACGCCGCCGACCGCGAACGCCAGCGACACCGAGCGGCTCGCCTCGAGGGTCCCGGTCCCTTGGGGCCGTTCGGACGCGGCGACGGATGTGGCCACCGTGGTTTCGACCGTGATCGCCGCGCGGGTCGTAGAAACGGCGTTGGTGTCGGCTTGCGCGCTGCGACCGAACTGGGTCACGGTGATGACGGCGACACCAACCACCAATACGCCGGCAAGAGCGGAAAGAAGGCGCTTGTTCGAGCGCGGTACGGACTGTTCGTTCATGACAGCTTCTCCTCGGAGGAGTTGGATGGTGGGGGGGTGGGAGCTGAGTCGGCACGAACCCCGCTCATGAAGATTTCGATGACATGGTCGATGTAACGTTCCCCGAGTGCGCGAACCGAGGGAGCGTGGTCGGGGTCGCCGCCGTGGGCGGCTACGTGCTCGCCCACCGACACGTGCCACTGCATGCACAAGTCCACGAACACCTTCACCACGAAGCCGGGGTCGAGGTGCGGCTTGATGCAACCCGCGGCCTGTGCCTCGCGAATGCGTTGCAGGCCCAGCGACTGCGTGTCGGCGCACAGTTCGGCTTCTTTTATCGGTGCCCCACGACGCCAACCTTCGTCGGCGTGCCACCAGGCCATGAGTCGTGCCGCGTGCGGGTTGTCCTGCAGAAACTCGAAGTACATGCGGATCGAGCTCTCGAGCAGTTGAAGATCAGGGCTTGTGGCGCCTTCGAGCAACTCGTGCAGGTTCTCGAAGTAGGGCGCGAGGGAGCCCTCCATGACCGCTTGGTAGAGTGTCTGTTTGTTTTCGAAGTAGTGGTAGATGAGCCCCGAAGGAACCCCCGCCTGCTTGGCGATGGTGCTGGTACGGGCTCCATTGAATCCGTGCTCCATGAATTCGCTGCGCGCCGCCAAGAGCAGGGCGGCTCGCGTGCGTTCGGGATCGCGGGTGCGCTTGGTCTTGGGGCTGGGGCCGGTGGCACTCATGGGCCAAACCTCTCGCTGGGGAAGTGAAGCTGCTGAAACGGTAAAAACAATTGACTGACTAGTCAATTGATTAAATCAACCATGATTCAACCGCATATTTGATAATGAGTTGCTGGTAGTTGATGGCCGCGACACAGTGCTTCCGCGGCGCTGGAATGGCTGGGGACTTGCCCTAGCCACGCTTGCATGGGAACATCGTCGCGCTTCCCCCCACGCTCTTGCATTTCGAGGGTTCGACTTGGCGCATCTCCAGTTCACGCGGCACCTGCTGCGCTTCTTTCCCGACCTGACCGAAGGCCAGGTCGAGGGCGCGACGGTGGCTGAAGTGTTCACGAATCTGGAAAAAACCTACCCGGGCATTCGCGACTATCTCCTGGACGGCGGTGGTTCTCTGCGCCGCCATGTGAACGTATTCGTGAATCAGGAACTCATTGGCGATCGCCAAACCCTGTCCGATTCGGTCGACGAGACGTCGAGCATCCACATCATTCAGGCACTTAGCGGCGGGTAGTTCCGCGCCGCGGACACGGAGGCATCATGTCTGCCAAGACACTGTTGGTTGGCACGCGCAAAGGTCTGATCGAATATCGCCCCGCGGGTGGATCGTGGAAGACTCAACGCATTTCGCACGCGGGCAATCCGGTGGAATATGCCTTTCACGACGCGCGCTCGGATATGCAGTGGGCCAGTCTGGACCACGGCCATTGGGGCGAAAAACTCCATCGATCGCGTGACGGAGGTGACAGTTGGGAAGAAGTGGAAATCCCCAAGTTTCCCCAAGGCGAGGTAGTTCCCGATCGTTTCGGCAACAAAGGGGCAACCAAGCCGGCTCGCGTCGAGAATATCTGGGTCATCTCCCCCGGGGCAGACGATCAGCCGAACCGAATGTACCTGGGTACCAACCCTGGCGGACTATTCCAGAGCGACGATGGTGGAGATTCGTTCGACCTGGTCACGCCCCTGTGGAATCACCCATCGCGCATGGGGAACTGGTTCGGCGGTGGCCGCGATACGCCGGGTATCCATTCCATCGTGGTGGATCCCCGTGACAGCAAGCATCTATATGTAGCTATCTCTTGTGCCGGCGTCTTCGAGTCGCGAGATGACGGAGATACCTGGCAGCCGCGCAACAAGGGACTCGCTGCCGATTTTCTTCCCGATCCTTCGGTCGACGTGGGCCACGACCCGCATTTCATCATGGCCTGCCAGGAGCATCCCGACGTGCTGTGGATGCAGAACCACTGCGGAGTATTTCGGACCACCGACGGTTGCGAGAGCTGGGATACGTTGCATACCGACGATGGCCCCGTGAAGTTTGGATTTCCCGTGGCGGCCCACGCCACCGAAAAGGACACCGCGTGGGTCATCCCGGGCGTCAGCGACGAGAAACGGATGACCATCGACGGACAGCTGTGCGTCTACCGGACGCAAGACGGTGGGAAGTCATGGCAGCCTCAGCGCAACGGCTTGCCCCAGGAACACGCTTACGACGTGATCTACCGCCATGCCCTTGATATTGATGGAGATACGCTGTGTTTCGGTAGTACTACGGGAAACCTGTATTTCTCGCATGATCGTGGCGACTCCTGGGAGTGTCTGAGCAACAATCTGCCCCCCGTATACTCGGTTCGCTTCGGACACTGATCCGCGAACGAGGTTCTCAGCCGGGTCGATGTGTCATACATTCGACCCGGCCGCGTAGACTTCTGTTAGAAACCGTTCGGTAGGAGATCATGGACCGCTCCGAGTCCCAGAAAACCGGGCGTGCCTCCTTCGATGAGGCCACGCTCCGGCGGGTCCGTGCGCGTGATGCGGCGGCGATGGAGCATTTCTTTGACCACTATTTCGATCGCGTGTACGCGCACGTGATTCGGGTGGTGGGCGATCCCACCGTGGCCGACGACGTAACGCAAGAAGCGTTTCTTCGCATGAATCGGTTTCTGGATCGAATCGACCCCACGCGAGATTCCGATGGTTGGGTCTTCACGGTGGCCACGAACGCCATTCGCGATCACTGGCGATCCAGGCGTCGCGGCATGGGCCGGCTCGAAGTGGAGATGGGCGACGACTGGAACGAACCGCCAGCGCGAGACCAGCGGTCGGCCCAGGAAAATCTGGAACAGGAGCAGGAGGCGGAACTCATCCAGCGGGCGCTGGGTCAACTTTCGCCGGCCGATCGGGAGATCATCCTGCTACGCAGCTACGAGGAGATGGGAACCGAGGAGATCGCCGATGCTCTCGACATCACCGTCGAGGCAGTACGTCAGCGTCACTCGAGGGCGGTAAAACGTCTGGGTGTTGCCTATCAAGATCTCACTAGCGGAGAATCCATGTCGTCATGAACCAACGCCATGATCAACATTCCCCCGAGCAACGCGCCCTGGATGCGTTGAAGAAGATGCCGGCGCTGAAGGCGCCGGACACGACGCGGGCGCGTGCCCGTCAGGCGTTCTTCATCGACCCCGACACGGTTGTAACCGAAGACGATGCGAGTGTCGGCGTGCGGGGAAGCGTTTGGACTGCGGTGGCCGCGGCGGCGGCGGTGGTGGCGTTGTTGATCTACGGCGCCATGCCCAACGGCCATTGGATCGTCACGCAGGCCGAGCCGGCCAGCGCGATTTCCATTGTTGGACATACACCCGAGCTGGGTCAGACGTTCGCGGGCGGGTCGGTGCAGACGGCCGCCGATTGTGAGTTTGAACTCACGCTCGATGGCATCATGCGCATGCGGTTTCGCCCCGACACGCAGGCCGAGGTTCCATCTACACCGGCGCGCTGGTTCAACCGCGACCGGGAGTTGCTGGTCGAAGCGGGTGAGGTATTCGGTACTACCGACGGCCCGTTGGGATTCTCGTTTCGGCTACGTACGCCCGAAGCGACGGCCGATCTGGTGGGTACGACCTTCGCGGTCATTCGAAACGCCGAAGCCACCTGCTTCTGCCTGTACGAAGGATCCATCGAATTTACGCCACTAGCCACGGGTCAGGCGGCCACGCTACCCGTGGGCAAGCGCGTTACCATTTATCGTGACGGCCGGCCCGCGCTGATCGAGCCCATCGACGGCGGCGAGCAAATGAAGCTTCAGATGATCCAGGACGCGGGGACTGGTATTGCGCCCGATTGACCTTTGGGGCCTTCTCACTGCATTCTATAGGTAGCTCGGCGTGTCCACTCTCTCGCCGCCGAGGTCCTATCTGATGTAGGAGGTCCCATGTATCGCCGAGTTTTCGCCTTGGCTCTGGGTATCGTAGCGCTGGCGCAGCCTGCGTTGGCCCAGGTCCCTGACCCTGCCATGAGTACTGCGACGAGTGCTTCTGGTCATATTCTGATGTCACCCGGCGGTGGCTACGAGTCCCTCGCCGACGCCGGCCTCACGATCACCGTGGTCATCAACGACTCCGGTGGTAGTCCCATTTCAGGCGTTGCGGCCGACCGGATTCGCCTGGACTCAAGCAACCCGGCCGACCTGGTCGAGTGCGCGGCTGACAATATCGCCGATGGCGCTACCGATGGCACGGGCACCACGACTTTCAGCGGCATCCTGTTTGGCGGCGGTTTCAAACAGGGCGACCTGCGTGTCTACGTGGACGGCGTCGCGATACCGTCGGTTATCGATATCGAGATCAACTCGCCCGACAACGACGCAAGTCTCCAGGTGGACATCGTCGATGTCGTGAATTTCGCGGCCGACCTGGCCCTTCCCACCGCGTTCCGCTCGGACCTGTGGCGCGACGATGTAACCGACATTGCCGACATTTCGGTGTTCTCATCGTTCTTTGTCGACTTCTGCGCACCGTGAACCCAGAGCCACGAAGCATTGTTTCGTTTCACCCAGTTTGAGGAGGCTTGTCATGAAGTTTTTCCGCTTACTGGTTCTGGTTTCGTTGATGGTTGCGTGCTTGGCCCTGACTATTCCTGGTTTGGCGGTAGCCCAGCCTACGTATGGCGCTCAGCTGGGTCAGATATCCGTAAGCGCGGACTCCGCATCGCTGGTCGACTGTGCCGTCGTGTCGCCTTTCGTAATTTTCAGCGTCTACGTGCTTGCCGACATCGACTACGCCGACATTGGAGACCCCGGGCGCAACGCAACCGATGGCGTAGGTGCGTGGGAATTCTCGGTGGCCTTCGACAATTCCGCACTTATCCTGGTGAGCACCGTCTTGCCGGGCGGGTTTCCTGACTTCGGAAACACGTTCACCAACGGTACAACTACCACGAAGGATATTCGCTACGGCGCGGGACAATGCGTGCCCGTGGGAGGTGGCTTGGTAGTGCTGGCGGAGATTCAGTTCTTTGCGACCGCTCCCGTGTCGAATCAGTTCATCACGGTCGGGGCCGCGACGGAATCATCCTTCGGTGCGGCACCCGGCGGTGACGCACCCGGGTGGGTCGAATGTCTTCCATTCACCGACGTAAGATACCCGTTCGCATCGTCGATGGATCTGACTCTGAACGCGGGGGTGATCGTGGATGGCGATCTTGAGCCCACCGAGCTGACGGTTGATCCGCTGACCGATTGCTCGAATTTCGACGTTACGTACCGCGTTGAAGAGAACGTGGCGTGTGCGTTGCCTGGGCCCTTTGGGTTGGAGTTCCGTTTGTCCCAGGATGCCACGATCGACGCCACCGATATTTTCCTGGGCGGGCTGGTAATCAATTCGGTGCCGCCGGGAGGAGCGTTTGGTTCCATTAATCTGGCCCTGCCTCCGGTTCCGTGGAGCGGCGATGTCTACGTGGGCGTTATCGTTGATCCCGGCGACGACGTGATCGAGGTGAACGAGGCTAACAACACCCTGGCTTCGGGGCCGCATGTCGTGGGGGGGCATCAGATCCAGAGCATTGAGGATGTGCCCGACGACCAGGGGCTGCAGGCTCGCATAAACTTCCTTCGCTCGCCCTTCGACGCCTTGGGATCTTCTACGCCTATCATTCAGTACGAGGCGTTCCGGCGGATCGACAACTCGAAAGAGGCCGTACGCCACCCCGATCAATTGTCGACGAAGACCCTGGGCTACGAATTCGTGGGGGCTATTCCCGCCCACATCGAGCCGGAGTACAACATGGTTGTGCCAACGTTGGTCGATGGTGTGCTTACCGGTTTCTTCATTCGTGCAGCGACCGCTTCGCCCGGCGCGTACTATGACAATTGCGAAGCGGAAGTATCCACGGTCGACGACCTGGCACCACCGCCACCGGCGGCGTTCGCGGCCGACTACGCCGCTCTGGGCAACACGCTGTCGTGGAGTGAAGTGACGGTACCGGATCTGGTGGGGTATCGCCTCTATCGGAGTACGGACCCCAATTTCGTTCCCGGGCCGGGAAACCTGGTGCAGGAAACGGCGGCCCTGGGACTGATCGATACGGTGGGAGATCCGTTCGCTCAGTTCTACAAGCTTACGGCGGTGGATGATGCGGGGAACGAGAGCCCCGTGGTTATTCCCGGACAGGTGACCGCGGCCGATAGTTCGCCATCGCGGTTCGTGCTGCACGACGTGATTCCCAATCCGTTCAATCCGCGTACGACGGCGGCGTTCGAAGTGCCGACCGATGCTGGCTTGGTGCGGGTGGCCGTGTACGATCTGGCGGGGCGCTTGGTGCGAACGCTGGTGGACGAGGCCATGACGCCCGGTCGTCACCAGGTCACGTGGGATGGTCTGGACGCCGACGGGCGTTCGGTGAGTTCAGGATCGTACTTCTTGCACATGTCGGCGACTGAGTTCGCAGCGACGAGGAAGATGATGTTGGTGCGGTAGGAGTATCGCGCGTCACTGGAAGAGGTCCCTCGGCAGAAGTCGGGGGCCTCTCTATTTGTTCTCCTTGAAGCCTCTCGTGTCACGCTTCCGATGTTGCGCGACGCGGGTCAGCTGGGGTTCCTTCAAACGAAGGTTCTCGCTCGAGGCCATCGCATGAAACAAATTGTCTTGCTCCTCGCCGTCTTGGCCGTGCCTCTCTTGGACGACGCCCGAGCGGAGGGCACGATCGGCGTGTACTTCGATCCTGAGGCGACGATGACGGTCGCCACCCCGCCTCTTTTCACGACCCAGGAAAAGATGTACTTCGCCGTCAACGGGATCCCTGAGGGCGAGATCCTGGGATTCGAGTTCGATTCCAGAATCGATCCACACATTCTGTTGTTCGGATTTCCGGGCATCCCCATCGGGTCTCCGCAGTGCTGTACTGACATCGGACCATTCGAGTTCATCGTCAGTCTGTCGCAGTGCGCCCCGGCCAGCGGCCCAACCGTGCTCGTGGAATGGAACTTCGGTATTTTTGCCCCGGAACATGCCTCCGATATGGAAATTTGCCTCCTCGAGGCCAGTCCCAGCAGTTTCTCTCCGCCAGTGCCCGGCTACCTCACCTGCGACAGTGAACTGAGAACCCTCTCGACAGTACCGTCCCCGTGCCCCGAGATTCCGCCGGGCTGTGCCGTGCTGTACCCTACTTGTACGGTCGCCACCGAGTCGGAGAGTTGGGGAACGGTTCGGAGCCGGTTCTAGGTGGCCTTCGAGGCAACGAATTGAGGTTGGCCATGCTTCGGCACGAACGTGCTTATGCTCAACTGGCTTTGCTCGCCGCAGTGCTCTTGGTGGTTGTGGCGGACGCGCCTGCGGAGCTTACACCCGAGTTTGACGGAGCCTGGGAGCTGTCCTCCGCCTACTTCGGCAACGTGAACGCGTGGAATTTTTTCAACGTCGGTCAGCGCCAGCTTGTCTCCATCCAGAGTGACATCCTTCGTCTGCAGCGACCGGACGAACCCGGGCCAATCGACCTGAACATCGAGTGCGTGGAAGATCCCGAGTTCGAGGGGCGGCTGCTCGTCACGACGACGCCCCAAGGCGAGGACTTCGACCTGTTTCCTTTCGCCAGCGAGTGCGATCCGGCCGTGTGGTCGTACATGTCCGAGCCTATATCGTACCCGTTCTATGATTTCGATTTTTGTCCTCATCCACCGTGCATCGCGATCAGTCACACCAATTGCGCCGACACCGGAGTCTGGTATCTGACGCGGCCGGGAGCCGTGCGTGTCGATGGTTCCACTTGGAGCGCGATCAAGGCGGCGTACTAGCTCGTATCACAAGCGCCGCCGTTCGCGTGCCGGGCTGTTGTCGAGAAAATCTAAAATACAATTTTGCAACGTGTTACCCGGGTGAACTTTCGCTTCGAAGTTTTTTCACCCAGGGCGACGCGCGTGAATCGACATCGCGTGATTGCCGGCGAATCGGGCTGTCACAGACCCACCGCCGCCGCGTAGTCCCCATCGATCCATGCAGCGCTTGGACGTTGTTGCGTTCCTCGGGGATTCTCTCGTCCGGTGTCTGAGCCCGAACTCCATTCGCAATCCTTGCAGGAGAGCACCTTGAGAAAACTCAGTCTTGCCTTGTTGGCTGTATTCGCACTCGCCGCGTGCGGCCAAGATGAAACCGTCCCCACCGCTCCTACCCCCTCCGTCGGAATCGAAACCGAAGACAACGTCGAATTTGACCTGACGCCCATCATCGAGAAGGGCCATGGCGTTGGCGCGACGATTCGCAGCTACGAGATCACGCTCGAAAACCTCACGCCCGACAACGGCGGCGGCGCCGCGCAGGTGTTCTCACCGCCCGTCATCGCCACCCACAACCGCTCTCTGCGCATGTTCCGCGTCGGTAAGTTTGCCTCGGAAGGCCTGGCGCTCATCGCCGAAGATGCCATCAATCAGCCCATGTTCGACCGGTTCGACAACTCACCCGCCGCGTTCGACGTGCAGGAAGGTGGCGGCGTTATTCCGCCTGGCACCTCGGCCACCTACACCGTGCAGACGCGCGGGGGCGCGCGCCGCCTGTCCATGGCCTTCATGCTCGTGAACACCAACGACGCGTTCAGCGGCACCGACGCCATTCGACTTCCGCGCGATGGTGTGTCCGAATACTATCTGTCGGCCTACGACGCCGGCTCGGAAGAGAACACCGAGCTGACCGCGCATATTCCCGGACCGTGCTGTGGCTCGCCCGGCGAGGGCATCGACACGCGTGAGCGTATCCGCAAGCATGCGGGTATCCACGGCGACGGCGATCTCGACCCCGCGATCTGGGGCTGGGAAGGCCCGGTGGCCAAGCTGACCATTCGTCGCATTCCCCGCACCTACGAGATCACGTTGGAGAACCTGACTGCCGATACGGGTGATGGGGGCGCGCAGGTGTTCTCACCGCCGGTCATTGCGACCCACAACCCCGCGATTCGCATGTTTCGCGTGGGCCACATTGCCAGCGACGAGCTGGCGTTGATCGCCGAAGACGCCATCAACCAGCCCATGGTCGACCTGCTCGAGGGCTCCGACCGGGTGTCGGAAGTACAGGTGGGTGGCGGCGTGATTCCGCCCGGTGGCACCGACACCTACACGGTCGTGGCCGAGCGTGGGTTCAACCGCCTGTCGATGGCATTCATGCTGGTGAACACCAACGACGCGTTCAGCGGAGTGAGCCGTCTGCCGCTGCGCTGGTTCGACGGTCGCGTGTCCTACTATCTGCATACCTACGACGCTGGCTCGGAAGAGAACACCGAGCTGTTCGAGCACATTCCCGGGCCGTGCTGCACCGGAGCCGGTGAAGGAAACGACACGCACGAGCGCATCCGTCACCATCGGGGCATCCAGGGCACTGCCGATCTGGACGCGGCCAAGTGGGGATGGGATGATCCTGCGGCCAAGCTCACGGTGACTCGAATCTATTAGGCCAGGACGGGTAGGAACGTCTCAGCCTGATCGGAGCGGAGAAGCGGGAGCCACGGTTCCCGCTTCTCTGTTTCCAGGAGGAACTCCATGGCCAGTCTGAAGTCGCTCGCAACCGAAGTTCGTGCCTGCACCATTTGCATCGAACACCTTCCGGCCGGTCCGCGGCCCGTGATCCAGGTGGGTCGGTCCGCGAAGATTCTCATCGCGGGGCAGGCTCCCGGGCGGCGCGTGCATGAGAGTGGGGTGCCGTTCCAGGATCCAAGCGGCGATCGTCTTCGGGACTGGTTGGGCGTGACTCCCGAAGAGTTCTACGATCCGAAACGAATCGCGATCCTTCCCATGGGCTTCTGCTATCCGGGCACCGGGAAGTCGGGCGACCTTCCGCCGCGACCCGAGTGCGCACCCGCGTGGCGCGAGCCGCTGCTGAAAGCGCTTCCCAAGGTGGAGTTGACGGTCGTGCTGGGCCAGTACGCCTTGGCGTATCATCTGCCCAAGCGCTACAAGTCTCTGACCGCGGCGGTGGAAGACTGGGAATCGGTGTGGCCGGCCATGCTGCCGTTGCCTCACCCCAGTCCGCGCAACCAACGCTGGTTTCGCAACAATGCTTGGTTCGAAACAGACGTACTGCCGAAATTGCGACGCCGGGTTCGTCGCCTGCTGAAGGCCTGACACGAGTTGCTAGTGCTCAGCCACCCGAACCCGCGACGCCGACAGGAGATCCACGGAGATCACTTCCCCCGTACTGGGGTTGATCTGACCGAATTCGAGCACCCCGGTCGGGCAACTCTGCACACAAGCCGAGCAACGAACGCATTCCACGTCGGCCATGGGCAATCCCTTGTTGGCGAAATTCATGATGTCGATGCCCTGATGACACACCGAAGTACAGACATTGCAACTGATGCACTTCTTCTTGTCGGCCAGAATCCGGAAACGACTGAAGCGTGCGTAGATGTGCATGAGGGCGGCCAGCGGGCAGGCAAATCGACACCACACGCGGCCACTGAAATGAAAGTACAGCCCCACGCCCAGAATACCGGCGAGGGTTACATCCACGATCCAGTTGTAGTTCAAGAACGTGAGTGGGAAGGGGAGGTTGCCCCACTGGGTGGTCTTGCCCAGGAACACTCCCATGTACGCGCTCGAAAGGGCGTTGTCGAGAGTGCTGCCGTCGGGGGTTAGCCAGGTGATGGTGCGCAGTACCAATAGAATGCCCGCCAGCACCAAGGCCACCTGACCTACCATATTCAGCCGGTTCCACTTGGGCCCGTGCGGCATCTTGTGGCGATGCGTGTCGCCCATTGTTTCGGCCAACGCCCCACACGAGCAGATCCAGCCGCAGTAGGCGCCCTTGCCCCAGAAGTAGACCAGTCCGGGGATGATGACAAACGTCTGCACGAAACTCACGATGAGCCAGGCCACGATGGGTTGGTGAGTGAACACGTTCCAGAACATGAGTGGCCAGGCCAGTATGAAGCCCACCGAGCGCCAGTATTCGCGGCCGTGTTCGTCCCATTCGGTTATGGGAAAGAACCAATCGGCAAAGGTCTGCCCGAAGCCACTATCGAAAACTCCATTGTGACCCATGAGCGGCAGGACGATATACGGTAGCAGGAACAGGGGAATGACCTGAATGGCCATGAGGGTCGACGTTTGCACGGTAACGTACGGTGTGGCCCGCCTTCGTATGCGCATGAAACCGAATCCCACGATGCAGGCGCTGTACACCAGCGTGTAGTAGAAACTCGGGGTACGCATGGAGATGGCCAGGGTTCCGGCCAGCGACGACGAATTGTCGGGAGTGGGAAGGTTGAACGGGAACCAGCCGTGTTCGGAGAAGACCTTCTTGATGGGGATGCCCGCGTCGGTCTTCCAGTGGTACAGGAAAACGCAGAACAATACGAAGGCAGCCAGCGTGGCGATTCGCGCGACATTCCACTCGCCCGATATCGGTACTCCTGAACGGCGAAAGAAGTCGAGGGGGGCTTCTCGCCCCAGCATGGCCAGGACCGTGTGGTTGGGTAGTTCGGTTTCGCCGTCGGGGTCGGCTATCACCACGGTGGTGTCATCGATGCGCTTGACGTTGCTTTCCATTCGCAGCGTCAGCCCCTGCGCGGCCAGCGACTGCGTGCGCTCGACGTTCTCGGGCTTGGGGCGGGAGAACTCGCCCTTGCGATAGCTCAGGGTTACGCGTGCGCCGGCTTCGTGCAGCGCGATGGCGCCTTCGAGCGCGCTATCGCCGCCGCCTACAACCAGAACGTCCTGGTCGCGATAATCCTTGGGGTCGTGCAGGCGGTTGACCACCTTGTCCTTGTCCTCGCCGGGCACGCCAAGCTGGCGGTAGTTGCCCGAGCGTCCAATGGCCACCACGACGCGGTGAGCGCGCAACGGTTCGCCGCGTTCCACGTCGACCAGCAACGTGCCCGATTTTCGTGTAACGCGAACTGCGCGTCCCAACCGTGGCACGATGCCGCGCTCGATGGTCTGTTCACGCAGTTCCCGCACCAGATCTTCCTTCACGTCGGCACGAAACTGCAGATCGCCGGCCGGCGTCATGTCGGTTGGATAGGTGTAGATGGGCTTGCCGCGCGGGAAGTTGATGATGGTCGAGAACGGCTCGGCGGCTTCCAGCAGCACGAAGTCCAGGCCCGCGGTCTGCGCCTCGAGGGCCGCGGCCATTCCCGATACGCCCCCCCCCAGGATCACCACGTCGTGGATTCCTTCGGCCGGCGTCCTTTGTTCGAACGAAGCGTCGGCCAGGAAGGTGCGAATGACGCGGGCACCGGTATCGGAGGAGAACTTCAAGAGCGGGATTCCGGTGAGGTCGCCCACTACGTAGAGCCCAGAGACCTTCGTGGATCCGTCTTCCCGGACCTCTGGCAGTTGTTCTATGGTTCCAGCTGGCCACCCCGTGTGCAGCCAGCGGGTGTAGCGTTGAATCCAGCCCATCATGGAATCGGTCCTCGATCTTGGGTGTGAGGGCGTGGGGGCGTGAGTTTCCCGCGCTATCGGCTCCCTGTCTAGGTTCCTACGCGTGTCCGGCCATTTAGGGACATGAACATTCGCCAAAGCCCCAAATTCGCATTCTGGGGAGCCCGTGTTATTCTGGCCCTGGATCCCAATGGCGGCGAAAGGTGGTGAACGTGACCTGGTCCGAGAAAGAGCCGACACATTCGTCCGGCTCGACCGTAAGACAAGGTGACGGTGGAAGGCCCACCTGGACCCCAGACGAGCTACGTCGGGTAAGGGAACGGGATCCTGGGGCATTGGGCGCATTCTTTGACGCCTACTTCCCGCATATATATGGACTGGTGTTCCGCCTGCTGGGCCACGAGGCGGCGGCCGAGGACGCCGCCCAGGAAGTATTCCTGAAGGTCCATCGGGCCATCGGTCGTCTCGACCCTGAGCGGGATCCGGGACCCTGGCTAACCACCATCGCCTACAACGTCTGCCGGGACCGTTGGCGGTCATCGGCCGACAAGATGTCGAGGCAGTCGTCGTCGTTGGAACACCAGCCCGAGCTGGCGAATCGGCTGACGCACCCCGATGAGTCGCCCGAGGACAGCGTCCTTCGGAGTGAGCGGGCCAGTCTGGTGCGTCGAGCACTCGATCAGCTGCCCGAACAGCAGCGGGAGGTTGTGCTACTGCACGACTACGAAGGATTTACCCACGACGAGGTCGCGACCATGATCGGTGCGACCCACGCCGCCGTGCGCAAGCGGTACTCCCGGGCCTTGGCCAGCCTTGGGGTGGTTCTGAAAGATTGGCTGGATGGGCCGGCGTCCTGATCGGGCGCGGAGAATCGAATGAATGACAAAGAACACAACGAGGCTCTGACCGACGAACAGCGAGTGGCGCGGAATGCCCTCGACTCCCTGCCCGTGCCCACCGCGCGCGAGGAGTTCCGGTCCAGTCTGCGTGCCCAGTTCTTGAACACTCCAGTCGACCGATCGGCCGATGACAGCCCTTCCTCGGTTCGCCCGCGCCGGTCGCGCGCCCCGCGTAGGTCGATTCAACTCGTGGCTGTTCCGGTGGCCATTGCCGCACTCCTGGTACTGGGTTTGGGGTTGGCCAATCGCGGCCCCGATTGGCAAGTGCATGCTTATTCGCAGCTCGACCACATCACTGTCGACGGACAACGTCTGAGTCTGGACTCACCGGAGCTGGCCCCGGCCGTGGCCCGCGGCGGTCGCGTGCAGGTGCCCGAGGGTGGTTCGCTCGAACTGCTGGCTGGCAACAAACTGTTGCTGCAACTCGAAGGCGGTACGGCCATGACGGTGCCCTCGGCGCCGGGCCGCTGGTTCGGACGCCACGTCCATTCCGAGATGGATCCCGCGGGGCTGGTACGCGTTACCACAGGACCTGGTTTTGTGGGTAGTCGCTACGCCATTTTCACCGGCCAAGCCGAAATCGAAATCACCGGTACCACGTTGACCGTCATCAACGGCGAGAGCTCGACCTGTGTGTGCGTGCTCGAGGGAAAGGTACGAGCCTGTCCTCCCGGTGGTTCCATGGAATCGATCGAGTCGGGGCGTCGGTTGACGTTCATTCCCGACCAGGCCGGCGTGGACCGAGGCGATATGCTTCCCGCCGAGAAAGCAGCACTTACTGGCCTCCGTACGCGAGTTCCCGCCGGTTTCGAATTGCGCCGTTAGTCGCGCGTCACGTTCCTTCGGCCATGGCGTAGAATAGACAGGCACACGGCGGCGTGCGCGTACGAGAAACCCCGACCCGGAAACACATCATGCAATCTCTCGCGTTGGGCTACCGTCGGTTTTCGACCACGGCGTTCTCGTTGGCCGTGGTCATGGCCATGAATTCTCCGGTGTCGGCCGTCACGATTGCCGTTCCCGCCGATTTCGCGACCATTGGCCAGGCCCTGGTCGCGGCCAGCGACGGTGATCGGGTGGAGGTGGCGGCCGGCATCTATTCTCCGTCCACCAACGGTGAGAGTTTTCCTATCACCGTTACCAACGATGTACGACTGGTCGGGACTGGTTGGGGATCTTCGATTCTCGACGCCGAGCAGACCGCGACGACCGTGGTGTTCGACGCGCTGCTGGGAGGAGGTATCGAGGGATTCACCATTACCGGTGGATTCTCACCCGATCGCGGTGGCGGTATTCAGGTACGACGCGGCAACCCCGAACTGGCCAACAACCTGGTTTGGAACAACGGCGCGAAGTTGAGTGGGTCGGGAATCAACCTCCAGGGAACGTCCACCGCGTGGGTCCATCACAACGTGGTGTGGGAAAACTACGATACCGATCTGGCGCATATCGGTGATCCGCATGGCATGCAGTATCGCGATAGCAGCGCGGGTATTTGTGAGCACAATGTGGTTGGGCGCACCGACAGCAACGGCTTGTTCTACCAGGAGAGCAGCGAACCCACGATCCGCCACAACGTGTTCTATCAGAACGGAATCCCCGGGGTTCGGGGTCGGGGGATCTGTGCGTTCGGTACCAACAACGCGGTAGTGGCCCATAACCTGTTCTTCGACAACGCAATTGCCTCCATGGTATTGCCCGGCACCATCGACGTCGATGCGCAGGGAGCCAACGACTTCAGTAGTACCGATGGTATCTATGGCAACCTGGATGGGGATCCGCTCTTTCGGGATACGGTGGCGTTCGACTTCGCGTTGGCGCCCATGAGTGCGGCCATCGACGCGGGGGATCCTTTGCTCCCTTTGGATCCAGACGGGACCGTGGCCGACGTGGGCGCCTTCTACTTCAACCAGAACGCGACGGCGGCCGAAGGCTTACCCGATGTGGTGGTTCGTGCGGTCGACAATTTCCCCAACCCGTTCAATCCCAGCACCAATATCCGGTACGAGGTTTCGCAGGCGACCCACGTGCGTTTACAGGTCGTGGACCTGCGAGGACGCCACGTGGTTGATCTGGTGGACCAACGGGTCGGTGCCGGCTCTCACCACACGCGGTGGTCAGGAATAGATGAACGCGGAGAGTCGGTCGCGTCGGGTGTCTATCTGGCCCGCGTGATGGCCGGTGGGGAGCAGCGGGTAGCGGCCATGGTCCTGGTTCGCTGAGTCAGGCCGGGGCGGTGACCCTTCGTCGCGCAAACACCCACTTTTCCAGTTTCTCCGCCAACTGATTGGACGTCGCGGGCTTGCTCATGTAGTCGTCCATGCCCGCCTCCAAACAGCGCTCGCGGTCGCCTTCCATGGCATTCGCAGTAAGTGCGCACACGGGCGTACGGCTCATGTCGTCCGCCAGTTCACGAATTGCCCGGGTCGCTTCGTAGCCATCCATGACGGGCATCTGGCAGTCCATGAAAATGAGTTCGTAGCGCTTGGCTTCCATCATTTCCAACGCAACCCGTCCATCGGTAGCCAGATCGGTTTCGCAGTTCATTTTCGACAGCATGTGGGCTACGACCTTCTGGTTCACCAGATTGTCTTCCACAACCAGTACCTTGGCCGGGGTATTGTCGTCTTCCACCGCCAGCGACTCGGGCGGCTGCTTTGCTTCGGACTCGGGATCATCGGGAAAGATTTCGTGCAACCAAGCGCCCACGCGTCGCAGATCGACGGGCTCGACGTACTGTCCTTGGTAGCCCGCTCCCTGCACCCGCTCGTCGGGTAGGTCGTTGCCTTCGGCGTGTAACAGCAGGAGTTGCAGTTCGTCGTTGCCGCGGTGACGGCTGATGGCCCGACCCAGTGTTTCGCCGTCGAGATCAGGCAGTTCGTAGCTGATCAGCCCGCAGCGGAACGGGCGGCCGTGTGCACCGGCCGTTGCAATCAGGTGCAGCGCTTCGACGCTGGTTTCGGCCGACGTGACCGGCAGTCCTTCGGCCCGGACCGCGGCCTCGAGTGAGTGTCGTCGTCCTTGGTCACCGTGCACTACCAGCACGCCTGAGCCAGGGTCTCCGATGTGCTTGTCGCGGGTCTTGCCATCGGTCTCGAGGTCCAGCGTGAACCAGAACGTGGAGCCTTCGTCGGGCGTACTCGAAACGTGCAGCTCGCCGCCCATGAGCTCCACCAGCTTCTTGCTGATGGCCAGTCCCAGTCCGGTGCCCCCAAACTGACGGTAGGTGGATGTGTCGGCCTGGGCGAACTCTTCGAATATCTTGTGGATCTTCTCTTCGGGAATTCCAATGCCGGTGTCTTCCACCGCGAACTGAAGTGACATGCTCCCGTTGGACTGACCAATGCAACGGACACGCATGGCCACGTGTCCTTCCTTGGTGAACTTTATCGCGTTGCCAGCCAGGTTTGTTACGACCTGACGAATGCGTCCAGGGTCGCCGATGAGTCGTTGGCGATTCACTTCGGGTGCGAGCTGGAGCTTCAGCTCGATTCCGGATTCCACCGCGCGCGGTGTGAGGATCTTGTGGACCGCTTCGATTTCGTTCTTCAACTCGAAAGGAATGGGCTCGATCTCCAGCTTGCCGGCTTCTATCTTGGACAGGTCGAGGATCTGGTTGATCAGCTGAAGCATCGACTCGCCGGCCATCTGGATGGTCTCGCTGAAGTCGCGTTGCTCGGTGGACAGCCCCGTATCCAGTAGCAGCGCTACCATTCCCAGCACGCCGTTCATGGGGGTACGCAACTCATGGCTGATGGCGGCCAGGAATGCCGACTTGTGCTTGGAAGCCATAAGGGCTTCATCGCGGGCGCGAGCGACCTCTTCCTGCGCGCGGTTACGCTCGGTGATGTCGCGTACGATGCTCAGCCATGCCTCGGTGCCTTCGTACCAAACCTGATCGCTGAGTATCTCCACCGAGAACGTCTGACCGTCCTTCGACAGATGAACGTACTCGTTGGGATCGTCGGCGTTGCGTACGTCGATTTTCTCGTGCACCACATCCAACTCTTCCTTCGGATGTAGATCGAAGGGAGTCATGGTCCGGAATTCTTCGAGCGTGTAGCCGTAGCGGTTCAGCGCGGTGGCATTCACATCGATGATCTTGTGGGTCTTACGATCGTGGATGATGATCGCGTCGGCTACGCGATCGAACACCTTGCGGTAGGTATCGTTCGCTACCTTGGGCCGGGCGGTGGAACCTGGCGATGGTTTTCGGGTGCTCATGGGCGACCAGCACGCTTAGCGGGGAGTCGTACAACTACCTGACGCTGAAACCCCTGGCGGGAACGAGGCCAGAACGGGCGGAGTGGAATGATTTGCCGGGGAGCGATCAAGCGGGAAGGAACTGCAGTTCAGGACACCTTGGCGGCGGCCAGCACCAGGCGCGATGACCCCACCTCGAAGGGCTCCAGGTCCATCGAGCCGAACGTTTCCTGGATTTCCAAGCCACAGTCGGACAACAAGTTGGCCAATTCCCGATAGGTGTAGATGCGAATCGACGAGTGCTTCTGTTCGCGCTCGCGGGGTGACTGGAAGGTCCAGCTTGCCTCGCAGCGGCCGGTTGCGTGATCGAAGGCACGCTCTTCAGCCACCAGGACATCTCCGGCCCAGTACCACGAGCGCTCTTCAAATTGCACCAACAGGGTTTCGGCAACGTGCAGATCGAGAATGAATACGCCGCCGGCCTTCAGGGCCCGCGCCACGCCCGCTACCGTGCGCCGGTCGTCATCTTCGGTGCCGTAGCCCAGGCTTCCCCACATACAGATCGCGGCGTCGAACTCGTTGTCGAAGGCCAGTTCGCGCATGTCGCCCGCGCGGAAGTCGACGTCGCGCCCCTGGGCGCTTGCGCTCTCGCGCGCGGACTCGAGAAAAGACGGGGTGAAGTCGACTCCCGTTACCTGGTGGCCGCGCCGCGCCAGGTCGAGGGAAATACGGCCGTTACCGCACGGCACGTCCAGTATGCGCAGAGGCTCCGTGGGCTTGAGAATGTCTACGATGGCCTCGCCGTCGCTCGCCGTCTGCTCCTCGGTCCACGCCTGGCGTTGCACGGTGAGCCACAGACCAGAGAAGAAGCCTTCGTACCAGTTGGGCGAGGATTCCATGGACGGAGCGTTCCCGGGGTCAGCGAATCAGGGTCATTTCGCGCGTTTCGACCGAGCGCGTGGTTACCAGACGATAGTAGTACACACCACTCGCGACTGCGCGACCTTCTTCGTCTTGACCCGCCCAGGTGGAGGTGTGGGGCCCGGCCTCGTGCGGTCCGTCGACCAATGTCCGCACCAGTCGACCCCGCGTGTCGTACACCGCCAGTTCGGCGTGTCCGGGCTCGGAAACCGTGTACGAGATGGTCGTGCGCGGATTGAAGGGATTGGGAACGTTCTGTTTCAGTTGCGTCTGGCTGAGGTCGGGTACCGCGGTGGGGCCCGTGGCCAATTGCTGGGTGTACACTCCGCGGCCATGCGTGGCCACGGCCACGGTACCGTCGCTGACCCGTGTGGTGACCATGTCCACCACGTTTGCGCCAATGAGATCGTTCGATTCCCGCGCCCACACGGTCGCATTCCCGTTGAGGGTGAGCGTCGAGTACAGGCCGGTGCTGGTTCCGGCGTAGAAAATGGACCCGAACGCCGACGGCGCAATTGCCAACGAACGCACCGAGGGTCCGTTGTCCCCGGCCAGGTTTCCTTCCACGGCAGTCCACGTGGCGCCCGCGTCGGTGGTTTCGTAGATGCTCACCACGCCATAGTTGGAATAGCCAACCAGCACGTGGGCGTCGTCCTGGGGGTTCACGGCGAGCGAGCTTACGTAGGCCACGGGTAGGCCCTGGCCGTCCGATATGTTCGTCGGCGTAACACCGGCCACCTGGTTCGGGGCATCGGCGACCTTGAAGATCGCGCCCTCGGAGGTTGCGTAGTACAACGTGCGCCCCGGCGCGCGCGAAAGGGCAATGGCCGACAGGTTCTGCAGATCTGGCTCGGTCGTGAAGTGTTCCCAGCCTACGTCGGTAGGCGATTCCTGGTAGTCGGGGATGGAGTCCAGATCCACGTTTCGCCAGACGCCCTGGGCCGTGGTCACGTACATGACGTTGGGGTCAAGCGGGTCCAGAATGAACGGATTGATGAACAGGTAGAAGCCCGCGTCCACCGGATCCACCTGAGTCCAATTGACCAGATCACCGTTGTCGCCCAGACGAACCCGGAACACCTGACCCACCTGGGCCGATAGGTAGTAGGTGTCCACGGGACCGCTGGTGTTGCCGATAGCGCAGAACGAACCGTCTCCGCCCAGGGTGTGAATCCAGTCGGTGGTCGAGGTGCCGCTTCCGGTCCAGTAGCTCCCGTTGTCCTGGAGTCCTCCCACCAGAATCGGACTGCCGGGCGTGTGTTCGTCCAATGCCACCGTATAGAATTGCGAGGTGTTGTACCCGTTGTTCAACGGGGTCCATTCCACCACGGCGGCCAGGATGTCGTCAGTCCGATAAACGCCGCCGTCGTTTCCCGCGAAGGCCACGCGCGTGGATCCAGGAGGAAACACCAACACCTGCTGGTCGGCGTGAAAGTCGGGGTACAGGTGGCCGCCGATGAGTTCGGTGCCGGCCGACCCGCGAAAGCCGCTGCGATGCCGGTAGAGGTTCACACCGCCCAGGAACACCGTTTCTGGATCCTGTGGGTGTACGGTGAGGGTCTGGCAGTAGCTCAGATAGGTCTGGTACGCCCAGGGTTCCTGGTCCACGGGGTTGGGCAGGTCGAACAGGATGTCGTCGAGTGGCGTCCACTGGCTGGTGGTCTCGTCGTAGCGAAACATCTGGTTGTTGCCCAGGACATTGTAGTTCGCGAAGATGGAATACACGGTCGAAGGATCCGATGGAGCAATGGCAAACACCACGCGGTGGCTGGCCTGGAAGCCGTCGGGTTCGTTCTTCTCCCAGAGAATGCCGTCTTCCGAACGCCAGATGCCCTTGATTTGGCCGTCGGAACTGAGCGACGCCCACAGCACGCCGTTGCTGGCAATGGCCACATCGGTGAAGCGCGATCGCATGCCGATGCTACCCAGCACGTAGGTCCAGTTGCCACCGCCATCCACCGACCGATAGATGCCTCCGAAGGTGGCGGCGTAGACCTCGTCTTCTTCCAGATTGGTGGGGTCGGTGACGATTTCCCACACCAGATCGAAGTTCTGCTGCGATGCGGGAGAGTTGCTCGCGGTCGCGGGAAGCTGCGTCCATGTAACGCCACCGTCGTCCGAGCGGAAGACACCATCGCCCAGGTGTTGCGCGCCCGATGCTCCGCCCGAGCCGCCGCGATACTCTCCGGTGCCGTAGTACCAGGTCTGGGTGCGGCCCGGTCGGGTGTCCTGCGCCACGGCGGTGATGTTCTGAAGCTGGCTCGAACCGGTAGTGAGGGTCCAGCTTTCGCCCCCGTCCACGGTGCGCCACATGCCGCCCGATGCTCCACCCGCCAACAGGGTCTGATTCGTGGGATCGGAAATGTCGACGGCCAGGGCTCGGGTTCGCCCGCCCACGTTCGTGGGTCCGCGCCACTGCCAATCTTCCACCTGTCGCTTCGACACCGCGCGCACGGGTAGTCGCTTGGCGTGAATCTGTTCGAGTCGACGGATGTCACGAGGGAGTTCGCCGGTGGCGGGGTCGACGAGTCGTTGTTCTTCCCAACGTTGCCGGGCGCCAGGATCTTCAGCAACCTGACGCGACGCGGCAATGGGCGGCAGCGCGGGCGGGTTGGAACCGCGCTGCGACCAAACCAATGGGATGATCGCCGCTACGCCGGCGACGAGAACGAGACGTCTGCGAAACAATGCGAGGCTCCGGAGGGGAACGATCGTGGGCGACCTATAGAGGATAGACCCAATTTGCGTGGTCAACCAGTCGGGAGGGCGGCCGGTGGCCGCTTGATGTTTCCGCAGGCGGGAAACACCCGTACCCCATGTGCGCGGCACCGCGCTCGCGCCGCCCCCCCGGAGGCTGAACCTAGCGCTGGGCTAGACTGCCTGAGCTGGAGAAGGAACGTGAGAACGTCGTCGCGGCCACGGGGAGACAAGGATAGGCATGCTGTCCCCTTATTGTGGCAAGAATCCGCGTCGTTTAGGTCAGGGCCACCTTGTACTTGAAGGTGGGGACATGCAGGTGGGCGCGTCAAGGGGGCCTGGGACGAGAAGTTTCGGGCCCGGTGCTTCCCCCGGTGGGCAATCGACCCCAACTAGCCTATTCTCAAGAGTATCCCCTATCGGAGGCACCCACTTGATCCAGGTCGATCTGCACGAAGCCCAGACTCACCTCTCGAATCTGCTCGAACGCGCTTCCTCGGGCGAGGAGATCGTAATTTCCAAGTTCGGCCGGCCGGTAGCCCGGCTGGTGCCGCTGGAATACGGATCGGCCTGGCAGGGCCCCAATGCCACCGATCGGCTCATGAGCGCCGAGGAGTTCGAAATCGGCTTCGCCGAGAACTTCATGGACGAGCCCGATGGGACCGTTCACTGAGCGTTCGTTGACGCTGCTCATGGTGGCTCCTAGACTCGACGTTTCGCACGAACACTGTGTCGCGATGTCGGGGAGGGAATTTGGCTGCCAAGCAGGGACTCGATCCCAACGCCTATACCGAACTCAAGCCGGGTGAAACGTACGAACCGTACGTGAGTCCCCACGAGTCGCCCGCCGAGTTCACCATACGCTCGATCGTGGCCGGCATCTTCTTTGGAATTCTGTTTGGTGCTGCCAACGCCTATCTGGGTTTGCGCGCCGGGCTGACCATCTCCACTTCCATTCCGGTGGCTGTTCTTACGGTCGCGGCCTTTCAGGCCACGCGCAAGAAATCGGGCAGCACCGTGCTCGAAGCCAACATGGCGCAGACCATTGGTTCGGCTTCCAGCTCGGTGGCCTCGGGCGTCATCTTTACGTTACCGGCTCTGTTCCTGTGGGACATGGCGCCGGGCTTGTTGCAGATGACCCTGCTGGCCATGAGTGGTGGACTGTTGGGCGTGCTGTTCATGATTCCGCTGCGACGGTTCCTTATTGTGCAGGAACACGGCCGGCTGCCGTACCCCGAAGGTACCGCGTGTGCCGAGGTGCTGGTGGCTTCGGAGGTAGGCGGGTCGCGGGCGCGCAACGTGTTCTGGGGAATCGGTGCCGGGGCGTTCTTGAAGTTCCTTACGTCGTGGATCCACCTGATTCCCGACGATGTCCATTTTGGCATTCCCGGTTTGCGTAAGGGCCGACTGGGAATGGACTTGTCGGCGGCCCTGTTTGGCGTGGGCTACATTCTGGGCCCGCGCATTGCCGCGGTCATGGTGGGCGGTGGCGTGCTCTCGTCGCTGGTCATCATACCGGCCATTGCCTACTGGGGCGGGGCGCGCGAGGTCCCGTTCTATCCGGAAACGGTGGATCTGATCCGCGACATGTCGCCGGGTTCCATCTGGAACCGCTACGTGCGCTACATCGGCGCGGGCGCGGTGGCTACCGGTGGGATCATTACGCTGGTGCGTAGCGTGCCGGTCATGGTCTCCAGTTTCAAGATCAGCGCGAAGGGTCTTCGCGAGCGTATGGGCCAGGACGACGCCCCCGTCGTGTTACGCACCCAGCAGGATCAGCCGCTCAAACTTACCCTCTTTGGCGCCGCGGCCATTTTCCTGGTTTTGGCGTTCGTACCGCAGGTGTTCGCGGCGGTGGAGAATTCCGGCACGCGCATCGTCGCTGCTTTCCTGGTGGTCATCTGTGCGTTCTTCTTCGTCACCGTGGCATCGCGCATCGTGGGTCTGGTTGGCGTTACCTCGAACCCCACCAGTGGCATGACCATCGCCACGTTGTTGGCGACTTCCAGCGTATTCTACGTCATGGGCTGGACGGGCGACATGGGTCGCGCGGCCGCGCTCACGGTGGGTTGTGTCGTTGCGATCGCAGCCTCTATTTCGGGTGATACTTCGCAGGACCTGAAAACAGGATTCTTGTTGGGCGCCACACCGCGTCGACAGCAGCTGGGTGAATTGGTGGGCGTGCTCACGTCGGCCACGTTCGTTTGTCTGGCCGTGATCCTGTTGGCCAAGACGTTCGGCTTCGGCAGTGCTGAGTTACCGGCACCGCAAGCCAGTCTCATGAAGCTGGTGATCGACGGCGTGTTGGAGCAGGAGCTTCCCTGGATCCTGGTGGGCATCGGCGCCGCAATTGCCGTGGTGTGCGAACTGTTCAAGATTCCGTCGCTGCCGTTTGCGGTGGGTGTGTATCTGCCCGTGGCGACCATGACACCCGTATTCCTGGGCGGCCTGCTGCGCATGTGGATGGAACGTTCGTCGCGTAACGAAACCGAGAAGGTCGACCGTCGCGAGCGCGGTGTGTTGCTGGGTTCGGGTTTCGTAGGCGGCGAGGGCTTGCTGGGGGTGTTGATTGCCGGCGTGGCGTTCGTGACGAACAAGCGACCCGCGGGAATCGGCTACGAATGGATGGGTGCGGTGGCTCCGTTCGCGGGAGCACTGTTGTTCGCGGCGTTCGTCTACTGGTTCATGACGCGGGTGAAGCGGGCGGATTAGGGCCAAGTAAATCCTAGGGATGGGACCCGGGTCCCATCCCTCCGCGCTCTCGAAAGAGCGGCGCCGAGAGACCGGATGAGGTCATTGGTCATCACATAGACAATTTCGTCACCCGGGTAACCCATTGACAAACAGTTACATAGCTTTCTAAATCTAATTTATGGATAAAAATGGATAGATGAATGGATAAATATGGCTAGTATTTAATGGATAGAAATGGATAGAAATGGATAGATAAATGGATAGAACCTTCAACATCGAAACCATGGAGATCACGCCCGAGATCCTCACGATCGTTTCCGCGATCGATGAGTTCAAGGGGACGTGGAGCGTGATTGGACGCCTGGCGCCGGAGCGACTCCACAAGTTGCTGCGCGTGGCCACGATCGAAAGCATTGGTTCTTCGACCAGAATCGAAGGCGCCAATCTGACCGACCGGGAAGTAGAGCGTCTCCTGCTCAATCTTCAGATCGAGCGTTTCGAATCCCGCGACGAGCAAGAGGTGGTGGGCTACGCCAACGTCATGTCGACCGTGTTCGAGAATCACGCGGCGATCGACCTCACCGAAAACCATATCAAGCAACTCCATCGTGACCTGCTGCGACACTCAGAGAAGGACGAACGTCATCGTGGTGAATACAAGACCCTGGACAACCACGTAGAGGCGTTCGACCCCAGCGGCAATTCGTTGGGAGTGGTGTTTCAGACGGCCAGCCCGTTCGACACGCCAAGGCTCATGCAGGAGCTGGTTGATTGGACGAACGACAGTCTTCGCGAATCCAATCTTCACCCGCTACTGGTCATTGCCGTTTTGGTGGTGGTCTTCCTGGAGGTTCATCCGTTCCAGGATGGAAACGGTCGAATATCCCGAATCCTCACCACGTTGCTCTTGCTGCGGGCCGGGTACACCTACGTTCCCTACAGTTCATTGGAATCGGTCGTTGAGCAAAGCAAGGAAGCCTACTACCTGTCCCTGCGCAACACTCAGAAGACGATTCGCACCGAGACACCGGACTGGCAGCCCTGGCTCCTGTTCTTTCTCAGAGCGCTCGAGAAGCAGAAGTCTCACCTGCAGCAGAAGATCCAGCGCGAACGTATCATGCAGGGAGACCTGCCCGAACTCTCGACCAAGATCCTGGAACTGGTTCAGGAGCAGGGGCGGGTCACCGTGGCGGGTGTCGTGGCCGCAACCGGCGAGAGTCGCAACACGGTGAAATACCACGTGAGTTCACTAGCCCGGAACGGTCACTTGGTGCGGCACGGGTCGGGGCGCGGGGTGTGGTACGGACTGGCCTAGTGTACTCGGCCCCCGACCTACATCGGCTATTGATCGCCGCAGAATGCTTCACCGACTACCTGCAGCGCAGACCGAAATCCAATCGTGAACGATCTGAATTCAACACCCTGCGCAGTGGGAGTCGCGGCCGTTCCGGACACGGACCCTACAATCACAGCCCCGTCGTTACTTGTGATCGACAACGTAGCCGGCGTGTCTTCGTCACCGGCCACCCAAGCCCTCTGCCCGGCCAAAAACGTGAACTGGGCATCCCAAGTACCCAGGTCCCCTGGGCCCGGTGCTCCCTCAGATACCAGTACAGATCCGATCCCCGGCTGGGAGGTGTCAAAATGAACCAGGCTCAGGGAGAACCCAGGAAGGTCGCCGGGGAATTGATGCGTCGCCACATCTCCGGACCATGACCCGTCATTCGAAATGGATACCGTCCAGTAACAAACACATGCGCCGTATTGCGCGATAGTTCCGCCGCGAACGTTCTCGTTGTCAACGCTGGTCGCGACTACGAGAACGTCTCCAATGCCGCTGGCCGGAGCTGTATATCGACCATTCTGGTCGATGGATCCACTGCCCGATGGCACTCCGGTGGACGGGTCTTCCAACGACCACACCACATCGACATCTTCGCCGTCGAGAGTCGCGCTGTACACCTGAGGGTCGCCGTTCTCGATGCATACTCCCGCCGGAGAAACCAGAATCTCCTGCTCCACCAGGCGCACCGTCACGATGCCCAGTCGGGGCGGAATCCCGGTGGCGCGAAGACCGTCGCGCGACATCGATTCGACGGTGACAAGAAACGGAAAGTCGTTTTCTTCAGTAGGCGTCTTCAACGGTCGCGTTCTACCATCGTTTGTGGCACTACTCAGACCGTCCAACCAGGTACCTTGTTGATTGATCCACTCCAGGCTCTCGTTGTTGGCATTCGCAATGGCCGCCGTGATCTGCACAGTATCGCCCGGAGCAGAGACCAGGATGTCGGTCGGAGACACATCCACGTTGATGGCCCGAGTGTTCAGCGGCAAGTCCGTATGAATTTCCTGGCCCGCGAACTGGCTGGGTTGTACCGCGATCCGCAACACATCGGGCCCAACTTCGAGCGGCCTGACCTGACGGGTATCTGGATCTACGGAGAATCTACGGTCGAGTACACCCCCCGTGCTCCAGGGCAACCCTGTGATTGTGACGTCGAACGTCTTGGGACAGAACTCTACGACGCCCCCTTGACCCTCCAGATAGTTGCCGAGCCCCGCGTTGATGGCGGCAATCCCACCATCACGCAAAAATTCTGCCGTCTGAATCTGAAGTTGCTGAGTAACGCTGACGGAAGCCCCAAGGGTTGATAGCACGCTTCGGGCGATGGCCGCATCGGCAGTCCAGCCGTTGGAAACAGCCACGACCCTCACGCCCGACCATTCTCCAACGCCGACTTCATCTTCGGGAAACTCGGTCTTGTCCATGTCGAACATGAGCGACGTAAAGCGGCTTGGATACACGCCACTGAAAAATCCGGCCGAAGCTTCCCAGGCGGCCAAGCCTACTCCGGCTACCGAAAACACGGCACCGTACCCTGGGATGGTGCCCCCCGCGCTGAGGACGGTCCCCATGGCCTCGAGCGTTCGGCCGGCGGGGCCAGTGGGGTCGATTGCTGCGTTGGAGAATGCACCCAACAACATGGCGCTGGAGAGCGCTTCGGGCGAAGAAATATCTGGCCCCTGGTCAATGCAGTCACGCTTGGAGACTCTCTGCCTGTTCTTGACCGGCGGGATCATTGCGGGGTTGAGGGAGCTGAATTCATCGATCTCGGCCTGAATGATCTCGTACACCGGCGCGTAGCCGAAGATTCGATCCAACAACTCGCGTTCATCGGCACTCAGAAAATCGTTGCTGTTCGCAACAAGACTCGCCATGTCGTTGGGTTCGTCGGAGTCCACGAAACTCTGGGCAACCTTGAGCGGCAGTAGCGAGGGTTCGACATCCTCAAAGGTGGTGGCCTGCAAACCACTGAACGCTGTGCCCGCCCAGGTGGCGCGCTGTTCTACGTGTGCTGTGAGCGTGGTTACCATGCGCTCATATGCCCCTGGCGCGGCTGGTAGGGCATCCAGACTCAACGCCAGATCCGGGCCCTGGTCCGTTCCCTGAGTCACGCGAACAGCAACCTCACCGCCCTGGTTGGGGGTGACAGGGTGAAGCGGTGCCCAGAAAAATGTCCCCTCGTCGTCAATCTCAGTCGGGAGGGAAACCTCTAGTTCGCCAGCCGCCACGAGCACGCCGATGTTGCCAGGAGTCTTGGTCGTGGGTAGGCCGCTCAAGTACACCCGCGCCAGGCTGGACACTGTGCTAGCCGACAGAGTGGTGCCGTCCAATGCGTTGGTGGCCGGCGTGCTGGGTGTGTCGTCTCCGCCACAGCCCATCGGCAGCAGGATTGCCAGAATCAGCGCGAACAGGCGTGGATATGTACGCATGGAACCATCTCCGGGTAGGGAACAATCTCCGTCGATGGTAAGGACGCAATTCGGCAGGAAAAGCGGACATGCATTGGCGGTCAGAGAGTTATCGGACGCACTATCAGGGGTAGATCAAGCCAAGGAACGCATGGGATGCGGGAGATCCCACGGCCTCGGCAAACAGAGGTCGTGAAACCCCTAGGTCACCTGACACCCCGGCCGGAAGCCCACCATGTCCGTTCTCCGTACGGTCCTCGTTTTGACCCTGGTTCTCTTGGTGTCGTGCGGAGACACCGGGGTCACCACGCCAGACTCGGCACCCCGACCCCAACCAGCGCCGGACGGCGTGCTGCTGGAGGGCAACCCGAACGACGTCGCGTTCGATGCGACCGGTCACCTACCGCCAACTCCGGCCGCCATGGGCGAGCGGGTCGACGGCCTATTGGCGTCACGCATGATCGCCGTTCTCGATCCGGCGGCCACCGTGGGGCAGGTGAATGCCGCTCTTGAGGCTGAAGATGCCCGCATCGTCTCGATGTCCCCGCAGAACGTGCTGCTGACACTCAAGGTTCCGCTCTTGGTGGACCGCGCGGCCGCCGACGCCCTCGCGACGCGCTTGGCGTCCAGCGACGCCTTTCACTTCGCCATGCCGGCCGCGGACCGCCGCCCCGAACTTCCGCGCCCCGATCCCGACAAGCTCCTGCCCGGGACCGGGGATAGCAACATCGATCATCTGATCGCCATGTCCATGCCCGCCGCATGGAACGTTCGTCGGCTCGCGACCCTCAACGCAAATCGAGTGACGGTAGTCGTGCCGGACTACTACCACTCGAGCACCTCACTCGCCGAGATCGGCGCGCAGAACTTCCTGCCGGGGATCAACGGCGGCACGCCCGATCCGGGCGAGAACCACGGGTTCCACGTTTCGGGCATCATCGGCGCAAACTTCGACGCAACCGGCCCCACCGGGACGAGCCCGGACCCGACCCAACTGCTGGATATCCGATCCCTGCACGTGAACGGGCTGGCCGGCGTCGATTGGCTCCGCACCATGGTCGAGGCGTTCCCGGAGAATGGAAACTTCGTACTGAGCACCAGCTTGGGCTACGTGGAGGACCCCGACCTGGACAAGAACGACCTCATCCTCCGCGCATTCGAGGGACTCAGCTGGCGCGTTCTCGCCGGGCCGGACGCAACCCGGTTCTTCCATGCGACGGCCGCCGGCAACGAAGGCGAACTCCCCGGCAACTCGGGCGACGCGCGTTATGGAAGCGAGTTCAACGTCAGCTCGCTTTGGGGCAATCCGCGCGACATCGTGCCCCCCGACTCCCTTACCGCAGCTGAACAACAGGGTTTCGATGTTGCCTACGACGCAATGCTCGCCGCCCACCCCTACGCCGCCGACGTCATGACCAACATCAAGGTGGTCGGGGCTTCCGACGACGGCGGCACCGAGGCAGCCTTCTCGAATCGCAACTCCGACCTGCGCGCAGTGGGCGTGCGGGTCTATGCCCCCTGCGCGGTGCAGGACTCCGACTTCCCCGCGGATCCCGACGCGTGCGACGGATCGGTGGCCCGCTACAGTGGCTCGTCCATGGCTACCCCGGCCGTCGCTGGCCTGGCGTCGTACCTGTGGAGCCTCAAACCGGATCTGTCTCCGCAGCAGATCGGCGCCAAGCTGCAGCATGCCTATGCCGAATCGCGGCAGCCTGGTGTCGTGGACAGCTATGTTGCGGTCCTGTCGCTCGACGTGTCCCAGGCCGATGCTCCGATCCGGCAGACGCTTCTCGATATTGTTGGCGGCACTGTCGAATCCGGTCCAAACGGCCGATTCGACGAAATCGATCTCGAAGCCTTCTTGATGTGGTTCGAGCACTACGAACTCGAACGCGGGCTCAACGGTGGCAACGACGACTACTCGCGCTACGACCTCAATGGCGATGGGCTGACCGGCGGTGGTTTCCAGGACGGCTTCGACCTCGACGTGAACGCGATCCCCACGTTCGGAACGGTGAGCCAGACGACCTGCTCCGGTGTCGAGGGCTTCGACGAGGACCACGTGAGCGATCTGGATATCCTGCGGTACTACGCCTATTCCCCGCTCTACGTAGGGGATGAAGAACGCCGTGTCGAACTGCTGTGTGGAGACCAGATGGTGGAGATCGTGGGGCTTCCCGAGCGCGTCATCCCCGAGGGGTCCCATAGCATCCTCATCCGTGCAGGAACCCGGGCCGGCGGCACTGTGACGTATGAGGAGGGAGTCTCCATCAACCTCCGCCTGACCAACGGAACCGCGACGGCCACATCGGGCATTACCGATGCCAGCGGGGAATTCGCCGTGGACGTAAGCATGCGGGCGGAGTTCGACGCCAACGACTATGTCAACGAACTGCGGATCGAGGCGACCGCACACTTCGAGACCGGCGACGTCCAGGCGTCGGTGACGGCCCGACGGCCCAACGCCATCGTGCTGAAGTCCCGATCCGAGAGCGTGGAGTTGGAATCCTACTTCTTCTATGATCCAACGCCTGCTCCCGGGGCGGAGATCGTGTTCAACGCGGATGTGGACTCGGTGATCGCGCCTTCTGGCACCGAGACGTTCGACCTCACGACTTCATTGGATGAGTCGGGTACTGGGGAAGGAATGTCGGCTCGCGGCGAGATCGAAGTACACTCCCGTTCGACCATCACCGGCAGCGAAGCGGCATTCAGCGGAGCTTCCGTCGAGGCGACCTCGACGGGATCCGTGCAACTCAACAATCCGAATACCGACGTCCAGACGTACTCGGCCTACGTCCGAGCGCGAGCCGGCAGCGATGTGAACTTCTGGGTCTATGGTGATCCCGCTACGTTCACCGTCACCGGCTCTCAGTCCGGCAATCCCAATGGATACTTCGTGTGGATCTTCGGTCCGGGCGAGAACGGCTTCGAGTGTACCGGCGACGACGGCTGTACCACCATCGGCGGCTCGGGGACCATCGAACCGGGACGGTATTCCTTCGTGACACGATTCCACAAGTTCGTCTCGCTGAGCTGGTGCCAGAACGAAGGCTGTGGATCAGCGGAATCGGGAACGCGGAGTGCGGATTCGCATCTGTCAGCGACGCTCGGGGTCGTGCACGTGGAGTGAGGGCGGAGGTGAAGTGGCGTCGCGCCGCGATCGAAAACGGTGTCCTGAAGTTGCCCACCGGTTCCGGCGGGGCCTGAAGGTGCCCCGCCGTTGTTCCCTCTCGCCGACTGTTCTTCCTCGGGCGGCGGAAGAGACCCCGCCGTTGTCCCCCTGAGGTTATTGCTCATCGGGTTTCGGCGGGGCCCGAAGAGACCCCGCCGTTGTCCCCCTGAGGTTATTGCTCATCGGGTTTCGGCGGGGTCGGATCGGCCGATCGCTTCAGCACTTCGCGATTCAACACCCGGAACTCCACGCGCCGGTTCCGCGCGCGGCCCTCGCTCGTCTTGTTCGTATCGATGGATTGCGTCTCACCGTAACCGCGTACCTGGAACTGTCCGAAGCGAACATCCGGGTATCTTTCGCTCAGGTAGTCCAGTACCGACTGGGCGCGGCGACGCGACAGATCCAGGTTGTGCTGTTCCGGGCCTTGCGAGTCGGTATGACCGGCTACCTCGATGCGCAGCTGCGGCCAGCTCGCCAGAATGCGTCCTACCTCGTCCAGAGCGGGGAACGACCGCGGTTGCAGCGTAGCCTCGTTGCTGTCGAAGTAGATGTTGTCCATGCGCAGCATGCCCGTGTCGAGCAGCTCGACTTCCTGTTCGCTTTGCGGAACGGGGCAGCCCACCTCGTCCACTTCCACGTCGGCCGGAGTGCCGGGGCAACGGTCAGCACCGTCGGGCACGCCGTCGCCGTCGGTATCGAGTGAGCAGCCTTCGGTATTCACTGGGTATCCCGACGGAGTATCGGGGCACTTATCCAGGTCGTTGGGCACGCCGTCGCTGTCGCCGTCCAGAACACAACCGCGTTCGTCGACCGGGGCACCGTCGCGCGAATCCGGACACGCGTCGAGTCCGTCGAGCACGCCGTCGCCATCGCGGTCACTGGGGCATCCCTGACCATTGACGGTGGCACCCAACGGTGTTTCGGGGCATTCGTCCAATCCGTCGAGAACCTTGTCGCGGTCTTCGTCGGCGGGACAGCCGACCTCGTCGACCCAGGCACCGAGCGGGGTCGAAGGACACTGGTCCTTGCGATCGCTCACGCCGTCGCCGTCGGTATCCTTGTTGTTCAATCCCAGCGCCAGTTGCACACCGGCCGTGGCGAAGATGACGTGGCGCGTTTCCTGGGTGGCGTCGAAAGGCGAGTCGAATCGCGCAAACACGTCGCGCACATCGAGTCGTAGATCCAGGCGTTTGCCGTCGCCGTTGGCCAGGCGAATCTTCACGCCGCCGCCGGCTTCCCATCCGGTGAACACCGACCGGGAAACATCATCGGGGTCGAGTTCGTGCTGGGCCCAACCACCGGTGATGTACGGGTTCACTTTGCTGTACGGCGCCAGATGGATTATCAGATCACCGCCGAGATGATTGGCCTTCACATCCACGTTCGTGGCCTGGTTGAGGGAATTGGCCAGATCGAAGGTACCCTCGAACCCAAACCATACCGATGGGTGCACGCCCACGCGGCCGCCCACCAGGAACTTGTCCTGCAGCGGGAGCGTGTCGCCCCACCAGACGCCGCCGATGTGCGGCGACAGCGAAATGTGCGGACCTTCGACCTCGGCCTTGGCCGGGGCGATCGAAAGCGTCAGCAACACCACGGCGAGAACTGCGAACAACGTGCGAGTCATCGAAACTACTCCTGAATGTTCCGCTGCCTACTGGCGCAGAACTTCGCGGTTGAGTACCCGGAATTCCACCCGGCGGTTCCGAGCGCGGCCGTCGGCGGTGTCGTTGGTGGCAATGGACTGCGACTCTCCGTAGCCCCTTACCGAAAGTTGACCCAGAGCCAGATCGGGGTAGCGCGCGGCCAGGTAGTCGAGTACGGCCTGGGCGCGTTGCTCGGACAGTCGTTGGTTCAGCGCGTCATCGCCCTGCGAGTCGGTGTGGCCCGAAATCTCGATCTTCAGCTGCGGCCACTTGGCCAGGATGTTGGCCATTTCATCCAGCGACGGGAACGAACGCGGCTGAAGTACCGCACGCCCGCTTTGGAAGTACACGCTGTCCAGGCGAATCAGCCCCGTGTCGAGCAGTTCGGTTTCTTTCTCGTTCAAGACGATGGGACAACCATCAGTGTCGACCGGGTGACCGGCTTGGGTGTTGGGGCACTTGTCGGCGATGTCATTCACGCCATCGCCATCTGAGTCGGCGACGCAGCCCTGATTGTCCACGGCAACGCCGGCGGGCGTACCGGGGCATTGGTCCACGCCGTCGGGTACACCATCGCGATCGGTATCGATGGGACAGCCCAATGCATCCACCGATGCCATTCGGGGAGTATTCGCACAGCGGTCGATGCCGTCGGGCACGCCGTCACCATCGCCATCGGTGGGGCAACCGCGCGCGTCGACCACGGCACCCAGTGCCGTTTCGGGGCATACATCCAGGCCGTCGGCCACGCCGTCACCGTCACCATCGAGCGGGCATCCCCGGCGGGAAACCAAAACGCCGGCTGGTGTGCCGGGGCAGTCGTCGCTGCGATCGGAAATGCCATCGCCGTCACTGTCGCGGTCGGACGCGCCCAGGGTGAAATCGACGCCCAGCGCCACGAAGATGTTGTGCTGTTGCATTTCGGTACCGGTGAAGGGCGGGTCGAACTTCACCATGAGATCACGCGCATCCAACCGCAGCGCGATTTCGCGACCTTCAGCGCGCAACAACCGAAACTTGAAGCCGCCGCCGAATTCCCACGCGTTGAAATTTCGTTCGAACGTGTCGCCCGGGTCTACATGCACGTTGGCCCAGCCACCGGTTATATAAGGATTCACGGACGAGAACGGGGCGAGGTTCAAAATGAGGTTGCCACTCAAACGTGTAATTCGGTTGAACACACCGGGCGAAATGGGCGAGTCAGTCTTGTAGGCGGTGGGGTTGACGTCGAGACTGCCTTCGAACCCAAAGCGAGGCGTGGGCATGAGCGCAATACGGCCACCCATGATCATGTCGGTGTTCAGTGCGACGTCCGATGCCCAGATCGCTCCACCGGCGTGGGGTGAGAATGTCACCTGTGGGCCTTCGACCGCCGCCTGGACAGGGTCGGCTGGACCGAGCGCTACTGTTGTTAGCCCAAGCAACAGCCCGAGCGTGGAAGTGAGCGCGAGGTAGGTTCTCATCCGTGCGTACATCTGATTCTCCTGTTTCGGCCCAATGAAATTCGAGCCATCCGCTCCCGCGATCTGCAAGGAGTGCGCCCCACATACCACGGACCGGCAGGCTACGCCATGGCAACCCCTGACCAGTGCGGGTCAGGCGTCTAAGTCTTTGCTTGGTATTTACTTGGGTGCCATGCCGGCGACGGGGATTGCCTTACCGGTAACAAAAACCCCGCCCGCGGAGCGTGTCCGCGAGCGGGGTAGTATGGTCGATCCTCAACCAGGGGAGAGCTGCGGTCGATCAGGTCGCTGGGGTGTTGGCCAACGCCTTTTCGAGCTCGCTGGCGTACTGGCTGGCCGGTTGCGCGCCCACCAACTGGGCCACGACCTTGCCGTCCTGAAACACCAGCACGGTTGGAATCGATCGCACCTGGTACGTCTGTCCCAGATCGGGATTCTCGTCGACGTTTACCTTGCCCACCTTCACCCGGCCGTCGAACTGATCGGCGACTTCATCGATGGTGGGGCCCAGAACTCGACACGGACCACACCATGGAGCCCAGAAGTCGACCAGCACTGGCACCTTGCTGTCGATTACCTGCGATTGGAAATCGGCACTGTTGAAGTGTTGCGTATTGTTGCTCATGATTGTTCTCCCCTCATGTCTCGTCACAATCGCGGCATATTCCGCGAAAGATCACCTGCGCCTCGAGCACTCGCCCTGGCACACTTGTATCATCGGCGCATGGAATCGACGAAGAAGTACACACCACGTCGGTAAGCTCGCCGCAGGTTACGCACAGAAAGTGACTGTGAGGAACCGTGGTCAGCTCGTACAACGTTCTTCCCGACCCTGCATGGGCAATCGATAGCAGCCCTCCGCGCGTAAGCGCTTCGACAACTCCGTACACCGATGCCCGCGGCAGACGGTGGCCGCGCTCGTTCAGTTGCGCTACCAATCCGTCAGCCGAATGATGCCCGCGCATTTCGCGGAACAACTCGAGAATCAAGGCTCGCGGTCGGGTCGCGCGAAGCCCGGCTTCACGCAACGCGGTCGCGGTGTCTTGCGCTACATTCCCTGCACGTTCAGCATCCAACGCTGCTTCTCCATCTCTTCAACGATGTCTAGGAGAATGCCCTCGGTTACGACATCGTCGATCTTGGCGGCCCGCTTGCGCGTGCTGTCGGCCACCGCGCTGATACGCGCCGATAGCCCCTCCACGACAGCTTCGCCCGCTTGCGGTCCTTCGGGCAGCGGCGACAACGCCGACTTCGAAGAAACCGCTCCTGCCTGACCTGACGGCCACAGACCCAGAGCATTGATGCGTTCGGCCACGCGATCGGCGTTCAGATGAAAGCCGGCGGTCATGGTGTCGAGCATCTCGTGCAGCACCGGGAACCGGGGCCCCACGACGTTCCAGTGGGCCTGCTTCGTCTGCAGCGCCAGGTCGATCAGGTCGTACAAAATGCCCTGTAGGGATTCCGCCTGGTTCTTGTTCGCGTCGCTGACCTTCATCTTCAACTCTCCGCTCATTGCCCCTGCCTCCGGGGTTCGTGTTCGTTTGTTCGGACAATGTCCAGTATATACCTTTTCTGGACGTTGTCAAGAAAGCCAGACGCAAAAGTTCGGCTGGGCTCTAAGCTAATGCCTAGAAACAGGTTATGACTATGCAGCTGAATCGAAAGGGACCGGGGGTGCCTGAAATTCCCGGGGCGCTCTACATTTTGGAGCTTCGCCAGGCTCCGAACCCGCCCACCAGATCGGTAACTTCGTCGATTCCCGCCCGGCGAAGTAGGCTGGTTGCGATCGCTGACCGGTAGCCGCCGGCGCAGGTGACCACCAGTGGCTGATCGCGGGGAACCTCGCTGAGCCGACCAGGAAGTTCGTGCAGCGGGATGTTGAGGCTGTTGGGAATGGTGCCCACGCTCAGCTCGGGGGTTCGACGAACATCGAGAACCTTCGGCGGCGCCGACTGCTTCAGCAATTCCGCCAAGGCGCGCGCGTCGACGCGGCCCGCGTTGCCTTGCAGGTCCGGTCGCGTCGCGAGGGCATCGATGCCCTGGTCGACGTAGCCGATCATATGATCGAAGCCAATGCGTCCCAGACGCATGGCCGACTCCTCCTGTTTCGCGGCGTCGGCCAGAACGACGATGGGGCGGTCGATGTCGAGAAGGGTTCCGGCCCACGTTGCGAACTGGCCGTCCAGGCCGATGTTCACGCTGTCTTTCCAATGAAAACGCATGAAGTCGTCGGGGCTGCGCGTATCCAGAAGTTGTGCGCCCATCGCCAACGCCGTCTCTACTTCTTCCACCGACATGCCGTAGAGGCTCTCGCGCAGCGCGTCGCTCATGAGTGGCCGCTTCTGTTGGTTGCGTTGCGCGCTGTACGAGAAATAAGCGGGTGCCTCGGGAAGATCGGCGGTGAGCATGCTGGTGAACTCGGCCTTGGACATATTGGCCAGGGCATAGTTGTGTCGGCGTTGCTGGCCAATGGTGGAAACCGTATCGGTACTCAGGTTCTTGCCGCACATCGAACCGGCGCCGTGCGCCGGGTACACCAACGTCTCGTCGGGCAGTTTCAGCAGCTTCTCGTGTAGCGAATCGTACATCAGCTCAGCCAGGTCATTCGCAGTCAGGCCCGAGTCGATCATCAGGTCGGGTCGCCCGACATCGCCGATGAACAACGTGTCGCCCGTGAATACGGCGCGGGGAGCATCTTCATGGCCATCGAAGGCCAGGATGCATACGCCTTCGGGCGTGTGGCCCGGCGTCTCCAGGAACTCCAGGCGGACATCACCTACCATCAGGGGGACCTGCTCGGACATCACCTGAAACTCGTAGTCGGCGCGGGCGGCTTTCCCCAGATGAATGGTGGCGCCGGTGGCCGCCTGCAGCTCGAGGTGGCCAGCCACGAAGTCGGCGTGGAAATGGGTGAGCAACACGTGGCGTATTTCCACGCCCAGCGCCTTGGCGTCGTCCAGGTACTGTTCGATGTCACGCTGTGGGTCGACAATGGCCACGGACTTGGCGTTCTCGTCGCCTACCATGTACGAGGCGTGGGCCAGGCATGCCAGGTAGTATTGCTTCAGAATCATGGATGGCTTTCGATAATCTGGGCGATGGTTCGGGCGATAGTTCGGGTCCCGCTACTATGGCTTCGATTCTATGGGACTCGCGGCGTCGGCGCAAATCACACGGGTAGCCCTTACCAAACGAGAAAGGGGCGGCCGCAAGCGACCGCCCCCTCCCCAGGCCCCGAAGGTGTTTGTACCCCTCGGAGGAAGTCGTCTAGTCGTCGTAGTAGCCTACGGCCACACACTCAGCCTGACGATTGTTCTGCTTGAAGCGACGGAACGCATACTTGTCCTTGGCAATGGCCACGAAGTGGTTCGGGAAGTCCAGGTGGTTCGCGATGGCGTGCCATCCGTACCCTTCCTTCTTCAGTCGCAGAATGGTCTGCGTTTCCCAACCCGTCATGTAGCTCAGCCGCTTGGCGATCTTGCGTTCGTTCTGGTTGACCACGTAGTGACGCGTGATGACCGGACGGATGGGCCGGTTCCATCGACGGTACCGATGATTGCGGTTGTACTGACGTTGGTTGTACTGACGTTGGTTGTGGCGACGCTGGCGAACCTGCGGTCCGTGATGGCCTCCATTGTTCACATCGATTACGACGTTCGGGGTGCGCACGCGGGCGCGGATCTTCACGTCGGCTCGAATAAGCTGCGGTGCGATGGCATCAATGCTCAGCAACGTCAGGGCGGCACCCAGCACCAGCGCAAACTGCTTCCCGGTAGTGTTCATTCTCAAAGTCTTCATCGTCGTCCTCCTCCTTGCGCGGTATCGATCACGGTGCGTGAATCGACGTGGACACCCACTAGCCATATCGAGGATTGTGCCATCCCGGGTGATATCCATAAGTTGTTTGTTTTCAACACGTCATGGTGTACCAGGGCGTACCTGGCGGTACGCTGACCGCCGTTTCGTAGGGCCCGGAGGACGGACAGCTGTAGTCGTGAGAGGACAGGTGCTTCAGGCGCGACCGACCTAGAACTCGGTAAGGATGGTGGTTCCGTCGGGGCTGCGCAGTACCAACTTGAAGCTGTTGTCGAGTTGCTGTTCCCAACTCAGAACACCGAAGAGTTGCCCGTTGCGGAGAATGCCGCCTTCGGCGCGCCACTTATCCAGCTCGCTGGGTTCGCTATTGAACGTGAGCTGGCGAATGAAGGCCGGAGAGCCCTGCGTGGCACCCACGTATTGGTACGTGGTGCCGTTTTCGGTGTACGCGCTTGCGATCGACTCCCTGCTGTCGTCGACGAAGTTGTCCACGAAGATGCTCTCGTATTCGTGACGGTAGTCTATCTGTAGTTGGCGGGTAGCTGACGTGTAGTTGCCCGTGACGCGTTCGTCGCTTTCGTATTCGGTGCTGCCGCCGCCCACGTCGAAGAACGAGCTGGCACTGCCCGTTTCGATGACGATCCACGATTCACCGGCGAACTGGAAGCTGCCGTTGTACGAGTAGGAGTAGCCGCCGTTGCCGCAGCAACGGCTGTCGTTGATCGACGTGAACGCAATGTCGAACAGTCCGTCGGCGGCCATCTGCCCGGCCACATCGTGGGCCTGCATCAGGTCGTCGGCCGACTCGATGTCGTCCGCGAAGAGGAACTTGGTCCATGTGATCGTCAGTTCGGGCGCTCCCGTGGCCTGTACCACCATGCGATCATTGGGCTGGGCCTGGTATTGCCAGCTCTGGCCGACCAGCGTGAATGTTCCCGTGGTGACGGTTTGCTGCTGCGCCACACTCACGTCGAAGATGGCGCTCATCGAGGCGCCGAAGCCTTGTTCGACCGCCACCGTGGACTCCGACGAACCGCGCAGCGCCACGCCAAGGTTACTGAACAGTTCGGGCGTGGGCGCGGTAATGGTCACCGTACCCGTGTCCGATACCGAGGTATCGTCGACCGATGTGGCTCGCACCGTGACCGTGGCGGGGGAAGGGACCTGAGCGGGCGCCTGGTACACGCCCGCTCCAGTGATCGTACCGTTGGATGCACCACCACTGACCGACCAGGTCACGTTCTGTGTGGCCAGGTTCGCGGTGGTTGCGGTGAACGTCATCTGGTTGCCCGTTTGCAGGTTCGTGCTGGGCGGACTGACGGTAACCGACGGATCGTCAGGATCCGGGTCGGGATCAGGATCCGGGCCCATGGAGTCCTCACCGCAGGCCGCGACGAGAAGCAACAGGACCAACCACCAGCGGGACGTTCGAACCTTCATGGGATGCCTAGCTACTTGATGAGAGTGATCGAATTCGTTCGTACCTTCCCAGCGGCTTCCAAGCGCACGAAATAGTTGCCCGCCGCCACCGTGTCACCGGTGTGATCGGTGCCGCTCCATGATACTTCGTGGACCCCGGCTCCGACTACTTCGGCGTCCAGAAGACGCGCTACCTCACGCCCACGAATGTCGTAGATAGCCAACGAAACCGGAACCTGAGCCTCAGTTTCGCCAATGGCGAAACGCAGAGTGGTCCGCGGATTGAATGGGTTGGGATAGTTGCGCATCAGTTCCACACGGCTGGCAATGAGTTCGCCGGCGTCCTTGCCCAGTTCCACTGATCCCAGATCGAGCAGGCGACCGTCGGATTGTTGGGCCATGACCCGGTAGGCTACCGCAGTCGCTCCGGTGGGAGTCCGATCGTCGTACTGGAACAACCCGTCGGCGGTCGCGGCGTCCGTGGCCATGGGGCTGACGGTTCGTCGGTCCCAGTCGTTGCCATCCACGCGTCGTTCGACATGGAAACCCGCCACGTCGTCCAAACCGTTCACTCTCCATTGAAGGGCCACGTGATCGCTGCGCCAGGCGCCCTCGAAGTCCGACAATGCAACCGGCACTGGACAGCGCTGGCCGATGCTGAAGAACACGGGTGCCAGAGCACCGTTCAGGAACGCGAAGTCGTCGCCCAATCCCGAGAGTCGATCGGCGGTCGTACCTACCACCCACACCTGAGGCGGGTTGTTGGTCTCGAACTGGTACACCACCTGCGAATCGTCGCCGGTGTAGCTGGGGCGGCCCAGCGAGCCAAAGTTGTTGGTGATGACACCGGTCGCACCGGTCTGGATGTTCACCGCTTCCACGTAGATGTTTCCGTCGCCGGCCAGATGATCGAAAGCAATGATCAGATCGTTGTTCTTGGCCAACGTAGGGTTACCGATGCTTTCGTTGGACGGCAGCGGTTGGAATACACGGACGTTCACGCCGTCCACGAGGCGCAGGATGTTGATGTCCCAGTACTCGTTGGTGGTTCCGTTCAGTTCGAACGAGTGAAGCGCGTCGTATACCAGGCGGTCGCCGACGACCGCGAACTCGAGCACGTCGGCGTACGCCATGTCGTTGTTCGTGGCTCCGCCGTCGGACGATGACTCGGTGAAAATGGGAAATCCAGTTCCCTGACCGCTCGAGGTGTCGAACACCACGATGATGGGTTCGGACTGACGCGGAGTGGCGGCGATGAGGCTGCCGTCGGCGTTGATGGCTACGCTCCACCAGGCGCCATCGCTGGTCAGCGGGGTCGCGCCCGTGCCGTTGGTGTTGCCGATCCAGATATTGAAGTCGTCGCCCACCCAGCACAGCACCGAACCGTCGTCGGTCACGCTGGGACGACCGGCGAAGTCGTGGATGCTGTTGGGCGAAAGTGTTACGAATTCGGTAGCACCGGTGTCTGAACGCACGATCTGACCGTTGGCCGGATCGATCACGGCCAGGAATCCGGTGCCGCCGCCGTCGCACAACTCACCGTCCCAGTCACCGGGGTTTTCATCGTTGCCTTCGGCCAGACCCACGCTTGCCAATGCAGCCTGGACCCGCTGTTGCTCCAGGCTATTCGCCCCGAACAGGTCGGCGGCCGACTGTGAGACGGCCGTGGCGAAGTCGTTGAAATTGGAGTTGCGATTGAGGTACTGCGTAAGCGCGCGATACCAGATGTCCTCGGTCTTATCGATGCCAATGCCACCTATCGAACTAGCGGGATCGCTGGCCAGGAAGAAAGCGCGGTTGGGAATTCCACTGTTGATGTGCACGCCACCGTTGTCGGTTTCGATCGGAAGATTCTGGAACTGGTCCATGTGGGCCGGTTGTTGGCCGTTGAACGCCACCAGCGGTCCGTCGGGATTTTCCATGTCCCGCAAGGCGTCCCCGGCCACGTTGGGTGACGTAATGTCTTCGCCCATGAGCCAGTTGCCGCCGGCGCCACGCTCGAAGAACTCGACTCCCGCACCAAACGCGTCGGCAAAGTGTTCGTTCAATGCGCCCGACTGGAATTGGTACACCAGGCCCGCCGTGTTCTGCACCACGCCATGGCTCATTTCGTGGCCGGTCACGTCGAGCGAGCCCGCCAGGTCGCTGAACTGATTTCCGTCGCCATTGCCGAACACCATGAACTGTCCGGTCCAGAAGGCGTTGTTGAAGTTGCTTTCGTAGTTCACGATCATGTTCATGTTCATGCCGACATTGTCCAGGCTGTTGCGCCCGTGGCGTTGCTCGAAGTAATCGAACACGATACTTCCGTTGAACGCGCAACTCACCGCGTTCTCCAGTCCCGTCCAGTTGTTGGCATTCGGACTGGACGCGAAGAACAGCTGCTCACCGTTTCCATTGTTGGCGTTCAGGATCTGTATGACGCCCTTGCCCTCCTGCGGCAGGGCGCCGCTGGCGTCGAACATCGACTTGGTGGTGTCGATGGCGAAGATGTCGGTACCTACTTCGTAGGCGTCGAAACTCCGGTTGGTGCCGCTGAGGTCGGAACCGCTGGCCGCCACGGGTCCATCGGTGGCCACGAGGCTGACCGAGTGGAGGTATTCGCCGGTGACGGCGTTGACGAACACTTCCTGCGCGTAGTGAAGGCCTTCGCGTACCACGGCCATCCAGCTGAGTCGCAGTCGTTCGTCCTGTGGGAAATACATGAGCTGGGCTTCGTCGACCTTGGATCCGGCGCTGTCACGGTCTCGCATGAACTGCAGCGCGGTGCGTTCCGCGCTTTGCGCGGCTATGGCGGCCGACTTGCCCAACGATGACTCGGGCGCCGGTGCGTAGTGTCCCGAGAAGCCGGTGACGCGCCCCTGGCGATCAAACCGTACCACTACGTCGGAGCCCCATACGGGGAGATCGTTGATTGTCTGCGCAAACCGGACCGCGCGAAGGCCGGTTCCATCGTCGACTCGCGCGATGAGTTCCATCTCCTCGCGCGGGTCCTCCAGCTTCAGCAGGGCGCGATTCTGGTGCAGGAACTCGTGGGCAACGTCGACCGTCTGGTCGCCGCTTGCCGCACGTGTCCCTGGCATCAGATCGGTTCCGGCCAGCAGTCGCGGCGTGCCGGCGCGGGGCCGCCAACGTGCTACAAAATCGCTTGGGTTGCGCTGAACCATGGCGGCCAGGTCCTGCGCCGCCTCCGGAGTGGCCAGGTAGGCCAGGTCGGACCGTCCATCGAGATCCAGCGCCTGCGTGGCCCGGTAGGTGGCCAAGCCCTGGTTCAGGCTGGCTTCCAGTTGAGGCTGCGACATCTGGGGAGCGCTCGCGGCCGCGGCTTCCCGAGCGCGAGCCTTCTGCGCGAACGCGGCCGTGCCGTCGTTCGAAGCCCCTTGCTTGCCGGCGTCCCGGTCGATTGCCGATGTCCGTGGGATTTCCTGGGCCATCGCCTGCAGCGGCAGAACGACGCTGAAGAAACAACAAAGGAACAAACGTAGAGCGGGGTTTGAATTGAGTCCACGGCGACGCATGGGATGACTCCTTCAATGGTTGGAAGCGATTGCGAGTTCAGTTCTTTGAATTGGCCTCTTGCAAGATTCCCGTGCAGGTCATGTAGAGCTGTTCGATGGTCGACGGGTCACCACCTACCTGCATGGGCCAACGGGCGTCGTAGTCCTGCCCGTTTGCGGTGACACGCAGCATGCGGGTCATGTTTCCGGTTTCGTTGGGGGCTTCGGTCATGAGCGCGCTGTCCCGCAACGCCTGCCAGAGTTCGTTCATATGGGTTTCGCTCAGCGTGCCCACCAACTCGTCCTTCGGATCACTGCCCTGGCCGCGAAGAAATACGTCTCCGTTGTTCGCTACGCGATGAACAGTCCAGCGACCCGTCACTCCGCCGCCCTCGCCAAGCGAAAGTTCGAAGTCTTCGGGAATCTGGGTTTCGTTGCACCCGAGCAGGGTGGAGGAGACGAGGAGGGCGCCAATAGCCAAAAGGAGGGAAAACGGGTGAGCGTACATTTGAATTTCCTCAGCCTAGGAGAGGGACAGGCTCAGCGTGGCCGTCACGCTGAATAGTTTGACACGATGCGGGGTTCTCCCATCACAAGCCCACAAAAGTTTTCCGATGGCGTGTCGGAATGGACACAACGTGTGGTTGCGTGACCACGCTTTGACGCGCGAAAATCTCTGCAACCGCCGCATTATCAACGGCTTACAAACAGGAACGTTGCGTGCCTTGACGTGGTTTGACCCGAACGCCCAGGAGGAGTCCGAAATGCTCGAAACCACGAAGAAGCTACACGTGACCAAACAGATCCTACGGATCGGTCTGACGACCTTTGCCTTTCTTGCGATATGGAGTGCGGCCGCTGCCGCATCGGATCCGCCCGCCGGAACACCCGCCGAGTCGTCCCGCGAATCAACGGTGTGGGGCCCGGCGGTGAACCTGACCGATATTGCCGGTGGGGAGCTCCTGGCCCGACGTGGTGACGCGTACCACGTGTTGCCTCAGGTAGAAACCGATGTTCGGGTCCGCGTGACCGGCATCATGTCGCATGGCCGCGTGCGGCAGAGATTCGTAAACCCTTCGCACGAGACGATCGAGGCGATGTACGTGTTTCCGTTACCCGAGCGGGCGGCGGTGCAGCACATGGAGATCCGCATCGGTGATCGACGCATTGTGTCTCGGGTCGAAGAACGGGCCCAGGCCAAGCAAACCTACGAGACCGCCAAGAGCCAGGGAAAGAAGGCCGCGCTGGTGGAACAGGAACGTCCCAACCTGTTCACGCTCTCGGTGGCCAACATCAACCCCAACGAGTCCATCGAAGTTCATCTGGAGTACGTCGAGGAAGTAGGATTCGCCGATGGCGAGTTCGGCGTCACCTACCCGCTCACCCTTACGCCCCGGTTCATTCCCAGGGGTGCCCTGGCCATCGAAGAAGGCACGGCGGCCACGATCGTGGCTTCGGCTGGCTCGTCGACCATAGTGGCCGACGCCGATCGCGTTACCCCCCGATTCGTGGCCGCCTCGGATTCGCGCGCGCCGCGCGCGAGTTTTGAAGTGGTGATCGACGCGGGGATTCCTCTGCGCCAGGTGCAATGTGGGTCGCACGAAACATCGATCGTGCAGGACGGCGATACCTGGACCGTTCGTCCGGTTCAGGAGCGCGTCGCCGCCGATCGTGATATCCAGGTGCGCTGGTCGCCCCAGGTAGGGTCCACGCCCGAGGTTACGTTTCTCACCGAGACCCATGACAATCAGAAGTACGGTCTGTTGATGATCGTGCCGCCCCAAGTGGAGCAGACCAACGACGAATCGAGTTTCGCTACGCAGACGATCTTCGTCATCGACATCTCGAGTTCCATGGCGGGGCCCTCCATGGATCAGGCCAAGGTTGCGTTGGCCGAAGCGCTACAGCACGTACGTCCCGGCGACCGATTCAATATCGTGGCCTTCAACGATTCGCTGCATCCCATGACCTCGGTCTGGCAGGACGCGACCCCCGAGGCGCTCGAGCGCGCGCGCAAATGGACGCTCGATCTGGAAGCCAACGGCGGCACCATGATTCATCCCGCGTTGCGATGGGGCGTGGATCAGTTCGGACCGGTGCCGGACGGCATCAACCAGCGCATCATGTTCCTTACCGACGGCGCGGTGGGAAATGAAGCACAGATGCTTGCCACCATCGTGAACGAGTTGGACGACGTGCGACTCCATACGGTGGGTATCGGTGCCGCTCCCAACCGTTACCTCATGCGGGAAATGGCCAGCCGCGGTGGTGGGGCAAGCACGTTCGTGTACGAACTCAATACCGCGCGCGAGCAGATTTCGGGTTTCTTCCAGAAGTTGCAGCGGCCGGTGCTGACCGACCTGGAGCTCCAGTGGAAGGGTGTGAACACGGTGGAAACCTACCCGGCGAGGCTAGGCGATGTGCACGCCGGTGACCCCTTGTTTGTTTCGTTTCGCTTCGTGGAAGACCCTGGCTCGGAGGTACTTCTTACCGGTCGCACGCGTACGGGACTGGTATCGACGGTGATCTCGTTACGAGATGGACAAGGGCAGTCCGGCGTGGCCACGCGGTGGGCGCGGGCCAAGGTGCAACACTGGATGGATGCACTCCACGCGGACGTTCGGCCCGAACGGGTGCGGCAGGAAGTAGTCGCGGTGGGCCTGGAGCATCACCTGGTCACGCAGTACACCAGTTTGGTGGCCGTGGAAGAGCGTATCACGGCGCAGGGCGTGGCCGTTCCCGCGTCGGTCGCCAACGCGTTGCCCATTGGGTCGCAACTACTCACCGTTCTGCCCAAGGGTGGTACCGATGACCGGCGGAAGCTGCTGACAGGATTGGTTCTTACTCTCTGCGCTCTGCTGGTGGCCGCGGTGACCCGTAACACCGGGTACGGCAACGTGAACGGGGGTCACGGCCATGTGGGCTAGGCGTTGGTGGCACATGTCGGTGGCATCGGCGGTATCGTTGGCGTTGCTCGGCTGCGGACTGTGGCTTCTGGGTGGCCAGGCGTACCGGGTGGCCAAGGCTTCGGTCGCCGATGTTCTGATCGAGCGAGCGTGGCGGCGCAGTCTGGCCGATGGCAAGGCGCACCGGCCGTGGGGCTGGGCCGACATGGAGCCCCTGGCCAAGCTGCACGTGCCTCGCCTTCGGGTTGAACGGACGGTGCTGTCAGGGGCCACCGGCGAGTCCATGGCATTCGGTTTGGGTCATGTGCACGGAACCGCCACGCCGCTGCAATCCGGTCACTGTGTCGTAGCCGGGCATCGGCACACCGAGATGGCGTTTCTTTCGCGTATCCAGGTGGGCGACCGCATCGAACTGACTACCCCCGCGGGATCACGCACCTACCAGGTCAGGACCCTCAGTATCGTGGCCGCCGATTCGGTGGAGGGGGTGAGCTGGTCCGGCGCCGAAGGTCTTTCGCTGGTGACGTGCTACCCGTTTGCCGGATTGTTGGAAACGCAGGCGCGCTTCGTGGCGCACTGTGAGCCCGTAACGCCCGCGTCCCCCGAAGCCATGGATGTGCCCGTGGCCACGGTTCGTTCGCGCCGTCCTTCAACCACCTGGTTCTCGGTTGGATCTTGACACGAAGGTGACTGGAGCGAGATTGTTGGGGTGAAAGGGACTCGCCACCCTGTCGAAACTCGCCAATGAAACTCGCCGCCGAGAAACCAGTCAGTCTGCATCGGGCCACGCTTGTCGCCATAGCGTTGGTGGGCCTGATGTATTGCGTAACCCTGGCGGGGTTGCCCGTCGATTCCTTCTGGGTCACCGACAACGAAAACAAGTACCTGCAGATGGAGTCTATCCTGAAGCAGAACTACACCGACTACTCCATCCTCTGGCTGGGTCAGGATACCGATCCCGATTTCGTTTACCAGCCCATGCCGGGCCTGTTTTCGAAGGTTCGAGACGGCAAACTGTATTCCATTTTCTCGCCGGTGTTCGCCACCATTTCCACGCTGCCTTACCGCGTATTCGGTCATGCCGGCTTGTTTCTCATTCCGTTGATTGCGGCGTTGGCGGCGCTCATGGGGGTAAGTCGGGTGGCCGGTGGCGTGGGACCGGCCTGGACCGTGCCCGTGGCGGTGTTTCTCGCGGGGGCGTCATCGCCGGTATGGTTCTACGCGGTAACATTCTGGGAACATACCCTCGCGCTCGCGTTCGCGGTGTGGTCCACGCGGTTCATGCTTCGCTTTGTTCGGTTGGCGCGGAGGCCGGACCTGATTCGGAGTATGGCGTTGGGCGCGGCGGCCATCTATCTGCGCGACGAAATGTATGTGTTCGTAGCGGCGTTGATGATCACGGTGGTTTGGCACAACAGCCGCGCGTGGTTCTCCAACCTCGCCGTCATGGGGGCGACGGTCGGGGCCACGCTCGTTCCCCTGTGGGTTTTCCAGAACTGGGCCATCGGCGAACCATTCGGGTTTCATGTGGGCGAACATGTATTGGCTGGTACCGATGTTGTGGGCCACCTGCGCCAGCGATACGAAGTGGTCTACAATCTGTTGATTGCGTCGAGTGCCTCGTCCCTTGTGTCGTGGCTGTGCGCAGCACCGTTTGTTGTGTTGGCCCTTTGGCGACCGTGGGTGGATCGGGCCAAGTGGATTCTGCCGGCCGTGTCGATCGTCGTGTTTGTGGTTTCGGTGCTGGTTCTGGCCGGTCAATTGACCGCCGACAGTCGTTTGGAATGGCTGCTGCAAAGCAATGGATTGTTCGCGGCGGCTCCATTCCTGGCGCTGGCGCTGGTTCGCACTGACTCCAGCAACTCCGTGCGGACGGTGGCGCTGCGTAGGCTTCTCGCCGTATACGTCCTGTTGCACGTACTGGCGTCGCCGGTCATTGGATCTCGTGGAATCCATTGGGGGTGCCGGTTTCTACTGGTCGTATACCCGTTGGCCGCGGTCCTGGCCGCGCGCAACCTGGGCGCGTGGGTCAACGCGTACGGCCGTGGCTGGCCCGCGGCAACGTTGGTGCTCCCCCTACTCATGAGCCTGGCGATGCAGGGGTATTCCGTCCATCTGCTCAGTGCGAAGAAGGAGTATTCGCACGAGCTGAACCTGGCCATCGAAGATCGCACCGAAGATGTCGTGATCTCGGGGGTGTGGTGGGGTCCTCACGCCCTGCATTCGGTATTCTTTGATCGGCCCGTGTTCTACCTGCGTCCCGACCGCACCATCGATCAACTCTCGGCCAAGATCTACAGCCATCGGGGGCCGAGCACGTTTACCCTGGTGGCTCAGCCCACATCACCCGACCCCAGTCTGCCGCGCATCAGCGATGGTCGATTGAACTTCTTCTGGCTGCAGATGTTCGGCGGAGATTTCGGCCAGGACGAGTGACGGGCTAGCGCAGTTGGCGCAGCGGAATTTCCATGCCTTCGGTGCCCAACTGAAACCCACGGGACTCGATTTCCGCACGCGCGGCCGAGTCGGGGTCGAGCGCTGGATTCGAATGGTTCAGATGGATGAACACCACCTCCAGGCCGCGATCGACGTTGTCTTGCAGTCGATCCATGGACTGACCAACCAACGGGTGCGGGACATTGTCGAGATTGCGCCCGGGCAACTCCTCCAGCGAATAGAACGAAGCATCGATCAAGGCAACGTCGATATCCGCGTCGTCGATGACCTGTTCCACGGGCGTGGTCCACAGATGCCAACCGTTCGTATCGGGTACGTACAGCACGTTTCGTTCGCCGCGCACGATATACCCCACGGTATCGGACAGCTCGTCACGATGGGGCACCAGTAGCGGTTCCACCTGGATTCCCTCGGCCAGCAACACAGCGACTCCGGGCGTCAACTCTTGCAGTGCAATGTTCTTCAGCGTTACCAGCTGGCGCCAGGGTTGGTTGTCGCGCAGGAAGTCAGCCATGCGGTCGGTGGCGTACACGGGTAGCCCGGAAGAGTGCACGGCCTCGAAACCCAGGAACATGAGTCCGGTGTAATGACCCATATGGGCATGCGTCAGGAAAATTCCCGTCAGGGGAGCGCGGTCTACGCCGCCTCGCTTGGGGTTCCGTACGTCGGCCAACAGATCCAGCTGTTCGCGCACATCGACGGTGGCGTCAATCAGGTACACATGGTTTTGCGAATCGGTAGGGATGACCAAACCCAGGCTGGCTACGAAGTGTCGTCGTGCGGGATCGTTCCGCGCGGCGTCGCAATGTTCGCACGTGCACGCCGCGTGTGGCAAACCACCGTCCTGGGCAATGCCCAGCACGCGCAGGAACGGATCCGCGGCGTCGGCCTTCGCGCCGGTCAGAAGCAGCGCGCAAAGCAGCGTCCAGCTACGCCGGCTCATGAGTTCTGTAGCCGATCGATAACCGCCGCGGCGGCTCGTCGTCCGGAAGAAAGCGCGCCCTGGATGGAAGCCGTTTCGATGTGATCACCGCAAACGAAGAGTCCTTCGTGCACCGACGTGGGTCGTTGGTATGGCTGCAACCAGCCCACGGGCTGACAGGGTAGGGCGTGGCGAATGCGGTACGTGCGCAGGTGTTTCCATTGCTCAACCGAGGAGCCGAACCAGTCGATCAGTTGCCGGCGCACGGCGGGTTCCACCGGAACGCCCGGAACCGAGCCCAACACACTCACGGACACCAGGGACTGCTGGCCGGGTGAGTAGCCGGCGGCTACCTGACTGGGCACGCAAAGATTGTTGATGGGACCCTCGCCGTCTCCGTTCAGGACCAGCACCGGTTCTTCGATGGGAGCCCGATCGGCCGCGTAATATAGACAATCCACCGCGGTCCATTCCGGTTCTTCGACCCGCTGGTTCAAGAGTCGCGCGGCGTTCGTCCCATCGGTGGCCACCACTATCGACGAGGCGGCGACGGCCTCGCCCGATGCCAACACTACTTCGCCCGCGTCCACCGCCAGAACCTCTGCGCTCAGTCGCACCGTGCCGTCGGGCAGAAGAGCGGCCAGTTGTCTCGCCACGCTTTGCATCCCGGTCGCCGGGATGGTCACGGTGCCTTGCGAGAACATGCGAAAGACGAACTCGAACATGCGACTCGACGTAGCCAGATCACGGTCCAGGAAGATGCCTCCCAGAAATGGGCGAAAGAACCGCTCGACCATGGCCGGCGATAGGCCGGCCCGGTGCAGGTGCTCGGCGGTGGAGCATTCGGGTCGAAGAAAAATGCCCTCCAACGACCCCGCGCAGGCGGCGCGGCGTAGCTTCAGTACACGGAGTTTGTCGGCCAGGGAGCCCACCGGGTTGGCAACACTGCGCAGCGCCGTGGAAAACTGTCGAAAGGGATCGGCCAGGCGGTGGAATCGGCCATCAAATCGCACCAGGGCTCCAGGTGAGAACTGGCCCAGTTCGAGTGCGCGCAGGTCGAGCATCGATTGCGCCTCGGGGTAGGCCGTAAGCAGCACCTGGAATCCCCGGTCGAGCAGGAAGCCTTGTTCCACGTCGGTCCGGGCCCGCCCGCCCACGTCATCGGAGGCTTCCAGCACGAGGCACGGCAGCCCGCGGCGGTGCAGGTGCACCGCACACGCCAGGCCGGCCAGTCCGGCGCCGACCACGATGACCTGGTCGGTGCGATTGGAGGTGGTGGGTTCGATCAACGCGGACATGGGCTGGATCTGAAGTTGGAGGGATGATTCGAAGCGGACCCGATGGACCCGGGTTGGCTCAGGAAGTTATACTGCGCCAGCTCGGTTTCCCAACGTCCCTTTTTCCACGGACCCGCTCCGGGAGCTCTTCATGAGGTATCCAGTTACTGTTTTCTTCGCCACCGTCGCCGTCCTGTTGCCGGTGTTCGTGCTCGCCGATGTGTTCGCCGAGGAAGCGGCGCGTCAGATCACGGCCCAGACCATTCGCCAGCACGTGTCGATATTGGCCAGCGACGAGTACGGCGGACGCGGTCCGGCCACCGAGGGCGACCAACTCACGCGTACATACATTGCCGAACAGCTTGCATCGCTGGGTTTCGAGCCGGGGGGGGACAATGGCACATGGGAGCAACGGTTTCCAATCGTGGGGGTAACCGCCCATCCTCCGAAGGAATGGAGTTTCCGTGGCGCCAGCGAGTCCGTCGCCCTGTCGTTCTGGGACGAATTCATGGCCGTGTCCGGGGTGCAGGCGAAGCGCGTGGAGGTTCCCGAATGTGAACTGGTGTTCGTGGGCTACGGCATCGAAGCACCGGAAGAAGACTGGAACGACTTCAAGGGCGTGGACCTGACCGGCAAGATCCTGGTCATGCTGAACAACGATCCCGATTGGGATGATTCGTTCGGTGGGTCCAAGCGATTGTATTACGGTCGATGGACCTACAAGTACGAGAGTGCGGCGCGACAGGGCGCCGCGGGTGCTCTCATCATCCACACCACGCCGTCGGCGGGCTACGGCTGGAACGTGGTTCAAAGCGGATGGAACGGCGAACAGTTCGAGTTGCCGGCGGGTGATGAGTCTCGCATCAAGGTACCCGGATGGCTCACCTGGGAGGCGGCGCAGCGCATTGCCAGCCTTGGCGGTCATGATCTGGAAGATCTGGCCCAGCAGGCTCGTTCGCGCGACTTCCAGCCGGTCCCGTTGGGAGTGCGCACTTCGCTCGGGTTCGACGTGGATGTGGCCCAGAAAGAGACCGCGAACGTCGCCGGGCTGTTGCGTGGGAGCGATCCAGAACTGCAGAACCAGGTCGTGGTCTACACCGCGCACCACGATCATCTGGGAGTGGGCGAGCCCAACGACGCAGGAGACTCCATCTACAACGGAGCCGTGGACAACGCCGCCGGCGTGGGCTCCATTCTGAATGTCGCGAAAGCGTGGGCGTCGCTGCCGCAGCGACCTCGGCGCAGCCTGCTGATTCTGGCCGTGGCCGCCGAAGAGCAAGGTCTACTTGGATCGCGTTGGTACTCGCGAAACCCCACGTTCCACCCCGGGCGCATCGCCGCCAATATCAATATTGATGGCGGCAACATTCTGGGACGCACCAGCGATGTAGCGGTGGTGGGCAAGGGAAAGTCGAACCTGGAAGACGTGCTGGCGACCCACGCGGCCAAGCAGGGTCGGGTGGTAGTGAACGAGCCGTACCCCGACAAGGGCTACTACTACCGTTCGGACCAGTTGAACTTCGCGCGAATCGGTGTTCCCGCGCTGTACTTCAAGTCGGGCAAGAGCTACCTGGATCGCCCCGAGGGTTGGGGCGAAGAACGCGAAAACGAGTGGCGCGCCAAGCACTACCATCAGCCCAGTGACGAGTTGTCTGACGATTGGAATCTGGAAGGGATGGTCGAAGACGTCCAGTTGGCGCTGTGGGTAGGGTTGACGGTGGCCAACCAGGATGACATGGCCGCCTGGAACCGCGGCGACGAATTCGAACTGAAGCGCAAGAAGGCAATCGCAGCCACGGAAAGTCGCTAGGGGTTGGCTTCGCCGAAGTCGAAGGCGCGGAGCGACCACCCCGAACCCTCTACACACACGGCCGCGGCGTAATCGGGCGCCACGGCCAGGGCCAGCATCTCCCAGCGGTGGGACTCGCCGTCTTCATCGTGTCGCTCGAGTACTCCGGCCACGCCCACGTCGCAGCTCACCGAGAAATCTTTCAGGGGAACCGTGAGCCCGTCGCCGCGCGCCTTCAGATAGGCTTCCTTCTGGGCCCAAACGTGAAAGAACGCGTCGCGTCGGGCTGCGCCCTCGTGCGCTGATAATTCACTTTGTTCTCGGGCGGTGAAGAACTGCTGGGCGATGTCGTGATGCTCCACGTTGTCGCGGACCCTTTCCAGATCCACCCCGATTTCCCGGTTGAGGGCTATCCCCACCAGGCCCAGCCCATCTGAATCGGCCATGTTGAAGCGTACCTGGGTGCCCTCTACATAAGGTTTACCCTTCGCTTCGGTACGGAAGGCAATCGCCGCCGCGCTCTGCGGCAGATAGCGGGCAAGGATGCGTCGCAGGTTCACATGACCGGTCACGTACTGGTGCTGGTCGCGCTCGAAGCGGAAGCGCGCGGCCCGCTCGAGTTCGGCGGGCGAGAGAATTTCTGCTGCGTCTAGCGGGGGCGGCGTGAGCGGGAAACGCCAGATGTGGACCTCGTTTGTGGCCAGGCGTAGCGGCTTTGGCGGCGGCGACCAGGGTGCGTGGGCTGACAGCGGAGGCTCCTTCGACGACGGGCGCGGATGCCGGCTTGCGACACCGCCGATCCATGGGCAGGATACCATGACTGCTCTAGCCCGGCGCTTGTGCAGACGGTGCCCGGCACGGTAAATTGAAGTTCCCCTTGCCCCGGATTCCATGAATCTCCCCATCGTATTCCTGTTGTTCTTTCTGTCCGGCGCCACCGGCCTGATCTACGAAGTGGTTTGGTTCGCGCGACTGGAGCAGGCCTTTGGCGTAACCACCTACGCCCTGGGCGTGGTGCTGGCCGCGTACATGGCGGGCCTGGGCGCGGGTGCCTGGGTGTTTGGTCGCTTGGCCGATCGGCCGGGCCGCCCGGCGTCGCGATACGCGGCGCTCGAATTGGGCATTGGTCTATGGGCCTTGGCCTCGCCCTTCGTGTTGTTGGCCGTGGAAGCAATCTATGCGCGGGCCGGCGGTCTGGGTGGCGGCTTCGTGGGTCTGGGCGTAAAGAGCGTGCTGGGGTTGCTGGCTCTGTTCCCCGCTACGTTTCTCATGGGCGGCACCTTGCCCGTACTGGCGCGTCCGTTCACGCGCAGCGTCGAGGACACGCCGCGCGCGGTGGGCGTTCTCTACGGTGCCAATACCCTGGGCGCGGTGTTCGGGACGTTGCTGGCGGGGTTCGTACTGCTACCGCAACTGGGAATCGACGCTTCGATTCGGTTCACCGCTGTGGTCAACATTCTATTGGCGGCCGTAGCGTTGAGTCTGGGTCCGCTTCTGGCCGAGCCCATTGACAAGTCTGAGCCCACCAATGGACCGCCGCCCTGGCGATCGGCGCGATTGGCATTGGCGCTCGCGTTTGGGACCGGATTCATTTCGCTGCTGTTGGAAGTGGCCTGGACCCGAGCGTTCTCGTTGGCTCTGGGCGCCACTACCCATGTTTTCCCGGTGGTGCTGGCGGCGACATTGGTGGGCATTGGCGTGGGAAGCATATTGGTGGCGCGTAGTGCGCCCGACGCCAAAAGGGCGCGTCAGGTCCTGCTGCTGTGTCTGGTGTTCGTGGCGGCCGGGTCGGTGGTGTTCATTGCACTCTATGTTCCGTTTCTGCGCGCGCTCTACCAGATTGTGCAGAGCCGGATGTTCTACTACGGCGAAGCTCTCACCGTACAGTTGCTGCTGTGCATGGGAATGATCGCACCCGTGACCCTGGCATTGGGAATGGCGTTTCCCCTGGTCATGCGACAGGGGATTTCCACCGTCGGCGACGCGGGTGAACGATTGGGGACCATGCTGCTGTTCAACACGATGGGTGCTATCGCCGGATCGGTGTTGGCCGCGTTCGTCTTCGTGCCGCTACTTGGTACGGTTCTGACCCTGAAGCTGGCGGCCGTTGTCACGAGTTGCGTGGTGGCGTTCCTGGCCGTCGCGTGGTGGCACGGGCCTGGTGGCCGTACTTGGCTTCCCGCTGCGCTTGTCGTGGGCGTGGCGGCCGTGGCTCTTCCTGGCTGGGCTCCCGAAGCGGTAGATCTCAACCCCACACGGGTACGTCCCTCCGACCTGCCCGACGAACCTGGCCGGTACCGCGACGCGTTCATCGGTGGCGGTCTTTCTCAGCCGTTCTCGCGCGAAGGTCTGAACGCACACGTGTCGGTTCGACGATCGGGGAACTCCACGCAACTGCGAATCGGTGGCAAGACCGACGCCTCTACCCTGGACGACATGTCCACGCAAATCCTGTTCGGGCTGCTTCCGTTCATGGCGCATCCCACGGCCGAACACGCGGTGCTGGTGGGAGTAGGAAGTGGAACCACGGCTCGTGTCATGAGCGACATGCCCAGCCTCAAGCAACTGGATATCATCGAAATAGAGTCAGCCGTGGTGGAGGCGGCGCGCAACTACTTCCAGGAAGTGAACCATGGTGTCCTGGATCGACCTTCTACCCGGTTGATCGACGACGACGCCCGGACGTTTTTCCTGCGCGAGCGTCAGCAGGCCAAATACGACATCATCGTTTCCGAACCTACGAATCCTTCGGTCGCCGGCGTAGCCAATCTCTTCACGCGCGAGCACTACCACAATTCGCGTCGAAGCCTGCGCGAAGACGGAGTATACGTTCAGTGGATTCAACTGTACGAGAGTGATGAATGGCAGTTGAAAGCCATGCTACGCACGTTCCTGGAGTCGTTTCGTTACGCCGACCTGTGGTGGTCGTATCCGGCCGACCTCCTTCTCATTGGGCGCGACACGCCGTTGGTGTACGACCGGGCGGCGTTGCGCGATCTGGTTTCGAAAAACCCTGGCCTGCGCGCTGACATGTGGCCGCGCCTCTACAGCAACCAGACCGATGACCTCTTTGCGCGGTTCCTGTTGTCGGGCGTGGAGGTGGGGGTGGTGGTACAGAGTGGCGAAATCCTGACCGACAAACATCCCAAGTTGGCGCACCACGCCGCGCGCACGCGATACGAGGGCACCACTGCCTTCGGCGTGATCGATTTCCTGTGGAAACTTCGCCAGGCGCGACCCAGCCGTTGGCCCGATGTGCATCCCGTACCCACCGCCGACGAAGAGTCCGAGCTACAGGTAGCGACCGCACGGTTTCTGGTGCACCCCTCGCCCGCCGATGCCCTGGCGGTGCTGGATGGAGTGCGGGGTCCGGAGGCCGCGGCCCTGAGGGCCCGGGCCACTACGTCGGTCGGGGCCAAACAACGCATTCTGGCCGAAGCGCTGCGCGAGGATCCCGATCTGGCCGTTCTTCAGTACGCCCGTGCCCGCGTACTGGCCCGGATAGGAGAGCGAGACGCGGCCATGTCCGTGTTGGCTGAGTTGCTGGCCGCGGGATGGCGGCCGCCGGCCGACTTCCACTTGCTGAGGAGTCAATTGCTGGACCCCACCGATCCGGTGCAGGCAACCGAGATCGTAAAAGTAGTGGGCGATGGGCTGCGCGCGATTTTTCCGCGTGACGAAGACGTTCTGGTACGGGCGCAATTGCTCGAACGGTTGGCGGAGTGCGCGCCGGTCTCGCCCCAGGCGTTGGCCCTGCTGGAATTGCAGGTGCGGCAGAAACCGTACGATGTAGAGGCCTCGCTGGCGCTTACCGCTGGCTATCAACGCGTGGGACGATTCGCCGAAAGCCTGGAAGTACTGGACGGTCTCCAGCGGGTGGCCTTTACGCAGTACAAGATGCCGGCGCGTCGGCTACGGCTATCGGCGTTGCAGCGCCTGGAGAGTTCGGAGTTCCCGGCCGAGTTGGAGGCGTTTCTCGACGATTTCCCCGGCCAACGCCGCGACCCGGAGTTGATGCAACTACTGCGTTGACTCGATGGGCGAGGTTTCGTTGTTGCCCAACGAAACAATCAGCGCCACCAATGCGTCCAGTTCGATGTCCGGAATGTGGGGATAGCTTCCCATGCTGGCGATGTATCCCTGCACTACCTGCGACTTGGCGCTGACGATCGACCGACGAAGATAGGCTTCATCGCGAATTACGGTGGTGCCATCGAGCAATGCAACCGGCTGGCCGTGGATTCCCAGGTATGAGGGTCCCGCCACTTGCGTCCCATCGAGCGAGTGACACCGTACGCATCCGTAGGCCGAGTGCAGAGACAGACCCATCTCTACCAGGTCGATCTCCTCGACGGGATCCGGTTGAGATTGCGCGTCCTGGGTTTCCTTTTCGTTGCAGCCCACCGCAGCCATAGCCACGGCCAAACACAGTACCCAGCGTGTCATGCACTCTGCCTTTCGATAGCGGCCAGGAAGTCGGCGGGGCTGCCCCGTTCGCGGTAGTCCGCGTCCACGAATGCCGAGGCAATCGTGCCGCCTCCGTCGATGAAGTACGTGGCGGGGATCGGTAGCTCGAATACGGTGCTACCATGCCGCTTGGGTAGGTCGAGGCCCAGGCCCTGGTATATGCTTCGCATGGCTTCGGGAATCTCGAACACCAGACCGAAACTACGCGCCACCCGCTGGTTGGGGTCGTGCAGCAACGTGAACGACAACTCATTGTCGTCCCGTGTGCGGCGCAGGTTCTCGGGAGTTTCGGGCGACACGGCCACGAACTGGGCGCCGGCCTCTTTCACCCGAGCCAGAAGTTCCTGATACGCGCGAAGCTCGAGCGAACAGTAGGGACACCAGCCGCCCCGGTAGAAGCTGAGCAATAGCGGACCCTGTTCATTCAACGACTCGAGCGCCACTACCTGGTTGTCGATGGTGCGCAAGTCACCCGGGGGAATACGATCTCCCGGTCCCAACGCGCCCTGGGCCAGGTTGCTGTCGCGCAGCAGGTTCAGAGCCATCTGGGTGACTTCCAGTTGCGCGGGTTCAAAAAGTGTCTTGTCCTGGCTTCTTAGTAGAGCCAGCTCGTTGGCAAGATTCATGGCGCCTGCTTTCGCATTGAAATATGCACTGAAGGCTAGGGAAACCACCGGCTCTGGCAAGTTCATTTCGAAGAACGTAGCAGTTCGTTCACAGAGCCGGCCTCGAAATGCATGGTCCGTAGCACCCCGAGTAGCCGGTCGACCGCTTCCACGGTCTGCCGGCGGTCTGCCCGCGGGTGCCACCCGCCATCGTGCAGGATGATGATGGCGCCGGGGGACAGCCGGTCGACCACGCGTTGCACGATAGTCTGCACGCCCGGTCGGCGCGAGTCGCGCGGGTAGACACTCCCGATGACTGGTCGCATATCCAGTTGGGTGATGGCTTCCACGACCCGATCGTTGAACCACCCGAATGGCGGCCGCATGAATTCGGGTCGTTGTCCGGTGATGTCGACGATGCGCTGATTCGTACCTTCGATCTGGCGCTTTATGATACTCGTTGGCAGCAGATTCAGCGGCAGGTGATGCGTTGTGTGATTTCCGATGTCATGGCCCGCTTCAGCCGCGCGCCGAACCACATGGGGATACGCGCTTGCTCGCATACCGGCCAGGAAGAACGTGGCGTGAACCCCATGCTTGTCGAGAACGTCGAGCAGGGCTTCGGTATTGCGCGGGCTTGGTCCGTCGTCGAAGGTCAGGGCCACCCGGTTTCCGGCGCTAGGCATGGCGCACAGAAACCTCTGATCGAGGTAGCGTCGCACTGCGGGAAAATCGAGGGCCGTGGGACTCACGTGTCCAACTCCGGATCGCGGGTCTGTGCCCGCATTTCGGCGTAGCGGTCGAGATGCAGGTCGAGATCGCCAATGATGTCTCGCCGCCACCGCCGTAGTTGTTGCAAAGCCGCGCGTTGAGTCGCCGAGAACCATGCGAAGCCCAACATGCGCCGCTCGCGCACGAACCAACGCGCGAAATAGCGGGCAAACAAGCCCGCCGGCAACAGGCTGGCCGCGAAGGCGCCGGTTCGCACCCACTGGCTTCCCAGCAATCCATGCACTCCATACAACAAGGTAGGGTAGTAGAGGCTGAACACAACTGCGCCCACCATCAGCTGAAACCCATGGGTCTTGGTAGGGTCGCCGGAAATACGCCTGGCGACCCAACCGGTGAACTTGTACGGCAAGTAGTTGAGTAGTAGGCCGTACAATCCTACCGGTAGCAGCACCGCGCCCAGCACGAGCATGCGGGCCAGGCGGCTGCGCACGGTGGGGTCGAACTCGCGGCGGATCATTTCATCGGACAGTTTCCAGTGGGCGAGCTGGGCTCGATAGCGTCGAAGTCCCTGGTCCAGCCGCCACACCAGCTCTGGGTCGGTATCATAGAAGTGTTCCACGGCGCGAGCGATCTCGCGCGATACCAGTTGCCGGCGTTGGAAGGCGCTTTTTCCCGTCCCCTGCAGCTCATCGCTATCGGCGAGCTCGTCCTGGTAGGTACGCTCGATGTTGTGGACCAGTTCGCCCAGCTCCGATTTTTCCAGGTTGATCACGCGGTCCCGGATTCGCTCGGCGAGAGCGGTGGTGAACAGTCGAACCGCTTCGGCGGGGTCGTCTTCGTAGAGTTGTTGGTAGCGGCGCGCCTGGATGGGGCGCCCCAGGCTTATGAGCACGCGCGTGCGGAAGTGACGGCGGTTCTCGAAGTTCAGTCCTACCGGCACCACGGCCACGCCCAGTTGGAAGTCGTACTGCGCTTCCGCCTCCAGGGCAATGCGTGCGGTGCCGGTACGAAGTTTCTGTACTCGGCGTTCCTGCTGGCTGGTGCCCTCGGGGAAAATACCAATGCAACCGCCCCGGCGCAGCGTGGTGATACAGGCCGCGAACATCGTCTGATTGTCTACTTCACCCTGCGATTCATCGCTTCGTCGATAGACCGGAATGACCCCGGTCTGACGTAGAAAGAAGGCCCTGAGGGCGGGGCGAAACAAACCGCTGTGCGCAATATAGTGAACGGGTCTTCGCGTGGCGCTGGCCAGCACCATGGCGTCGGTGATGGAATGCGGATGGTTGGCCGCCAGGATGACCGGGCCGTGGGAGGGGATGTTCTCCTGTCCCTCGATTTCGATCTTGCGGAAGTAGATGAACAGCGCGGCACGAACCAGGGGATCGGCCAGGCGGTAGAGCCAGGGTCGCATCAGCGGGGTGGTTTCCAAGGAATCGGCCTCCGCCGTCAGCATGGCAGCCCGGACTCGATGTCGCAAGCAATGCCAAGGTCTCCTATTATGATGTCTTCGAATACCCCGGGATCGAATGGAGCGCAGCGCATGGCGAAGCAGTATTGGTTGGTGAAGTCCGAGCCAGGAGCCTACTCGTGGGACACGTTCGTGGGTGAGGGCGGCAGCATGTGGGATGGCGTTCGCAACTACCAGGCCCGCAACAATCTCAAGAAGATGGCCCAGGGTGATCAGGTGCTGTTCTACCACTCGGTGAATGGCAAGGAGATCGTAGGCGTAGCCGAAGTCACGCGCGAGCACTACCCCGACCCCACCGCCGAGGGCGACAAATGGGTCGTGACCGACCTCAAGCCCGTCGCGCCCCTGAAGCGCCCCGTGTCGTTGGAAGAGGTCAAAGCCGATCCGAAGCTGGCCGAGATGGTACTGGCACGCAACTCCCGTCTGTCGGTCATGCCGGTGACGGGCGCCGAGTTTCGCCGGATTCTGTCGCTGGGCAAGACGAAGCTCTGATGGAATCCATCGATTCCCATCTTCCTCAGGTGTACAAGGATTTCCGGGTTGGCACCTTGCGCGAAGACATGCTCGATCACGCGGCCCACGTGTATTGCGCCTGGGCGCTCCTGCGCGAGAATGGTCATCCCGATTCGGCCCACCGCGAGTTCGCGGCGCGCATCCGCGACTACACGATCGCCTGGGGGGCGGCCGCGAAATTCCACGCCACCGTGACGCACGCATTGTTCTTTATCATGGTGCATCGGGTGCGATCCACGAACGAAACGTGGGCCGAATTCCGTGCCGCCAACGACGATCTGTTCACCGATGCCCGCGCGTTGTTGGCCGCCAGGTACTCACCCGAGCTGCTGGCGAGCGATCGGGCGCGGCGCCAGGTCATGGCGCCCGACCTGGGTGGCGGCCGTTAAGCCCACGCGCATCTACTTCGCTCGGTTCAACAAAACGCGAATCAACTGTATCAAATGCCTGACGACTTCGTCGGTGCGGTGAGTCGGATCCCGAGCGGGGCCCGACAATCCCTCAACGAGGAGTCGAGCCATGCTCCGATTCGTGTTTCTCGGCCTGGCCGTCACGCTGGGTCTCAGCGGCGCCCTTGTCGCGTCATCCGCGGTGGCGACGCCGCCGGTCCGAACCACCGACGCCGTCTGGTTCAGCGATACCGATCGCCCCAATTCGCCGCGTCTGGGCAATCTGGAAATTCCCGTGGGCGAGAGCCGCGACGTGTTCGTGTGGCTCGAAGTGCAAACCGGTGCCGGCTACGATGTTGGCGGTTTCACGCTGCCGATCGAAATCCAGGGTCCGGCCGCGGGTTTGCTGGTGGGTGCCCCCGGCCCGGGCGTGGCGCCCGAAAGCACCGTGGCTCCAGCCTACCCCACGGACAGCCAACTTCAGCTGCTGGCGCCGTTCGACGCCTGGGACGTTCGCTCGGTATTCGATGCTACCGGCGATGCACAAGCCCTGCTGTCCTCGTTGCAGCAGGGTGTAGCGGGATCGGGCTGGAACGGCACGGCGCCGGTGGCGCGCCTTCGCTTGAATGCGGTGGCCGCCGGTAGCTACACCGTGGATGTGGGCGAGCTGCCGCTGGCTGGCGGTGGCGCGCTTGGTCTTGCCGTCACCAGTGGCGGCGGCGCGCAGACCTGGGCGCCATTGGTCGAGGCGCTCAGGGTGACCGCGATCGATGTGGTCGTGGGAGTACCCGAAGCGACGCGCTTCGCGCTGCGTGGTGGGCTTCCCTCGCCGGCCAGCCATCGCTCGCGCATCGCGTTCGAACTGGGCACTTCCGCCCGCGTGGACCTTTCCTTATACGACGTGCGCGGGCAGCGGGTGCGGTCGCTGGTCGATGGCGAAAATCTGGGTAGCGGCGCCCACGAACGTTGGATCGACGTTTCCGACATGCCGGTGGGTGTGTACTTCGCACGAATGGTTGCGTACGCGAACGACGGCGCCCAGCGCCACGAGTTCACGCGCAAGCTCGTCGTCGTGCGCGAGTAGGTGGTGACAGTGAAGATCTCAACCGCCTTCGTGCTACTCGCTACTCTCCTGTCCGTGGCGTCTTCGGTCGGTGCGCAGCAATTCTGCGACACGCAAGAGGCTTGGCTGCGCAAAGTCGGGCCGGACAAGAGTCCGGGATGCGTTCCCGAGGGTCCCTGCGACGACCCTATTCTGCGTGACGCAGCCATTCCCGGTCCGAGTGTGCCCATCAAGTTCGTGCGGCTTCGCTTCGTGGTGATCGCCGAAACGTCGGGGGCCAACCCCGCGGCCACGCAGGCCGATGTTGATTGGCAGGTGGCGCAACTCAACGCCGACTTCGCGCCGCATCGGGTGCAGTTCACCTACGAGACGGCATTCGTGAACGACTCCGCCTACCGGGTCTTCATTCCGTTGAGCACGACCATCGACGCCATGCAGATGGCCTACGCGGTGGACTTTGACACCACGGTGAACGTGTTCGTGTGCGGTATGAATCCGTTCCTGGTGGGCCGTGCGACGTATCCGTGGGATCCAGATGCACTTTCGCCCGTGGGTGGAATTGTCATGGATGAATTCGGTTTCGGCGATCCCCACCGGGTTCTGACGCACGAAATGGGGCACCAACTCGGCCTGTGGCACACGTTTCGCGGCCTGGCCTGCACCGACGCGTGTCACGAGGTTCCGCAGGATCCCGCCGCCGACTTCGTGGGCGATTTCTGCGCCGACACACCGGCCACGCCGCAGTACGGCGTGTGCGCGGACGCGCCGGGCATCGATGCCTGCGCGGGAGTTCCCTGGGGCAGCACGCAGCCCGAAAACTTCATGAGCTACGCCGAACAGGGTGGGACCGGGTGCTGGAACCTGTTCACCCCCGAACAATCGGGACGCATGCATTGCTGGACCGACGCGCAGCTCACCGGTCAGCTGGGACCTCCGCCGACGGGCGACGTCAATGCCGATGGCCAGTTGGACATCAGCGACAGCGTGTTCCTGTTGGCGTACCTGTTCGCATCGGGTCCTGCTCCGACCACCCCGTGCGTGGCCGATGTGAACGACGACACGTCGATCGACATTGGCGACTCCATCTATCTGCTCTCGTACCTGTTTACCCAGGGTCCAGCGCCGCTGGACGCTTGCCCGTAGGAGGCCACATGCGCATTCATATGTTTCTGTTGGTGATTCTCATGGCCGCCGTTCCCTCGCAGGCCGAAGAATGGCGTTGCGTGACCGAAGCGCCGCCCAGTCCGTACGCCAAGACGCCCGGCTGTCCGCTCGAAGGTCCGTGTGACGATCCGGTCAACCGTGACGCGGCTATTCCCCAGCCGGGTGATCCCGTGAAGACGGTACGCGTACGGTTCGTGGTCTTCGCCGAAGACGACGGAAGCAACCCCGCGGCCACGGCGCAGGAGGTAAGCGACGAGCTCGCCCTCATGAACGCCGAGTTTGCCCCGCACAACATCCAGTTCGTGGCCACGACTGCGTTCGTGAACGATTCCACGTTTCGTACCGACGTACCCGGTGCCGATGTGGATCTCATGAAGCAGACCTACGCCGTGAATCCGCAAACGCAGGTGCACGTGTGGGTGACTGACTACCCGGCGGGCCTTGGTGGACTCGCCGTGGTCCCTTGGGACCCCGTGGCGCTCACCGCGCTGGGCGGAATGCAGGTCGATGACGACCGGTTCGGCACCGGTCAGAAGCTCATACTGCACGAAATGGGTCATACCCTGGGACTGTGGCATCTGCATCACGGAACGTTCGAGGTTCCGCTGTGCAGTCCATGTTTCGAGCTGGCCGATGGTTCGAACGGAGATGTGTCGGGCGACTTCTGCTCGGATACGCCACCTTCACCCGCGGGTTGTCCGCCGAGCCCCCCCGGTACGGGGCCTTGCACCGGCGTGGCGTATCCGCCGGCGCAGCCCGAGAACTACATGATTCCCTATGGCCCCGATCCGGTGTGTTGGGACCAAGGCCTGTTCACGGTGCAACAGGGCGGACGCATGAACTGCTGGATCGAGGACAAGCTCACAACCTGGCTCGATGGTGCAGGCGACGTCAACTCGGATGGATCGGTCGACATCGCCGATTCGGTGTTCCTGCTGCAGTACTTGTTCGTGGGTGGAGCAGCCCCATCCCCACTATGCCAAGGCGGTGTAAACGGGGACTCCGACGTAGATATCGCCGATGCGGTGTATCTGATGGCGTACCTGTTCACGGGTGGACCGGGGCCGATCCTGGCTTGTCCCTGATTGAACGCTGGAACGTCAATCGGGGTCCGAGTCCTGTTTGAAGAGTTGGGTCACCGAGACGGGAATCTCGGTGGCCCCCGCGGTTGGGCTCTTGCGCTTGGGCTGGTGCATCTGCCACCACCGCGCGGCACGATCGTTGTTCCACGGCTGGTCGAATTCGATTTCGGCCAGCCGTGCGTCGATCTCGTTGGCCGACGAAGGGCGATCGTCGGGTTTCTTGGCCAGACACTCCAAAATCAGCGCGTCCAGCTTGGCGGGAATCTCCAACTCGCTGGCGGCCGATGGTGCGGGGGGTGGTTCTTGCACGTGGGCCATTGCCATCTTCATGGGATTCTCCTCGTCGAACAACAGGCGTCCGGTGAGAAGCCACGAACCAACGCAACCCAGCGAGTACAGGTCGGCCCGGTGATCGATGGGATCGCCCAACACGGCCTCGGGGGCCATGAACGCGGGCGTACCCCCGGTCAGGCCTTCCTGCGTGACCGTGACGTCGTTGTTGGCTTTCGAGCGTTTGACCAACCCGAAGTCCAGGACCTTCACGAAGTCGTAGTCCTGCCCCAAACGACACGTGAACAGATTCGCGGGCTTGATGTCGCGGTGCGTGAATCCGATGGCGTGGGCGTCGGCCAGCGAGTGACAGGCCTGGCGCAACATGTAGACGCTACGCGCGGGATCGACCGGGCCGTACTGGCGCACCAGCGAATCCAGATCGAGGCCGTCGAGGAGTTCCATGACGTAGTAGAACGTGTGGTCGTCGCTCAGGCCGAAGTCGAACACCTGGATGGTGTGGGGTGATTGAAGTGACGCGGTGGCCTGCGCCTCGCGCTCGAATCTTTGTAGGGTCTCGCCCGCTTCAGCGCGACTACGCGCCCCCAGCAAGTCGGACCTCACCAGTTTGATGGCCGCGGGTCGGGCCAGCATGCGGTGATGGGCCATCCAGACTTCGCCCATGCCGCCGCTGCCCAACTTGCTGGTCAAGTGGTAGCTGCCCATGCGCCGCGCGCGCCCTACCTGTTGTGATAATCGCAATACGATCTTGCTGGGGATGACGGCCAGCGCCGCGTACAACAGGCTGATGGAGTAGATGGTCAGGATACTACTGACCGGTGGCTTGGGAATGGGTGGTCCTACCAACGCGCTCCAGCGATCGGGAAAGCTCGAATGCAGCGCTGCGTCGACGTAGATCCAGGCGGGTTCCATGCTCACGGACAAGATCGCGGCCAGAAAGATAGCGCGTGGTTGAGCGGGAACGATGGCGGAGTACACGATCACCCACGACGCCAGCCACGACACCCCGTGCACCGGTAGGTTGCCCAGCGTGGGGTGGGCAAACTCCAAGGGCGTGGACTGCACCGCTACCGCAATCAGAAATGCCGTAGCGATTTCGAAGGTGAATCCCAAGCGTAGCAGCGAGTCGGGGGCCAGTTTCCGAAATCGGGCCAGATAGACCATGACAAGCGAGAGGCTCAGGCCACATAAGAAGATGACCTGGCGCATGGGGGCCAGGGTCTGGTGCTCGAGGCCGGTGCGATAGATGATCCGCGTGAGAATCCACACCAAGGCGGTGGCCACGCCCATGATGGCCATACGGCGAGCGACCTGATCGAGCATGTCAGGCGGCAGGGTCGAGTTTCCGCGCGAAGCTACCGACTGCGCGGCGACCATCGCGGCTGTCGAAACCGCGGAAGAGGTCGCGGAGGATCGTGGAGATTCGGCCACTGGAGTCTCCCGGATTGAGGTCTCAACCTATTCTAGGTGGCCAACGTGAAGAAGACCACGGACGATCCTTGCTCGCGGCTTCGCCATCCTTCTATAGTAGCGGTGTCCAATTCACGGTCTCGCTGAAGTACCGAGGTGTACATGCGTCTGTTGTTGCTGCTGATTCTGACGGTCGTTCTGAGTGCTTGCGGAAACGGGGAGTCGGACACTGGCTCGTCGGGTGGTCCATCTAGCGAATCCACAAACGCTGGAGCCTCGACGGGCGTGGAGGTTGCGGGATTGAGATTCGTGCCGGCTCCGCAATGGCAGGACCTGGGTGCCTCGGCCATGCGCAAGGCGCAGTACCGCCAGGCCCCGGTGTCCGGCGACACCGAACCGGCCGAACTATATGTGTTTCACTTCGGCCCCGATCAGGGCGGATCCATCGAGGCCAACATCCAACGCTGGCTGGGCCAGATGTCGCTTCCGGGCGGCGCCGATCCCACTGGCACGGCCGACCGTTCGCAGTTCCAGGTCGACGGAATGCCGGTCCATGCGTTGAGCGTGGCGGGCACCTTCGCGATGCCCGTCGGTGCACCCATGGCCCGCCAGACCGAGCCGCGCGAGGGGTACCGGCTGATCGCGGCCATCGTTGAGGGTCCCGAGGGTCCGGTGTTCTTCAAGCTCACGGGTCCCGACGCAACCGCCACCGCCATGGGCAAGCAGTTGGACACCCTGGTGCGCGGCGTGCGCAAGGCGCGATAACGCACGCATGGCTCACTTTCGACTCATCGTGGCTTTGATTCTGCCCAGCGCCCTGGTGGCGGTGGGTATGATGGTCGTGCGCGACGTGCGCGCGGCGTTTGGATTGTACGCGTTTGCGGGTTGCCTGCTGGGGCCGTGGTTGTTGCTGGGGATTCGTCCGTTCTCGTCGGACGGGGGATTGCAACTTCATCCACCGGGCGTGGCCCGATGGCGGCGACCGTTCGTGGAATTCCTGGTGTTCTTCACGGGACTGTTTGCAGGTTACGCTCTACTACGCGGTTTCCTGGTGGTGAACCTGGGCGAGTTTCAGGCCCGGATCGAGGCGTTGGGCTGGAACCAGGATCACGTGGCCGTCTACTCGGTCGTGTTCCTGTTGGTGATTCCGTTGGTGGAAGAGTGGTGGTGGCGCGCGCAGGCATTGCCACGATGCGTGAGGGCTTTCGGTCGATGGCCAGGTATCGTGATTTCCGGCGTTACGTTCGCGGCGTACCACGGATTCGTATTGGCCGCGTGGTACGAGGTGCCTTCGGTCTTGCTGCGTATTTCGGTGATCGCCGGCGCCGGCGTGTACTGGGGGTGGTTGGCGCATCGCACCCAGAGTTGGAAGGCCTCCTACCTGGGCCACTTCGGTGCCGACCTGGCCGTGGTACTGGCGTTCCGGCTGTTCTTCCTGGGGAGCGGTGGTGAGTAGGCTGCTGCGGGCTCTGATGCCAATCGGTTTGGCCGTGGCCTGCTCACTCATGGGTTCGTGCGCGAAATCCGTCCCGCCCGACATTTTCCTGATCACGGTGGATACGCTGCGCGCCGACCGTCTGGGTTGCTACGGGTACGGTGGGGCCAGCACTCCCACGTTCGATGCGCTGGCTTCGCGCGGTCTTCGCTTTGCCAACTGCGTGTCACCGGTTCCCATTACCCTGCCGGCGCACGCGTCCATTCTCACGGGTCAGCTTCCGCTGGAACACGGCGTTCGCAACAACGGAACCTACCGGCTGGACGCAGCTATTCCCACGCTGGCCGAGCTGCTGGCCGAGAGTGGCTACGCCACGGGAGCGTTCGTGGGCGCTTTTCCGTTGGACTCGCGCTTCGGACTGGACCGAGGTTTCCAGGTGTACGACGACGACGTGACGCAGCCTGGATCCCGCGTGTTCGACTACTCCGAGCGTCCTGGCGGCCAGGTCATCGCCCGGGCCCTGAACTGGCTGAAAACCTTGGGAGACGAGCCCGCGTTTGTCTGGGTTCACCTGTTCGAACCGCACGCGCCGTATTCACCGCCGCCGCCATTTGATACACAGTTTGCCGGTCGCCTGTACGATGGTGAGGTTGCAGCCGTCGATGCGATCGTGGGTGAGTGGCTGGAGAAGGCGACGTCGGTTCGGGGCCGGCCCCGCGTGGTTGCTCTTACGAGCGATCACGGTGAAGGCCTGGGAGAGCACGGCGAAGATACGCACTCGTTCTTTCTGTACGAAACCACGCAGCATGTTCCGCTCATTTTGGAGGGCGCGGGCGTTCCCACGCGGGTCGAGAACGAACCAGTGGGTCTGTGGGATGTTGCCCCGACGCTGGCCACCCTGGCGGGGATCGATGCCTCGCGGTTGTCGGGTTCGGGTATCGCGCTGCCGTTGGAGTCGGCGCCGCCCTCGCGTGAACTGATCATGGAGACCATGGCCGGCAACGAGTCATGTGGGTGGAGCCCAATGTTCGCGGTGCGGCGAGGGTCGCGGAAGGCAATTCGATCGGCGCGCTCGTGGGCATTCGATCTGCAAGCCGATCCCGTTGAACAAGCCGACCTGTTGTCCACGGCCCCGTGGGCTTCGGATCTGTTGTCCAGTCTGGAAGCGAACGTGCGGGAGTTGGTGGATGCCAGCAGTGGGAACGAAACGTCGGCCGACCGGCAGCCCACGGCGGCGGAACAGGAGGCGTTGGCGGCGCTGGGGTACGCCGGCGCCGTGCCGCGCGGTGCGTCGCCCGACTCTGACGCCCTGTTCGCATTCATGGACGAACGGCCCGACGCGACCGAACGCGTTGATGCGCTGAAGCTGGCCACTCGGGCGCAGGGCGACATCGTAGCCAAGCGATTCCTGTTGGCGGTGCAGAAACTGGAAACCGTGTTGGAGCAGAACCCCCACAACGCCTGGGCGCGCGGCATGCTGGCGGGCAGCTATCGCGAACTGGGCCGTGTGGACGATGCGCTGGCCGAGTTTGGCCGGCTGGTAGTTGAGCGCCCGGCGTGGCTGGAAGCGCGCGTGAACCTGGCTCGCCTGCAGGTAGGGTCGGGGCAGAAGCACGAAGCCACGCTCAGTTTCGAACGCGCGTTGGAGTTGGATCCGTCCAATGGTGACGTGCTACGCGAGGCGGTGCGGTTCTTTCTGTCCCAGGCTGACTACGACGGCATGGGCCGCGCGCTGGATGCAGCGTGGAAGTCAGGTCGGTTGGTGGACCGCGATTGGGCTTTCGTACACGAGGGGTACGCGCGCTTGTTCCTGCGTAGTGGTCGGTACGCTGACGGCGAGCCCCACGTGAAGAAGGCGCGGGAGTTCGCGGATCGGCCGGATCTGGTGCTGTTGCACGCTACGTATCTGGAGAAGCAGGGGAAGAGCGACGAGCTGCGCACGGTGATACAGCAGGGAGTCGAGGCGTTTCCGAGTCACGGCGCATTGAAGCAGTGGGCGGAGCGATTGGACTCCTGATATCCACGTCGCCGGTCAGTGGAAGTCCCGACTCTTCAACCGCTTCGGCTTCACACTCAGTTCCGGCACCCACATGCTATCCACCACCAGGTGGGTCACTCCCTGCTCGGTCTGGATCTTCCCGCTGACCCCCAGGAACGAAGACGTCTTCGCCAGGATCTTGTATTTCCGGAACACGTCTTTCCAGATCACCAGGTTCACCAGCCCCGTTTCGTCTTCCAGCGTCATGAACACCACGCCGCCGGCGGTCTTGGGGCGCTGGCGGTTGATGACCAGGCCGGCGTAGCGTACCCGCCGACCGTGCGGGAGTTCGTTGATCTGCGTGGCGCAAGGCAGTCGGTGCGCCTGCAGTTCGCTGCGCATGGCCAGCAGTGGGTGGCCCCGCACGCTGTGGTGGCTGGAGTTGTAGTCCCAGGCAATGGTATTGAACTGATCCAGTGAATCGAATTTCGGTTTGCGCTCGGTCATTTGCAGGTCCAGTACGGGCTGACGCGGTACGCGCATGCCCTTTGCCTTCCACAGAGCGCTGCGGCGCTCGGGGTCGATGCCTTCGAATGCGCCGGCTACGGCCAGGCGGGCGAGGGTGGCGTCTTCGAACCGTGTTCGTTGGGCGAACTCTTCCAACGAGGTGAACGGACGCGTACCCCGTGTGGTCTCGATGCGCTGGCCCTGATCTGCCCGCAGTCCCTTCACGTAGCGAAATCCCATGCGCATGGCCAGGCCCTCGCCGCTGGTTTCGCATGGCTCCATGGTGCAATCCCATTGGCTGCGCTGCACGCAGATAGGACGACATTCCACGCCGTGGCGCTTCACGTCGTCGACGATGGTTGCGGGCGAATAGAATCCCATGGGCTGTGAGTTCAACAGTGCACAGGCAAACACCGCGGGGTAGTGGCATTTCAACCAGGCGCTGGCGTAACCCAACAGGGCAAAGCTGGCTGCGTGACTTTCGGGAAACCCGTACTCGCCGAAGCCGCGAATCTGGTTGAACACGCGCTCGGCGAATTCGGGGGTTATTCCCTTCTGCACCATGCGCGTGATGAGTCGGTCGCGGTGGCGTTCGAGTTTACCGGTCTGTCGCCAGGCGGCCATGTCGCGCCGCAACTGGTCGGCCTCGCCGGGTGTGTAGTCGGCGGCGGCCATGGCCAGCTGCATGACCTGCTCCTGGAACAACGGCACCCCCAAAGTCTTGCGTAGTACGGGTTCGAGGCACTTGTGCGGGTAGGTCACCGGTTCCTCGCCGTTCCGGCGTCTTAGATAAGGATGCACCATGCCGCCCGATATAGGACCCGGGCGCACGATGCTTATTTCGATGACCAGGTCGTAGTACGTGCGCGGCTTCAGGCGGGGCAGCATGGCCATCTGCGCCCGACTCTCGATCTGGAACACGCCGATGGTGTCGGCGGCGCGGATCATCTCGAACGTGGGCTCGTCCTGGTGGGGAATGGTAGCCAGATCGAAATGCTCGTTCAGATGCTTCTTCTGAAGCTGGAACGACTTGTCGATCACCGTCAGCATGCCAAGACCCAGCAGGTCCACCTTGAACAGACCCAGGTTCTCCAGATCTTCCTTGTCCCACTGGATGACCGTACGGTCTTCCATGGTGGCGTTCTCAATGGGCACCAGCGTGCTGACGGGTTCATGCCCCAGCAGGAAGCCACCGGGGTGGATGGACAGATGCCGTGGAAAGTCCTGGATCTCCATGGTCAGGCGCATGAGGTGTTGGTGCACGGGGCTGTCGATGTCGAAGCCCGCGGTGCGCAACAGATCGGTATCGATGGCGTCACTGTTGCTGAGCAGGTTGGCCAGGCGGTCGATCTCCACTTCGGGTAATTCGAGCACCTTGCCCACTTCGCGCACGGCCGAGCGCGCGCGGTAGCGAATGAAGTTGGCGGCCATGGCGGCGTACTGGCGGCCGTACTTGCTGTACACGTGCTGAATGACTTCTTCGCGACGCTCGTGTGAGATATCCAGGTCTATGTCGGGTGGCTCAGCGCGCTCCCTCGACAAAAATCGTTCGAACAGCAGCCCCATGCGCACCGGATCGATGGCGGTGATGCCCAGGCAGTAGCACACGGCTGAGTTGGCGGCCGACCCGCGACCCTGACACAGGATTCCGTTCTTGCGACAGAACTGCACGATTTCCCACATGGTCAGGAAGTACCCGTCGTACTCCAGTTCCTGGATGAGCTTCAGCTCCTTCTCCAGCTGTAGAACCACGTCGCGTGGCGTTCCATTGTGGAAGTGTTCGGGCGGATAACGCAGCTTCGCGCCTTCGAACGCAAGTTGGCGCAGGTGTTGTTCAACACTGGTGCCCGCCGGCAATCGCTCGTTGGGGTAGCGGTAGCGAATCTGTTGCAGCGAGAACGTGCAGCGTTGGGCGATCAGGTCGGTGCGGCGTACCGCGGCCAGATCGTCTTCGTATAGCATGCCAAGGCGCACGGCCGACATGAGCGCGTGTTGGTCGTTGGGTTTGGTGAGTTGCCCCACGGTATTGAGCGTGACGCCGTGGCGGATGCAGGTCAGCACGTCTTGCAGCGATCGTCGACCGCGGGTGTGGTACAGAACTTCGGTACTGGCCACGGTGGGAAACCCGTAGCGTTTGGCTCGTTCGCGCAGGCGGCGTTCCCGATGGATTTCTTCGGGCTCGCGGTGGCGGGTAAGCATGGCGTAGATGCGGTCGTCGAATGCTTCGCGCAGGTCGCGCGCAATGAACAGGGGGTCGGCGTTGGCCACCAGCAGGCTGGCATGTCCGCCCCACAGGGCAATCAGTCCTTCCGCGTGTTCACACACTTCCCTCCAGGTGACCTCGCTACGACCTTTTTCACAGCGCAGGCGGCCCTTGGTAAGCAGGCGGCACAGGTTGGCGTAGCCCGGGCGATCGGTCGCCAGCAGGGTGATGGTGGACTGGTCTTCCAGGGTGACTTCGCTGCCCACGATGAGGTGCAAATCGGTGGAGCGGGCGGCCATGTGAGCGCGCACTATTCCGTACACGCCGTCGCGGTCGGTGAGGGCGAGCGAGCGCAGGCCCAAGCGCAGGGCCTCTTCCACCAACTCTTCGGGGTGGCTGGCGCCCTCCAGGAAGGAGTAGTTGCTCTTGCACCAAAGTGGGGTGTAGGAGGTGGCGTTCATGGAAAAGCAAAAGGAGTTTGGGTGGACCGTTGGGCAATATAACATACAAATGTACTGAATTGGAAGGGCGCACAAAAACGCCCCCAAAAGGGCCTTTGGGGGCGTTTCTCTCTCTGAATCTCGTCGCGCTTATTTCAGCAGCGTCATCTTCTTCTGAATGGTCTGCTCCCTTGCCACCAGACGATAGATGTAGGTGCCGCTGGCCACGCCGCGCCCGGCGTTGTCCTTTCCGCTCCATTCGATCGACTGTGGTCCGGAGTCCTGAACGCCGTTGACCAGCGTTCGCACTTCCCGACCGCGTAGGTCGTACACCTTGAGCAAGACAAGTCCCGGGGTGGCAACGGTGTAGCGAATGACCGTACTGGGATTGAATGGATTCGGGAAGTTTTGTTGCATCGATACCAGTCCCGTGGGGGAGTCCGTGCCCGTCACGCCTGTCTGGATCTCGATGTTGTCGATGGCCCAGCCCCAGCCGTTTACGAAGCCGTCCGCGAACATCCGAAAGCGCACGAGAATGGTTTCACCGGGGTTGAACGTGTCGAGCATGTTGATAACCCGATGGCGGTAGAGCGATTCTTCGCCGGTGCCGAATGAATTCGATCCTACGACGAGAGAATTCCACTCGGCGAGCCAGGCGGGGTCGTCGTTTGAGTCGTACCCGTCGAGCAATGGCTTCCATTGGATGCCGTCGGTAGAGCCCTCGACGATTACATAGTCCCAAAAGCTGGCGCCACCGAATTCACTCCCTGGGTCCCCGGGCTCCACGAGCACTACCTCGTCGAATTCCAGGGTGGCATTGGAGTGAGCCACCGTGATCGGGACACGAACGTAAGAGATCGGCTGGCTCGAGTCGGCGTAGCGGTGGGCGGTGTTCAGGCTGTTGCCCACGAAGCTGACGTTCGGGCCCACCGAGAAGCCGTCGATCTGAGTCAGGTCGCCGGTGTCGGGCTCGAAGTCGGTGGAGAACTCCGGTTGGGCGACCTGCAGCGCGAACACGTCGAGGTTGCGGATGATCGAAACGAACTCGGTGCCGCCAATAAAGGAGTGCGCGCGCACATCCCAGTTGTCATCGGCAATCACGGGCAGGACCACGGCCGGCTTGTCGAAAGCGGCGTTGAGACCCAGCGTTTGCACCGTGGCACCGTTCACGCGGATATCGGTGGAGTCGTAGGCCGACCGGAGGTTGAGGTCGAGGACCACACCACTGGGGCCCTGCGCTGCACTATCCAGCAGGGGTCGGTATTGAGATCCGGCAGACATCCCGGGAATGGTTACGCTCCAAATGCCGGACCCGTGCGTGGCCACGACAACTTCGTCCTCTATCTGACGGACCTGCCAGATGGAAGCTGGTTGCGGAAACCCGTTGTTGGCCATGGCCCACGTGGCACCACCGTCGAGTGACTCGACCAGACCGATTTCTGTACCCGCCCAGATCTTGTTGGTGTCGTTTGGAAACACCATGACGTCGTAGGTGGCTACGTCGGGGAACCCGTTCGTGCTCACCGTGCTGGTTTCGAAGCCGGTAATGTCGGTCCAGGTAACGCCCAGATCGGTGGTGCGCAGTATCTTTGGTCGCTGACCGAACGAGAAACAGGCGTAGGCGGTGTTGGGATCGGTGGGGTGGGTCGAAATCCCCGACAGTGTGCCCAGGGTCGCCGTCGTATAGTTGCTGGTCTGGTTCCAGGTCACGCCACGATCCGTCGAAACCTGGACCCGGGTGTTGAACTCTATGCCAGCCCCGGCCCAGCAGATATTACCGTCGGCGCTGGACATACGTACGTCCCGAAAAGCGCCCGTGCCCCACCGAATCGGAACGTTGATCAGCGTCCAGGTGTCGCCAAAGTTCGTGGTGCGGTACACACCAGACTCGGACACGGCCAGCAGGATCTGCGGAAACTGGTTGGTTTTGCCCAGGCGGCTGATAAACGGCCCGTTGCCAGGTCCAACACTGTTCCAGGTGAGGCCACCGTCCAACGTTCGCTGCATGTTGTTGAATTGGGCAGACACCATGATCTTGTTGCTGTCAAAGAAATGCCACGATGCTTCGAAGCCGTCACCGCCGAAAGCCTCTGACCAATTGTCTAGTTGCCCCGGATTCTCTGCTGAAATCCAACTGCCGTTGTCCTGCATTCCGCCGACGTATTGGCTACGCCCGGGGCGCTTGTCTGCGCCGTAGAATTGCGTGGTCAGCATGCCGTCTTTCGGGTCGGTCCAGTTGGTGTCTTCGTTTCCGGAGATACCCACGCCCCCGTCGTTCACCGCGAGAATTCGCCAGTTGCCGCCACCGTCGTCAAGGACGGTGAGCCCGTGATAGTCCACGTGCACGGGTCCGACGGCCAGTTGCGTGGCCGTGACGTTCGCCCCACTGATGACCAGCCTGTACAGGCGCTGACCGCCAACGTACACGGTGTTCACGTCGGTCGGGTGACAAACGATTGCGTTGTCGAGCCAGCCTTGTCCGCCCAGAAAGTGGGTGTCCTCGCCAATCGTGGTGTTGGTGGTTTCGGTCCAGTTTGCGCCCGCGTCGGTAGAGTAGAAGAACCGTGGAACCGAGGCCCATACCGACGCGTACAGGCGATCGGAATCCACAGGTGAGATGGCCAGTTCCGAGCGCAATAGTCCAGGCGTCGAGAGCACGTTGCTCCACGAAACTCCAGCGTCGGTAGATTTCAGGATTCCGTCGGCGTTCGCAGTGGCGTACAGAATATTGAAGTTGCCTGGCGTTGCGATGATCTGCTCCACGGAGAACATGGTCGAATGCACCGAAACCCAGGTGGCCCCACCATCGATCGAACGCCAGATATTGGAGATATCGTTGATATCTCCCTTCCAGAATCCGGTGACGGTACTTGCCAAGACGATGTTCTCGTCGTTGGGATCGACGACGATACGCGTGACGTTTTCCCAGGCGGCGACATTGGTGCCCGGTAGCAGTGTCCAGGTGGCGCCTCGGTCGGTCGACTTGAACATGCCCTGACCGTTGACGGCGCCAATGTTGAAGAACCCCTCGCCGGTGCCTGCGTACATGACGTCGTGATTCGATGGGGCCATCACCAGTGCGCCCACGGACATCGATGCAAGGCCCACCGATGAGTTCGACCACGTAGCACCGGCATCCGTGGTTTTCCACATTCCTCCGCCCGCGGTACCGATGTACCAGGTGCTGTTGGTTGCGTCGTCGGGGTCCACTACCAGGGCTCGCGCCCGACCTGCAACGTTGCCCGGCCCACGCGAGATCCACGGCAGGGCGGGACCCCGTTTTGCGCCGCGCATGGCCTTGGAAAGTTCGCGTTGCCGGTAACCTGGTTGGTACTCGGGCGCATCCCGGTCGGCGGGAGTCTTCATCTGGTGCAGGATTTCTGCGAACTTCTCGGGGTGACCCTTCGGAGGGATCTTGGCGTCGATCGGGCGCCCCTGCTTGGCCATCTTGAACTTCTTCCACATGGCACGATCGGCCGCTGTCCACTGACCGTTGATGGGGATCTCGAGTATTTCGGGCACCTGAGCCCGTTGTTGGAGGAAGAACAGCCCGAGAAGGGGGAGCAATAAGGGCCAAAGCCGCATACGGTTGCGCATGGGTGTCGTCCTGTATCTTGGAGTGCGTGTGGGGTTCAGAGTCCTTAACAGGTGCATGAGGGAGTGAAATCAATGCACTCGAATGACGCCTTGGTCAAGAAAAAGCCCCGCGCGCCAGGCCAACTCCACCGCTCAAGCCCCCGTCATGCGGGCATCCCGGACCCCTCCGACGAATCGGGGACGTCGTCAACGACGACACGTACTCGGTCGGCACGGTGGTTCACTACGCGCTCGACCCTCACGGTGCCACCTACGACCTTGACCTCGTCCCCAACGCGGGGAAGGCGGCCGAGGTGTGCCGCCAGCCACCCCGACATCGTCCGAGCGTTGGGTCGCTCCGGCAGCTCGATGCCAATTTCGCGCTGCACGCGCGAGATGGGCACCACACCCGACACGAGGTAGACATTCGCGGCCTCCCGGTGGATTTCAGACTCACGCGGTTTCACCTCGTCACTGAGAACCCCCACGATCTCCTCGATGAGATCCACCACTGTCAGAAGGCCGGTCGTGTTGCCGTACTCGTCGATGACGATGGCGACTCGCACTGGTTCCGCTTGCATGTTGAGCAGCAACGCCGGAAGAGAAAGCGACTCCGGAACCTTGATCGCTGGGCGGAGCAGAGAATCAATACCGGCGTCGGGCGCTGAGGTCGCAAAATCCGTAACGTTGAGGATGCCCAGCACACCACCACCGGCATCGCAAACTGGATAGCGGCTGTGACCCGACTCACGAATGACGTCCACGCAACGCTCGCGCGTCCACGTTGCCTCGATGCGCACGACGTTGGTCCACGGAATCATGACATCGCTGCATACAAGTTCGTCGAAATGAAATACCGAGGTGAGTAGCTCCGTCTCGGTCCGGGTCAGCTGTCCAGCACCTGCCCCCATCCGAATCATGGCCACGATCTCTGCTTCGGTCGTCACCGGCGCGGTACGACCTCGTGACACGATCAACGAAGAAAAGTGCTCGGTCACCCAGATCAACGGTCGCATTGCCGTGACCAACCCCTTCAGCGGCAGGGCGACGAATGGCCAGATGCCGCGCCAATGAAGGGCGCCGAACGTCTTCGGGAGAATCTCGGATAGGAACAGGATTGCGGCGGTAAGTCCGGCCGAGAAGAGCGGCACCACGCCGCCGCCCCAAACTTGCGCAGCAAGCATACCCGCCACCGTCGCCCCCGCCGTGTTGGCAATCGTATTCAGGATCAGGATGGCCGAGGTTGGCTTTGAAACATTCCGCTTCAGATCCAGCATGTGTCCCGCCGCCACGATGTGACGTCCGTCGGCTCTTGCGGCTTCTAGGATGGCGACCCGTGTGGAATAGAGAGTGGCCTCGAGCAGCGAGCATAGAGCCGAGACGACGAGCGTTACGCCAACGACCAAAACAAGGGTGGTTGTCATGATGCCTCCGGGAAACGTCTATCGTCGCTGTCAGTTGAGCAACGGACAGTACTCCAATGCCAGGGGCGATGGCCACTGCAATGGCGGCTGGTGACAGCTTCGCCCTGTACGCGCCAGGGTCGGTCAACAGCAGGAAGAGCCGGTCAGCAACAGGAAGTGATCAGGGAACGAAAAAGCCCCTCCGCACAGGTGGCGGAGGGGCTCACGTTCTTGCTGACGTCGGCGTTTCTAGCGCACCAGGGTCATCTTCCGCGACGCCACGAATCCCGAGGTCTCCATGCGGTACAGATAGATGCCGCTGGAGACATCCTTGCCGTTCTCATCGCGCCCGTTCCACTCCACCTGGTAGGTGTCGGCTTCGAGCACCTTGTTGATCAACGTCTTCACCCTTTGTCCGGCGACATTGTAGAGAACCAACTTCACGGGGCCGCGCTGGGCGACCGAAAACCGGATGTTGGTAATGGGGTTGAACGCGTTCGGATAGTTCTGCTCGAGTGAGTTGCTTACCAGGTTCTTGAGCATGAACGGTCCGTGCTTGGTCCCGGCGTTGCCACCCCAGGATTCTTCAAGCAGGTAGTAGTAGGTACGGTTGCCTCGAATGGCTTCGTCTTCGAACTCGAATCCGAGTTCGCCTTCGGTCACCGTTTGGTGGGTGATGCGCTCGAAGTTTCCGTCCTCACGTTCACTGCGCAGCACATGGAAGCCCGGGCGTGCAGCGGCGGCGTAGACGTTCCAGCGAAGGACGGCGTTGCCCTGCTGAACATCCAGCTGCACGTCTTGCAAAGACACGGCCACGGGCATTCCCGTGATAGAAAACGGAGCTGGGCTGATGCCTCCGCCGGCCTCGCTGTTGTTCTCGAACAAGACCACGAGAACCCGAGCATCCTCAGTCTCTATGAACGGCAAGTTCCAGGGGGTGGCTCCGGTGTCCGGGACCTTGTCGGCAATCGGGAACCAGTTATCGCCGCCGTCCGTGGAGTAGTACACGTCAACGAAGTCCGCATCTACGTCGCTGGGTGAGGTCCAGGTCACATCGACCGTCGCACCCGATTCCAACACCTCGCCTCCGGTGGGGAAGGTCACCGATGGGCGCTTCGTGCGAATGAAGTCTTCGCCACGGAAGGTGCGTCCGTCTTCGAGTAGGCCCTCGATGACCACCAGTACGCTGTCTCCCTCGGGAATGATCTCCTGGAAAGCAGCCCGGTCGAACTTCACGATCAGCTCATCGATGCCGTTTCCGTTCTCGTCCGTGATTTCCCCTTTGTCCGGGTCGGCCAGAATTCCCACGAGCGGATTATCGCTGTACAAGATCACGGTCGACTTGACGATGTCCTTCGGGAAGATATTCGGCGGCAGCTCGATCGAACCAGTGACGTAGCGTCCGTTGGAGTTCAGGTTGAGGGTGCGGGGCGTGACCCGAATGGTCGCCGCGACCGTTGTCAGGGACACGCTGCTGGTGTTGATCAACTTGAGCTGTAGATCACCCGCGGTGGCCACGATGGCCAGACCGCCGCCGGTGGGATCGAACGCCATGGCGCTGGGATCCGGGCCGAAGTTGACGGTCTTCACCAGGTTCACGGCGACCTGCGCCGGCGGTGTCGTGGCTTCATCCATGGCCGACACGCCGTTCAGGATCTCCAGCGAGAACACCAGGATGTCGTCGCTATCTTCCTGGAACAAGTAGAGCAACGTGCCATCGGGAGAGAGGCTGACTCCCTTGGTCGAAGAGCCACTACCCAGCGAGGCCACCACCGAATTGAACGCCGAGCTGGTCTGGTTGACATCGTAGATGTCGACCGACCCCGTCGTGTCCAGCACGATGAGCAACGTTCCGTCGGGCGTGATCTTCAGGGCTTTCGTCGACGAGCCGCTGGCGACGCTGGCCACCACGGTTTCGAAGCCGGGCTGCTCCACGATGAAGTAGCCCACGTTGGTGCCGAAGAACACTCGGGTTCCGTCGGGATCGATGGCCACGGCCTTCGAGGTGGTTCCCGAGCCCACGCTGGCCACGACCTGGTTGAACGTGGAGCTGGAGGAGTTGCCATCGATGATGTTGAAGAACGTCTCCGCGGCGTGGGCGACAAATACGTCGTCTCCCTGCGGTGAAACGGCGAGATCGATGGGAGAGTTGCCCGTGGGTATGCGAGCGACAACCTCTTCGAAGGTGCCCGAGGTGGGGTCGACATCGATGACAGATATGTCGTTCGAGCCAAAGTTGGCCACGTAGGCAAGGGTGCCGTCGGGGTGAATGTCGATGGACACCGGATTGTTGCCCACCGGAATACCGTCGCCGCTGGTGAAGGTCTCCATGTCGATCGGAATGACCAGATTCGCTTCCGGGCTCAGCGTATAGGCACGAGTGCCGTCTGGTGAGAGCGACACGCCTTTGGTAGACGAACCGCTGCCCAAAGAGGCTACGACTTCATCGAGCGGCGACGTGTTTGGCACCAGCACCGTGAACCCCAGCGTGGAGCTGACCTGTGAGTTGGCTTCCACGCGGATCAATCCGGTGGTGGCATTCGCGGGAACGCGCACGCGCAAGAAGTCGGGTCCGGCGTCCACCGCGGTGACGGCCACGTTGTTGAAGAACACCGTGTTCAAAGCAGGGTCGGCATTGAATCCTCGCCCGCCCAAGATCAATTCGATTCCCACGGTGGCGCTGGGTGGGCTCACTGAGCTGAGTCGCAAGGCCGGTGGAAATGAGGTGACGAACGAGGTCGTCGTGGGATTGGTCAATGCGTTCGCGTCGGTGTCTTGCAGGCCACCCGTGATCTCCACGTCGTAGGCCGTATCAAAGGCCAGCGGCGTGATGGGTGTGAGCGACACCCGTCGGGCGTTGTCGGCCAGGCCCACGATGGCTGGTACCGGATCGACTCCCGCTTCAGGATGTACGAAGAACGCGGTGAGATTGGCGGTCGCCGGATCGACCGGACGCGAGAAGATGGCCTGTACGGACGTGGTAGCCGATACGTTCGTGGCCTCGTCGGCGGGCAGAACCTGCACGAAGTTCAGAGGTAGCAACGCGGGGTTCTCGATCGAGTCGGCGTAGAACGCAACTGGCAGTTGGCCCGTGCTGCCTAGGTTCAAGAACATCCGGTTGCCCGGAGTGGTCTGGCCCGGCACATCGGGGTTGGGTCCCAGTGTCCAGTTGATCTCCGCAATCCCATTGTTGTTCGTGGACAAGATCTGTCGGTCGCTCCCGTTGGGAAGAGATCCGCCCCCGATGATGCTTACCTGAAGGGCAACACCGGGTCTGGGAAACTGATTTACGTCCGTGATCTGGATTCGCACGGGGGCCGGTAGCGGTTGCCCCGCCACGCCAACCTGGGCATCCCCCGAAAGAACGGTTATGTCAGTGGAGTTTGCCGAGACGAAGTTCAGAAGCTGGGCGCGGTTGTAGCCCACAGTTGAGGACTGACGCTCCGTGAAGTACGCGCGTTCGCCGTCGGGAGTAAAGGCAAGGCCAGCCGCCGTATCCGTGGAGCCTTCGCTGCCGACACTGGCAATGCTCACGTAGGTCGCTGCAGTGATGTCCCACAGCGACACACCGAAGCGTGCGACCTGCACGATCATGCGGTGCCCTTGAGGAGAAACGATGATCTCTCCCGCCGGAGCCGTCAGGGTTTCTCCAGCGAGGACAAACTGGGGGGGATACAGCTCCACCGGGTTTCGCGGATCGCTCGTGTCGAGGGTGGCGACGTAGTAGTTCTCGCTGTTGGCGCCTCCCGGGGGATTGTCTTGTGATAGCAGGACCATCGCCCTTGCGCCGTCCGGTGTGAACGCTACCGTGTGCGGCGTCATATTCCAGAATGTTGTTGCAGGAAAAAAGTCGTTGGTTTCGCTCCATCCCGCGCTCAACGGGTTGGTGTTGGTGATCTTCACCTCGGTATCAACAACGGTGTACAAGTGGTCTCCGCCGGGGTGGAAGTCGCCGCCGCGATTGGTACCGAAGAAAGTGGGCCGTATGACAATCTCGTTCTCGGTCAAGGATCCTGGCTGGATGTCGGCCACCACCAACGCATCGTTGCACGAGTCCTCAATGAACAGATAGTCACCCGCGGGATGCGTGTAGATCCGAGCCGGTCCGAAACAGTTGTCGATGAGGCTCATGTCAATTTGCCCCAGAACCGTTGCGAAGCTGGGGCTGTTGGGATTCACGTCGACGATGTCGACGACCGCCGCACCGTCGCCAGGCTCTATCTGGAACGTTCGGAGCGAGACGTAGAGGCGCGATCCATCGGCTGAAAACGCTACGTCTTCGACCCGCTCATCCACGCTCATGGGAAGTTCGGCCAGCTCCTGATTGTACGTGTTGCTGGTGGTGCGTCCGTCCAAAATCCAGATGGTGCCGAAACCGCCCAGTACGACGATTTCACCGTTGGGAGAGACCTCGGCCACGTTGGTGAGTCCCTGCTCCTCGGCGTCATCGAAATCGTAGCCGTTGCTCGAATCCATCGAGATCGACGAACTCAGACCTTCGCCAATCTCCGGGTCAAACGGGTCGCCCGGTTCCAGCGCGCGCAAGAAAATGGCATTCGAGTAGGGATCGGGCGCCGTGGGTGGTCCGCCTCCCAGAACTTGCACCCGCACCGGTCCGCCGGTGAATCCAGCGGGCACGCGTACATTCAAGAAAGCATCGCCGGTGGGGATGATCTCAAAGTTCGTGGCTTCGATGTCACCAAACCAGATGCGCTCGCCGGTTCCGGGTGGGCACACGGTGGTCGCACACTCGGGGTCTGTGAAGCCAGAACCGGAGATGGCAACGTAGTCACCTGGTTGTACGAGTCGGGGGTACACACTGCGTAGTACCGGGCCGAAGCCGATGGCTGTCACCTGCAGTTGGTTGGCGCCCTCGACCAAAGTGAACAGATAGTTCGCATCCAGGGAAAGCGACGTTGCGACGGGATTCGATCCGGTGGGGATCTCGGCCGCCGATGTGCGGAAGGTGGAGCTCGAGGAATCGAGGTCAATGACCTCAACCTGATCGAACTCGCGATTGGCAACGTAGGCGAACAGGGCGGCTGGGGTGATTGCAAGACCCCGGGCCGTGCCGCCCAATTCGATGTCCTGCACCTTGAAAGCAGGGACGGCCGGGGCGGTCCCATTCGCGGCCGCCTCGGCGAGATCGCCCAGCGACACTACCGATACAATGCCATTGCCATCGGTGACGTAGGCCAGTTTTCCGGCGGGGTCGACTTTGACCCGCCGCGGGTCTACTCCCACGTTTACTTCGGCCAACACTTCGAGGGTTTCCATTGCGTAGATGGCGAGAGTCCCGGCGCCGGTTGGAAGCAGGAGTAGCTCGTTGCTGGGATCGAAGGCCACCGATCCCACCGCGCCGCCGGCCACGTTGTCGATCTGTCCGATCTGGCGGTTGAACGTGTTGCCGTAGGTGCCGTCGTCGAACTTCACATCCCAGATCTGGACGCTTCCATCGGCCATGGGCACGAACGCACGCTTGCCGGCGGGTTCAATCGCGATACCCAGCGGTTCCTCGCTCAAATCGATCGTTGCGAGCACCTCGTTGAAGTTCGCTGAGGTTGCGTCCGCATCGATCCAATGCAGGCGCTGCTGGGCTCGACTGAGAGCGTAGACCCGGCGGCCGTCCGGCGTGATGTCGATGGCCGCAATAGGGTCACTGAGTTGCGAAATGGGATCTGAAGTCAGGTAGCTGGGCTGAGCGGGGTCGACGACAACGGTCGATACGCCGACGCTGGTGCCGACGTAGGCAAGCGAACCATCTTGTTTCGTCGTGAGCGCACGAGGCGCCCCGGCCAGGTTGGCCACGCCCACGTCGGTTCCGCGCGCAATCTCCTGCAACGTGAGGACACTGAACAAGAGATCGTTGCTGGTCTCGTTCGTCGTACCCGCTACCGTGACACTGACCTGGTAACTGCCAACATCGATCGACGAGGGAACCGTGGCGATGAGTCGGATGGAAGACGCCGAGGTGATCGTGGCGGGGATGCCGTCGAAGAGCACCGTGGTGTTTGCCGTATCTACATCGAATCCCTCGCCGTTGATCACGACGCTGGTTCCGGCCACGCCGCGATTGGGGGTAAGACTGTTGATCGACACCGCGGGGCGGGGCTCGGTGGAGAACGTAGCCTCCTGATCGCTGCCCAGCGGATTGCCGAAGCGGTCGCTCAGACCGCTGCCCAGCGTGAGGGTGTAGTCGGTTCCGAAGTCGAGAGGCCGATTCGGGGTGAAGGAGATCACCCGGTCGTCCCTGAAAATTGAAGCCAACCCGGACACGAATCCCCCCGACGGATCCGTCAGTGAGAAATTCCCCTGAATTGTCGCATCGTCGATGGGTTCGTCGAACGAGATGAGTACGGCCGCGTCGATTCCCACGCCGGTGGAACCGGGTAGTGGACGTTGGTCCTGAACCAGCGGCGGGAGGAGGTCGACGTTGGTGATGATGTCGATACCGGTTACGGGTACGCCCGTCGCCAGGTTGATCGGGTCGGCTACGGTTGGGTCGTCGCTCGTGGTTTCGTCGAGGCTCCAGGACTCCGGTACGAAGTTCTGCACCGCGGTATCCTGCACCAGTTGATTGATGAACCCGGGCACCAGGAAGCGGATGCCAGAGGACCCGTCCAACGGATGGATGGCGACCGTGTAGTTACCCGGTGCAGCACCGACGAATGTGTAGGCTCCGGTGGGCAGCGTGTAGTCACACGCCGTGGTGTCACCGGTGGCCGTACTTATGAGGAATACAGCTGCGCCAGGAACCGGGAACCCGCCGCCGTCCACCACCGCGCCGTCGAGTCGCGTAGCCGAACCCAGTGGACCGGGTTCGGGGTAGGCCTTGAACAGCGCCAGTTCGTCGTCGGATTCGAGCGTACGTGCGTTCTCGCCGGGAGGCAGAACGTAGAACATGGTGGAAGTCACGACGGCCGAGTGAGCCAGGCCGAACAGATGTCCCGCCTCGTGCGTAGCCGTGGCCTGGATATCGGCAGCGTTGGGCAGACCCCAGCTCGAAGTTCGGAATTGCTTGGTGGGGTTGAACATCATGTCGGCATCCACGATCTGCCCCGGGAGTACGTCGCGTCCCAGAAAGTTCGCGGGTTCCGTGAACGAGGTGGTCAAGCCCACCGCGAGCACTGCGCTGCCGAAGTTGAAACTCATGTCCGAGAACGTTACCTGGTGGATGCCGTCGATGCCGCTGGCCTGTGCTTGCGGTGTCGTGCCGGTATTGGTGGCCGACATGAAAGCGTCGGGCAGTGACGTCCAGGCTTGGAAGGCGGCGTCGATGGCCGCGAAATCGCTGCCGTCGGTAACGTTGGGGGCCCCGTCCTCGTGTACGACGTAGTTGAGAGGCAAATCAGTGGTGGCCCAGAACTCGATGTGCCGGGCTCCGCGCGGATCATCGAGGCAGCCGTCGCCATTTGCGTCGAAGCCACTTGCGTCTTCGTTGGGACACAGGTCGGTGCCATCTTCAACTCCGTCGCCATCGGTGTCGACGATCTGAGCAAACGTGGGTACGGCCAGCAGAAGAAGGATAAGAAGAGCGGTGCTTGTAGTCGTGAATTGCTTCATGGCTCACTCCCCTCCGTTCAGCTGGGGCAGGGCTTCGGCCAGCAGTTCCTTGATGGACGTTCTGACGGCGCGGCCATCAGACACGGCGCGTCCACCCGGTCGATCGAGCAGTTTGGCGCCCTCGGGGAGCTCGCGCGTCGCGTAGAGTTCACGCGTGGCGGGATCGCGCTCGAGCGAGAACTTGCCTTGGGTGAACCCCGCTACCCGGTAGCTGTCTTGGCTGGATTCCAGAAAGACCAGGATCTCTTCGCCCGGCGTCCACTGCAGGGCTCCGGCCACCGTCATGCGCATGCCATCGAGGGTGCCGCCCATCTGGACGACCCGAATTGTCTGCGCCGGCGCCCCTTTGTGGGCGGTCTCAACCCGAATGTCGATCGCGGTCAGGATGCGGGTTCCCTCGGCGTTCCAGAATGGCTGAACGGCTTCGACCGTCCCCTGTACGACCACATCGGAGTCGGATCCGAGTTGCTGCGTGGTTCGCTGCAGAACCAGGGTCGCGGAGGCGGGTTCTGAGCCCAGCACCACGAGCAGGGATAGGACGAAAAATCGGCGCAGATCAGCAAGACGCATGGGGAGCTCCGGGAAGTTTGGGGGTCGAGGGAGACACAACGCGGGCCCAGCCTGGGGAGTCAGGCGAGCCGTTCAATAGTACCAGACCGGTGGGCTGAGCGGCGTGAAGGGTGTACGCTGCCCAGGTTCGAGGGAATTCATCAGGAAGCGACAGTATGCACCATTTTCGACGGTTGGTTTTTGCCTTTTCGCTGGTTTTGTTGGCCTTTTCGGGCTTTTTCTCGCCCGCGACGGCCGATCCGGTGACTGGTTTCATCGTGGAGGCCGACGCCGCCTTCCAGACTGGTGGCGACTCCGCACTCCACGAATTCGTGGCCGAGAACCCGCTGTTGGTGGGTGCGGCCGTGGCCCAGATGATCGACGTGGCCATCGCCCTCCAGGCTGACGGAGATGCGGGCGCCGCTCAGGAGAACGTGGACTTCGCCGAAACCGTCGCCAGCCATCACGCCACGGCATCGGGCTCCTCGGTTCCCGCCACACTGGTCTTGGCCTACCAAAACCGCAGCGACGCCGACTGGGCCGAGTTTCGCCGAGCCAAGGGCCTGGAGGCCCAGGCCAGCGAGGCCCGCGCGGCCGGTGATCCGGCGCTTGGCGCAGAGCACCTGAAGCAGGCACTGGAGATCTACGCCCAGATCGGCGCCAGTCACGATGAGGCCGTCGCTTGGGGAACGCTTGGGGTTTTCGAATGGGCCCGCGGAGACATGCAGGCCGTAAGGGCCGCCTACGAAAAAGCCATCGTCGCTCGGCGCGCGGTGGAAGATCGTTTGCTCCAGGGTCGGACCCTCAACGGCCTGGGTTCGGTCGCCATGCAACTCGGAGAATACGAGACGGCCGGCGATTTCTACGGTCAGGCCAAGGAAATGCGCCGCGCCATCGGTGACATGGGTGGACTGGGGACGACGCTGACGTACCTGGGGAACGTGTACTACGTGCTGGGTCAGCTCGTACCCGCGCGCAAGCACTTCGAAGAGGCGCTTCCCATCCTGGAAGCGCAGGGCGAAATGAAACGGCTTTCCGAGCTGTACACCAGCATCGGGAATCTGCACAGCAGCATGGGGCGTTACGACGAAGCCGCGAGTTCCTACGCCAGGGTTATCGACATCGCGCAGCAGATCGACGCCGCCGATGATGAATTGATTGGTCGGGTCAACTACGCCGACAACCTCCGTCTGGAAGGAAGATACCAGGAAGCGCTCGGCGAGTTGGAGCTGGCCGAAGCCTTGGCGGAGCGGGTCGAAGAACCCACCATGGCGGTCATTCTACATAGGGTTCGTGGACTGACTTTTCACAATGTCGGCGACTTCGATCGCGCGCGGGAAGATCTGGTGGCGGCCTTGAAGTTGGCGCAGGAGCGGGGGCTGCCCGATCTGCAAACCGAGGCGTTGATCAATCTGGGCGAGTTGTATCGCTCGGTTTCGGCCAACGATCGTGCTCTCTCCTCCGCCGAGCAGGCGATCGAGCTGGCCGCGGCCCAGGGAGCGCCGCGTCGTTATCGCGATGCGAATGCCCTGGCCGGAGACGCCGCCCTGGAGCTGGGTGATGTCGAGAAATCGCGTGGGCACTGGACCGAGGCGTTGGCGCAGGATCAAGCCGATGGCGCGGAAGCGACCATTCCGCTCAGCGAGATCGGCCTGGCCAACGTGGAAGCGATTGCGGGGGAAAACGTGCAGGCTCGCGAGCGGTACCGACGAGCCATGGTGCAACTTGAGTCGTCGGGCCAGTACGCGATTGACTGGCTGCCTCTGCTGGGTCTGGCCCACAGTTTCGAGCAGGATGTGCCCGACAGCGCGGCCTACTACTACGACCGAGCGCTCGATGCTCTCGAGGCGAATCGCGTGAGCGACGCGGCCGTGGGTACGGGGTTCGTGCGAGGCGATCGCGGCAAGGCCTACGAGGGAGTTCTGGCTTACTACGTTGGCAAGTCAAACGAGGACGCGGGCGAAGTATGGACGTCTCGTGCATTCTCAGTGGCCGAACGGTTGAAGGCGCGAGGGTTGCTGGATCTGGTGCAGAGCGCGCTTCCCGCCGGCGAGGTTCCGGGCATGGAAGCACTGCTCGACTCTTTGTATACGGCGCCGCCGGGCCCGGAGGGACGAGGTGCGCGTTTCAGGATCGAAGAACAGATGGCATCTCTACGGGAACGCCACACCAGAGAGACCCTTGGCGCTTCGGTCCCGGCGGCTTCACCGCTGTCGTTGGAAGCGGTTGCCGCCGGTCTGCCGCGCGGCGTGCTGCTTCTGGAATACGCGCTGGGCGACAGCGCGTCCTACATGTGGGTTGTCGATCGAGAGTCGGTGGAGATGGTGGAGCTTCCGCCGCGGGCCGAGTTGGAGGTTGGGATCGAAAAGCTCCGGGCGGCCATTGCAGCACGGGGCGGTGCCGACGCCGTACTTCGTTCGCAGGCACGAAGTCTCTATGACCGCTTGTTGCAACCGGCCAATGCTCGGGTTCACGCCGCCGATGCGGTTGTGATCGTGCCCGATGGCGTTCTCTTCGACTTGCCGTTCGAGGTACTTCTTTCTGCCGACTCCGAAGCAAGTGCTCCTTGGGGTTCGCTACCGTTCCTGGGGCGAGATGTGCCACTGGTCTACGCGCCATCGGCCACTGTGTGGTTGGGGTTGCGTGAACGGGCGGATGGGGAAAAGCCAGAGCTCGAGTTGCTGGCGGCCGGAGATCCTCTCTACGACGAGGCACGGGGACTGAGCGCGCTTCCGTATTCTCGAAACGAAGTGGAGGCCATCGGCGAATCGGTGGGAAAGAAGCGGAGCCGTCTTCTGGTGGGAGCCGAGGCCACGGAATCGGCACTGAAACGCGAGCTACGCGAGCGGGCTCCGCGCGTGCTGCACCTGGCCGCACACGGACTGATCGACGCGGCCGAGCCGAGCCGGTCCAGCATTGCCCTGGGCACCGAAACCGATTCGGGTGAGGACGGCTATCTCTACTCCCTGGAGATCTTCTCGTTGCCACTGAGTCAGAGCCTGGTGGTTCTCTCGGCCTGCGAGAGCGCACGCGGCCGGTTGCAGAAGGGCGAAGGAGTCGTGGGGCTCACCCGCGCGTTCCTTGGCGCGGGTGCCCGTGGTGTGGTGGCCAGCCTGTGGCCGGTATCCGACGAGTCCACGGCCGCGCTCATGGAGAACCTATATAAGGAGATGTTCGAAAAGGACCGGCCGGCGGCGGAGTCGCTGCGGCGAGCCCGGGCAAAACTCCTGGATTCCGAAGAATATGCCCACCCGTTCTATTGGGCGGCCTTCGTTACCGTGGGAAGCGAGCGAGCTCCCTGGTAGCGATTACTCTACACATCCTTGCCAGTACCACCGCCTCCGAAGGCGATCGAAGTATACCCATAGCCAACCGTTGCGCCGTGCGCGCACGAAGTGATACTCGCGAAACACATCGCGTCGCCACCAACCACCGGTAACGATGTACGGCCCCACGATCTCTTCCACCGGGCCGTCTTCCAGCCCGGTGATCATCCAACCGTCGGGCTCGTTGCGTGGTTGAATCGACAGGGCAATGGGTCGCTGGAACACACGGCGAATCAGGTTTCCGGTTTGCACATTGCGAGGCTTCGGGGTTTCGAGTTTGGTTACCGGCTCCCATGTGAATCGTGCCTCGGGAAGGTGGCCTTCTTTCAACACTGCGTGAGCTACGGCTTCATCGCCCAACTCGGCCCGAATGCGTGCGAGCGCGCGCGAAGCGGCTTTCAGGTCGCGATTGGGCGCGGTCTGGAAAAGTTGTAGCTGCTCGCGTGTGGCGAGTATGCCTTCGATATGAAGTTCCAGGTGCACCACGCCGGCACTGAGCGCGATGTTTTCCAGCCGCAGTCGTAGAAGCTCCAGCAGTTGCTTCATGTCGAATGTAGGTTCGGCCGGGCGTAGGACCTCGGTGGTTTCACGACCGTCGTCCAGTTGCAGGTTCAGGTGGAGTGCTTGCAGGGTCTCGTTGCGCGCGTTGAGAATGCCCATCAGGTTGCGCAGCAATTCTTCCAGAATGACCAGTAGGCGATGTACCTGCATTTCGGGATGATCCAGATGCAATGCGGTGCGCGCGGGCTCAACAGGAGTTGTTCCTTGTACGGGGGCCCATAGCTCGCCTTTGGCCAACTGGTACAAGTTGTGGACCTCGGCGCCGAAACGTTTGCGTACTCCGTTGGAGGGAAGCTCGAGAAACTGGCCCAGGTTGAACACGCCCAGTTGCGCCAGCGCGTCGCGTAGCTCGGGCTTGAACCCCAGTCGCTCGATACGAATGGCCTTGGCGAAGATTTCTTCTTCGAATTCTTCGCGAAAGCACATGGTGCCGGTGATCTGCGACTTGGCCGTGGCGTAGCTTCCGAAGCGCGAGAAGCCGGCGACCACTGACAACTGGTATCCCATGTCGCATACGTCGGAGTGGATGAGCTCGGTCCACTTCTGTAGCGAGGGAAACAGCAACGATAACCCCCGCGCGCTCAGCCAAAACACTCCTGGTTCTTGGGACGGCTCGACGTCGGCCGAGTAGAAGCGAAGGCGTCGCAGAAGTCGCTCGGTCTGGGTTTGCAGGTCTTCCTCGGTGACCACGCCGGCACGCAGTTCGTGGCTCAGCGATAAGCCTTCGCTGTACCGAAGGCCCGGAAGAATCCGGAGGGCACGGGCACGTTCGTTCACCCACAGCAGTTTGCCCTGGGCTTTATCACGATCGACCACCGCCACGGGGTGTTCGAGCCATTGGGGATTTCGTTTGAGCAGGAGCTGCAGAGGGTATTCTGGCAGCACCACGCAGGCCATGCGTTCCACGGTGTGGGGTCTCCCGGGGCGGCCCTGATGCAGGCCTTTCGAGGTGGTTCACTTGGTGTCGTATCCGGGAGGTGTGGAATATAACATACAAATGTATATAAACGAGTGCCGTTTTGGGGGGGGCGGGTTCCGGTCGCGGACAATGTGCCGTACACTCCCATGCAACAGCTTCATTTCCATGGAGATCCAACGACGTCGAGGTTCAGGTGAACAAGATCACGAAGTTTTCTCTGGGTGTGGTGCTGCTCGTCGGTGGAATGGTTCGCGCCGCCGCGGCCGAGCCCCTCCCGATCGCCTTCGGCGAGACGTACCAGGTCGAGTCCGAAATCCTGGAAGAAAACCGGACCTTCAACGTCTATCTGCCGCCGGAATACACAGAAGAGGGTACCGACCGTTTCCCGGTGATCTACCTGTTGGACGGGGCGCTCGACGAGGACTACTACCACGTGGCTGGCCTCATGCGCTTCTTGGCCACCTATGAACTAATGCCCCCGGCCATCGTGGTGGGTATTGCCAACGAAGATCGACGTGGCGACTTCACCAGGCCCACCCGCGTCGCGGACGACCAGGAAGCGGTTCCGACCGCCGGCGGCGCGGCCAATTTCGTCCGATTCCTGGCCGAAGAGGTGCAGCCGTTCGCCGAGAAGAACTTTCGCACGTCCACGCGCACCCTCATTGGGCAGTCCCTGGGCGGGCTCATGGCCATCGAGGTGTTTCTGGCCCGGCCCGAATTGTTCGATCACTACGTTGTGGTGAGCCCCAGCCTGTGGTGGGACCAATCGTCGGCCACCGAAGACTTTGAGAAGAGCATTGGCTCGGTCACCGCTTCCGCCACGTTGTATCTGGCGTTGGGGGAAGAGGGAGAGGAGATGGCGGCCGAGATGGATCGCGTGCGAGAGGCGCTCCGACTACGGGCGCCCGACTCGATTACGTGGCACTACGAACCGTTTCCCGCCGAGACGCACGCCACCATATTGAATCGGGCCATCTACGCGGCCATGGAGTGGCAGTATGCCCAGACCCACCCGGGGCTGTGAGCGTGCATCGAGGTTGATCGCACGACTTCCGGTGGCTTCACAAACACTCCCAGCGGACCTGGCCCCGCCGGGGCGGATTCCGTACGATATATGTAAGCGTCCTCGCAGTTCGTTCGATGTGCCGTGTCCCAACCCCTGGCGGTCCTGCGAACTGGTCTAGCTCCCGTTGCGAGGCAGTGTCCCCTGCCTACCGAAACCGAATGGGGCAATCATGAAAAGAATCTTGATTCCAGCGTTGAGTATTTCACTTCTCTTGTGGTCGGGTGCGTCCTGGGCGCAACATGGTCCGGCACTGGGATCCATCTTCCTGAGTATGTCGCCCGATGAACAGGTAAACTCGGGCGCGGTTACACCTCTGGAACCGTTTGAATTCTACCTGGTCATCGATCCCGAAGGAAGGGCGCTCTCGGCCTACGAGGTGCAGGTCGAGTTGGATCCCAGCATTGCATTCATGGCCGTCGAGTTCGGGAACGAGCACTCGCTGAATTTTGGCGGCGGTTTTTCCGACGGTATCATGCCGTTCATCGTGGGAACCGGTGAGTGTCTGTCTGGCGCTCCGTTGCTGACCGTGGTCACGTTCCGGGCAATGTTGTTGGAAGAAGCCGACTCGGCGTGGATTCGACTGAACCCGGTGGATCCCAGTAGTTTCAACGGCGAAGCGCCTGGGTGGCTCGAATGCGGCCCGAGCCTGTTGCATCGGTTCGCAAGCTGGGACCTCAACTCCAATGCTCTGAGGCTCTCCACCAGTACCGTTGCAACTACTTCCTCGTCTTGGGGAGCGGTGAAGGCCTTGTACGACGGAGGATGAGACCAGGGAACTCTGTCGACCATGACCCTTGAAATCGAACGCCAGGCGCACATCTGCTCCTGGCGTTTGACGTATAAGTAGATAGACTTTCGGTCCAGCCGCGCTTGCGAGCGCATGGCCTGATACCAAGAACGAACCCGGGCGAGAACCCATTGAGAATCCTGAAGTTCGGCGGCTCTTCCCTGAAGACCCCAGAGCGCGTTCGCTCGGTGGCGAAGATCGTGGCGGGTGCAGCCAAGGACGGTGCGATCGCCGTGGTCGTGTCTGCTTTCGGAGGGGTCACCGACGATCTGTTGGACGTGGCCCACGGCGCCTCGCGCCACGACGATGGCTACCGCGACGTGTTGACGAAGCTGGAAAAGCGCCATCGTGACGCCGCGGCCCAACTATCCGCGCCCGGAGATCGGCCGGCGTTGGACGCGCATATCGACGCGATATTTCGTGAGATTGAAGAAATCGCCCACGGCGCGTTCATGGTTCGCGAAGCCAGTCCGCGCACGGTGGATCGGATTGTCAGCGCCGGCGAGCGGCTGTCGGCGGCCATCACGGCGGCATGCTTTCGCGCCGATGGCATGGATGCGGCCCATTGTGATGCACGCCGCCTGATCGTCACCGGCTCCGAGTTCGGAAACGCCCAGGTACGGGCCGACGAAACCACCCAGCGCGTGCGCGAACATTTCAGCCAGGCCATGCCGCTCCAGGTGATAACCGGTTTCGTGGCCGCGACGGCCGATGGCGAAACCACCACGCTCGGACGCGGTGGCTCCGACTACACCGCGTCGCTCATCGGGGCCGCGCTGGACGCCGAGGCCGTCGAACTCTGGACCGACGTTGACGGCGTCATGAGCGCCGACCCACGCATCGTTCCCGACGCTATCAGCATGCGAACCCTGAGTTACGAAGAGCTCATGGAGTTGTCGCATTTCGGGGCCAAGGTGGTTCACCCGCCCAGTGTTCACCCCACGCGCAGCAAATCGATTCCGCTGCGTATCAAGAACACGTTCCGGCCGGAAGCGGTGGGTACCGAAGTGACGAACTCGGTGGTTGCGGCTGGTGAAGACAGTCCACCGGTGGTGGGGGTGGCGTCCATTCGTTCGGTGGCGCTTCTGCGCCTGGAAGGCGACGGCATGGTCGGCGTTCCGGGCATCGCAATGCGCCTGTTCGGGGCGCTGACCCGCGAAGGCGTAAGTGTCATCCTGATCAGCCAGGCCTCCAGCGAGCATTCGATCTGTCTGGCCGTGGCCCCCGACGTCGTGGAGCTCGCCGCGCGCGGCATCGAGCAGGAGTTTGCCGCCGAGCGTCGTGCGGGTTTCATCGATGACGTGGTGATCGAGCGCGATCTCTCGATCGTCGCCGTGGTGGGAGCGGGCATGCGAGAGCGCGCCGGCGTGGCCGGTCGTTTGTTCGGCGTGTTGGGCCGCCACGGTGTGAACGTGCGAGCCATCGCCCAGGGTTCGTCGGAGTTGAACATATCTTTGGTCGTCGAGTCGAAGGATGAAAAGCGCGTGGTCCAGATGATCCACGACGCGTTCTTCCTGCCCGGGTGGGCGGGCGTGGACCTTTTCGTGGCTGGGGTCGGTCGCGTGGGGGCCGTACTCCTCGAGCAGATCGCCGCTCAACGCGAGATGCTCGAGAAAACGCGGGGATTCCGCTTACGTCTGGTGGGGCTGGCCGACAGCCGCGGTGCTCTGTTGAACCGCAACGGCCTGGACCCCGTTGACGCCGCCGCCCGACTCAAGAGTGGCGAGTCCCTCGCCTCGCACGACGACTTGATAGCCGCGGCCAGACAAGACCGCGGAGCCGTGCGGATTCTGGTGGACTGCACCGCCAGCGATCGCGTGCCGCATTGGTACCTACAGATCCTGGAATCGCGCGGAGCGGTGGTGGCGGCCAACAAACTGCCGCTGGCCGGCTCGCTGTCCGACTACCGTCAATTGGTGAACTCCGCGGCGGGGCGTCTTTACCACGAGTCCACCGTTGGTGCGGCCCTTCCGGTCATACGTACCCTCAATGACCTTCTGGCTACTGGCGACAACATCACCCGGATCGAGGGGTTGCTTTCGGGTACGCTGGGTTACGTCATGAACGAGGTCAACGACGGTGCTGCCTTCAGCGATGTGGTACGCAAGGCCCACGAACTTGGATTCACCGAGCCCGACCCGCGCGAGGATCTCGGTGGCCGCGACGTCGCGAGGAAATTGCTGATCCTGGCACGGCTTTCGGGCCGGGATCTCGAACCCGAAGATGTAGGCGTCGAGTCCCTGCTTCCCGATGAGACCTGGAACGACGGTTCTCTCGAGCAGTTCTGGGATCGGCTTCCCGAGCTCGACCCGGTCATCGGTGCGCGCGCCAGCGAGGCGGCCGCCGCCGGAGGTCGCCTGGTGTACCTGGCATCGCTCGACGAGCATGGGGCCCGCGTTGCCCTGACGACGGTGGGTCCGGATCATCCCGGCCACAAGGTTCGGGGCAAAGACAGTGTGATTGCGTTCACCACCGATCGTTATTCTGAATCGCCATTGGTCGTACAGGGGCCAGGCGCCGGACCCGAGGTAACCGCCTCGGGCGTGTTTTCGGATATTCTCAGGGCTATCGCGGAGTCCTAGGCCCACGGAGAGGTCATCAATGGCAGACAACGGAAAGAATCAATCCATCCCCGTGGCGGTGCTCGGTGCAACCGGGAGTGTGGGGCAGCGCTTCGTGGCGTTGCTCGACGCGCATCCCTGGTTTCGCATCGCACACCTCATGGCTTCCGAACGTTCCGCCGGAAAGCCGTACAGAGAAGCCGTCAACTGGGTACAAACCACGCCGATACCCGAGCGCGTCGCCTCCATGATGGTCGAGGTCACCGATCCCAGTGCGATCGGCGAGTGTCGGGTAGCATTCTCATCGCTGGACGACACGGTGGCCGGGCCATTGGAAGAGTCGTTCGCGCGCGCCGGCGTTCTTGTGGTGTCAAACGCCAAGAGTCATCGCATGGACGAGAATGTTCCGTTGCTCGTGCCCGAGGTCAACGCCGACCATCTCGAACTGACCAGGACCCAGGACTTTGGCCGGGGAGCCATTCTCGCGAATCCCAACTGCTCGACCATTGGGTTGGTGCTGGCGCTCAAGCCGCTGGACGACGCGTTCGGCGTAAGGGATGTAAACGTGGTCACCATGCAAGCGCTGTCGGGCGCGGGGTTGCCCGGGGTGGGCGGCATGCAGGCCATCGACAATGTGATTCCTTTCATCGGTGGCGAAGAAGAGAAGATGGAACGAGAGGCCCGGAAGATCCTGGGCCAGGTGAGTGGAGGAAAGATCGCCGGCCACGGAGTGAGGATCAGCACGCAGTGCAATCGCGTGTCCGTGATCGATGGACATACTCAGTGCGTCTCCGTGAAGCTGGGGCAGAAAGTGGATGTCCAGGACCTGATCCGCGCCTGGCGCGAGTTCGAAGGCGAACCCCAGCGACTGGACCTTCCTTCGGCACCCAAGCCCACCATTCACTACCTCGAAGAAGAAAATGCTCCGCAGCCCCGTTTGCACCGTGAGCTGGGCAACGGCATGGCGATCGCGGTCGGCCGCGCACGTCCCTGTTCGCTTTTCGACTTCAAGTTCGTGACGCTTTCGCACAACACCCTGCGAGGCGCAGCGGGCGGTGCGTTGCTGGTGGCCGAACTTGCCGTTCGCAAGGGACTGCTGGAGGGCGTCGAGGCTCCGGGAGGTTCCATTGTCTGATCCGGCCGAATGGGTCCATGCCTTCGCGCCAGCCACGGTGGCCAATGTCACCTGTGGATTCGATATCTTCGGTTTTGCTTTGGCCAGTCCGGGCGATCGTGTAGCCGCGCGTCGGTCGGAAACCAGCGGCGTAACGTTGAGTGATGTTGTTGGTGATGGTGGCGCGCTTCCTCGCGAAGCTGCGCGCAACACGGCCGGAGTGGCGGCGCAATGCGTTCTCGACGAAGCACGGCTGGCTGGGCATGCGCTCCTGGGCGTGGAACTGAGGCTCACGAAGGGGCTGCCCCTGGCATCGGGACTTGGATCAAGCGCGGCCAGCGCGGCGGCCGCGGCGGTCGCAGTCAACTCACTGCTGGAACGGAGTCTTGAACCAGAAGATCTGCTTCGGTGCGTGACCGAGGGAGAGCGGGTTGCTTCGGGATTCGCCCACGCCGACAACGCGGCTGCGTGCCTGTTCGGCGGATTCGTGCTCGTGCGGGGTGTGGGCGCCAACGCGCGCGTTGACTCATTGCCCGTCGCCGGCGACATCGCCTGCGCCATGCTTCACCCCGAACTCGAAATTGATACCCGGTCGGCGCGGGCGGTCATTCCGCGCACGATCCCGCTCGAAGATGCGGTGGTGCAGTGGGGAAATACTTCGGCCCTGGTGGCAGGGTTGATTCAGGGTGACCACTCACTCTTGGCGAGTGCCATGAACGACGTCGTGGCCGAGCCTGTACGCACCCCCCGCGTGCCTGGTTTTGCCCGCATCCGCCAGGCGGCCCTGGAAGCTGGCGCGATCGGTTGTGGGTTGTCGGGATCGGGTCCGTCTATTTTCGCGTTCTGTCCCGATCGATTGCAGGCTGGGATGGTCGCTGAGGCAATGAAGGCCGCGTGTGTCGAAAGTGGAACCAATGGCCAGGCCTGGACTTCGGCGGTCGGTGCCGCCGGCGCCCGCATTGTCGCCAACCCCGGTTCCGCTAGCGGGGCGGAAGCCTGATGCGGTATCGCAGTACGAACAACGCGTGTCCGTCGACCAGCTTCGAGGCGGCCCTCTTTGCTGGTTTGGCGCCCGACGGGGGCCTCTACCTTCCCGAAACCATTCCCACTCTCGACCACCTCGTGCGCGACGGTTTCAAGAACGCTTCGGTTCCCGAAGTTGCCACCGAAGTCCTTGCGCCCTATCTGGAAGAGATTCCCGAAGACGAACTATCGCGCATTACCCAGGAGTCGCTGGATTTCGAGATTCCGCTGCGTCCAATCGCCGACAACCTGTGGATTCTGGAACTATTTCATGGGCCTACCTTCGCGTTCAAGGATGTCGGTGCGCGCGTCATGTCCAGGCTGATGTCGTGGTTCCTACGCAACGACGACAATCCCCTTACCGTCCTCGTGGCTACCTCGGGAGACACGGGGAGCGCCGTCGCACACGCGTTCTTCGGTTTGCCGAACCTTCGGGTAGTCATTCTGTATCCGCGGGGAAAGGTGAGCCCGCTCCAGGAGAAGCAGTTCACGACCCTGGGCGGCAACGTCGAGGCGTTGGCGGTGGAGGGAACGTTTGATGATTGCCAGCGAATGATCAAAGAAGCGTTTGCGAACGAAGACCTTCGACGCAGTTACCGACTGACCTCGGCCAACTCGATCAACGTGGGCCGGTTGTTGCCGCAAGCCATCTACTATTTCTGGGCTCGCGCGCTTCTCCCCGAGGGCCTACCCGATCCCGTGTTCTGCACGCCCAGCGGAAACTTCGGAAACCTTTGCGCCGGACTGATCGCGAAGAAAATGGGCTTGGCCTGCGAGGGTTTCATCAGCGCGACGAACGCGAACGATGTCATCCCTCAGTATCTCGAAACCGGCGTATTTTCACCTCGGCCGTCGCAGCGCACCATTTCCAACGCGATGGACGTGGGTGACCCCAGCAACTTTGCCCGGATTCTCGACATGTATGATGGTGACATACAAGCAATCCGTAGCGACATGCGCGGTACTCGGCACAACGACGACGAGACGCGTGCGGTTATTGGCGAGGTCTACGCCAACACCGGATACGTTCTGGATCCCCACTCGGCCGTGGGCTACCTGGGCGCACGAAGCTCGCAAGAAAAAGATCGTCCCATGGTTGTTCTGGCCACCGCGCATCCGGCGAAGTTTCGCGAGCACGTTGAGCCCATCGTTGGGCACGAGCTTGCGTTACCCGCGTTGCTCGCCGATTGTCTTGCCCGCGAGAGTCGGGCGGTGCGTATTCCCGCCGATCTGGACCAGCTACTCGGAATCTTGGCTTCCGACCCCGGCTAGTACTCGACCTCGAAAGCCAGGTACATCAGCTGCCCCTGCCGTTCGACGTGGAGAACCATGTTTGATCCGGGTGCCAGGGGGTTCAAGGCTTCGCGAAGTTCTTTCATGTCGCGGGTCCGTCGTTGGTTGGCCTCATACACCACGTCGCCGGGCAGCAGCGGACCGTTCCAGGCGGTAATCTCCCGCAGGATCGCGGCCACCACCACGCCTTCCTGGTAGCGCACACTCGGCAGCATCGCGGCCACGGTGCTGTCCAGGTCCAGCGCCAGAATTCCCAGCTTGAGAACAGAATTTTCCTTGGGCGAAAGAAGTTCGGCGAACCGCTGCAGGTCGGGGCGGCGTTCGATGACATCGACCGTCTTCGTCATACGCTCTTTTCCGCGCAGTACGTCGAGCTTGACGGTATCGCCCGGCTTGACGCCGTATAGGTTTACCGCCAACTGTCGGCCGTTCTCCATGGGTCGACCGTCGAGCGACATGACAATATCGCCGGCCTTGATTCCGGCGCGGGCGGCCGGGCCTTGCGGATAGACATCTCCCACCAGAACGCCCCAGTCACGGGACAGGCCCAGTCCGGCGGCCAGCGCGGGATTGAGTGTTTGTGCATTCATGCCGATTTCGCCACGACGCACACGGCCTGATTCGCGGATCTGCTGGTAGACGTTGCGTACAATATTGCTGGGGGCGGCGAAGCCCAGGCCCTGGCTGCCTCCGGACTGCGATAGGATGAACGTGTTGATTCCCACGACCTCGCCTTCGATGTTCACGAGCGGGCCACCACTGTTGCCGGGATTGATGGCGGCGTCGGTCTGTAGGTAGATCATGGGGTCCTCAGGGCGCAGTTGTCGCGCCACCGAGCTGACGACTCCCATGGTCACCGTGTTTTCGAGACCCAGAGGGCTGCCGAACGCGAACACCAGCTCGCCTTTGCGCAGTTGATCGGAGTCGCCCAGTTCCAGGTACTCCAGGCCCTTGCGGGGGATCTTCAGCACCGCCAAGTCGGTCTCGTAGTCTTTGGCAATGACCTGGGCGCCCACGAGTTCGCCGCGTGGTCTAAGCACAGAGTCCGAGGGTCGGGCGTCGTCGGTCTGCGCCAGTAGGACCTGAACGCGCCGGGCTCCAGATACGACGTGCGCATTGGTAACGATGTATCCGGTGGGATCGAGAATCACTCCCGAGCCCGTGGTTCGTTGCTGCGAGAAAGCTCCGGTGGGGCTGTTGGGCACCGGTGAATAGGTTGTGGCAAAGATCTGGACGACGGCCCTTTCAACGTATTGCGAGATGCTTTCGAGGGCGTCACTCAGTTGCGTGAGTTCCGTGGTGGCGGCGTCCTTGTCGAGCACCGCGGCCGGTTGGGCGTTCGCCTGTCGTGCGCCCAGTGACCCACCGATCAGCGTCAGGGCCATCGTGATCCAGATTCTTGTCACGGTTTCTTCCTTGCGGGCCTGGCGGGTTGCTTGTGGCAATGGGATGTTTGCATGGTCGAAACCATACCTACTTGGGTCCATCGTGGCAATTGCGTGATGGGTCCCGTCCAAGGTGTTACGAATCGTGACATGGTCGTACTTGGTGGCATACTCATAGCGCGGGCAGCCGGATCCCCGACTTGTGTGAAAGTACTGGGAGCAAAGGTGTTGTGGCATCGAGGGACACATGGTCTCGATCTCGCATGGATGAAGATTGCAAGTAAGCTCTCGGATTCAGGAGGCGGCTATGCTCAGGTTCTTCGCGCTGACTTTTCTGTTGGCCTCGATGTCTGCATCGATCGCCCTCGCCGGCCTGTCGACTCCCGTGGGTCGACCCTCGGCCGCCACCAACGCGTTGGTATTTACGCGGGATGACGGCAGTACTATCAATTTCCCCGGCGGCCAGGCCTGGGTGTGGTGTGCACCGTACGATGAGGGGAACGTTTCGGCGCCCGCGCTGCACATCGTGTTCTTTAAAGCAGGCGCTCCGATTGGCTGGTTGCTACAGGTCGTGTTGGCTGATCTGGAAACGGGCACGCCGCTGACCTTCCCGAACATATGGACCTGGCCGAATCCCAAGGGGGCCACGTTCTTCGTTCTCGACTCACCCAACGAGGCATCCAGCGGAGAGATCGACTCGGCTGGCGAAATCGTCTTTGCCGAAACGGGATGTCAGGAAGGCGACACCGTGACGTTCGTGGCCAACGATGTTGTGCTGGGAAGTGAATTCGGCGACGGCACGCCGGTTTTCGTCAGCGGTACTTTCTCCGCGACGGTTACGGGCAAGCCCGTGGCCATTGCACGAGAGAGCTGGGGAGCGGTGCGAGGGCGGTTCTAGGCGACGATCTGGGTCTGTCGGGATTTCCTGCAGCCCGCCGATTCCGTATGTTGGACGGGATCCCCTGACCCTGACCACAGGAGGCTGGTGTGGCCCCTTGCTACTCCCTCTCGCTTGTTTTGCCCAAGTTCGACTCGAAGCTTCTGGTCCCAATGGCCGCCCTGGTTCTTGGCCTTGGCCTGACCGTGGTTTCGACCCCTGCCGCCGCACGTACCTGGCTGGTACGACTCGACGGAAGCGGCGATTTCACGCGTATTCAGGAGGCGGTTGATGCCGCCGAGTACGGAGACACCGTTCGCGTGGGCCCCGGCGAGTACACCTGGGCCAACCAGGGACCCGGCAACGACACGAACCACGGCATGGTCGTGCTCTGGGTCGATCAGCCACGAGGCGTCACATTCGAGTCCGAGATGGGCTCGGCCGAAACCATTCTCGATGCCCAGTTCCAGGGCCGGGTCATGTTTGCCAACGGTAACAACGTTCCCGACGAACCGGTCGAGTTCACGCTGCGGGGTTTCACGTTACGGAACGGGGTGGCTCCGGTGGTTCCTCAGCGCCCTTTCCCAACCGAAGGCGGTGGGTTGGCGATGCACCTGGTCTACCCGCTTCTCGAAGACGTGGTGTTCGAGAACAACTACGCCGAAACCGGTGGGGGCGTGTGGGCCGGCGGCGTTAGCAGTATCACGTTTCGTAACTGTCGGTTCGTTGACAACCGGGCCCTGGCGGGCGCCGGTATGTTGTTGGCGGGAAGCTATGCGCAATCCATCGTGGAGGACAGTGTGTTCTCGGGGAATGAAGCGGTGGAGCAGTTGCAGACGGGAGCCTACGGGCTCGGCGGCGGTCTCTATTGCTACAACAACAACTTCATTCTCAGGCGCAGCCTGTTCTACGACAACTCCGCCGAGACGGCCGGGAGCGCCTTCATTACGGTGAATGCCAAGCCGGGTGATGTTCACAACAACGTGTTCCGAGCCAATGAGTGTTCGGGGGCCGCGGTATACATGGCCGTGAACCCGGCTTTCGGGGACGGCACCGCGGATCTGGATTTTCATCACAACCTGGTGGTTTCCAACGGCAACGGACCGGCGTTCTTCCTGGAAAAAGATGTCCAGCGCGATATTCGTTGCAACATCTCGTACGCCAACCTGGGGGGCAACTGGACTGCGTCCATGGCCGAGTACCTGGGTGAAGACGGCAACGTGTCGACCGACCCGAAGTTCTGCTCGAGCGAACCAGGCGTAGTCGAAGTCAGCAATGATTCACCGCTTCTACCCATCAACAGTGCGTGTGGTGAGCGGGTTGGCCATGCCATCAACGCGGGGCCAGACTGTGCCGGGTTGGCAGTGACGAACCCCGAACCTCCCATACCGGCAGCGGGGAGCAATGTGTCACTGCGCGTGTTTCCCAGCGCGCCCAATCCGCTGCGCGCGCGGGCGGGGAATGCCTCGGTGGCGTTCGAATTACCGTTCTCGTCACACGTGGATGTGAGGGTTCACGACGTGTCGGGAAGGCTGGTGCGCGGGTTGAGCCATGGCTTTCGTCAGGCGGGGCGTCACACCGTGAGTTGGGCGGCACGCGATGACCAGGGCTCTCGCGTGGCCGCGGGTGTGTACTTTGTTCGCATCGAAGCGGCGGGGCGTCGCGGGGCTAGTCGGGTGGTAGTTTTGCCCTAGGGGAATCGCGCGCGGTTTTGGGGCACCGACGGCGAGCCCGCGAGGTACTAGCGGACGTGGTGGCCGGTGAACGAATCGTATTTCACGCTGGGGGCCTTGCCCGCCTCCGCGGGTGCGAACGTGATCGTCGACCAATAGGTCCGATGCACGAACGATCTCTCGCCGGCCGGAATCATCCAACTGTCGTTATTGAACAGGTGGCCATTCTGGTTGGAGAAGACGACGGTGGCGTTGGCTCGGTAGAAGTCCGGGCCAAACTTGTAGGCACCAGTAGCCTGCGACAGCAGTTGGGGGTCGGGAGGCCGGGCCGTCAGGTTTGGCGGTGCGATTTCCTCCCCCAATACCAGCGAAACCAGATCGTCGGCAATGGTCGAGGGTACGCCGTTGTAGATGTTGCCCAGGACGATCACCGTCAAGTCCGGATCTACCAGGCGCTGCCAGGAGCTGCCGAAGCCCGGGCTGCGACCGCTGATCGAAACCCGTTTGCTTCCCGATCGATCCCCCAGAAACCATCCATAGCCGTTGCTGGGAAAGTGTTCGGTGAACAGCTTCTGAGTGGATGCTGCACTTAGCAGGGTGTCGTTCACCAGCATTCGGTCGAATCGGTAGAGGTCCTCGACCGTCGAGTAGATGGATCCGTTCCCCGTCTTCACGCTCCATTGATCCAGCTTGTGTACTTCGAGTTTGGCCAGTCCCACGGGTCGATACCCGTCGGCCCGATAGGGAATATCCAGGGAAGAGCCGTCGTGTGCTGTTCTCGACATACCCAGCGGCTCGAAGAACTCACTTCGTAGGAACTCGCCGTAGGTTTGCCCCGAGATCTTCTCGATGAGGAGAGCCAAGACGTTGTAATTGGAGTTGCTGTGCACCGATCTGGTACCGGGCTCAAATTCCAAGGGTAGATCGCGAAACCTCGCACAAAGCGACTCGGGGGTCTGCGGCGAGCTTGACCAGGCCGCGTATCCGCCCATGGAGTTGATGTTGGGAAAACCGGCGGAAAGCGTCAGCAGGTGGTGGATCGTGATCTCATCGCCGCGAGGCCATCGAGGAATATGTCGGGACAGAGGATCTTCCACCGAAAGCAGACCCTTCTGTTCCAGCAGTAGAATGGCCGCCGATGTGAAAATGCGAGAGGTAGACGCCAGGTAGTAGGCGGTGTCGGGTTCATTCGGGGTTTCCGAATTCAAGTTGGCCAGGCCGTACGCGCCCGAAAAGAGTACCTGGTCGCCTTTCGCGATCAATACGGAGCCACTGAAGTTCCCGGTATCGAGATAGGGCTGCACATACTCATCGACCGAGCGCTTCAGCTGGAGCGAAGACGAAGAAGCAAACGCTACGCTGGCGCTGCAGCCAAGCATGCAGGTCAGCAGGCACACAGCTTGTATCAGCGACTCTCGGCGGCTCCGATTTCGTTTATCCAACGGGTAACCTTCTTTTCAAGGACGTCCAGGGGAAGGGGTCCATCCTGGAGTATCTGCGAGTGGAAATCGCGGATGTCGAAGTTGTCACCCAATGTTTGCTCGGCGTGCGCGCGCAGTCGCGAAATCGTGAGTTCGCCGATCTTGTAGGCCAGCGCTTGACCCGGCATGACCATGTAGCGGTCTACTTCGTTGGCGCTACGTAGGTAATCGATGGCTTTCTCACGGGTCCAGCCCTTGGAGTGCAGGCCGGTGTCGACGACCAGGCGTTGCGCGCGGAACATCTCTGAGCCCAGCATTCCCATATGCATGTATGGGTCCTGGTAGAGATCGAGGTCCTTGCCCAGACTCTCGGCGTACAGACCCCAACCCTCGGAGTAGGCGGTGTTGCCGCCGAAACGCCGGAAGCGCGGCAGCTCTTCCAGCTCGCGCGCGATGGCAACCTGGAAATGGTGCCCGGGCACCGCTTCGTGGATGTAGAGCGATTCGGTGCCCGCGCGCGTGCGCTCTTCCCAGCCACCGGTGTTCACGTAGAAGATACCCTTGCGCGATCCGTCGGGTGACGGCGCCATGTAGTGCGCGCCGGGAGCGGTCGCTTGGCGAAATTCCTCGATCGCCTTGATTTCGAAATCGGCTTCGGGCCATTCGTGGAACAAGCGAGGTGTATTGTTGGCCACGGTCTCACGCAACATTTCGTACGCGCCGATCACGTCCTGCTCGCTCTGAAACCGCATGGCCCGATTGTCACCGATCTGGGCAAAGAACTCGCGTGGCGTGCCCTCGAAACCAATTTCGGCGAGCAGCTCGGCCATCTTGGCCCCGATGCGGGCCACTTCCTTCAGGCCAAGTTCATGGATCTCGTCGGCGGTCATGTTGGTATTGGTGTGGGTGAGAATGGCAAACTCGTACCATTCCCTGCCGCCCGGAATACCATCTATTCCCACGGTTTCGCGGCAGACGGGCAGATACTCGTCGCGAATGAAGTCGTGCACGGCGGCGTAACTGGCGATGATCTTGGATTCCACGGCCGTACGATAGGCCGCGGTGATGCGGTCGCGGTCTGTTTCAGAAATGTCATCGGGTATGTGGTTCACGATCGAGAAGAACATGGAGTCTTCAACATCGTCGACCACCTGCGATGCCAGCACGGGCAGCGTTCGCTCCATGATGATGCGCGGGTGGACGATCTTCTTGTCCATGCCCTCGCGCATGTTGGTGATGGCCTGTCCCATCCACACGGCGAAGCCGTCCATGCGACCCAGGAAGTTTTCGTAGTCTTGTACCGTATTGAACGGTTGCAACCCACCGGGGGCCGCGAGCTGGGGGAAGAACGTAGGGACACTGAACATCTGGTTGATGGGCAGCAGGTGCTGTGGAATATCCGCGCCATCGATGGCTTCCTGACGATCGCGCTCGAAGATCTCGTAGCTGAGCAGGTCCTGCCCGCGCAATGCAGTGCGATCGATTTCGTGCAGTCGCGCGAGGTACGACGTTTCGAGCTTCAGGCTAGCTTCGATGTGGTCGGGGCCAATGCTGTTGGCCAATCGATCGTTGTACCGATGGTCGCCGTTGAAGGTGGCCATGATGGGATTCAGCTGGAGGAACTCGTCGTAGTAGGTTTCGACCAGTTCGTTCAGGTCTTCGCTGGGCGCGGCGAAGGTTGGCGTAGCCGCCAGAAAAAGCGTGGCGCTGAGCGCCAGGCTCAGAATGCCGGGCGAGAGAATCGAGTTCATGGCGGCCTCCGGGAAGAGCATGCGAGAGGGAGTAGCTCGTCTACTACCGTATGGCTGTGAGCAAGGTTTCATGGGCCGGGACTGGTGTGATGTTGGCCCAGGTAACTTGTTGCAACTGAATCAAATGACCCTGATTACGGCTGGTGCGGACGGTGTTGGCACATCGGCCGGTCGGCTTGCTTAGCCCAACCCCTCGGGCCCCAAGCACACCTCTTCGTGACTCCACCCTGGCCCGTGCTGTTTGTCCTTCAAGACATCGATACGCCAGGCAAACTGGTTGAAGCCACGGCGTTCGATATGGCCTTCGCCCCGAATGGAAATGAGCGAACCCAGTGACGGGGCCTGGGGGCTCTTGTGGGTAAGGCACAGTACCGTGGTGTGGTGCTTCTTGGCCAAGCCGGCCAGGCGGGTTTGCATGGCCGGTCGCAGAAACGGGTTGGGTCCCATGTCGAATACCACGACCGAGAAGGCACCACTGCGCAGCAGATGATCGGTAGCCCGGGTAGCGGCAAGCCCGTCGCGCGCACGTACCACGGGAAGTGAAGACAAATCAACTCCCAGGCGGGAAACGTCGGGCGGATAGAACGTGGAACGTCCGGTAGCCACCCAAGCGCAGGGTTCACCGCGTTGCTGTGCTTTCAGTACCAGGTGGCTCGCCGCGGTAAGCGATACCGTTTCGTGGTGGCTCGACAGTTCGACCAGGCGCCCCGCGAGCAGATCGAGACTCCACTCGCGGGGCACGGGAATAAGCGACGCGCCCCGAGCCATTCGCATTTCTGCGATGAGCGGGGGCAGGTCGGCCAGTTTGGAGGCAGGGGAGGCCATGGTTATCGCACCTACCGGCGTTTGGTTCGTTTAGGAGCTTCCAGGTGCCGTCGCACTTCCACCACTTTGCCCAGAATGCGGCAGGTGTCGGGATCGGGCACGATGGGTTTGTAGCGCGTGTTGGCCGGGTGCAACTCGATTCGTTGTCCGCGCAGTTTCAACGTTTTCACGGTGGCTTCGTCGTTGACCAGGGCCACCACCACGTCGCCGGTGACCGCCCGCTCCTGCTTACGCACGAGCACCAGGTCACCTTCCATGATGCCGGCTTTGATCATGCTGTCGCCTTCGACCAGCAACGCGAAGTATTCACCGGCGCGTCTGGGTTGCATGGGAACGTAGCCACTGTGATCTTCGATGGCCTCGGTCAAGTTACCCGCGCGCACACTACCCAGTAGCGGAACCAGTGTAGTACTGCGTTGTCCCGCGCCTTGTCCGGGCAGGTAGTACCCGCGCGACTTGCCCTCGTGCTTGGCCAGCCGACCTTCTTCGACCAGCTTTTCCATATGTTCGCGCGCACTCTGCACCGACTTGAATCCAATGGCGCTTTGCACTTCACGCATTGTGGGCGGAAGGCCGGCCGCCAAGCGTTCGCAAACGTACCGGTAGACCCGTTCACGGGTTTGCCCGGGTGGTGTTCTGGACATGGAGCTGACTCCTGGGGGAGGCAGGTTTTCAATCAGGTTTGAAAGGCGAGGGCCAGGATGCCATACTTTTGTGTGGAATGCAATGGCGGACGCGTTTACGCCTCGCTCGTGCCGTACTCGTCTTCTTCTGACGGAAACAACAGCCGGCGCAGCAAATCCAGCGTCTCGGCTTCTTCCGAGTGCAATTCGCCGTCCACCAGCATGAGTTGGCTGGCCTCGGAAAAGAACAGGTTCTTCTGATCGTCGGGGATCTCGATGGGATCGATACGGCGCACGTTGCCGGGGCTGCTCAGCCAGTGCTTGGCCTCTTCCACCATATCATCGGGCAGTTCCAATCGCTGGATCAACCGCTCGATATGGGCGCGCTCGGCGTCGCGCACCTTGAAGTCGGACCACGCCATGGCGCAGAGGAACTCTACCAATTTGCGGCGGGCTTCGAGTGGCAGTGACGGATCCATGGGCACGCTTTCGTTCGTGGGGAGGAGCCTCAATTGTCCGTGGACCGCGCGAATCTTACAAGCCCCGGCATTCAACTGGTTTTATTCCAACGAATTGCATTTGTGGATGGGGCTCAAGGTCAGTTGTCTGTAGGCCGATAACCCCATGAAGCACCAGTTCCTTGGCTCCGGAGGCCGGTTTTCGTGTTCGAGACCATCGCCCGCCGCATGGCAAATCTGTCCGTGCGCTTCAAGGTCACCGCCTCGGTGTTCGCAGCCGTAGGGCTGTGTGCGGGCTCGTTCATGCTCTATTACCCGATGCATCTGAAGAGCCAGGTGTATCAGACGTTCGAGTCGAAGGGCCAGATCATGGCCCGAATGCTCGCGCATTCGCTTTCGTCGAGCCTGGCATTCGACGATGTTCGCGGCTCACAGGACGCCATCCGAAACGCCGAGCACGATGCCGACGTGGCGTTTGTCCATGTAGTGAACAACACGCGTGACATGGACGGCCTCAGCACCCGCCGACGCGATCTTCCCGCCTCGGTGTACGCCAGTGCTGAAGTAGGAACGCACTGGCGCGAAGACGAGTTGCTCATCACATCCCCTATCGTGGGGCCTGCTGGCCGCATGGGCACGCTGGTGCTTGGCATGTCATTGCGCGCGGCCAAACGGGAGCTGACGTACCAACGAAGAGTGGCGGTGCTTTCGGGTTGCGCCGTGGCCCTCTTGGCGCTGCTTCTGGGTCTGTCCATGTCCCGTCGACTCCTGCAGCCCATTCAAAATCTGAGCGAAGCCGTGCGCAGCATGCACGCAGGACACCTGGAGATTCGCGTGCCCGAGGGTGGTACCGATGAGTTGGGTATGCTTTCGCGTGGGTTCAACGAAATGGCCGAGAGCCTGGGAAAAACACGCCGCGAAGTCGAAGGGTACAGTCGCACCCTGGAGGCAAAGGTCGACGAGCGAACCGCGGCACTCGAAGAAGCGCAAGCAAATCTGGAGCTGGGATACGGGCTTTCCGAGTGCATTTCGCGGGCGCATGAGCCCGGCGAAATCCTCCAACAGGCACTGAGGTTCCTGGCCAAACGCGGCTGGGATCGCGGCCTCATCATGGCGCGCGATTCGGCCAACTCGATGATCGAGGCCGTGGCGACCCACGAGATTCCGGTGCGGGTTCTTAGCCGTGTTGCTCTACTCATGCCCGATGACCCGTTGGCTGAGCCGTTGTTGAAAATGACGGCCCCGGTTACGCGCACGGAGCCCTTCAATCCTGATGCGGCCGTGATCTGGGAAGACATGGATATTGCCCAGGCCACGTACATACCCATCCACATCGACGGAAATCTACGCGGCGCGGCTATTCTCATTGCCAGCGAGGACCGCCAGACGCCCCGCGGCAACCTGGACATCGTGGCGGTCCAACTGTCGGTCGCGCTCGAGAACTATTTTCTGCTGCGGCGTCGCGCGCACGACGAAGAAGCTCTCATCCAGGCCCGCGACGCGGCCCAGGAAGCAAGTCGTGCCAAGGGTGACTTCCTGGCCAACATGTCGCACGAAATTCGCACGCCCATGAACGGTGTCGTTGGTATGACCGACCTGGCCCTGGAGACCGATCTGGACGAAGAGCAACGCGAGTATCTGCACGTCGTAAAAGACAGCGCGAGCGCGCTGCTGGGTATCATTGACGACATTCTCGACTTCTCCAAGATCGAGGCGGGTCGTCTGGAACTGGAATCCATTTCCTTCGACCTCAATCAGACGATCGAACGAATCCTGGATTCTCTGGCCGTCCGGGCCAATGGGTTGGGCCTGGAACTGATAGGGTTCGTGGATGAAGGCGTACCTCGTCAGATCACCGGTGACCCAGGTCGGTTGCGGCAGGTTCTGGTGAACCTGATTGGCAACGCCCTGAAGTTCACGCCGCGCGGGCAGGTTTTTCTGGAAGTGGCAATCCATCGCTCAGTGACCACGAACGCCCCCTCGTTGGTGTTCAGCGTGCGCGACTCGGGCATTGGTATTGAGCCCGAGAAGCTTCGCACGATCTTCGATGCGTTTGCTCAAGCCGATTCTTCTACCACTCGCCAGTACGGTGGAACCGGCTTGGGGTTGAGTATTTCCCGCCGTCTCGTTCAGTTGATGGGTGGCCAACTTCAGGTTGAGAGTACTCCGGGCCAGGGCAGTCGATTCTGGTTCGACTTGCCAATAGCCGTCGAGTCGCTTGCGGCGGTGTCGCCGGCCCTCCAGGATCCGGATCGCCGAGTATTGGCCGTCGATGCCAATTCCGTGTTGACGGATGTGCTTACGAAGATGCTCCGCAGGCTGGGTTACGACGCCAAGTGCAGTTCCACGCTCACGGAGGCGGGCGCGATACTCGATCGGGCCCGTCGGCAGGGTGAGGCCTTCGATTTCGTACTGATGGATCTTGCGTTGCCGGGAGCCAACGATTTCGCCCGGCGTGTGTGCGAAGAAGAGCGAGTAGTGGGTTTGACCAGGGTGGACACCCGCTTGAGCGCTGCCGAAATGAATCGAAGCGGACTTGTGGACTGCCTAATGAAGCCGATCAAGCAATCAAAGCTCGAGCGTCACCTGGCTCGTCTGTGTGGGAATTCCTCGGCCGCCGACGACGCCGTGAACCGGCCTGTGCATTTGGATGGCGAGTTGCTCGCGGGGTTGCAGGTTCTACTGGTCGAGGACAACGCGGTGAACCGGTTGGTGGCCGAGAAGATGCTCACCAAAGCCGGTGGCGTGATCACCTCGGCCGAGAACGGTGAAGAGGGTCTACAAGCCTGGCGCCTGGGTTCGTTCGATCTGGTCCTGTGCGATCTGCAGATGCCCTTGATGGACGGTCTGGAGATGACGCGGCGGTTGCGCGAAGAAGAGGCCACGACGGGCGAACACACGCCCATCGTGGCCATGACCGCTCACGCCCTGAAGGCCGACGAAGAAGCGTGCCTGGCGGCGGGCATGGATTCGTACATGCCCAAGCCCATCACCACCGCCAGCGTCACGACCATTCTCCGCGAAGTGTTGGCTAGTTCGTCAATTCATAGCACTCGATACTGAGCTCCGCGGGCTCGTCGTCGTCGTCTTCCTCGCCTCCGCCGGGACCCACGACGATCATCATTCCGCCGCCGCCCGAACGCATTGCGTCGAGACCGTTTCTTACGATGTACAGGCGGTTTCCCCGTAGGAACAGGCGATCGTCGTCGGGATCGTACTGCGCGGGCACGGTTACCTGGCCCTCGTAGCGCCCCTGGGGATCGAATACGTCAAACACGCCCATGGTGTTTTCTGGGTTGTCGTTGTCGCCGTAGCTGGTCAGGACCCACAGCGAGCCATCGGCGCGAGGATGCAGTTCGGCGATGTCCCGGTTGGTGGTTTCGGCTGGCCGGGAAGGTCCTCCGCCGAAACGCTCGCGCATGGATTCGTTCTGTTTGCGAATTTCTTCCAACTCTTCCTCGGTACGCTTGCGCGATTCGAACTCACGTTCGATGATGCGCTCGAGTGTGCCGTCAGCCGCAAATTGCTCGATCAGGTACTGGTTACGGTGGGGAGAGCGGAACACGGTACCGTTTGGTCCCGCGCTCCATTCACCCATGGCCGACGAGTCCATCGTGATGGAAATGCCGCCACCACTGGACTCCATCTTCTGTTCGGTCTCATCAGTAAAATATGCTCCCAACACGCTGCCGTCTCGTGCCAGCGAGAGTAGCGAGTTCTTGGTGCGCACCGTGGTGCCGTCGAACCCGTGTTCGGTGAGCTGGACGACGATGTTGTCTCCTCCCGAGCCGGCGTTGAGAAGCATGGGGGGGGAGCCGCCCTCGCCCACGGGTAGTTCCAGGTCACCAAGTGGGGTGCCCTCTTTGTCCATCATGGCCAACTTGCCAGGGCTCATCTGTACCACGCCCACGGAACCGTCTTTCAGGAGAAACATGTTCATGGGCATGCGGAACTCGCCCGGCCCCTCGCCCTCGCGACCGATCGAACGGATGTACTCTCCCTCGGGAGAGAAGACGTGGACCTCGCTGAGTTGGTTGTCGAGCACGTAGGAGTTACCTTCATCGTCGGCCACGATCTCGGCCACGCGACCGATCAGTACCTCCTGCTCGTCGGCCGTCACCTCCCACAGAAGCTTTTGCCCCAGCGTGCGGTCTTCGCTCATACCGATCGCGGGGTTCATGACGTGCGTCACGCCGTCCTTGTCGACCTCCTGGCCCTGCCAGTTGGCCTGGACCGAGGCGGCCGCCGCCAGTGTGAGTACCAGGCCCGATACGGCAATAGGGCCCAGGGGGTTGGGTACCTTGGCAAATCGCATGTTCGCTCTCTCCTGAGATATGGGGTCAGGGGGCGCTTCGGGGGTTAGCCCCACCCCGGTCGGGCTGGTACACCAGGGGTCGGTTCTGGGTTCCACCTGCGGTGAGTAGGGGTCACGCTTGGCCGATGGGTATCGTACAATCGCCACAGCTATCCCCCGCCCTCCTGACTCGGAGCATCGCTTGAGTTACCTCGAAACCACCCACGATTTCTACCGCAAAGCGGCCGAAGTCCCCGATGTGGGCCTTTGTTGCACCACCTCACCCATCTGGAAATTTCCCGGTCTCACCATTCCCGACCGCATGCTGGAAATGAACTACGGGTGTGGGTCCACGGTGCATCATCGCGATCTTACCAACAGCCCCACCGTTCTATATGTAGGAGTTGGTGGTGGCATGGAGTTGCTGCAGTTCTCGTACTTCTCGCGTAAACCGGGCGGAGTCATTGGAATCGACGCGGTGCCCGAGATGATAGATGCCTGTCGCGACAACTTCGTGGAGGCGGCGGCCACCAACGACTGGTTCTCGCCCGACTTCGTCGAACTTCGAGCCGGCGATGCCCTGCACCTTCCGGTGGAAGACAGTTCGGTCGACGTAGCCGCCCAGAACTGCCTGTTCAACATCTTCGAGATGGACGATCTGCGAACCGCGATTGCCGAGATGTACCGGGTTCTGCGCCCCCACGGGCGCTTGGTCCTGTCTGACCCCATCACGCCGCGACCCATGCCTGAGGCTTTGCGCAAGAACGAGATTCTGCGCGCCATGTGTGTCTCGGGATCACAAACGTACCAGGACTACGTCGACGCGCTGACCGACGCTGGCTTTGGTACCATCGAAATCCGCGCGCGGCGGCCGTATCGGTATCTGGATCCCAAGCGGCACGGTCTGGACGAGCCCCTGCTGCTCGAATCTTTGGAGGTTGCGGCCATCAAGGATCCCACGCCCGCCGACGGTCCCTGTGTGTTCACCGGAAAAACGGCCATCTACTTTGGTGAAGACGAACACTTCGATGATGGCGCCGGGCACATCATGCAGCGGGACATTCCCCTGTCGGTGTGTGACAAGACGGCCGGCCAGTTCGAAGCGTTGGAGCGTGGCGATATTCTCGTGACCGATTCCACCTATTTCTACGACGGCGGAGGTTGTTGCTAGGTGAGTGAGCGAACCTATGACTTGATCATCGTCGGCGCCGGCCCCGCTGGACTGGAAATGGGCCTGGTGGCGCAGGAGCGCGGCCTGGACTTTCTCATTTTGGAGAAGGGTGCGGTGGCGGCTCACGTGCGCGAGTGGGGTTTCGTGGAGTTGTTCTCGCCCTGGTCGATGAACACTTCGGAGTTGGGGCGGAAGGCTTCAGATACCGCGGGCGTGGCGCTCGAGAAACTCATGACGGGCCGCGAGTTGGCCGACACCTATTTGCAGCCCATCGCGGAAACGTTGGGGGATCGTATCCTTCCGTTTCGAACCGTCGTTGGAATTGGTCGCGAAGGTTCCTACAAGAATCGGCTGATTGGCGACGCGCGGCGCGCCGATCTACGATTCCGCCTGCTGGTGGAAGATGGCAAGCGCGCCGAGATCGAGTTTTTTGCCAGAAGCGTGGTCGATGCATCGGGCGCGTACGGTCGGCACCGGTGGATGGGCCCTGGCGGGACGCCAGCGGTTGGCGAACGCAGAGCATCCGAACACATCCACTACCATCCCATCGATCTGACCGACCAGGCCGAGCATTGGCAGGACCAGCGGCTTCTGATCGTGGGGGCTGGCTATTCCGCCTGCACCATGCTCGAGCAGTGCCAGCGCCTGGCCGACGCGGGTACACCGCTCACCGTGGACTGGGTCGTGTCGACTTCCCCGCCGCCCGTGGCCGTGGCGGACGACGATCCGCTGCCGTATCGAGAAGAACTGGGCCGATTGGCCAACCGATTGGCGACCGAACCGCCCGCGTGGATGCGGTTCCACCCAGAGGCCACCGTTGCCAAGATCGATCGCATTGACGAAGACGGCAACACCCTGGCTGTGCACCTTGCCCGTAAGGGGAAGATCGATTCCACGATCGAAGTGGGTCATGTGTTTGCCATGATCGGCTACGTCCCCGATCGGGATCTCTACGCGGAGCTGCAGGTCCACGAGTGTTGGGCTACCTCGGGGCCCATGAAAATGGCGGCCTCGTTGTTGGCGCAATCGGGTGGGGACTGCTTGACGATCGAGTCGGGCGGGCCGGAGTTGCTGGTGAACCCCGAGCCGGGATTCTTCATTCTTGGGGCGAAGAGCTACGGGCGGAACAATCAGTTCCTGATGCAGAGAATCCAGGAGCAGGTGGCCGGAGTAGTCGGGCACCTAGAGCAGCGACTCCAAACGAAAACAGCCTCCCGCGACTAACGGGAGGCTGAATCAAGCAACTGTTTCTGGCGCCGACCTACATGTCGGTGCGCAATTCGCCGTAAAGGGTCAGGCCGCCGACGGTGCCCAGGGCGCCGGGCAATTCGGCGTGATTGAACTGCAGTACCCACACGTCGCCATCGCGGAGCACGGTTACACCAGAAACCGGTACGCCCACGCCGTCATCCAGATGCCACTGTTTGTCGGCGTCGAATTCGACGGCACCAATCTGCGTGACCAGCAGGTTCACAGTGTTGAAGAACAAGCCAACCAGGCGATCTTCACCGGCGATGAACTGAACGCCACGAGCGACTCCGGTCTCTTGCACCATTACCGTGTCGGGCTCGAAACGGGTGCCGAATGCCGAGCTTCCCGATACTTCCAGATATCCCTGGGGGCCGGAAAACGTGGTGGTTCCAGTGCTGCCGCCGGGGCCAGAGGGGCCGGTGGGGCTGGAGCCGAAACAGCCGGCTGTGGTCAGGAGCAAGGCAACGATCAGAAAGTTGATTGTGAATTTGTGCAGTTTCATTGGTTTCCGTCCGAGCAAGGGAACAAGTCTCTGTTGCTGACCAGGTCGCACCAGGGACCTGGGTGTGACCGGATCCCGGCCAAGAAAAGGGCCCTGCGTCCGGGTAACCCGTTGCAAAACAAGGCCGCCCCACATGTGTGGAGCGGCCTCGTCTTCTGCTGCAGAACGCACGCGGTAGTCGGGGTGCCTTAGCGGACAATCTCCCACATGGCCCGGTTGTAGTAGTTGGCGTCGGCTCCCACCATGGTGGGGCTCTCCAACCAGCCACCTTCGTTGCCCTCGCCTTCGGCCGGATTGCCAGTCGAGAGCAGGTAGCGGTTCGTGACTGCGTTTCGGAGGAAGTAGGTTCCCGAACCAGTCTCTACCAGATTCCAGACTGCGCGGCCGTAGTAGTTGGCGTCAGCGCCCAGGATCGTCTGGCTCTCCAACCAGCCACCCTCGCTGCCGTCGGGACCCTCGAGCGCGTCGCTGGGATCGAAGACGTAGCGTTGGGTTTCGCTGTTCTTCAGGAGGTAGGTGCCGTCCGCGAGTTTGGTCAGTTGCCAGAGTGCGCGGTTGTAGTAGTTGGCGTCGGCGCCCACGACGGTCGGGCTCTGCAGCCAGCCGCCCTCGTTACCCTCACCCTGGGCCGGATCGCCGGCCGAGAAGAGCAGACGGTTCGTCTCCACGTTCATCAGTTTCACGAGACCGCTCAGGTCGGGCGTGTCGACGAAGATGCTGACAGAACCCCAGCGGTTGGGATCCGCATTCGAGGTGGCCGTGATCGTCACCGAACCGATGGTGTGCCCGCTCACGTTGCCGCTGTCATCGACGGTGGCTACCGCGGCATCGCTCGTCGCCCAGTATACCGAGGTGTCGATCTGACCGAGGCTGTTGACGGTCAAGCTCAAGGATTGCGTGGTTTCGGTAAGCATCTCGTTCTGCGTGGCGTCCAAGAGAACCTCGGTGATGCGGGCGGGCCGAACTTCGAGAGTCAACTGCTCGGACTTCGTGGGGTCGCTATTGCTCTCGGCGGTAATCTCGACCGTTCCCACGGCTTCGGCCGTGACGAGCCCCTGCGCGTCGACCGATGCGATGTGCGGGCGGTTACTGCGCCAACTCACGCCCGGGGCGAAAGATCCCGTTCCACTCACGGTGGCGGAAAGCGCGAGGTGGTTGCCGAAGTACAACTCCTCGCTCACCGGATCGATCGAGACCCCAATGATGGTCGCGTCGGGCGACGTGACCGTGACCCGTACCTGGTCGAAGGTGCTTTCGTCGGCGCGCGAGCGCGCGGTTACTTCCACGTTCCCCGGCGCGACCGCGGTCAGCATGCCGTTGTCGGCCACGTGCAACAATTCCGGCGAAGAACTACTCCACAGCACGCCGTGATCTTCGACTCCATCGTCAGCCTGTACCGCAGCGGTGAGCTGGACGGAAGCGCCGGATTCGAGGGCGAAGGGAGCGTTCTGGATTTCTACCGAGTGGACCTCGGGCGTTGGCGCGGGAGCATCGGGGGCCAGGGGGTTATCATCACTGCACCCCGCACCCACGAACAGCAGGGTGAGGGTGACGGCCACCAGGCCCATCGTACGAGCCGATCGTACGAGGCGATCGAGCGCGTTCGGAATGGCGATGGTCTGCTTGTGGTTGGCGGCGGTAGCGGTTGAGTTCGACATCGTGGGTCTCCTTTTCGGGTCTGTTGGTGTGCGCCCGTGGCGCCTTCACCCCAACAGCCGTCCTCGAGATCGCGAACCCCTCACGGGAAGACAAGAAAACACGAAACGACTCGTAAAGTATTGAAAATAAGCAATTTAGACGGCAGTTCTGGGGTACTGGCAAGGAAGGCTGTCGGCGGTGCGCGATAGACGCCCCTGGAGCCCGGACTTTCGTACCACGCAGAAAACCTCCCGCTTGCCGGCGGGAGGTTTCGACGGGCCCAATCGCACGAGGGCGCTACTAGAGGTCTGTTCGCAGCTCACCGTAGAGGGTCAGCGTACTCGAGGTGCCCAACGCGCCGGGCAGCTCCACGTGATTGAACTGCAGGATCCAGGCGTCGCCGTCGGGGATCACGGTTACGCCTGACACCGGTACGCCGATTCCGGCGTCGAGATTCCAGTTCTCGTTGGGATTGGCGTGTACCGCACCGACCTTGGTCACCATTCGCTGAACGTTGAAGGCCACGCCTACGACGCTTTCGTCGTCGAATACGAACTGGGCAACCCGTGCTACGCCGATCTCGCTGATCTGAACGCCGTCGGGCTCAAAGCGGCTGCCGAACACGCTGCTGCCTGAGACTTCGAGGTAGCCCTGTGGGCCGGAGAAAGTACCGGTTCCGGTGCTGCCACCGCCAGCGGGGCCAGGACCAGTGGGGCTCGAGCTGTTGCAACCGACCACGGCGAGAAGCAGGGCGACGAGTATGGAGTTGATCGTGAGGTTGTTCAGTTTCATTGGTTTCCGTCCGAGCAAGGGAACAAGGGTCTCTGTTGCTGATCAGGTCGCGCTGGGCGACCGGCTGTGACGCGGTCCCGATCCGGGCATCTTGTTGGTCACAATCCACCCGCACTTCCGACCCGAGGAGGAAACCACCCAACCGACCCCGCTTCGCAAGGAGTACCTCATGCTCTCTCCCATGTGGCGCATCCCGACCCTACTCGGGATGCTTCTTGTTTTTCCCCTGGCCGTACGAGCCCAGGATCCTCCCCCGGTTTCGATAGACCAGCTCGATATCAACCGTGAGGAAGCGGTCGAACAGCAGCTGCACTTCGAAGGGACGGGGAAGGACGCACCGGCGACCGATCTCACGCCGCTCCAGCTCGAAATGCGCGAGATCCTGGCCAAGGAAGCCGAACTACTTCGACAAATGGCCGTGACGCTCAAGCAGGCAACCGACCCCACCACGATTCGCACGATCGAGCGCGAGATGGCCGACGTGAAGCAGGCGACCGAGATCTCTCTGCTGCGGGCCCAGGCGCAAAGCGCCCGGGACCAGGGCCTTCGCGCCCAGGCCGACGCGATCGACGTTGCTATTCAACTCATCCTGAATCCGGTCGTCCACATTGTTCCGTCGGACCGCCCTGCTCCCAAGCCCCAGCACTAAGCGCAACCCCATCTCTCGACGAGGTCAATGTCATGCTCCGTTGTTGTTTTCTTGCATTCGTCTTTCTAGCCCTGCTGCCGGCCGCGGCGGGGGCCACCGTTCGCGACGACGGCGCGATTGCCCGCGTCGTACCGATCACGACCGCCGCGAAGTCCGGTGACGTCGCGCGCGCAACCATAGAAATTCACAGCCGCCCCGACGTCGTAATCGAAGACGTTGCGATATCGACGCCACGAGGCTGGAGCAAGCAACGGCTGAGCTCCGTGCCCAACCACGCCAACGCCAAGATCGACGATCTTGTTGCTCAGAGCTTCGAGCTATCGATTCAGGCCGGGAACCCTTCCGAACCACTGGTGCTGAGCTACTACGCCGACGGCCAGTTCGTGGAAGAGGAGTTTCGTCTGGGAAATCCAACCGTGCCCATGGTCGAGATCGAAACGGTGCAAGAACCGGTGCCCAGCTTGTCGGCGCAGCGCATCGCTGAACTAGCGCGACCCGAGGGGGCTGACAAGCCGTTCGTGGCGGCCGTTGCCAAGACGACACGCAACATCCGGGTGCACGGTCGCATCGTATGCCGTCGCATGGACAGCACCGGAATCACCACGCTGGGTGTCGACAACGTGAAGATCAAGGTTCACGACGACGAAGGATCCTTCGTCAGTACCCAGATAGAAGATTTTACCAATGTCGACGGCTACTTCGACATGACATTCCCCTGGGACGATGGCGACCCCTTTGATCCGCAGCCCGACATCGTCCTGGAAGTGGAGATGGCCAATAGCTGGGTGCAGATGCGTACGACCGACATCACGTCTGGCAACACATCGTTTCGGTTCAACCGAATCGACGACTTCACGGGTACCGATATTGACGTGGGGACCTTCTCAATTGTCGACCCGGCCTTGAACGATGCGATGTACGTGATGACCACCGTCGCTCGTGCATGGCGTTGGCACGACAGCATGGGGTTCTCGGTGCCAACGACAACCTTCCGTTTCCCCAATGCCGATGGGAGCTCCTTCTTCCGCCCGCTTGACGGAGTGATCTACATAGGTCAGGGCGATCAGTTCTCGGACGAAGTCGTGGTTCACGAGCACGGACACCGCTGGGTTCGTGTGTTCGCCCAACAGAACGACCCGAACTACTGCAACGGGATCTGCAATTCCGACATGCCTCGCTGTTTCCACTGCCTGTGGTGTCAGGAAACCACGGGAACCGCGTGGAGCGAGGGATTTCCTGATGCACTGGGCGACTTTATACCCCGGACCTTCAACACGTATGCAGTGGGCCCCGCCAGCGCCTATAACTTCGAATCGTTGGGTACCTGTGGTCAGGGCCCAGCCGGCGGTGGCGTCGACGACCCCACCATGACCGAAGGTATCTTCGCGGCCTACCTGGTCGATCTGGTCGACACCAACGACGAGAATGACACGGCCCTCGAGGGCACCTGGCAGGATCGCACCCAGCTCGACCCGATGCTGCTGATGGAAGCGGCCAACGTTCTGGGAACCTTGACCGCGCAGGAGTTCGTGGACGATTTCTATACGCGACTCAAGGTGCTGGGAACTTCCACCGCGACCCTGGAGGACGTGTGGGAAACCGCGCGCCAGAACGGATACGAACTCGACGCCGCGGTTCCGAACAACCCCGGCTTCATCCAGTGTTCCACCCATTCCGCGGGTGTCTCTACGCGCGCCAACTGGCCTCAGTTTTCGTGGAGCACGCCCAGTGACGATGCCAGTGGCATCTCGGGTTACGCGATCTCGATTACAAGTGGAGGACCGGGGTTGCCCTCGGCGGTCCAGAACATTGGTAAGGTCAACACCTACCGCACCCAGAGCCCCCTGAACGCCGGAAGCTACTACTTCAACCTGCGAACCGTCGATCGTGCGGGGCGTTGGAACCCGGGCTATCGGTCGTTCGGTCCCATTGTCATTCTCTCGCCTCAGGCGACCGACTTCGTGGGAATGATCCCTGAGTTCTGGGAAGACATTGCCGTGCCACGCAACGATACCGGTGGCAACCCCGGGCAGGTGTTCCTGCCTACCGCGCTGACGGGTTATTCGAATGCCACCTACCTCAATGCAGCGTACCGAAACTCCAGTGTTTCCTCGCTGATCGTTCCCAACTGGAACGTTGAGTTCCGCGTGGACAATGTATACCTGAACAACTTCGCCCATAGTGGTGGAGTTGTTGCCGCGGGTCAGGAGTACTTGTGGAACTCGAACGGCGGCACGTACGTGCGAGGCGGCAGGCACACGCTGTCGCTCGTGCTCGATTCGACCGAGTCCGTGGGCGAATCCAGCGAGTTGAACAATCGATATGGCCGCCAATGGATCTGGTCGCCACGCGACGTCGCGGCCCCTGGGAGTTTCTTGAACATAACCATTCCACGCGAGCGCACGGCGGGCTGGAACGACATTCCTTCTGGCTCAACGAACTGGTTCAACGTGGATGGCTACCGCATGAACACCGGCGCCGGTGGCCATTGGTGGCACGCGGTCGTGCTTCTCCCGCCGAACAACGACGACAATTTCGAGCTGCGGATGCATGCGGCCTCAACGGGTCCGCAGGACGGGTTCGCTGGCAACGTGGGTTTCTCGGCCCGTCCGTCGGGGCGCTTGGAGGCCCTGTTCACCAATCGCAACAACGTTGGCACGACAAACTATGACGTCGGCGTGATGAATGTCGGCGTACTCGATCTGGGCTCGTCCATGCGATTGTCTACGGTAGGCGCCACGGGGCTGGCGTATGACAGCGACGTGACGGTTTCTCTGGGCACCGAAGAGCACCTCGCAATGCGCGAGATCTGGGTACCCGCGGCCAATGTGGGACCGTTCAGTGCTCGAGTATCGATTGAGCCCACGGACGATCCGGTGACGCTGTTGTGGCTGGACGCTGCGTTCACCACGGGTGATATCCTCGACTACGTAGCGGCGGTTACCACCGACGCAGATGGTTTCGCTCAACTCGACGTGAACGTCGCGACGTCCAACTACTACTGCCTGGTAATCTACCGCGAGGGTTCGCACGTCCCGGCCAAGGCCAGCGCGGCCATGGACATTGCGCTGAGCACGGGCACGACACCCCCGAACTTGCGTCCCGATGATGGCCTGACCTCGTGGGCGGCTCCGTTGGTGCCACGAGCTGCTGCCGATGGCACGCCGAACAGCGTGCCCGCTCCCACCGTCTTGAACGGTGACGTAGCGAGTACGTACCTGAACCTGGCGTCGATCAACGACCGAAGCATCGCCAGCCCCGCGTCGTCGGCTGCGATCACCCTGGACGGCAATCCCATGACCACGCTGGCGGTGCCCGACCTTGGCGCGTTTGGTTCCGCCGCGTTCAACGGTGGAAGCCCCTTCGTGGTGCGCGGGGGCCGCCATACACTGGTGGCGAAGTTGGATCCAACTGGGCTGATCGAAGAGGCGCGGGAAGATGACAACTCGTACGGGGCTCAATGGGTGTTCCAACCTGCGAGTCTGGTGCCCAATGTCACGCTGCTGCGTGCGGCACCACCGGAACCGCTGGGAGGATTGTTCGATGTGACGGTTACGATTACACCGGGCGACGGCACGGCCGAGGGCGGCGGCGATGTGATCACACCGGTGTTTCCCAACTGCGATGGCGTACGTCTGCCGACGGTCACGCCGGTTGGCAACGACAACCAATGGCTGGCCGTTGCGGCCATGTCGAACGAGAAGAGCAACGCCGAGCTTCTGCTCCACGAGGCGTCGACGGGGCCTGAAAACGGATTTGCCGAAAGTCTGACCAACTCCACCTGGGGCGAAGCCCAGTCGGACTTCGTGCTAATCAACCAGCGGGGGCAGACGCCCCGTCCGTTCGACGTGGGAGTATTGAGGGAAGGCGCGGGTCAGGAGACCTACTCGGTGCATAGCACCAGTTCCGATTTCTTGAGCGATGCGCCCTTCGGCAATTTCGGACCCTATTCCATGCCAGCCAACCGCATCGTTCGATTGCACGAGGTGTGGCTGGACGAGGGGTCGTGGAACCTGGCTCTCGTGAACGTGACCGGTACCGTAGACTGGGGCCTCAGCGTGCATCCGCCGTTCGTCGGCGATGACCGCCCGTGGATGGGTAAGAGCGACACGCTGGCCGAAGCCGCCTCGTGGTTCGCGCCCGCCGGTGGCGACGAAAACGCTTCGTTCAGCGTACCGCAGGGTGGTGCTGGGTATCACTGTATCGCGGTGTGGAAGACCAAGGACAGTGAGCTGGCCAAGAGCGGCGACTATGAGTTGGTGTTCTCGGGGACAGTCACCGCGGTCGATGATCAGTTGCCCGGTGCCACCTGGACCCAGCTCGAGGTCAGTCCGAATCCGTTCAACCCACGGACCGAAGTGGCGTTCGAGTTGCCGAGGCGCGAGGATGTCCGGGTCGAGGTGTTGAACCAACGTGGTTCGCGCGTCACGACGCTGCACACGGGCGAGCTTGCAAGCGGTCGCCATGTGCTCACCTTCGACGGGCATGACGCAAGCGGCAGATCGTTGGCTAGCGGTGTGTACTTCGTGCGATTGCTTGGCTCCAGTGGCCAGCAACAGGTTCGGAAGGTCACGCTGTTGAAGTGACGGAGCGGCCCTCGGAGCGGGTCCGAACTCAGGTTCGGGCCCGCTTCGTCATACGCCGACTCGATCTCAGCTGGGAAGCCCTACCAAAGGCTCTTCGGATTCGCGGCAGATCTCGTCCACGATTCGTTCGGCCTCTACCGTGTCCATGGTGGAGTCGTCAGTTTCATCGGTGGTTCCGTTGGTATCGTCCATGATCAAGTCGGCGATTTCGTCCGTGGTGATGCCTGTGGCCTGATGTCGCGTGGGTTGATTTTGCGGCCCCAATCTATTCAAACCGTCCAGTGCGGCCACCTTGTACGCTTCGGCCAGCGTGGGGTAGTTGAACACGTTGTCGCGGAAGTACTCGACTGTGCCGCCCAGGGCCAGGACGGCCTGACCGATGTGGATCAGCTCGGTGACGTTTTCGCCAATGGCGTGCACGCCCAGCAGCTTCAGTGAAACGGGATCGAACAGGATCTTCAACATGCCGATTTCGTCGCCCAGCATCTGACCGCGTACCAGTTCTTCGTACTTGGCCACGCCGAATTCGTATGGGATGTGGTTGTCGGTGAGTTCCTGTTCGGTCTTACCCACCATCGAAATTTCCGGAATGGTGTAGATGCCGTAGGGGAAGAGATGCGGAGAACTCTTGCACGACTTGGCAAACATGGCGCAGATGGCCAACCGACCTTGCTCCATGGAAGAAGAAGCAAGTGAAGGGAAGCCAATGACGTCGCCGGCCGCGTAGATGTGGGGCGTGGTCGTCTGGTAGGACTCGTTCACCTTCACCCGTCCACGACTGTCTACTTCGATTCCGGCGGCGTGTAGATTCAACAGATCGGTGTTGGCCTGGCGTCCCACGGCATAGAGAAGCCCGCGTGCGCGAACTGTCTTGCCGCTGGCCAGGTGCGCCTCCACCCAGTCTTCGCCGACGCGATCGACGCTTTGGACGGTTTCTCCCAATCGAAACGTCACGCCGGTTCGTCGCATGTGGTACTTCAACGACTCCACGATTTCACGATCCACGAAGTCCAACAGGGTGGGGCGAGCTTCGATGACGGTGACCTTGCGTCCCATGGCGCCGAACATGGCGGCGTACTCCAGCCCGATTACGCCGCCGCCCACCACGATGAGTTCGTGCGGTACTTCATCCAGTTGCTGGATCTGATCGGAGTCGAATACCACGCGACCGTCGAGGGGGATGTTGGGGTTGTGGGCGGGGCGTGTGCCACAGGCAATGAGAATGTGGTCGCCGCGCACGGCCATGGCGCCGTTCTCGGTGCGTACGGCCAGTGTGTTGGCGTCTCCGAACGACGCGGTTCCTTCGATCAGGGTGATGCCGTTGCGTTTGAGTTGGGCCGTAACCACTTCGGTCCCCAGGCGCACTACCGAAGACGTGCGACTGGACAGGTCGTCCAAACAGATGTGGTCTTTCACGCTGTAGGCTTTGCCGTAGAAGGCCTTCTGCCGGTAACCCGAGAGGTACAGCACGGCTTCGCGCAGGCTCTTGCTGGGCACGGTACCCGTTTGCAGGCACACGCCGCCCAGCCGTGGTTCGCGTTCGATGATGGCCACGCGCTTGCCCATCTTGGCTGCGCCGATGGCTGCCTTCTGCCCGGCGGGTCCACTGCCGATGACGACGAGATCGTAGTTCTGAGGGTGCAAGGGGGGCCTTCCTGGTAGCCAACGTGCGGTGAGCGAGTGTGGCCTGGCAGGAAGCAGGAAGCGGGCCGTGAAGACGGGCGGCAACCGGTTGCCCGCGCAGGAAGTTACCGACGCCGAAGCACCAACACCGAGTCGAGCTGGTCATCTTCCAGTTGGTTGGCCCGGTCCAGGTCAAAGCCGAAGTCGTGTACGGCTATCAATTCCAACTCGGGGACCGCCCGCAAGACCCGGCGCAGCTGGGCCGCGTCGTAAGTTCTGAATTCCCAAGAGCTTTCCAGACGGCGTTCGGTGCCGTCAGGATTTCGCACGTCAACGTGGCAAAGGACCTTCTCGCGGCGGCGTCGCACGTCGGCCGCTGACATGTTGAGGGTGACCCGGACAAAAGTGCCGTCCCGCTCGCCGGTCCACCGCTCGCGGTCGGCTTGGCGATCGGCGTAGTCGGTCAGGTGTAGGCCCAGGGCGTACACGCCACCGACGCTGAGCGAGCGGGCCACCGCGCGCAGGTGCGAAACTGCATCGGCTTCTCGCAGGATGTATTTGAACGTGCTCACCAAACAGAAAGCCATGGCGAAGCCCGTGCCCAGGAAGAAATCGGCGAGGTCGCCTTTTTCGACCCGGTAGACCCCGGTGCTTCCCGCGATGGCAGGGGCGTGTTCGCGTGCGTACTCGACCATGGCCTGGTTGCCATCGAATCCATAAACGGCTTCACCACGTCGAGCCAGCTCGCGCAACAACCGCCCAGTGCCACACGCGGGCTCGAGCCAGGGTCCGGGTAGTGCATTTGCGTAGCGCTTGTGTACCGCCTGCAGAAAGTCGGCTTCCTGCGGCGTGTCTTCGTCGTACACCACGTCGTAGTAGTGGGGCAGATCGTACCAGTCGAGCCGTTCGTACTCGCTCACTGCAATCAGGCCGTGGCCAGCCGGCGGCCTGGCCCGCGCCGGTAGATCCAGGCCAGCAACGCAATGGCGACCAGGGCCAGCCCCAGCGCCAGTCCCCACCAAAGCCCCTTCAAGCCCATTCCCGCTCGGAACGTCATGTACCACGCCAGTGGTAGCGCCACCGCGTAGTAGCCCACCAGGTTGAACAGCGCGGCCGGCTTGGTGGATCCCGCGCCTCGTAACACGCCCGCGCCCACGACCTGGGTGCCGTCGAACAATTGGAAGGCAGCGGCGATCGGAAGAATCCCCGCCGCCAGCGTTACGAGGGTCAGGTCGGGAGTGAACAGGGCAGGGAGCTCGTGGCGCAGCAGCACGAACAGCGTAGCCGAAAACGTCTGCACCGCGGCGCCGACGGCAAACGCCACCCACGCCGAACGTCGTGCACCGTGGTAGTTGCCTTCGCCGATCTGATTGCCGACGCGGGTCACAGCGGCCAGTGAAATGCCCAACGGCAGCATGAACGAGAGCGAAGCAAGGTTGAGCACGATGGTATGGGCGGCCAACTCGTTTTGTCCGAGCCGTCCCGCCAACAACGTGGTGATCTGGAACGCCCAGACCTCGAGGCTGAAGGTCACGCCAATGGGCACGCCGTAGTGCAACAGTTCGCTTACGGCTCGAGGTCGGAAGCTGCGGCTGCTCCATGGAATCCAAGCGTCGCGATGCAGTTGAAGAAACCGCACCAGGAGCAGCGTGGCCACCAACATGAATATGCGGGTCGAGGCGGTAGCGATGCCGGCGCCGCGTAGCTCGAGGGCCGGCAATCCCAGGTTTCCGAAGATGAGTCCCCAGTTCAGCGCGACGTTTACGCCGTTGGCCACGATCGCAATGATCATCACGGGCTTGACGATACCGCGCCCCTGCAGGTACTGACGCAGCGCCGTGAACGCCAGAAAAAACGGCACGCTGGGGATCTGGAGCACGGCGTAGGTCTGGGCCTGCGCGGCCAGTTCCGGGTCCTGGCCGAGAAAACGCATGACCGGCGCGGTTACCAGCCAGAGGGCGGATACCGGAATGCTCACCAACAGACCCACGACGATGCCGCGCTGGAGCGCGAGGGCCATGCGTTCGCGATCGCCGGCGCCAAAGGCCTGGGTCACGATGGGGTCCATGCCGTACACCACGCCCATGGCGAATATCAGGGTTCCGAAGGTCCACACGTGTCCCAACGACGCGGCCGCCAGGGTTTCGACGCTGTGATGACCAACCATGAGAGTGTCGACCACGCCCAGCATCATGGTAGCCAGCTGGGTTACCACCACCGGCGCGGCCAACGTGAGCAGGCGTCGTACTTCCCACTTCAGCGGAGGCAGGGGATGGGGATCACTCACGTTGAATCACCTGCTTTCGCCGGCACCTTCGTGCCCGGCTCACCAAGCACCGCGCCTTCGGCGGCCATATACCCGATCAACCAACCCAACAGGATCTGCGACGGGTAGTGCTTGCGATCATTCAGCCGCGACCAACCTACCCAGGGCGCGAGCGCATAGGCGGCGGTCGACCCGGCCTTGGATTCCACGGTTCGCGCGGCCACGAAGCACGGAACGGAAGAGATGAACGAATGTCCCGAGGCCGCGTTGTCGTCGGCCAGGGGGCGATAGTCGGGGCCGTGTGGTTCTTCTTGCGGGCGGCTGCCGCCTAATACGCGCTGCGTGATCCACAGCATGGGCAGTCCCACAAGCATCGACTGAAAGCACCGCCGACCGAATCGCGTCAGCCCGCTGCTTCCCACCGACCCGTCAATGACGGCGAAGGCCAGCCAATACGCGAACCAGAAGCGCTCGCCACCTTCATGCAGCCAGTGCGAAGCGGCGTCGGTGGCTTCGTTCTTCACCTCGGCAGCGTGCCACGCCTCCACGCTCTCATCGACTCCGGAGTATACCAACGCGGTGGATCCCACCACTCCGAAGCCCAGCCGCAGAAAGTTGCGTCGCGTGTGCAGGTTCTTCCACTGCGATGGTGTCTCGCGTAGCGGGCGCGGCCCTCGCGGTGAGCGCCAGGCCGACGCCAATGCCAACACCACGGGGATGGCCAGTACGAACCAAAGCATGGGAGAGGCCTCGGGCGATCAGTCTTCGGAGAACCAGGACTCCAGTTGTACGCCCAAGCCGTCGGCCAGGCGATTGACGAACGCGAAATACGAGGCGACCTCGGCGATCTCCAGGATATCGCGATCGCTGAATCCTACTTCACGCAGACGATCCACGTCGACTTTGGTCATCTTGGCGGGTTCAACCGTCAGCTTGCGAGCGTACTCGACCATGGCCGCCCGCTTGGCGCCGATTTCGGGCGAGAACAGATTGGCTTCCAGGAAGGCCATTTCGGTGTCGTTCTGCAATTCGCGACGCAGACCGCGTCGATGGTGATTCGTTCAGTAGTGGCACTCGTTGATGCGGCTGACCGTGTAGGCCACCAGCTCCCGTTCGGCCTTGGGCAGCGTGTCGCTTCCCGTCATGACCGCCCGGTAGAGAGCGAGGTGTCCGCGCAATCCGGCGGGGTGGAGTCCGTGGATCTTCAGGATGTGGTCGACCTTGCCCGATTCGGGCACCAGCAATGCGTCGTACAGGCGTTTGACTTCGCCTTCGGCGTCGTCCTCGTCAATCTGCCGGATCCAGGCCACGGATTGGCTCCCTGGGACAAAACGGGTGAATTTGATCAGGGAGCGAAGCGGGCACGAAACTCACCGAAGCTCGTGCGGGTGGTGGCCACCGGGGTCATGCCCATGCCGTACCGCAGAGATTCGCGAGTTTCGTTCCAATACGCAACGTGAAACACCGAATTATTGACCACCAGCAACGCCGCGTGGCGGCCCACCGCGAACGGAGCGTCCACGGTCTGGCGGTCCCATTGGCTACTCGTCTTGCGGGCCAGTCGCAGGTCGCCGTTGGTCAGATCGAAGTATGCGATAGATGCGTGGTCCTGCGAGTCGAGCTGTAGAGAGGTAAACAGACCGGTCTGGATGGCGGCGTTCTCTTCGGCGGGCTCGCCGGCCCAGTTGGCTCCGTCGAATCGGGCGTATTCGAGGTCGCCCTTGGTCGCGTTCCAGTAGCTGATGTGCGGCCACCCGGCCGAGTCCAGGGCGATCGATGCGTAGGAGCCGACATCGTCGCCGGTGCCATCGTCGGGGGTGGTCACGGTCCAGTTTCCGTCGAGCAACGCGTACTTCAGTGCGCCGTTGGTCTGGTCGTAATACGCCGCGTGGATGCGGTCCTGGGCGTCGATTACCGCGCGCGCCTTTATCCCGACCTGGCCCACCGAGTCGATGGTGTCGAGCACCCATATGGTGCCGTTGTGGAAAGCGTACTTCAGATCGTCCTGGCCTTCGTCGAAGTACACCACGTGCATGGTGCCGGCGCTGTCGAACATGAGGTTGCTGTAGCGGCCGACGCCGGGACCCGGGTCCACCGGCTCGTTCTGCCACACCGTACCCACGCGCCACGCGTGCTTCAGTGCACCGGCCCAGTCGAAGTACGTTATGTGGGGCTGCCCCATGTCATCGAACGTCATGTAGGTGTAGCCGCCCACGTCGTCGCCGGGCGTTTCGCCGTCGACGACTTTGATGTCCCAACTATCGCCGTTCTGTTCCGCGTATTTCAGATTACCGGCGGTCCGGTCGTAGTAGCTCAGATGGACCTTGGCGTTGGCGTCGATCGCCATCCACAGGTACTCACCCACGCGGTCCGTGCTGTCCACGGTCTCCAGATCGAACGCCACGTCGGCCGCTTCCGCGCCGACGTTTGTCCACGACGAGACCAATACCAGGCCCAGAAACAATTTCAACGCTGGGTTCAATACTGGGCCCGATGTTGGGCATGGCAACCAGCACCGGTCCGGGGCCGAACGGCGGTTTGATGAGAGGCGATGGGGCAGAAACAGAATGGTCATGGATTAGGTAGGGGATGGGCAAAACCCGCTGTAGGTGCGAGGTCTGGAGAGTATACCATAGCCTCGTGGTCGACTGGGCTTGATGGTCTTCCCGCGCCAGGCTAGCTTGATTGCGAACCCGGCCCTGCGCCAGCCAGAAGCCACCCCGAAGATAGTTCGCCGAAAGGAACCCCCGTGATTCCCCGAATGTCCCGTACCGCATTGACCCTGAGCTTGATGAGCTTGCTGACACTGGCTCTTGGGGCAGGCCCCGACTCCGAGGCCCGCGCGGCGTGGCGGCTGTTGGGAGGCGGAGCGAAAGGGGGCGTGGGTTTCGTCCAGGGCGACTTCCAATACACGTCCAATCCGCTGCTCGATCCCAGCACCAGTACCCGGCCCGGCGGCTACGGGTTTCTCATCCTGGAGTGGAGTCGCAAGGCCCGGCTGCGCCTGCAACCCGAGGTTGGCTTCATGCGACGCGGCTACAAGGCCGACGTTACGGTAGACGACGTGAACACCGAGCGTTCGGTGAGCGCCGATTACCTGTCAATTCCCATCATGCTGCGCAGCGAAGTCGCCGGCGACGAAACCATACTCTACGTGTTGTTTGGTCCCAGTCTGGAATTGTTGTTGTCCAACGACGACGACGAAGTCCTGAATTCGTACAACTCCTGGACGATCAACGGCAACGCCTCCATCGGCGTGGAGTTTCCGTTGGCCGCGCGTATTTCGGGCGTGGTCGAAGTGCGTTTCAACACCGAGTTTACCGACGCCATTGAGCAGACCTCCGAAGACCTGCCGCGCAGTGTGCACCACCGCACGATTCTGATCACCGGTGGTCTACGCTTCTAGCGACCGTTGACGATGCGCTCGTAGTGGATGTTCCACTGCAGCGTCCAGGTCGTACCGTCGTCGGTCGAGCGTTCCCAGTGCCAGTCGAAGTTGTCGTCGGTGATGTTCATGAACGTCATGCGGGTACGGAAAGGCGTGCCATCGGGTTGGGTACCGGCACCGTATAGCACCATGGTATCGCCTTCTATCCCGCCTTCGAACTGAAGATAGCCACCCTGGCTATCGACCCAGGTCTGTTTCCATTTTCCGGCCGGGACGTCGTACATAGAGACGCTGTGTCCGAAGTACATGCCCGTGGGCATCTGGCCGGCGAAGTCTTCCTGGACCCCGCAGTCACCGAAGAGTTCGGTGATCGTGTTGGTGCCCTCGCCACCTTTGCCCCAGGTCAGGTACCAGTCGCCAAGCCAGAAATCGAACTGACTGGCCTCGGGTGATGAGCAGGGGGTTGGCGCCGCGGGGGCCGCGGTTTCGTCACCGGATTGAGCGGTTGCGGGTGCCGAGAAGGCCGTCCACACCAGAACCAGGGCAAGGGCGGGGAGCCATTGGCGCAAGGAATTCATTCGAATCATCTTTCCACACTTGGCCGGGGTGCCATCAGGGTACACCATATGGGAAGTCAGTTCCTTGTCTCTCGTCCCAACGCGGGGTTTCGAAATGTCCAAGTCCGCCATTCTGTCGCTCGTGGTAATTCTGCTGGTGGGTTTGCTCGTCTACAGTTCGTTGACCGGCGTGAGCGACGCCACCTGTGAAGTGTGCATGACCTACAAGAACCAGACCGTCTGCCGCACCGGCAGCGGACGCACCAAGGAAGATGCGATCCGCTCGGCCACCGAGTCGGCCTGCGGATCGCTTCCTACTTCAAGCATGGCCGAGAGGATCGAGTGTGATCGAGTCCCCCCAACCAGCGTGGAGTGCCAATAGGACGGCCGGAGGCCGGACTATTAGGTCCCGGGCGGCCTCCGCCTGGGACGAGTAGGTTCAACCCGAATACCTAGTCGCGACCCCGCCTACTTCAGCTCCTCCACCAGATTCGGCGGCGTCGGCGGTTTCGGATGCGTCCACGGTCGCTCTTTCAGCTCCTTCAACAACTCGTCGACCGCCCGCATGAGGCTGGGGTCCCGCCCCTGGCGAAGTTCTTCGGGTAGGTCGAGCACTTCGATGTCGGGTGCCACGCCTTCGTTCTCGACCGCCCAATTGCCCTGGGTGTCGTAGAAACGGAAGACCGGGTAGAGAATCCCGCCTCCGTCCACGCCGGTGGGGTTACCCGAAATACCAATGAGGCCGCCCCAGGTGCGCGTGCCGATGAGCTTGCCCAGGCGGTTCAGGCGGAAGTAGTAGGGTAGCGCGTCGCCACCGGAAGCCGCGTACCCGTTGATGAGCATGGCTTTGGGGCCATCGTGGGCAAAGCCTGGAGTACGCATGGTCATTCTGTCGCGGCGGTCCCAGTACGACCATGTGCGGCGGGTGAGGTACTCGATCATGCGATCGGGAATGAAGCCGCCGCCGTTGTAGCGATCGTCGACGATCAACGCTTCCTTCTGCGATTGGCTGTACCACAGTTTCTGCAGCATGCGGTTACCGGCGATGGCAGTGTTGGGCAAGTGCATGTAGCCCACGCGCCCACCAGAGAGCTTCTCGGTCATGGCCATGCGTGTGCGCACCCAGTCCAGGTACCGGAGATTCAGCTCACTGGTAACCGGACGCACCATGACGTCGCGCGAGTCGCTCGAGCTGGGCTTGGAACTCACCGTAATGGTGACGGTGGCGTTGCCCTTGCCCTCGAGCAGCCGGTACGGATTGTCGGTGGTCTTGAGTTCCACGCCATCGATGGCCAACAGGTAGTCCCCTTCGTCCACGTCCACGCCGGGTTCGGTCAACGGCGAACGATACGCGGCGTCCCAATTTTCACCGGGGAAGATCTTCGCGAAGCGAAAGTATCCGGAACTGTGGGCTTCGAACTCGCAGCCCAGCATGCCGCCCTCGATGCGCTCCACGCGCGGGTGGTCGCCACCGATCACGTACGCGTGTCCGGCCATGAGTTCGCCGGCGAGTTCTCCCAGAATGAAGTCCAGGTCGGTACGGTGGGCCACGTGAGGGACAAGTTGTCCGTAGCGCGTGCGCATGGCTTCCCAATCCAGGCCGTGCATGTTGGAGTCGTAGAAGTAGTCACGACCCACACGCCACGTCTCGTCGAAGATCTGCTGCCATTCGCGGCGCGGGTCGATCTTCATGGACATCGTGCTCAGGTCCAGCGGCTCGCCTTCCGCCCCGGCCTTGGCATCGGCGATGCCGAATTGACCTCGTGAGGTGTAGAGAAGTTTCTTGCCGTCGGCCGAGATCTCGTAGCCGCCTACGCCATCCATGACCTTGGCTTCTTCACGCTCCTCGAGATCGAAGCGATACAGAGCGTTGCCGTCATCGTCGCTGCGTACGTAGTAGACGGCGCCTTCGGTGGCTGTGACCTGTGAGTAGTCGCCCGCGGGCAGGCCGGGGAGGGCGATGGTGCGGGCTGGGATTCCTGGGATATCGAGTTTGAAGGCTGGTTTGTCCTCCTTGTCACCCTTTTCGTCTGAGTCTTCGGAGTCGCCATCTTCGTCGGTGTTACCAGCCTCTTCATCGGACTTGGGGGCGAACAGGGCGGGTTCGCTGGCATCCAAGGCCACTGCGTATACGCGCGTCGAGCGATCGTAGACGTAATTGAATTCGAAATCGGAGAAGTTGATCTGGTAGTCACGATTGCTCAGGAAGAACAGCGTCCGACCGTCGTGGCTGAAGGCCGGGCTCACGTCGGTCGTCAGGCCATCGCCCAGGTCGAACACCTTGCTCTGCTCGAGCGAATACAGACTGATGCCCGACAAGCGCGCATCCCGGGTCTTGTCGTAGGCCAACCACTTGCTGTCGGGTGACCATTTGATTCCGTTCAGGTCGCCCTGTGCACTGCCGGTGTCCACTTCGGTAAGGCGCCCACTGGCGACGTCGAGCATGCGCAGGCGCATGGCGCCATCGAAGAAAACCAGTTTGGACGAATCGGGACTCCAGACCGGTTGTGATGGCCAGTTGGCGCCAATGTCTCCTACGCGTCTGGCGGCTTCGCGGCCGTCCTGGCTGCGGACGTACAACTGGTACTCACCGCTCTCGTCGGACAGGTAGGCAATGTGTTTGCCGTCGGGCGACCAGGCCGGGTCCCGTTCCCGTACCCCCTGGGTAAGCGTGAGATTGCGGATGGCGCCATCGGACGCAGGCACGGAAAACAGATCGCCCCGAGCTTCCAGCACCGCCCGCGCGCCGCTGGGAGAGATGCTCCCCGCCCGCACGTCGTCGCTGACATCCTTGAAGTAGGGAAGCGTGTAGGGAAGTTCACTTTCGATGCTGATCGACAAGCGTTTCGTATTTCCGTCGGCCAGATCGTACGTGTACAGGTAACCGCCGTTCAGGAAGACGATGTTCTTGGGCCCAAAGCCGGGCCACAGGACGTCGTAGTCGTCGAACTGGGTAACCTTGGCGATCTGTTTGGTGGAGGGTGTGTACCGAAACAGATTCAGCGTGTATTCGCGATCGCTGGTGAAGTAGATCGTATCGTCTTCGACCCACATGGGGAAATTGTCGGTACCCGTGAACGTCGTCAGCTGGGTCGACTTGTGGGCCTTCAGGTCGTAGGTCCACAGGTCCTGCGCTCGGCCGCCCCGAGCACGTTTCCACGTGCGGAACTCGCGGTCGTAGGGCGTGTAGGCCAGGGTGTTGCCGTCGGGAGAGAGCGAGGCCGAGCCTCCGTGGGGAAGATCCAGAGGGGTCTCGAGGCCGCCGTTGGGATCCACCAGAAAATATCGCCCGTAGCGCGGGCTCATGGGAGTGCGGTTCATGCGTACCAGGATCTTTCCGTCCGGTGTCCAGTCCTGAATCCAGTTGTCGAAACCGCCGCGGTTGGGAAGTACACCCACATCGTTGTAGTACGTCAGCTGTTTGGGGGTGCCACCGTTGGAGGGCATTACGTAGACCTGACGCGTACCCGAGTACTCGGCCGTGAACGCAATCTGACTGCCGTCGGGGGAGATTTTCGGAACCAGTTCGAAGCCTTCGTGCGAGGTCAGGCGTCGGGCGGTGCCACCTTCAATGGGGGCGCGCCAGATGTCTCCGGCGTAGACGAACGCCACGAAGGTTTCGTGACAGTCGGGGAAACGCAGCAATCTGGTTTCGGGCGCAGAGTCTTGGGTTTGCGCAACCGGTTGTCCAGGCCAAGCGAACCCGGCCCCCCATAGGATGCAGATCAGAATTCCTAGCCGTCGCACGTCAGTCTCCTTGCGTTTGGTTTGGATCACAGGAGTTCATCCAATCCGTGGATGGTCCGCTCGATCTCACTGGCGGTGTTGTAATGGGCAATGGAAATACGAACCACGCCGCCAGGGTCATCGAACCCCATGCTGCGGGCCAAGCCCATCGCGTAGAAATTGCCCGCTCGCACGCCCACCTTGCGAAGCGCAAGGTGGGCTGGAACAGTAGAGGCGTCGAGACCCTCGGCCTGAAACGAAATGGTGGCCACGCGTTCGTTCGCGTCGGACGTGGCTGGGCCCAGAAGGCGCACTCGAGGTTTCGATTGGAGAAAGTCAAGGAACTGCTCGGCGAGCTCTGCTTCATGAGTCGCGAACGCCTGGTACGCGCGCTCGATGTTTTCTCGTTTCGTGGCCTTTGGTGCGCCGGTGCTGCCCACATCATCCAGATAGTCCACGATGGCGGTACAGGCGTGGGCCAGCTCGGGGTTCGCGTTGCCGGGTTGGAACTTGTAGGGAATGGCGTCGGCTGGCAAAAAAGGGTGGTTGATGCCCGGGAGGTCCAAAAGCACTTCGCGCCGGCCGTACAGCAGTCCCACGTGCGGACCGAACACCTTATATAGGCTGACCACGTAGAAATCGACGCCGGCGGCCTGCACGTCCACCGCCCGATGCGGCGAGTAGGCCACGCCGTCGACACAGATCCACCCGTCGTACGTCTCTCGTAGTTGGCGCGTCAGACCAGGGACGTCGTGGATGGCACCAAGAATGTTCGAGCAGTGCGTGAAACTCACCATTCGCGTGCGCGGAGTAAGCAGGGGAGCCAGGTCGACGAACTCCAAGCGACCCGAATCGGTGTTCATGGGCCAGGTCTTCAGCCCCACTCCCCGCGATTTCAATCGCTCCCAGGGACTCACGTTGGCCTGGTGCTCGGCCTGGCTCACGATGATCTCGTCGCCGGGCTGCATCCGCTGCTCGAGCGATAACGTAAGGTTGGTGAGCAGTTGCGTGGCCGATGAACCCAGAATGATCTCTTCGCCATGGGCCGCATTGACCAGGTGAGCCAACGATTCGCCCGCCTGCGTCAGCCGCTCGCGTCCCAGGACCGAGGCTTCGTACGGACCTCCGTAGGAGACCATGGAGCTGAACGCATACTCAGCAAATCGTTCGGCCGCCGCGCCCAGCATCTGTGAGCCGCCGGCGTTGTCGAGGTAGGCCCATTCCGTGGCCAGGGCGGGAAAGCGTTCCCGCAGTTTGTCGACGGCCATGGGTTGGGACATGGGATGATCCTGAGGGTGGAAGAGCATGCGGAGGGCCAACCAGGCTCGCACACGGCGCCGCGGCTGACAAGGGTCCACCGCGCTACTGGACGCGAGGGTGATTGGAGACCTACCATACCTGGGCGTTGTAAGTTGCAGGATTCCACCCGGGGAGTGTGTGATGAAGGGTGACCAGGAAATCATCAAGGTGCTGAACGACGGTCTCTCCGTCGAGTTGACCGCCATCAACCAATACTTCATCCACGCGCGGATGTTGCAGGACTGGGGCTATCTGGGGTTGGGCAAGAAGGTCTACGAGGAATCGATCGGAGAGATGCGCCACGCCGATCAGCTCATTCAGCGAATTCTGTTTCTGGAAGGGGTGCCGGCGATCTCCCGCTACAACCAGATCCATGTGGGTAGCACCGTTCCGCTGATGTTTCAGCACGACCTGGCCATGGAAACCGGTGGCGTAATGCTGTACCGCGGGGCCGTTGAAAAGTGCCTATCCCGTGGCGACGCGGTTTCGCGAGACCTGATCGAGCGCATCCTGGTGGACAGCGAAGAGCACGTGGATTGGCTGGAAACGCAGTTGGGCCTGATCGAAGAAGTGGGACTCGACAACTTCCTGACCGAACAAATCCAGGACAACGGTAAGGCCTAGGCCGGCTCGATGGATCGCTCGCGTCGCCGACCCAACCATTTGTTCAGTTTTTTCCGCAATGTTTCGTGCGCGGACACTTCGTGCACCGGCACTCGCATGCGATAGCGCCAGTTCCCGTTGCTGGGGGTGCCCGGAACATTGACCCGTTCCGCGGCGGGGTCGTCGTGGCCCAGTCCGTCCACCAGATTCAGTAGGTCTTGCAACGCGAATATGCACAGCAGCGAATTGCTGGCCAGATTGCGTTGGATGATCCTGCCCAGGGTCTCACGATCCAGGGTCTCACGGCCATGGGCGTCGTGGTCCAGACCCGCGGCTTCGATGTAGGCTCGACGCTCGTCTTCGTTCTCCTGCCACCATCCGCGCAGCGTGGACGTATCGTGCCCCGACGGCGAACACACCGTCAGTCGCTCGTAGTCCTCGGGCGGCTTGAACGGCGATCCCGTGTCGTCCCATCTACGTTGCCAACGTTCCACGCGCAAGCCCAGGATGTTCAATTCGTTGAGTACCTCGGGAACACAATTGGGCACCGCGCCCAGATCTTCCGCACAGACGAGCATGTTGGTCGTGCCGGTGACCATGGTCAGGATCTCGCGGCCGTGATTGGCCCACGATTCCTGCTGGCGTGCCTCGTCCTGCTCGATTACGCGGCGGAAAGCGTTTTGCTGCGATTCCTCCATATCCTGGAAACGGCGCGCCTCGGAAAAGTGCCAGAACGGTCGAAATCCGTCGGCGTGGGACGCGTGGGGCAGCAACAATCGGTCGTACGCATCCTCGCGTGCCTGCGCGAATTCGTGGACCTGCTCGGCGCTGAACCCTTGGTCTGTGAAATGCTCGACTTGCAGGGGGACGCTCGGGTGAAACTGTCCCATCAGCCCGGTCTCTTCGCCTTTGGGAATTCTCCAAAGGCGAAAGAACCCCAGTACATGGTCGAGCCGGAACGCATGGTAGAAACGGTCGGCGTGCTGCAATCGCTCGCGCCACCATCGGTAGTCGTCGCGAGCCAGCTTGTCCCAACGATAGGAAGGAAAACCCCAGTTCTGTCCGTCGTGGGCAAACATGTCCGGCGGCGCCCCGGCCTTCCATTCGCGGTCGAAGAGTTCGGGATGTTCCCACACGTCGGCGCTGTTCTCGTTCAGGAGAATGGGCAGGTCACCCTTCAGCCGAACCCCCATTTCCATCAGGGATCGTGACGCGGCCAACAGCTGGTTTTCGAGTTGGATCTGGACCCAGGCGAAGAAGCGCACATCGGCGGCATGGCTCGACATGGTCTCCTCGACCAACGCGGCCGAGAGGTCCGTCTGCGGCCAGTCCCAGAACGCCCGTCCGTGGTGGACCTGGCTGAGTGTTCGGAAAACGCAATATGTCCGGCCCCACGCACGCTGTCGCATCCATTCGTCGATCGCGTGGGGTTCGTGACCCCGGTCGAATACGATTCTCAACAATCGGAGCTTGGTTTCGAGCACGGCCTCGTACTCGAGTCTGTCTGTATTCTCAAGAGGTTCGAGAGCGGCCTGGAATTCAGTCGCCATGTCTTCAGCCCCCGCAACGGCCGTGAGGCGAACGTAGATGGGATGCAGGGCGAAGGCGCTGAGGGCGGCGTACGGAGAGGCATCGGAGCCGCTATCGTTCACCGGCAGAATCTGAATGAGGTCCATGCCCACCGATTTGCACCAGCGGCCCAGCTCGACCAGATCGAGGAATTCGCCGCAGCCGAGGCTGTCACGCGTGCGCAGCGCTGAGACCGCCGCCGCCACGCCGGTCTGAAAATGTTCTATGGGTCCGTATTCCATGGGGCCGATGGTACTGCACTGGTAGGATCCCACCAACGGACCCTTCGCAACCCCGGACGGAACAGGACCATGGATCTTTCCCACGGACATGGACCCGAGCACCTGGTCGATCTCGACGCCGATCACCCCGGGTTCCGCGACGCTTCGTACCGCGCCCGGCGCAACGAAATCGCGCGGGTGGCTCGCGAGTTTCGCCGCGGTCAGCCGGTTCCCCGAATTGCCTACACGCCCGAGGAAGATGTCCTTTGGGGACAGCTTCTTTCCCGGCTTCAACAATCGCATTCGCGCTTCGCCTGTCGCCAGGTCCTCGAGGCCTACGCGCGGCTCCCCCTGGCGGCCTCAGCGGTTCCCCAGCTGTGCGACGTGAACACACATCTGGCGCGGCTCACGGGCTTTCAGATGGAACCGGTGGCGGGGCTCGTGACGCAGCGGGCGTTTCTGGAGCGGCTGGGTGACGGCGTATTCCTTTCAACCCAGTACATCCGACATACCAGCCGACCTTCCTACACCCCCGAACCCGATGTGGTGCACGAGCTGGTGGGGCATGCTCCCACGTTGGCGCACGATGACTTCGTGGAGCTGAGTCGGGCCTTCGGGCAAGCCGCGCAGGTGGCAACCGAAGACGCTCAGATCGATCGAATTGCTCGCTTGTACTGGTTTACGCTGGAGTACGGACTGGTACGCGAAGCCGGAGATGTGAAGGTCGTGGGCGCGGGGATTCTCTCGTCGGCCGGCGAAATGGAGAGGTTCGAATCACAGGCCACGCTGAAAGCCTTCGACGCCGAGGTGGCGGCCACCACGCCCTACGACCCCACGGATTTTCAGCCGCTGCTGTTCGTGGCCGCCGACTTCAAGCAGTTGAAGCGGGCCACCCTGAGTTGGTTGGAGGGAGAGTCCGGCCAAGGCCCGTAGTCCCGGCCGGCGTTGGTTGGACCTAGGCGCTTGCGTCGGTCTCTCGTTCGAGCCGCTCGACCAAGGACGCCAGTTGTTCGACCACGGCTTGCACGGTGTGCGGTTGGGTAAGGTCGACCCCGGCCTTTTTCAACTGGCGCATGGGATGATCGTCGCCACCCGAGCGAAGCAGGTTCAGGTAGCGTTCGACCACTTCCTCCCGGTCACTTCCGGTGGCATCGGCCATGTTGCGCTGAATCTGAGCCGCCGAGGCGAAGCACGTAGCGTACTGATACACGTAGTACGGTGATCGGAAGAAATGCGGAATGCGCATCCACGTGAAGCGATACCGCTCGTCGTGATCGATCGAGTCGCCGTAGTAGGCTTTCAGGAGATCGAAGTAGATGGTGTTGAGCGCATCGGCCGTGACCGGCTCACCGCGTTCAACCAACTGGTGCGCTTGTAGTTCGAAATCGGCGAACAGTACCTGCGTGTAGAACGTTCCGACGATGCTGTCGATGGCATGCTGTAGCAGGCGCATGCGTTCTTTGGGATCGTCGGTCTGGTCCAGCAGATGGTTCAGTAGAAGGGATTCGTTCAGCGTGGAAGCTACCTCGGCTACGAATATCGTGTATCCCGAATACACAAATGGTTGATGCTCATGCGATAGGACCGTGTGCATTGAATGACCCATTTCGTGGGCCAGCGTGAACATGTTCTCCAGAGTATCGTCGTAGTTCATCAGCATGTACGGATGCACGCCGTAGACCGGAGCCGAATAGGCGCCGCTACGTTTTCCTTCGTTCTCGTATACGTCAACCCAGCCGCTCCGGAATCCCTGTTCCATGGTGGTGCGGTACGAATGGCCCAGGGGTGTCACGCTTTCCAGCGTGCGATCCATGGCATCCTGATACGAATAGCGCGTGAGGGTCTTCACCAGCGGTACGGTGCCGTCGTACAAGTGGATTTTCTCGAGGCCCAGTATCCGCTTTCTCAGGCGGAAGTACCGCCGCAACGGTTCGGTCCCCGCGCGCGTCGTGGCCAGGAGGTTTTCGACGACAGTAGGCGGAATGTCGTTGCCGTGGAGGGCGGCGTCGAGCGTGCTGGGGTAATTGCGCGAGCGAGCAATGAACCAATCGCGCTGGCACACACCGTTGTAGATCGCCGCGAATGTATTGGCACGGCGACCGTACATGTCGTACAGGCCCCCGAAAGCCGCAGCACGATCGGCTTGTTCCACCGAAGTGTTCAGTAGCGTGTGGTAGCGTGCGTGCGTGACCTTGACCTTCTCGCCCGATACAAGCTCCACGGTGGGAAAGTGGGCGTCGGCCGTAGTGAGCATGGCGTACGCGTCGCTGGGCGTACCTTGTAGCTGCGAAGAGAACGACAGAATCCGTTCGTTGGTCTCGTCGAGTACGTGCTCCTGTTGGCGGTAGAGGTCTTGGATGGAGAAGGCGTACAGCGCCAGATCTTCGTTGTCCCGCAGCCACTGCTGCATGGTCTGAATCGGAATGGTCAGAAGCTCGGGCTTCAGCCAAGCCACCGCGGTTGCGCTCCTGGAAAGCAGAAGTGAAACCCGTTGCCGTCGGGCCTCGATTTGATTGTCCCGCATGTCCTGATCGTGCATGAGCGACGGATACCAGTACACGCGGTGGGCAAGCTGTTCCATATCATCGCTTTGCTGGAACGCGCGCAGAACGGCCGCGGCATCGCTCAGCGTTCCCCTCAACTCCGCAATTTCGTCGATGAGTGTGGCCAGCCGGGAAAATCCTTCCTCCCAGGCCTCCCAGTTGGGATAGATGTGGGAAAGCTCCCACTTGAACTCGTCGGCAATCTCCTGGCGGTCAAGAGTGCGGGGAGCGGCAACGGTCATGGCTCGGTCATCCTTCGTCTGCGGGTTGGGCTGAGGGTCGGGACCAGCTAGCCCCATTGTGGCGCAATCTTCCGGCTGTCCTCAACCCGAACGTTGCGTGTGACGGCCCGGGATTTGCTCAATCTTCGTCCGGAGCTTTACTCGGAACGTTGCAAAAGTCATGAATCCTACAAACGAATCTGAACGACGGCCCATTTCGGCCGATTCGGGTGGTGCTGAAGTACCATCTTCTACGGGTGAACCCCACGGTTCGCCCCAGGCGGGGGTCTCCGCCAACCTATACGCCTCGGCTCTCCATGAGGGCAACCTTGCTCTTTCGCACGGTCTGAGCGTCGACGAGTTCCTCCATACCATCGTTTTGCATGCCACGGGAGCGGCCGGAGTCGAACACGGGTTTGTGTATCTGGTCGAAGAAGGTGCCGCGTACATGCGTTTGCGAGCCGCGCAGGGTGTCTTCGAGACCCACCTGGGCGTGGCGTGCGAACCCAAACACGGCTTGCCCGGTCGCGTTTGGGACCGCAACGAGGCGGTGGTCGTGGACGACTACCAGGCCTGGAGTGGCCGCGGTATCGATGCGCTGGGCCACGAATGTACGGCCATGCTCGCGGTTCCCATTACATCCGGCGATCACGTATTGGGGGTGTTGGGCTTGGCGCAGGTTGAGCCCGATGCGTTGTTCGTGTCTCACGTGCTTCCAGTGACCGAGGGCCTTGCCGAGTTGCTCGCCATTGTGTTGACCGCCTACGATCGACAATCCCCCGCGACCAGTTTCAGTACCGGGCCGGCGCGTCCTCAAGACCAGGCCTTTTCCACTGATCGCGCCGTGTTGGACAACATGGGCGCGGTGGTCTGGTTGAAGGACGGTGAAAATAGAATTCTTCGGGCCAACTCCCAGGCGTCCAGTATTTTCGGCGTCGACCAACGCGACATGGAAGGCCAGTACCTCTGGGAAATCGATCCCGAAAACGCCGCGCGATGCTACCAGGAAGACCTGGATGTGCTGGCTACCGGTCGGACGATGGAGAGCTCGGTGCGTCAATACCGAGCCCGGGGTAGCGAAACGATTTCCTTGGAGATCACGAAATATCCCTACCGCTCCGAGGCCGGAGCGGTCGAAGGCGTGATCATGCTGGGTGTGCCCTGTTCGTCGCGCGTAGGGCAGGACCAGCGTTGGCAGGCCTCGCGCGAGGCCGAAGACCGCGCCAATAGGGTGAAGGTGCACTACCTGGCGATGGTGGGTGGCGAAATTCGTGGTCCCATGAATTCGGTCATGGCCACGTTGGGACGCCTGCTGGATACCGAACTCAGCCGCGAACAACGTGAGTTCACCGAGACGGTTCGTACCTCCACCGACGCGTTGCTCACGTTGATCAACGACGTTCTGGACTTCTCGAAAATCGAAGCCGGCAACTTGAGCGTCGAGGTCAGTGACTTCGATCCAGGTCGAATGGTCGAGGACGTCCTGGACCTCATGTCGCAATCCGCGCATCGAAAGAGCGTGCAGTTGGCCTCCTACATCGAGCCCTCGGTTCCCACCCTCGTCGCGGGAGACGCTGGTCGACTGCGACAGATCCTGGTCAACCTGGTGGCCAACGCGTTGCGAAGCACCGAAGCCGGCGAAGTTGTGATCCTGGGCAAGACGGTCATGGCGGCATCCAGCGCCTGGGAAGTTCGATTCGAAGTGCGGGACAATGGCGCCGGCATCGACGCACATTCCCTGGATGGTATTTTCGACCCCGAGCGGGCTCTTGCCGAAAACAACTCCGGAGACTCACGATTTGGCTTGGCCATCGCACACCGATTGGTGGAGTTGATGGGGGGCAAGATGGGGGTAGACAGTCAGCCGGGAGCTGGTAGCACGTTCTGGTGCACACTGCCCTTCGAGCAGCCGCTCGCCGAGGCTGAGTTTGCTCCGTCGCAGCATGATCATCGAGGCGTGCGGGTGCTTGTGGTCGAGTCGACCCTGGCCCTCAGCCAGATTCTCCACCGGCAACTTACCGACATGCGCGTACATGCCGATCTCTGCTCGCGCGGAGATCAGGCGCTGGAGATGTTGCGAGAAGCCGATGGCGATGGTTGGCCCTACCAGGTGGTCATTGTCGACGACGCTATCGAGCCCGTGGGGGGAGTTCAGTTGGCTCAGCTGGTCAAGCGTGATCCCGCGCTCGAATCCACGCGGGTATTGCTGATGCCGCCTTTCGGAATGCCGCGCCCGACCGGTCAACTCGCCGCCCACGGAGTGGATGGGGTAGTTACCAAACCGGTTCGTGCCACTGCCCTGCGTCAGGGCCTCGATCACGTGCTTGCCCACGGACGGGGGCGCGATAATGCAAGGTCCACGCGGGTCAGCCAGCCGATCTCAGCGCGCGTACTGGTGGTTGAGGACAACCGGGTGGATCAACGGGTAGCCAGCCTGACTCTGGAGCGGCTGGGATGTCGCGTTGAGGTTGCGGGCAGTGGCACCGAGGCGCTCGAGTTACTTGCCCACGATAGCTACGATGTTGTTCTCCTGGACTGCATGATGCCCGGGGCCGATGGCTATCGGGCGGCCGAGCAGATCCGCCGTCGCGAAGGCGCCGACAGCAGAACTCCCCTGGTCGGCGTAGTGGCTCGAGCTACGCGTGATTTGCGGGAGCAGTGCATCGCCGCGGGCATGGACGATTGCATTGGAAAGCCACTCCGGTCGGAGCAGCTTCAGGCCGTGCTGCACAGCGTGTTGGAGTCCAGGGCGAGCCAGCGGATACGCTGACCCGCCCCGCATACGGTCAATCAGCCGTCGTTCTCTTCCAATTTTCTGAGTCGCTTGCGGAGGTCGCGCAGTTCCTCGCGCAGCTCGTCCAGGGACTCCTCGTCTTCGTGGTGCCTCTGCATCCGCCGTGGCAGGTCGACTCGAAAATCGTTTCCGTCGCGACCGTCGAACCGGAACATGCTGGGACCATCACCCTCGAAGAACTGGCCCAGGTTCAGGCCCCTCGACTCTTCGACCGTGACCGCCAATTCCGTGGCGTTACGGTCGCGAATGATTCCCACCGCGACTTCATCGCCTTCGGAATAGTCGGCCAGGATCTCGTGGATATCACCGGCGTTTTCCACGGCGTCGCCGGCGACGCTGACGATTACGTCGCCTACCTGCATGCCCGCGGTGGCCGCGGCCGTGTCGTCGAAAACCTCAAGCACCAGCAGGCCCTTTTCGGCCCCGAAATAACGACCCAGATCGTCGCTCACGGGCTCGACCCGTATACCGAGGCGTTGGCCGCGGCCGACAAAGAACCGAGCCAGTCCCTTGCCATCGTCGCCGTCGAACCTCCAGGAGTTCTGGTCGCCGTCGTCGCCGTCGAGCGTCCAGGTACGGGGCGCGCGGCGGTTTCTATCCCGACGGCGTTCGAGCTTGGCGGTGTCGCCCATCACCACGCTCAATGTTTGTCTCTGGCCGCGGCGAATGATTTCCAGGTTGATGGCCTCGCCGCCGTCGGCGCGCGAGACCCATCTTCGTAGTTCGCCAGTCGAGCTCACATCGCGGCCATCGAAGCCCAGGATGATGTCCCCGTTGCGCAGACCCGCTGCTTCGGCCGGGCTGTCGGCCACGACCTCGGACACCAACACACCAGTGGCGTCGTCGTCCAGATCCAGGGCTTCCACCAGAGCCGGAGTGAGTTCCTGCATCTGGATTCCCAGGTATCCGCCGGCCCAGCCGGCTGACGTCGTGATCGCCAGGGCGCATGCCACGCCGGTCGCGGTCAGGAATGTTCTCAATCGCATTTCAGTTCTCCTTCAGGGTGAGTCCGACGACCAGGAAACTGGCGGGTCTCCTTGTCCTGTTCAACGCTTGGGCGGGTGCAGTTGTTCCACCTCGCCCCGCGGCTGCGGTCAGGGGCGAAAAGCCCCGGACCCCGCCGTCAGGGATAACCGGGTTGGTTGATAAGTGGATATATTATAATGTGTTACGCGATAGGTTGATCTGTCTGCGAGGACGCCGAAAGTGCCCCTTCAGACTGGCGGCCGGTCCGCCGAAATCTGGATGGAGCCGAAATCCACCCAGTTTCCAGGGTTCAACCACGTTGAGATTGTCCCAGCGCCTCTCTTTGGCCCCCCGGGTCATTCCGATCATCGCCTTGCTGGCGTGTGCGGGCCCTCTCGCGACCCTGCGCCTGGGAGCCGTGTGGGGTCTGGTGGCCGGTGGAATGGTGGCCTTTCTGGCCGCGCTCTTCGTGGCTCGTGGGGTTCGTCGACGAGTAGCGGAAATGAGCGAGGTAATCGATCAGGTTTCCCAGGGTGATCTGGCGCGGCGAATTCCCGTGCAGGGCAACGACGAGTTCGCGCGCTTGGCCCGATCGTTCAATTCGATGGTCGCTGATCTGCACACCACGAACGTGGCCCTGACACGGCAGAGCCAACGGTTGCAAGACGCATTGGCCGAGGTCGAGAGCGTCGAGTCGATGAAAGACAGCTTCCTGGCGCTGGTCAGTCACGAGGTGCGTACACCGCTGACTTCAATCATGGGCGGCATCGAGTTTCTGTGTGACGACTCGTTCGAGCGCACCGATGTGGAGACCGAATTCATGAAGATCGTGTACGAAAGTGGGCAGCGACTCGCCGGCTTCATGAACGACGCCATTCTCATGGCCTCACTACAATCCAGTCACAGCCGTTCGAATTTTGAAGAGTTTTCGTTTTCCAAACTGGTGGGAACCAAATTGCAGGAGCAGGCTGAGTTCGCCGAAAAATGCGGTGTCTTCCTGCAGAACAATTTGGAGGTCGAACGGGAGTTGTTCGCCGACGGCGATTGGACCCTACTCCAGGTGGCTCTCGAGAAGATCTTCGACAACGCAGTGCGGCACAACGGCGCGGGCGGTCGCGTCGAACTCGAGGTCGTGGACCATGTGAGGGAAGACGCGGTCCCCGTCTCGGAGTTCATGGAGGCGGCTTCGACGTCGGGCGGGTGGTGGAAGGCGCTTCGCATTTTCAACACGGGCCCGATTATTCCTGAGTCGAAGCTGACCGGTTTGTTCCAGCGGTTCGAGCTCACCTACGAAATAGAAAATCACCAACGCGGCAGCGGCCTATCGTTGCCGATTGCCATGTACGTTCTGGAATTCCACGGTGGAACCATCGTGGTGCGACCGGTGGGTGACGAAGGGATGGCGTTCTATCTCATCCTGCCCATGCGAACGGGTGTGAAGGTGTCGGCCACGCCGGATGTGGAAGTCGGCGTGGACGAGACGGTGCACGCGGCTCGGATCCTCGCCCCCTAGCGCAACCACGATAGGCCCATGGTCAAGGCGACCCCGCGTGTCTGGTTGAGGTTGCCACTGTGCGTACGCAGCCCCACATCGACTCGCAGTTTCTCACGATTCACCGAAAGGCCGCCGGCGAATTGCCAGGTTTCGCGCGTGTCGAACTCGACCCCCACACGGGCACCAAGGCGACCTCGTGTGGTTTCGATCGCGGATCGGGCACTGAAACCACCCGCGTCTTCTCCTGCTTCGATCAACGCCATGGTTTCGTTCGTCGCTGCAAGCTTGCGTAGGTGCACCCGCCAACGCGTAGGCAGGTCGAGGGACCTGGCTTCGCGCGAACGAGTTACAGAGGATGCAGGATCTTGCGAGATCGTGGCGCGGTCGGCGTCAGACCATTTGAGAGACGCACCCAGGTCGGCCACGCCGGCCCGCCACTCGAATCCGCGCCATCGCAGAACCGCGCCGAGGTCGGCCGCGAAACCGCCACCCCAGCGAGACAAGCCCTCGGCCGCCGCGGACTCGTAGTCCATGACGGTATCCACGGCGATCGAAGCCGCGTCACCGGTCACCGATGACAGGGTGGTGTTGCCCTGCGTGCGGGCGTAAGCGAGTCCGTTCAAGCGACGTAGTCCAAGACCAATCCACAGTCGGGGGCGGGCATCGGCCTGGTCGAAGTAGTCATCGAAATCGCCCGCACCGGCTCCGTTTCCCAGCGCTACCTCTCGTGCGTACGTAAGGCCGTAGCTGAAACCCGTGGCCAGAAACCCTCGGGTCGTCGCCGTCGCCTGTCCGGCGCCGTTGGCGAGCAGGCTTTCGTACCCGCCGGACACTTCCACATCGACTTCGCTCACCGCGAAACCCTGTACGGCGCTCAGATACACCACGCCGTGGCGTTCGCCAAGGTCGAGCTCGTAGCCCAGGTCGAAAGCGTCGATCGTCTCGCCCCGCGTGAAACTGGTGGGAGGAAGGTCGCGTTGGAGATCGGATCTCGTCGCCTGCCATTGGCTGCCGGAGTCAACCAGTTCCGTGCTTTCCGAAAGTGGTTTCTGGCGCTGCCATTGTAGACCGGCTGGTATCTTGACCATCCATTGGGCCACGTGGCTCAGGTCGAAGTCGTTGTCGCCCCCGTTCAGCGTGGGCCGGTCGTCGAGCTGTTGCAGGAGAAAAAACGGTACGCGTATCGAATACCGTCGTCGGGCTTCGCCCGGCAGTCCCCGCATGGCGGGGTTGATTCGGTCCGCGCTCCGCGTGTCAGGCGCCAGCGCTCCGCCCAGTCCGACCGATCGCGCGTCCAGCAGCTGCGCCCGCGCATCTGGAGACGGCGACGTTAGAACGAGGGTCAGCACGATGAAGTAGAGCGTGGATTTCATGGGCGCCTGGCGGCTACTTCCCGCACGAGGAGTGGCATTGAGACCTCGCAGGGCGAATTGACATGATCGTGGGCCGAGTCCGAGCGCGCGCCGTCGTCTACGTTGAAGCTGACCACGTACGCGCCGGCCTGGGCGGCCAGGGCCGCGAACGAGGCGGCCGGGTACACCACCCCGCTGGTTCCCACGACCATGAATACGGTGGCTTCACTGGTCAGTTGTCCGGCTTGGCCCAGCACCCAATCGTCCAGGGCTTCGCCGAACCAGACCACGGAGGGACGCAGCAATTCGCCACAACTCGTGCACCGAGGCAATTCGCCGGGGGCTGGGCCTGGTTCATGGTTCTCGATTTCGCGCCCGCATGCCACGCACCGCATCTGCCACAGGCTGCCGTGGAGGCGTAGGACCGGGACCTCGGCCGAAGCGCGCTCGTGGAGGCCGTCTACGTTTTGGGTTACTATGGCTAATCGTGCGACCATTGGTGCCAGGTCAACCAACGCCCGGTGGGCGGGGTTGGGCTGGCAGGCGCGCACGAGATCACGGCGCCAGCCGTACCATTCCCATACCAGCGCGGGGTCCTGGGCGAAAGCCTCGGGAGTGGCCAGGTCGGTGGCGCGGTAATTCTTCCAGAGGCCGTCGGTTCCTCGGAACGTGGGTACACCACTCGCGGCCGAGATGCCGGCACCAGTGAGCACCACGACGCACGCGCGTTCGTCCAGGCGCGCGATCAGTTCTTCCGGAATCATCGAGGTCGATTCATGCATCACGACTACAAACTAGCGCGCCATGGATTGCGGCTACAAGGATCCAGTTCGTGGCTGAGCATGGTGGTGGTGCTGGTCCTTGGTTCTTGGACGTCGGCCTGCCAGGCCGAGGAGCCCGGATTCGAGATCCTCGACCGGGGGTTGGTCGATGACATAGAACAGGCGTACGTGAGCTATCCCTCGGGTGATCTCAAGGTCACCGGTTGGTTGTTTGTGAACCCGTTCAGCGAGGCCGACGTCGAGCCCTGCGTCATCTTCAATCATGGTGGCGTTGGCGGTGTGTCCGAAGGCACGCGCGAGAAGTGCCGATGGCTGGCCAAGCAAGGCTACATTGTCTTCGCGCCCAGCTACCGGGGCGAAGACGACAGCGAGGGTGAAATCGAAGTGGCGGCCGGGGAGGTCGATGACGTTCTGGCGGCCATGAAACTGCTGGAAAACCACCCCGGTATCGTGCCTGGACAGTTCGCTCTCATGGGTACCAGCCACGGCGCCCTGATTTCGGTGAAGGCGCTCGCCCGCCCCGAAGCCAGGAATCTGGTACGCGCCGTGGTTGCCGCCTACGGCGTCATGGAGATCTATGACTGGTACCAGTACTTGCTGGACAACGAATTTGACGTAAGCGACGACCTCAGCCGTCGCATCTACGGCCATGGCCCCAAGGACAAGCCCGAAGCGTTTGCCAGCCGCAATGCCGTGGATCTGGTGGGCAAATTGAGCGATGCACCTATCTTTCTGGTGCAAGGCGCCCTGGACGAAGTTGTCCCCAAGCAACAGGCGTTGACCATGATCGAGGCCCTCAAGGCCGCCGGTCGCACCCAGGACGTCTGTCGAGTCTACGAGCACGGAGCCCACGGATTCATCTTCTGGGACGACCCCGAGCGTCATACGCCGGAGCGTCTCGAGGCGGCAAAAGAAGCGTGGAACGACATTCTCCGGTTTCTGGACGATTCCCTGGAACCATCCGTCGATCTGGGACGCGGCTGACCCGGCTGCGCCACCTGCCCTTTGGGCGCGCCATCAAGGCGGGCCTGGTGTCGGTGCTCCTGCTCGTCGCGGCCGCGGCCGCGGCGGCGCAGACCGACCGCACGCCCCTGCATCGCGCACTCCAGGATCCTCCCGGTAGCATCCGCGCCGAGGAATCGCTGGCGGGTGCGGTAGGTGCCGTGGCCCAGCTGTGGCCTCGTGCGTCCGCCGAAATCGCTACCCAGCTGGGCGTGTCGGATCCGGCGCCGGTGGAAGTGGTGTTGCTGAGTGAACGCACGTTTTCGGGTTGGGCGCGCGCCGGTTTTCTTCCCGAGTGGGGAGTTGGCTTCGCCAGTTGGCCCGGCGGTCCCATCGTCTTGAACGTCGAGGCCATTGCCCGCGGTCGCAAGAGCCTGGACGAGGTGTTGCGACACGAATTGTCCCACGTGTACCTGGGCCAGCGACTAGGTGGCGCGGGTGTGCCGCGTTGGTTCGTGGAGGGTGTGGCGCAGTGGCAATCGGGCGAGTGGCGTCTGCTGGACTCGTTTGCCATGGTGAGGGCGGCTGGCACCCAGGATCTCAGACCGTTGTCTCAACTCAGCCGTGCTTTTCCCGCGGGCGGTCATGCCGCCGGGTTGGCGTATCAGATCAGCATGCGCGCGGTCAGTGAGTTGGAGAAGCAACTACAGGAAAAAGGCGGATGGCGGGCCGTGGTGGATCGCGCGGCCGAAACCGGACGCTTCGACACGGCGTTTCGCGAGGTCACGGGCGTTTCGATGCAGCAGTTCGCGACAGAGTTCGACAAGAGTGTGCGCGTACGCTACGGCTGGATTGCCGCGGTCGGCAGCGCCGGCTCGTTGTTCACGGCCATGACGTTTCTGTTCCTGCTGGGCGCGGCCAGGGCCTACTGGCGCAAACATCGACGCCTGGCCCAGATGGAAGAAGAAGAGAAGCTGCTGTTCTTCGAGCCCTAGGCGCGAGTCGTACGAAACTGCCGAATACCGGTGCGCGTGTGTACGGGGATGGTCTTTCGCCTCTGTCCGAACGAGCGGCGAATGGTCTGGGAGATCAGGAAATAGAAGTCCTGCTCGGTCGGCCACAGGTCGAACATCCGATCCCACAACTGCATGCTCTGGTCGACGAACTCCGGTAGGACCTTGTGTTTGCTGCCCACCAGCGGACAGGTTCCCAGGTACTCGAAGTTGTAGACCAGGCCGGCCAGTACTCCGTCGTGATCCAGATACGGTTCGAAAGGAAACGTACGGCAGACGATCGATCGGTTGTCGCGTTCGCAGAACTCCGCGCCCTTGCACACCGCCAGCATGTCGCACGAACGCATGTCCTTGTTCAGTCCCCGCTGGTGTGCGGTCCGAGGCTGATACTTACGCCACAGTTTGGTGCGTCGTTTCAGGACCTCGAATTCGGATTTGTAGAGCACGGGCACCACGCTTTCCGCGTGGCAGCACACCGGCACCCCACCGTTTCCCGGCGCGCAGAGCGTGCCGCAGTCGAAATCGGTAACCGGCGCGGTCAAGATGTTGAGAAGTTCGGCCGCGTGTTTGGTGTTGTTGCGAGGGTGGCTCATGGTCTCCTCAGAATTCCGATTCGGTCACACAGTGCGGCAGATTCCACAGCGCCAAACCAATGTCGTCGTCCATGGTACGTCGTAGCCGATTGTTGCCCGGCCATAGTACCAATTCCACCGTGGCGTACACGCTCATTTCGAAGAGGTGGCCGCCGTACGCGCGGCAGTCGTGATCGCTGAGGGTTACGTGTGCGTGGAACACGGGAGTCGTTTCCTTGTAGCCTATGTTGCCCGTGAGATTGGTGAGTTCGTAGGCCCCGTCGAACTGTTTGCGTGTGTAGGTCCGGCTAGCCAGGTCGTACGCGCCAATCTCCACATTGTCAACGGCGCCAATACCAAAGACCATGGCGTTGGGAATCTGGCGCGTGGCCGCGAAGTTCTCGATGGTGTGGATCACGGGCTCGCCGCGTTCCAGTTTGAGCAGTATCCGGTTGTCGGTTTCCATGATGTACATGGGCCACTCTCTTCCTGCCGTAGTCAGCTATTGTTCGATGTGCGACCTTCTCCGCGAGCCAGGCGCGTGATGCTACCATCGACGCTTCGGCCTGAATAGCCACAGGATCAATCAGAATGACCAAACGAGTCTCCATCGCCTTGTTTCTGCTGACCATGTCGGCGGCTTGTCACGGACAGGGTACCGGACAACTGACGGCGGCGGCGCCGATCGAGGAGGTCATGCGCCGCGTCTGCGATTGGCAGCTTGCGAATCGGCAGGCCACCTGGACTACCCTGCGCGGCCGCGAGGTTCCCCTGGAAAACACCAGCTGGATTCGGGCCGTTTTCTTCACCGGGGTCATGGCCACGTATCGGGTCACCGGTGATGAACGCTACCGCTTGGCCGCGATGGAGTGGGGGCGGGCGAACCAATGGGCCCTGGGCCCGCGTCGTCATGCCGATGACCATTGCGCGGCCCAGGTCTACCTGGAGCTGCACGGCAAGTTCGCGACCGGCGCCGCTGATCGTGTAGATGCCCGTGTCGACATCGAACCGCTGCGTGCGCGGTTCGATGCGGTTCGGGAGCAACCGCGACCGGGGCGTGATGAGTGGTCGTGGTGCGATGCCCTGTTCATGGAACCGCCAGCCTGGGCGAAGCTGTCGCACGCGACCGGCGAGCCGGAGTATCTCGACTCCATGGACGATCGTTTCTGGGATGTGGTTGACCACCTCTACGACGCCGGCCAGCATCTGTTCTATCGCGACGCGCGTTATCTTCCCGAACAACGCGCCGGTGGACCGGTGTTCTGGGGGCGGGGTAACGGGTGGGTTGCGGTTGCGATCACGCGCATTCTCGATGCGGTACCGGCTGGATTCGAGTCTCGGGAGCGCTACGAGGCGTTGCTTGTCGATATGTGCACGCGGATCGCGAGCCTGGCCCAGGTTGATGGACGCTGGGGCGTCAGCCTGCTCGAGCCGGATACGTGGAACACGCCCGAAACAAGCGCGTCGGCTCTGTTTTGTGCCGCCATCGCCTGGGGGATTCGGCACGAACTGTTGTCAGCCGCCGAATTTGGGCCGGTCCTCGATCGTGCCTGGAGCGGAGTGGTGTCGGCGATTCAGCCCGACGGTCGCGTGGCGTGGGTCCAGTTGCCCAGCGATCAACCCAGGCCCGCGCGGCTGGACACTTCCATGGAGTACGGCGCGGGCGCCGTGCTGCTGGCGGCCGAACAGATGTTCCGGCTGCGTAACCCGTGAACCAGGCGTTCTTTCTCCTGGCGGCCCCGCGCCTAATTCGCTTGGATGAACAAAAGCTGCGTCCTTTTGGGACCCGCTGCGTCTCTTCCCATACAGCGAGCCCGGCCAATCGAGCCGTCCCTTCAGGAGGATTTGAGAATGACTACGACCTTTGCTTCCACGGCCCGCGTGCATCTGGCCCTGGCCACGAATGATCTGGACGCCAGCATGGACTTCTACCGCGCCCTGTTCGATCAGGCGCCCGATCCGGTGCACCACGACTACGCACGTTTCGTGGTGGCCAACCCACCCCTTCAGCTGTCGTTGAATGTCACCGATGCTCCGCTGGCACGCAGCGCGGTGCATCATATGGGCGTCCAACTGGCCGATGCCGACCAGGTGGCCGCCGCTATCGATCGGTTGAAGTCACGCGGCCTGGAGCCAAGACTCGAGCTGGGCACGGACTGCTGCTATTCGAAGCAGGACAAGGCCTGGGTCACCGACCCCGACGGACACGAGTGGGAGATCTACACCATCCTGTCCGACCCCGTCGTGGCCGATACGGCATGTGGCGACGCGCCCGGTTGCTGCGGGTAAAGGCGTGACCAGCGAGCGCCTGTGGCACGAGTTCCAGGCTCGGATCCATGCGTGGTTCCGAACCCGGACCGACTCGACCACGGCCGACGACCTCACGCAGGAGACGTTCCTACGCATCCATCAGGGCCTGGGCCGCCTGCGCGACGAAGATCGCGTGGCGGCCTGGGTGTTCCAGATCGCGCGCAACGTCTGGATCGATCACGGGCGACGCGAAGCCGCCCGGCCAACGACACCGCTGCAAGACGAGCCGGTCGCCCAGCCCGAATCGGCGAGCAATCTGAACGAGGTGGTGGGGGGTTGGTTTGAGGGTTTCCTGAACGAGATGCCCTCCGATCAGGCGCAGGCCGTGCGGCTGGCCGATCTGCAGGGGCGAAAGCAGAGCGAATTGGCGGCGGAGCTGGGTCTCTCGCCATCGGGCCTGAAGTCCCGTGTGCAACGAGGACGGCACCAACTCCGCTCCATGCTGTTGGAATGTTGCGAACTGGAGCGCGATGGCAGCGGCAACGTGCTGGACTACCGGCCCCGGACCCACGCCAAGGACTGTCCCTGCTGTAAGCCCTGACGCTTTGGTGTAGACTACGCCCTCGCTCAAGGTTGCGTCACACGCGGTGGGGATTCCATTGACCACGAACCAGAACGACTACGCCGGTTTCTACCGGGGCAAGAACGTGCTCATTACCGGTGGACTTGGGTGCTTGGGCAGCCATGTTGCCATCGATTTGGTGCATCTGGGGGCCAACGTGACGGTGATCGACAGTTGCCACCCTCTGTTCGGCGCCAACTACAACAACCTGGAATCCGTGCGCGACGACGTCAACGTGAACGTGTGTGACATCCGCGATGCGGACGCCATGAACCACCTGGTGCAGGGCAAGGACGTACTGTTCCACATTGGCATGCAGACAAGCCACGTGGATTCCATGACCGAGCCATTCTGGGACATCGACGTGAACTGTCGTGGCAACATGGTCGTATACGAAGCAGTGCGTCACAACAACCTCGACTGCCATGTAGTGTACGCCGGCACGCGCGGCCAATACGGCGTGCTCGACACCATTCCCGTGGATGAGACACACCGCATGCAGCCCACCGACATCTACGGCGTGAACAAGGTCGCGGCCGAAGGCTACGGCTTGGTGTATCACCGCGCGTACGGCATGAAGTTCACGAGTCTACGGGTCAACAACTGCTATGGTCCGCGCCATCAGATGCGCCACGCCAAATACGGAATCCTGAATTGGTTCATTCGCCTGGCCATGGACGGTGGCAGCATCAAGCTATATGGCGATGGTGGTCAGAAGCGCGATTACAACTACGTGGATGACGCCACCGACGCCTTTCTTCGTGCTGGTTCGAGACCAGATGCGTGCGACGGCGAGGCGTTCAATCTGGGCAGCGGCGTTCCGCGCACCCTGCGCGAAGCCACCGAAATGGTCATCGAGTACGCCGGGAGCGGCTCGTACGAGCTGGTTCCCTGGCCCGAAGAGCGCAAGGTCATCGAAACCGGCGACTACGTGGCCGATTTCACCAAATTCACCAAGGCCACCGGTTGGAAGCCTCTGACCACCATGGAAGAGGGTCTGGCCAAGACGGTGGAGTTCTACAAGGAGCACCGGTCCTTGTACTGGTAGCGCCCTGAGCGAGGTCTACTTTTGAAATTCGTAATGGTCGTGCCCCGCAGCCAGTTGTTTCCGCGTCTGTCTCCCCAGGGCCTGCTGGACATGTCGGCCATCGACCTCGAGCAAGTGGAACAGGCCGCGTTCTTCGCCGAGCGCGAATACATGGAGCACTGCAGCCACTTCAAGCAGGTCATCCCTTACCTGGTACTGACCCTTGGTGACGAAGTTCTTTGCTATCAGCGACAGGTCAAGCACAGCGAGTCTCGCTTGGGTGGACTGTGGACCGTTGGTTTCGGCGGTCATATCGAACCGATCGATCGCACCGCTCCCGAGGCGCGCGAAGTGGGACTATTTCTGGCCTGCGCGCTGCGCGAGCTGCATGAGGAAACCGGCCTCGAGGTTCCCCCGGGCCAATTCACCATGCGCGGGTTCATCAACAGCGACGCTACCGATGTGAGCAGTGTGCACGTGGGAATTCTCTACTCCGTGAACGTGGCATTGCTGGGGCTATCTCGCGAAGAGATCACCGAGCGCGTTGACGCCCAGGCCGAGCCGCACCGATCGGCTTGGCGAAACATCGACTCGCTTGAGGAAGCGCCGGAAGGTGGAGCTTGGGAAGAGTGGGCGTCGTTGGCGATTTCTGGCTTTGGGCCGGCGGGGTGACATCAAATGGTTACGGCTTCACTAAGCTTCCCCCGGCGAACTGTTTCAAACTCGCATTCAAGCACCGGGGCGCCGGGGTCCAGAATCGTTCAGCCGCAACCATTTGATGTCACCCCGCCTGCAGCGAAGCCTAGTGACTTAACCATTTGATGTCAGCCCGCCTACAGCGATGCTACCGAATCACCACAACCCGCTCGCTTGCTGTCCCCGCTTCGCTCTGAACCCGCATCAGGTAGACGCCGGCGGCCACGGCCGATCCAGACTCGTCCCGGCCCGACCACGCCACCGTGTTGGCTCCCGCCGCGCGGAAACTGGACTCCAGTTCCTTTACCTTGCGGCCACTGATGTCGTAGACGACCACGGTTACCGGTCCGCTTAGCGGTAGTTCGAAGCTGAGCGTCGTCGCGTTGTTCGCGCTGGGTAGAAACGGATTGGGCGCGGGCGTGTGAACCAGGAAGTTTCGGATCTCGGGTTCGATTTCCGGTGGTTCGAAGTTGCCGCAGGCGCCGCCATCATCTATTCGGCCGATGTTGGTTGCGCACGAGTTGTTCGCGGCCAGCATCGGAGAATATTCGGAGACGGTCCACGTGTATCCGCCATCGTCGACGCAGAACATCGGGTTCTCTTGAATATTGCCGTCTCGTTCGAGGTGCGACGCCAGGTTGTCGATCCAGTTTCCGCCGGAGTTGCCGTAGATGTTGTTGCAGGCCATGTCCATGACCACGGCGGTCTCGTATACCATCGCCTTCGCGGGGTTGTTGGATGCGATGAGATTGTTTGAGAACTCGATCTGCGATGCTCCATCGAGGTAGTCGGTATCCACGCGGTGGTAGACCGCGGCCCCCACCGAGAAATCCTCGTTCCGATTGTCCCGGAAGGAGTTGTAACGCACTATGCCAGGCTTCGAATTGAAACTGTAGAACGCGGCGCCAGTGTCGGCTGAGCGATTGCCGTAGAATGTGCAACGCTCGACTCGGTATTTGTTGTTGAGGCAAAAAAGGCCGCCGCCCGTGCCGCCCTGACCGGTGTCGTACTCGAAGGCCAGGTTACCGATGAATGTGCAGTCCTCGACTACCGTTTCTTCGAAGCTGTGCATGATGAGCATGCCCGCACCGGCCAGGGCCCGGTTGTCGATGAACTGGCAGTCGCGGAACAGGGCTGCGTTTATTCCTCCCACGAAGGCGCCGCCGCCGGTTTCGGCTTCGTTGTCTATGAAGATGCAGTTCTCGATAATGGGGTAGGTAAGGTGCAACACCAGGCCGCCGCCTTGCGTCAGCGGTTCTGGTGGCGCTTCGGGTGCCACGCCGCCGGTAATGGTAAAGCCCGAGAAGACAAACTCGACGGGAAATCGTGGATCGTTGTTGCCGTTCGCAAACACCACCCGATTCTGTCCCTCGGCGTCCAGGATGGTGTTCTCTGGTCCTTCTTCGGAAATGTAGGTGACGCCACGGGGACGATCGATCCACAGTTCGATCAGGCCGTGCCCGCGTTCACTGGCGGGACCCTGGTTGGTCCAGGTGTAGCGCCCCGGTCCCACCAATACGACGTCTCCCGGTTGGGCAACATCCACCGCATCTTGAAAACGCGGGACGTCTCCGGTTCCATCGACCTTGACGTACCAAATGCGAGCAGTGGCATTGGCTGGCGTGAGCCAACTGGTGCAGATGGCGAGCAGTAGGAATGGGATCGAGCGGGAGAGAACGATCATGGCTCACGACCTTGGGAGGGTGTGCGACCACATTGTAGCACAGCTGGAGTCCTGGACGGTGACCGCACCCGTTTGCGATCAGCGCGTAGGGACGAGCGTTCATCGAACTGTTGCCAGAGCTCCAAGAAGCGTTTCACTTCGCTCGTCGAACGGCGTTTGATTCACCAGCAAAGCCCCCGTCAGGTTTTCTCGTGGCCAGTGCATCACTATACCGGTGTAACCGATGCCGTCGGTCGATAGCGTGATCAACGCACCGTCGTCTTCGACGGTCCATCCCAGAGCCTGGGTCGGGGCAACGTCGGGGAACGCTGCCTCAAACATCGTGGCGATCGAGTTTCTTTCGAGAAGCGTGCCGGACTGCAGGGCAATGAACAGGCGAACCAGGTCTTGGGCCGTACTCACCATTCCGCTCGCGGCGTAGCGGCCGGTTTCGCCAGGTACGCTCACCGCGTGTTGTTTCTTCAGGAACCAGAATCCCTGAAAAGAGTAGCCCACCGCCATTCCTGGAATCGAACGGCCGGGCGCGTGAAGTTGCGTCTGGGTCATTTGTGCCGGACCCCAGATGTAGCCACGAAGGTAGTCTTCGAACGGTTGGCCCGAGGCATTTTCGATAACGCCTTCCAACAAGGCGAACCCGAACGCCGAGAAATGGTGCTGCGTGCCCGGTTCGAACAACAACGGATCGTCGCGAAACACTGCGCTGGCTTCGCCGATGGAAGTGTATTGCCGCTTGGAGGCGGCTTCGTCCGATCCCTCGCGGTAATGACGTACTCCGGCGGTGTGCGTCAGTAGGTGTTGGATTTGAACCTGCTCGTAGCTAGGTGGAAGTTCGCGTACGTAGCGCCGGATGGGATCGGTGAGTTCTATGGTGCCGGCTTCCCAGAGCTGCATGATGGCAACTGCGGTTACACCCATGGACAACGCGTACACGCGATACGGGGTCTCCGGCGTAGCGTCACCGCCGTCGCGGTTGTGTAGCCCCACAGTTTCGAGTAGCTCGAGTTCGCTGCCCAAAGCCACGGCCAGGGACAGCGATGGCGGCGACTTCTCCTGCCCGAGAAAGCCCTCGAGGTACGTTCGCACTTCCGACGGTGTGGTGGGTGGTTGTGGTGGAACCGGTTCTGGTTTGGCGCACCCGGCGAGTGCGAGGGTCGTGCAGCAAATGGCAATGCATCGTGTTCTGACGTGTGCAATTCCCGAGAACATTCGACCATCCTTGGTTCCGGTGTCGGCGGGGTGACACCCACTGGATACGTGGGCTTCGGTGCCGGCGGGGTGACACCCAATGGATACGTCTTCACTAAGCTTCCCCCGGCGGACTGTTCCGAATTGGCATTCAGGCACCGGGGCGCCGGGGTCCAGAATCGTTCAGCCTTAACCATTGGGTGTCACCCCGCCTGCAGCGATGCTCAGGCGCAGCCCGGTCGCCAATCTTGTAGGGCGTTCCGTGAAGGCTGGCAACAAGGCATTGGACATTCGCTCGCGACCTGTCTGACGTTGCAGGGTTGATAGCAAGCTGTTCTGGACAAATCGAGATGACTAGTTGGCCTGTCCTGCTCCCATGCATCGAGCTGCAGGCGCGTGACACCAATAGGTTACGGCCGAACGATTCTGGACCCCGGCGCCCCGATGCCTGAATGCGAGCTGAACTAGTCCGCCGGGGGAAGCTTAGTGAGGCCGTAACCTATTGGTGTCATGCGCCGGCCCGTAACCTATTGGTGTCATGCGCCGGCCGTAACCTAGGAGGCTGAAGCGTTCTTCCTGGCCATCAAAGTGGGCACCGTCAAAAACAGGATCGCCACGATGATCAGCACCACACCGACTCCTTCGTACCGGCTGGGTACCCGCGCACCGAGCAGAAGATGAAGACTGTAGGTGGCTACCACGCCGGCCATGATGCTTGAGCTTCGGTTGACTGGAACTGCGTAGGTGTTCTCGCTCTTATCCAACAGCACCAACCCGCCGAAGACGCCGGTGCCTTGGGAAAACAGGCCTACCAGAACCACTTCCCAGAAGATATTGCTGCCCGGGATCTGGGTGAAGCCGGCCCGGACGTCGGCCGTTATGGCTCCGTTGTTGATGAGCGCCAACACGATCAGGGTGATGACTACAATGGGCGTGGCCACCATCTGTTCTTCCACGAAGTAGCGTGTGCGTGCTTCCAGGTCATCCGATTTCGCGAGCCGGCTCATGAATCGGAGTCGTACGAAGTAGCTGGCCAGGTAGATGGCCACATCGATCACCGCTACCGTTTTCAAGGCCAGACCTGCATCGGCCCGTTCGATGAAGGCCACGATCAGCGCCGCCATGCTGAAGGCCAGCCCCACCCACGAAAACCAGCGCACTTTACGATGGCTCAGCGCGTCGACCACGGGCGCGAGGATCAGGACACCGCCTCGCATGAGCAGCATCATGAACACGATGGAGACGCCTTGGAACGTGTAGGCCAGCGTCGTAGTGCCGATGATGCACGCCGTGCAGAATCCCGAGAACAGCGTCCAACGGTTTGGAAACGGAAAGTTGAAGCCGAAAAGCGTTTGTCGTCCGGCGTACTTCCACCATCCCATGAGCGTGATGAACGTGAGCATGCCCACCAACGATGCCGATGCGGAAACGGGGAGCAGGACGAAGCCCGAGCTGGGGGCCTCGGTCATCTTCTCGAGCATTCCGCGCGACAGCGCCTTGGTCAGCGCGGAGTACGGGACATAGCAGGCGAAATAGCCGAAGGCGAACGCCCAGATGCCGAGGTCGAGAGGCCGGCGATTGGTCATGAAATAGTTTCTCGGTCCGAAGGGAAAGGAAAAGCGTCCCGCGAGGCTAGCGGTTCAGGCTCCGTCGCACAAGCTTGGGGCTAGTGAAGTTCGAACTGTCCACCTGGTGTGAGACCGCCATCCTCAGGATCGGTCAGATAGTGGACCTCGATCGATAGCTGCGCTCGATCGTCCACCGTGAACACGACCGTCTGGTTTCGCTCGGAGTCCTTGTCCATGAACTCGCGTTGGCGAATCTCCCAATCGCTCGCGTCTTCCCAGCCTTCATCGGTGAACCAGCTGTCTTCCTTGCCGCGCACATCCTTCGGGCGCCGGCTTCCCGCGCCGAACCACAGGAACGCATTGCGGGGTCGTCCCGACACATTGACTACGTGCATCCGGCGCCCATCGTGACGCCGAGTAAGCTCGAATCGCTCGTACGTGTGCGTATGCCCGGTCAGAACCACATCCACGCCGCCATCGGCCAGGATGTTGGGCAACGTCTTGTTCTGGTATTCGAGCTTCCATAGGTCTCTGGCGGTCGGACGGTGCTTTTTCGAGGTCTGGATGAAGGGGTGGTGCATGACGATTACCGTCGTCTTGGTGCCGCGGGGGTTGGCCAGTTCCTCTACCAGCCAAGCAAGCTGACCATCAGCCCGGGCATTGGCCCCCTCGGGGACGTCGTACACCAGATCGCTGGTGTTCAGAAAGAGGTAGGCGACACCGCCCAGGTCCTTGCGATAGAACATCCGTTCGGCGCTGAACTGCGGATCAAGATAGGCCGCGAATGTGGCGAGATTCGCGCGCGCGGGCCCCGGCTCGTTGTTGCTGATTTCGTGATTGCCCACGCCGATCAAGTAGGGAAGGTGTTCCACTGGGCGAAGGATGTTCTGCAGTAGTCGAAACTGGTCGGAGTGCGCGCCATCTTGTACAATGTCGCCTGTGTCCAGCAGGAACAAGAGCGGCAGTTCTCGGGAACTCGGAGTCTCGAGCTGTGCGATTTCGTTCAACAACAGTTGCCACTCACCATTCGCCAACGCTCGTTGGTCACCGAATACGGCAAACCGGTATCCGCTTTCAAGCTGATACTCCAGATTGGCCACGCGACTCTCGACCGTGGGGTGCGAGAGTGTCTGTACTGGAAATTGCGACGAGTCAGGCCATGTGCCGCCTCTCGCGTTCGGCGTCAACGCCAGGCAACAGATCGCGGGTACTACGGCCCAAAACAAAGGCAGGCCGCGCTCATGCAGCCTTGGCAAACAATAACCCATTGGTGATCACGCTCATGAAAATGGAAACCGGCGGCGCAGGCTGGCTTACCGCCTGGAAACTCGCCACACTCATCGCGGCCGTCCTGATGTTGGCTGGTTCCGCTACGGTCGCTGCGCAGGTCAGCGATGGTACGGGGCAAAGCTACTGGGGCACGATAGCTTCGCCAGGCGAACCGGTCCAGGCCGCCTACGAGTCCAATGGATTGTCGGCCTGGGAATACCCGCTCCTGGCGCCCTGGGTCGTTGCTTCCGTACCGTTCGAAGTGCTTAGATTCGGCCTCAAAAGCACGGTAGGCTTTCTGGACGAGAGCGGCACCCTCTACCGAATTCAACGGCTGTTGGGCCCGGTGGATCTCCCCTACGGATTCACAGTTACCGGCGCGGCCGGCAACCTCGTGGGCATCGGCGGAAGTCTCGGTGTCTACCACGACTCGATATTCGGACCATCCAACAAGTTCCAAGCCAGATTCTCGGATTCTTCCAAGCGTCATACCCGGGCAACCGCGGGTTTTATTCGCGAGCTTGGGTCGCCCGACCACCGGCTCGAATTGGGGGGCGGCTACCGCCGCCGACCGAACGCCAGGTTCTACGGGGTCGGTCCAGGAGCGTTGGAGTCCGGCGAGAGTCACTTTACCAGTGAGGCCACCTGGGGCGGGTTGAACTACCACGTTCCGATCAACGGGCCGGTGGCGATCGAGGGCTCGGCCGTTTTCAGCGTCGTGGACAGCCGCGGCCCACGCGAGCCAGAAGAAGACATTTCGTTGGAAGAGGTCTACGAAGAAGAGGACCGACCCTCGGGTTACACCCAACGTTCGGACGGGTGGGTGGTATCGCTGGGGCTCGTCCGGGACAACACCCTGACCGACGGCCGCCCGAACTCGGGGGGCGTACAACGATTGGGTGCTTCGCACTTCTCACCCAACACCGGCGATGCTTCATTCACGCGGTACCGCGCCGAGGTGCAGCAGTTCTTGCCGCTGTGGTTCGACCGCGTATTGGCCGTCCGTGGCTACTGGTCGTGGCTCGACGCCGATCGCACCGATGTGAATTTCCAGCGACTGATGGTGAACGACGACCCCGACGTGCTTCGCGGCTACTCCGACTTCCGGTGGCGTGATCGAGGAATGTTGGCATTCACGGCTGAGTATCGCTACCCGATCTGGGCCTACAGCGAGACTACCGGCACCGGCCTCGATGCTTACCTGTTCTTCGATTGGGGCCAGGTTTTTGGCCAACGTGAACAGATCGCATTGACGAATCTGACCGAGTCGTATGGTTTGGGTGTGCGTCTGGCCGGAGGGCGCGGGTTCAGCGGTCGACTCGAAATTGGCTTCAGTGATGAGGACACGGTCATCCGGTTGCGCGGGGACCAGCTGTTCCAGTTTGGCAAACGGGGCCTCTACCACGGCCGCAACCCGGTTCCGGCGAGGTAGCGACATGAAAAACATTCTACTGTTACAAGCCGGACTTGTTCTGTCGGCGTTGCTGGCTTCGTCGGCGGTTTCGTTGGCGGCAGAGCCGTTGGTCGACGCTCCGGTCAACTGGTTCGATGACGACCAACGTCACGTCACCGTGGCGCCAGCCGAGCGCGAGCCCAACCTCTACTGGGACTACCTCAACGAGTCGGTTTCCCGACCTCTGGGTCGCTATACCCGGCCCAATCGCATCGTCAGGCGCGTGGGCACGCTCTTTGGCGGTGACCACGTGAAGGCCGCGGCCAACGTGAACTCGTTGGACGAAGCGGTCAACTCCAGCTGGTTTACCAACCGCATCGGCATGTTCCCGATTCCCATGGAAGAAGTGCGTCGTGGACCCGGGCAGGGTGTTGGCCCTGATCGGAGTGGAACATGGACAGTCGTAGGCGCCAAGACCGAGGGTGTCACGCCGGGGTTCACCATCGAGGATGCGCGCGGAGGTCGCTACCTCATCAAATTCGATCCTCCCGAGCACGAAGGCATGGTCACCGCGGCCGGGGTCGTTTCGCAGCGCATCCTCCATCTCGCGGGCTACAACGTCCCCGATGACAACATCGTGTACTTCGATCGCAGTGATCTCACGTTGGGTGAGGGGGTGCGCATGTCCGAGCCCAATGGAACCAAGCGCAACATGACCGAGGCGGACATCGACCACATTCTGGGTTCGGTGGCGCGCAAGGGCGAGCAATGGCGCGCGATCTCCAGTTCGTTTCTTTCGGGCAAGCCCATTGGTCCGTTTGACTACAAGGGCCGGCGCAAGGACGACCCCAACGATCACATCAAGCACGAAGAGCGACGTGAAATTCGCGGTCTCGAGGTGTTTGCGGCGTGGTTGAATCACTTCGATACCAAGCAGCACAACTCGTTGGATATGTTCGTGGAAGACGACGGCAAGAGTTACGTCCGCCACTATCTCATCGATTTTGCCAGTACCCTCGGCGCGGGCGCCAGCGGACCCTCCCAGAGGTTTGGTTGGGAGCACACGTTCGATCCGGCGGCCGTTGTGCGTCGGACGGCAAACCTCGGCTTCTGGGATGACGATTGGCGTCAGCAACAACGGCCCGACTTCGACGAAGTTGGGTACTTCGAGAGCGAGCAGTTCAGCCCGCGCGGATTCTCGCCGCACTATCCGAACCCGGGGTTCAGCGAAATCACCGATCGCGACGGGTACTGGGGCGCGAAGATCGTTTCGGCGTTCACCAACGAGCAGCTCGAGGCAATCGTCGAACAAGCTCAGTATCAGGAGCCTGAAGCGGCCGCCTACATGGTGCGTACGCTTGGCGAACGTCGGGACAAGATCGCCCGGGCGTGGTTCGATCAGATTCCGCCGCTCGATTTCTTTACGCACGCCAACGGCACGTTGCTCTATCACGACCTGGGGCAGGAGCGGAATCTGTACCCGGGTACGACCGCGCGGTATCGCACCCGAATGAGTTTTGTGAACGAGAACCGGGGAGCATTGGATTGGAGCGACTGGAACGAAAGCACGCGGACCGAAGTTGCGGTCCCCAGTTCCGGTGACGCAGCGGAGAGTCATCCGTTTCTGGCCGTCGAATGTCAGGTCGATCGCGGCTCTGGCTGGAGTAGCTCGGTTACCGCCTATGTGGCGCGCGGCAGCGGCCGCGTTGTAGCCATGAAACGAAAGTAGCGCCACTCGATGAGTAACTCAAAGACCGAGGCTACCGGTCTCGAGCGTTTCCTGGGACTGTTCACCGAGGTCCGTCAGGGAGAAGGCGGTACCGCGCTCTTGCTGGCGCTGAATGTGTTCCTGATCCTGACGGCGTACTACGTCATCAAGCCGGTGCGCGAGGCGCTGATACTGGCGGGCGGCGGGGCCGAAGTGAAGAGCTACGCCTCCGTCGGGCAGGCGGCGTTGTTGATGATTACGGTGCCGCTGTACTCACGGATGGCCAGTAGCCTGTCGCGGCGTCGGTTGATCAACCTTGTCACGCTGTTCTTCATTGCTTGCCTGGGGGTTTTCTATCTGCTGGCGCAGATCAAGGTGCCGCTGGGCGTCGTTTTCTTCCTTTGGGTGGGCATCTTCAACCTGATGGTCGTGGCCCAGTTCTGGTCGTTCGCCAACGACGTGTATACCAAGGAGCAAGGCGAGAGGCTCTTCGCCATCGTCGGCTTCGGTGCTTCGATCGGCGCGGTGTTTGGAAGTTGGGTTACGGGTCGACTGATCGAGCCACTTGGCGTGTACCAGATGCTTCTGGTGGCCGGCGGCATTCTGGCCGTGAGTCTGTGGGTCACCAATGTGGTGGAGCATCGAGAGTCCTTGGCCCAGGCGAATCGTCAGCTGGCGGCCGGCGATTCCAAGCCCGCCAAAGAAGAACCCCTCGGTGAGGGCAGCGCCTTTGGGCTGGTATGGAACAACCGTTATCTGTTGCTGATCGCCTTCCTGTTGTTGTTCCTGAACTGGGTCAATACCACCGGCGAGTACATTCTGGGACGCGTGGTCACCGCGGCCGCCGAAGACGCCGTGGCGGCCGGCACCGCCGGTGGATTGGGCGTGGGCGCCTACATCGGAAAGTTCTACGCGGACTTCTTCAGCGTGGTGAATCTGGCTGGGGTGATCATCCAGCTGTTCCTGGTATCACGCATCATCAAGTACATGGGCGTACGTGTCGCGCTTCTCATACTGCCCATAATCGCTCTGGGTGGGTACGCACTACTCGTCTTCTACCCCGTGCTCACCGCCGTGCGGTGGGCCAAGACCGCCGAGAACTCCACGGACTATTCGTTGAACAATACCGTGCGAAACGTTCTGTTCCTGCCCACTACGCGCGAACAGAAATACAAGGCCAAGCAGGCCATCGATACCGTGTTCGTGCGGGCGGGGGACGTGCTTTCCGCGGGCCTCGTGTACGCCGGAACGAACTGGCTGGCGTTCCAAACCAAACACTTCGCCCTGTTCAACCTGGGCCTGGTGGTGGTATGGCTTGCGCTGGCCGTGGCCATTGGCGTGCGCTATCGCCAACTGACCGCAGATAGCTGACCCCGCCACCGAGGTGCCGGTGGAATCGCTACTTCAAGAACTCAACACGCCCTGGGTACGGGACGTGGGAATTCTGCTGGCTGCCGCCCTGGTAGCCCTGGTTCCCGCGCGTCTTGTCACCAATGCATTGCGTCAGAAGCGCCACGAAGACGAGCCACGCGATCTTCGGGTCCTTCGCAACGCGCTCGAGGTCGTGGTCTGGCCGGTGCTGGCCATGGGCCTGTTCGTGCTGGGCTGTCGCATCTACGCGCGATTCAACCCCGAGGCCTCTACCGAGGCGTTCCGGGTCCTGCCGCTGCTGTTGTTCCTCATGGCCTACCGGGTTCTCAACGTCCTGGCGCTCGAGTTCGTGCCGCGCGGCGACCGGCGCCGACAGGTTCGGCGCCTTTTCATCCCATCGTTCTTCGTGCTGGCGGCGGCCGAGCAGCTCGACTTCCTGGGCCCGTTCATCGAGTGGATGCGCCAACCGTTGTGGCCCATGGGGCGGGTGCCGGTATCACTGTTTTCCATCGCCAGCGCTTTGGGTGTGTTGGTGTTGTTCGTGGTGGGCGGCCGGCTTCTGGCTCGATTCGTAGGCAGCAAGTTCCTGCCGGGGGTGGGAATCGAACTGTCGTTGGCCGAGGCCATCGGCACCGTGCTCCGATACCTGCTCGTGGTGCTCGGCATTGTCGTGAGCCTGGATACCATGGGCTTCGATCTCACCACGGTGAAGATCGCATTTGGTGCGTTGGGTGTCGGTATTGGTTTCGGCCTACAGAACGTGGTGAACAACTTCACCAGCGGTCTCATTCTATTGTTCGAACGATCCGTCAAGAAGGGCGACGTACTCACCGTGGCGGGAACCGATGGTCGGGTCATGAGCGTGGGGCTGCGCAGTAGCATCATTCGAACCCGCGGCGGCGATGACATCATTGTTCCCAACAGCGATCTGGTGAGCAATCAGGTCACCAACTACAGTTTTCGCGATCGACTGAAGCGGGTCGATGTGGACGTGGGCGTCAGCTACGAGAGCGAGCCGCGCAAGATCGAAGAAATTCTCCTGAAGGTCGCCGAAGAGAACCCGCGCATTCTCCGACACCCGCGACCAACCGTCTTGTTCATGGACTTCGGTGACAGCTCGTTGGATTTTCAGCTGCGGGCCTGGATCGACGATGCGTGGTTCTTGCCGCGCGTGCGTAGCGAACTCTACTTTTCCATCTGGGATGGTCTGAAAGAGGAAGGCGTGCAGATACCGTTTCCGCAGCGCGATCTTCATGTGCGCAGTGGCGAGCTGCAGCTACGCCAAGCCGAATCGACGTAGTCGTTGGCTCAACCCAGCAGCCCGCGTCCGTAGCCCGAGCCATGCATTTCGCCCCGTGTGAATCGCTCGGGGGAGAAGAACGGCGCCGGCCAACGGCCTGGGTCGCCGTGCATGATCCATCGGGCCACTCCGTCGCCGATAGCGGGAGAAAGCTTGAATCCGTGCCCGCTGAATCCGGTTACCAGGGTCACTCCCTGCGCGTCGGCCGGGGGGCCCACGATAGGATGCGAATCGGGAGTCAGTGTGTAAAGCGCCCCACCCGCCGCCCATACCACGCTGTGCTCGAATCCCGGAATGCGCTGCGCGATTTGCCGGCGATGGTGTTGCGCGGTGTTGGGGTTCGCGGTCTCGTCGTAGTTGGCGGGGTCGTCCACCCGATCATCGGCGTCGGTATCGACGCTCCCCACCCGCGTGCAGCCGATTTCGGGCCGCCAGTACGTGCCCAGGCTAAGGTCGGCGAACACGGTCGAGGGTGGGGCGAATGCGGGTGGCGTGCGCAGGTACGTGGTTTCCGGGCGCACCACCTCCAGCGGTAGCGACCAGCCCAGTTCCTTCAATAGGCGCACCGACCACGGACCGGTGGCCAGCACCACGTGGTCGGCTTCGATGTCGCCGTGCGACGTGGTGGCCCCGGTTACGCGCGAGCCCTCCCGCTTCAGGCTCAGGAGTTCCTCGCCCGTGGAAATGGAAACGCCCGCGTTGTGAGCTACCTCAAGGAGGCCGAACACGGTGGCCAGCGGCTGGACGGTCGCGGCATTTTCTTCGTAACAGGCGGCTACGTCGTCGGGGTAGAAGCCCCGCGGCTCGATTGCGGCGAGGTCGGTGGCGTCGACCATGCGCGTGGGGACGCCCTCTTCGCGCTGCATGGCCACCAACGCGGCCAGTTGTTCGCGTTGTGTGGCGTCGGTAATGAACACCATTCCGTGACGTTCGAATCCAATGTCGATGCCGTGCGTTGATTCGAAGTGCTCGAAGAATTCCAGGCTGGTCTTCGCCATGCGCACCGTTTCACGGTGGGAATAGTGCTGTCGCAAGATCGCGCCGCTCTTGCCCGATGATCCGGCCCCTGGATGGGTTCGCTCGATCAACCATACCCGTCCTGCCTTGGCCAAACCCAGATGCATGGCGATGGATGCACCCATGACGCCACCACCTACCACAAGCACGTCGGCGCGGCGGGTCATCGTCAGCGATCCTCCTGGACGGGAGGAGGGGTCACCTGCGGGAATCGTTGGGTAGGATCCCAGCCGGTGTCGTAGCTCTCGCGGGCCGCGGCGGGGAATGCCTTGCTGAAGTCATCGGTGAACGCGGCCTTCAGGGGTACGCCGTCGAAGTCGTCGGCGATCGGCTGATTCACCATTCGGAGCACGGTGGGGGTGACGTCGGTCAGGTTTACCGTTCCCAGGTCGTGGCCCGACTTCAGGCCGGGTCCGGCGGCTATGAACACGGTTTCCTCGGATCGCTGCGGTACCGGCAGGGCGGCCCTGGTATCGGTGGCGATCGATTCGCCGGTCTTGAATCCGTAGCTTCCCACTACGATCACCGCGGCACCGTCGTCGGCGCCCTCCAAAAGCCGGCCGATCTGTTCGTCGATCCAGCGGTAACCCTCATCCACGCTGCGCTTGAAGCGGCGGTGGTGTTCGCCCGGGGGCGAGAAGATGGCCGCGTAGGTAAACGGCCAGTAGACGGGTTGCAGAGTGTCCAGCAGCTCCAGGTGAACGCCGATCACGCGGGGCGAGTACTCACGATCTATGTATCGCGCGATCTCCACGTTGCTGAGGTCGTGCACCATGGTCAGGGCGAAGTCCTTGAGCGGGTTTCCCAGCTTGGCCACCGATCCCAGGGGTTCGTCGTACAGCAATTGATATTCGTTCTCGCGCAACGTGAAGAACCGGCCGGCCCACTCGCGGCGAAAATCGGCCATGCCCAACGTGAGTGGCTGGATCTCATCGTAGAGCGTACTGGGGAACGTGTCGCGGAAGCCGTAGATGGGGTCGAACGTGTGTTCCTCGGTCTCGGTCCAACGACTCTTCGAATAGTACGGGCTCACCAGGAATCCGTTGATCACCTCGGCGGGCCAGGTGCCGGGAAAATCCACGGAAGCCACGAGGTGGTTTCCGTCGCTCAGGATTTGCCACAGGTTCTTGGTGGGCCGGGCCGAGGAGGGGGCCATGGCCCTGGGACCGTTGGGCAGAGTGATCATGTGCGACAGGATCCGGTGCTTGGCGGGGAGTTTGCCGGTCAGGGCCGTGGTCCACAGGCTCGAGCCAGTGAGCGGGTCCGAGCCCCGGGCCGTCGCGCGAACCCCGGAATCGATCAGGCCGCCCAGGTGGGGTAGTTCTCCCGCTTCGAGCAGGGGGTCCACCCGGTTCCAGGTCAGCCCGTCCACGCCGATAAGGTAGATTCGGCTGGGGAGTCGGGTGCCTTCCTGGGCGGGCGGGCCCGGCCGTTCCTGGCCGCCGCAGCCCGCGAGGCAAAGGGCGAACGAGACGTAGAAAAGAAGTTTCGAATTGTACATGGAACACGACGGGTATCTGACCCGTTGGATGAGAGGTTACTCGGAGATCGCGACGATAGCAGAAGGCCAGGAGTCCGACAACGCGGCCAGCTTGTGCAACGCGTCGCTCTGGGCTAGGTTCCTTGAACGCGGTCCCAACATTCGCGAATGTCAACGAAATGCAAGGTGAGGTTCCCGTGAGCGACATGGAACGGATGGAGCAACTCGGCGTCCTGCGCGAGTCTCTCTACACCGAAATCGGCAAACAGATCGTCGGCCAACGGCAGGTCGTGGATGAACTTCTCATTACGCTGTTCGCTGGCGGTCACGTCTTGCTGGAGGGCGTGCCGGGCCTGGCCAAGACGCTTCTCATATCCACGGTGGCTCGGGCGCTCAACCTGAAGTTCAAGCGTATCCAGTTCACGCCGGACCTGATGCCCAGCGACATCACCGGTAGCGAAGTGCTCGAAGAAGACACGTCGAGCGGGCAGCGGGTATTTCGTTTCATTCAGGGCCCGATCTTCGCGAACATCGTATTGGCGGACGAGATCAACCGCACGCCGCCCAAGACCCAGTCGGCTCTGCTTCAGGCCATGCAGGAGAAGGAAGTAACGATCGGCGCGGAAACGCATCAGCTCACGGCGCCGTTCTTTGTTTTGGCCACGCAGAATCCTATTGAGCAGGAAGGTACCTATCCGCTGCCCGAGGCGCAGCTGGATCGCTTCATGTTCAACATCAAGATCGACTATCCGACTTCCGAAGAAGAGCTGCAGATCATTCGTCGTACGACCGGCGTCGAAAACGAAGTGCCAGCGCCCGTCATGGAGGGCCCCGAGATCCTGGAGTTCCAGCGACTCGTACGCAGTGTTCCGGTGGCCGACAACATCCTGGAGTTTGCCGTGCAGTTGGTACGACTCACGCGCACGGGCAGCGAAGGCGTCGACCCGCAGGCTGACGAGTTCCTTAGTTGGGGTGCCGGTCCTCGCGCCGCTCAGTTCCTGGTGTTGGGAGCCAAGGCTCGCGCCGCCTTGGATGGGCGTCCCACGCCGAGCCTTGACGATGTCCGCGCGGTAGCACCGCCGGTGTTGCGTCACCGATTGGTCACCAACTTCCACGCCGAAGCTGAAGGCGTCAGCCGCGACGATCTGATTCAGGGTCTGCTGGACCGCAGCGGTTTCTGATGGCCGGTCTGTAATGGCAACGCGGCAGTCAACGCGACTGCTCGAGCCAGAGGTGGTCAGCCGCCTCGGTGGGCTCGATTTCATCGCCCGCACGTTGGTGGAGGGCTTTTTGGTAGGCCTGCATCGCAGTCCCTACCACGGTTTCTCGGTGGAGTTCGCCGAGTACCGCCAGTACCTGCCGGGTGAGTCCACGCAGAACATCGATTGGCGGGTCTACGCCAAGACCGATCGCCACTACGTGAGGTTGTTTCACGAAGAAACCAACCTTCACGCGCGCATCCTGTTGGACATATCGGCCAGCATGGAAACCTCCCTGGAGAAGGACCGGCTGAGCAAGTTGAGCTACGGCCGCACGTTGGCCGCCGCGTTGTCGTATCTGTTCATCAAGCAGAACGACGGTGCGGGCCTGGTGACCTTCGATGAACGACCGCGGCAGATCGTTCCTCCCCGCAGCAGTCGGCGTCAACTGAATCACCTGTTCAAGGTGTTGCACGAGGCAAAGGCCGGCGCCAAGACCGACGTGGGTCGCGTGCTCGACGAGCTGGCCGATCGCATGTGGCGACGTGGCCTGGTCGTCATCATCAGCGATCTCATCGACGATCCTGAGTCGGTACTGCGGGGGATCAAGCACTTCCGTCACCGCAAGCACGAGGTCATCGTCTTTCACGTCCTCGATCCGCGCGAGGTTGACTTCAACCTGTCCAAAGAGGCCAGGTTCATCGACCCCGAGCAGGAACTCGATCCGGTAAAAGCGCAGCCCTGGCATCTGCGCGAAACCTACACCGCCGAAGTGGCCAAGTGGCGCGATCGGTTGAACCGCGAGTGCGGCCAGCATCAGATCGACTACGTGCCCCTGACCACCGATACTCCCTTTGAGCGTGCGCTGCTTGCCTATCTCAACAAGCGCGCGGCCATGCAGTAGGCGAAGGAAGGTCGGCCCATGCAATTTCTCAATCCCATCTATCTCATAGGATTGTCGGCCGCCGCGATTCCCATCGTGCTGCACCTTCTTAGTCGTCGGAACGTGGAGGATATTCCGTTTGCGCCGTTGAGATTCCTCATTCCCACGCAGGAAAAGCAGAATCGGCGGCTCAATCTGCGGCGACTGCTGTTGTTGTTGCTGCGGGTGGCCATCATTGCCTTCGTGGTCATGGCGATGGCCCGACCCACCTTGACGGGAGGGCTGGCCAGTCTGGTCTCGGCCGGCGAAGGCGTCAGCGCGGTCATACTCGTGGACGCGAGCGCCAGCATGCACAGCCAGGTGGCGGGCGGAACCGTATTCGATCTGGCGCGCTCGGAAGCCGTGAAAATTGCCGGCGAGCTGGGTTCGGGAGACGAAGTAGCGGTGGCATTGTTCACCGACGGTTTCCAGCCGCTGTTCGAAGAATTCGTGCGCGATCCCAACCTGGTGTTGGCCGAGCTGGAAGAGACGACCCCCAGCTATCGCAGCACCGATTATTTCAACGCATTGGAAGGCGCGCTCGATTTTCTCGGTCGTTCGTCGCGCGATCATCGTGAGATCTACCTGGTCAGCGACTTCCAGATGGTCGAAGCCGATAGTCTGCGGCTATCGCGTTTCCGCGCGCGGTTGGAGAAATCCCCGCCCACCAACATTTTTCTGCGCCGGGTGCAATCGGATCCGTTCGTGAACCGATCGGTGGCCGACGTGGAGCGACCGGCCACTCTTTTGCGTAGCGGCCAGACGGCGCGGGTCGCGGCCACCGTGCGACAGGACGGGGCGGACACGTTGCCGCTGCCACTGTTCCTACAGGTGGCGGGGAACGCAGTGGGCGAAACCGAACTGGAGCTGGCCGGCGGCGGTAGCCGACGTCATGTGTTTCCCATCACCTTGCCCCAGGCTGGCGATCTCGGTGGCTCGATTCGACTGCGTCCCGACCGCTACCCCCCTGACGACGAACGTTTCTTCGTGTTGTCGGTGGGCGAGCAGGTTCCGGCGCTGGTTCTGCGGGGGGTCGTGGGCACCGAGGGCGAGCGCGATCCGTTGTTGTTCCTGCTGGCCGCGCTCGACCCGGGCGGTCGTGGCGATGGCAACTTCGACCTGGTGGTCGAGAACGCCAGCGCCTTCGATGTAAACCGGCTTCCCTCCACCCATGTGGTGGTGGCGGTTGATCTGCGCAATCTCGGCGCCGCGCGCCTTTCGTCGATCACCGATTTTCTCGAGGGCGGCGGAACCATGTTGCTGTTCGCCGGAGATCCGCGCGTGCGAGCCTATTTGAACGAGCGTCTACTGCCGGCCTGGACCAACCTGCGTCTGGGCGAGTTCCGTGGCGAAGCAGATGTGCACGAGAGGCTGGTGGTCGCCGATCGTGACCATCCGGTGTTTGCGGGCTTCGAAGACGAGGAAATCCAGACGCTGGAAGAGGCACGACTGCGTAACTTCTTCCGACTGCCCGACGACATTGGACGGCCGCTCATCCGTTTCGCCGATCGGGGTGCCGCGGTAGTCGAGGTGGAAACCGGTAAGGGACGGCTGATCCTATGCGGCTTCCACACCGCCGCGGCCGCCGGCACGCTTCCGTATTCGCCCATGTTTCTGCCGCTCGTGCAGCGCCTCACCGGATACCTGGCGACCGCGGGCTGGGGGCGCTTTGGACGACACTACGAGGTTGGCGCCCAACTGGTGGTCGAGGCGCCCGACGCGGCCTCGGCCGAAGCGCAGGTACAGGTTCGTCGTCCCGACGGAACAGTAGCCGTGGCGACCATCGACGCATCGACCACTCCGGCCCGGTTGGAATGGGACGGCGCCGATCGACCGGGCGTGTACTCGTTCGAGGTGGACGGAGAAACCTGGTCGCAATGCGCGGTCAACGTTTCGACGAGCGAATCCATCCGACAGTTCGAGCGAGCGGAAGACTTTGGCGATCGCTTTACCAGCGGCACCGCGCGGTTTCGCGCCCTCGAGGGCGACTCGACCGTCGACTCCTTGCGGGACGCCCGGCAGGGGAAAGGTATCCACCAGCTGTTCCTGATGTTGGCGGGAATCCTGTTGGTGGTAGAGAGCCTGGTGTCGCGTCGCGTGGGCGGCGATTCTCCCGAACCGGCCTAAACCCTGTTGCCCATCCAACGCGCTTCGCTCGCCGTTTCGCTGATACTATCGCTGCTGGCGGCGGCGAGCACATTCCGTATGGGCTATGCCCGCGAAGACTGGCTGTTCCTTTGGAACGCCATGGACCCGGCCTCGGCTCCCGCTGGAGCCACCGGAGTATTCGCCCGACCTTTTGCCACGTTTCTCTGGCGGTCGGTCACCACGTTGTTCGGTGACGATCCGTTCGCCATGCACGCGTTCATGTTGCTGGGCGCCCTGCTCCTGCTGATGGGCGTGGTACGCCTGTTCGGCGTATTGCTGCCCCGATCACCTTTGGCGGTGGCGGCCGGCGTGGCCGTGGTGGGCACCCATGCGGCCCTACTGGAACTGCGGGTGTGGGCCAGCGCCAGCAATGGTCTCTGGGCTGGCGCTTTGGGGGTGTGGGCGCTGGTTCTGTTCCTGAAGGGCGGGCGGTCGCAGAAGCTGGCAATTGCCTTGTTCGTGTTGGCCATCATGGCTCGGGCCGATGCGGTCGCGCTGGCGTTACTGGCGTGGAGTCTTACCGATGGGCGCCGCGTGAACCGCCGGTCCGTGGCCACGGGGTTGGTGGCGGTGGTTCTTGGCCTTGTTGCACTGGCGGTCATGCAGTCCGGCGGTGGCGAGTGGGGGTGGCGCGCTGAGCACGGTGGTCGCCTGATGCGCCGTTTGTGGCTTCCGTGGGGGTCGCCGCTGCCATCGGACCTGGCCCGTGGTGTGGGCATGATTGTTCCGCCCCTGTTGCTTTGGATTGCCGTGGGCCGCACGGGTCACGAGCGCGAAGACGGCGCCGTGCGCGGCGCCTGGCTGTTGGTGGCCATTCCCGTCATGGCTGGGTGTCTGGTGCCCTGGGCCCCGGCCGGTCGTTACCTGTTGGTACCTGTGTTGGGCTTGGGAATGTTGGTGGCGTTTGCGGTCGCGCGAGGACCGGGCAAATTGGCGGTTCTGGTGGCCACCTTGGCGTTCGCATTTTCCGCGGCCGGAGCGGGCTCACACTGGATGGGCACCACCGCGGCTGACCTACAGGCTCGATCGGCGGCCGAAACGGCTCTCTATCGCGTCATTCGGCCGCACTCATCGGCGCCGATCGTGGGTGTTGGCCTGGTGAATTCTCCGCCCATGGGATGGGAATCCTCTGCGGCCGATGCCGAGAACGTCGTGAGCTGCGCGTTGCGCCGCGAGACGCCCGTTCAGTGGGGTCACTCCGCGGCTGCCGGTTGGCTCACGGTCGAACACACCGCATCCGGTTGGATCCTGCAACAGCCCTGAGCCGAACACAGAGTCAGCGTCGCGTGAACCAATGCGCTATGCTTGGCCGATGAACGAGACCACTACCTACCTCGACAACAACGCCACCACCCGCATCGATCCGCGCGTGGTCGACGCCATGCTGCCGTTCTTCACCACGCACTGGGGGAACGCCAGCAGTGCGCATCGCGTGGGTCGCGGTGTGACCGCGGCCGTGGCTCAGGCGCGCCGCACCGTGGCCGACTGCCTGGAGGCGACTCCTGGCGAAGTCGTGTTCACGGCCAGCGGTACCGAAGCCGACAACCTGGCCATTCGTGGTGTAGTGGCCGCGAATCGGGGTGGACATGTCGTTACCACCGCGGTTGAGCACCCGGCCGTGCTCGAAACCTGCCGCGAACTGGCGCAACGTGGTGACTGCGAACTAACGGTGCTGCCGGTGAACGCCGACGGCGGTCTCGATCTGGATGAATTGCAGGCGTCGCTGCGGCCCGGACGCACGTGTCTGGTTTCGGTCATGTGGTCGAACAACGAAACCGGGGTGGTGTTTCCGCTCGCCGAAATTGCCGATCGGGTCCACGCCGCCGAAGCGCTTCTTCATGTGGACGGCGTCCAAGCCATGGGCAAACTCCCGCTTTCGCCGACGGTTCAGCATATCGACCTTCTCGCGTTCTCGGCCCACAAATTCCATGGACCCAAGGGTGTAGGTGGATTGTTGGTGCGCCGCGGAACCAAGATCGCACCAGCCACAACGGGCGGCGGCCAGGAACGAGGCCGACGGTCGGGCACGGAAAACCCCGCCGGCATCGTGGGCCTGGCCTTGGCACTCCACCTGGCGGTGCAGGAGCAGCCCAACCACGACCGCGCCATCGCAGCCCTGCGCGATCGTCTACAAGCGGGCCTGGCCAACGTCGGCGGGTTGCAGGTCACCGCTCCGGACGCGCCCCGTGTCTCCAACACGCTTCATCTCACCCTGCCGGTGGAAGCCGAACCCGTTCTGGTCGGTCTGGACCAGGAAGGCATTTGCTGTTCCGCGGGTTCGGCGTGCAGCACCGGAGCCCTGGAGCCGAGCCACGTTCTCTCGGCCATGGGAATCGATGCGAGCCGGGCGCACGGAGCGCTGCGGTTCTCGCTGAGTCGCGAGACTACCGCGGCCGAGATCGACCACGTACTCGAGGTGTTGCCGCGGGTGGTGGCTCGGGTGGTTGCGGTTTCTGGGGTGGGGCGGGGGTAGCTCGAGCGGGCTCGTCAGGGTCTAGGCCGGGGCCGGTGATCGGTGGGAGTGCCGGGGCCGGTGATCGGTGGGAGTGCCGGGGCGGGGGGGAATTGTTGGGGGAGGGGGAGGCCCCACACCCCCCCCCCGGGGGGGGAGGAGTGGGTGGGG
>JAJDAC010000040.1 GCA_029262065.1 Candidatus Krumholzibacteriota bacterium | reverse complement strand
CATCTTCGGTCCTGTAAAGGACTGGGAATGCAATTGCGGTAAGTACAAGCGTATCCGCTACCGCGGTATCGTCTGTGACAAGTGTGGTGTCGAGGTTACGCAAAGCAAGGTGCGTCGTGAGCGGCTGGGCCATATCGAGTTGGCCGTGCCGGTTGCGCACATCTGGTTCTTCAAGGGTCTGCCCAGCCGTATCGGCCATCTGCTCGACATGAAGCTCAAGGACCTGGAACGGGTTCTGTACTACGAGAGCTACGTCATCATCGAGGCGGGCACGAGCGGTCTGAACAAGAACGATCTGCTGACCGAAGAAGAGTACGACGAGCTGCTGCAGAACGTACCCGACGTGAAGATTCGCGTGGGCATGGGCGCCGAAGCGGTGAAGGAACTTCTGGCCGAGATGGACCTGAAGCCCCTGGCCGTGGAACTCAAGGATCGCGCCGCCAACGAAACGTCGGTGCAGCGTAAGAAGAACGTTCTGAAGCGTCTGAAGATCGTGCAGAACCTGCTGAATTCGAACAACAAGCCCGAGTGGATGATCCTGGATGCGGTGCCGGTGTTGCCGCCCGATCTGCGTCCGCTGGTGCCGTTGGACGGCGGTCGTTTCGCCACGAGCGATCTGAACGATCTGTACCGTCGCGTGATCAACCGGAACAACCGCCTGAAGAAGCTGATCGAGATCAAGGCGCCCGGTGTGATCCTGCGCAACGAGAAGCGCATGCTGCAGGAAGCCGTGGACGCGCTGTTCGACAATGGTCGACGCAGCCGCGCGGTCAAGGGACAGGGTAACCGTCCGCTCAAGTCACTGAGCGACATGCTCAAGGGCAAGAAGGGTCGCTTCCGTCAGAACCTGTTGGGTAAGCGCGTGGACTACTCGGGCCGTTCGGTCATCGTGGTGGGTCCGGAGCTGAAGCTGTACCAGTGCGGTCTGCCCAAGACCATGGCCCTGGAGCTGTTCAAGCCGTTCATCATTCGCAAGCTCGAAGAGAAGGGCTACGTCCAGACGGTCAAGAGCGCGAAGAAGCTGGTGGAAAAGGAACGACCCGAGGTCTGGGACATCCTGGAAGAGATCATCAAGGATCACCCCGTGCTGCTGAACCGCGCACCAACGCTTCATCGTCTGGGTATCCAGGCGTTCGAGCCGGTGCTCGTAGAGGGCAAGGCGATTCGTATCCACCCGCTGGTGTGTGCCGCATTCAACGCCGACTTCGACGGCGATCAGATGGCTGTGCACGTTCCGCTGGGTTACGAGGCGCAGCTCGAGAGCCGCATTCTCATGCTGTCGCCCAATAACATCCTGAGTCCGGCCAACGGTGAGCCGGTAGCCACGCCCAGCCAGGACATGGTGCTGGGCCTGTTCTACCTCACCAAGGAGCGCACGGGCACCAAGGGCGAGGGCAAGGCCTTCAGCTCCGTCGACGACGTCATGGCCGCGCTCGATCACGACCTGATCGACCGCCACGCTCCCATCAAGGTGCGCGTGAACGGCGAGATGCTGGAGACCACGGGTGGTCGCATCAAGTTCAATCGCATCGTTCCCGAGGGCATGCCCTACGTGAACGACGCCATTGGCAAGAAGGTGGCGGCTAAGCTCATTGGTGATGTGCATCGCGCCATGGGCGTCACCGCTTGTATGGAATTCCTCGATCGCATCAAGGAACTGGGCTTCGAAGAAGCCACCCGTGCGGGGCTGACCATCAGCATGGACGACGTGATGATTCCGCCCGAGAAGGACGCCATCGTCGAGAAGGCACAGCAGGAAGTCGGCGTCATCCAGGACAACCGCGCCAAGGGTCTCATCACCAACCGCGAGCGGTACAACAAGGTGATCGATCAGTGGACGGAAGTATCGGATAGCGTGGCCGACAGCATGTTCAATGCGTTGGCCAAGGATCGTCAGGGCTTCAACCCGGTGTACATGATGCACGAGTCGGGTGCGCGAGGTAGTCGCGACCAGATTCGTCAGCTGGGCGCCATGCGTGGCCTCATGGCCAAGCCGCAGAAGAAGCTTACCGGTGGCGTGGGCGAAATCATCGAGCAGCCCATTCTGTCGAACTTCCGCGAGGGCCTCACGGTTCTCGAGTACTTCATCTCGACGCATGGTGCGCGCAAGGGTCTGGCCGATACGGCTCTGAAGACCGCCGACGCCGGTTACCTCACCCGCCGTCTGGTCGACGTGTCGCAGGACATCGTCGTAACCGAGCACGATTGCGGAACCATCCTTGGTCTGGACATCGGACCCATCAAGGAAGGCGAGGAAATCATCGAGGCGCTGGGCGAGCGCGTGCGCGGTCGTACACTGAACGACGATGTGCTGGATCTCGAAGGCAAGCTCATGGCCGAGTCGGGCATGCTCATCGACCGCCAGATGGCCGTGGACCTGGAAGAGCTGGGTCTGGAGAGCGTGAACATCCGCTCGGTGCTCACCTGTGAGTCGCGACGCGGCGTATGCGCGCTGTGCTACGGCTTCCATCTGGCCGAGAACAAGCTGGTGGATATCGGCGAGCCCGTCGGTGTCATCGCCGCGCAGTCCATTGGTGAGCCGGGTACCCAGCTGACGCTGCGTACCTTCCATATCGGTGGTACCGCCGCTCGTATTGCTGAGCAGACCACGAAAGAAGCAGCCGCCGATGGTGTGATCAAGTTCACCAACGTGGAGCTGGTAGAGAACGGCAAGGGTGAGATTGTAGCCATCGGTCGCAAGGGCGAGATTCGCCTGATGCTTCCGGGCGGTCAGGTGCGAAGCAACCTGGCGGTTCCCTACGGCGCCGTGGTCAGCGTGAAAGACGGCGAAAAGGTGGTTCGCGGTCAGGGCATCTTCGAATGGGATCCCTACAGCGATCAGATCCTCAGCAAGGTCACCGGTAAGGTCGAATACCTCGGCATCGTCGATGGCGTCACGCTGAGTGAAGAGTTTGACGAGACCACGCGACGCAGTCAGCGCTTCATCAAGGAGAGCAGCGACAAGACCCTGCATCCGATGATTCGCGTGACCGACGGCAAGCGCACCGAGGAATACATCATTCCCACCGGCGCCATGGTGCTGGTTGGCGATGGTGACGAAGTGACCATGGGTGATCCGTTCTGTAAGATCGCCAAGGACATCGGCCAGAGTCGCGATATCACGGGTGGTCTGCCGCGTGTGGCCGAGCTGTTCGAAGCTCGTCGCCCGAAGGACGCGGCCACGGTTACCGAGGTGGACGGTATCGTCAACTTCGGTGGTGTGAGTCGCGGTATGCGGAAGATCGTGGTAACGCCCGAAGGCGCGGGTCCGGACGACGCGAAGGAATATCTGATTCCTCACGGTCGTCACGTTCGTACCTACGAGGGCGAGCACGTGCTGGCTGGCGATCGCCTGACCGAAGGTGCTATCGACCCGCTCGACATCCTGGCCATCAAGGGTGTGAACGCGGTGCAGAACTACCTGGTGAATGCGATCCAGGAGGTCTACCGCCTGCAGGGTGTGGGTATCAACGATAAGCACATCGAGATCATCGTGAGCCGCATGCTACAGAAGGTCACCATCACCGATCCCGGTGAGACACCCTTCCTCGAAGGCGAAATGGCGTCGAAGCTCGACGTCCGCGACGCCAACGAGCGCGTGCAGCAGCTCAACCGCGAACGCCAGGAAGCCGGCGAGGATCTCCTTCGCCCGGCTATCTACGAGCCGCAGCTGCTGGGTATCACCAAGGCCAGTCTGTCGACCGACTCGTTCATCTCGGCCGCCAGTTTCCAGGAGACCACCCGCGTACTCACCGAGGCCGCAATCATCAGCAAGCGCGATGAACTGCACAGCCTCAAGGAGAACGTGATCATGGGTCACCTGATCTCGGCCGGTACGGGCTTGTCGCGATACAAGCACCTGGTTGTGAAGACGCCGGACGACGCCGAACCCGCGGAGTCCGAAGAGGTCTTCGAGGAAGGTGCGGAGGCGCAGGCTTAAGCTGCGACCGGCGGCGTTGCCGCAGGTGATTGGAATGGGAGCCTCTCCACGGTTGTGGGGAGGCTCTTTTCGTGTCGCCCAATCGTGTCGGCCGTTCGTATCCGCCATTCGTGTCGTTTCGAGCGACCAATGCACGGAATTCGGCTCGTCGTGCACCTTTCCATGTACCTGGCAACAGTCTCTACGTTCTCTGCTCGAGAGGCTAAAAGATGACGCGAACCCTCTACGCCGGTGTGCTTCTCGCCGTCACTCTTGCGCTTCTGTCCGGGCCGGCCACCGCCGCTCCGCTGATTACCATCGACGACATCAACGTGGTCGACGGGAGGGTCTGGATGACTTTCACGAACCACACCGACACACCGATCCTCGGCACGTTGGCTGTCCGCGTGCAGTTGGTGGGCGGGACGACCGCGAGGTTCCTGGAGACGATCTACCTCGACCGCGACATCACCGAAGCGTGCGAAATCGGAAACGGGCCGCCTCCGACCGGAGACCCGGACCCCGAGACCGAAGACCCGGAGCCCAGCCTGGTCGATTTGGTCTCGTCCGCCGAGTTCGTGTACGTAGTTCAGGTAGGCAGCAAGTGAATGCAACTTGTTCATTTGCAACAGAATACCCGGGTACAGATAGTCCGTTCACTGACAATTCCAGCTAATGACGCCTTGGGTTTGGGCAACACTGAGCGACCGAGGTGGTTGCGATATACTTACCCCCTAAGTATGTTTCTACCACCATGAACATCCCAGAATCAGTGCGAGAAGTGTTTCGCGAATACGGGCGACAAGGCGGCCAACGTCGGGCGGAGCGGATGAGCCCCGAGGCTCGAAGCGCCGTCGCTCGCCAAGCTGCCATCCGTCGTTGGACACGCACCAGGTTCGGTGCAGATAACTTCCACACCGCCGGCCTCCCCGGAGGCGAGATCATCGATGCTGGTCTGATTGACCTGGCCAGGGGAGAAGAGTCCATCGCAAGCCTACTTGTATCGCTGGCCGCGCCACGACTTCGGCGGGAGCGTGTTCCTCTCCCGCGCGAGGTGTTCGCCGACGCCGACGTGCGTCTCTACCGCCTGCTCGAGCGTTCCAATGTAGAGTTGGCTCACGCGCGCTACCTTGCTTACCTGCGGCAAGCCGCGTCGTTTGCCGATGCGTGCGTATCCGCGCGCGTAGCCTGAAAGCCATGCGCGCCGAAGTAACCAAGGAACGTCTCGTCGATCTCATGCGCGAACTCGCACGCCGAGCGCCGAAAACCGGTAGCTATCGCGTGTACTTCGTCGGCGGTGGCACGGCTGTGTATCTGGGTTGGCGTCGGTCCTCTATTGACGTGGATCTCTGCTCCAGCGACGAAGTGGTGTTTCGGGACATCCAGGAGATAAAGGAACGCCTGAACACCAACATCGAATTCGCTCGCCCCGAGGACTTCGTGCCTCCACTGGATAACGCAGCCGATCGACACGTGTACATCGATACGTTCGGACCAATCTCGTTCTATCACTACGATCCGTATTCCCAGACGCTGTCGAAGGTTGTTCGCGGCTTTCAGCGAGACCTGGAAGACGCCAGCGAGTTCCTGCGCAGTGAGTTGGTCGACGCCGAGAAGCTTCGTTCGTTGGCATCGAGGATTCCCGATTCGGCGTATGCAAAATACCCGAACCTTTCCCGGAGGGCGGTCGAAGCGGCGATCGAGAGCTTTCTGGAGGGCACCTAGTGAGGGATCCTCCCCGCGGCCGCCACGACCCATACTGCGAGAAGCAGCGAAGTGTCTCATGCCAGCACTCCCCGGCTAGAAGCGGCCCTTGATGGAGCCCCAACTCTCGGTCTCAGCCGACACCGTACAAGTCGGGAAGATCACACCGCAACCCGGTGTCTGTCCGGGACAGGGCGATGGAAGCAGCACAAACGGTTCCAGCGAGAGATCGCACATCAAGTAGCCGGGTACTGGTGGATCGAAGCTGCTAGGACTTGCTCCGTAGATGCAGATCTCGAGATCACCAGGCGGAGGGGATTGGAAGATGCCGTATGTATACCTGACAAGGACAGCGGGACTGACCGCCGGGACACACATCCCGAAGCCCACAATGAATTCATAGGGATTCGTACCGCCCGGCCCCAGTGGTGTACCCAACGGAATGGTTGGGACTCCGAAGGTCAGAACCGCAGGGTCGATGGAAATCTGAAGCTCGAATCCCCGGAGCTCGTCGCCGTAGATTTCTTGTGCGATCAAGTAGAATTCGTTGTTCGTCGTGAAGAGCGGTGGAGCGCCCACGTTGGTCGTCGCGCCCGTGTCGAAGAACACACCCACGGTGCCTTCCGCCCGACTCACGGCGGTGGATGAAATCACTATCAGACCCACAACGAAAGCGATGGCCTTCACGATCTCTCCCTTTGGCTAGAATCGACCCTCCTGCCAGGAGACGCGATCAGGGCACGAGCACTTCGACCGTCGTGCTCACCAGCTGGAGCGAGTTCGATGAGCCTTCGTCGATCAAAACCGGAAGAAGGAACCTCACATTGTAGAGTTGCCCGCCCGCGGGGAACGCGTCGGAAGGAAGTGCAAGGCTCACGATCTTTGCCCCGTCCGGTTGGAGAGCGCTGGGAGCCTCGAACAGGAGGGAACAATCGTAGCGGTGAAGGAATTCCCAAGCACTATTGGTTTCGACCTCAGCGTAGATGCCGCAGAGCGCGAGAAACTGGATCGTCTCATCGGAGTTGTTGTCGACGGTCAGCAGGGCGGTCGCATCGCCAGAATACCGATCGCTCGATGGACTGAGAATCACGCTGTCGGACGTAGCCGCTTCAAACGAAGGAGCAGTCATCTCATCTTCATCGCAGGCGCTGATGAAGACCACCGCGAGGCAAAGTACGGGAAGCACGAGCATGGAACGCATGGTAAGCCTCCGGGTGACGAACCGGAACAAGGTGGGGTCTGCTACAGGGATGGTATTGCTCTCGCTTCGCCGAAGCAAACAAGTCAGACGCGGAGCCCATTGAGGCCGTCGACCCCTTGACTCAAGTGCCCGGCCCCCCTTCGAAGTGAAAACCGGTCGCATAGAATGTTCACCTGGGTAACCAGTTGATAATAAAACACGTGGTCCCCACCGGCACCTAGAAACCCATTCATGGCGCTTTTGGTTCTTGCCAGCACTGGTGCACGGAATAGAACCCTTGGCGCACCTTTTTGGGCAGAGTACTCGGCTCGATGCTCTCTGCTCGAAAGGCCCAGAAGATGATGCGAACTGTCTATGTCGGTATGGTCCTCGCCGTCACTCTTGCACTACTTACGGCCCCGGCCGCCGCTTCGCAGGTGGTCACGATCGACCGAGACAGTAGAGGAAGTCGAGTCGACGGCATTCGTGTACATCGTTCGGGTGGGCAGCAAGTCGAATGGGAACGAGGAGTAGGCCGCGTCTGTAGGTGCCAGCCTCGCCGCAGCCAGACCCCGGACTGTGGTATGCTCTAGGGGCCGGCTCCGGACCTCCCCGCCCGTTGTTCGCACAATCGCATGTTGTTTGTGCCGGAGGATGCTCATGCTTCTTCGCATCATTTTCGTTTGCCTCGTTCTGGCATTGCCCAGCATCGGAGCCCAGGCTCAAATTCTACAGCCCGGAGAGATTGGGATTTTCGGCGACGCTGAAGGCACGTCGGACGATCTCCTCTACGTTCCCTTCCAGCCGTTCGAAGTGTACATCCTGGCCTTCGATCTCCCCGGCGGAATCATCGCATGGGAGTGCTCCGTGGATCTTCCCGACGAAGTGTCCGTGGTCGCCGTCGAGTTCGATGACCCCAACTCGGTGAACGTGGCCCAACCGATTCCGGGTTCCAACAACCTCAACCTGATCGTGGGGATGGGGAGTGGTTGCAATGCGTACGGTGGGTTGGTGCAATTGGCCAAGATCACACTGATCACCTACCAGTTGCTGGAAGACATCGAGCTGGCGTGCCTGGGCCCTGCTCAACCGTCGAGCCTGGTCTCACCCGGTCCTGCCTACGCCACCTGTACCAACGACGTGCTTCCTCTGCAACTCGCGGCCGGATACCTCGGCCATGAAGGCTGTTTCCGCATTGGCCAAGGACTCTGCGGTGGACTTCTACCCTCACGGGTCTACTTCCAGGTGCTCGACACGTTCGGGCCACCGTCGACATCGGTCACCATGCCGTTCGAAATCGGTCGTGCCGGATATCCCGATTGCGCCAGCGAGGATCTCGAAGTGTATTCGTTGAGCGTACGGTTCGAGTGGGACGAGGCGGTAGCAACGCTCGCCGACGTGGTGCCAGTTGGTCCCATCGCTGGCTGGACAAAGACCATCACGCCGATTCCTGGTGGCGTCGACGTACATGTCCAAGGTCCGCTCACCGAGGTTACGTTTGGATCACCACAAACGTACCTCGACCTCGAGTTCGATATAGGTCCCAGCGATGGTCAGACCGAAGTCTCAATCAGCGTTGGCCTGGGCTCATCGAGCTTCTACTACACGATCCTGTGGGAGCGGGCGGGGACGTTGGGAACGATGCCCGTTGCCACCGAGACGACCAGTATGGGGAAATTGAAGGCAAGTTATCGCTAGGCGAGGGACCAGGTCTCGGCCCAGGTTTGTGTTGTTGGACTAGGCGTTTTCAGGGAGCTGTAGGATGTTTAAAGACCAGGTTCGTTTTGCAGCAGCACTGTTCGTACTCGTGCCAGGCTTGTTACTCAATGCGACCTTAGCTCAGGGCGCGGTCCTGGTTTTGGAGCAAGGCGGCGAGTTCGAGCTATTGGTGGAGTACTACTGCGGATCGCCCAATCCCGTTGAGTCGTCAAGAGAGTTGGTGCAGGTCGCCAACCTGCAGGACTTCTCGGACCAGCGGTCCATCTCCATCGAAGATGATTGTGGCGCGGGAACCGCATCGGGTGCGTGGACGGCTTCCATTACAGAAACGCAGATCGATCTGGGCTATGGGTTTTCTACCGAGGTCGTAGACTGCGGTGGGGCCATCAGCAGGGCCTTGGCGTACGTCACATTCCAACTGACCGAGAGTGCGAACATCGTGTTGACGTCACAGGGTAGCTGGGAGCCCACGAACGAACCCGGTTCACCTCCTTCGGCCCGCCTGTTCGTCGATGGCATTCTCCACCACATTTGGTACCTCGACGATGAAGCCACGCTCAACACGTTAGAGACGCTTCTGGAACCAGGAGAGTACGTCTTCGCGATTACTGGTGGCAGTCTTCGCGGGCTTCGCACGGTGAATGGAGGTTGCCTCTCCTTGCCAGGAACCACGCAAGCAGAAGGCTGGGCCCGCCTTCGGTTCGAGTCTGGAACCGTAGTCACGACCCAGGCCAATTCGGTCGGCGAGCTCAAGGCCCAGTTCTAGCCCGCCGGGGTTCGGCGCTGCGCGCGTCCAGCACGAACGGAGGTCACGCACTTGTCCAAGTACACGAATCGCGCGGGATCGGCGGCCCAGAAAGCCGGAACCTACATTGAGGCCCTGCTTGCGCTGCTGGGGTCGGAAGACCCCACGGCGGTGCTGGGGTCGACCGTCTCCTGGTGCACCCAGGTTACCGATGGGCTCACGCCCAGTCAGCTCACGGCGCCGGAAGCACCCGACAAGTGGAGCGTCGCTGCGGTCATCCATCACCTGGCCGACTCAGAGTTGGTGTGGGGTTATCGGATTCGCATGGTGCTCGCCGACGACCGCCCGGTTCTTCAGGGCTACGATCAAGACCAGTGGGCCGGTCGATTGGGCTACGCCGCGGCCGACCGCGATGACTCGTTATCGCTCTTCTCCGCATTGCGTTCTTCCAACCTGTCGCTTCTTTCCCAAGCATCTGAGGAAGATCTCGATCGGGTGGCGGTTCACAAAGAGCGTGGCGAAGAATCCCTGCGGCACATGATATCTCTCTACGCCGGTCACGACCTCGTGCACCGAAGGCAGATCCAGCGCGTGGTCGATGGGTTCGCTTCACCCGGGTAACCTGTTGAAAAAATGACTGTTAGATTGTGTTGACTGCGAAAGGCCTCTACTCCACGTAGAACAGGCTCGTCGATTCCGTTGGCCACGACTCGATGAACCCGGGTCGGCGAAACCGCGCGCGATCTATGTCCGACCACGCCGAACCCGCCAACCTGTCGTCACTCACGATGAGCGAGTTCACGCCGTGGTCGCGCAGCAACGCCGTGGCGTCGGTCGACTTTCCTTCGGCCAGATCGCGGGCCACGTTGCGCAGCGACACTCCGTCGCTGCGTACGAACGCCCACGCGGCGGGCGAGGTAAGAAGCCGATTGGCAACGTGACCCATCCACACCGAGCCGTCGCGTGGTACGTTTACGATCCAGGCATCGGCGCGGACCATGTCGCTGACCTTTTGCGCGAACTTGTAGTCTTCGACCGTGAACGGAGCCACCGATCGGGTTTGGCGCAGGCTTTCGTAGATAGGTGGAAGCGCGGGAGCCACCATGGCCACGGCCAGAACGGCTGCGGCCAACATTTTCATCGAATCGTTCCTGGTACGATCCACGAGCCACGCCACGGCAAGGCCCGCCAACGGTGTAAGCAGAAACAACTGCACCGAACGCACGCGCGATGCTTCCTGGTAGAATACCTCGGTCATCGCCAGGGAAAATGGATCGCGAAGGCTGCTCAGACTCAGGAACAACGCTCCAAACAACAGCGAAGCCACCACGATGGCGCGATGCATTGCGAACCCCAACACCAATCCCGCCAAAAGCGCGGGTTTCAGCAGGTGCCAACGCCCCAGGCTGTTCAGCCAACCGTTCACGGCCTGGCCGAACGGCGTGGCGTCCACGTTCTGGTGACCGACACGAACCGCTCGGTACTCGCCGGCCACGTCCCATACGCTGGGCGCAAAAACCAACAAGAGTACTCCGACCATGATCAGAACCGATGCCATACGCGGCCGCCACCCGCATGCGAAACACGTAACAATGGCCAGCACCAGCGCGACCATGGCGCTGGCGGCTTGAACCATCATCAGCGAGCCCAGTGTCGCGCCCGCGAGCAGCGCGAACGTCCGGGACTTCCGTGCAAGTCCCAACGCCAGCAACGCCGTGACCCACGGCACCAGGAAGGTTCCGGCGGCGGCGCTGAAGCCGCCCCAGCCCAACACACCCACCAACGCACCTGCATTGGCCATGGCCAGACACGTCGCGAATCCGGTCGCCAGTCTGGAGAAACCCCACAAGGACCACAGCACGGCCAACGACCACGGCGTGAGGGCTACCAACAGCAACGGCAGCATCCAGGTCGTCACGTAGGGGGCCACGTGCGTGACCTGTGCTACCAGTGCGGCCGTGGCATGCCAGCCGACCAGGTACGCCGACTCTGGCGCGCCCATCGGCGATTCCAATAGTTCGCGTGGGTGTATGGTCTGATTCACGACGATTTGTCGCGTCAGGTAGGCGTGGTTGCTGGCGTCGTGCAAATGGGGTGGCGCGGAGAAATCGCCGAACGAAGCGAGCAGGCCCCCGGCCAACACCACGCTGGCCAGCAGCGGCCACCACGGCGAGGTGTTGGCGGTCCAGGCGTTGGCTATCTCGGTGCCTGCGTCGGCAACACGACGAAGTCCAAACCAACTCGCGGCCACCGCTGCCAGGGTGAGCACGGAGAAACCCAACACCCCGAAAGGAACACCGGCCAGATCCAGCAGGCACCCCGCAATCGGCACCCACACCAAACCCACGGCCAGCGAGGCCACCGGCACCAGCACGCGATTTTTCACCAGACGGCCCAATAGCAGATAGCCGGGCAAACCGGCCACCAAGGCCAGGCCCAACAGGAAGCGCGCCCACAGCATGGGGCTGGCCAGCGGCAGCGCCGCGTGGTGGAAGGTTTCCGGATACAACCAGAGTTCCCGTCGCTGAGGGGGTCGTGTATCTTGCCGTGAACTGACTCCGAACGGATTCTGCGATTCCCATGACCGAACATCAACCGCGATCCATAATTGCCTCTGTGCCGCAGATGGCCGCGCAGCTCGTGGGGCTGTATGCGTTCGCCTGCCTGCAGCCCGTGTTCGACCTGATTTCGAACAACGTGGAGTTCCTGGTGGCCCACAGTGTTCGGGCCGGGTCACTGGTGGCCGTCCTGGCGCTGGTGGCGTTGGCGGCCCCGGCGCTCATGGTGGCTGCCTTCGTGGGCCTGTCGCGTTTGCACCGGGGGGCGGGCGCCAGCCTCCACTCGGTCCTCGCGTTCGGACTGGTGGCACTGATCGCCGCCGCGCCCCTGGCCGCCACCAGTACCAACCCCATCGTCGTGGTCGTAATCTGCGGCGTGATGGGATTGTTGGCCGTCGTTGCGATCCGCCATGTTCGGCTGGTGTCGTCGATCACCGCGGCCATGGCCGTTGCCCTTCCCGCCTTCGTGCTGCTGTTCTGGTTGGCGCCGGACGTACGAGGCGTTCTCGCGGCAGGCTCGACCGGTGTCGCGGTACCGAAAGACGACGTGCAACCGCACGACGTCGTGTTCGTGGTGTTCGATGAACTTCCTCTGGCGTCGCTCGTAACCGCCGACCTGCAGATCGATGCCGAGTCCTATCCCAACTTCGCGCGGCTGGCCGATACCTCCACCTGGTACCGCAACGCCACCACGGTTTCCGAAACCACGCACCGGGCCATTCCCAGCCTGCTGACCGGTCGGTTTCCCGACCCCGATGGGCTGCCCACCTTGTCCGAGTACCCCGTGAACCTGTTCACGGTTCTCCATGACAGCCATCGCTTGGTGGCGGCCGAACCGCGTTCGGACCTTTGTCCGCGCGAAGACAATCCGTTGAGCGCTCAGGTGCAGTTGGATGCGCTGGTGCAGGACATGAGCGTGCTGTACACGCATCTGGTGACGCCGCGCGACTGGAAAAAACATCTGCCGTCGGTAGGACACGACTGGCGGGGCTTCGCGCAGAATCGGGTGTCCGAGTGGCGCGCGCGCACCAAGGGCGAGGAGCGACCCGATCTGTTTCGTGCGGGTATCGCGCAGGTTGCTGCGGGCGATCGGCCGAGCGTGTATTTCCTGCACTCGGTGCTGCCGCATACGCCTTATCACTACTATGCCTCGGGTACGGTGTTCACGCACGACCCTCGCGAGCCCAGCGGCCAAGGACGCCAGAACGGCGATTGGACCAGCGACGAGCAGGCGGCCATCCATAGCCAGCAACGTCACCTGGTGCAAGCGCGCTACACCGACGCCTTGTTGGGCGAGCTGTTCGAACGGCTGGATCAAGCCGGCATGTTCGACGACGCGATCATCGTGGTCACGGCCGATCACGGTGTGGGGTTTCGTGCCGGCGACGCGCGGCGTGGCATTACCGCAACCAACCTTGGAGCCCTGTTGCACGTGCCGTTGTTCGTGAAACTTCCGAGGCAAGTTGTTCGCGGCATCGACGATCGGCCCGTATTGTTGATCGACATTCTACCCACCGTGCTCGACGTGCTGGGCATCGAGCGCGAATTCGCAGCCGATGGAACTACATTGCTAAACCCCGACCATGCCTACGACCGGCGGTGGTACCAGGGCATGAGCCGCTATGAAGCTGCGTTGGATGAAACGTGGAAACAGTTTCAGGAAACGGTGAACGTACGGCTCAACCGCTTCGAGCATGGCGTGTTCGCACCGGGGCCGTGGGGAGCCTTGGTTGGACGTGCCGTATCGCCCAGCCTGCCGATTGGACAATGCGAAGTCATCTTGCTGGACGCCGAGCAATTCCAGACCGTGGACCCGTCCTCGGGTTTCGTACCGGGCGAAATCCGCGGCCTGGTTACGGCCGATGCCCAGGATCTGCGGCTGGGCGTGGTCTTGAACGGAACCCTGCGTAGCAGCACGATTCCATACGAAGCCGAAGAGGGTCGCCCGCGCGCCTGGGCGGTGCTGGTGCCCGAAGACGCCTTTGTCACCGGGGCCAACCGGGTAGAGGTCGTGGAAATCCGCGGCACGTGGCAGTCGCCAGAATTCCTGAGCACAAAGTCAGATACCGAAGCGTCTTTCCTCGGCGTTGCACTCGGTGGCCAACGCATCTTGGGTGTCGACGAAACCGGCTTCCACAATGTGGAACCGTTCGAGGGTGTTCCCTCGCGCTGGACAGATGGTGCGGCGGAATTGTCAGTGCCCACCGGATCGCGCAGCGCTACCGCCATCGTCCTCGATCTCTGCGCCGCTGGCCCATTGGGGGCCGACCTCGACGTGCAGGTAAATGGCCAGACTGTGCAGCAACTGCACGTACCGCCCGCCGGTTGGCGCGGCCGCGTGTCGATTCCGGCCGACATCGCAAGCCGCTCCGGATCGATCGTGGTAGCGCTGCGTTCGTCAACCTTCGTTCCGGCCGAGGCTACGAGCAACGCGAAAGATCGGCGAGTGCTGGGAGTTCGTTTGCGCGGCCTGACGGTGGAATAGCGCGCACGAAAAAGGCCCGGTTCGAGATAATCGAACCGGGCCCCGGTCTTGTCCTGTCAGAGCGTTACGACAGGATCTGCACCGTCACTGTTATCTCATGCGAGGTCGATTCGCCGCCGCTATCGGTTACGGTTGCCCGCAACGTGTAGGTTGTCGCGAACGGTTGCAGCGAGTACAGGCGTCCCGTCTTGTTGTTGCCCGTGCCCAGGTCTTCGACGTGCGTGCCGCCCTGATGCTCGGCTTCCCACGAAATGGAACTCGCAGGAAGCGATCCGTCCTCGGGGTCACTGGTGTTCGCCGAAAGCGTCACGTTCAGGTACCACTGTTGGCGCGCGGAATCGAAGTCGGTCACGTACTCCGAGAAACCGTTCGGTGGCGACGTGATGGTGATGGACGGCGGTACGTTCACCGGATCGGACTGCACGGTGATGCTGATGGTCTGGCTGCCTTCCAGGTCCCCGTCGCTGCCCGAGAATCGAATGGTGTGACTGCCCACCGAAAGCGTGTTGGCGTTGATCGTCACGTTATGCCCGGTCGAGAAGAACGATCCGTCGATGCGCCACTGCACTGCGCTGTTGGGCAGCGGATCCAGGTCATTGATATCGAAACTGGATCCACTCAGCGGAATCGACTGGCTCTGAAAGAACGACGCGCCGTTGCTGGGCGAGTCGATCGTCAGCATCGGGGCGTCGTTGGTAATGGTCACCGTGATGCTGGTCGACGTCGACTGCGAGGCCGTGTCGGTCGCGCGCGCGGTAATGGTGTGCACGCCGCTGCTCAGCATGGTGGTTGAGAACGAGGGGCTGTTGCTGATCACACCATCCCGGCTACTGGTCCATTCCACGCTGGGCGTGCCGTCTTCGATGTCGATGGCGTCGGCCACGAACGAAACGGACTGGCTGCCGCGTGGGAAGCTCGAACCGTCGCTGGGTTGCGTAATGATCACCGAGGGCGGTGCGTCGCCCAACGCCACGCGCACGGCTTCGAATGCGTTGACGTACAGTTCCACATTCGCGTCGCTGCTCGTGTGCGCGGTGTCAAAAAGAATGTCTTCCACCTCGTTGGCCGACAGCGAAGGATCGGCCGCCCAGATCATGGCGGCGACGCCGGCGGCGAACGGCGCGGCGAAGCTGGTGCCGCTGACCAGGCGTGCTTCGTTGGTGGGATTCTCCGGATCGGGTCCCACCAGTACGCGGTAAGGTGCGTAGATGTCGACTTCCTCGCGACCGTAGTTCGATCCGCCAGCCTTCGACACCGAGTCGTACTCCAGCCCGCCGACACAAATCACGCCGCCGTTTTCACACGGCGTATGCCACGCGCTTTCCCAGCACACGATGAAGCAGTCTTCGTCGTCCACATCGGCGCCGTCGTTACCCGCGGCCGCGAAGATCAACATACCCGACGCGCGGTACGCCAGCGTGGCCACGTTGAACGGAAGCACCGTCCACGAAAGAATGGCCGGCACGCGGGCGCCGAAGCTCATGTTGGCCACGCGGGCACCCGCGGCGCGCGCCATGCCCAGCGAGACGATGTTGGTGAAGAAGTCGTAGTAGGTGAACACCAGTACGGGTTCGGCGATCGGTCCGGCCGGTCCCGCGCCGCCGATGCCGTCGTCGACCAACGCCATGGCGGCCGACGCAACGTTGGTACCGTGCCAGGGGCAGGGTCCGCCGCAGTCGCTCAGGTTGCTCTGACCCATGGGGTTGGTAACCCAGGGCACGTTGCTCAGTGCAGTGATGTTGTCGGAGAAGTCGTTGGTGGTTCCGAATCCCATGTCCAGGATGGCCACCTTCACGCGGTTGTCCATCTTGCCGGCCAGGTCGAGCAGGCGCCAGGCGCCGGCCACGCCGATGTCCTGCGTGCTGCCGGTGGAATGCGATACCCACTCGAATGCGTTGTCGGTGTATCCGAATGTGGAACTGGTCGGTGCTTCGCTGGTCACTTCATCGCGGATGGCCGAGCCCTGGCCCACCCAGTTCAGGCCCACGTCCATGCCGTCGGCCGCTTCACTGGCGCCGGCGGCCAGGAGGTTCAGTGCGTCCTGGCTCGATACCTTGTATTCGCCCACGGCATCGGGAACCAGCATCTCCAGGTCGGCCTTCAGTTCGTCGACCTGGGCCGCGCTGGTGTTCACGCGAATCAGTACCTGGCGGGGAACGCCGGGTACGCCGTAGTCGGCCAGGTCGGCCTCGGCGATGATCTCGCCCTGCCAGCGCGTGACGAAGTCGTCGACCTGCTGGTTGTTGAACGAGCTGACCCACAGTTCGTTCTCCACGAACAGGGCCTGGATTCCGGCGGCGTCTTCAATGACCGCCAGCGGGCGGTCTTCGCCGTCGGCCAGCGCGGGGATGGTGTCGGTCGGGGGCGTTACCTGGGTATCCACGGTCACGCCGAAGTCGTCGTTGTTGTTGCCCGATCCTGGTCCGGCCGCGTCGTCACCGCCGCAGGCGGTCAGGGCCAGCGTGGCGACCAGGGTCAGCCAGAGCCACAGACCCTGGCGCAGGCTCCGGCTCGGCGGGGATGTCGTACAGTTCGTGGGATGCATCGGCACAATTCCTCTCGCAAGTGTCCCTGGCGGCCAGGCCGCCCGGGTTCAATAGGCTTCTTGCGATTCAGGTCGTGCCGGTGTTCTGCCTGTGACGCCGGTATTTGCGCCCAGCTTTCGACTGGGAACTAGGGCGCTGGAGCGGGATTCACGTCAAACGTCAGGGTTACCTGGCTGAGCAGGCTTTCGATGGTTTCGTCGCACGAATCGGCCACGTAGGCGAACTCCAGATCCCAGGAGCCGGCCTCGGTGGGGGTGCCACTGACCAGGGTGCCGTCGAAGGCCATGCCCGGCGGGAGGGCGTCTTCGGTGGAGAAGGTGCCCGAGCAGCCACAGGCTTCCAGGAGCTCGATCGTGTGCTCGAAGGCCACGCCCACGGTGGCCGCGGCCACATTCGTGTCGATCTCGAGCTCCTGGCACTCTTCGCAGTTCAGGGTCAGGCCCATATTCGAGGCCAGGACCATGGTAATCAATAAAACCTTCAATACGCGCACGGTGTCCGTCTCCGGTGAAAAGATGAGGTGAGCAACTCGTTAGCAATCGGTATGTAGAGGACTGGCTTGAGTGGCGGATTGCAAAAGTGCATGAATATCTACCGGGAACGGGCCGGCCAGGATCTATATCTAATTTGGTTTCAATAGGTTGCGTCGCTCCAGCGCGAAGCCAAAAAGAGAGCCCGGGCCCTAGGGGATCCGCTTAATCCCCAAGGTTGATGACCCTGCCCATAGCTGGCGGGGCGGGTTCCCTGGGCCCAAAGGGCCCGGCTGGCCACGAGGCGCCGTGTCCCGCGAAGTGCGCGTAAAGAAACCCGGTTGCACGGCCTTGACAACGACCTGGGGTACTTATAGTATTTCCGGCCTGCGCTTGTGTGAGGGAGCAGGGCCCCACCACGTCTCATCACTAAAGAGACGTGCAAGCCCTTTATCCAGAACATGTTTCGAAGTGCGCGCCCCGCGGTCGTAGCTAGGGCTTGTCCAGTAGCGTCCGATTCGTGCGTTTGAAGGTCGCAGAAGGTTTATTAGAGGAAGAAGTAGTAGTTTGCCGACGATCAATCAGCTCATCCGCAAAGGTCGAAAGAAGAAGACGACCAAGAGCAAGGCTCCAGCCCTTCAGGGCTGTCCGCAGCGACGTGGTGTGTGCACGCGTGTCTACACCAGTACGCCGAAGAAGCCCAACTCTGCGCTGCGTAAGATCGCGCGCGTTCGTCTGACCAACGGCATCGAAGTTACCGCCTACATTCCGGGCGAAGGTCACAACCTGCAGGAGCACTCCATCGTCATGGTTCGTGGCGGTCGTGTGAAGGATCTCCCGGGTGTGCGTTACCACATTGTTCGCGGTACGGCCGACGCTTCGGGCGTCGACGGTCGCCGCAAAGGCCGCTCCAAGTACGGCGTGAAGCGCCCCAAGGCTTAAGGGCGCAGAAGGAAACCGAAATGGCACGTCGTAGAGCAGCAGAGAAGCGCAAGTTGAACCCCGATTACAAGCACGGGGACGTCATCGTGACGCAGTTCATCAACTACGTCATGGGCGATGGCAAGCGAACGCTGGCCGAACGTATGTTTTATCAGGCTCTGGACATCATCCAGGACCGGACCGGGCAGGAGGGCATCGAGATTTTTCGCAATGCCATCCGCAACGTCCAGCCGGGCCTCGAAGTGAAGAGTCGAAGGATTGGTGGTGCTACCTACCAGGTGCCCATCGAGGTCAAGCCAAGTCGTCGGATGCAGCTGGCAATGCGCTGGCTCATCGGCTTCTCCCGTTCGCGGAACGATAATTCGTTCCCGGAGAAGTTGGCGGCCGAGCTGATCGCAGCAAGCAAGAACGAGGGACCGTCTATCAAGAAGCGCGAAGACACCCACCGCATGGCGGAAGCAAACCGAGCGTTTGCGCACTGCCGTTGGTAAAGGTCCCCCGTCTGGCTTCAAAGCGCTGATGTAGAGGCGAGATCGAAAAACTGAATAAATCCGAGGGATGCCCGGCCATCATCCGCATTTTGGGGTCAGGGCATCTTGCGTGTGACTTGCAGTAGGCAAGCTGCACTACGAGGAGTAACGACGTGGCGCGAGAAGTGCCCCTGGATAAGGTGCGCAACATCGGCATCATGGCTCATATTGATGCCGGTAAGACGACTACGACCGAGCGCATCCTTTTCTATACGGGCAAGACGCACCGGATGGGCGAGGTCCATGAAGGTTCAACCTCCATGGACTGGATGGAGCAGGAAAAGGAGCGGGGTATCACCATTACCTCCGCGGCCACGACCTGCTTCTGGAACGACCATCAGGTCAACATTATCGATACGCCGGGTCACGTCGATTTCACCGTCGAGGTCGAGCGAAGCCTTCGGGTGCTCGACGGAGCGGTGGCGGTCTTCTGCGCGGTTGGCGGGGTTGAACCCCAGTCCGAAACCGTTTGGCGGCAGGCCAACAAGTACAGCGTTCCCCGCATCGCTTTCATCAACAAGATGGATCGCGTGGGAGCAGATTTCGACCGAGTGGTCGAAATGATGAAAGATCGTTTGGGAGCCCACGCCGTGCCCGTCCAGTTGCCCATCGGAAAAGACGAGACCTTCGAGGGTGTCGTCGATCTCATCGACATGAAAGCCGTGCGCTTCGATGTCGAGAGCCAGGGTATGGACGTGCTCGTTGACGAAGTTCCCGCCGAGATGCAGGCCGACGCCAAGCGGGCGCGCGCGACGTTGGTCGAGGCTCTGGCCGAGGTTGACGACGAGACCTTCCAGCTTTTCGCCGACGATCAGGATCCCACGGCCGAACAGATTCGGGCCGGGCTTCGACGCGGCGTAAACAAGGCGGCCATCGTACCGGTCCTGTGTGGCAGCGCCTTCAAGAACAAGGGTGTGCAGCCGCTGCTCGATGGCGTGGTCAGCTATCTGCCATCACCGCAGGAGCGTCCGGCTCTGGTGGCTCATCTGCTCAACGGAGATACCGTCGAGCGCGCGATGGATCCCGCAGAGCCCATGGCGGCCCTGGTCTTCAAGATCATGTCCGACCCGCACGTGAAGAAATTGGTGTATGTGCGCGTCTACAGCGGCGTACTGACCAAGGGCGCCCAAGTGCTGAACACCGCACGCGACAAAAAAGCGCGCGTGGGTCAGATCCTGCGCATGCACGCCAAGAAGCGCGATGAGCTCGATGAAGCCCGCGCCGGAGAGATCGTCGCCGTGGTTGGCCTGAAAGACGTGGTCACCGGCGATACCATTTGCGACCCCAAGCACCCGTTGCTGCTCGAGCGCATGGTGTTTCCCGAGCCGGTCATTGGGGTGGCGGTCGAGCCCAAGAGCAAGGCCGACGAAGACAAGCTGGGCGAAGCATTGCAGCGTCTGGCCGAGGAAGATCCCACGTTCCGCATGAACACCGACGATGACACCGGTCAGTTGATCATCTCGGGTATGGGCGAGCTTCATCTGGAAGTGATCGTCGACCGTTTGCGGCGCGAGTTCAACGTGCAGGCCAATGTCGGTCGGCCGCAGGTTTCCTATAAGGAAAGCGTGTCGGCCACGACCGAGCTGGAGACGAGCTTCGTGCGTCAGACCGGCGGTCACGGACAGTTCGCGCGCATCGTGCTGCGGGTGGGGCCGGGCGCGTCGGGCAGCGGTCTCACGTTCGAAAGCAAGATCAAGGGCGGTGTCATTCCCGCCGAGTTCATTCCTTCGGTTGAGAAGGGTGTTCGCGAGGGTATGGACGGTGGAGTGTTGGCGGGGTACCCGCTGACCGACCTGAAGGTGACGCTGCTCGACGGTAGCTTTCACGAGGTCGACAGCTCCGAACTGTCTTTCAAGATTGCTGGTTCCATGGGCGTGCGCGATGGCGCGCGCAAGGCGTCGCCGGTGTTGCTTGAGCCGGTCATGAACGTTGAGGTCACGGTGCCGTCCAATTACATGGGCGACGTTACCGGCGACCTGAACAGTCGGCGTGGCAAGATTGCTGGCATGGAGCAGCGAAACGAAGAGCAGATCATCACGGCCTCGGTGCCGTTGTCAGAAATGTTTGGGTACGCGACGCAATTGCGTTCGTTGACCCAGGGGCGCGCGGTGTACTCCATGGAGTTCGCCCGTTACGAGCCGGCGCCGCAAGCAGTAGTCGAGAGAATCACGGGCGGCGTTCTTGCGCCGCACGGCAACTGAGCCTGACCGTCTTTTGGGTCGGTCTTCACGCAACGCCTAGGGAAGGTAAACACGATGGCGCGCGAGAAGTTTCAGCGTACGAAAGAGCATGTGAACGTCGGAACGATTGGTCACGTAGACCATGGCAAGACGACGTTGACGGCGGCGATCACGAAGACGTTGGCCGCAAAGGGCCAGGCTTCCAAGGTCGACTTCGACATGATCGACAAGGCTCCCGAAGAGCGTGAACGTGGAATTACCATTGCCACCGCTCACGTGGAGTACGAAAGCGAGACGCGTCACTAC
>JAJDAC010000039.1 GCA_029262065.1 Candidatus Krumholzibacteriota bacterium | reverse complement strand
TCATGCAGTTGGAGCGCCTACTCGAGGGTGGAGATCAGTGGGCGCAAATGGCGCAGGGTGCGTCGGAATCGTTGGACGTTAGTCTGTTGAAGGCCTGTGCCGAGACCGCGCGTCATGATGGTGGCTGGATCCACGCCGCCGACCTGCGTCGCTTGGCCCGCCGATGGTTGGCCGATCACCCCTACGTGGCCGAGGCCTGGCGGGACCGCTATCCGACGGTTCTGGTGGAGGACGTCCACGCGCTCTCGCCCGATCAGCTGGCTTTCGTCGATGCAATGTTCCCCGACACCCATCGCGGTAGCTCGGCCGACCCGTTTCTGCTGGCGCATCACCACTACCCCTCGGGGGCCGAGGTGGATCGCGGTAGCTGGCGAATGACGAAGGACTTCGCGCGACTGGGTCGCGAGTGGTTGCAAGGACAGGTGCACGACGCCGCGAGTCTTCGCAGCCGACGCAAGGAAAAAGGGAAGCTCTACAGCCAGCAGGTTCTGAACCTCGAAGTGTGTGCGGGGCTCTTGTGTGACCGGGTGCTGTCGAAGGACTGGGTGGACGCGCGGAACGCGGTGGTGGTGGGTCACGACTCCGACCTTCATCACCTGGCCGCCCGGTTGCGCGAACGCAACGTGCAGGTCTGGTCGGGTTCGAACGTAGCCCGGCTCTGCGCGCCGGGGCCGCGCGAACTGCTGGCTTGCCTGACCGTTTGTGCCGATCTGGTCGATGCCTCGACCGAGGAACTCCGGCCGTTGGTGCGCGTGCTCCTGGAACAAAGCGAACACCGCGCCGATCTTGCGAACGCCGACGAACTCACGACGCGTATGTTGTCGTGGCTACACGGTGGGCGGGCCGACCTGGGCTCACCGGCCGAGAGCTACCTGGCCGCCGTCATCGAACTCGCGCATCGCCTGGCTGACATCCGCGCGTTCCGCGACGCGGTATCGGCCGTGCGCGCCAGTCGTCTTCTCGACCGTGTGTTTCGTGGTGATGCTCCCTCGGGACGCGTGGCGGCGCTCGCCGATAGCTGGGCCGACGAGGATTGGCGGTGGGTGGTGGGCCAGTCCGAACCGGCAGCATTGGCCGACCCCCTGGCGGGGGGTTCCCATCTGTGGCTCATGAAGCTCGAGGACCTCGTCGGCCTGGAGTTTGATCACATTGCCTACCTCTGCACGGGGCATGAGCCGGTGGAACAGCACTACTGGGTTCTGGGCAAGTGCGTTCAGAGTCTGACCATCCTTCATTCTGAACGGGATCTCCTCCGCTCGCGACGCTGAGACGCGGCTGACCCTCGGGCGCCCCGGCTGGAAACGGCACGGCTTATGCGATTGCACCCAAGCCGAAGCGTGTGAAAGGGCGATTGCCTGGTCATGCGCGATGTTTGGGCTTGCGACCGTGCACTTTGCATCGCGCCCACCAGTCAAGCTGTTCGCCCTGCCCGGGCGAGAAGGAGACTTCCCATGAAGACTTTGCGAACGATTCTGGCCGTCGCGGCCATCGCCTGCGTGGCCAGCCCGGTCATGGCGGCGAACATCGGGGTGTACTTCGACGAAGCGGCGACGAGCACGTCGACCACCGTCGAGATCAACACCATTTTCGAGATCTACATCGTGATGAGCGACGTGAACGATACGGTCGACGCCGTGGAGTACAAGAAGGTATTGCCGCCAGGACTGATCGTCGTGGCCAACGATTTCTGGGGCGACAACTCGATCAACATTGGCAACGCCACCGACGGTGAGGTTGTGGGTCTGGGAGAGTGCGTGGCTGTATTCGACGTGCTGCCTGGCAACGAGATGATGGTGGTCGAGACCATCTTCGCTCGTGCGCTCGCGCCCATCGTCAATTTCACGTTGGACCTTGGACCGTACACTGGCCCCAGTGGTGGTAGCGTGCCTCGTTACTCCGACTGCGACAGCAACGTGCTCGACATGACCGTGTCGACCGCCAGCCTGTCCACCGCGGTGCCGACGTTCAAGGAAAGCTTCGGCGCGGTGAAGGCCCTGTACCAGGACTAACCGGTTTCGCGTTCGATTGATGGAGGGCCCGTCTCGGCGGGCCCTCTATTTTTTTGCCTGGTTAACAACTACGTGGCAACATCGGACGCGACCGGCGCGTTGTCTAGGTACGCCCGCAGGAGTCACCCGCCGACGGCCCATACGATCGAGGGGTATCCATGAGAGTCATCATTGTTCCCGAAGGTTTTCCCGGTACTCGAGAGATGAGCGCCGTGGCCAGCATTGCGGCCAGGAACATCAGTCTCCATCCGGAGGTCGCTTCGCTCGAGTTGGTATTCGACGCGCCCGAGTTCCAGGGCTCCGGGTTCTGGACCATCCTGCGCGCGACCGACGGGATCGAAGCTACGTTGTACGGGTCACCGCTCGACGTGTTGACTCCACGCAAGGTGGGCGACGATCCCGGTATCGATCTGGACCTGCAACGCGTGGTGTTGGAAGCGGACAGCCGTCTCGACCGACTCCAGTTCGATCGTTGGATCCATCGCAATCTCCTGCAGCTGGATGATCTGGTACGTGGTCGTGTGCGACCGCAGGAAATTCCTTCGAATCGGTCCGAGGGTTTGCAGGCGGTCTGGGACGTCTGGACCGACGGCCGCTTGCGCAATTGGCAACATCCTGGCCTGAGTCAGGCCGAACGTCGCAGCGTGTTCTATCGGACGTTCGCTGCCCACGGCATGTTGCTTCCGCGCCATTGGGAAACCTTCCATCGATTGTGGAAGGGCGACTTTGGCGAGCAGACGGGTCTGCTACGTAGTCTCGAGCAGTTGCCCCGAACCTGATCACGCCCTACTCTTCTACACATGCTGCGCCACATATCCTTGCGCGGTCTTCCCCTGGGGCTGCTGCTCCTTTCCTGTGCGTCCATGATCTTCGTTCCCCCCACGGTCAGTGCGGGGGCCTGGGTTCAACCTCCCGGCTCGTCTTTCTGGAAGGCGAGCCTGTTGTCCCAGACTGCCTCCGAGCGATGGAGTTGCGAGGGTGACAAGGCCGTGGCCGACCCCGATGGCGACTTCGTCCAGCGTCAGGTGTTTGCCTACGGCGAGTGGGGGGCCACCGAGCGTCTGACCCTGATCGGATCCTGGGCCTGGAAGGACGCACGCATCGACGGCACGCCCGAGTACGGCACCCGTTCGACGGGAGACCTCCGGCTGGGAACCCGATGGGGCCTGGTGCAGGGAAAGCGGCCCCTGGCCGTCGAGACTGTTTTCTCCATTCCCACCTACTCGCGCAGTGATCTCGCCCTGGCGCCGGCGCAGAGATCCCAGTTCCTGCCGGCGGGCACCGGGCGCGTCGAGGCCGAAATCCGCTTTCTGGCCGGCGCTTCGCTGTTTCCTCTGCCCTTGTACACGAATATCGACCTGGGGTACCGGGTACGCGGGGGCAGTTTCGGAGAGCAGTGGGTCGGGGCCCTGGAGCTGGGAGCCAGCTCCCCGAGGCTATTCGCCAAGACCGAGCTGCGATTCATCATTCCCCAGCATGAGGACTGCGGGACCGACGCGGCGGTGGGAGCGGTTGCGTCGGGCGAGAGAAGTCTGCAAGTTGCTCCAGAAGTGGCCGTGAGGTTCTCCCGGCTGGCCTGGGTCAGCGTAGGGGCCTCATTTCCGATTTCGGGCCGAAACAGCCTGGATGCACCGGTTTGGAGCCTGGGGATCATCGTCTGGAAGCAGCCTTGACGCGACCCGACTGATCGCCGTATCCTCTGCGGGCTCTGGGTTTTGCCGGAGTTCGACCTTGAACTCGACTGTTCAAACCATAACCTGCACCCACCTGCATTTATGGCCTGTCTGGCCCGCCTGGCCGCGACGATTCGCCCAGCCGGCCGCACTTTACCGCCTTACGGAGGTCTTTCCCGAATGATTGGCAAGTCACGCTTTGGTCTGCTCCGCGCCGGCCTGTGGGTCGTTCCCATCGTCGTCGCGTTGAGCGCCTGCGGCGAAGAACCAGAAGTTGATCCGTACGTGTACGGCACGCTGGGCCAGGTAACCCGCGGTCACGTGATCAGCGACGAGCGCCTCTACGAAATCGAATCCCCTGAAATCGTCTTTGCCCAGGACAACACGGCCATCGTGCGTTCGGGTAACCACCTGGAGATCCTGGTGGGAGACGACATCGAGAACCGCGCCTCCAGTTGGGGCGGCAAGTTCCTCGGTGTGCAGAAGTTCTACTCGCCCGTGGTCTGGCTCATGGCCAAGCGCGTGCGTGACGGAGAAACCATCGCCGCGCTCGATTCGGTCGAAGCGCCCGTTCTGCCGAAGTTCACCGACGTGAATCTCGAAGAGGTCAGTGGTTTCGATATCAGTGGACTGGGTTGGAACCAGAAGGAAAAGATCGAGGACATGCTCGATGCCGAGGTGCAGACGGTAGGCACGTTGGCCCTGCTGCCTGACCACGAATTCGAAGCACCCGATGGCGACGACACCGCACAACCCGACATGGTGTGGTACCTCAAGGCCGAGAAGAACGACGCCACGTTCAAGATCAGCAACATGACGCCGGCGTTGGAGATCGCTTTCCGCCTGCTCGAGATCGACGACCTGCCGTTCGTGGGTGGTATCACGATCAAGGACGCCTATGCGTATGCCGATCGCCGAGCATCCAAGGTCAGCGCTCCGATCGAGGTCAACTGGGTTCGCTACGCGAATCGGTTCATGGCGCCCTGACCGAGGCGTCGGCGCTGAGAGTTCGCCCATCCCGCTTGCGCGCGGGGTGGGCGCTTTTTTTGTGAACCATCACTACTTTCGTTGAGAGGTCCATGCCGTGAAGATCGCGATCGTGGGGGAGCCGCAAAGCGGCAAGAGCACGCTCATTTCGTTGCTCATGGCTGGCGAGCAGGGTCGGCGCGGCAAGCACGACTACGAAGCCGTGGTCGAAGTTCCCGATGCGCGCCTGGATTGGTTGAGCGAAAAATACCAACCCAAGAAAACCACGCGGGCCACGCTCGAGTTCATCGACCTGGGTGCAGATCCCAAGAACGCGGGGTTGGGCATGGATGGTCTGCTGGCGCACCACGATACCCGGCCCTGTGACTGCCTGGCACTGGTCGTGGATGTGTTCTCGGGCGGGGCCGATGCGGCTTCGGCCGTGGGCTCCATGGAGCTTTCCGCGTCGATCGCCGATCTCGATCTGGTAGAGCGGCGACTGGAAAAATTGCGGGCCGATCGCACCCGTGGATTGAAAGAGTCGGAAGCCGAAATCCCGCTGCTCGAGCGGTTGCACGAGCATCTCATGCAAGAGAAGCCGCTGCGTAGTCTCGATCTGAGCGAGGCCGATCGTTCGCGGCTGCGGGGATACCAGTTCCTTACGCTGAAGCCCGTGTTGGTTGTGGCCAACGTGGCCGAGGACGCGGTGGCTGCGCCCGCCGACGAGGCTCTGCGCAACGTCTGTGCCGCGGCGCATCATGAGCTCTGCGTTCTGGCTGCACCGATCGAAGCCGAACTGGCCGCCATGGATGAGGAAGAGCGACGCGAGTTCATGGCCGACCTGGGCATCGAACGCCCGGCGGCGTATCGGTTTCTCCGGGCCGCCTACGCCAGCCTGGGGCTCATCAGCTTTCTGACCGCCGGACCGGACGAGTGCCGGGCTTGGACGGTGGGGCGCGGAGCCACGGCACCCGAGGCGGCGGGAAAGATCCACAGCGACCTGCAGCGCGGTTTCATCCGGGCCGAGGTGGTGGCGTTCGAGGACCTCAAGCAACACGGCGACATCAAGGTCGCCAAGTCAGCCGGTGCGGTCAGACTCGAGGGCAAGGAGTATGTCGTGGTCGATGGCGACGTAATGGAGATTCGCTTCTCCGTCTAGGCGTCTTGTTCGTCGCTGGCGGCAGGTTGGCGGTGGGCCAGTTTCCACGCGTGCCGCAGTCGTTGTCCGGCCTCCTGTTCGAAACCGCGGTCACCGGGTCGGTATAGCACCCTGCCGTGCATGGACGGCGGCAAGCACTCCATGGCGGATACTCCCGTATCGTCGTCGTGAGCGTACTGGTAGCCGTCGCCGTAACCCACGTTCTTCATGAGTTTGGTTGGCGCGTTTCGCAGGTGTAGCGGAACGGGATCGCGCGCGCCGTCAGCGATGGCCTGTTTGGCCGCGTTGTACGCCCGGTAAAGCGCATTGCTCTTGGGCGCCTGCGCGCAGTACGTCGCGGCCTGGGCCAGGGCCAGTGCACCCTCGGGCATGCCCAGGCGATGGACCGCCTGGGCGGCGGCCATGCATTGCACCAAGGCCTGGGGATCGGCCAGGCCGACGTCCTCGCTGGCGAATCGAACCAATCGGCGGGCCACGTAGGCGGGATCTTCTCCCGCTTCCAGAGTGCGCGCCAGCCAGTAGATCCCGGCCTGGGCGTCGCTGTTGCGCAACGACTTGTGCAATGCGCTTGCGAGGTTGAAGTGCTCCTCGCCCGCCTTGTCGTATACCAGATGGGCTTCGGCCACGACCTGATGGGCCAGCTCCGACGTGAGGCGACGGCCGTCTTCGCGTTGGGCGGCCGACAGGGCGAGTTCCAGACTCCCCAGCGCGAAACGTGCGTCGCCGCCGCTGCGTTGCGCCAGTACCTCGAGGGCCTCGGCGTCGACCGGACCCGTGTCGTCGTCCCGCGTGCGCTCGATCGCCCGTTCGAGCACGCGGACGAGGGCCGCCTGGTCGAGCGGCTCCAGCACGATGAGGCGGCAGCGTGACAACAGCGCGGCGTTTACCTCGAAGCTGGGATTCTCGGTGGTCGCTCCCACCAGGGTTACATCGCCGGCTTCGACGTGGGGCAGCAAGGCGTCCTGTTGGGCCTTGTTGAATCGATGGATCTCATCGAGGAACAAGACAGGCGGACGCTCTCCCTGCATCCGCGCCGCCTCGCTCATGGCGGCCTTCAGCTCTTTCACGCCCACGCGCACTGCGCTGTACGCCAGCAGGGGTGTATTGATACTGCGCGCCAACACCGCGGCCAGGGTGGTCTTACCGCAACCAGGAGGACCCCACAGGATGAGCGAGGGAAGCCGTTTCGAAGCGATGGCGCGGCCGAGCACGGTGTTGGGCCCCAACGCCGACTCCTGACCGACGACATCCGCCAGCGTTCGCGGGCGGACGCGCTCAGCCAGCGGCGCGTGGCGCGTGGCGTGTCCCGAGTCGGTCGAAGCGTCGGGCGGCTGGTTTCCGAATAGGTCAGTCAAGCGATGGGTGCCTCGGATAGAGAAGGGGTAGGCCAAGGGTGGACTTGGCGTGGCGATTGTCGATGCGACGTCCGCGTGAGGGCGACTCCTGCCACCGCACGGGTTCGAGTCCCTGTTCGCGCAACATGGGGTCGTACAGCTCGCGACGGGTGGTTGGCTGATCGTCGCTCCAGTTCAACACGCCGGAAACCTCGGACGCAACCAGTTGGGCCAGGGCGGCGACAGCGTCGTCGCGATGGATCAGATTCAGGTACGCGTCGCCATCGTGGCGCGTTTTTCCCGCGGCGCGTCTGGCCCAGTCCTCGACCCTTCGATCGTGACCGTACAACCCCGCCAGTCTGAGCGAGCATACGGTGCCGTCGGTGGCTTCGCCGGTTTCCAGCAGGTGTTGTTCGGCGGCCAGAATCGCCCGGGCCAAGGGGCGATCCGGATTTGTTTCGGCTGCCTCGTCCACCCGGCGGCCATCGTCCTGGCCGTACACTCCAGTGGATCCCACCCAGACCAGTCGGGCGACACTGCCTTGCTCCATGGCGTGGGCCATGTGCTTGCTGGCCTGCGCATACACGTCCGTGGGTTCGGTGGCGCCTCGGTTGGGAGCCACCGCCGCGACCACCACGTCGTAGCCGCTGGCAATCAGGTTCTTGCTCTCGGGATTCAGCACGTCGAGTCGCTGGACCGCCCACCCTGCGTCGGAGAGGGTTCGGTACCTGGACTCCGACGTGGTGGTCACCGTGGGCGAGTGGCCGTGGTCGCGCAGGGCACCGGCCAGCGCCAGTCCCAGGTATCCGCTGCCCAGAATCAGGGTTGTCTTGCTTTGGCTCATTCGCGTGATCCAAATCCTTTGATCGTGCTGGGACCAGGGTATCGGACGAATCCGTTTCGGCCCAGGTGTCGAAGTGTATTTCACAATCGCGCTGACCGGGGAGTCTCATGAAGAAGTTCACACTCGAATCCAAACAGACCTTTTCAGTGCCGCTGGAGGAAGTGTTCGAATTCTTCTCGAAAGCCGAGAATCTGGGAGTCCTGACGCCCGGTTGGATGGAGTTCAAGATCCTGACTCCACTGCCCATTCAGATGAAGCCTGGCGCCGTCATTGACTACCGGATCAGCATGCGGGGTCTACCCATGCGCTGGCGGACCGTGATCGAGGAATGGGACCCACCGCATCGATTCGTCGACGTGCAGGCCCGCGGTCCCTACCGCTACTGGCGGCACGAGCATTCCTTCGTCGAGCGGGAGGGCCAGACCGAGGTGATCGATCGGGTAGAGTACGCACCACCGGGCGGGGCCCTGGTGAACGCTCTGATCGTGAAGGGGCAACTGCGGCAAATCTTCCAGTATCGGCAGGGCGCGTTGGTGGGAGTGTTGGGACCCTCGGTGGCGCAGAGCCTCGGGGTGCGTTGACACTCCCGCGCCCACGCGATAGCTTCGTTTCCCATGAGCACATCAACCGGTCCATCCCATCGGCATGATCCTTCCGACGACGATCGCAAGTTGATCGATGCCGCGCGCCAGGCTCGCGAACGAGCCTACGCACCCTACTCGCAATTTCAGGTTGGGGCCGCGCTGCGCGATGATGCCGGCGCGATCTTCGCCGGCGTAAACGTAGAGAACGCCTCGCTGGGACTCTCGGTCTGCGCCGAACGGAATGCGATCTTCGCCATGGTGGCCCAGGGCGGGCGTGGTCCCTCCAGCATTGCGATCGTCACGGCCGATGCTACGCCTACGGCGCCGTGCGGCGCTTGCCGGCAGGTTCTCGTGGAATTCGCGCCGGAACTCGAAATCCTGCTCGCCAACCTCGATGGGGACGTTCTCCGTTTCTCGATCGAAGAGTTGTTGGCCTACCCTTTTCTGGACTACCGCGCCCCAGGAGGATCCAACTCGTGACTGCCGATCGCCAGCAGCTGATCGACACCATTACCGATCGCGTGGTCGAGCGCCTCAATGCCGCGGAATGTGGCTGTCAGGTGGCGCCGGCCGAGGAACACCATCTGCGGGCCATGGTCGAGAACGGTGCGTGTCGACTGGCCTGTGGAGAAAAAGCCCGCACGTTGCCGCGCGATCTGGCCGCCACGATCGACCACACCCAGCTGAAGCCTGACGCCGATGAAGCCACCATCCGCGAACTGTGCGCCGAGGCCAAGGAATTCGGATTCGCGTCGGTGTGTGTGCAACCGACGTGGGTGGCGCTGTGTGCCGAATTGCTACGCGGAAGCGCGGTGGAGGTGTGCACGGTCATTGGATTTCCGCACGGCGCAAACCTCTCCGATACCAAGGCTTTCGAGGCCAGACGCGCGGTGGAGCAGGGAGCTACCGAAGTCGACATGGTCATCAATGTGGGCCAGCTCAAGAGCCGCAACTACTCCTACGTGTTTCATGACATCGAGGGCGTCGTGCAAGCCACCGGCGGCCGTGCTTGCACCAAGGTGATTCTCGAGACCACGCTGCTCACCGACGATGAAAAGGCCGCGGCGTGCGCCTTGGCCAAGGAGGCCTGCGCCGACTACGTGAAGACCTCCACCGGTTTCGCCGGCGGCGGCGCCACGGTCGACGACGTCGCTCTGATGCGCCGCGTAGTAGGTTCGACGTTGGGGGTGAAGGCCAGTGGCGGCGTGCGTGACCGCGAAACCGCCCAGGCCATGATCGACGCGGGCGCCAACCGATTGGGCGCGAGCGCCGGGGTCAAGATTGTACAGGGCGGTCAGGGGAGCGCCGGGTATTGAGTCTCACTCCGTACGACATCATCGACACCAAGAAACGCGGCGACGAGCACACAGTTGACCATATGGATCGTCTGGTCGACGGCATTATGGACGGCAGTATTCCCGACTACCAGTTGGCCGCGTGGCTCATGGCCGTGTGGTTCCGTGGAATGACGGCCGAAGAGACATTCGTGCTGACCGATCGGATGCGCCGCAGTGGTCAGCAGGTGGATGTCTCGCAACTGCCCGGACCGACCGCTGACAAGCACTCCACCGGGGGAGTGGGCGATAAGATTTCGCTGATCCTGGCGCCGTTGGCGGCGGAGCTGGACTTGTTCGTGCCCATGCTGTCGGGCCGCGGGCTGGGACATACCGGTGGCACGCTCGACAAGCTGGCGGCCATTCCGGGGTATCGCACGGACCTGTCTCCCAACGAGATGATTGCGGCCGTGGGAAAAGTGGGATGCGCCATTACCGGCCAGACCCATGACATCGCGCCGGCCGATCGCAAGCTCTACCATCTGCGCGATGTAACGGCCACGGTCGATTGCGTTCCGCTGATCGTCAGCAGCATCATGAGCAAGAAACTGGCGGCTGGTCCGGAGCATCTGGTGATCGACTTGAAGTGTGGCAGCGGCGCATTCATGCGCAATCAGGACGCGGCCCGGGAGTTGGCCCGGGGTCTGATCGACACCGGCACGCGCGCGGGCCGCAAGGTGTCGGCCGTGGTCAGCGACATGGATCAGCCCTTGGGTCGTTGGGTCGGCCACGCGCACGAAGTCGAAGAAAGTATCGACGTGTTGCGGGGGCAGGGGCCATCGGACACGCGCGAACTCACTCTGGTTCTGGTTTCCGAAATGGTACATCTGGTCACGGGAGAGACGCATGCGGCCGCACGCGGGCGCGTGGAAGCGGCCCTCGATTCGGGCCGCGCCTACGAGCGATTCCTGGCCATGGTTCGCGAGCAGGGTGGTCGCCTCGACCCGAACGACCCGGTTGCCTCACTCGAACGGGCCGGTGAGGTTGGCGTCCTGAAGGCGGCGAACTCGGGGTGGATCACCGCCATGCAAACCGCTGAGATTGGTCGGTCGTTGGTAGACCTGGGTGGCGGTCGTGTGCAACAGGACGACGTGCTTGATCTGGGCGTGGGCCTGGCCATCGACGTGGCTATTGGCCAGCCGGTGCAAGAAGGCGACGTACTGGTGCGCATCCATGGCCGCGACGAACGGACCGCGGAACTCGCCCGTCAGCGGCTGCAACGTGCGATTTCAATCGGCGAATCGGCCTGCGCGGCGCGCGATCTGGTTATCGAGCGAATCGCCTAGCGGCGACCACCACCGCTGAACTCGCCAAATTCATTGTTGCGTCGGGCGTCGAGTTCCTCGAAGTCGCCCACGCCCTCGCGCAGATCCTGCGCCGGTGGCTGGTGGATCTCACACACCCGGGAAGGCTCCATGCCGGCGGCGAAGATCTCGCGGGCAATCTGTTCGCACGCCACCGTGGGTTTCTGTCCGGAGTCCACGCATACGAACGCTTCCATGACCGTCTCCGGCTGTTGAAACGTGGACTCGGGGATGGAGTCGAGCGCGGCTATCATGGTGCTGGCCCATATCGGCAGAGCCATCGCGGCACCCGTCTTGCGGTTGCCCATGCTGCGCTGCTGGTCGAAGCCGACCCATACCCCGGTGACCAGTTCGGGCGTGTAGCCCACGAACCAGGCGTCGGTATAACGATCGGTGGTGCCGGTCTTGCCGGCTCCTTCGCGGACGAAACCATGCGAACGGGCGCTGCGGCCGGTTCCTTCCTGGAGCGCGCTACGCATGAGGTCGACCAGGAGAAAGTTCGTGGCTTCGTCGAGCACCTCTTCCTGGTGTACCGGTACTTCTTCCAGGACTTCGCCGCGGGAATCGGTGATGCGAGTGAACATGCGGGGTTTTACCCGCACGCCATGGTTCGCGAAGGCGGTGTAGGCGGCTACGAGTTCCTGCAGGTTGGCCTCGCCGGCGCCTAGCGCCAGGGAGTACACCGCCGGCAGCGGGCTGGTGATGCCCATGGCCTGTGCCATTTGCAACACCGGTTGCGTGCCCACATCCAGGATCAGGCGTACCGCGGGAACATTGATGGAATGGGCCAACGCGTAACGCAGAGAAACCGGTCCGCGAAACGTGTTGTCGAAGTTCACTGGTCTCCAGAGTTGATCGCTGCCCGTTTCCAGTTCCACCGGTGCGTCCAACAGCATGCTGGCCGGAGTCCATCCGCGTTGCAGTGCCGCGGCGTATAGGAACGGCTTGAACACCGAACCGGGTTGTCGTTGGGCTTGTACCGCGCGATTGAACTTGCTGGTTTCGAAGTCACGACCGCCGACCAGGGCGCGAATGTCCCCGGTGAGGGGATCGATGGACATGACCGCGCCCTGGATGTACTGCGGTCGGGGTCGTTCTTCCGGCTCGGTGTACAGTGAATCGAACACGACGCGGGTCATTTCGTATTTCTGCTCGAGTTCCACCTTGCTCAGATGGGCCTCAAGCGATGCCTCGGCGGCACGCTGGGTGACGGGATCGAGCGTCGTGTATACGCGCATGCCATCTTCGTAAAGCTGTTTGACGCCGTAGTTCTCTTCCAGATACTGGCGAACCATTTCCACGAAGTACGGTGCCAACGGCTCGCGCTTCTGCTCGCGTTGGATGTTCACTTCCTGTTGACCGATGGCTTCCGCTTCGTCGGGCGTCATGTAGCCGGCGGCTACCATGGAGCGCAGCACAACCGCGCGCCGATTGTAGGCACGGTCGGGGTGACGAAACGGCGAGTAGAAACCAGGGTTGTTCAGGACACCGGCCAACATGGTGTACTCGGGTGGCTCGAGTTCGGTCACGCTCTTGCTGAAGAACGCGAGCGAGGCGGCTTCGACGCCGTAGCCGGGGCCGAAGTAGATCGTGTTCAGGTACATCTCGAGGATCTCGTCCTTGGTGTACGTGCGCTCGATCTGCAGGGCCAGCAGCATTTCACGGAACTTGCGCGTCCACTCCTTGCGGTGATGGAGGAACAGACTACGTGCGAGTTGTTGGGTTAGCGTCGAGGCGCCCTGCACGCGTTGTCCTTCTCGCAGGTTCACCAACACCGCGCGCATCATGCCGCGCAGTTCGAGACCGTAGTGATTGTAGAAGCCGCGATCCTCGGTGGCGATGACCGCCTGCTTCAATCCTTCTGGAATCGTCTCGAGGCGCAACGGGATCCGGTTTTGCCGAAAGTACTCGTGTAGCGTGTCGCCGTTGGCGGCGAAGACCAGCGTCTTGATGGGGGGCTTGATGGTTTGCAGTCGCGCCGGCGACGGAAGGTCGCGCGAGAGGGCATGGATGGTGATGGCCGCACCCACCACTCCCACCACAATGAACGCGAGGCTCACGATGAAGAAGGTCTTCACGAAACCGCGAGGCAGGCGAAAGCTCAGCAATCGGGCGCGCGCGGGTTTCTTCCCCGGGCCGCCGCTGGCTTTGGTTTCTTCTTTGTTTGGTTCTTCGGTTGCCATGTAGCTCTTCCACGCAAGGTGTGGGCCGAGTGGGGGCAAAGTACTGCCGCTACTGGCGACCGGCAAGCCTTTCCCCGGGGCCATCTTGACACGGGGATTTGACGCTTGCTAGCGTGCGTCTTTCGCTTGATCCCAATCCTCTTACAAGGAACCCCTTAGAACGCCATGAGTTCCATGTTGCCGGTCGATCAGCAGATGCGCTTGCTGGAGCGAGGGGTCGAGGAGATCCTGCCCAAAGATGAGCTCGAGACCAAGCTGGCCAAGGCCATCGAGACCCAGACTCCGCTTCGGATAAAAGAAGGCTTCGACGCGTCGGCGCCCGACCTTCATCTGGGCCACTGCGTCCAGTTGCGGAAACTCCGCCAGTTCCAGGATCTGGGGCATCAGGTGCTGTTCCTCATCGGGGACTTCACGGCCATGATCGGTGATCCGTCAGGGAAGAGCGCGACGCGACCCATGCTGACCCGGGAACAGGTGCTTGAGAACGCGGAATCCTACCGCAAACAGGTGTTCAAGGTGCTCGACCCCGACAAGATCGAGGTGTTGTTCAACAGTGAATGGTGCCTGCCGATGACCTCGGTGGACGTGCTTCAGCTGAGTAGTCAATACACGGTCGCGCGTATGATCGAACGCGACGATTTTCAGAAGCGATACCGCGGCGGGCAGCCCATAAGCCTTCAGGAGTTCCTGTATCCGCTGTTTCAGGGCTATGACTCGGTGCAGATGAAAGCCGACGTCGAACTGGGTGGTACCGATCAGAAGTTCAATCTTCTGGTGGGGCGGGAGCTGCAACGCGTGGCCGGTCAGCGGCCGCAAACGGTCATGACGCTGCCCCTGTTGCCCGGTACGGATGGCGTGGAGAAGATGAGCAAGAGCCTGGGCAATGCCATCGGCATCACCGAACCGCCATCAGAGATGTTCGGGAAGGTCATGTCGATCCCCGATGACGCCATGGCACGCTGGTTCGAGTTGGTGAGCGACCTGGACACTGCCGCCTACGACCAGGTTATTCAGGACATCGAGGCCCAACAGACCAACCCGAGCGTTCACAAGCGCAGACTGGCGGCCAACGTGGTGGACCAGTTCCATGGGCCCGGTGAGGGCGCGAAAGCCGAGGTCGCATTCGACAAGATCTTCGTCAAGGGTGGCGAACCCGACGAGGTGGAATGCCAGGTACTTCCGGTGGCCGAAGAGCCCGTTTGGATCGTGGGACTTCTGGCCGATTTGAAGCTCGCGCCCAGTCGCGGTGAGGCAAGAAGACTCATCCAGCAGGGGGGAGTGGCGGTCGAAGGGGAGCGCGTGACCGATGTGAGCGCCACGATCGCTGGCGTGGACGGCTCCCGCTATCGACTGAAGGTAGGCAAACGGCGTTTCCTGGATATCGAGTTCCGCGCCTAAGTGGTGCCCTGGCAATGTATTGTGGATCGGTTCACCGATCGGAAAAAAATGCGATTGCTAGCCTTGACGATTCCCAGGCCCGTACCTATATTCCCGCGTCGCTGCACCAGGGGCGCGATCCCGAGCGGGATTGGCATTCCTGGTCAGGCGGGGGATTCTTCGATTTGTTTCACCTTTTGGGTAGACACTCCGGAACGCCCCCCCTATAGTCAGCGATCCGCCTCGTGAAATACGAGGGTTGGCCGTCTCTGACGGCACTGGCCGGTGCGCGGCAGTTTTGCGCGAAGGCTCAGCTCTTTGACAATCGAATAGCGTGTAAGACCCGTTGATTTGGAAAGTGGGTTTTATCGATCGGACGTCTCCGTAAGGAGGCAGGCCGCGTCCTTTGGGACACGGTTCCGGTCAAATTGATTGATGAGAGTGACATGTGCTTTGGCCTACAGAGCATATGTGTTCTCTGTTGGAATCATGGGGCTGCTTGCAGTCCCTGGTTTTTTGACAACGGAGAGTTTGATCCTGGCTCAGAACGAACGTTGGCGGCGTGGATTAGGCATGCAAGTCGAACGAGAAAGTTCCCTTCGGGGGATGAGTATAGTGGCGAACGGGTGAGTAACGCGTGGGAAACCTGCCTCAGAGCGGGGGATAACATCCCTAACGGGGTGCTAATACCGCATGAATCGGTAAGTCGCATGGCTTACCGGGAAAGATGGCCTCTCCTTGGAAGCTGTCACTTTGAGATGGTCCCGCGTCCTATTAGCTTGTTGGTGGGGTAACGGCCTACCAAGGCTACGATAGGTAGCCGGCCTGAGAGGGTGTCCGGCCACACTGGGACTGAGATACGGCCCAGACTCCTACGGGAGGCAGCAGTCGAGAAGCTTCGGCAATGGGCGAAAGCCTGACCGAGCGACGCCGCGTGACTGATGAAGGCCCTTGTGGTTGTAAAGGTCTGTCAGGAGGGAATAAAGCGTTACGGTTAATACCCGTGATGTCTGAAGGTACCTCCAAAGGAAGCTCCGGCTAACTCCGTGCCAGCAGCCGCGGTAATACGGAGGGAGCGAACGTTGTTCGGATTTACTGGGTGTAAAGGGTGCGTAGGCGGCACTGTGTGTCAGGGGTGAAATCTGGCGGCTCAACCGTCAAATTGCCCTTGAAACTGCAGAGCTTGAGTCCGTGAGAGGAAGGCGGAATTCCTGGTGTAACGGTGAAATGTGCAGATATCAGGAAGAACACCCATGGCGAAGGCAGCCTTCTGGTGCGGTACTGACGCTGAGGCACGAAAGCTAGGGTATCGAACGGGATTAGATACCCCGGTAGTCCTAGCCGTAAACGATGTCCACTAGGTGTTGGAGGTCCTACCCCTTCAGTGCCGGCGCTAACGCATTAAGTGGACCACCTGGGGAGTACGATCGCAAGGTTGAAACTCAAAGGAATTGACGGGGGCCCGCACAAGCGGTGGAGCATGTGGTTTAATTCGAAGCAACGCGAAGAACCTTACCGGGGTTTGACATCTAGTGGACCGGTGTAGAGATACACCTTCTCTTTGAGTCGCTAGACAGGTGCTGCATGGCTGTCGTCAGCTCGTGTCGTGAAATGTTGGGTTAAGTCCCGCAACGAGCGCAACCCTTGTCCTTAGTTGCCAGCACGTAATGGTGGGAACTCTAGGGAGACTGCCGGTGACAAACCGGAGGAAGGTGGGGACGACGTCAAGT
>JAJDAC010000038.1 GCA_029262065.1 Candidatus Krumholzibacteriota bacterium | reverse complement strand
GGCGGCCGACAACCCCACTGAGCCGAAGTTCGCGCTGCACGACGCGGTGCCGAATCCGTTCAACCCGTCCACGCTCATTGCGTTCAACGTTCCCCAGACCGGTCACGTAAGACTGCTGGTGTACAACGCCGCGGGGCGTCTCGTGGCCACGCTGGTGAACGGAGAGAAAACGGCGGGACGACACGAGATCACCTGGAACGGTCGTACTGACAGCGGTGCACAAGTGTCATCGGGCGTTTACATTGCTCGGCTGGAAGCAGGTGAGACGACCACGTCGCGACGCATGACTCTCATCAAGTAGCCTGCTACGTAGAACCTGACCAGGGAAACATAGGACCCGGGTCCCATCGTCGAGAGACATGGGGCCCGGGTCTCATCTGCAGATCTACCGCATCACCGTGATCCGACGCACCGCACGCTGCCCGTTGAACGTTGCCTGCGCAAAGTAGACGCCCGATGGAACCCGGACGCCGCGATCGTTTCGGGTGTCCCAGACCAACTGGCTCTTTCCCGGTGCGAACGCAAGGCGCCTCACCACACGGCCGCGAACATCGATCACCCGCACCTGCCCGCCCGCGTCGTTCGCGCCTTCCAAACGCAACACCGTGCGATCACTCGCCACGCTCGGCCACGCCGACAGCACCATGGTCGGCGCCACACTTGGCGCCGCCGTGGTTACCACCTCGGGGAACCAGTCGCCGACCATGCTCACCGTGAACAGGGGATCATCGCCGGGTGTAACCATACCTGGCGCAACTATACCTGGTGCAGCCATGCCGGCTACAACCCTGGCCCCCCTCGACAGCAGTTCGAAGCTCACGTCGAAACTGGTGGCCCCGTCGACCGGCGGCGTAATGCGCACGTCGGAAAACTCGAGCGACGGATCGTCCACCTGCACCCGCATGGTGTAGGAGTTGGTGCCGGCGATCAGCGCGGTGGGCTGGTCGTAGACTTCCACCTCGAAGGGAATATGGAACGTTCCTCCCACGGTTCCTTCGGCACTGTCATCCACCACAACGCCAAGAGGCACCTGCGAACCAGCGGGTTGAATGTCGACGGTGAAGTCGAACGCGGCATCCCCGAGCGCTTTGCCGTGCGTTTGGTCGCGAGTCTGGCCATCCGGCTCGCCGTGCATTTGATAATATGCCTTCCCCACCGCCGGCTGCACGAACCCAATGGCGCCGTTGGTACCCACGCGCTCGCCGCTGGGAGCGTTGTCGGAGCCGGTCATGGCCACGTTCAAGGGCAGTCGACTGCCAAGGTCGATCGCGCCGTTCAGCAACAGCCCCACTTGCGTGGTTCGCGTTTGCACTCCCGCCACTTCCTGCCAGGTGTTGAAGTACGGACCCCACACCGGCCACGGCGGTCCGTACTCGGTGACCGACGGCACTTCGAAATTCAACAATGGGTTGTCGGGCCCCGTGAGTCGGATGCGACTTATGGTTCCATCGCCTTCGCCTTCGGGGCCGTAGGTATAGAGGTGCAGCGAAAATCGATCGACCTGCGTGAAGTCGAAAGTCGAGTTCGAGGACAGCAAGAACACGTTCTCGCCCGGATTCAACAACATCGCAAAGCCGTGAGCGGCGTTCCCGAGCTTGAACCGCACCAACCCGGTCAGGTAGGACTCCGACACCACGTCCACAATTACACGATCGTTCGCACCGCCCTGCGTGACGTCTATGGGTTGGGCAAAGTCGTAGTGCAGGATCACGTCGGCGTTGTTGATCGCGTCGCCCTGTGGATACTGCGACTCGGTCTCCATGAAGAAACGGTAGTCCCCACCTCCGCCGTAGGTCATGCCGCCCTTGTGACCGGGGTGGGGCTGAACGATGACCTGCCTCCGCCCGCCGTAGCAGCTCTCGGTGGGGAGTCCGATAACCGTGTAGTCCAACGGCCCTTCGGTAATTTGGACACCACCCTGGGAGAAGTCGTCGATGAGCAGCGGGCAGCCCCAGAAGGGGCTCTCGGCCATGGCAACGGGAGCCGACAGGGTCAGCGGCGCAACAAGACCCAACAGCGCAACAAGGCCTGGGATCGCAACAAGGCGTGGGAGCGCGCAAGACAGAGTAAGATGAGAGTGAGCGGGGCCACGCACGGCGTGTCTCCTTGGCATGGGTCCGGTTTCGTGTCTCTAAGGGATAAGGCTCGCTCCGGCCCAAAGTGCACAATTCCGAAACCATCGAGCCCCGCATGGGGTACAATGGAAGCCCTCCCACCGAAACAACTACGCACGGCCTGCCGCAGGCCAAGGTCCCCAAGAGGCGCACCGCGCCGGGAGAGTTCCCATGCCCAATTGCAAGAGTGTCCTGCCGGTCCTCGTTGTTCCCGTGCTCCTGTGCTTTCTCGCTCCCGCGGCGCGAGCCCAACTCGTAGGCACGGCCACCTGGTCGGGCACCACCGGCGGGTCGGCCAACAACGAGGTGGGAATCGACTTCCGCGTGGGTCATGTCTCCACCGGACTCTTCGATGCCCTCTTCGAGGAGTTCACCTTTGACTCATCGTCGGTGGGACAGACTGTCGAAGCGACCGGTTTGACCGACACCCATTTTGTCGATGTGATCGGTGTCCTCACGAATGGGCTCCCCGAACTCGCGTGCCTGAAGATCACCAAACAGGGGTCGGCCGTGACGCTGTGCGATCAAGAGGACACCATGTTCGGCCTCGTATCCACGGATTTTCAAGGCGAACAGATTCGACGGGTTACGATGGAGATCGTTGAGCTGGAGTTTGCGGGGAACGATCTCAACTATAACGTTGTCGTGCGTTTGTACGCCGACGGCCCCAACACGGAACCATGCGTGGTAGCCCTACTCGACCCCGCGCACGGGTCGCTCCTCGACAACGGCTGTTCGAACGTGGCAAATCCCATTGTCTGGGATTTCGCTTGGGACCTCTGCGAAGGCGCGAGCGACTACAACCTGGTGGTACAAGCGACTCCCACATCCATTCCCGTCGTCGATGTGATCGTGCCCGAAGGACTCTATCACCATGAGGGCAGCGGCTTCATCGCGAACAGCAACCGTATCAACTGGAAATGGCAGGTGCGTGCTCGCGTCGCCGGCGAGTGGGGCGAGTTCACGCAGCGAACGTTTCACGTAGAACCGGTGGGCACCGACTGCACCGTGGCCACCGAAACCATCACCTGGGGATCGGTCAAAGGCCGCTTCTAGTCACGCAATTCCGTCGCACGCCTTTGGTCTTCTTCCCAGTAGACGAACGCCGCGCGGGTACAAAAAGTTGGGCCACGGGAATGTATCCCGTGGCCCAACACCAATCGCGAAACAATTCCAACGCCGTCTACTGTCCGAACAGCGCCTTGACCTGGCCGAAGGAATTCAGCTCGGTGGCGACAGTGCCCAGATCCGCATACAGGACGTTTTCCCAGGTAGCGGTGTTTCCGGCCGCGGGGTTTCCACCCTGCAGGAACATCTGAACATAGCCACCGACCTGGGCTGGGCTGAGCATGCCCCATACTCCGTGGGGGGGATCCTCGGCCGGATTGCCCTCATCGAACGGGAGAGGGCCACTCGAGTAGGAGTTGCCCAGATACAGCACGTCGTACTGGATCGTCGCGGGGGCGTGTTGGGCCAGCGAGTTGGGCAGGTACGTCACCTCGATATTGATGACCTCACCAGCCGCGTAGTTGATTCCGTGGGACGAAGTGAACGAATAGAACGGCAGCCGTCCGCCGAAACATGCAATCTCTCCGTCCGGGATCCGGACGTTGAACCGGCCATCCACGTCGGGCGACCACCAGGGAGACACGGACAGGCCGCCCTCACACCCGGTTCCCGTGAGCGTCAGGTCGGCGCTCGCGCGAAAGCTGTTCTCGTTCACATACTCGATCGCGCTGACACCGTCTTCGGAGAAGCGCCAGTTGTGCAGGTTGGCAAACCCACCGCAACTGAGATTCTGATCGTCAAAACGAACCATGGCGGGATAGTTGTCCGTCGACACCAGCGTCGAAGACGGACAGTCGTTGAAGATGCGCTCGTTCAGTACCACTCCAGTTGGGTTGGGCGAACCCGCCAACGCGGGAATGGAAACTGCGAGAACCAGCATGACGGCTCCAAGAACCTGGAGCGTCGAATTGATGCGTTTCATGTTGTTACCTCCATAGGCAGTTACACGGGACAATTTACTTGAGCAAGGAACCAGAAACCGCGACCTCCTTCCTGCCGGCGTCTGCCGGCACCTACCTTACGAGCACGCAACGTTTTTCGACGGTCGCTCCGTCGGCCCGAAGCCGATAGAAGTACACGCCGTTGGGCAGATCGGAACCATCCAACGTCACATGATGCTGTCCGGCCGACTGGTGTTCATCGACCAGCGTTAGAATTGCTCGACCCCGAACGTCGATCAGGTCGACGACGGCCCGGCTGGCACGATCCAGCCGATACGAAATGGTCGATTGGGACCCGAAGGGATTGGGGGCGTTCTGAAACAGGGTGACGGTCTGGCCAATGACGGGCTCGGCCACCGCGGTGGTCGCGGGCTCGAAGCCGGCCAGCGCCAGACCCTGCTGAACGTTGGGGTTCTGCATGAACCGATTCCACACCGACTCGTTCAGGTAGTTCTCGATCATGATGATGATCGGACCCTGATCGATGCCCAGCACATCTGTGGCAAACCAATTCTGCGTGGGATTGAACGCGTCCTTGAAGCCGTAGGTCGACCACAGGCTCGGGCCGTAGTTGTCGAACATGGTCACCAGGGCGGGAATCACGATCTCGGGAGCAAAGGCGATGCTTGCCGCGGCCGCCGTGGGAGTGATGGTCCCGTCGTCGTTCTGCGCCGGGGGGGCTCCCCGGGCGTTGTATCCGAATGGACCATCGGACGCGGTCAGACCCCACACGTTCGGGCCGTAGTCGTCGAAATTACCCGGGTTGTCGATGCTGTATTCGCGAGCCGCATACGCGGCGCGCCGGGAATTCTCGAAGTACGTGATTCCCTTGCTTCGCATGTAGATGTCTTGAATACCCTTGAAGTCGATCCAACAATGCGAGTACTGGTGACCGAACATCGGCGGAAAGGTGACGTACGTGTAACCGTACTGGGTGTCCCAGTTGTATCCGCTGGTCCAGGTGAACCAGGTGAATGTCGGAATGGGGTTGGTGTTCGATCCCAGGGCCAGGATGTACATGATCATGGCCTCGTTGTACCCCACCCAGGTTCCGAAACCGTCGAATCCAGTGCCGGGCATCCAGCCCATGCGGATGCCGATGCCGCTGGCCCGCGTCCACTCCCAGTCCACGCGATCCACGATGGAGTCGGCCAGCGCGCGCACCTGGACGTCGACCGGGTCGGCGGTGTCGAAATACTCCCGGGCATCGATGATTCCCGCTACCAACAGGGCGGTGTCGATGGTCGAGAGCTCGCTGTTCCAGGTCCGCGTGGCGGTGGTCATGTCCAGGAAGTGGTAGAACAGTCCCTGGTAGCCGATGTTTCCATTGGCTTGGTCGCCCTGCGGCCCATTCCAGAACGTCTGCAGCGTGGTGAGTACGCGATCGCGGCCGTCCACGCGCGACACCCAACCGTGGTCGATGCCAATACATATAGCTGTAAGGCCAAAGCCCGTGGCGGCGATGCTGGACGGCGACCCGGCCGTGCTGCGGTCCTTGACCAGACCGTTGGCTGGGTTGGCCTCGTTCCAGAAGTAGTCGAACGCGGTGCGCTGGAGATCGTCGAGCAGTTGCTCCGGCGTGATCGCCTTCGCCGTGCCTGCCCCCGAAACGGTAAGGAAAGCCAGAACGAGACCAAGCTTCGCCCAACATCCAGCCGTCGGTGAGAAGCGTTCCAGGTTGAGTATCATCCGTAGGTGCCTTTCTTGTACTAGAACGCGAGCGCGACCGAAATCAGGTGCGTCGCAGCAAGGGTTTCGTGCCCGGCCCAGGCATAGTCGATGCGCATGTCGGTATCGCGGCGATCGCGCCGAAGCCCGAAGCCGAACGTCCAACCCAACTCGGAGTCGTCCTGAAACATGGCCTGATAGCCGCCGCGCAGGGACAGCACCCTGCCCAACGACCACTCGCCACCCACGTTCAGGCTCTCTGAATTGTCGTTGGGGTGCAAAGCGTCGATCAGGAACGTAACGCGGGTCTTGGCCGTGACCTGGTACGGAACCTCGAGGCCTATCCGGAACAACAGCGGTACGGCAAACTCACCGGTGAACTGGTCGGCCGGAAGAGAACTGTTGTCGCCGTTGGCGCCCGGATTCCCGTCGAACTGGATGGCAAGGTCCCGACCCGCGAACTGGGACCGCGTGCTGAGGTTCGAAAGCCCAGAACCCAGCCGTATGCCGCCATCGGTAAGACGATACACGGTTCCCACGCTGAAGGTCGCCGCGTGGTGCGAGCTGTTCCATATGCGCTCGTTGATGAAATTCAGTTGGCCGCCGAGCGCAAAGCGATCGCTCAGCTGACGGCCGAAGCCCACGCTGACGCTGACATTGGAAACGCTGTAGCGCTCGCCGGTTCCCAGGGGGTCATTGACCGTTCGCACGTCGATATCGCCGGAGTTCAGCGCAGTAACGCTACCGAAGAACGTACCCCAACCCTGAATCGGTATCGCCAGGGCGGCGTAGTCCAGTTCGATCTCGGCGAACCAGAACAGATGACTGAATTGCGCCGTGACGCGATGCAGGGAACCGATGACCGCGGGGTTGAAGTAGACGGATTCAATGCCGCCCGTCAGCGCGACACCGGCGTTTCCCATGGCCGCGCTACGACCACTCGTTTCGATCTTGAGGAACGTTCCCAGGGTGGTGCCCGTGTTGCTTTGCGCGTGCACCGCGGGTGCCGAAGCCAGCACCAGAAGAAGCGCACCCAGGAATAGCGACCGTTGAGCCATCACTTCACCACCGCGAATTTGCCGGTGAACCGGCCGGCAACGCCACCGTCGACGTGGAATACATACAGCCCAGGCGCCACGTCGAGGTTGTCCTTCGTGCGCAGATCCCAGGGCAGGAAACCCTCGTTGGATCCGTCGTGATTCAGGGCCCGCACCAGCTCGCCACGGATGTTGTAGATCCGGATCTCCGCACGGCTGGGAAGGCCGCGAAACTCCATGCGCCGTTCGCCACGCCCAGAATCGGCAAAGCGCTGGGGTTCGAAACTGGCCGAGGCGAGGTACGGATTGGGTACGACGTAGGGTTCGAACTCGGCCTGGCTGAGAGCCGGGTCCAACGACTGGGATCGGGTGCGGAAGCGAAACACGTCTTCCACCATGAACGGGCGACGCAGTCGAATCTCGAACGTGTCGCCGCCCACCGGTGGGCTGGTGGGAATCGGTTCGCCGGCCACCAGCTGCACTCGCCACATCAATCGCCGGGTATTCGGCGTGGCTTCCGGATACGACACGATGTCGATCACTTCGTTGGCCGCGCTCAGCGTGCCGTCGCCGTCCAGGTCGCGGAACCGGAAATCCAGCGCCAGATCGCCCGCTTCGGCGTGGGCCGTTATGGTGAACTTCGCCGGATTGGGCGGAAAGAACGGGCTCTCGTCCAACCCCGTACCCACGACGGTATCGGAGAACACGATGGAGATGTCTTCGGGAAACCCCGGACGGCGTTCGTCGATCGACAGATCCTGGAGGTAGACCACTTCCAGGACGACGTCGGTATCGGAGCCCGAGCTGAAACCGGTCGTCTCGGGGTCGGGACTTACCGTCTCTTCGGTCTGTGTCACGAGCGCCAGCAACCCCTTGGCGGTCGGACCCACGCCCAGGCCATCGAGGTCCTGCCCGAAACGATACAGCTGTTGCCCATCGGTAACGTCGGTTAACGCGTAGGACGTGGCGCGGATCGCGCGGGAAGACTCGGTCTCGAACGTCAACTCGAACAGATGATCGTCGGGCACGAGTTCGTTGTTGACGATCTGAATGGCAACCTCGCCACGGCCGCGTCCCGCCGTCTGCTCGGCGAGCTCCGCTTCGGCCGGACGATAGCCGGCCACGCGACGATTCGGCCGCACGGCTACGATGTTGGTGGGCAACAGCAGCTCGCCCTTCCGACTGCGAGACCCCGTGAGTCCGTTTTCCGAGGGAAAGAAGCTCTTGTCCGGGTCCTCGGATTCGGAGCCGTAGTCGTAGGCGGTAACCGCGTAGAAATACTCCTGGCCGTTCGTCACGCTGAAGTCGGTCCAGGTGTGTTGGATTCCGCTATCGGTGCCCAGCCAGTACTGGACGCCCGACTCGGTACGGTCGCTGAACCCGCGCCGCCCGTCGATCAAATCGAACTGGGCAATCGGACGGCGCCCCACGATATCGCCGCCCGTACCCGACGTGATCTGGACGGAATCCAGGAAGTTCACGTCGGTGGATCGGTAGATGCGATAGCCCTCGAAGTCGCGCTCACCGGTAACGGGATCGATCGACCGCTCCGCCACGTTGTCCCACGACAACCGCACGAAGCCATCGCCCTCTTCGGCCGTGACGATCGGCGTGGCCGGCGGAACCGCGAATCGGTAGTTGGAGTCGTAGATCTGCTGAACCGTCTTGACCGTGCGGCGCAGCTCGGTCAGGTCGGCGCCGTAGGCCAGGGCCAGGCTGAAGCGTTCGCTCTGGCCGGCCTTCAGCGTGAACGGGCCCGACGCGAAAAGGAAGCCGATGTTGTAGTTGGAGGCCAGAGCGTCGTCGAAACGTTCGGCGGGATCGGGGTGCGTGAACTGTTCGTACAACCGCTGCGGCCAGTTGGCGTTGGTGGTGAAGAACAGGATGTCGTCGATTTCCTGATTCGGGTTGCCCTGCCCCGCGCGGATGCGGTTGATCTTGAACCCCGTCAGGCCAATCTGATCCGATTCGTGCAGGTCGGTGCGATCGAAGTTGGGTTCACCATCGGTGGGGATACCGTCGCCCTCGCCTTCGTCCGCCGTCTCGAACACGCCGTCGCCGCCCGTATCGTGGACTTCGGCCACCCAATCGAGGTCTTCGTCGCCGGTCCACCAGATTCCCTCGAGGTACGCCGGGAGTTCTTCGAGCGGACCGTAGGCCGCCTCGAACCGCGCCAGATCGTAGTTGGCCACGACGTACGCGCGAATCGCATCGCGGCCGTCAATGCGGATACCCGGTCCCCCGTCGCGCATCTCATCGACGAAGCCATCCTGGTCGTTGTCTTCTCCGTCGAGCGCGTTGCCCGGGGTTTCGAGGTACGCGTAACCAAGATAGCCGGTCGTGCTGCACGAGCTGTTCAGATCGCGCCCATGGCCACCTTCGTCCCACGTGTACACCAGATTCAGTACGTCTTCGTCGAGCTCACGGTCGAAGAACGCGTTGTCGTCGTCGGATTCGAACACGCCGTCGCAAGACAGTGCGGGTCCGCCCACCCCCGAGTCCATGTAGAGCCCAAAGATGATGTTGTCGTCGTAGTCGGTGGTTCCTTCGTTCGTGATGTCGTAGTGCCAGAAGATGACGTTACGAGCCTGCGGGTTCGACCACTGGAACCCACGTAGTTCGATGCGCAGCCCCAGACCTTTACGCGTGGGATCACGGTCGTCGGGCTGGAAATCCCACGCGTCGTAGAAGTTGTCGTCCATGACCATGTAGGTTTCCTGATCGGCCACCCGCGCCTTGCCGAAGTAGCCGTTCCAACTGCCGGCCCAACCGGGATCATCGAATTCCAGAAGGCGATCGGGCCAGACGTCGGGCCAGGTACGCGGATCACTGCTCATGGCCGGAGACAATCCCAGATTGATGCCGGGGTCGGCCTGGAAGAAACCGGGGCGAGGTTCGAACCGCATGACCCGATTGAAGTTCGGACTCGTGGTCTGACGTTCGCGAAAGCCGGTCTCCATGATGTACGCGGGCGCGCCGTTGCGCTGGATGACCCTGGCCAGGACGAACGGCGTGATTCCGTCGCTGTAGTTCATGCCCGAGCCCTTGGGAACCTCCACCGAGTGGAACACGCTGAGATCGGCGTTCACCGGGTCGGCGGGGTAGTCACCCACCATCCCGTAGTTCCAGAACACCGTGCGGATGTTGCTGGCATCCAGGGTGCCGGCCCGTTCCGCGTCGGCTCGCCCACGCTCGGCTTGCGGGATGACCGGTTCGAGTTCCTGCGACCGCGCCGCGAGCGTCGACACGAACAGCCCGCCCAGTCCCAACGTGAGCACGGCCAACCAGGGGCGAAAGCGCGACATCACTTGTCTCCTCCGGGGGCTATGCGTATTCCGACTTCGAGTCTTCGCGGCGGATAGAACCGCGTGGGATCGAGCAGTGCGGTGGCATCGTTGGGTAGGCGCGAGTAGTCAGCACTGCCCGTGCTGGCAAACACCGGCCCGTTGAAATAGCGCGTGTCGAACAGGTTGAACACGCGCGCGAACAGACCAAGGCGCGCTCCCTTGGCTTTGATCCGACGCTCGGCCCGTAGATCCACGAGCCAACCGAACGGCTTGCGATCGGAGTTGGTGACCAGGCCGTTGCCGTATCCACCCAGGCCCGTAAGCGGCGTGTAGGGTTGACCGCTCGCCACGCGCAAGATGGCGCCCATTGAGTAAGCCTCCGAGTGCGCGAGTGAGAGTGTGGTGTTGAGCGTGTGGCGTTGGTCCCAATTGAATGGAAGGAGCCGGGGACGGGGATCCTCTCCGACCTCGGCACGCGTAGCCGTCTCGCGCGGATCGCTGGAATTTCCCAACGCTTGTTGCCAGGTGTAGTCCAACGACACCCGCAGCGGCCCCAACCTGCGATGGTCCAGAGAGAACGTGATGCCCAGAACGTTACCGAAGTCCACGTTCGTCAAGCGCGCGTACTCGGCGCCGGTGTAGGTGGTGATGAACTCGACGCCGACGAGATCGCGGATGTCCTTGTAGAACGCGGTCACGTCGATACCCAGATCATCCGATACGAGTTGCTTGTAGCCGATTTCGTATTGCACGGTCTTCTCGGGTTTTACGTCGGGGTTGCCCAGTACGCCGGGATCGCGCCCGGCCTGCAGCCGCTCCAGCACCGAGTAGTCGGCATTGGTGAAGATGTCGCGCAGGGGAGGGAACTGCCGAAAGTGGCCGTAGGCAAAATGGACGGCGGCGTGGCTCAAGATGGGATACGCCACGCCCAATCGTGGCGATACCGCCCACTTGCTCGAGGCCGACACGGGAAACGATGCCGGTGCGCCGTCGATGGCGTTGGCCGGATTGCGCAGGTCACTCGGAAGCGTGGCCCTGGAGTCGAAGTAGTCGAGGCGAAGTCCCGCGCGCACCGTGATGTCGGGTAACTCGATGCGATCCTGCACGAACGCGGCGGCCACCCGGGGGTGATACTCGCTGACGGCGAGAAAGTCGGGCGGTTCGTCGAACTTGCGATCGAGCAACTCGACCGTATTCCCCTCTTCGTTGGTGTCGGTGACGAACGTCAGATGGCCTGGAGTTCCAAACTGCACTTGCGAGACCTGGAATTCACCTCCGAACCTCACCAGATGCGCTGGCGTGACCTGGCTGCGAAGCACCGTCTTCACAAGATAGCTGTCGGTCGTCTGTTCGAAGCGATTGAGTGAAACGCCCTGCACGATCGCGCCCAGTTCGTAGGCATCGTCGGCGACGGGGCGGCCGGCATCATCGTAGCGCGAATCGAACGGGTCCTCGTACCGAACGTCGCGGTACCTGAAGTAGTTCTGGCGCGCGCTGAAGTCGATGAACGTGGTGTTGCTGAGCGTCTGGGTCCAGTCCAGACCGTGCGCGATAGAGAAGGTCTCCTGCGTACTCAAACCATCGGGATTGAATCGGAACGCGAAGTTCGGGGCGCGGCTATCAATGGAGTTGACCACGGCCTGGTAGCTCGCGCGGGAGTTGACCCACGATCGATTGGTCAACTTGACCACTCCGGACCACTCTTCGGTGAACCCCAGTGGAACTTCGGCGCCATCGCCCGTGGGCACGAATTCACGGGTTTCGAAATTCGATTCGTCGGTGGGCACGAATCGACGCTCGCCGTAGATGTGGCTGTCGGTCGAATTCCGGCGGCCACTCACCAGAAATACCGTGTCAGGAATCGGCAAGGGGCCACTCAGACTCAACTGATAGTTCTGGATTCCGCCCGGACGGATGGTGTCGTTCAAGAGGCGCTCGGCGTGTCCCGGAAACAGGTAGGTCCCGGTGATCACCTCGGCGTTCCATTCGAACTCGCGCGTCCCGTCCTTGAGGACCGCGTTGACCACTCCGCTCATGGCTTGCCCATACTCGGCATCGAAGGTCCCGCTGATGATCTGGACCTCCTGTAGGATCGAGCGGTCCAGCCGCAGAGACGATTTGTTGTCGAACGGGTTGTTCACGCTCACACCGTCGACCTGGAACTGGACCTCGCCGATTCGGCCACCGCGAAAATGGCCGTCCACGACCCCGGCCTGGAGGTTGACCACGTCCTCCAGCTCCTGCACCGGTAGGTCCTCGATTTCCTCGGCCGAGAGATTCGTCTGGGTGCTGGTCTGGTCGAGAACCACGGGCGGGGTCTGGGCCCGGACCACGATCTCGTCCATCTCGAGGACATCCAGAACCATCTTCGTGTTGATCTTCGTCGTGTTGTCGGACGAAACCACGACGTTCTGCACCAGTACCGTCTCGAATCCCAGGCGCTGAAAGCGAACGCCGTAGGTGCCAGGAGGCACGTTGAGGATCTCGTAGCTGCCGTCCTGCTTGGTCAGGGCCAGGTGGGGCAACTCGACGAGTTCGATCGCCACCACGAAGATCGGCGCGTCGTGCTCGTCGACCACCACTCCCGAGATCTTGCCCGTGATTCCCGACCAGGCATCGCAGGCGACGCCCATGAGGGCGACGCCGATCAACAAACCCAACCAGGCCGGTCGCGAAAACTCCAACACCGTTCCTTCTCCTACTTGACCAACACCGTCTTGCCGTGAACTACGCCCAGATCTTCTCCGCTGGTCGGATGGATCCCGCGCAACTGGTACAGGTAGATTCCGGCGCTATGATCGCGCCAGTCGATCTGCATCTGTCGCTCGCCCGAGCCCTGCACCCCAAGGTCACGCCTTTCGACCAGGCGTCCGCGAAGGTCGTACAGGGAAAACTCCAACCGCGCTCGCCGCGGGAACGAGTAGCGCAACGCCGGTCCGCGCGAGGGATTGGGCACCGCATAGGCAAACGCCGCGGATGGGTCGCCGGGAAAATCCGGAAGCACGCCTACGGCCGTCGGCTCGAGGTGCGCCCACGCGGGGCAGCAATCGCCCGCACGCTCGCGGAACCACCAGACGCGGGTGGCGTAGCTGTCGGTGACCGGAATGAACGAGTCGGCATCGAAGTGAACCACGCCAATGAAGAGCGCCCGGTCTCCCAGATTGGCCGGGTACCCCAGCGCCGTCAGGTCCACGGCAAGTTCGGCCGTGTAACCGTTATCGACGTTGCCCACGTTGTCGGGCACCGATCCCGGGTTCATCGAGATGGCTACCTGCGCATCGCCCGACGACAACAGCGTGGTCAGATATTCCTCGGCCAACGCACTACCGTCGGTGTCGACGCGGAAGGAAATGTCCCGGCCCTGGAGGTTGTTGTCGGCACCCACTACCACGCGATCATTCAGCGACACGGAAAAGCCATCCCACCGATCGATCGGCGTGTGCGAGGTGATCACCAGGTCGCGTACGTCGAACCCCATGTACAGTGTGGATCCCTCGAAGAACATCTTCACCGTGGCATCCGCACCGTCCACGACGAAGGCCGCGCCGCCTTCGATTTCGGGTTGAAACTGGCCCGATCGAAACGGCCCAACCTCGGGGTACGAATCGCGCAGAGCAGTGTCGTTCCACCTGAGGTCGAACTCATAGATGGAGGCGTCAGACCAGATGGATTCGGTCAGCTCGCCGTCGATGGTCGGTGCCGGAGTGAGTCGCGGGATGACGACTTCCGGCGGTAGAAACGGAACCACGGGGGTATCGACGGTGACATCGGGGCGAGCAAAGACCCGAACCTCGTCGTACCAGGCCGTGTTTCCCCAGGGGGACTGCCACCAGACCCGCTGAGTTCCAAAGATCGAGGCGTTGAACGGCCAGAACCAATCGCAGTCGTAGATGGAGATGTTCCACTCGAGAATGTCGCCACCCGGTTGGGTCACGTCGTATCCCATGGGCGTAAGGTTGAAACGCATCTCGACCGTATAGCCGGCGTCGACGTCGGAGTCGTCGTTGGATGTGCCGTGGACCACGGTCACCGCGTCCCAGTTGTCGATGTCTTCCTGGGTGCGCGGCGTTCCGTAGGGAAGCTGGGCCCACTTTCCAAGAAACTGCGGTACCTGCCCCGCGGGCTGCGGATCGAGGTTCTGCGGATACCACCAGGTGTAGAAGTACTCGGCCGGCGGGCTCGCCGTGCCACCGGTGTCGGCCACATGGTCTTTCAGAGCCATGAGTAGGCCGTCGAAACGATTGAATTCCTCGGATCCACCTACCGACTCGTCGGTCACATCGACGCCCAGGTAGAGTTGATTGCCAACGACCAACATGCGAACCGTCGCCGTCGCCGGATCGGTGGGAAAGAAGGCTCCACTCTCGAGCTTCCAACCACTGCCGGGAATCCCAGCGCTCTGTTCGTACTGGATGAACTTGGTTTCCGCCTTCGCCCAGTCCACTTCGTCGAGCACTCCGTCGAGCACGATCGGCCCCGCGGATGTTCGAGCCCAGAAGACATTGTCGCGCGGTACCTGCGCCTGCGCGGTAACGGCGAGGAACAAGACAGAGATCAGGGCCGAAACGCGTATTGTATTCATGGTCCGGTTTTCCTCCCACGTTGAGTGATTTTGTTGTCTCGTCCTGACTCGGACTTCATTGCGGGTGACTGCGATGAGCCACAGGACTCCCGGACGACGACGGGGGCTGCAAGCACCTCGTGACACTGTTCGCTCGAACCAGGGGATTCCAGGCTTGGCAACAAGAGCCTCACGGCGCGAAGCCCCAGCTCGTAGGCATCGACATGAACCGTGGTGAGCGCCGGGCTCAGGTAGCTTGCGATGACGATGTCATCAAACCCCACGACGGCAAGATCCCGAGGAACCTGCAGCCCGCGGCTGCGCAGCGCACTCACGAGTCCGACGGCCATGGAATCATTGGCGGCGAAAACGGCGGTGGGTCGGTTCTTGAGGGACAGGAGTTCCAGGCCCGCCTGGAAACCCGATGTCTCGGTGAATGCTCCGGCAATCTCCAGCCGCGACTCAGCTTCGATACCCGCCGCCGCGAGTGCGTCGCGGTAGCCCCGGAAGCGATCTTCAGCATCCACGTTCCCGGCCGGCCCTCTGACCATGGCAATCTCCCGGTGGCCGTTTTGCAGGAGATGTTCGACGACGGCGCGAGCTCCCTCGAAGTTGTCCACCGATACCGAACTGCAGCCATCGACCGACGAGGGCGGATTGACCAGAAGCACGGGAAAGCGCCGAGCGATTCGCTGAATGGGTTCGATCGAACCCTCGTCGGGCGCCATGATTATCAACCCGTCGATCCGGCCGCGCATGGAACGCGCAGCCAGCAACACTTCCTGCGTGTCGGCGTGCGAACTCGAAATCAGGACCTGTAGTTTCTGGGCACGTGCCGCTTCGTCGATGCCACGGATGACCTCGGAGAAGAACTCGCCGAACAGGTCGGGGAGCAGAACACCCAGTGCGTGGGTGCGTTGGGTCGTGAGGCTGCGAGCTGCGGTGTTGGGCCAGTAGTCGAGTTGGTCGGCGGCGGCCCAGACGCGTTCGCGGGCATCCTCGCTGACACGAGGACTTCCGTTGAGCACGCGCGAAACGGTCGCGATGGACACGGAGGCGGCGCTCGCTACATCGCGAATGGTTGCCACCATCAACTCCCAAGGAATGGGTGCGGTCCGACGCCGGGGCGAAGCTGCCCCTAAACAGCCGTGTAAACGGTTACATATCCACCCTACGGGTGTCAAGGAGGGCAAACGCAGGAGCTTCCGCAGGGCCCACGCGTCCAGCCGGACGAGGCCGCAAAGATGCCGGCCGGCAATGGATCAGGGACCTACAACCCGTGAATCAGGGGACCTACAACCCGCGGATCAGGGACCTACAACCACCGTGGCCGGCAGATCCCACACCAGGATTCCGCCCGAGTCGCTCCAGCTGGCGGGCTGACCGTTGACGGTGGCGGACCGTTGGTGTTCGGCCAGGGGAAGATCCAGGACGACGCCGTTCGGAGGCACCACGAGGCCGCCGGCGACGACCACCCGAGTAGAATCGGCGCTGCGAGCTGCGGTATAACTCAATTCCCCATACGGGGTTGGGAGGTTTCCGACTTTCACGCCGGGGGCGGCCAACCAGGCGGCGGGAATCCCGGCCGCGAGTATGAGGGCGTCGTCGCTGGCGTACGCCAGCATGTCCAGGACCGATCGCACGTAGTCCGATCCGACCCACGTATGCGGCAGATCCCCGAGAAACGCCGCTTGCCGGGGTTCGCTACGAACCACTTCCGGCCACTGCCGCCAGCCAGCCGGACGACGGCCCTCGAGGAAGAAGTCCAACAGTTCATGGGCGCGCTGCCGCCAACCCAGCCGAACGAAGGTACCCACCGTTCGCAACTCGTAGGGCGTGTACGCGTCCCACGGCTCGCGCCCACTGCGCCGGTTCTCGAAGAACTCCCAGTATCGCTCGAAGGTCCGCGTAACCGAGCCCGCCGGCAACAGCGACGTGGCATCGGCCGGCGTCAACGCGATCGTGGTGGAGGTTGCGTCGAAGTCTCCCAGATCGGCGCAGCCGGGAACAAAATCAATACCGTGATGGAGCAGCGTCGCCGCCACCGATGCCGACAGATCTTCCTCGAACTGGTCACGAATGATCTCGAAGCGGGCCGCCACATCCAACTCACCCAGCTCCTTCGCCAAGAACACCGCGTCGCGAAAACCTCGCACTGCGAAGAAGTCGTCCCAGTACGAGTGCATCGGTTTGGCCGAATACCCCTCGTGGCTGATGGAAGGGGGAAGCAGGCCGTAGAAGTGAGCCTGGTCGCGGCTACGGAACTCCGGGGAACGACGCTGCTGGCGCAGCGAGTCCAGGTAGCCAATACCGTTCACGACCCCAGGCCACATCTCGCGCAGCAACGCCATGTCGTTCGTAGCTCGATAGACTTCGCGAACCAGGAAGATGAACTCGCCGGTGCTATCGTGCTCATCGACAGGATCGGCCCCTCGAACATCGACCACACACGGGATCTTGCCGTTCTCGTACTGGAAGGGTGCGTACCACTTCAGGAACTCGAGCGCCGGGGCAACGTGTCCCGTTCGCAACAAGGCCCAGGAGGTCAGCGCGCCGTCGCGAATCCACGACCGCGCGTACGATCGACAGCCGGGTTGAATGCCAGGGCCCGCCCGGTTCACCAGGATGTAGCCGATCTGTGCGCGGAACGTTTCTTCGATCTCGCGCGCGGCCGGCGGCAACTGGAGTTCCACCGAGTGCGCACGCTCGTTCCATCGCTGTTGCGCAAGCGCCAGCCGATCGTCCACCCAGGTCTTGGCCGCGGTTTCCAAAAGGGGCGGAAAGCCAGCTTCTGGATACAGCGGCACCAGAACGTCGATCGTCTCCGTCGCCCCCGCCTGCAGTTCGAGGTCATATACCAGGGCCGCCGAGGCGGCGCCGAAGTCGTCGCGCACTTCTTTTGTCTGTGGCAATCGGCCGCGCGAAAGATAGCCGGTCACGATGTCGCCCGCGTCGAACTTGGCGGCGCCGAATCCGTCGGCGGTCCGCAACGAACGCACGCGCGGCTGTCCGTCTACGTAGACGTCATCGCCCCGCATCTCAATGGCATGAACAGAGGAAATGCCTCCCTGCAGGTTCAGCGTCTGACTGGGCGGATTCACCTGGTACGGACGAAGTGCCAGCGCGAGTCGTATCGACTCCGATTCGCTGCCCTGGTTGGTCAGTGAATACCGCACCACCACCCACGATGCTCCGGGTCGCCCGGTGGCAAATGCCGTTTCGCGCAACTCCCAGCCCGGTAGCTGCCATCGCACCGTGGGAATCGGCAGGTATCCCTCGGCCAGCGTCTGGTCGATGCGACCGTCGGCCCAGGTGAACAGTCGCTCCCCGTCGTGCAGGAACGGTTCGATCGAGCCCAGTCCAGCGCCGAACTCCAGGGCGCCGTCTTCGCCCAGCAACGCCTCTCGCGGATCGGCGTCGATCCCCACCACCGTCCAGTACGCCTGTTCGCCCAGCATGCCGCGGGGAACGTGGCCGCGCGGGACGCGCGTCGCCAGCCGCTCGAAGAACGCGACCCTGGACTCCGCCCAGTCGACCGGCTGCAAGAGCATTTCGGCTAGCGCTACGGGTTCGGTACCAAAGGCGCGCAGAACACGGAGACGAACGAACCGCGATGACGACTCCGGCAAATGAAGTGGATCGAAACCGCCGTCGGCTCCGGACACCTCACGCAGGGTGACCCAGACCAACCCATCTTCGGATGTCTCGACCACATAGTCCGTCGCGTGCCGGCCATCGACCCATGTCAGGTACAGAGCGCTGTATTCGGTGCTGGAACCCAGATCAACCGAAAGCCACGGACTGGATTCCTGGCGAGGTTCCCACGCGGTGTTCAGGTTGCCATCGACGGCCAAGGCGGCTGCATGGGCCGGATCTTCCGTCGACGCGCGCACCAGAAGATCGGCCGGAATTTCCCGTGCCGCCGCCAACGGAACCAACTCGATCTGGTCGATCCAGACCTGCCCGCTGCCGCCGCTACCCGCGGTTACCGCAAACTCGATGGCGGAAACGCGGTGGATATCGCCGCCGCCCTTGGGTCCCCAGGCGAAATCGAGATGCCGCTTCTTGATGGACAAGCGCTTCCATTCGCGCGGGAACACGAAGTCGCGTCGAACCGACCACCACACGCTGTCCCCCACCTCGTCTATGACCTTGAACTCGAGGTGGTTCACGGGTGCGTTGCCGCGAACGGAGAACCGAAAGACATAGTTCTCGGGTAGCAGAAGATCGACTTCGGTGCGAGCCACCGCGTAACCACCGCCGGGAATATCAAAGTCCAGTCGCAGAGCCCGACCGTCGATCCCATCGTCGAGTGAGAGATCCAACGAGACGCCGTCGGCCGGAATTGCCGTCCACGCCGCCAGATCCTCACATTCGCTCACACTGACGCGACCCTCCGGCCCGGCCGCATTCGCCACCAGAGCCCAGGCCACGCCCAGGCCAATGGTCAAGAGCACGGCGCGTGACCACATGAACGTCATCCCTTCACGCTTCCCGCCGTTATGCCTCGCATGTAGCTTCGCTGGAAAGCCAGGAAGACCAACAGGGCCGGAAGTACCGTGAGCATGGATCCCGCCATCATGAGTTCGGTGTCCAGGACGTGCTCGCCCGATAGATTCGCCAAGGCCAGGGGAAGCGTATGCTTGTCGCTGTCGGTCAGTATGATCAATGGCCACATGAAATCGTTCCAGGCGCTCAGGAACGTGAACGTGGCCAGCGTCACCATGATGGGTTTGATCGTGGGCACGACGATCCACCAGAACACGCGAAACTCGCTGGCTCCGTCGACGCGCGCCGCGTCAAGCAGATCGCCGGGAAGACTGAGGGCATACTGACGAATCAGGAAGATCCCGAACACGCTGGCCATGTACGGAATGAGCGCGCCCATGTAGGTATTCACCAGGCCCAGTTCCCGCAGCAGAAGAAACAGCGGAAGCATGCCCACCTGAGCTGGCACCAACAGGGCAAGCGTCAACGCACGGAATAGCCGGTCGCGACCGGGGAATATCAGCTTTCCGAATGCATAGCCCGCCATGGTGTTCACGACCACCGAGCCGCACGTGGCCAGAACCGTAATCAGAACACTGTTGGCAAAATTCCGTGCGAGATCCAGACGCGTGAACAGATGCAGGTAGTTTTCGAACGTGGGGTGACGCGGAACCAACCGCAGCGGCAGCGTCGTGGCTTCCCCCGGAGACATGAACGATGCGGCGACCATCCACAGCAGCGGCACGAGGGTCAGCGCGGCTACCCCCAACAGCAGCGCATAGAGAAGGATGGCCCGTGATCGCATCATCTACCTCGCGAGAACCGCAGTTGAAGGAGTGTCCCCGCCAACGTGAAGCCGAACAACAACACGGCCACGGTCGACGCCACGCCCAACCGCCACCAACGGAATCCCTCTTCATACATCAACAGCAGGAGGCTTCTGGTACTGCCCAGTGGCCCGCCCTGGGTCATCACGTACGGTTCCGCGAACAGCTGGAAGAACCCCACCATCGTGGTGATTCCCACGAACAGGAACGCGGGTCCCAGCGACGGAGCGGTAATGTAGCGAAACCGCCACCAAGGTCCGGCGCCGTCCACCGAAGCTGCCTCGTAGAGTTCGCGGGGGATCGCCTGGAGTCCGGCCACGAAGATGATCATGTTGTAGCCAAAGTTCTTCCACACGGCGAGCAGGATGATCGCGGGCATCGACCATCGGGGATCGCCAAGCCAGTCGATGGCATCGATCCCCACTGCTTCCATCCAATGATTCAGCAGGCCGTACCGCGGGTGGTACAGGTAACGCCAGACGATGGCCACCGCGACCAACGGTGTAACCACCGGAGCAAAGTAGATGGTGCGGAATAGACCCTGGAGTTTCACACCGGGGGTGTTGACCAGAAGTGCGGTGGCCAACGAAACCAGCACCGAGAGTGGAGCTCCGACCAACACGAAATAGAGCGTGTTGCGAACCGCGCTCCAGAACGTGTCCGACTCCAACAGATCGGCGTAGTTGCGCCAACCCACGAATCGGACCCGATCCGGAGAGGCGACCGCGTAGATATCGAAGTCGGTGAAACTCAGCAGCAAGCCCGCGACAACCGGCAGGAAGAAGAACATGCCGATGAGAAGCAGGGCGGGGGTCAGAAACCACCGCGCCGCCTTGGCCTGCTCGCGTTCCAGGCTCACGGCCGACCCGCATCGGCTTGCGAGCGCGCCAGCAACCAGCGCCGCTTCTCGAGAAGCTTCGACACCTCAGCATCCAAGCGCACCAAAACACTGTCGACTGGCGTCGTGCCCCGGAGCGCATGTTCCACGTGCTCCTGCACCCGCGTTGCAATGAGTTCCCATTCCGGAATCTTGGGCGTCGCAACCACCCGGTCGAGTTGATCGGCAAACGCCGCCACGCGACTATCGCGCGTAAGGCTGGAATCCTGCCAGGCCTCGCGACGCGCCGGCAGGTTGCCCATGAGTTCAAAGAAACGAACCTGCTGTTTTGGAGCGGAAAGGAAGCGAACCACCTCCCAGGCGGCGGCCTTGTGTTCGGAAGAACGAAACATTACAAGGCTGGCACCACCGGCCAACGAAACTCCATCACTGCGGCCGTTGGGGCCCGGCAACGGCGCGACACCCCACTGGTCGGCCATGCTGGCTGGCAATCGTCGCTCGAACTCGCCCAGGTTCCACGGTCCTGTTATGTACATGGCGAAGTAGCCGCGGGCGAACTCCTGGTAAAGGTTCGCCACTTCATTGTTGCTTACCGGTGGCGCCAGCCCGGCGCGGAACAGATCCACGTAGAACTGTAGCGCCCGACGAAACGGTGGCTCGGCGAACGCGCCACGGGTGTTGTTGTCGGCCAACAAGCCCGAGCCCGCCTGCAAACCCAGAATGACAGCCTGCGTCCACTCATTCACCGGAAGTAGGATCGCGTAGCGGTCTGGCCCCTGAATCTCTTTCACGTCTTCCATTGCCTGCCGCCAACCTGGCCACGACCCGGGCATCGTGGCGTGGCCGGCCTGCGCAAGTAGATCCTTACGGTAGAAGAGCATCCGCGTGTCTACGTACCACGGAATTCCAAAGAGAACGTCGTCGATGACGTTGGTATCCCAGATGCCCGCGAAGTAGCTTTCGGGCTCCAGCGCCCCTTCGATCCACTCGTCCAGCGGTTCCAGTGCTTCGAGCGCCGCGAACTCGGATACCCAGGTGTTTCCCAGTTGGGCAAGATCGGGGGTCGAGCGACCCACGAACGCGGTAAGGAGTTTCTCGTGGGCGGCGGACCAGGGGAGTTGTTGCACGTCGACCCGGATCCGTGGATGTTGCCGCTCGAATTCCTCCAACAGTTCTTCGACGACTTCGCCCTCGCGACCCATGGCCCAGAAGCGGACCACTGTCGTTTCCTCGGAACCACCCCCGACGCATCCCAATGCTCCCGCGCCGAACAGCATCGAGAACCAGAGCCATCGAAGTGCGAAGATGTGTTTCACGATATGTAACACCAGACCTGGAACAACAACCGGTGGCAACGTTGGCACGGGTGACATCGAGTGTCAAGTCGGTGCCCCGGCGACACGTCCGGCGACACGTATGGGTGCTTGCGGTTGACTCGCCCGGGGCGAACGTCTCAGAATGAATTGTGAAACGCGGTACGGGTTTGCGTCGAACGGGGCATGGAGTGTTCAGTGAAAACAGATCCAGACGGATACAAGATCGAGTCCGCGCTGAGTCCCACGCCGCAGATGTGGTCACTCACCAACGGCCGCTACTCGGTTTCGATTGGTCGTGAAGGGACGGGTCACTCGTCGTTCGACGGGTTGCACCTGACGCGATGGTCGGCCGACCCGGTCGAAGACGATACCGGACTCATGTTCTTCGTGCGCGATCTCGAAACGGGCGCCTACCATACCACCCCCTACTCCTTGTCAGAGCCCTTCGAGGGAACCACTCGTCACCACTGGTCTCCCGGCGTAATCAAGTCGCAGCGAAGTGCGCACGGAATCGATACAGAACTCGAAACGTGCGTCCTGGCTGATCAACCAATGGAGTTGCGACGCATCCGTTTGGTCAATTCGTCGGACCGGATCCGACGCTTCGAAGTCACGAGCTGGTGCGAACTCGTGCTGTCCGATCCCGCTGCCTACGCCGCGCATCCAGAATTTTCCAAACTCTTCCTCCAGACCTCGTATGACTCCGAACGCGGGGCGTTGTACGCCCAGCGACGGCCGCGCTCGGCCGGCGAACAGAATCCCTTCGTACTGCACGCGATTCTTGACGCTCCCGTTGAAGCTTGGGAGTCGAGCCGGGTTGAGTTCGTGGGTCGAGGGTTTTCGCGGTTGTCGCCCCGCGCCCTGATCGGAAACGCCCCGCTTTCGAACACGACCGGAAACGTGCTGGATCCCATTCTCTGCTTGCGATCCACGGTCGAAGTCGCGCCGCATTCGACCAGGCAGATCACGTTCGTGCTGGGAGCCGCCGCCGATCGATTGGAGGCTGAACGCCGGCTGGATGATCTGGCGAAGAAACCGGACCTGGCCACGGAGTTCGATCGCGCCCAGGATCGCGAACGAGTCGTTTTGCGTGAGCTGGAGATCGACACCGACGAAGCCAAGTATCTGCAAGAGCTGGCCTGGCACGCCATGTACGGTCATCCGGCATTGCGGACCAGCGCGCAGACACTGCGTCGTGCCGTGGGTGATGTCCGTGGGTTGCAGGAATTCGGCCTATCGGAGAATCGAAGATTCGCTCTGGTTCATGCGTCAACGCCCGAAGATCTGGCGCACGGGTCGCGAGTGGCAAGGATGTCCCGCTACTGGCGGTGGCATTGCGTCCCCATTGACATCGTCGTTCTCGACAGCACCGCCGAGCCGGCGGCCTCGTCGCCGGTTGCCTCGTCGCCGGCGGGCTCGTCACCGGCGACGCCCCACGTGGCTCAGATCATCCAGGCATCTGGGCTTACGCCAACCCAGTTCGATCTTCTGCACGCGTGCGCGCACCTGGTGATTCAAGATGAATGGCCCGTCTTGGCCAGACTCCGGAAACCACGCGTGGAACTGGCGGCGGTGGATGCGCTGCTCCCGGTGCGACGCGCCAGCGCGCAGGCACTTTGGGACGAATCCAACGACGAGCCGTCCGACCGTCGCCCGTCGTCCTTCCGGCTCACGGTGCGTCCGGCAGGACCCGACCCTTCGCTGCCGCCGCGGCCATGGGTCAACGTCATCGCCAACGAACACTTCGGATTCCTCGTCAGCGAGACCGGCGCCAGTAGTACGTGGAGCATCAACAGTCGTACCCATCGTTTGACCCCGTGGAACAACGACTCGCTGCTGGATCCGCATTCAGAGGCACTCTACGTGCGCGACGACGCCAGCGGAGAGTCGTGGTCGCCATTACCAGGGCCGTGCCCACTTCCGGGCGACTACCAGGTCGAGCACGGCTTCGGGTTCAGCCGCTTTCGCCATTCGGGACGCTCACTTGTGCACGACACGATCATGTTCGGCGCCAGAACCGAAGGGTTCAAGGTGGTCGCGTTGTCGGTCACCAACCAGGGAACGTCCACTCGGCGACTTTCGCTGTTTTCCTACTGCGAGTTGTTGCTCGGCACCGATCGGCCATCGGCGGGGCGGTTCGTAGCCACCGAATTCGACCCGGTCTGCGGAGCCATCCTCGCCCGAAACAGACTGTCGGGACCGTTCCAATCCCGTGTTGCCTTCGCTACCGCCTGGGCGGGTCCGCAGGCAACCGCGGTTCACTACACGTGCGATCGGGCGACCTTCATAGGCCGAGGCCGATCGGCGGCCAACCCCCTGGCGATTTCGCAATCGCTGCCGCTGGACTGCAACGATGGAACTGCACTCGACCCGTGCATGGCCTGGCAACTGTCGGTGGAAATTGCCCCCGGCGCCACGGCACAGGCCTATTTCGTTCTGGGAGAGGGCGCGTCGGTGGACGAAGTCCATCAGACCATTGATGGACTCGCGCGGCCCGACGCCCTCGACGGCGAATGGAACAACGCTCGTTCTTTCTGGGATCGGACCCTCAACACGATTCGCATCGATACACCGTCAACCGCGCTGAACCAGACGGTGAACGGATGGCTTCTGTATCAGACGCTGTCGTGTCGGCTGTGGGGACGAACCGCGTTCTACCAGTCGGGCGGAGCGTTTGGGTTTCGCGATCAACTCCAGGACGTGTCGGCCCTGTTTCTGGTTGCACCAGAACTCACCCGCCGCCAGATCCTTCTGCACGCGTCGCATCAGTTCGAAGAGGGCGACGTGCTTCACTGGTGGCACCCACCCACGAGCGAGGGAATCCGGACGCGTTTCGCCGACGATCTGTTGTGGCTCCCCTACATCGTGGCCACCTACGTGGAAACCACCGGCGATACCGCCGTCCTTGATGAGATCGTGCCCTTCATGACGGCCCGGCCGCTGAAGCCCGGCGAGGACGAGGCCTACATGTACCCGCGTGTTTCGTCGCAGTCGGCCTCCGTGTACGAGCACTGCTGTCGAGCACTCGATCGTTCGCTTACGCGGGGGTCACATGGCCTTCCCCTGTTTGGCACCGGCGACTGGAACGACGGCATGAATCGCGTCGGCCGTGAAGGTCGAGGCGAAAGCGTCTGGCTCGGTCAGTTTCTCTACACCACGATCGCCTCATTCCTGCCCTTCTGTGACGCCCGCGGCGACGAGGATCGGATTCGCAGCTATCAGGCGTACTACGACGATATGGTCGGCGCGGTGAACGAAGCGTGGGATGGAGCGTGGTACCGCCGCGGCTACTATGACAACGGAGAACCGTTGGGTTCCAGTGAAAGTGCCGAGTGCCGCATCGACGCGCTGACCCAGGCGTGGGCCGTGCTTTCGAAGATAGCACCGCCCGAAAGATCTCTGCGGGCGGTGGCTTCGGTCGAAGAGCATCTCATCGATGAACGCGCCGGTCTGATTCGCCTGCTCACGCCGCCGTTCGAGCACACGCCACACGATCCGGGGTACATCCGCGGCTATGTCCCGGGGGTTCGCGAGAATGGGGGACAGTACACCCACGCCGCCTTGTGGGTGGTCATGGCCCTGGCCGAGCTTGGTCAGAACCACAGGGTCGCCCGGTACCTCGAAATGCTGACGCCCCGAGCCCATACCGACAGCGCGGAAGCGATCTCTATCTATGGTCTGGAACCCTATGTCGTGGCGGCCGACGTCGCGGGGACCGAACCCCACATCGGACGCGGCGGCTGGAGCTGGTATACCGGTTCTTCCGGATGGATGCTTCGGGCCGTGGTGGAATCGTTGCTGGGACTGAGAATGCGGGGCGGCGATACGTTCCTGATCAAGCCGTGCATTCCCGACGAATGGCCTGGGTTTACCCTGGAGTTGAGACTACGGGGTGCGCAGGAACCAGTTGTCATTGAGGCCACAAATCCCAACCAACAGGCCAAGCACGTGGTGGCGGCTTCGCTCGACGGCCAACCTCTCGCCGTGGAAGCGGGAACCTGCATCGCCCCCGTTCCCACCGATGGTGCACGCCATCACATCCTTCTCATCCTGGGATCGCGCGAGGGGCAATGACGACTCTGGCCGATGGACTCACGGTGACTCCGGAGCATCATCGAGCCAACCGCCTTGAAAGCCGGCCCGACGCAGGCCGCGAATGATGTGCGGGTTGCGTGAGAGCGTCTCCCACACCAGACCAGAGCGATGGTTCTCGGCCATGGCCAGAATCGGTCCCTGATCGATACCCAGGTAGTCGGTGTCGAACCATCCCATCTTCGGATCAACGCGTCCGTGCTGAACGGGAACCTGCGCCGTAAGCGTGGGATTCAGCGCGTCCAGGAACCCGTACTTCGAGAACAGGAGTTCGCCGTAGGTCTCCTTCATGGAGATCAGGGTCGGAAGGACGGTTTCGGGATCGAACGCAATCGCGCCACCAATGGCCGTGGGTGCGATGGTCCCATCGTCAGCGGTCCCCGCGAACGAAGTTCCACGCGCCCAATAGGTCTGGAACACGCGCTTCTTGCCATCGATCACCAGCTCCTGATTGACCGGGCCATCGCAAGCGGTCAGCCCCCAGAGATTCTCGCCGTAGCCACGCCACTGCATGGGATTCTCGATGGCATAGGCGCGTTGCGCCAAAAGCGCACGCCGGGAGTTTTCGAAGTAGTCCAGGCCGCGCTCGCGCATGACCGCGTCCTGGATTCCACGGAAGTCGATGAACAGGTGGGTATACTGATGACCGAACAGCGGACCAAAACCCAGAAACTCGTAGCCGTGGTATTCACCCCACTCGTAGCGGGAGGTCCACTCGTCCCAGGCGGAATCGTCGACAGGATGCGTCGGGGAGGCCAGGGCCAGCAGGTAGAGGATCATCGCCTCGTTGTAGCCCCGCCAGTCGTAGGGGAGAAAGCCCACCTCGGGATTCCAACCGTGGGAAACTGCCGGCGGCCGCACGGACGCCCACTTCCAGTCAACGCGCAGGTAGAGCTTTTCCACCAACTCGCGAATGGCAACCTCTTCGGCGTGCGCGCGATCGAAGTACGACTGACAGAACAATGCACCCGCCAACAACAACGCGGTATCCACGGTAGACAACTCGACTTCGCCGAATCGATTTCCCGTGGCGGGATCCAGAAAATGGTAGAAGAACCCCCGATATCCCATGCTGCCGGAGGGATCCTCGCCCTGGGTGCCGTTCCACAGAAAGCGAAGGGTCCGCGTGACGCGAGCCCGAGCTTCTTCGCGGGTTATGTAGCCACGCTCCACGCCAATGGGATAGGCCGTCAGTGCGAAACCCGTGGCCGCCACGCTGGCAAAGGACTCGGTGGGAAATCGATCGGGGGAGAGCCCCGTTTCAGGATGGCTTAGATCCCAGAAGTACCCGAACGTCCGGTGCTGCAACGTGTCGAGAAAATCACTGTGTTTTTCAGTGCCGGCCTCGGGTTGCGGCACTTCTGAAGCAGCCGCGCATCCCACCACCAGCAAGGCGCCCAGGCATATGAACCGCAACACAGGAATCCACGGGCAAACGCGACCAGAACAACGCATACAACATCTCCGGAAATTGCAGTCCGCCGAGCATCATCGGCAAAAAGGCCGATGGAACCCGACGTTGACCGCGAATGTTCTCCCCGTCACACTCGGGCAGTTCGACTGACCCAACTCTTCCACGGGATACTAACATGGCCGAAGTAGCTCTGTCGGGCGTGGGCAAGACCTATGACAAGGATGTCGTGGCCGTCACCGACGCGAGCTTCACGGTCGCCAACGAGGAGTTTCTGGTACTGGTGGGTCCCTCGGGATGCGGCAAGTCCACCCTCCTGCGCATGATTGCCGGGCTCGAGTCGGTCACCACCGGGACGATCTCCATCGACGGTCGGGTCGTGAACGAGGTCGCACCGCGCGATCGCGATATCGCCATGGTGTTCCAGAACTACGCCCTGTATCCGCACATGAACGTATTCGACAACATGGCCATGGGGCTTCGGATCCGGCGCATGAACAAGACCGAGATGGGCGAGAGGGTGAGGGACGCGGCGCGCCTGCTGGGGATCGAGGCCCTGTTGGAACGGCGTCCGGCCAAGCTAAGCGGCGGTCAACGCCAGCGCGTGGCCCTCGGTCGCGCCATCGTGCGCCGGCCCAAGGTCTTCTTGTTCGACGAGCCACTCAGCAACCTCGACGCGAAGCTGCGCGTGGAAATGCGTACGGAAATCGCCAAGCTACATCGTGATCTTCGCGCGACCATGATCTACGTCACGCACGATCAGACCGAAGCCATGACCATGGGCGATCGCATCGTCGTCATGCGTGACGGCGTGATCCAGCAGGTCGACGGCCCCCTGGAACTGTACAACCGCCCTACCAACCGATTCGTCGCTTCGTTCCTCGGCAGTCCGCCCATCAACCTCTGGTCCGCGCGCTTCGACCTGGAGAACCGTCGACTGGATCTGGAGGCCGAATCCACCACTCTTGAAGGTGACATTCCCTCTGACCTTGGTTCCCTCGACGGCAAGTCGTTCACGGTTGGATTGCGGCCCGAGGACATCCATCTTCGGCCTTCACAATCACGGCTTCGGGCAACTCTCGCCACGACGCTCGAGGTGGTCGAACCGCTCGGTAGCGAGACCCTGGTGTACTGGCGCACGAAAGAAGGGGCGCGGGGGGTGGCCCGGGTCGAAGCTTCGGACGCAGTGCGTGCAGGGATGGAAGCCGATCTGCACGCAGACCTCGACCACGCGCATTTCTTCGATGCTGCCAACGAGTCCACGCTGCTCAGTTGGCCAGGGGCCTAGCGAAATCTCACTCCGGGTCTTCTTCATCATCGACTTCGGCCGCTGGCCGTTCCAGCTCGTCGATATCGTTCCAGTGCAACAGCGCGTTGTACACGAACGCGTGATCATGGTGGTTCAGATGCCGGTGCATGGGATTCCAGCTGAACAGGACCAGCCGTCCCTCGCCCAGCCGCTGAGCCACGATGGCCGGCTTTCCATCCAGTTTCTTCTGGCCCACGACACCGCCCGATAGCACGAAGTCCGGCGCCTTGGCGTCTTCCTCGGCCGGCGTTCCAAAGTGGAAGTCGCCCTGCTTCTTGTGGCCGAACTGCAGGGCCACCAGATGCCGATCGTAGTCGTCCACGTCGTAGATGGGACCGTTGCCGCGGAACACGTGCGTATCGCCTTCGTAGCCGTAGACCAGGGGCGATTGCGTGGCCAAAACCTTTGCGCTGACGAACGACCCCGGACTGCGCAACCCCGACGGACGGCTCACGTCGATACGCCGCGACATGCCCGAGTCGGCGGCAATGACACCGGCTGAACCCAAAGCGATCAACGTGCCGCCACGGCGCACAAAGGCGTCGATACGGGCCATGCCGTCGTACCCCAGACCACCCGTGATGTCCTCGGACGACTTGATGTCTCCGTGGCTAGGGGTTTCGGCGGTTTTCGTGTACGCCAACGGGCTCCACTTGCGATCGATACCCGCGATCACGCTTTCCAGCCGGGTGCCGCCGCGGTACGACGGCATCAGCAGAACATCGTAGTCGTCCAGCCGGCCATTTCCTATGTCGTCCTTGTCGATCAGCGTGAACTCCACACCCGCGGTGTCGAGTGAGTAACGAACCCAACCCGCGTTCTGCGTCGACCACCAGGCGTGGTACATGGCCACGCGCGGAACGTCGACATCGTGCATGGGGACGTCGGGCATATTGTTCACGGCAATGGCACCCAGGCCACGCTTTTGCAGTTCGCCGCGAAGTGCCTCGGCATCGACGTCGTTGCCGTCGATGACCAGTGACCCCGCGGGAATCGTCTGCTTGCGATGCTCGAAGGCTTCTTCGGTCGCGGACATGACGGTGGTACCCAGCGCCAAACGCAGTGGACCCAGTTCGCGCTGCGCGCGGTGCGGAATGACCCACACCTTCGCCTTGTCGGGAACATCTGGTGTCTCGATCGCACCGGAGAAATCTTCCAGCGTGTCGGTCGACACATCGAGCACATCCACGATATCAACCGCGTCGACGGTCACGCCCATGTGGAGTCCCAGCGTCCAGGCCACGTCGTCGTACGGCGGCACCTCGACGTCTTCGGGAAATTCCTGCGCCTCCAGAAGGTTTCGCGCCAGGGCGCCGTAGGGTTGTTCCAACTTCACCAGGATGTCGCCGCGTTCGAGCTCGAACTGATTTCCGTCATCGTCCTTCTCGCCCAGCTTGACCGAGCTCCTCACCGCGCCCATTTCGATTCCGTGGCGATCCAGAATGACGAGCACATCGCGCGCGGCCGCGACATCGCGCTGCTCACGTCGGATGACGAATGCATAGGGTGCCTTCTCACGCGCCCGCGACAGGGCGTTGACGCCCTTCTCGAAGAAGTTGCGAAGAAACATCTCGCGGTTGTTGGCCACCATTTCGAGCGACGCAATGGCGCCGGATTGCATGAAGTTGGTGTTGTTGCGCATCGACCATTCGAGCTTTTCGTCGGGCGGAACCGAACGATACCATTGTTTCTCGGTAAGCTTCTTTCCGGCGTACTTCGCCTCACGCAGATCCCGTTCGAGTGTCTCGGCGGTTCCGTTGCCAAATGTCTCGTAGAAACGGCCCATGGAGTTGTGATTGTTGGTTACCCACAGCAGGTAACCGGGAAACCAACCGGTGTAGAAACCCCAGGTCCATACGCCGGGCAGGCCCAGTTGCGACAGCCGTGTGATTTCGTAGTTGGCCAGGGCGTGCCACTCGCTCACGGTGATGGGGTCGATGCGTTCGTTGTAGGGACCGGTGCCGGTGGAAACATAGAGCAACGGCACCGACTCGTGCAGGTCGAGCGAAACCGTGGGCAACCAGTGGAAGTACGTGTCCACGTAGTTGCGGGTCAGCGGCTGGGAAATGGCAATGGCGTCGCGGTTGTTGTCGTGGAACGTGTAGTGGCCCCAGAACGGCGACGAGCGCGGCGGCATGTCCTTGTAGTCCTTGTGGCCCTTCACATGACGGCGCCACCACTCGACCTGGCGGGCGCGGCCGTCGGACTCGAGCACCGGCGTGATGATGGTGATCACGTTGTCGCGGATGTTGGCGAAGGGCTCCCTGTCTTCCACCGCCAACCGGTAGGCCAGCTCCATGGTCATTTCGGGCGGACCCAGTTCGGGCGAGTGCAGCCCGGCGGTCATCCAGTAGATGGGCTTCGCACGCCCGATGATTTCCTGCGCCTCGTCTCGTGTGGTCTTGCGCGGATCGGCCAGGCGATGAAGATAGGTTCGATACGCTTCCAGCTCGTTCAGGGTCGCCTCGTTCGCGATGGCCACCACGATCATCTCACGACCCTCGAAGCTCTGGCCGGCATCGAACACGCGTACGCGCGGCGAGGCGGCGGCCAGTTCGCGCATGTACCGGTGGATGTCGTCTACTTGCGTGAGCCGTGACGGGGTACCAACCGTGTAGCCCAGTACTTCGCGCGGGCTGGGTACGGTGGGATGATCGGGAAGCACCCGCACCCAATCGGTCAGGTACCGCTCGTCCGTGGTGAACTCGGCAATGTTCCGCGTGGATTCCTCGTCGAGGGGAAGCGAACCCACGGTCTGCGCCAGGACGGCGGGCGCCTGCATGGCCACAGCCAGGGCGAAAGCAACAGCAATAATACGAAGCATGGCGAGAAATCCTCTGCGGAAACGAGACGGAGAGCGCTTCCAGGCTAGCAGAGTCACTCATTCCGCTCACCAAAAACACGGCACAAAAAAGTGGGCCACGGAATCCCGTGGCCCACTCTTCAATCCACCCGAACCAGCCGAAGCCAGCCCAGGCTTTGAGGGAGTTCCCTCTACTGCGTCATCGTGACCTTCTGCTGCTGGACGACATCGCCCGCCTGCAGACGAATCACGTACACGCCCGACGCCACCGGAGTGCCACCATCGGTGTGGCCGCCCCAGGTCGCGGTGTAGGAACCAGCGCTCTGCTGGGCATTCACCAGCGTGGTCACCAGGCGACCGCGCACGTCGTATACGGACAGGTTCACCGAGCGGCTGTCACGGATCGCGTAGCTGATGCTGGTGCGACCCTTGAACGGGTTGGGAGCACCGGCCGCCATGTGGACTAGAGCACCACCCTTTGCCTCACCCAACTGGAACGGACCATGTTCGATCTTGGTACCGCTCGAGGTGACCTCTTGCAGCCAGTAGGTGGCCGCACCCACGGGAGCCACGGCGTCGACGAACTCGAAGTCGCGCGTACCCACGATGAGGTCGCTGTTCACCTGAACGCGAGCCGCACCATCGGTGGCGCGAAGCACGTTGAAGCCGGCCAGGCCGTCGGCCCGGGCGATTTCCCAACGCAGTTCGGCGTCCCAGCCGTTGCGCTCGACGTTGATCGAGGACAACTGCACGGGAACCACGGGATCACAGATGTCGCACGTGCCGGCCGAGAAGCCAGGCGTGGCGATGAGTTCCCAGTCCACGAGCGAGCCGGTGTCGGCACCCGCGTTGTCGACCACGTTGAGAGTCCAGGTACCCTGGGGATTCTCGCCGTTGAACGCCGACAGCGGGCTGACCGGAGCCGCCGCACCGACGTACCACGGAGTGGTACCGATACAGTGGGTTTCCAGCACGAAGCCAGACGCGTCGTCGAAGGTCACGTCCATGTCGTTGTTGCTACAACCGAAGAACGTGGCGGGCTCGCCTGGACGATCCAGCAGCGTGACCGTCGTGCTCGACGGGCTGGTCAGGAAGATCTGGATATCGCCTACGTACGTGTGGTTGATCTGCACGCGAACGTTCAGATCGGTGATGGCGGCGGTGTCGGACACGTTGAACGAGCTCGACGCACCGGCCGGAGCGTTGTCGGGAATGGCCAGCGGCAGGCCCGCGGGCGACGCCGCCTGACCCACGTCCTTCGAGAAGAACATGTTGTACGGTCCACCCTGATCGGTGTTGACCACCAGTTCGAAGTCCATGCTGGAGAAACAGGGCACGCCCTGTCCCACGAACACCTCGAACGGCACCAGGTTCACGTCGCCAACACCGGCGTTCAGGTCGGGCCAAGCCGACGAGTCGCCGATGACCACGACGTCGGGCGTGCTGGAGCTCAGCACACCGCTGATACCGGTGATGTCGCCGCCAGCGGCCACGATTTCCACCAGCACGGTGACGGTCTCACCGGGCTCGCAAACGCCGTTGCTTACGCCGAAGCAGTCATCGAAGGTGCGCGCGTTGTCGAACAGCGGCACGCCCGCGCCGGTGGGATAGGAACCCTGGAGCGTAAGCGGAGCCTGGCCACCTGGGTCCAGGTGGTCACGCAGACGTGTCGCGGCCGAAGGACCGTCCCAGGCGTCGGCGAACTTGCCGTAGCAGTCAAAGCCAATCGTGCTACAGGAAGCGATACCACCGGACAGGAAGCCGATGACCAGCTGATTGTTGGGATCGAACAGCGGCGAACCCGACGATCCGGGCTCGGTGGTGCCGTCTTCCCAATCATCCACTTCCCAGTGGGTGTTCGAGCCACCGCCACCGATGCAGCTGTTGATCGTGGTCAGGGGATCGGTATTGAAGCTGATCGCCTTTTCATCGGTACCCGGGTGGTGGATACCCACCGAGCCACTCGGCGTGGTGTTCGAACGATCCCAACCGGCCCAGTACACGTTGGATATGGGGCTGGGCGGAGCGTCCAGACGCACCAGGCACATGTCCACGTCCTGGCGGCTGGCCAGGAAGGTCGCACCGGTCTGGTTTTCGGACAATGATCCACCGGAAAGCTGTCCGCAAACCGGCGACTCGTAGTTCCAGTACACCGTCAGCGTGGCCGCGTTGCCAGCCGTGACACCGCAATGGTACGCGGTCAGGAAGAACGGCTGGAAGCTACCGGGCACGTCCATGACCATGTTACCCGTGCACGCGAAAAAACCGTTCACCGAGTACACGGCCACCGACTGGATCTGGTCGGCCCAGGGCAGACCCTCGGGGCAGATCACGTCGTTGTTGCACGCACCCTGCTTCGAGTTGGGATCGCGGTTGAACATGTCACGGTAGCCATAGTTCACCTGCGTCAACTCGAGCTGAGGCTCGAACTTGGTGTCGGCCGGAAGCTGAAGCTCGATGAGAGCCTCGGCACCGGGAATCACGGGAACCCAAAGCTCACCGTGAGCCTTGTTGTCTTCGTGCGTGTAGGGACCTTCGTAGTAGTCCTCTTCGGTGCTGATCACATATAGCTTCGCACCAAAGGGAACCTCGAAACGGGTGAAGGCCAGGTTCAGGTCGGTGGCGTCGGGAGCCGAAACCAACAGGTTCCAGACGCGCGTGCCATCGAGCTGGGTGGACCAGGATCCGCTGGTGTACGGCGTGGCCGACACGGCGCGGGGTTCGGCGTAGCGAAAGCGCTTTTCGCCGGCACTGTACATCTGGTCATCACGAGCCAACATCGCCGGGACATCGGGGGCGGTGACGTTGAGCACTTCCACACCGGGCGCACCGGCGCCAGGTGTGGCCAAAGGAGCCTCTCCGCGACGGGCGTCCGCCGGAGAGGTGGCGAGAACTGCGAGTGCTAAGCTCATAAGAGCGACAATCGACGACCCGCGCTGGAGGCATCGGACCGCTGAAGCAAGTTGCATGGATAGTTCCCCTTGTAGACAGATTGGCAAGGAACAGGTTCGCCACGAGTCCATTGCGCGGGAGCACCCGCGAGGCAGGATCTGCGTGAAGACCATTTTGTTAGCTACCTTACATTAGCATAGGCCCCGACATGGACGAAAGCGGGATACCGGGAAACCCCTGCGCGACGGGCTGTTTTTCGGTTTTTTGCGCCTGTAGTACGGATTTGTGACATGAGAAAGCCCCCCGATCGAGGATCGGGGGGCGATCTTGTTGCGCGTGCGCGAAGAGAAGATAGCCACGCGCACCACTTGGGTGGCACGCGACGATCTTGTTGCGCGTGCCTACTTAACCAGGTTCATCTTCTTGGTCTCACCAAGACTCTCGCCGTTCAGTAGCAGCTGGTAGAAATACAGACCACTGCGAACACCGGCGCCGCGATGATCCACACCGTTCCAGGTAAGCGCGCCCGCTCCGGCGGCCATGAGACCACCGTCGAGCTGGCTCACCAGGCGACCGCTCACGTCGAAGATCCGTACCTCGGCGCGACCATCGCGCGGCAGGTTGAAACGGATCTCGGTCGACGGGTTGAACGGATTGGGGACGTTCTTGAGCGCCAGTTCGCGGGGAACCGGAACGCCATCGTTGCGCGGGGCGTTCTCATCGTTGAGGTACGCCACCGGCACGCCCTGTCCCTGCGAAAGCGCGACGCTTTCAATGTCTTCGCCACGGGCTACCAGCGGCGATCCGCCCCGCGCCAGTGACGAAGCGGCCAGCGACAGATGCGCCGGCTTGGTGTCGGTAACCTCGAGCGTAAGCGTGGCCAGCACGGCGGGAGTTCCCTTGGGAACCACCATGCCACCGGTGCCCACGATGTACTCGAGGTCGCGGCCCACGTTGATCGAACCCTCGGGCAACGTCACGTTCTTCACCACAAGATTGGGTGAAGTCACGAGCCGTGCGTCCCAGGCGTCCACACCATTGCCGTCCGACGAGCCAGGTCCCTGCAAAACCAGATACGCGGTGACCAACTCACCCGGCCGCAGTTCGGTCGAGTGGTCGCGACCCGCCCGGTCGAAATACACGCCCAATACATCGGCCGATGCAGTGGGATTGCCCGGCACGATCGTGGTACATGCGTCACCAAACGCGTTCGCGAACTCGCCCACGTCGACCAGGTTCAGCACACCGTTCCACTGGAAGTCGCTGCGGAAGTCGTAGCCCGCGGAGAAATCCGTGGCGAACATTCCCAGGTCGGCCAGATTCACGACGAAATTGCCGTCGATGTCCGGGCTCATGACCCGGATGTCCAACGGAATGGCGCTGCCGTTGTAGGTGATGCTGTTGATGGTCAGACCACCCACCGCGACTTCCATGGCCGCGCCCGGTAGCGTGTAGCCTCCGGCCAACAACGGCGACGAGAACGTCGTGATACCGCTGGCGTTGGTTGGTCCGACGGGTGAGTTCGCAGCGCAACCGTTCCAGTTGCCCGGCGAGGTCACCTGCAACAGCATGAGGTTGGCCGGATGTCCAACCACCGGTGTACCGCCCTGCAGCAACTGCACGGTTACGGTCGCGTCCACGGTGCTGGGGGTCGACCCTACCACGCCGTCCCAGTCCTGCGCCGCGCTCAATGCATCGCCGCCGCCGCCGGGGAAGGTCATGAGGGCCACCGGAAGCGGTGTGGACGTGGTCACGATCACATCGACGCCCGGGTTGCACGGATCGCAAACGCCAGCCGACAGACCCGGACTGGCCAGGAGCTCCCAGTCGACGATGGAACCCGTGTCCTGACCGGCATTGTCGGACACGTTGAGCGTCCAGGTGCCCTGGGCGTTCTCGCCGTTGAAGGCGGCCAACGAGCCGACCGGTGCGGCAACACTCGAATACCAAGGGGTCGCCCCGGCGCAGAACGTTTCGAGCACTACGCCCGAGGCGTCGTCGAAGGTCACGTTCATGTCGTTGTCACCGCAACCAAACGTCGAGGCCGGTACACCCGGGCGATCGAGCAGGGTGACGGTGGTGCTGGACGGACTGGTCAGGGTGATACGCAGATCACCCACGTACGTGTGGCTTATTTCCACGCGCACGTCCAGGTCGGTCAAGACCACGTTGTCGGCCACCGTGAACTGACTGGTGGCTCCCGCCGGCGTGTTGTCGGGAATGGCCAGCGGCAAGCCGGCCGGTCCGGTGACCTGGCCCACGCCCTTCGAGAACGGCATGTTGAAGGGGCCGCCCTCGTTGGCATTGACCACCAGATTGAAGTCGACGGTGGAGAAACACGGCACGCTCTGGTCGAGGGTCACCTCGAAAGCGGTGAGGTTAGTGCCGCTTACACCAGCGCTCAGGTTGGACCACGCCGACGCGCCCTGGGTCACGGTGACCCCCGAAGTGCTGCTGGAAAGCACGCCACTGATGCCGGTGAGATCGCCACCGGCGGCCAGGATGTCGACCAGCACGGTGATGGTTTCGCCCGGCTCGCAAATACCATTGCTGGTACCGCCGCAGTCGTCGCTGGTGGCGGCACTGTCGAACAGCGCCACACCGGCGCCCGTGGGATACGAGCCTTGGCGCGTGAGCGGCGCCACGCCACCGGGATCGAGCCAGTCGCGCAACCGCGTGGCCGCCGACGAGCCATCCCACGCCACCGCGAACTTGCCGTAGCAGTCCGAAGTGATGCTGAAGCACGAAGCCGTACCGCCGGAAAGGAATCCCACCACGAGCTGGTTGTTGGGGTCGAAGATGGCTGAACCCGAAGAACCGGGCTCGGTGGTTCCGTCTTCCCAGTTGTTCACCTGCCAATGGGTGCTGGAACCACCGCCGCCGATGCAGCTGTTCACGGTGGTCAACGCATCGGTGTTGAAGCTGATGGCCTTTTCGTCGGTGCCAGGGTGATGGATGCCCACGCTGCCCGAGGGCACGCCGTTGGAACGATCCCAGCCCGCCCAGTACACGTTCGAGATGGGATTGGGCGGCGCGTCGAGTTCGATCAGGCACATGTCCACGTCCTGCCGATTGGCCCGGAACGTGGCGCCGGTCTGATTCTCGGCCAGCGAACCACCCGAGAGCTGGCCGCAAACCGGTGACTCGTAGTTCCAGTACACCGTTACGCTGGGCGCGTTGGCCACGCTGATACCGCAATGGAATGCCGTCAGGAAGAAGTTCCGGAAGCTACCGGGCACGTCCATGATCATGGTACCGGTGCACGCGAACGAACCGTTGATCGAGTACACGCCCACGGCCTGGATCTGGTCGGCCCAGGGCAGACCCTCGGGGCAGATTACGTCGTTGTTGCACGCACCCTGCTTCGAGTGGGGATCGCGATTGAACATGTCACGGTAGCCGTAGTTCACCTGCGTCAGTTCAAGCCTCGGCTCGAACTTGGTTTGCGCCGGAAGCTGCAGCTCGATCAGCGCTTCGCCGCCGGGAATCATGGGAACCCACAACTGCCCGTGAGCCTTGTTGTCTGCATGCGTGTAGGGACCTTCGTAGTAGTCCTCTTCGGTGCTGATCACGTAGAGCTTCGCATTGTAGGGAAGCTCGTAGGTCGTGAAGGCCAGGTTCAGGTCGGTCGCGCCCTGGGCCGCAACCAGCAGACGCCACACGCGGGTGCCGTCGAGCTGCGTGGTCCACGAACCACTGGTGTAGGGAGTGACCGATACGGCCCGCGGCTCGGCGAAGCGATGACGCTTCTCGCCGGCCTTGGTGCGGGCCTCGTCTTGGGCCTTGATCTGGGCCACGTCGGGCGCGGTCACGGACAATACATCCACACCGCGCGCGCTGACGCCCGGCGTGGCAAGAGGGGCCTCTCCACGGCGTGCGCTGGCCGGAGAGGTAGCGAGAAGTGCAAGCGAAAGGCTCAGCAGAGCGGTGATCGTCGATCCGCGCTTCAAGCGACGGATCGCACTGGCAAGATGCATGAAGTTTTCCCTTCGAAAGGCAAGGTAGGGCAGAAGCCAAAGCGGCGGCGAGCTCGCTTCGGTCTGGTGTTAACCCATTCATTTCCAATCAGATTACAGTAGCATAGGGGCAATTCCCTTGTCGCGTCCCTGGCCGCGTTTTGCGCCTGCTTCGTCATTGAGCCTGAATCGTTCCTTTAGTAGGAGAGATCCCGTGCCTCGCGGTTTCGTTCTGCAGCCCACGTATCGCATCGAGTCGGGCCAGCCGATCGTGTGCGTGTTTGGTACGTTGGAATCGGGCGAGCCCTTCCTGATTCGCGACAACCGACAAACGCCCAGTTTCCACATTCTCCAGGCAGACGCGACCCGGGCCCGCGACATGGGCGCCCAGGTCCAACCGGCCGAGACCCGCCAATCCATGCGCGGGGAACCCACCGTGCGCGTGGACCTACGCACGCCATCGGACGCGCCGCACCTACGGAACCGACTGCAAGAAGCCGGCATCGAGTGCTTCGAGGCCGACGTGCGCTTCGCCATGCGCTACCTGATCGACCGCGGCATTCGTGGCACGCTGAATATAGAAGGTCCGTCGAAGCGGGTGGGCGACATCGAACATGTGTTCGAGAACCCCGACATCTCTCCCGCCGCCTGGGATCCCAAGCTGTCGGTACTGTCCTTCGACATCGAAACCAACTTCACCGCCGACCGCGTTCTGTCCATTTCCCTGCACGGCGCCGGCGCCGCCGAGGTCATGCTGCTCACACCCAAGGGGTACTCGTGCCCGTCGACCGCCACCCCGTATCGAACCGAGCGCGACCTCGTGGCTGCGTTCGTCGAGCGCGTACGCGAGTTGGATCCCGATGTGATCACCGGCTGGAGCGTGGTGGATTTCGACCTATCGGTACTGCAGCGCATCGCCGGCCGCGAGCGCGTACCGTTTCAGCTGGGGCGCACGCGTGAGCCCATGCGCATTCGACCATCGTCCACGCCACGCGGATCGGGGCAGGCGTCGATTCCCGGCCGCGTGGTACTCGACGGCATCGAGTTGCTGCGAGGCGCATTCCTGCGCTTCGACAGCTACGCGCTGAACAACGTGGCCACCGAAGTACTGGGAAAACAGAAGACCATTACCGGCGACCATCGGGTCGACGCCATTTTCGAGGCGTTCGAGAACGACCGTGAGCTTCTGGTTGAGTACAACCTGAACGACTCGGTGCTGGTCAGCGAAATCCTGGAAGAACTGAACCTCATGGATCTCACGGTCGAGCGCAGCAAGCTCACGGGAATGCCGCCCGACCGGGTTGCCGCCAGCATCGCCAGTTTCGACTTCCTGTACCTGTCGGAGCTGCACCGTCGCGGCATCGTGGCCCCCACCGTTACCAACACCGACGAAATAGAATCGCAAACCGGCGGCCACGTGCTGGAGCCCCGCCCCGGGTTGTATCCGAATGTGCTGGTGCTGGACTTCAAGAGCCTGTACCCCAGCGTCATCCGCACCTTCAACATCGACCCGCTGGGTCAACGCGAAGCCACCGAGCTTACCAGCGCCAGCCACGACAAGACCCACGGCCAGGGCGATGGTAATTTCATCGTCGCACCCAACGGTGCAACGTTCGCACGCGAGCCGGGCGTTCTGCCCACCATGCTCGACGAACTGTTTCCGCGTCGCGAGCAGGCCAAGGCCGCCGGCGACACGGTAGCCAGCCATGCCATCAAGATTCTCATGAACTCGTTCTACGGCGTGCTTGGCACTTCGGCCTGCCGCTTCGCGGCGCCGGCGTTGGCCAACGCCATTACCGGCTTCGGACGCGAAATCCTGCTGTGGTCGAAGGACCAGTTCGAAGCCAAGGGGCTCGAGGTGTTGTACGGCGACACCGATAGTCTGTTCGTACTGTCGGGTTGCGACTCGACCGAAGAAGCGCGCGCGCTCGGAGAGAACCTGGTAAGCGAACTGAACGCTACGCTGACCGAGCACGTGCGCAATACCTGGAACGTGGAAAGCAAGCTCGAGCTGGAGTTCGATCGTCTGTACCGGAAACTCCTACTGCCCAGCATGCGCGGTAGCACCGGCGGTGCGCGCAAACGCTACGCCGGCCTGGCCGATGAAAACGGCAAGACGCGGCTCATCTTCACGGGCATGGAATCGGTGCGCAGCGATTGGACGGCCCTGGCCAAACAGGTGCAGCGCGAGCTCTACCGCCGGCTGTTCGACGATGAACCGGTGGAAGAGTACCTGATCGACATCGTCTCGCGATTGCGGGCGGGCGAGTTGGAAGAACACCTGGTGTACCGAAAACGCCTGCGCAAGTCGCTCGATAGCTACACCGCGTCCACGCCACCGCACGTGGCCGCGGCCCGCAAACTACCGGGCAAGCCCGGACGCAGCATTCGCTACGTCATTACCGTGGCGGGAGCCGAGCCCATGGAGGCACTGGTCTCACCCATTGACCACGAGCACTACGTGCAGAAACAGGTGAAGCCCATCGCCGAGCCCGTGCTGGGCATTCTGCACCTGGATTTCGACAAGGTCGTGGGTGACGACACTCAGTTGGATTTGTTCTGAGTCGAAGCGCCGCGCTTGAAGGGAAAGAACAGCACCTTCTTCTGCCCGTCGTCGTCGGGGCCGGTGACGATGACCCGCATGCGATCGGCGCCATCCTTTACGTAGGCAATTCGCTGCGGGAAGTCGTGGGCGACGTTCTCGAAGGTCCACCGATTGTCCGCGAAATCCACCAACGGAAACGCCACCGGAACGTCGTTTTGCACCGGGTAAGCCACGTAATGGACGCCGTCGCCCATGTCGAGCAGCGCGATTTGCTCCAGGGCCTGTGCAGGGTTGCCGTTCTCGTCCAGCACGCCGCCCTCACCGTGCATGACACCGTTGGCGGCGGAGTGCCAGCGCTCGTAGAAGTGGGTGTCGCCGACAGTTCGTTCCCACGTACCCACCAACCAGCTGAAAGGGGCCAGCGGTGAGCTGAACACAAGGTCGCCCGACGGCTCGCGCACCACCGCTTGCGCCGCGTGGAAATGCGAGAGCCAGGCAAAGCCATTGCTTCCCGCCACCACCAACGCGGTCGACAGCACCTCGGCGTCGGTGGCCGACGACGCCATTACGGCAACCTCGCGATCGGTTTCCACCAGCTGACCCGTGGCGGGGTCGACGATGTGCGCCGTGCGATCGTCGGGGGCGTCTTCGTCGGCCCGCAAAGCGGCCGACGACGAAAGCGCGGCGTCTGCCAGTTGAAACACGTAAGCATCATCACCCGACGCGGGAAAGCGAACCTGCCACGAGTCGGCTTTGGCCGCCTTGCCCAGTCCGTAGAACGAGCTACCGCCAAAGTCCAGGTAGGCGCTTTCCACACCGGCGTTGCGCAGGACCCGCACCGCCGCATCCAAAGCCCAACCCTTTCCGTTTCCGCCGGGATCCAACCTCATGCCCGCGCGCGTCAGGCGAGCTTCATGCGTCGGGCCGGAAGAACGCAACTCCAAGCCGTCCATTCCCCGTACCGTGGGGTCCGAGGCAATCGTGATGTCGAAGGTCTCGCCCGTGAGTCCGAAGGCGTCTCTACTCTGTTCGAGATATGTGTACAGGTCTTTGGGCACGGTCATCCACTCGGGGGCTGCATCGCCCAACCGGCTGAGCGGCGATTTGGAGTCGTAGTTGCTGAGCAGGGCCTCCCACCGTTGCACTTCGTCGAAGGCCAGGGACGTGGCCGCGCCGGCCTGGCCGAGGATGTCCTCCAACTTGGGAGCGTTCGGGGACGAGTCGAACGCCGCCGTCAGGGGGATTTCGATTCGCAGATAGGTCCCCATGACCCAGCGCGTGGCTTCGTAGGCATCGGCATGGGCCGAGCCGGCGCCAAGCGTGAGGGCCGCGACGACCGCGGTGAGCCAAGTGGATCTCGTGGCCCTGGACCCAATGGTGGTAGACCTCGTGGTTCTCAGTTTGCTCTTCAATGCGCCGGCCTTCTTGCTTCGCTGTCGGTGTACGCATTACGACCCGGGCGCCACACCCCCACCAACAACGCGACCACCAACCCCAGCAACGCCACTTGAAACACGAGAAACGAAATGAGTTTCAACCACGCGAACGTGGGGTGCGCATACCTCACCAGCCAGGTTCCACCCTCGTCCAACAACGCGCTCACGAAAGCCACGACCACCAGCGTCCCCTTGGTGCGCATGGACACGGGCAGGAACAACAACAGGTGGGTCAGGGTCATGACCAGCATGCCCATGGCGAACAGGTGGAAGTGGGATACCTCGGCCAGCGAGCCCAACGGTCGCGCGGGCTGTCCGAATTCGGAGTTGGGGTCGCCCAGGATGTACGTGACGATCGAGCCGGGCGTGAGGCCCATTTTCTGGAACCACAGGATCCAGTTGGTCACCCAGAACAGAGCCACGTACACCAGGAAGAAACATAGAATGAGCCGCAACATCGAGTTGCGGCTCCACTCTCCCGTAACCACGAATCGCAACGAAGGCTCCTAACGGAACTCGGTGGCTTTGGCACCGGCGGCAGTAGCAGCGGCGGTGACCCCTGCGGCGTCGGCGCCTGTGTCGGTGGCCGCATCGGTCGCGGCGTCGGAAAACTCGGGGCCCTGCGACGCGCCCAGCACGGCAACCTGCAGCACCGCCATCAGCCGGCGAACCGCGCCGGTAATGGCCTGAGCTGTCAGTGTACTCCCGGCCATGCCACGAACTCCACGACGAAGCGCCAGTTCATCGTCAAGCGAGCGCTCGGCGAACTGGGCCAGCCACTTTTCGGTGGGCTCATACTCAGGTGGCTCATGAAACGCCAACAGGTGAACCGCGCGGGAATCGCCCTGAGGGTCCAGCACCACCAGAATGGTCTCGGGCAGGCTGCGAACGTTGTGGGTCTCGATGAAGGCGTAGCCCAGCAACTTATCGCCTTCCCAACCCTCGTACACGTTCACCAGCCGGGACTCTGGCCGGGGCCCCGCCTGCGCTTCGATCGCGGTGACCTGCTCGGCGGTCAAGGTAAGGGTGCGGCTTTCGGTACGATCGGCCTGGGGAAAGGCCAGCCCCAGCGCCGACTCCTTGCTGTGGTACACCTCGGCGCGGGCGGCGGCCGACGACAGCAGAAGCAAGCCTACGAGAAGAAGAGTGCGCATGGTTCGTTCCATCAGTACACAAACCCCGCGCCCAGGCGAACTTCATCGCTGGTAGCTTTGTCGGCGTCGTTCTTGGTGTGCACGTAGTCGAACTTCAGGGCTACGTTGGGGTGAGGCTGAACGTCAACACCAACGGTCAGCGACTGCACGGCGCGCGAAAGATCCACCGAGCGCCCAAGAACATCGGGAACCGAATCCTGCAGGTTGTAGTCTTCGTACCGCACCCACGGCTCGATGCTGGTCTGCGTGCTCGAGCCCAGCAGGGTCGGGCCCAGATCATAGGCCGCTTCGACGTACCAACCCAACTGGTCTTCGGGCACCACGCGGGTTTCGATTTCGTCCGGATCTTCCGGGTCAGGAAACAGGCTCTCGGTCAGTTCGGCCGCGCCTTCGATGTGGCCTTTTGCCACCAACGCGCGCAGCGAGAATCCGTTGTGACGCAACTCGCCGTGGGCCTCGGCGATCCAGTTCGATACGTTCAGACCATCCAACTGGTTCTGATCGGCGCCACCGGTGTAGAACGACCCGGCCAGTGAGGTGGCGCTGGTATCATGCTGTACGTTGAGCACACCCGCTACGTCTTCCCAGACAGCGCGATTGCCCTTCTGGCGACCGCCCCGAACACCGGTGTTGGAGAACTTGGCGCCGTTCATTCCGTTCACGAGGTAGGCGGTGTACCGCACGCCCTCGGCGATTTGCCCGTGCGCGCCCACGCCCAGTTCGCGCCAGGTCGACGGAATGATGTTGCGCTCGATGTCGGGCCGGAAGTTTCCACGGTAGAACGGTGGTTCGTGCAACTCGTTCACGAAGCCCACGGGCAGCAGCAGGTTTCCCGCGCGCACGTTGAACTTCTCCGACAACAGAAAGTCCAGGTACGAGAACTCCACGCTGACCGAACCGGAACTGCCGGCGAAATTGCTCGATGTGGTGGCGTGCTCGAACTCTATTTCAGTGTTCATGACGATCTTCGAGTTGAACTTGTAACCGAAGTACGTGATGAACCGGTACATGTCGGCCACGTTGACCGCGCCGGTGGTCGCGGTGTCTTCCACCGGAGACGCGAAGTAGAACTCGCCGTAGCCACCCAGCGATACACCCTGCCGCGCCTGGTAGACCTTGCTGGCGGCCGGGCCCATGCCGTGGGTGCTGGTCAACTCGGGCTGGGTTTCGGGAATTGCCATCTGCTCGCGGATGCGGGCCAGCTCTTCCAGGATCACCTCGACCCTGTCTTCCAGGTCCGATTCGGAGACGGACTGGGCCCACGCCACGTGGGGCACGAACCAGAGCGCGACGACCAGCGACAGCCGGGGCAAGAGCCCCGTCGAGTGCCCTGGCAGGAGCCGCGTTGAGTGCCCCGGCAAGAGCCCTCGCGTGAATCTGGGAGAAATAGTCTGCCGCCCATTCATTGGGAGACCCTTCTAAGCCGGATTGCCGGCAATGAGATGCGCCATTGGTGGGGTTGTCTGTGCAAGTACCCCGCCAATTGAAATTGAAAATTATTATCATTATCAAAATATGTCAACCGCGAAGTTGTGACATGTCCCCGCGGTGTGGCAGGATTGCGCAGGGAGTCTCGAAATGGATGATTTCAGCGACATTACGCGTCTGCTCGAAGCCGCCGGCCAGGGCGAGCAGGGCGCGATGGATGAGGTATTTGCCTCGGTGTACCCCCGACTCCGGCAAATTGCCAAGTCGCGACGACGCCAATGGCAGGGCAACCACACCCTGGACACCACGGGTCTCATCCACGAAGCCTATATAAAGGTAGCCGCCCAACCGGGGTCGCAGTATTCCAACCGCGGCCATTTCTTTGCCGTGGCCGCCAAGGCCATGCGCCAGGTCCTCATCAACTACGCCGAAAAGAAGAACGCGGCCAAACGCGGCGGTGACGCCGATCACGTTACGCTGAGCGAAGCGGACGCCGTGGCCAAGGACGCAGCCGAAGAACTTGTCGCCCTAAATATCGCGCTGAAGAAACTCGAAGCCATGAGTGCGCGGCAGGGTCACGTCGTGGAATGCTTGTTCTTCGCGGGTTTCGACATTGCGGAAACCGCCGAAGCCCTGAACATCTCGCCCGCTACCGTGAAACGCGACTGGTCGGCGGCGCGTGCCTGGCTATACCGTGAAATGCACGGCGACTCCGGCGGCGCCTGATGGACCCGCAACGATTCGAGCGGGTACAGGACCTTCTGGCTCGAGCCCTGGAAATGCCGGCGGCCGAGCGAAACGCGTTCGTACGCGAACAATGCCACGGAGATAACGAACTCGAACGCGAAGTTGGGTCGCTCCTGTCGGCATCGGACGAAGCCGATGCCTACTTCGACGGGCTGGCCGGGCGTGCAGGCATGACCACCGACGGCGCGAACGACACCGTGCCCGCAGCCGCCGACCTGAAGGGCCGTCGCCTGGGCTCGTGGACATTGGGACGGCTACTGGGACGCGGCGGCATGGGTGCCGTGTACATGGCCCAGCGCAACACCGACGACTTCGAACAACGCGGCGCCTTGAAATTGTTGCCGATGGGCGCGGCGGCCAACCCCGAAGCCCGTCGACGGTTCTCTGAAGAACGCCGCATCCTGGCCCGGCTGGAACACCCGAACATCGCCCGCTTGCTCGACGGCGGCGTGGCCGAAGACGGCACACCATACTTCGTAATGGAGTACGTCGAAGGCGCGCCCATTACCGACTACTGCGACGAGCGCTCGCTGCCGGTGGAAGATCGCTTGCACCTGTTCCTGGATGTCTGCGAGGCGGTTGCCTTCGCCCACCGCAGCCTGGTCATCCATCGCGACCTGAAGCCATCCAACATATTCATCACGAAAGACCGCACGGCCAAGCTACTCGACTTCGGCATCGCCAAACTGGTGCAGGACAAACCCGAGGCGAATGCGCCGGCTACACGCATCATGACACCGGCCTACGCCAGCCCCGAACAGTTGCTGGGTGAAACGATCACCACGGCATCGGACGTCTACTCCCTGGGCGTGGTGCTGTACGAACTACTGACGGGTTTGGCCCCCTACGACTTGAAGGACCGTAGCGCTGCTTCGGTTCTGAAAGCGGTGCTCGAGGAAAACGTCAGCACTCCAAGCGCCCGACTCCAAGGGTCCGTTACCGATCGGCCCAGCGAACAACGGAGTCAACGCATTGCGCAGGCCCGCCAGGAATCGGTGCGTGGCCTGAAAAGGCGGCTTCGCGGCGACCTCGACAAGATTCTTCTCATGTCCCTTCGCAAGGATCCATCGCGGCGGTACGTGTCGGTGGCCTACTTCGCCGACGACGTGCGGCGTTTCCTGTCTGGGTTCCCTATCCGGGCCCGTGGCGAGAGCCTGGCCTACACGACATCGCGCTTCTTGCGACGTAACAAGGTCGCGGCCATTGGCGCCAGCATGGGCCTACTCATGTTGATCGCGTTGGTCGTGGCCTCCTTCCGATTCGCAGTGGTTACTTCGCAACAGGCCGCCGAAGTGGCGCGCGAACGCGACCGTGCGCAGGAGATAAGCGCGTTCCTGGCCGACCTGTTCGAGTTGACCAATCCCGCGTCGAACGAAGGTGAGTCCATCACCGCGCGTCAACTGCTCGACCGCGGTGCGCTGCGCGTACGCACGCAGGTTTCCGATCCGCACACGCGAGCCTCGATGATGTCGGTGCTGGGCGAGGTGTACTACGAACTGGGCCTGGACGCTTCCTCTCTGGATCTGTTGAGCGAAGCCATCGAAACGCTGCGGGAAGCCGACGGGCAAAGCGAACAACTAGCCACGCTGCTCATGGAACTGGGCGTGGTGCAACGCGATGGCGGTGACGTCCACGCGGCCCTGGCAACGCTTCGGGAATCACTGGCCATGTTCGCCCAGCTGCCCGGCAACCACCTGGAAAGCGAGGCCAAGGTCAGGTTCCATATGGGCTCCACACTTCATCACACCGGCGACATGGCCGAAAGCGAGACCCAGTTCCGCCAGTCGGTGGAACTGTTTCGCAAACAGAAGGTGCGTCTGAGCAAGGACTATGCAAACGCGCTGTACCTGCTGGGAGAATTCCTTTCCGTGAAGGGCGAAGACGAAGGCGTAGAGCAGCTGTACAACGAGGCGATTCAGATCTTCGAAGAACTGGGCGGGCGCGTGCAGCCGGAACTTTCGCCGTTGCTGGCTGGGCTGGGCTGGTACGCGCTTCGTCAGGACAACCTGGAGTTGGCCGAGAAACACTTCACCGAAGCCGTGAACATCGATCGTCAGCTTTACCAGAATGTCCACGGCGGATCGCACGTCGCACTAGCCAACAGCCTGGGCACGCTTGGGCGTTTCCTGGGAAACTTTCCCGACCGTCAGGCCGAGAGTGAGGCGCTGCTACGCGAATCGCTTGCCATGTTCGAGGAATTCGACACCGACCAGGACATGCAGGGAATCTTCACAAACGATCTGGCCAACATGCTGAGAGCTCAGGGCAAGAACGCCGATGCCATCGAAATGTACCAGGCCGCCGTGGGCATCTTCCGCGGGTCGTTCGGCCCGGGATCGATGCTCGAGGCTAACTCGTTGGTGGCCCTGGGTGAGCTGCTGGCCGGCGAGGGTGATAACGACGCGGCGGCCAGGTCGTACCGGGAAGCACTGGCGGCGTATCGCAACTTCCTGCCCGACGATCACGAGAAGGTAGTGGGCGTTCAGCAGGCCCTGGTGGTGTTGGCCAACCCCCAATCAGGCCCATAAAGCACTGTAAAAATGTGAGTTAGAGACCAGGCCCGGCCACCCGCCGGGGCCTGTTCGGATCGACCCCCCTGGGCCGTTGCATGGGTAGGGGCGCGCTGGCGCCCAAACGTCCTAAGCAACCTCCAGGAGTCCGAACCATGCATCGCACCAAGCCCTCACGTACCAAGCCCTCACGTACCAAGCCCCCACGTACCAAGCTCTCACGTGGCCAGCTTCTTCTCGCGGCGATCCTTTTGTTGTCCACCGCGTCACTGTTGAACTCCGCTTCAGCACTGGCCGCGGCCAACGCGGGCGTGGAGATCCGCGACGAAGGGTCGGTGCTGACCGTCGACCTGGAAGAGCTCATGCGCACGGCCAAGCCCATGGAAATGCCCGCGCTGCAAACCGCGAAGTCGCTCACCGCATCGGCCGGCAAGTTGGTTACCCACGACCTGACCAACGGAACCACGCGAACCGAAGACGGTGTGCCGCTGGCCGACATTCTGGGAAGCGACTTCGTTCCCGGCGGCGAAGGATCGCTGCTACGCGACCTGGACGACGACGGACTGCTCGAGGCCAAGAACTTCAGCAACTGGACCATCGTCAACGACCCCACCTACAGCACCAACCCCAAACATGTGAAGCTGTTCATGACGTACATCGACGGCAACGGCAACATGCTCAATCGCGTCTGCACGGGCACGATGATCGATCCCATGCACGTGATCACGGCCGGGCACTGCATGTACAAGCACGATTCCAACGTCGACGACTGGGCCCAGAGCATCACCGTGGTTCCTGGCTACGAAAGCGGATCGGGACCGTGGGGCAGCGCGCAAGCCACGCAGCTTCGCTCCTGGACCGGCTGGACGCAGAACGAAGACGGCGAGCACGACGTGGGCGTCATTACGCTCGATCGCCCATTGGGCTCACTCGTGGGCTGGCGTGGCTACGGCTACGACTCGTCGTGCAGTGCCTGGGAAAGCGGTACCTGGCGGCATTACAGCTACCCCGCCGAAATGCCCTACGACGGCGAGTTCATGTACACGCACTCGGGAAATTTCGATAGCTGCGGCGGCAACTACCGTCAGTTCGACCTGGCCTCGTTCGGCGGCGCCAGCGGTTCGGGCGCCATGGACGGTAGCATCGTGCGCGGCATTCTTATCCAGAGCAACCGCATCGACACCACCAACGACGTGGCCCTTACGTCGGGCAAGTACAGCAACATCGGCGGTTGGATTGCAACCGATCGACCGTTGCTGGCCGATCTGATTCCGGTGTTCGTAAACATGGACGAAAACGTGATGAACGCCGGCGACAACATCAACTCGGTCAGTTTCCGCATCCACAACTACGCGCAGACGGCCTACGTTGGAACCGCCAACTACCGCATCTACATGTCGAACAACAACATCATCTCGTCGGCCGACGTGCTGCTGGGCACCTACGGCGTGAACCTGAACCTGGGACCCAACGGCACGCATATCGTGTCTATCCCTGGACCGATCATTCCCGCGAACACATCGAGCGGCCAGAAATTCCTGGGCGTGATTCTGGATACGCCCGACTACAACACCAACAACAACGTCACCGGTCCCATGGATCAGGACACGTTCACCGTGCAGTGCCCTACTCCATTCATCCCACCGCTGTTCGATCCCAACGACAATGCCACGTGTGAACCCACGAACGGTGTACTACTGCATTGGAACGCGGTAGCGGGCGCGACCGGGTACGACATCCAGGTCGGAACGGTTTGCGGTGGCGGCACGACGTACCAGGTGGGTGCTGTCGACACGTACGTACTGAACAATCTGAGCACGGGAACCACGTATCACTGGCGCGCGCGCACCCGCAATGCCTGCGGGGGCACGAGCAATTGGGCGACGTGTCGCGAATTCACCACCGTCGACACGCCCGGCTTGGCTACCTTCTACGGACCGCCCGATGGCATGCAGTGCGTGAACCCCCAGGGCGCCACGATCGACTGGCAGGATGTGCCTGGTGCCCAGGCCTATCAGATTCGCATTGCGACAACGTGTGGTTGGCCGACGCCGCCCGTCACCAAGGCGTGGTCCGATCACACCTATACGCAGCTGACGCCTTCCACGACCTATCACTATCAGGTGCGGGCCCAGGGTGCCTGCGGCAACTACGGTAGCTGGACCACGTGCCGCGAGTTCACCACGCGGGCCCTGTCGGTCGACGCTCCGTCGGCGTTCTACCCTCCCGAAGCCTACACGTGCATGGGCACGTCGCCTTCCATGACATGGAACGCCGTGGACGACGCCACCAGCTACGAAATCCAATACGTGGTTTCGCAGGCGCCGGGTGCCGACTGCAGCACGGGAACCATCATTGCCAGCCCCACCAATGTGTTCCACCTGCCCAACCAGACGGCGGGCCACTACACGTGGCGGGTGCGATCGTTGAGCTGTGAGCTGGTCAGCCCGTGGAGTGGCTGCAACACCTTCTGGGTCGATGACCAGGCACCGTCGCAACCCGCGTGGATCATGAGCCCTACGCATACGGTCAGCGAGTGGAGCAACGACAACACCGTCGACGTTCGCTGGGACCCGGCGATCGACGACCAGTGCAACACGCAGTACCTGGTGCACTGGGACAGTCAGCCCACCACGATTCCAGCGCAGTACACGTACAGCGTACAACTGCCGGAGACCATCAGTGAGCCGCTGGCCGATGGGACCCACTACATACACATGATCGCGGCCGACAACGCCGGCAACTACGTGCCCGACGTATTGCATCTGGGACCGTTTCTCATCGATACGGTGCCACCTACCAATGCCCAGTTCGACGCCAGCGTGACGCCGGGCTACACGAACATCAACACGATCCAGGTCAGTTGGAACGGAGCGAGCGACAATGAGTCGGGTGTCCACGGCTACATCATGGCCGTCGACAACCAACCCAACGGTACGCCCCACGCCGACGATGTAAGGTTCGATACTTCGTTCCAGCTTGCCGATGTGGCCGACGGTACCTACTACTTCCACCTGGCCACCGTGGACAAGGCCGGCAACGCCAGCGCGGTGGATCACATTGGACCGTTCATCATCGATACCGTCGCGCCCGCCGTGGGTCTGACCGGTCCCACGTCTGAAGACCGAATCGTCCAGGGCGAAGAGATCAAGATCTCCTGGGAGAGCAACGAGGCGATAGCAATGGTGGAGTTGTCGTACTCGCCCAACGGCGGCGACACATGGTACGAGATCGCAACGCTGGCCGAAGGGGAGTTCGTGGACAACTCGACCACGTGGATTGCACCGTTCCTGGTGAGCCAGTCGATCATGTTCCAGATCGTGGGTAGCGATCAGGCGGGCAACGCCAGCGCTCCCTACGTGGCCGGTCCGTTCTACCTGGACGTCACCACGGGCGTCGACGATCAGCCCGCCACCGCGTTCACGCTGGGCGGCAACTACCCGAATCCCTTTAACCCAATGACCACGATCCGCTATTCGGTGCCTAACACGGCCGAAGTAGCCTTGAGTATCTACGACGTACAGGGCCGACTGGTACGCACACTGGTAAGCGAAGTCCAGGAAGGCCCCGCAAACCGCGAAGTGGTATGGAACGGCACCGACGACACGGGACGCACCGTGGCCAGCGGCACGTACTACTACCAACTGCGCGCTGGCGACTTCGAGCAGACGAAGACAATGACGCTGCTGAAGTAAGCCACGCCAGTCCGTGAGAACGGAAACCACGATGTCCCGGCGCTGGCTTTCTTAGGCGCGCCCAACTCGTGAGCCCCACACTCCACGGACCGGCGAAAAAGACGAAGGGTCCGGTTCCCACTTCCCCTCCGGGGACTGGACCCTTCGCGAATCCCCTCCGATGGGACCCGGGTCCCATGTCCACAAAGTGGACACCTCTCAATGTTCACCCGGGTAACCTGCTTCAAATTCGAATGTTAGACTTCGGGGCGTTCTACATGATGCTTGCACGCAGAGACTCTGTGCACCCCGGGGCGACGAGAACGATCAGCTATACTCGTAGGCGATCGGTGAAGGGAAGCCGGCCTCGCGAGGAGCAACATGGGACATCTGGTTCGTTGGACGATGGCGGGGTTCGCTCTGTGGGCGGGGATCCTTCTCCATTCGGGATCCCCGCGTGCAGAGACCATTCGTGTGGCTGCTGACGGCACTGGAGATTTCACCGTGCTGTTCGACGCGGTGACGGCCGCTGCCAGCGGAGATACAATCTCCATCGGTCCGGGAAACTACACCGACATCCGCCCCTCCACGGTCTCTGGGTCGACGTTCGACTCAGTAGCACACATCACACAGCAAGTACTCACGATACGTGGCGACGATGCAACATCTGTTTTGATCGGCCCATTAGTGCCGGCCCCAGACCTGGAAACAGGCCCCTACGGCATCGTCGTAAGCTCGGGACAGTCGGTCTCGTTGGAGAACATCACTGTTCGAAACGTGAGCAGTGGTGTTGAGTTCATTGGTCAAAGCATCACAGTACGCGATGCCAGGTTCTCGGCTTGTCACCAGGGAGTTGTGAGCTTTGCCCCCGACGAAACCACGATTCTCAACAGTCAGTTCGATGGCTGTGAGGATCGGGGCATATTGGTGTTCAAGACAGGTAACGATCAGAATGTGCTTATTGATAGTTGCTTCTTCGAGTCGAATATCGTTGGCGCCGACTTGCAATCTCTGGGCAGCATAGTCAACAACTGCGAATTCGAGGGTGGTCGAATTGGGTTCCAGTCGACTCTGGGAGGCTATACTACCGTTTCGAACTGTCGTTTCTCCGATCAACTCATTTCCCTGGCATCCTCGAGCGGCGGGTTTCTCAATCTTGTAGACAATCGAGTAAGCGGTGGCGGTCTTGTCGGTCTTCAGGCCTTCGCGGGCCTTAGCGGCGCGGGGAACATTTTCGAAGGTGAATACTCCGTCGCAACGATTCAGATCTCCCGGAGCGCGGCTATTGGCCTAAATTTCCAGGGCAACCACATTACGAATTCGCATCCAATAGGCACGACTGTAAAGGCGAATTCCCCCGGCGGGTCCGAGCTCCACGCCGACTTCCGCAACAACTACTGGGGCACTGCGGACGCTGTCGCGATCGCCGCTTCGATTCTCGACGGCAACGACGACGACATCACCACCCTCTTCATCGACTTCGAACCGTTCCTGACCGATCCGGTTCCGACGCGAAAGCAGTCGATGAGTTCGTTTCGGAGCATGTTCGGAGGACAATAAGGATCCGCTTCCGTCAGTGGGCCGCCGTTCACCTCCGCAAGTCCCCCAATGGGACCCGGGTCCCATGTCCACTGAGTGGATACCTTCCAGCTTCACCCGGGTAACCTGCTGCAAATTGGAATATTAGACTTCGAATCATTCACCCGGTGTCTGGACTCGGAAACCAACCATGCACCCGAGGTAGCGAAGGAGATGGTCTATACTCGTGGTGTATCGATGAAGAATCGTTGGTTAGGAGCAGCATGAGATACTACGCTCTTTGGGCGATCGCGGGGATCCTTCTCAGCGCCGG
>JAJDAC010000037.1 GCA_029262065.1 Candidatus Krumholzibacteriota bacterium | reverse complement strand
GACGTCTACTCGTTGGGGGTCATGTTGTTCGAATTGCTCACCGGGGGGCGACCGTACGATACCGATCGTCTGTCGCCCCTGGAGATCGAGCGGGTTCTCACCGAGGGAGTATCGACGCGCCCCAGCGCTTGCGTTGAAGACTCCGCGGTCTCCGCTCGCGAAGGCGGCACGCGAGCCTTGTCGCGACGCCTGGAAGGCGACCTGGACAACATCGTATTGATGGCCATGCGAAAGGAGCCCGATCGACGGTACGGCTCGGTCGCTCAACTATCGGAGGACATCCGCCGACATCTGGACGGCTTCCCCGTACAGGCTCGGACCGACACCCTTGGCTACCGCGCGAGCAAGTTCATGGCGCGCAACCGCACGCTTGTCGTCGGCGGTGCTGCGCTGGCGTTGGCCCTCATCCTTGGCACCGCCATCAGCATTCATTTCGCGGTACGCGAGAGCCAACAACGGGAGCTTGCTGAGTCCAGGTTCGAGGATGTTCGTCACCTCGCCGCCACGGTTCTGACCGAGGTGGATTCCGCGGTGGCCAGCGGCGGCAAAACCAGCGCGCGGGAAGCGATCGTGTCGACGGGGTTGTCATATTTGGATCGCCTTGCCGCGGAGCCCGGCGATGACCCGCAGATCCTGCGCGACGTGGCACAAGGTTACTTCCGCGTAGCGAAGATCCAAGGCGACCCCAAGTCCATGAGCCTCGGTCATACCGAAGCTGCGCTGGCGAGCGCAGCCAAGGGACAGCGCGTAGCCGACCGATTGGCCGCAGTCGACCCCACCAGCACCGACTCGCGACTGGTGGGTGTCGAGGGCCACCTCCTGGCCGGTGATCTGGCGCGACTTGTCGGTGACTTCGAGGTAGCCATGTCTCACCTCCGATCAGCGGTACGGATCCGGGAATCCATTTCGTCGAACGATCCCGCGTCGGACCTGAAGGCGCCACGCCTGGACACTGCCAGTTTTCAGCTGGGCTACACGCTCGAACGGTTCAAGAAACCGAAGGAAGCCATTCCCCATTTCCTGCGCGCGCAGGAAATCGAAGATGAACTGCTTTCCCGACACCCAGAAGAAACAGAACTGTTCGAAGCCAAAGTCACGACGCTCACGGCCTTGAGCCAGGCCTACCGCTTCGAAGGACAACCGGAAAAGGTGCCCGAACTCCTGACTCCGTTGCGAGACCAACTGGCAACCAGAGCGGAAACCGACCTGGAGCTCCGCCCCACGTTGGCCAACCTGCGATACAACCTGGGTTGGGCTTTCGTTGCTCAGGGTGATACCGCCAGTGGTATCGTGGAGATCGCGTCGACGACTGCCTTCTACGGAGCACTGGCCGACGCTGATCCCACGGACATGACGGCGCATCGCAACCGGGCCGCGGGCCTGCACGATCTCGGAGAACTGGAATATCTTCGGGGGCGCGGTGCGGCGGGGCTGGTTCACTTTGAGGAGTTGCTGCGGCTGCGTCGACACGTCGTGTCGCACAGTCCGGAAACGCAATTGTTCCGCGACGAACTGATCGCGGCGCTCGAGGCCACGGCCCAGTTACTCCAGGACCTTGGACGCTCGGAGTCGGCACTGCGGCACCAGCGCGAGGCGGCGAGTCTAGCCCTCATTGAATAGTGGCAGTCCACCGGCGCTTTTTTCGAACAATGTGGTAGCGGGCCCAATTGGCCCCGTGAAATCCATTAAACTGGATATTCCATCCCGTCGCGAAAGCGCGACTAGCCGGCCCGGAGGTTCTGAATGCGTCCCCTGCTGATTCTTTCGCTACTCGCCACTTGTATCTTCGCAACCGCCAACGCTCAGGAAGTGGCCCACGAGCCCGTCCTGGGCACCATCCAGATCGACAACGACGGAGTCTACTCCTGCCAGGCCTCCGGCAGTCTGTTGTGCGCGGCATGCGTGGAGGATCAGGACACGGTGAACCCATCAACGCGACCACTGATCATCTCTTTCGGCAAGACCGGTCTCTCCGGATGGTCCTACGGAACGATGTCAGGGACGATGCAGCTCGCGGCCGAGATTGACGGACTCACCATTCCGCCCGCGCTCTTGCCGTGCGATTCCCGCTTCAGCTCCCGTATGGGGGTGGGCGCCGGGTATCACCCGTTCAGCCCGTGTGGAGACCAAGGCCTGGACTATCAGATCAATTCGAATGGCGGTGTCTTCACCGAGGGTGGCAACCACGAGATCCACATCCCCGTGGAAGAGGCGAACCTGGTTTCGTTCGAGATCAATTTCTGCAACGTGTCGGCACACTGGGGTGCTGGCTGCGGCGTGAACGGATCCATCAACGACCGGTGGCTGCTATGGGCTCCTGGCCGGATCAACGCGGCGACCGTCGATCCGGGAAATTCCGCGCCGTTGCCGTTCCCCAATCAGAATGTGATTCTGGATTTTCAACACGGCAGCGGCGGAATCGTGACCGCGCTCCGAAGCGAATTGGACGCGCCCGGTGGCATGGCGCCCGCGGGGCCCGCCGGCTACTGGGAGATTACGACTGACATGGCCCGCGGCTCCTATAGCGTCGACGTGACCCTCCAGTTCGATGCGGCATCCCTGCCGCCGGATATCAACCCCGCGGCGTTGATGATCGCTCGCTTCGATCGCGTGGCAAACGGCTGGGAATCGCTGAATAGCGTCGTGGATGTCGCGGCCGGCACTGTCACGGCCACGATCAGTGAGCTGTCCAAGCTTGTTCTGTCCACCGAAAGCGTGGTCACGGTTACGCGCTCGACTTTCGGGGCGGTGAAAGCCAGATTCTAGAAACTCAAAAGAAACGGTCCGCAGAGCCCGCGACGACTCGTTACGACTTGGGCGGCCCGAACTTCAATAACAGATGCCGGTCATTCACGAACACGGAAACGAAGACTGGGTATTCCACCTCGCTACCGGTCCAGTAGCTCCAGTAGACACGACTCTTGCCGACCGGCACATCCACGACGTTGGGAAGTTCCGGGTTGGGAATCTCCACGTCGATCGTGCCCACGAAATCCAAACTGGGACCCCGTGAAATTTCCACCGGAGCTCTTGAAGATCGGATGGCCGTAAGTTTTTGGGCCCCGGCTGGCGTCGGTGCTTCGCTGAGATTCCGTTGCCTCGATGCGCTATTGGTGCGCGTGCCCGGAGCCACGCCTTGTGCAAGGCGGGTCGTGGTCTTACCTCGCAGCCCGCAGTACTCCGCCCCGGCAAACCCTTGGCTTGGCACGAGCATGCGCCCAGCGTTGTCGCGCAGAACGATGTCCTCACGATGTAGATCGAACGGCCGATGCCCCTGATTCTGCACGACCATGTCCAGTCCGAATGAATCATCCACCCGAAACAGGGCGGCCGAGAAGTTGAGCGTCTCGTCCCCCGCGGTAACTCCTCCGTTCAATTGAGCGGCGAGGTTGCGGCTTCCGTCCGATCCCAGTTCGTCCAACCGAAGCGAGTACCGGGAACTGATTCCCTGAAGGAAGGACGGAGCTGCAGATTCGTGGGAAACTTCAGCGGGCGGTGCAGTGGCCGAACATGCGGCCAGTAGAAAGAGCAGCGCGAAGGTAGGGATACGCGTTGCCATTGCGGGCCTCCTCTCATAGAGGAAGGACGCGCGCCTCATCATATCGGAGGTCACGCCTCCCAATTCCTTTCAAGACTAGCATCGTTGGGTGATACCCGCATGAGGGAATCTGGAGGCGCATCGAAATAGTGATATCGGGCGAGGCGTAGGCGCGGGCCGCGGGGCTACTCCTTGGCGTCTGCGTCGACCGTTTCCGAAAGCAATGCCAACGCCCGCAACAATTTTTCCTCGGTGAAATCCACGTCCCACTGATCGACGATCTGGCCGTCCGCATCGAGCAGAAACGTCGCGGGGACGGCCGGCACCCGGAATGCCCACCACGCGGGGTCGTCGCCACCATCATGGACCACAGGATATTCTGGAGCCCGCTTCTTCAGGAACTTCTCCAGTTTTTCCCGGTCTTCGTCGATGGAAATTCCCACCACGCGGAACCCCTCGTCGGCACGCTCCTGGTGAAGCCGGGAAAGCGTAGGCATCATTTCCAGACAAGGCGTGCACCAGGTGGCCCAGAAGTCGACCAGGGTCGCGCGCGCGCCTTTTGCCACGAGGTCGATTGGCTCTCCGGCAAGATCCAATAGGGCAACCGAGGGAGCGGGACGAGGAAGTTCGGGCTCGGAGTAGCCTTCGGGCATCTGGTCGAATGCCTCGCCACAGGGCACGGAGCAGAATGTATACAGGACGCCTTCGTGCTGTCGCCAGGCGGCGACGGCCTCGGGCCCATGTACGGCTCCCCGCCGCGCGCACACTGTACATATAGCTTCGCTGGGAACCTCGACTTCGAGGTCCTGTGCGAACACCATCGGCACCGCGGTCGGCAGCAAGGCGATGGCCACCAGGAAAATGAGTGCAACTCGGTTGTTCATTCTTCGTCTCCTCCGAAACCCATCGAAACAGCTATTCCAACCTGCTCGAGCCAGATCCAGAGCCCCGTCACCGAAGCGGGGCCACGTGTCCAACTGAGCATCAGGTGCGTCCGATCTCCATCATACATTGGTCGGAAGTTGAAGTTCCCGGGAAGAGCCAGGCTGGCTCCAAAGGGAAACACGAGGCCGTCATCCCATTCCGACCAGCTCACCGCGGCGTACGGGGACAGGCTCGTCCGCGGGATGCGCTTGCTGGCGGTCATGTACACCGAGGCCGTTCCCTCGGGCGAGCCGATGCGATCGCTGCTGGTTCCCAGCGACAACGAGGGCCGGCGGTGGGTTTCGGTCAGAAGAAACAGCGTGGCCAGGGGACCCACTTCCTCGACCGCCAGATTGAACTCCAGACCAAGCGCCAGCCGCGGGTGGACACGGCGCGTAACCGTGCCCCTCCACCGGGCGCGATCCACGTCGAGGTCAGCCCATCGAAACGAGGCTTCCCAATCATACTGAAGGCCGCTCCCCCGGAGCGGCGCGCCCTCGCCGGGTCAACCCACTCAGGTTGGGGCCAGCCCGGTCGGACGCGGCCGACTGGGGGGTTCGGGCTTTTGACCCTCGTCGTCGACGGCCCAAGCCGGGATGGCCGACCCCAGGACGGCCATGGTTACGGCGAGTCTCAAGAGGAGCTTGCAGGACATGTCGTGGCCCTCTCCTACTGCATATATTAAGGTTCAGTCAGACACCCACCGGGGTCTACGTGACGGGTGAACTTACCACGATATTTGCCGCTTGGGTGACACGCATGGAACTTGCTAATGTCTACGACGTTGAAGGGCTGTATCACCTGCCGTGGCCGCAGCCCGGGTCCACACCAACGATCGAATATCGATGTCCCGTAGCTTGCTGATTCTGACTCTCGCCTGGGCACTTCTGCTCCTTCCCGTGCTGTGCGCGGGCGGCTTGCTGGTGCATCCCTGCGACTGCGGCACGACAATCGGCTGCGAGCACGAAACCGATTGCGACTCGGATCCTTGCGAGATCGAACTGGCCCGAACCGATTCGTCCACGGACTCCTTCATCAGGAACACCGAATCTACGACGCTCAAGGCGTTTGAACCCACCGATCTCACGGATTCCACGACACCGGGCTCCACTTCGTGGGCCACCGGACCCCCACCGTCCGACACGACCGCTGCCCTACCCTACCCACCGAGCGATCTCCCGCTCCTGATCTGATTTCCACGTAGTCCAGATCCGACCTCGACGCGCGCGTATGCGTTGTCGGGTCATCTTTTCGCGCGCGCCTTTGCGTTGGTTCAGGCGTGCGAAGGATCCTCTGACTCGGGAATCGTTCAATGCGACGTAGGAAACTGCATGTCGGATTCATTTTCGGCCTGGTAGCTGTTGCTGGCGGAGGATGCGCCTCTACTCAGCCGCCCTTCTCGAGCGTAGGCCCACCAACTCTGGGGAGCCAACTGCCTCGGGTTGAAGCCCCTACTTCGCCTGCGCCCGTTGATGAACCGCGGGGAGTACTTACTCTGCACCGGGCCCTGAGCCTGGCCCTTGTGCACAATCCCGAGTTGGCTGTCTTTTCATGGGAGGTCCGTGCGCGCGAGGCCGAGTCCGTTCAGGCCGGCGTGCGGCCGAACCCCGAGTTCGCCGCGGACATCGAAAACTTCGGCGGAACGGGCGACGCCAGCGGATTCCAGAGCACGGAAACGACCCTGGCCCTATCGCAAGTCGTGGAGTTGGGCGGCAAGCGATCCAAGCGGATCAGCATGACAAGACTTGAACGCGATCTGGCGGCGTGGGACTACGAGAGCAAGCGAATCGATGTTCTCACGAAAACCACCACCGCGTTCATCGACGTGCGGGCGGCCCAGGAGCAGCTTGCACTCGCCGAAGAACTGACTCAGGTTGCCGATCGCCTGCTTCAGTCCGTCGTGCGCCGGGTTCGGGCCGGCGCGATTTCCCAGGTCGAGGAGAGCCGGGCCCGCGTTGCGCTGGAGACTACCCGTATCGATCGAAACCGCCGCTCACGGGAACTATCTGTCGCCAGGCGTCGCCTGGTCGCACAATGGGCTGGTGACGAGGAGGACTTCACCACGGTCCAGGCCGATCTCGACACGCTACAGCCTCTTCCCGAACTGTCGACACTAACGGGGTTGATCGAGCAAACACCGGCGCTGGCGAAATGGACCACCGAGCTGGCTCGCAGAAAGGCCCAAGAGGAACTCGCGGGCTCGGCCGGCGTTCCGGATCTGAGTATCGGAGCCGGACTACGTCATTTCAGCGCGTCCGGAGATGTTGGAGCGGTCGTCGGCATCAGCCTTCCCCTGCCGCTCTTCGACCGCAATGACGCGGCTATCAACGCGGCCCAGATCAGGGTGACGCAGACTGCGTACGCTCGCCAATCTGTCGCCACCGCAATACAGACGCAGATCCAGGCCGCGCACGCGGAGGCAGCCGCGAGCCTCGACGAGGCCACGGCTCTCAAGAACCGCGCTATTCCAGAAGCTGAATCTGCCTTTGCTCTGGCCGAAGAATTCTATAGCCGTGGCCGCATGTCGCTTACTGACGTGCTCGATACCGAAAGAACTCTCTTCGAGCTTCGCACGCGCCTGGTGGAAGCGCAGTTGCGTTACCACAAGGAAGTAGCGGAACTCGAGCGACTCACAGGCACACCACTCTCACACGGCGCACACGAATCCCGGAGGCCATGACCTTGAGAACAACTGCCCTATGGGCGGCCGTCGTCGTCGCAACGCTCGGGCCCAACCTGGCAACCCGCGCAATGGCCGAAGACGACCACGACCACGAAGAACAAGCGTTGGGCCAAGCCGTGCAAATTTCGGCCGCCGAAATCGAGGAGTTCGACATTGAGGTCGCCGCGGCGGGTCCGGGCTCCATCGCCACATCGCTCTCTGTTCCCGCCGAAGTTCGTCCCAATGCCGATCGCCTGGCGCACATTGTCCCGCGATATTCGGGGATCGTAACCGACGTAAAAGTCACGATCGGCGATGAAGTTCGCAAAGGCCAGACCCTTGCAATCGTAGAAGGTGACGAGAGCCTCGCACCTTTCGAGGTCGTGACTCTCATCTCGGGCACGGTCATCGAAAAGCACATCACACTTGGGGAAGCCGTAGGACGAGAAGGTCCGGCGTTCGTAATCGCGAATCTCTCGTCCGTGTGGGTCGATCTCACCGTCTATCAGCGTGATCTCGTGCGCGTAGGTGTGGGACAGAACGTCGAGGTCTACATCGGGCATGAGCTGGCCGGAAAAGGCACCATCAGCTACGTGACCCCGATCATAAGCGAGCGGACGCGCACGGCCACGGCGCGGGTTGTGCTATCCAACAAAGACCGCCGGTGGCGCCCAGGCATGTTCGTGACCGGAAAGATCATCATCGCCGAAGAAACGGCTCCTATCGTGGTGCCGCGCACCGCACTCCACACCATCGAAGACCGCATCGTGGTTTTTCTTGAGACACCCGAGGGGTTCGTTCCCCAGCCGGTGACACCTGGTAGGACGGACACACTTCAAGTCGAACTTCTCGACGGCCTGTCGGCTGGCGATCGGTACGTTCTCGTGGGCGGCTTCACCCTGAAAGCCGAGCTGGGCAAGGAATCATTCGGCGACGGCCACGGACACTGAGGAGCCGAATTCGATGATCGAACGTCTGATTGACCTGAGCCTTCACAACCGCATGCTCGTAGCCGTGGTTGCCATCCTGACGATGGCCGTGGGATTCCAATCCTACACTCGCCTTCCGGTCGACGCCTTCCCGGACGTGTCCCCCAACCTGGTCCAGATCTTCACGGTCACCGAAGGCCTCGCCCCCGAAGAAATCGAGAAATTCGTCACCTACCCGGTGGAAGCGTCGATGACCGGTTTGCCTGGCGTCGAGAAGGTCCGGTCCGTTTCGAACTTCGGGCTGTCCGTGGTAAACGTCTACTTCCAGGACGGTCTGGATATCTACTTCGCCCGCCAGCTGGTTGGCGAACGTCTGCAGGAAGCTCGCGACCAGATCCCCGAAGGCTTTGGAGAGCCAGAAATGGGGCCCATCTCCACCGGAATGGGCCTCGTGCTGTTCTACTACATCGAGGACACGACCGGAACATACACACTGGAAGAACTGCGCACTCTGCAGGACTGGGTCATCAAGTTCAACCTGCAGACGGTGCCAGGCGTCACCGAGATCCTTGGTATTGGCGGGCACGAACGGCAGTACCACGTTGTCGTCCATCCCGAAGAGTTGCTCCGGTACAAGATAACGCTCGGAGAAGTAGTCGATCGCATTCAGGCGAACAACTTGAACGTTGGAGCCCAGTTCATCGAAAAGAACGGCGAGGAGTTCGTGGTCCGGTCGGTGGGGCTGGCCAGGTCCATGGATGATCTGGGATCGATCGTGATGAAGACAGACGACGGTCGACCCGTGTACCTGCGAGATCTGGCCGACGTGGAGATCGGCGGCGCGACTCGGCGTGGCATCCAGACCCGCAACGGCACCGGCGAGGTCGTGGCGGGCATGGTCATCAAGCTATTTGGCGCGAACTCCTCGACCGTGATTGCGGACGTGGAGCGTCGCCTTCTGCAGATAAACGCGACGCTGCCCGACGGAATTCGCATCGTGCCCTACTACGAACAGAAAAGCCTCGTTGCGGCCGCGGTAGCCACGGTTACGAACGCCCTGGTGCAGGGAATCATCCTGGTTGCCCTGGTCCTGTTGGCGTTCATGGGCGGTATTCGGCCCAGCCTGGTTGTAGCGCTGGCCATACCGTTCTCCGTGCTCTTTGCGTTTCTCATGATGGGTCGCCTGGGCATCTCGGCCAACCTCATGTCGTTGGGCGGACTTGCCATTGCCATCGGCATGATGGTCGACGGCACCATCGTCATGGTCGAGAACGTCGATCGCGTCCTGCGCGAATCCAAGCCCGACGAGAATCGAGGTCGGGTAATCGCACGCGCCTGCCAAGAGGTCGGTCGCCCGATCGTCTTCGCGATCATCATCATCATCATCGTGTTCATGCCTCTTTTCACACTCCAGGGAGTCGAAGGAAAGACGTTCCGACCGCTAGCCTACACCGTGGCCCTTGCCATGTTCGGGTCCCTTCTCTTCGCGCTGCTCCTGGCCCCCATGCTCAGCGACCTACTCATGCGACGGCCGAAATCGAGCAGGGAGGGTTCGCCGCGCGAGGCCCTGATTGTTCGGCTACTGTTGCGCGTGTACCAACCGCTCGTAAGCTTCTTCGTTCGGCGATGGTGGGCCGCCATCGGACTTGCCTTTCTCATGCTCGCCGCCGGCCTGATTCTATTCCCCCGCCTGGGCTCGGAGTTCACGCCCAAACTGCGAGAAGGAACGGTCGTGGTGCGGCTTACGATGGCCCCGTCGATTGCCCTGGAGGAAAGCAAGCGCGTCACAATGATCGTCGAACGGCGGTTGGTAGCGGTTCCCGAGATCCGGGAAGTGGTTACCAGAATTGGACGCGGCGAGGTGGGCGCCCATACCGATCCCGTCAACAGTGCGGAGATGTATGTAATCCTGGAAGACGACATCGACCGCCCCCAGGAAGAGATCGAAGAACTGATTCGCGAAAAGCTGGGCGACATTCCCGGGGTGTTGGCTACCCTCACCCAACCAATCGAGATGGCCGTCGACGAACTTTTGGAAGGTGTGCGCGCCGAACTCGCGATCAAGTTGTTTGGCGACGATCTGGCCGTACTGAAGGAACGAGCCGATGCCATTGCGGCCTCGGTGCGGAGCGTGCCAGGTGCGGCCGACGTACAGGTGGACCAGGTTGGCGGCACGCCACAGCTTCTTATTCAAGTGGATCGTGAAGCCATCGCCCGTTACGGCCTGAATGTGGCCGATGTCCAGGAAGTGATTCGAACCGCGGTGGGCGGTGAAGTCGCGGGTCAGATATTCGAGGACGTCCGACGATTCGACATCCTCGTGCGGTTTGAACCTGAGGCTCGCAATTCGATCGAGGCAATTCGGCAGGTTCTCGTCAACACCCCCGACGGTGGCGTACAGCCGCTCGAGGAACTGGCTACCGTCAGGGAAATCGTGGGGCCACGTCAGATCACACGCGAGGACAACCAGCGGTTCATCACAATTCAGTGCAATGTCTTGAATCGGGACATCGGCACGTTCGTCGAAGAAGCCCAAGGGGTGATTGCGGCCGACGTTGCCCTCCCGCCGGGTTACCTCCTCACTTGGGGTGGGCAGTTCCGCCTCCAACAGGAGGCAAACAAGCGCTTGCGACTGGTCGTCCCGGCCACGCTACTGCTGATCTTCCTCCTGCTCTTCAGCAGTTTCGGTTCCCTGAGAAGTTCCGCTCTGATTCTCCTGAACATTCCCTTGGCGTTGGTAGGCGGCGTCGTGGGCCTGTGGATCTCGGGGCAGAACCTCTCGGTACCAGCGTCGGTTGGTTTCATCGCACTGTTCGGGATTGCCCTCGAGAACGGTATGGTGCTGGTGACCTACCTCAACCAGTTGGTGGGCGAGGGCGTCTCGTTGGCGGAAGCGTCGGTCCGCGGCGCCTGCATGCGATTGAGGCCCGTGCTGATGACCGCCATCACGACCGCGCTTGGTCTGATTCCGCTGTTGCTCTCCCAAGGAACCGGGAGCGAGGTTCAACGTCCGTTGGCAACCGTGGTCATTGGCGGACTCGCCAGCTCCACAATACTCACACTCCTGGTGATTCCGGCGCTCTACCGGTGGTTTGCCGGCGGCGTCCGTGCCCAAACCTCGGTCAACGAGACGAAGTAGGCAGCCTTACCGGCTGCGTGGCGGGTCCATTTGGATGTCATGCACTTCGAACTCGATCGTGTTTCGGAAGTTGGCCAGGTATATCAACGGAAGTCCATCGGACTCCGCGTACGCGTACGCCAGTGAATTCATGGGGTCACCACCCTGCGCCGGATCGAATACGATTTCCCTGCCCTCGGAGATCTTGAACCGGTTGGGTGAGAGATTGCCGAAGAAGAACTCGGCCAGTTCCGGCTTCTTGTCGCCCTCGGACACATCCACGGGAATCCATCCGAGTTCCTCGTCGTAGAACGAAACCCAGCAATGCGCTCCCGAGCAGTCTCCCTCCAGGCTCCCCTTGCCAAGATTGTCCGCCGAGGGATAGGGCAAAGGAAATCCCTGCTCCCACCGCACCGGAATACCGCGGGAGATCGCCATGGCCATGAACAGCGAATGATAGTCGTCACACTTTCCGTTCTTGTACTTGAAGATCCATTCGGTGTCGCCGGTACCACACCCCGGTATGGATTTGTCGTAATTCAGCGTCTCGATCAATGCATCGTAGATACGACGCCCCACGACGATAGCGGAGGTTTCGTCGCCGGCTACGTCGGCCGCGAAACGGCGGATCTCATCGTTGATCTTCACCCGCGGAGTCAGCTGCGAGTACTTCTTCCGCTCCAGTTCCGTGATCTTGGCGGGCTCGACGCCGCTTTGTTTGCGAACGATGGTGTAGCGGGCCACCAGTGAAAACGGTACGGCGTCCGGCTTCGTTTCAACGAAGACGATGTGGTTGCCATATGCCTTGTCCTGGCGCACCTCGTACGGCACCGGACATGAAACCTTGAGATTCTCTACGGTCTGATCGACTGATGTCGGCGGCAGCGGCATCCATATGCGCAGAACTTCGCTGTCCGAAGGGAGGTCCATGATTTCGGTGGTGTAGGTAACGTCGAACGCCATCTGCGATACCTTCGTTACGTCGACGGAGTCAGCCACCACGTATTTTGGAGCGTGCAAGAGCACCACTGCCGCGAATGACGCAACCACGACCCACGAACGGCTACGATGAGCTCGGCTACCTCGGTTCGAGCGCTGCTTGTAATGCATCTGCCATCCTCTCTTCGTCCCAAAGGTAGGTGGGGAACTCCGCCACGATTCGACTATCTCTTCCAACAACCTGGACCAGTATGGTGTGGTCGATCAGAACGCCGTCTTTCATGGGTGTCTTCTTCACTGTGATGTCATTGTCGGCAAGGAGGGCCTCGATCCTATCCTCGGGACCGTTCAGAAAGACCCATCTTGGGTCCTTGGTAGGATCGATCTCGAACTGCAGGAAATGCTTCTGTATTTCCTGCGCATTGTCCAACTGCGGGTTGACGGAGATGTGGACGAACCGGAGATCTTCGGGATGGCCCAGTTCCTGATCCAGGTTCTTCAGGTAGAACGTGATCATCGGGCAGCCGAACACGCACTTGGCGTACGTGAAGACGATGATCGCCGCGGCGTCACGAAGGGAGTCGAGAGTGAACTCGTCGCCGCTCCAGTTGTTCAACGCAAACTCGGAAAAGTAGCGATGCGACTCGACGTCGCGACTTGGGGGTTCGCCAGCCATGGCGGGGTAACTCGACCACAACCACGAGACAGTCGTCAGCAGGGCGGACAACAGCAGGACCCCGGCCGCGCGACGACGGTCTCGCGATTGCATGTCGACTCCAATCACTGGAGGTAAGCGGCGCTTTGCACTAGGATTGGTGCAGGCAAGAACCTTCAGCGTAACCAGACTGCGAGTTCATCGTGCTCAAGGATAAGCGGCGTTTCCATTCCAACGTTTGCGATATCACATTTCCACAACGATCCACGGCCTTCGTCGACGCCAAATGGCCAATGAGCCTGGTGTTGGTTCTGATGCTTGGAACAATCTGGTGCGTCGACGCCCGGACCGAGATCGCCGAAGTCGGCCATCCACCTCCGATGTTCGAACTCAGGGACGAGACCGGTACCGTCCACAACCTATCCGACCACATCGGCGAGCCTGTGATTCTCTACTTCACGCACAACATGTGTCACTACTGCACGCAGGTCATCGCGTTCCTCAAGCGAGCCCATGCGCAGTACGACGGTCAAGGCCTCACGATCATGACCATCAACGTGTGGGCCGAAGGTGAAAAACTGATTCGTCGATACAAGGAAGCATTCGGACTGCCATTCCTGATGCTCGCAGGCAAGAATCGAGAGCTCCTGAAGAACTACGAAGTGAATTTCGTTCCTATCATCGTGTTCGTCGGCAAGGACGGCCTGGTTCGGGAGATCTACCACCACTTCATTCTCGAACAGGACTTCAAGGACGCCGTCCACGCCATCGTGACCGAACAGCTCTGACCTGCTTCGCGGCTCTCATTCACCCCCATCTATCGACTCGACGTTCAGATCGAACTCGGTGACGCCCGCGGTCACCTCGACGTCGTCCAATCTGGTCACCACACCGTCGCGGAAAACCTTCACCGGGTAGCGGCCCGCCGGAATGCCCTTGATCGAATAGCTGCCGTCTTCTTCGGTCAGAGCGCAGTACGGATGGTCAAACACCAGGACATACGCTTTCTCCGATGGATGGGGATTGCAGATGGCCTCGATAAAACCCGTTTCTGTTCGGTAACGGTGGTACGGCTTGATGGGCCGCTTGATTTCCTTCCCCTGCACCGGTAGCGGAATGTTGTATACAGTAGCGCCGTAGTGCAGGGGTCGATCCGAGACCAGTTCCTGATACGCCAGGTGCATGTACAGATGGGTGTTGTGGAAATCGGCGTTGTCGTTACGAAGGACGAAGTCCCGACCCACGAAGCCCAAGCTCACGGAAGGCTTCATGGCGCCGCCCTCGTGCGTGATGACGGTGTCGACCTCGGGCACGGTGCCACCTTCTATCCCCTCGATCCAAACAACGCATTGAGCCGCGCCTTTCGCGTCCTGACCCGACGCCAGAACCTTGCCGGTCAACTCACCCGCCGAGCTGGCCGTTGCGGATATTGGTCCACCGCAGATGTGCGTACCCAGAAACAAGCCGATAGCGACAGCGAAGGTCCGGTGACCGGGTGAAAGCATCTTTAGCATTGTCGTTCTTCTCTTTGGCTCGGGTTATCTCGATCGCGACCACAGGTCGGCCGACACACCGCGTTCAAAAACACGAAACGTCACCAGTAGAAGCGCCGCCAGCCACGCGAAGAACGCGGCGGCCAATATCGGCGCGGTCATCATCTTGGGAAGGTCGCCCTCAAGCAGCCCAATCGGCGAACGGGCGCTGTCTACCAGCGAGAAGAGCAGCAGGCGATACAGGTCGACGGGGTTCAGCATCAGCGCACCCGAGAACAGATTTTCGGGAATCTTCCCCTGGGAGGCCACCAGAGCACCAACCAACACGATGTCGTAGAGGAACACGGAACCAATCCATACCAGGAGTGAAACCGCCAGCGCGCGGCCCTTGTCCTGGGCGAGTATTGAGATCGTGTACGAGATGGCCAGGAACATCACTCCCAGCAGCAGCGTCATGACCAGGAACAGCAGGTACTGTCCGATCTCCACCACGCCGCCCTGGAAGATCACCACCGCTCCCGCGAGTCCGAATCCAACCAGAATGGCCGCGCCCAGGGCGACCGCGAGTCCCAGAAAGCTGCCCGCCAGGTACTCGCGAGGGCGCACGGGGTAGGCAAGGATCAGGTCCAGCGTACCGCGCTCACGTTCGTCGATGATGGCAAACGCACCGAGCGCCAGCGCCAGCAAGGGGACCAGATAGATAGCCAGGTTGATCAGGCTCACCATGATCATGCCACTGCGCTGGAACCCGGCCAGGCCCACGGGAACGGCCCCCAGAAACGAAATCGAGAACGCCGCCACCACCAGCAGCACGGAAACCGTCAGGATCCACTTGTTGCGTAGCCGGTCCGTAATCTCCTTGCGGGCGATGGCGGCCACGATATCAGTGCGCTTCAAAGTAGGCCTCCTCCAGATCGGTTTCTTCAATCCAGACGTCCTTGAGCTCAGCACCGCTAGCATGCAGCCGGTTCAAGAACGCTACCTTCTCGGCGTAGGGAATCGCGACGCGGAGATGACCGGGAACTCCATTGGCGTGAGCAAAACCCATTTCCGCCAGTTGGGGTCCGTGCGAGTCCATGGTTCCGTTGACCACTACGATGTGAACACGCGACCGTTGTTTCGTAGCGGCCATGAGATCCCGCGGAGAACCAAGTGCCTTGATGTCGCCTTCGCCCAGAACGCAGATACGATCGGCGCGCGTTTCCAGCTCGCTTAGACGGTGTGAAGACAGAAGCACCGTCCGCGGTCTATCGCTCTTCAGCAACGTGAAGAAGTGGCGGACCGCATGGGGATCGAGCCCCTCAGTAGGCTCGTCGAGAATGAGCACCTCCGGGTCGTCCAGGAGCGCCTGGGCGAAATTGAGACGCTGTCGCATTCCCTTGGAATAGCCGCCCACCTTGCGCGACGATGCGTCTGACAACCCCACCTTCTCCAGCAGTTCCTCGATGACCGTCGGCGACGCCCCACGCACGGACGCCAGGAACTCCAGAGTCTCCTTGCCCGTCAGGTTGTCGTAGAACGATATTCGCTCGGGCATGAACCCCAGCTTCTTTCGAAAGCGGATCCAGGCCTGCGCATCGGGCAGTTCGCCCTCCAGGTAGACTTGGCCACTCGAAGGCTGGGTAAGACCCAGAATGATCCGGAGCATCGTGGTCTTGCCCGAACCGTTGGGACCGGCCAGGCCCAACCACTCCCCCGTCTGCAGCTCCAGGTCGATCGACCGCAAGGCGTGCACACCGCCGTACTGCCTGGAAATGTTTTCCAACCGGATCATCTCAGCCTCCAGGAATGTGGGGCAGCTTTTGGAGCGTGCCGTAATAGTTCTGGGGCAACGGTGGATACTGCGCGAGGACCTCGCGCCAATTCTTTATTGTCGGGTGCATCAATGGCGTGGGATCGATCACCTTCGGGGCGCTTAGTACCGGAAAGGTCCGCTCCGCCCCCGCCAGCACCTGGAAGGCGGGGCTGGCCAACAACAACTTCGCCGCCGGGAACTCCCACAGCAACGCATCCACCAGCGTGTGGGAGCGATAGGCCGTGTCCCCGTGGCCATCCCCGTTGCCGTCCCACCCCGTGTAGTCGGTCCAGAAGTTCCCGGCCCATGTCTGATCCTTCGCAGCCACGAACTTCACTTGTATCTTGTTCTGCACAAGAGAATTGTTTGTAATCGCGTTGTCTTCGGAGCCGGCCCAATAGTGGATGCCCAGGGAGTTGTTGGCGATGAGATTGCCCTCAATCGTATTGTAGAGGGAATTGTACACGAACATTCCTTTGGTGTTTCCTATCACGCGATTGTCACGGGCAACGCTGCGCGTAACCTGGATGAGCAACAGACCGTGCGTCGCGTTGTTGTGGACGGTGTTGCCCACGGCCTCGAGACCCTTGGAGAACATCAAAGCCAGCCCCACCAGGTTTTCCGATGCCACGTTGTCGTTGTAGGTACTGCGATCGCACCACATGGTATGGATTGAGTACCGGGAGCGGCGAATATCGTTGCGAAGAATCTGGCACTCGGTAGAGAGTTCCATGTAGATCCCATCGCGAGCGTCCACGATGTAATTGTCGGTGACTATCGCGCCATGGGTATCCCAGAAATGGATACCGTCACCGCGCGAGTTCTTGTCCAGATGAGCTCGCCCCTTCACCGTATTGCCCACGATCTCGATCGTCGGACTCCCGTTGATCCAGATTCCGAATCGACAGTCGATGATGGTGTTGTGCAGTATCCGCACACCCGAGGACTCCTGACTCACCCAGATACCGGCGTCGGCATTCTCCATGTCGTCGCCACTGGCGCGCACCGTGAAGCCCGAGAACGTTACCTCGGACTCATCGATCATCACGACGTGGCCTTGCCCGCCCCCATCCAAAATGGCCCCCTCATCGCCCAGAATTACCAGACCCTCGCGAACGAGCAGTTGGCCAGGGTAGATCCCCGCGGCCACTTTCACTGTATCGCCGAGCGCGGCGCTGTTTACCACGGATTGGAGCGAGTCCGCGGGTTGGCTAACGGTCCAGGTCGACGCGAACGCCGGACCGGCGGCCAGAAACAGAAAGAGCACGCTGGTGGTCGTCGTGGCCTTCGCGACCTTCGCCAGATCTGACTTCCTGGTAGCCTCGGGATTGATCAGCACGGGACATCGGGCCGTGTTTTGCATGGTGTCCTGACAATCCCAACACTGGAAACACTCTCGCAGGTCAATATCACCCTCGCGGGTGATAGCCCGCGGAAGGCACTCGTGCTCGCAGATACGACAGGTGCCGCAGTGATCGTAGCGGTCGAGCTTCACCAAGGGCCGGCCAAACGGTAGCGCGAGCGCAGCGCCCAAAGGACAGACAAAGCGACAGAAGCCACGAGCCCACACCACGGAAGCAAGCGTCACCGCGACGAAATAGAGGACGAACATCTGCGGCCGCACCAGTCGCAGAATGAACGTCTTGAAGGGCTCCACTTCGGCCAGAACCTCGGCCGCGGTCAAACTGACCACCGACACCGCCAACACGACCACCAGAACCACGTACTTCAAGCGGCGGAGATTGGTAGGGGGAGTCCACTCGTCGATGGCCTTCCGTCGCGACTTGGGCACAAGCTTCTCGTAGGGGAGCCTCAGCACCTCAAGCAACCCGCCGTACGGACACAGAGTGCCGCAGAAAAACCCTCTCCCCCACAAGGGGGTCGAAAGAACGATGATGCACCAGAAAAGGAAGATCATGGGCTCGGATAGATAGATCTCCGCAGGAAAACGACCCTCGATCGCTGAAGTGAAGAACGTGAGCATCTGCGTGGTCGACGGTTGCGCTTTCCAACCCAGTCCCACCACGATCGCCGCCACCGACCAGGTGAAGATGCGGATGGGGTGCAACAACTGTTGCCTGCGGGCCAATTGCATCCGGAACAGGAACTGGAGCACAACCGACGCCACGAAGAGCAGAAAGGCAATCAGCGTTACCACTTCGGCCTGCCAACGCATCTTCCAGTACGGAACTTCTTCCTCCACGTATTCACCGGGCAGGTGGAACGGCTCACTGAATGTCGCGTAGCTCCTTACGTCGTTCACGCGGAATGGAATAGTCAGGTGGAACGTGAAGTCCGCGGTGGGATCGAAGCTTCCCCCGACGAAGAAGATGCCACCTTCTTCGAACTGTGGAGCCATGTCATCATCCAGCCGGGTCACGTTGATGTAATCAACGTCCTTGCAGATGAAGACATCACCACCCTGCTCCAGGGAAAAGCGGTCGAAGATTCCCCCGCGCGCGAACCCCGATCCCTTGAACGAGATCGAACCGCGGCTACCAATGAATACCGCCGCGTGTCCCTGGGCCACGCGTTCCTCCATGAGCTTGGCCTGATGCTCTCCCAGTAGATTGATGCCGATGGTCGGCGGGTTGAGGATCGTGAACCAGAGATCCACGACGGGCTCGTCTCCCTCGTCCGAGACGTCCTGCGGAGTAACCACCAGGTTCGCGATGGATCCCTCGGCAACGAGCGCATTCCAGGATTTCTCCACGAAATCGGTTCGGAGTATCCGATTCGAGATAGCCGCGCCTTTTACGAGGCCCGTTTGCTTGGCCACCAGGCGGCTGGCCTCCAGGATGGTGGCGTTGCCGGCGATGGCGGTGACCGTGGCACCGGTGATGGCGTCGATGGCCGTATAACCCTCGCGCGGTACGCCGCTGATGATGATCCGCTCGCGGATGCTCTTGCCCACGTACTGGTCGCCGAACGCGTAGATCACCCCTTCCTTGAGTCCCAACAGCACGATGGGCTCGGAATGCTGGACGATCTTGATTCCCGTAATGGCCGCGTCGAGATCCAGGCCAATGAGGGTATTCATGCTCTTGCCCGAGTACGCCGGAATCTCGACGAGATCATCGGAGAGGAATACGTAGCCCACCAGCTGACGGTCGCCATCAGGCGACGTGGCGTAGGCTTCCCAATATGCATCGAGGCGGACGAATTCGTCCGCCTCGGCCATGACATCACTCAACTCATAGTCCTGGGAGGACTTCAGGAAACTCATCTGCCCGTGAGCGGTACGAAGACCGCCCACAAGCAGAATCATCAGGACACAACCAAGCAAGCCACCCGTTCGGTGCCTTGATTGGGTAGATGGCACGCTGGCTCCCTAGGCGGCTTCCACCAGGAAACGCAGTCGCATCTCCAGGTGAAGCGCGTGGCAGAAGTTCGTGCAGTAGATCCAGTACAAACCCGGCTTGTCGGCGACAAACGTCACCGATTTCGTCTGGTACGGACCCACCACGAAATTGATGTTGTAGTTCGAGATGGCGAACCCGTGCGTGAGATCCGGGATCTCATCGTTGTTGGTCACGTAGAACGTCACCTCATCACCCTGCTTCACGGCGACTTCCTGGATCCCAAACACGGGAGCGTTGGCCGTGAGGCGCACGGTCACCTTTTTCCCGTCTCTCTCGATGGAATTCTCGGTCGTGAAATTGGGGTGCTCGTCCATCTTTACCCGGTCTTTGACCAGGGGCTCGATGATGTCCCGGCGCACGATGATGCAATCGTGGGGCTCGATGTAGGACGGCTCGTCTTTGATCAGACGCATCTTCTTCTGGCTGATATCCACAAGCTGGTCGTTTTCCGGCTTGAGGGGGCCCACGTTCAGGAATCGATCCTTGGAGATCTTGTTCAGGGAGATCAGGAAGTTGCCGTCGGCCTCTTTGGTCTCGGCCATGGACGCCATGGTGTGACCCACCTGGTAGTGGACGTCCAACCGATCGATCACGGGAGACTTGGCGCCGGGCTTCTTGTAGCCGTCGATGGCCGCCTGGATGTTCCATTTCACGATCTGGCTGTCGATGAACAAGGACGTGAACGCGTTTCCGTTGCCATCGTACGTGGTGTGAAGAGGTCCCAGACCGATTTCTGGCTGAGCGACCACGCAATCGATGGGCTGGATCTTTCCGGCGAAAGCATCGTCGAGTTTGTCCAGCGCAACCACCGTGGCCGTAGGCGACACCTTGCCCGACGCAATGGCATACTTGCCGTCGGGCGAGATGTTCACCCCGTGCGGGTTCTTGGGAACCGGGATGTAGAGAGTAAGGTCGCTCCCGGCCTTTCCATCCATCATCTTCACGCCGTTGACGGTCTCGAAGTTGCCGTCGGCCAGGCGTTTCTTGATGCGGTCCCAGTTGAAGACCACCAGATAGTCGCTGTCTTTCGCCAGCATCTCCGAGAGGGTTACTCCCCCTTCGGAGTTGTAGGAGGTAGCGAACGAGTACTTGCCCCGATACCCCGTGGCCGCCAGGTCCAGGTTGACGCTGGTGGTCACCTGGGCAATGACTTCCATCTTGTGCGCGTCGGTAATGGTATGCACACCGTGGAAGTTCGCCTTGTCAGACATGCCCGCCAGGTCGGTGGCGTAGGGCGTCCGGAATTCGCTGTTGGTGATGATCCAATCGGTCTGCGGGTAACGCTGGGGAAACGTTCCGTGCGTACCCTGGCTGTTGGGTATCTCGACGATGGCGTCTACTTCCATGTAATCCGTTCGGATGCGCGCCAGCTTGTTGTTCGACTTGTCATTCACCCACAGAAACTTGCCATCGTAGGTCCCATCCACATAGGAACCCTGCACGTGGTGCGTGTCGCCTACCACCTGCCCCTTGAGCAGCGCCTTGCTCTCGTTCGTTATGCCCCAGCCACTGCCGGAATCGAGGTTGAACACGGGCACACGCTTCATGACGCGCATCGACGGTATGCCCACGATACGAATCTCACCCGAATGGCCACCGCTGAAGAAGCCGTAGTAGTCATCCAGTTCGCCCGGAAGAACCTTGTCACGAAGGCCGGATTTGCTGTCTGCGAACGAATCGTCGGGTGTTCGGTAAAACGCGATGAGCGCCCCAAAGACCACGAGGACGAACACCGCCAGAGTCCAGGCGCGCCCGCGCTTGTTGATTCTCATTGTCATCGGTTTTTCCCGACGTTGAGGTTAAAAAGGCTTCTACCTACTTGGACTTACCCTCGTCGCCACCCTGCATCAAGTAGAGGCAGTACGAGACGAGATCCCACTGCTGATCGAGGGTGATGGTCTGGTCGTACGACGGCATGGGAGTGCCATCCAAACCCGTGAGAAACGTGCGCGCGAGATCCTCGGTGCGGGTGCCTCCCTTCAAGGGACCACTCGTGAAATCGAAGGGAACAATCCGATCGCCCCAGTCGTCTTTCAGGTTCGCCGAGGAAGGACCGTCGCCCAATCCGGTCTCTCCGTGGCACTCACCACATTTCATGAGAGCGTAGATCTCGTTACCCTTCTGGACCGAAGCCTTCGTGCCCACGTGCTTCGGCGGAGGCCCGATCTCGACAACGTCTCCGGGCAGTTCCTCCGTCCATCGGGGCGAGAACGACTTTATATACTCGACCACGTCCTCAATCTGGGCACGCGTGAGATCCTTGTGTGAGGGCATGCCAGAACGAACGATCCCATTGGTTACGGTGCGAATGAGATCTTCATCGGTAGGGAGATCACCCGACGCAGTCGTGCGGAATTTGTACACTCCCGCCGTGAAATCCCGAGGGTAGACCGTCACCACGAACCCGTTCTGCTGGGCCCGATGGATGATCCCCATCAACCCTTTTCCGTCCCCCTGATCCCCGTGACAGATTACGCAGTAGCTGTCGTAGACAGCCTTGCCCCGGGTGGCAGAAGGTTCGCTCCGGGCCGTCGTTGCCAACATGGCCAGGCTGGCCAACGCGGCGAGCGCCAGCAGCGGCCAGGGTTTCGCCCGAACACCAGTCATACTCAAGGACCTCCGGTTGGTTGAGCGGCCACGCAAAGCAGCGGCTTTGCCTAGGATTAGCACCTACCGTGGGTTGCCAGCGACGGTGTTTCAATAGCGATTGTGTGACCATCGCGACCAAGCGGGCGAGTGCTAGAGTTGAGCGAAACAATCTGTCGAGAGCCAGCGCTTGGGTGGCCGCCTCGATCTCCGATCAGGTGTTGTTGTTTCTCAGGATGTCTCGCGGCGGGCAGGCATCTTGCTCAGTATTGAAACCACTATGGTCGACTTCTCACAGTATCTCGCGGCACACCACGTCGCGATTCATGTGCTCGATGGCCCTCGAACCGGGGCGATCTACCCCATCCGTGCGGTTCGACTCACCTTGGGACGCGCCTCGGCCGACCTGGTCTTCGCCGAAGATGAAATGTCGCGTACCCACGCCGCCATCGAGTTTCGTGACGGACAGTTCTTCTTGAAGGATCTGGATAGCGCCAATGGAGTCCTTCTGAACGGCAAATCTGTCCTCGAGTCACTCCTGGTGGACGGAGACCGATTCCAGATCGGCAGCATCTCGTTCGCGTTCGAGATCGAGGTTCGAAACCCAGAGCCCGTCACCCACGTGCGCCCCGCCGCGAAGAGCCCTTCGTAACCGGCTCCGCCCGGCCAAGACCCGCCATATTTCATTGCAAATAATAGAGTTACGGAATTTTTTCCGAAACCGTGAGCACTCGTATCGAGATTCTGCGCGAGGGGGGGTATCAGCGTCTCCCATCCCTTCAGTCACGGGAATCTCTATCGATGCCTATTCAATCACGTTGGCTCTCAGTTCTGCTGCTATTGGTGCTCCCCACAGTTGCTCAAGCCATCACCTGGGACGGTGGCGGTGATGGAACCAACTGGAGCGACCCACTCAACTGGAGTACCAATGCGGTCCCCACCGCGCTCGACGATGTTCTGCTGGATGGCGGCATATCGGTCGCCCTGGACGTTCCCGCCCAGACTGCGGGCCTTACCCTGGACTCCGCCATCATCTCTGGTTCGGCCAACCTCACTGTGAACGGGCTTCTGGACTGGGGACTGGGCGAACACGCGGGAAGCGGCACCTGGACGATTCTGGGTGGTGCGACCCTGACCGCGAACGACATCAAGACCATCCAGGGAATCGTGGATTTCAACTGCGACGTGGTCTGGGAACCCAGTGCAATCGTGTTTGGCGCCAGTGGACGGGTGATCCATCAGGCGGGTTTTGATTTCGACGTCGTGCCCAGCGGCAGCAAATCAAAACGAGGCATCACCCACAACGCGATCCCACAAAGCGGCACGGACCCCACGGCCGACAGCCCCACCAATTTCGTGTTCACCTTCGGCGGCAGTACCAACCTACTGGCCCCCATTGCCTTCGACGTCTCCGTGCAAAACCTGGGCGGCTACGTCTCGGCGGCTGATGTGGAGTTCAACTCCGGTAGTGACAACAGCGGCAGCATGTCGCTGGCGGTTGGAGTGGACGTCTGGCATCGCGAGGGTACGCACACCCTTCGCGGAACCTACACCACGACCGGTGGAGGGTTTCCCAACGGCCTGCGCTTCAACGGTAATCAAACCGAGGCGGTTTTCGACACGGGATTTTCCGCGAGCGCCGACATTCCCGTGATCGCCAGCGGCCCGTTATCTTTGGCCGTGGACCTGGTGAAGGTGACGCTGTCCGAGGCCATCATCAACATCAGCTTGGGAATTTTCAACGGCGATCTGAATTTCACGGGAATCAACAATTCCCTGACCGCCACCAACGGTCCCGTAACACTCACGGGATCGGCGCTGTTCGACACCAACTCTCCGACCCTGCTGGACGGAGACTTCACCTTCACGAACGGGATGAGTGTTCTTGGAGCGGGATTGGTGCTCGAAGAAGGCTCCGACATCGTCGTCCCGGCCTCGGGTTCATTTATCTGGGACTCTTCGCTCCAGAATCAAACCATCAGCCCGGCCGCGAACGAGGCCTCCCTTCGCATCGAGGGTTTGCTGAGGATCGTGGCGGGAAGTCAGACTCCGCGCGTCTTTACCTGGTTCGACCTGGTGACCGGCGGAACCCTGAACATCGAGGCGGGAGCCATCTTCCAGTTGGAGAATGACTCCAATCTCCAGGGCAGTGTCGTCCTCGATGGTGATCTGTATCTGCGACAAGGCAATCACAGCATGCTCGACCCATTCAACGCCTCGGGGCCGGGAACGATCGAAGTACAGAGTGCGGCGACACTGGAGACCACGTTCCTCGCCGCGCTCGAAGCCTACATGCTTATTTCCGGGACGCTGATCACGGACGATCCCACTGAGTTCTCGGGCGGACTCCGCGCCGGCGGCGGCACCTTCAGCGGAAACGGCTGGATCAACTCCACGGGCATCACTGATTTCGACTCTGGCTCGGCGGTCGACGCCAATGACATCAACGTGGACTTCACCTGCTCCAACGATGCCAACTGGTTCAATGGCCCCATCAACCTTCAGGACGCGACCCTCGAGACCGCGGTCGGAACCAGCTTCTACCTGGACCACGTAGCCAGCGCACTGCCCATGACCAACATCGCCAACGGTTTCTTCCTACCGCGCGGAATGGTGAGCGTGCGCAACCACGCCGCCTTGCCTCCGCGCATCGAGGTACCGTTCCTGTTCTCCGACACTTCTTCGCTGGTGCTGGACTTGGGCACCATCTACCCCAAGATCGAATTCCGTGACGACGGAAGCATCGAGGGAAATGTGCATGTGGGATTCGGCTGCGAACTCAACGTGACCGCCGGAACGACTACGTTGAACCCCGCCACGCCAGCCCAAGGTGACGGACAGATCTACATCGATACGAATGGACGCATGGTCATCTTCGACGAGGTTGACGTGCGCACTACCGTTCGCGGAGAACTCTCGGCCGCCAACGCGGCAACATTCAAGAAGCCGCTTCGCTCCGAGGGCGGAACGTTTTCGGGAGGAAACCCGATTACGGCCGAGAACGGCGTCACGTTCGAACCGGATACGAACGTCGACGCCACCGTGTTCAAGGGTTCTACATTCTTTACCATGCAGGGCGTGTCCTACTGGTACGGAGGTGACATCGTCATCGAGGGTAATTCTCGTGTTATCACGGGGACGCTTTCCGAGTTCAACGTCATCCAGACCGGCAGTAATTTGGGCATCAAGGAAGACCCCTTGACCAGCGCTCTGGAGGTATTCGAACTCAACGGCGAACTTCACTTCCGTGTGGCCATCGGTACCACGCCCTCGATCGAAGCCGACCTGCAAACAAACCCCGGAAGCCTGTTGCACGTGGAGCCGGGAGTGACGCTAGCCATCCGCGACGGCGGCACCATCGGCGGAAACTGGCTCCTGGATGCCACATCGAAAGTGCGTGTGTTGTTCGAGGAGTTGATCTTCAGCACCACCGGGGTCCTGGGCGGCAACGGGAGAGTGGAATCCTCGCTGGGTGGTCGTGTGAACATGCAGGGCACCGTCGATCCGGGTGATCCAGCCGAGGTTGGAATCCTGGAAGTAATCGGCGCCTGGGACTGGGACGCCGATGCGAAGGTCACCTGGGATGTCCATGAGTTCGCAGCGGACCAATTGACCATGTCGGGCGCCCAACTTCTCAACGGGACGCTGGAAGTGCGTATCAACGATACGCGAACCCAGGGAAGCTTCATGGGCCCGGTCCTGACCGCGGGCTCGGTGACAGGAGCGTTTCATACGACCACGTTGCTCGGTGGCGTCGGATTCATCGTGAACACTATCTACCAGAGTCCCCAGGTGCTGGTCACTCTGACCGCGCAGCCCGGGACGATTCAGGGCGTACTCTTTGACGATGACAACACCGACGGCCAGTTGACCGCGGGAGAGCTACCTATCCAGGGATGGACCGTCGATCTGCTCGACGATCAGGGTAGTACAATTGCTTCCACGGTGAGCGACGCCGGCGGCAACTACTCCTTTCCCGGTCTGACGGCTCCCCAAGTCTATTTCGTTCAACCGCAGTTGCCTGGGGGCTGGATCCACACGAACGGTCCGGCCAATGGTCAGCCGAATGCGGGCGTCCTAGCGGAGGTGCAGCCCAACACCACGACCACGTTGAACCTTGGGTTCAGCGATGTGTCGGGTCGTATCGTCGGCCAGGTGGTACACGACATCGATGGCGACGGCGTACTCGACGTGGCCGACCCGGCCCTGCGCGGCGTGCAGGTCGTGGCCGTGGGCGTCGACGTTCCCGGCACCACCACCGTTGTTTCGGACGAGGACGGCAACTTCGAATTCGTGCTGGTTCCCGGGACGTACAACATCGCTCCGATACCGTTTCCGGGTTGGCAGCCTGCTTTTCCAACCCCATTGCCCACGCTTACCATTGCCGCCGGCGATGTCATCGAGAACAACTATCTGGGAATCGATTCTCCGCGTCGCTCGGTTCGCGGCATCGTGTTTCTCGACGTGAACCAGAACGGAGAGTTCGACCGCCTGATCGATACCGTGGTGGCGCCAGATAAGGTGAGAATCGACGGGGCGCTGGGCACCGAACCGCAGACGTTCGAAGGCTACGGCGTGGGTCGTCAGTACGGAGCCCTGCTTGGAAGTAGCTCCTTCACGGTCAGCCACCCCACCGACGAATTCCGCATTCTGAGCCCACCGGGCGGCATCCTGGAGATCCGCAGCGCGGCGGAATCCGGTAACGACATCGTTCAGAACTTCGCGCTGGTGCCTGGATCCGTTCTGAGTGGCTACGTCTACCTCGACCTTGAACAAGACATGCTGAACGATCCCGCGGTAGACAAACCCTTCGCCCAGAAGAAGATCAACATCTCGGGCGTGGGCAAAGTAACCACCGACGCGAACGGTTTCTTCTCGGTTCCTGTGGATCCTGGAGACTACACGATCACCGTCGTGCATCCGAACATCACGCAGAGCGGGCCCACGGTCTTCACCGTGGCCTCCAACAGTGCAAAGAACATCGAGATCCCGTTGGTGGACAATCGCCCCACCGTGCTGGTGAACACGCTGGCCGATATTGTCCCGGGCAGTCTGCGCGATGCCATTCTCAACCTCAACGCCGGCCAAGCCGCCCGACTGCGGTTGGAACTGGTGACGGGGGTCGCGGTATTGCAACAGGCGCTTCCGTCGCTCACGGTTCCCACCGTGGTCGAATCCGCGCTCACACTCAAGCTGGCGTCGCCCCAGCTGGTGGTAGATGGGAGCAGCTGCGTGGGCTGTGACGGCCTGATCTTGCAGGCCGACGGGAACGTCATCCGCGGCCTGCAGTTCCAAGCGTTTCCGGGCCATGGGTTGGTGGTGCAAAGCAGCGAAAACCTGATCTCCGGGAACGCCTTCGTTGGTAACGGCGGTAACGGAATAGAGATCGAGTCAGGTGATCGCAACAAGATCGGGCTGGCCAGCGGCGACCGGGGCAACCTGGTGCAGAACAACGCGGGAGCGGGCATCCGGGTAGCGGGTGGAACGCGAACCGAAATCAGCGGAAACTTCATTTCGGGCAACACGGGGCTTCCTATCGACGTGGTGTCGATGGATCCTCCGCGGCCCACGTTGCAGTACCTGGATTCGGCCGCTGAATTCATCACCGGCGTGGTTCAAGGTGATCCATTCGAAACGTACGTGGTCGAGGTGTTCGGCAACGCCGCCTGTGCCGGCGGCGACCAGGGCCCGGCCGAAACGTACCTTGGTACGGTGATGACCGAAGCCGATGCAACCGGACTGGCCAGCTTTTCGGCGCCGGTAGCCGGTCCCGCTGATTTCTGGACGGCCACCGCCACGGTGTTTGGAGGCTCTACATCGGAAGTGTCTGTCTGTCTGGACGTGAACGTCACGGCCGTGAAGCCGCTTCCGTTGAATGAATCGGTGACCCACTTCGCCTACCCCAACCCGGCCAGAGGCAACACCCAGATTTCCTTTGGAATGACAAAGTCGGCCCACACCAGAGTCCGCGTGTACAACCTGGCGGGCCGGTTGGTGGATACGCTGCACGAGGGCCAGCTACCGCCCGGGCGCCACGAGGTGCGTTGGAGCGGAGCCGACAACCGAGGTCAACCGGTCGCCTCGGGCATCTACTTCTACGAGTTGAGAATCGGATCCGAGACCTACACGCAGAAAATCGCGCGAATCCAGTGATGGAGTAGGAAAGATGGGCCCCGGGGGAGACCTCGGGGCCTATTTAGTACCAGTCCACACCGTCTGGTACTGGTAGACTCAGATGACCCCCCGGCGCATCCAGGGAGATTCCTTTGCCCATGCGCCCTGCCGTCGTTCTACCCCTCATGTTGTGCGCTGCCCTGTTTTTTGGGGCCCGGCCAGCCTACGGCCAGTTCGAGATCGGCACGACGACCATCGAGTTCGTCGACCCCGACCGGAACGGTCGATCCATCAGCGTTCGCATCAAGTATCCGGCGGAGGTATCGGGCACCGACGTTGCACCCGCGGCCGGCGAACACCCGATCCTGGCCTGGGGCCACGGACTCACCGTGGGAGTCGACAGCTACGCACCGTTGTGGGAAGCGTTGGTTCCCGCTGGGTTCGTCATCGCATTGCCTCGAACCGAGAGTACGTTCGGAGCAAACCCACTCGCCCTCGGACGTGACCTCGCCTTCGTCATCGTTGCCCTGCAGGCCGCCTCGGACGACGCGGGCTCGATTCTCTACCAGGCTATTGATACTACCGTCTCCGCCATCGGTGGGCACTCCATGGGCGGTGGCGCCGCCACACTCGGCGCGGCCGAGAATCCTTGGATAGATACACTGGTGAGCATGGCCGCCTTGGAAACCGCGCCCTCCGCGGTGGCTGCGGCGGCAAACATCTCCATGCCTGTGCTCGCCATCGGCGGTCTGGCCGACTGCGTCACTCCGCTGGCCACCAACCAGGGTGCGATCTACCACGCCATCGTGGGATCGCCGTGCAAGTATCTGGTACGTCTTGTTGGCGGTACCCATTGTGGTTTCCTGCAGGCTGGAAGCCCCTGCGATGGGTTCGAGGGGCAATGCCCAACCGACGCGGCGCAACGGAAACAGCAGTTGGCGCAAATGGCCTCGCTCATGCTGCCCTGGCTCGATGAACAGATAGGCGACGACGGAACCGGCCTGGCCAGACTCCAGGAGTTCCTCGATGCCGACCAGAACCACACGTCGGAATCGAGTTGCCAGCAGGTCCCGACGCGACGAGAAAGCGTAGGCGACGTGAGGCGGCGGTTCGGCGGAAAGCGGTGATAGACTGCCTGTGGTTCTCGCTGAAGCCTACGATTTTCTCCCCGACCGTTTCAAAGGTGACCATGCAAGTCGCTTCACTGGTTCTGGGAATCTTGTTTTCTTTGGCGCTGGCGATATCAGCTCGAAGCGAAGTTGAACTCGAGCCGCTTTGGTTCGATGACACCGGTGGCTGAATCTTCATTACTCCCGAGGTCTCGGGAGACCAGATCACACTCGCGAGTTGTTCCGGCCTGATCGTGAGCTACGCCCGCGGCACCGGCGACCGGCTCTGGAGCTACGACGTCACGACCGACGGCTCCGCGCAGTCTTTCCATGGAGATATGACGCGGCACGAGGGTTCGTTGTTGGTAGCTTCTGATCCCATCGACGGACATATATATAGCTTCAACGAGAAGAACGGTGAGCTCCGATGGAAATGGGCTTCGGATTCGGGCGTGTCGTCGGACTTGTTTGTCGTGGACGATCGGGTCATCGCCGTGACCCTCGCCAACGAACTCGTGGCCCTGAACGTCGACGACGGGCAGTTGCTGTGGGAAACCGAACCCAGCTACGAAGACGATCGCTCCATTCCGATTACTTCCTCACCAGTGGAGTGGGATGGTAACCTCGTATTTGCGCGTGCGGACGGTCGACTTTCGTGCCATTCAATCAACGATGGCCAAACTGTCTGGACCACCACGCTTGGTGCCAGCCCCAGTACCGACCTGGTCGTCGTCGGGGAACATGTCGTCTGCGGCCTGGCTGATGGTAGACTGATTCGCTTCGACCCCGCAAACGGCTCAGTGCTAGCTGAATATGCGCTGGACGTTGCCCCGACCTACCGCTGGCACGTTACCAACGACAACGGCCTCGTCGGGCTGACCGGCGTCGAAGGGGCAAACCGCCGGCTGATTTGCGTCGACGGAACCACTCTCAAGTCGCGCTGGTCCTTGTCTCCACCCGACGGTGAGGTGTGGACTATCGCGCAACCGGCCCTGGCTTGGGACCACGTATTGGTAGGGTCTGACCTACCCGCCCTGTATGCGATCGACCCCGCGAACGGCAACGTTCGCTGGAGTGCCTACACCGAGCATCCGCCTCGTACGCTGCGCGTGGTGGACGACCACATCTACATTGGAACGTTTGACGGTACCCTCAACGCGTATTCAATGAAGACCATCGAGAAAGGCCATCGACAAAGGCCATCGGTGGGTGACCATCGACAACGGTAACCAAGACCCCACTCGAAGTGCCACGGCACATTCTGCTAAGATTCTCGGGAGTCCCACGGGACGACCCGGCGATGGCCCAGAGGTGTCTATTGAGTGCAGCCGATCAGCCGGCCACGGGGCCGGTGACCCAACTCCTTACATCATTGCGCTCCGGAAAGTCGGGGGCTTGGGATGAACTACTGCCATTGGTCTACGACGAACTCCGGGTTCTGGCGTCTAGCAGACTCCGTTTCGAACGGCAACAACACACCCTGAATACCACCGCGTTGGTGCATGAAGCATATGTGAAGCTGGTGGATCAACGCCTGGCCGGCGTCGACAGCAAGGGGCACTTCTTCGCCATCGCGGCTCAGGCCATGAGACGCATTCTCGTGAGCTACGCGCGGGCGCGGAAGTCTGAGAAGCGCGGTGGAGGTGCACCGGTTCTTTCTCTCGACCAGACATTGTCGCTGGACCACGACCTCGATGCCCAGCTCGGCGGCTACTTTCTCGAACAGGGGGACGCCCTGCTCGCTCTGGACGAGGTAATGAATCGCCTCGAGGAGTTCAACGAACGGGGCTGCCGGGTGGTGGAGTACCGATTCTTCGGTGGGCTCACCTACGACGAAATCGCCGATGTCATGGGACTATCCTCAGCCACCGTGCGGCGTGCCTGGACGCTATCCAAATCGTGGTTGCAGCGCGAACTCCGCGCCCGGGGCATAGAGGGTTGAGCACTCTCGTCGTCGTTCTGCGCGTAGAACGAGAGGAGGTAGACTCATGACACCGGAACGCTGGGCAAAGATCGAAAAGCTCTACGAGGGGTACCTGCAAGAGGCCCCGGACCGCCGCGATGACTGGCTTCGAAGCGCGACCCACGCCGACCCCTCCCTGGGCGACGATCTGCGTGCGCTGATGGTCGAGGACACCGACGACACGACCATCGGCGGGCTGCGAGCCCCCGGCGAACGACTCGCCGAAAACCTCCAGGCTGGCGATGAGATCGGGCCGTATCGCCTGGTCCGGCCCATTGGACGAGGCGGCATGGGCCAGGTCTTTCTGGCCCAACGCGAGGCCCCCTTCGAGCAAGACGTTGCCCTGAAGATCGTGCGCCGAGGTGTGGATACTGCAGACGTGCTGGACCGCTTCCAGTCGGAACGACAGATCCTGGCACGGCTCACGCACCCCAACATCGCCCGCCTGCTCGACGGCGGCTCGACTCCCGACGGCCGGCCCTACCTTGTAATGGAGTACATACCCGGCGAACCCATCGACACGTACTGCCAGAACCGTCAGCTTCCCCTCCGATCCCGGTTGCGCCTGTTCCAGAACGTCTGCGCGGCAGTACACGCGGCTCATCAGAACCTGGTCGTACACCGTGACTTGAAGCCCGGAAATATTCTGGTGACCAAAACCGGTGAGGTGAAGCTGCTGGACTTTGGCATCGCCAAGCTGCTCCAGGGCGATTCTCGCGGGCCGCACACCAGTGAAGAAACACGATTGATGACCCCGGACTACGCGTCACCCGAGCAATTGCGCGGGGAAGCGCTGACCACCGCGAGTGACGTGTATTCCCTGGGTGTACTGTTGTTTCGATTGATCACAGACAACGCACCCTACCGACTGGATGACAAGACCGCGGTTGAAGTCATGGAGCTTGTGACCTCCACAACCGCCAAGCAACCTTCCCAGGTTGCCGCCACCGCCATCCCTCGCGACCTACGCAACGACCTGGACAACATCGTGGCCATGGCCATGCGTATCGAAGCGCCCCGCCGTTACCCTTCCTCCCTGGCCATGTCCGACGACATTGAACGGCTGTTGCGTCATCAGCCGGTAATCGCGCAAAGGGACACACACTGGTATCGGGCAGGAAAATTCTTGATGCGCAACCGAGCCGGAGTTGCCGTGGCCGTCATTTTTCTCGTCACGCTCTTGTCCTTCAGCATCGTCACCCTTCAACAATCGCGGCGAATCGAGGCGCAGGCGTCAGAGGTCGCCCGCGAACGGGATTCATCCGAAGCGGTCGTCGAGTATCTCGTAGACCTGTTTCGACAAACCGACCCGCTGCAAGGGCAACAGTCGATGACCGCGCAGCAGCTGCTCGAGCGCGGTGGGGAACGCCTGGCTCGGGAGCTGGAAGACCAACCCCTCGTACAGGCTCGCGTGTATGTGGCCATGGCGCGGGCGCACCGTAACCTGGGCGACCTGGAAGCGGCTGAATCCACCGCCGCTCGGGCTCTTGACCTGTGTCGACAGCAGGAAGACCCGCCCGCCGCCGATCTGGTCATGGCCCTACGAACCATGGCCGTGGTCCGCGACGACCTGGGCGATAGAACGGGTGCCCTGCCCATGTTCAAGGAAGCGGCTCGTGTATCGGAGTCACGCTTGGGATCGTTCCACGCGATGACCGCCACTTCGTTACTCAGCTTGGCTGAAAGATACAGTCGCGAATCGCCCGCGCTTGCCGATTCTCTGTTCCAGCGGGTTCTGGAGATTCGAAGACGTACGCTGCCCGCCGAATCCCCGGCTATCGCCAACGTGTTGAGTGCAAGGGGAGGTTTACTTCGCTTCGAGCAGAAATACGACGAAGCTGAAGAGGCATTGTTGGAGGCTCTACGCATAAAGCAGAATGCCTACGGCAACGACAGTCTCTTCCTTGCCTCCGAGCGCAACAATCTGGGTGCTTTGTACACGGTAACGAGGCGCTACGAAGAGGCCGACGAGCAATACCATGCGGCCGAGGGGCTTTACCTCGAGCACCTGGGAAACGATCACCCGAACCTGGAAACGGTCCGCTTCAACCGCGCACGCGTGGCCCACATGCGCGAAGACTATACGAACGCGGCCGACGCACTCGAAGACGTGCTACGCCGCCGTATCGAACGACTTGGCGCCAACCACCTTCGGGTCGCCATGGTCCAGGTACAGTTGGGGAGAGCATTGTTGGAACTGGGCAACCTGGACCGAGCGCAAGCCGAGCTGCAACGGGCGGTGGACACGCGAAACGCCAACCTGGGTGAGAACGATTGGCGTACGGCCTACGCCATGGCCATGCTCGGCAAGTGTCAGCACCGCTCGGGGGATAGTCTGGGTGGAATTGCACTGTTGGAAAGAGCGATCGAAATCATGGCGCAGGAGCGGGGCGAGAACCATTCAGTAACCCGGAGGCTGCAATCCGAACTCGAGGCACTTCAGGCTGAGCCGTAGGTCCGATCGCAAAGCGTGGCCTCGGCGAGCCGCGATCCGCAGTGAAAACGGGCCCGCTTGACCCGAAACGGGGATTCACCTAAAGTTCGCTCTCCCAACGGATTCGGAGTACAGAATTGATTGGCACCACCCTCGGCCACTACAAGGTCACGGCGAAAATCGGCGAAGGCGGCATGGGCGAGGTCTACCGCGCCCACGACTCCCGTCTGGGCCGCGACGTCGCGATCAAGGTCTTGTCGGAACACCGTCTGGACAGCGAAGACGCTCGCATCCGTTTCACGCGGGAAGCCAAGGCCGTGGCCGCGCTGTCACATCCGAACATCCTGGCCATCTACGACGTCGGCGACCACGACGGCGTTGCATTTGCCGTCACGGAACTCCTCGAGGGCATATCCCTCCAGGATCAGTTGACCACCGGCCCGCTACCCCTGCGCAAGTCCCTGGACCTGGCCGGGCAGATGGCCGATGGACTCGCCGCGGCCCATGACAAAGGCATCGTGCACCGGGACATCAAGCCGGGAAACGTGTTCCTGACGACCGATGGCCGTTTAAAGATTCTCGATTTTGGATTGGCCAAAGCCGAACCGTCCCCCGATCAGAACAACAACACGATCGCCATCGGGGAGGAAACTGAGCCAGGAATGGTTCTGGGGACGGTGCGGTACATGGCCCCCGAACAGGTCCGCGCAGAACCGGCCGACCATCGCTCGGACATCTTCTCGTTCGGAACCGTGTTCTGGGAGATGCTCGCCGGCCGGGCGGCATTCGACGGAGGCTCAGCGGTCGAGACGATGAATGCCATCCTTCGGGAAGACCCGAAGGAAATGCCTGAGTCGGCGGAATCGATTCCGGCGTCTGTGCATCGGATCGTCCACCGTTGTCTGGAGAAGTCGCCCGACCATCGATTCCAATCAGCACAGGATCTTGCGTTCGCCTTGCGCAACTCGCAAGACAGTTCCAGCCGCACCTCCACGGGTATCGCCGCAGTTCCCGCCGGATCACGCGCGAGACCTCCCTACCTGCTTTGGCTGGCGCTACTGCTGGTGGGAACCGCCATCGGCGCACTGGCCATGAAACAACTCACCAACCCACAGGTGCCAGCTCCGCCCAAGATCATCACACTCACGTATTCTGGGCGTGACGCGAACCCCACGGCCTCGCCCAACGGCAATACCATTGCCTTCTCATCGGACCGCGACGGCCGCGACCGCATCTGGTTGAGACAACGCAGCGGCGGTACCGAGGCACCGCTGACCGAAGGCCCCGATATCTCTCCGCAGTTTTCCCCCGACGGCGCGTCCATACTGTTCCTGAGGCAAGAGGAAACCGGTCTTTCCGCCTACCGCGTGCAGGTCCTGGGGGGCCCAGCTCGAAAACTCCTGCACAACGTATTCGAGGCCTGCTTTTCACCCGATGGCGAACGCCTGGCCTTCATCCGATCGGCCGGCGATATTGAAATGCCCGCAAACACGGTCGCCATCCACGACATCCAGTCGGGCTCGGAGCAAGAGCTCGCGCGCTTCGAAAACCAGTTCGCCTACGGCCTACGCTGGTCACCCGACGGTCGGTGGCTCTCATGCGGCATCGGCAGTAGCGTCATGAACACGCCGGAAAACGAACTCCTGCGCATCGATGCCAAGACCGGAGAAGTCCACACCGCTCGACCGTCAACGGCCCGTCGCCTGTCCTCCGCGGCTTGGACCCCGGACAGCCGGTACCTGATCCTGGCCGAATCCACCAGCCTACTGGGTGACATTTCCGGTGCCATGGGGCTAGTGCTGAAGATGGATCCGTTCTCAGGCGAGGAGACGCCTCTCTTCTGGGTCCGCAGCGTGTGGGCCGGCTCCAACGATGTCATATCCTTCGACTTCCTGGACGAAAGCTCCTTCGTATTCGACGAGGTGTTGTGGAGTGGAAGCCTCACGGAGCTTTCCCTTGATGGAACTCCACCGTTCAGCGCCGGCAACATCTTGACCCAGGGCAATGCCCGGGATCGTCAACCCGACTATTCTCCCGATGGCCGTTCCATCATTTTCTCATCCAATCGAAGTGGCAATCTGGATCTCTGGGTACTGAACCTGTCGAGTGGGGAACTGAGCCAACTCACCGACGACAACGCCGACGATTGGGACCCCGCGTTCTCGGCCGATGGCGGCCACGTCTTCTGGAGCTCGAATCGCAGTGGCAATCTGGAAGTCTGGACGGCCCGCGTGGACGGCAGCGGAGCGCGCCAACTCACCCAGGACGGTGAGGATGCCGAGAATCCAACCCAGACCCCCGACGGGCAATGGGTCGTGTACGCCAGCGCCAACTCCAAACAGGGCGGGATCCGACGCATTCGTCCCGACGGTACCGAAGACACGATGATCGTCCCCGGATCATTCCTACTGCCAGAAACCTCTCCCGACGGTAAGTACGTTGCCTACAGTGGCAACGATCCAGAGAACAACCGGGTCTGGGTGTTGGTCAGCGACCTTCAGACCGGTGAAGAGGTGTTTCGGACCAGCATCCCGTTTCGGGGTTTCCAGGCCCTCATTGCGCCGGGAAGAACTCGTTGGATGCCCGACGGGACGTCATTGGTATTCGTAGCGCCACAAGGCGATCAGACCGGGCTATTCAAGCAAGACTTCCTGCCCGGCGCGGACACCACCGACACCCGACAGGAACTGGTGATGTTTCCTCTGGGACCGGACGTGGAATCGTTCGGCATCTCCTCGGACGGAAAGACCGTAACTGTGGCGCGCATCGACCACTTCAGGAGTCTGAAAGTGGCGCAGCTTGCTTCGCCCATCAGTCGCTAGGAAGTTGCCGGACCCGAGAATCGTTTCACCATGGTGATACAGTTGCCCGATTCGTTGTGCCGAACCTCATCCATGAATGTGGAAATGAGGTAGAGACCGCGCCCGCTGGCCCGCGTCAGGTTGTCCGGGTTCTTGGGGTCGGGCCGGTGCGAGACGTCGAATCCCTCCCCCTCGTCGCGAACCACGAATGTGGCCGAGTCGCGATCGATGGTCACATCGATGTACACCTTGCGTTCCGAATAGGGCGCTAGCTGCGCGCGCTCCTTCGCCAAATCCAGATAGGCTTGGATGTCCCGCTCACGCAGCTCGGACTCTATTTCCAGATTCCCGTGGTGTACCGCGTTGAGAACGGCCTCACCCAACGCGGTCCCCACCTGAAACAGGTTGGCATCTTCGCGACCCAACCCCAGGTGGACCGACAGCGTCTCGTCGAGAAACGAAACGACGGGACCGATCATCCGGGTCTCGTTCGGAAGCACGAAGTGCAGCGACGAACTCGCTCGATAGCCCAGCGCAATACTGCGATCGCGCACCGCCTCGAACGTTTCAGCCTGCATCTCGATGAGTTCGGCAAGCTCGTCGGCCAACTGGGACTTGGGAATAAAGGAAACCGCACCCAGTTGCAACGCCTTGGCCGCAACGTCCTCGTCACCAGGCGCGGTCATTACAATCACTGGCACGCAGGGGAATTTGTCGTGA
>JAJDAC010000036.1 GCA_029262065.1 Candidatus Krumholzibacteriota bacterium | reverse complement strand
AGATCACGACTCTGATCCCCGTATACTTCCTTGCTGATTTCGTACGAGCGCTGAAGGGCCGGCCGGGTCGATTCGAACAGCCCAAGCTTGATTCCGGCCTTCCCCACGGCCAACAACATCCGGGCCTCGGCCTCGGGCGTTCGTCCATCGCTATCGACCCGATCGAGAGCGCGATCCAACAACTCGGCCGCGGTAACCGTTTGGCCATCCACGCGCGTACCGTCGGAGGCCTTGAACAAGTCCACGAGGAAATCGGCCACCTCCTGCTTTTGGCGCGCCTCGCTTTGCGCGCGATCCCGCTCGGCCGCCACCCTCTGCGTATGGAAGAATCCAAAGCCGAGCAGCAGAATAAGGCTCGTGCCAGCCGCGGAGACGGGAATCCAGTTTCGGCGCAAGAATCTGCGCGTGCGATACCCCGCGTCACCCGCGCGCGCTTCCACCGGTCGACCGTCCAGATGCCGACGCAGATCTTCACCGAAGTCACGTGGCGACAGGTAACGCCTAGCCGGGTCTTTCTGCAGTGCCTTCAACAGGATGCGGTCCAGGTCGCCCGACAGCGCCCTGCGCAGGCTGGCGGAGCTGGTTCGTCGGGAGAGCAGCACCGCTTGGGCATCAACGCCCGAATCCGGATCCGACTGGCCGGTGATGGCTCGACTTGGATGAGCCGGGTCGGTTTCGCACACCGCCCGGCTTACATCGAATGCGGATCGAGACTTCAAGTCGTAAGGGAGGAATCCGGTGAGCAACTCGTACAGAAGCACTCCCAGCTGATAGACGTCGGAAGCGACCGTAATAGGCTCACCCCGCACCTGCTCGGGACTCGCGTACTCAGGAGTCATCAGAATGTGCTGGGTGGCCGCCGACTCATCTTCGTCCAACATCTTGGCAATGCCGAAATCCAGTAACTTCACCTGGCCTTCGCCGGTAACCAGCACGTTGGACGGCTTCAGATCGCGATGAACTACCAGGTTCCGTTGAGCGTAGTGAACGGCGTCAACTACCTGAAGAAAGAGCTCAACGCGCTCGCGGACGGTCGCCTTGCGTTCGTCACACCAGATGTCGATTCGCTCGCCATCGACCAATTCCATGACGATGTATGGTCTGCCATCGGGAGCCACGCCACCGTCGAGCAGACGAGCCACGTTTTCGTGCTGCAGTTGCGCGAGAATCTGACGCTCCCGGCGAAAGCGTGAGCGACCGGCCTCATCGTCGATACCCACCCGCAACAGCTTGATGACCACGTCCTGCTCGTATTGACCATCCTCGCGCGATGCGTCGTACACGACACCCATACCACCGCGCCCGATCTGGCTTTTCAACCGATAGGCGCCAATCGTCGTGCCCACCAAAGGATCGGACAGGCTGTCGGCCACCAGCTCCGCCGCCTCGACGGCAGCCGGTTGCTCCAGATATCCACTGGTGTCGTTGCTGGCTCGCAGAAGCTGCAGCAACTCGGAACGAAGTTGCTGGTCGTCACCGCATCGATCCTGCAGCCACTGCTCCCGCTGCGCCGACGGTTGGTCGAGCAGCTCGTCGAACAGCGACTCGACCTGTTTCCAACGTTCGGGTGAAAGCATCGTTCTCTGGGTATCGGCTGGGGTGCTGACTCAACAATCATGGTACCCGACAACTGGCCAGACACGTAATCACAGGGTACCCCGGGTCAAGATACCGGGCAGCGAGACCCGTTCTTTCCCCAACCACGGAAACGCGTACCGGAACCGGCCAGCGGGCTTGGGGCTATCCGCGCCCGACGGACCAAAACCGGATGTCCGGATTCAGCCGCCATTCTCGTCTACCCCTATGACGCCACGGATGATCCGCGGCGAAAGGAAGGAAACACCATGCGAACTCCTGGGCGAATCATCCACCACCCCCTGGTCTGGGGCCTCGCCAGCATCATTCTGGTAGCTGGGGCCTCCTGGCAGGTCTGGGCGGCGGTCAGCACCGGCACCACCGCAAGCGTGGCCACCGGAGGCGGCGGGACGGTCGCGGGCGGCAATTTCGAGCTGAGCGGAGCCGTGGGCCTACCCCACGCGGGCCGAGTCAGTGGGTCGTCTATAGAGGTAGAGGGCGGCATCTACTTCGGCTCCGACGCGCCCACGGCGGCCGATGACGACATCGCCCTGCCAACCGCTCATCGACTGCTCGGGCCGTACCCCAACCCATTCAATCCGCGGACGACGGTCCAATTTGAACTGGCCCGTGACACGAACGTGCGCATCGACATCCACGACCTACGCGGCCGCAAGGTCCGCAGCCTACTGAACGAAGTCCGATCGCGCGGGGCCAACAGCGTCGTGTGGAACGGCACCGACGATCGCGGCGAATCGGTCGCAAGCGGAACCTACCACCTGCGACTCATCGCCGATGGCCAGATCCAGACCACGAAACTGGCGCTGCTCAAATAATGAGTGCCGCACGACAACAACTACGGATACAGGAGAATCCCATGCGCTTCGCAATACTGTTCGGACTGGCTCTCACACTTGGCATGTCAGCGGCCCACGCCCAGGAAATGACGACCGATGAATCAGCATCGGCCAAGGCGGCGGTCAGCAACGCCATTACGTATCAAGGCCGCCTCGTCTTCAACGGTGTGCCCGTTACCCAGAACAGCGACCTTCGGTTTACGTTGCACTCAACCCAGATCTTCGGATCGGTCGTGGCCGGACCCGTGCAGGTAGATAACGTCGAGGTTTCAGCCGGCGTATTCACCGCACGGATTGATTTTGGAGCGGGTGTGTTCAACGGTGACGAGCGTTGGCTGCAAATCGACGTGCGCACGCCCCACGATCCGGGAAACACGAATCCGTTTACCACGCTTACGCCGCGCCAGGAACTCACCGCCGTCCCCTACGCGTTGCACGCGCTCAACGGTGGCGGCGGTAGCGGCAATTGGCAACTGAGCGGCGGCATCATCACCAACGTGGGTTCCACCCGCGTACTCATCAACCGTACGAACATAATCGGCTCGGAGTACTTCGGTTTCAATGCACCCACGACCGGCTACGGCGGTATGTACATTTCCACCGACGGCGACAGCGGCAAACCGTTCTACGGTTACAAGGCGGGTGCGAGTGCCGCCCTGTGGACCTACCAGGACGGTGCGTCCGGTGAATGGCGCTTGTACAACGCGGGGGAACGCTTGGCGGTGAAGCCCACCGGCGAGCTGACCGTGGGCTCCACGGTGGAGATCGATAACTCAGACCCCAGCCATTTCGGTGGTCAAATTCAACTGAAGAAAAGCACGGGCACCGTGGGGCTACAACTCAACGGCGCCGGCGGCAGCGGCGCACAAGGCGGATCGATATCGCTATTCAACGACACGAACGCCACGGCCACCGCGGTCCTCGACGGCGAATACGGCGGCGCGGCCGGCGGCGCGCTGGTGCTGCGCAACAGCAACGGTGCCACCTCGTTCGAGCTGGGCGCCGACTTCAACCCCGGCGAACGCGGTCTGTTCCGGATGTTTCAACCCGACGGTACCAAGACGGTCGAGATCGACTGCTCCGAGACCGGCACGGCCGACCAGGGAGCTACCCTCAAGCTGTACGATGACCAGGGCAACCTGACGATCGAACTCGACGCCGATTTCGGCGCCAGCGGCGAAGGCCGCATCACGGCCGAGGTGATCGAAATCACCGGCGGGGCCGACTTCTCCGAACAGTTCGACGTATCTCCCGCAAGCCAGGGCAACGTGGAGCCGGGCAGCGTGGTTTCGATCGATCCGCGCAACGCCGGCGACCTGTGCCTCAGCAACTCGTCGTATGACACCAAGGTGGCCGGCATCATCAGCGGTGCCGGTGGCGTGAAGCCGGGCATGCTCATGGGACAACGCGGTACGGAAGCCGATGGCGCGCACCCTGTAGCGCTCACCGGCCGCGTGTACTGCAAAGTCGATGCATCGTTTGGGGCCATCGAACCTGGCGATCTGCTGACGACGTCGCCGAACGAGGGCCATGCCATGAAGGTGAGCGATCACGATCGCGCGCCGGGCGCCATCATCGGTAAGGCCATGACCGGACTCGACAGCGGTACTGGACTGGTACTGGTGCTCGTGAGCCTGCAGTAGGACATGGCCATGAATTCCAGGAAGACCATCATCATAGCTCTGGCCTGCGCCGCCCTGGGGACTCTTCCCCGGGGCGGCCACGCCGCCACCGATACGAAACCCGACCTTCAATGGGCCGACACTCAGGGCGCTCCCGAATGCCATTTCGACGGCGACGAGAACCCCAGCTCGAAGTTTGGCGGTTTCTACGATCTGTTCTGGACCAACGGTCAGCTTCCCTACGATTTCGTATCTGGCTCCAACACGCCGGTACGGACCGTTACCCTGACCGACGTGAGCTTCGTCATCCCATTCGACGGGGCGGAACTCAACAGTCCAACTGGCTTTCCCATGAACTTTCAGGTGTTCGATGTGGTCCGCGTCCAGGGATCACAACTGAACGATGGGCGTGATCTCATCATCACCAGCACCATTGCCAACGCCGGTAACACGGCCTGGCAAACGCTGAAGGTAGACTTGCTACCCAATTCTACCTTCTGGGCCGAATCGCCAACCGGCGCGTCGGTGAACGTCTTCACGACCGAAACGGTGAGCGCCCAGAACCAAGCACGCTTCGAGGACGCGCTGACCGACTGGGAAGACGCGGCCAATGTTTCGTTCGCGCCGCGGAACGGCGAGGCCGCTTACATTCGCGTGAAGAACGCCACACGGAATCGCGTGGCCAACGTGGGAATGAACCCGGCCAACGCGGCCAACGATCTGCTCATGGACGCCTGGGCGTCGCGGTCGGTCATCGTGCACGAGGTAGGTCACATGCTGGGCGCCAAGCACGAGCAACAGCGACCCGATCGCAACACCTACGTATCCGTCGATACCACGAAGGTAACCAACGGTTTCGAGGGAAACTTCACCATCGACACCAATATCATTGTGTATCCCAACACGATCTATGATTTCGGGTCGATCATGCACTACGGGCAAAACAATTTTCTGGCCCAGGGACAAACGGGACCGGTTATCACCGTGCTCCAACCGTGGACCGCCCAATGGCAAACCGTGATCGGCACGTCTAACGACCTGAGTTTCTGGGACGCGAAGACCATGTCGTTCATGTATCCCGAGAACAACTGGCGTTTCCTGGACAAGAATACGTCGGCCACCACCAACAACGGCGGCTTCCTCACGCCGTACGACGACTTCGACCAGGCCTACGCCGCCGTACCCAGCGGCGGTCGGATGATCGTGCTGGATCCCGGGAGCTACGTGGAACCGGGCGTGTATAGCAAGTCGATGGTGATCGAGGCACCCCAGGGCGGGGTACTTCTGAAGGCCCAGTAGGGTTCGGCTCGCGGGAGTTGGCTTGGCTCCCGCGAGCTAATAAACCAGGCGGCCCTCGAACACGACAACCGCCTGACTCGTGATCAACAGCTTGTCATCGACCAACTCCACTTCCATGGACCCCCCCCGCCGCGATGCCTGGAACGATCGCATCTTCGCCTTCCCCAGTCGCGACCCCCAATACTTGGCCAGGAACGTGTGCGTGCCTCCGGTTACGGGGTCTTCGTTGGTTCCGCTCCAGGGCCAGAAATAGCGCGAATGGAAATCGTAGCCGTCGGACCCCGAGGGCGCGGTAACCAGTACGCCGTTGATGGAATCATGCGAGGCTTGCAAGGCAACGAAATCGGGGGCCAGCGCGGCCAGTGCGTCGACATCGGTGGTTTCCAAGAGAAGAATTTTGGTCTCCTGGTTGTAGACCGAGTTCTTCACGCGATCGATTCCAAGCGCCAGGAGCATGGCCGGGGGTACATCCTTGGGCTCGGTCTCGTACACGGGAAACTCAAGAGTGATCTGACCGGCAACGTTCGTGGCCACGAGGTCCAAACCGTCCCTGTTCTTGAAGTGGACCCTATTTCGATCCAGGCGAGCGAACATCACCTTGGCCGACGCCAGGGTCGCGTGCCCACAAAGGGCGATCTCCATTTTCGGAGAAAAGAACCGAATGGAGAACACGTCGTCGTCGAGAGATTGCACGAACGCCGTTTCCGACAGGTTCAGTTCCTGGGCGATCTGAAGCATGGTGTGGTCGTCGAGCGCTTCCTCGACACAACAAACGCCTGCCGGATTCCCACGAAACGGCGTGTCGGTGAATGAGTCGACGATGTAGGTCTTCACGTGAACACTCCCTTGGCTAGCATGACGCCGAAGATTGAAAGTCCACCCCCGAGCAGGACCACGATACCGGGCACCTCACCCAGAACCATCCAGCCCAGGGCAATGGCGGCCACGGGGACCAGGAACAGGGCCTGGGACGCCTTCCCCGCCGGCAACGCGGCGAGCACGTAGGACCAGGCCAGGTAGGCCAACGCCGCGGGACCCACACCCAGAAAGACAATGGCGCCCACGGTGGTTGAGCTGCTGTGCTTCACGGCATCCCAAAGGCCGGTGTGAAACGGCACGAGGAACAGACAACCAAACCAGACCGCGTACGACGTGAGATCAATCGGGTGGTAGCGTTGTAGTAGCGGTCGGGCAATCACGAAATAGAGCGCCTGCGACAGCGCCGCGCCGATGATCATCAGCACGCCAAGCTCGAATCCACCCCAGCGGCTTTTCTGGAGCCCGATGATGGCGACGCCGACAAACGAAACGGCCGTCCCCAGCCACCCCGCCCACCCGATTCGCTCGCGCAGAAGAACCACCGAAAGGAGCGAGGTCCAAATGGGCACGGTGTTCACCAGCAGACTTGCCACGCCCGCACCAACTGTCTGCTGTCCGGTATTCAACGCCAGGTTGTACAAGGAGATGCCAACCCCGCCCACCAGCGCCAGGCGGAAAAGGTCTTGAACCCGCGGTACCACCGGTCGCCTGACCAACAGCAACAGAGCAAACGCAAGCGAGGCAACCAGGTACCGGGCCAGCGCCAATTGGCCTGGCGTTACATCGGTCAGGGCCAATTTCACCGCGACGAAAGCAGACGCCCAAAGCAACACCACGAACGCCGCGGCCGCGATGACCCAGTTCGAAACTCTTGCTGGCGCGAGCGGAACGCTCAACTCGTCACCAATGAGAACCCCTCGTCGACCCAGCCCGCGGTTCCGCCGATCATTTCCTTCACGGGTCGATCCAACCGGGCCAGCCGCACCGCGCCCCGCGTCGAACCATTGCAATGAGGACCCGCACAATAGACCACGAACAGCGTGTCCATGCTGTATTCGGCCAGCCGATCGGGAGTCAGCGTCCAATGTGGGATGTTGACGGCGCCGGGAAGATGACCCTTGTCGAACGCTTCCTTCGACCGGACGTCCACCAGCACGAACCCCCGATCTTCCAGCTCTTCGGTCGCATGAACGTCCCAACAATCGGTCTCGTGCGCGAACTTGGCCTCGAAATGAGCCAGAGCTTCCGGGGGCGGAGCGGTGGGAACTTGAACGACGAGATTCTTGGGTCTGACCTTCATGATTGCCTCCAATGGGATTCCGTGACGCCGGTCCGCGGCCAAAAGAAGTATCGCGGGACGCGGCCCTTCTCGCGATTGGCAAAATTGACGATGATCGATAATATTCTGCCATTCACGAAAACTCCGCCTGTGACCGAGGCGTGTTCGGCCGCAATCGGCCAGAACTGCTACCCTCAATTGACTTTGTGCACCCCGCCCTCCTACGATGGCGCGGCCCCGCCAAACAGGAAAGTGTGCCCGTGCTCGGCGAAACCGTCTCCCATTACCGCATTCTGGCCAAGATCGGTGGCGGCGGCATGGGCGTCGTCTATCGCGCCGAAGATACCCGGCTCGGCCGGCAGGTCGCACTGAAGTTCCTGCCCAACGAGATGACCGATGACGCGACCCTGGAACGATTCCGACGCGAGGCGCGCGCGGCTTCGGCATTGAACCATCCCAACATCTGCACCGTCTTCGACATCGGCACCCACGAAGACCAACCCTACATAGTGATGGAGCTACTCGAAGGTCACACGCTGTGGTCGCTCATCCAGGACCGACCGCTGCCGGTCAACGAACTGCTACGCGTAGCCAACCAGTTGGCCGACGCGCTCGACGCGGCTCACACCCAGGGCATCGTTCATCGTGATATCAAGCCCGCCAATGTGGTCATCACCGAACGCGGCCACGCCAAGATCCTGGACTTCGGATTGGCCAAGCTGACAGGGCAACCGCAGGAAGACGGACCCACCCAGGTCGAGGGCCAGGATCTCACGAACCCCGGGTCGGCCATGGGCACCATTTCGTACATGTCTCCCGAACAAGCCCGCGGCGAAGACCTGGATGCACGTTCCGACATCTTCTCGCTGGGGGTAGTGCTCTACGAAATGGCCACGGGACAGCGTGCGTTCTCGGGCAACACATCGGCGGTCATCTTCGACGCCATTCTGCACAAGGCACCTACGGCACCGGTACGACTGAACCCCGACCTTCCCGACGGCCTGGAAGACGTGCTGAACCGCGCGCTCGAGAAGAACCGGGACCTTCGGTACCAAAGCGCCGCGGACCTGCGCGCCGACTTGGCCCGCGTAACCCGCGACGCCAGCGTCCCCGACGCCAGTCGCGCCGTGCGGACTCCGTCGGCGGCTGCCGCTCCCGAGTCGGGGGGTGACACCCAGATGGCCGTCGATCTGGCCCGCCGCAACAAGACCCCCCTGGTGCTGGGCGGCATTGTCCTGATTGCCACGGTACTCGGATTGGCCATCGGTCTGAACCGGTGGGTTGGCGGCGAAGCGCCCACGTCGGCAATTCGTTCGATCGCCGTGCTGCCGTTTTTCGCGCCGGCGGGTGACACCGATGATACCTACCTGTCCGAGGGGCTGGCCGAAGCGGTGCTGAACGATCTGGCCGTGGTACCCGGGTTACGGGTTGTCTCGCGTGGCAGTTCATTTCGCTACAAGGACGCGGACGTGGATCTCGTACAGATCGCACGGGACCTCAAGGTCGACGGGATCGTCGCGGGTCGACTGTCACGTCGGGACGGCGGCGTGGTGGTAAGCGCGGAGTTGGTGGACCCCGCCACCGATTCCCAGCTTTGGGGAGCGCAGTTCAATGCCAGCGGCGGGTTGCAGGATGTTCCGGGAAAGATCGCTCGCGCCGTCGTTGCCCGACTTGGCATTGAGACCGCAAGCGCAGCGGTGGTGGGAGAACCCACCACCGAACAGTCGACCGCGTACGACTTGTATCTGAAAGGCCGGTACCACTGGAATCGCCGTACCAACGAGGGTTTCCAGAAAGGCCTTCAGTTCTTTCAGCAAGCGGTGACCGACGACCCCACCTTCGCGCTCGCGTGGGCCGGCATTGCCGATTCGTACGAGGTCGGCGGCGGCACGTATCTCGACATCCCGCGAACCGATGCCTGGCGCAAGGCACGGGCGGCCGCGAAGCGCGCCCTGGAGATCAATCCCGATCTTCCTGAGGCGTTGACCACGCTCGCCGACAACATAACATTCGCTGACTATGATTTCGTCGAAGGCGAGACGCTGTTCAAGCGAGCCATAGAGTTGAATCCCAACTACTCCCTTGCCCACCTCTGGTACTCCGAGCTTCTGGGCCTTACCGGGCGCTTTGAAGAAGCCGTCGAGAGTTCTCGACGGGCGCACGAGTTGGATCCGCTGTCCCCAATCACGCAAATTTCGTCCGGCGCGACCCTCATGATGGCGGGCCGTCTCGAGGAAGCGAGGGAGTACCTGGAACGGAGCGTACGCGACTACCCGGAGATCGAATTGGGCTGGCTTCACCTGTCACACCTCGAGGGAATCGAAGGAAACGAAGAAGAGTCCATTCGCGTCATCCACCAACTCATCGAAAGAACGGAGCCACCCGAAATGGTCGCGATGCTCGCGACGCTCAAGGAGGCGCTTGAATCGGGCGGGGTCAAGGCGCACGCGCGGAAGGTGATCGAGCTCTCCGAAGGCATGCCCGATACCGCGGAGCCACGGATGGGCGCGTTCATAGAGCTGGAACAGTACGACCGCGCCCTGGACGAATTTGAGCTCCTTCTTCAAGAGCGCCACTCAGCGGTTCTCTGGTCCAGGGTTGTTCCGGGCTTCGAAGCGTTCCGAAATCAACCGCGCTACCGGCGGATCCTGGCCGGTGTGGGGCTGGAACCAACTCCGTAGCAGTAGCTCGCCCCCTCAAGGCGGATGCCATCGTCAAGCTAGTCGATATAGACGAAACGCGGTGGCTCGAACCCATTGAAACGCGTGGACTCGGCGTAGGTGTACGCACCCATGCTGCCCACGACCAACAGATCGTCCAGGTGCATTTCCGGCAGTTCGATCTGACAGACATCGCCCTCGCCGTCGCGTGAAAACACATCGATCGAATCACAGGTGGGGCCGGCCAATACATACGGTTTCGGTGCGCGGGTGCTGTTGCACCGCATGGGATACTGCATCTGGTAGAGAAGGACGTCCAGAAAGCTCCCGTACGTACCGTCGTCGAAGTACAACCAGTTCAGGCCCTCCCGTACCGACTCAGAAATAACCTTGGTAACCAGGATCGCGGCGTCACCCACGATATTGCGACCCGGTTCGGCCACCAGGGATATGTCACTACCGAAGCGTCGGTGATAGTGATCTACTATGGTTTTGCACATGGCATCGATGTCAATATCCTCGTCCAGATAGCGCACCGGAAAGCCACCCCCGATGTCGATCTGGTCCATATTGATGCCTTCGCGACTCGCGGCGTCGAAGACCTGGCGCGACTGATCCAGCGCGTCCACATAGCGTTGGGCATCCAGGCACTGGCTTCCCACATGGAAACTCACGCCGTGTGGACGGAGTCCCTGCTCGCGCGCCGCGACGAGCAGCGGAACCGCTTCGTCGATCCGGGCTCCGAACTTCTTGCTCAGATGGGCCACGCTTCCCTCGTTCGATACCGCCAGACGGAGATGGACTTTCGCTCCGGGCGCGTACCGTGCGATCTGTGTGATCTCTGACGCGTTGTCGTATGTGAAGTCATCCAGCCCAATGCCATGCGCATAGGCGATGTGCTTGGGATCCTTCACAGTGTCGGCGAAGATAAGATCATCTGTCGCGTTCGCCCCGGCCGCCACGGCCGCCTCGATCTCACCGCGCGACGCCACGTCGAATCCGGCCCCCACTTCGTGAAGCGCGCGCAGAATCCCCACGTGAGGGTTCGCCTTCATGGCGTAGAAGATGGTGACTGCGGGGAGCGCTCGATCCAGGCGACGAAAATTCTCGACGACCTTCTGGCGGCTCACCACATAGATGGGCGTTCCGTGCTGCTCGACCAGTTTTTCGATGTCTTCCACGGGAAGCTCGTAGGGATTCAACGCGCACCTCGGTTCTGGAAATGTCCGACCCGCCTTGCAGACAGCTGGAGTGTGGCCAAACTAGGATTCTTGCGACGCAGGTAGCGGTTCTTCACAGAGAATCGGACGCGTCAAACACGTCGGCCCCCCGGTTCCGTTGGCTCCGATTTCGCTGCCCTCGACGGTACGAACGTCGAATCCCGCCGCCGCGATGCGAGCATTGGTAAGCGGGTTCTCCGCGAACGCCAGCACCCGTCCTTCTCCCAACGCCAACACATTGCAGGCCAGGCTCTCGCGCTCCGACTCAACGATGGGTATACACGTCAACCCCGAGGCCGCGAACTCTTCCAGCGTTTCCACCGCCATCCAACGCATGTCAACCAGCAGACGCGTCTCGTCCAGTGGGCTGAGAATGGACATGAGATGCAAACAGACATCGGGGCCGTCGCCATGGGGCAGTGGAACCACGTGAACACGTACCCCCAGGGGAAACAACAGCTCGGCCAGCTGTTCGATTCCAGCCTGGTTGGTGCGATAGCTACGCCCCGCCAACAAGGTAGATGAGTCGAGCCAAGCCAGATCGCCAGCCTCGGCAGATCCGGGTGCTTCCACTCGACCTAGAATCGGAACATCGAGATCGCGGTAGAACTGCTCGTGCCAATCCACCTCGGCCACGCGGTTGGGTTTGCCCGGATTCAGCAGGATGGCTCCCGCGCGGGTCACGATGGACGGGTCCCGTACGTAGACCGCGTCCAGCCCCAGTGCCATCTTCGGTTTGGCCACGATAACCTCGGCGCCGGCTCGCTTGAGTTCGTCGCGCAGCGCGGCGTGTTGGCGTGCGGCGATGGCGACGTCTGGGGCGTGTAGATAGCCCAGGGACTGCCATTGCCCCACCAAGCCGGGATCAGCCCAGCCAACGCTCTCAGGATCCGCCACCACCACGCGACGCAATCGCCCGGTAAGCAAGTGACCACCAAAATGGCGCTTCATCGAAACCTCCCTCGATCGGTTGCCGTGTGCGACCTGCAAGCCCACTGGACCTCGGCCGGACCCGCCGATACTATCATCCAACTTGCCTTTGGGGGGAGTAGTGCCTGCCGATCGGGACGAGAGGGCACACGCAACCCGAAACTGCCCGGAGAACCCGTTGCTGAACACACTCGATTGGTCGATCGTCGCCGCCTACTTTGTCGCAGTGTTCGCAATCGCGTACGCGGTCACGCGAACGGAGCGCACACGAGAAAACGCGCAGGAGTACTTTCTCGCCGGTCGGCATACCGGCTGGTTTGTCATTGGCGCATCCCTGTTTGCATCGAATATCGGATCGGAGCATTTGGTTGGTCTGGCCGGCGCCGGTGCCGCCAGCGGCGTCGCCGTGGGACAGTTCGAGGTACTGGCCTCTCTCATTCTGTTGGTTCTGGGCTGGGTGTTCGTTCCGTTCTACATGCGCAGTGGCGTGGTAACCATGCCCGAGTTCCTGGAGCGCCGCTACTCGGCGGGATCCCGCGCATACCTGGCCGGAATCTCCATTGCGGGATACGTGCTCACCAAGATCAGCGTCACCATCTACGCCGGCGGAATCGTGTTCCAGGCGCTCATGGGCATCGACTTCTGGACCGGAGCCCTGATCGTGGTGTTGGCCACCGGCGTCTACACGGTGTTCGGAGGGCTGCGCGCCGTTCTCTACACGGACCTCCTGCAGATGTTCGTTCTCGTCGGCGGCGCCATTGCAGTCACCATCATCGGAGTCGGCGAGGTCGGCGGATGGACCGCGTTGCGCGAAGCATCGGCGCCCGGTTTCTTCTCGATGTGGCGACCCGCCAGCGACCCCGACTTTCCCTGGACGGGCATCGTACTGGGAGCACCCATTCTGGGCGTGTGGTATTGGTGCACCGATCAGTTCATCGTACAGCGCGTGCTGGCCGCCAAGAGCGCCGAGGAAGCACGCCGAGGCACGCTGTTCGCGGGATTCCTCAAGCTGTTGCCAGTATTCATTTTCGTGATTCCCGGCGTGGCGGCCTACGCTCTGGCGGCTAGCGGCCGCATCGAACTGGACAATCCCGACGCCGCGCTACCAACATTGGTCGGCACATTGTTACCCGCGGGACTCCGCGGTCTGGTCGTGGCCGGATTGCTGGCGGCACTCATGAGTTCTCTGAGCAGCGTATTCAATTCGTGCTCCACCCTGGTTACCTGGGACATCTACAAGAAGATCCGTCCCGAAGCGTCGGAGCGTCGGCTGGTCCTGGTGGGCCAGTTGGTTACCGTGATTCTGGTGGTACTGGGGCTGCTATGGATTCCGTTCATGAAGAACATCTCCGGAAAACTCTACCAGTATATGCAAAGCGTTCAGGCGTACATAAGCCCGCCGATCGCCGCGGTTTTTCTGTTGGGCGTTACCTGGAAGCGCGTGAACGCCAGCGGCGCCTTGGCTAGCTTGCTATCGGGGTTCGTCCTGGGCGTCGCCCGATTGGTGCTGGAGCTACGCAAGCCGTCCCTTCCGGACGGACCGCTTTTCGCCTACGCCGATATGAACTTCCTGCACTTCGCCGTATTGTTGTTTCTCATATGTAGCGCCGTGCTGGTGGGCGTGTCGCTCATGACCGCACCACCGCGACCCGAGCAGCTGACCGGGCTCACATTCCAGACCGTGCCTCCGGCCGCGCAGTCCGATCGCAGTGGTCCCAAATGGAGCGCATGGTTGAGCGTGGTCCTGGTTTTTTGTGTGATCGCGGTCTGGCTGTACTTTCGATAGACCTACCGAGGCCCACGTCCTAGCCGTCACGCCTTGTCGCCAGCATTCGCATCACCGTGTTCCAGGTCTTGCCTTCGTCCGTCGAGTATTCACTCTTCCAACGGAACGAGTCCTCGCTCAACTCGTAGAAGACAACCCGCTGCATTCCATACATATCGGCGGGTGAACTCATCACGATCTCGCCATCGGCCAGATTCGCATCGAAGGTGCCGAAGTCCATCCCCATGGACTTTCCCGCCCCGTTTGCCATCCAGGCTACTTTCCACTTCTTGTTGGCGACGTCGTAGACCCGATTGGCGGTGAGCAGGTAGTCACGTCCCATGTGAGCCAGGTATCCGGGTAGGTTGTCGGCTCCCTGGTACCAGAGATCGCTCACCGCGAAGCCACCAATCGCATACTTCCACACCCAGACTCCGGGCGCGCTCGATTGCCACGAGCCACCCTGGGTCCGCATTTCAACTTCTGCATCCCAAATGCCCACCAACTGTCCGAATTCTTCAGTTTCAGCGGGGGCCTTCTCGTGGGCCTGGCCAAAACCCGTTCCCAGGAACGCCGCTATCGCGGCCGGGTGGGACGGTTCGGAATCTCCCGCAAGTGCAGATAGCGGCGAGAGAACCGCGAAAATGGCGCAGAGGAGTATTGGACGTTTCATGGGGTCGTTCCTTTGGCTGGATCACATACAGGCGAACTTCATTGGAAGTACGCCGGTCTACCGACGCCAGTTTCACGCGCCGGCCCCCGCTCATCGGAAAGCCGCCCAAGCACGTCGTTCCCGGTCAGCGCCGCTTCGATTCCACGGCCGCCACCTTGCGATAGGCGTCCCGAAACGGCACGCCGGTGGCCACGAGTTCCAGCACGCGCTCGGTGGAGTACACATCGTCGGTCAGGCCCGCCGCACAACGCTCTTTATCGATCTCGATTCCCGTCAGCACGCGACGCATAGCCTCCAGACAATCGAGCGTCGTTTGCACGCCGTTCATGAGTGGCGCCTTGGTAAGCTGGACATCACGGTTGTAGCCCGACATGAGACTGGCCGTCATGGCCTTCACCTTCTGCTCTTCGGCGAGCACCACATGTACCTGGGCTCGAACGAGCTCCAAAATGTCGGGGTTTCGTTTCTGGGGCATGACCGAGCTACCGGTTGACAGCCTCCGCGGCAGATGTACGTAACCGAACTCGCGCGTCGAGTAGAGGATGAGGTCACTGGCCAGACGATTGAGCCCCAGCATGATCTGGCTGCAAGCCCCCAGAAACAGCCCTTCGAACTTTCCCCGGCTAAGCTGCGCGTAGACTGGATTCTCCTGTACCCTCGAGAATCCCAGCTCCTCGGCCGTCTGCTCCCGATCAAGTTTGAGCACGGGTACACCGAATCCGGCGGCCGTTCCCAGAGGACACTGATCCACGATCTTCTCGACCGCGGTGAGCACGAGCCGATCGTCTTCGGTGGAAGCAACGAAGCTGCCCAGCCAATTGTTTACCGTCGTGGGCATGGCCGCTTGCATGTGCGTGTACCCGGGCAGCGCGATATTTCCATCGCGCTTGCAAACTGCTTTCAGCGCGGCAATGTGGGACTGCAGGCATTCCTCGAGCGCCAGCAACTGCTGTTTCTCCCACAGGCGCAGGGCCGTCAGCACCTGGTCATTGCGCGAGCGCCCGGTATGGATCTTCCGGCCCGCTTCGCCACACTTGGCCGTGAGATGGTTTTCAATAGCGGTATGGCAGTCTTCATCGCTCGCCGTGATGGAAAACTCACCCTTTTCCGCCAGCTCGCGAATCTCGGTGATGGCATCTTCGAGTTCCGTGAACTCGTCCACGGTCAGGATACCAATGTCCTGCAGCATCCGGGCGTGCGCCAATGAAGCACGGCAGTCGTGCTCCACGAGTTGCTGGTCGAGCCGTGGATCATCGCCGGCCAGGAACTTTTCGAGCCAGGGATCGGGGGGATCTTCGCGTGACCATAGCGTTTTCATGCTTCTGCCTCTCTTGCGGCCGCCGCGGCCCGCTGCCGGGTAATGGCGTGGTGAGCCTTGAGCCGAATTGCATTGATACGGATGAATCCCTCGGCGTCGGTTTGATCGTAGCCACCCTCGACATCCATGCTCGAGAGTTCCTGATCGTAGAGCGAACTGGGGCTTTGCCGGGCGAGGGTGTACACGCCTCCTTTATATAGCTTCAGATCGACGTGACCATCGATCAGCTCCTGGCTGCGTTCGATGGCTGACATGAGAAAGTCCATTTCGGGGCTGAACCAGAATCCGTTGTAGATCAGTTCGGCCAACTTCGCGGCCAGCATGTCGCGCAGGCGCATGACCTCGCGATCCATGGCGAGGCCTTCAATGTCGCGATGAGCTTCCAGGAGAATGGTCCCTCCCGGCGTTTCGTAGATGCCGCGCGACTTCACCCCCACGAAGCGATTTTCCACCAGGTCGACGCGGCCGATGCCGTTGGCCGCGCCCAGTTCGTTCAGGTAACTGAACAACCCCAGCGGTCCCGTGGCCACGGTACCGTCGTCGAGGTTTTCTACACTCGTAGGTCGACCGTCCTTGAACTCTATGCGTATGCGCGTTGGTTTGTCCGGCGCCTTTTCGGGATCCACCGTGCGTGAGTAGACATCGTCAGGGGCCACATTGCCCGGCTCTTCCAGGACGCCCGCCTCGTGGCTGATGTGCATCAGGTTCTCGTCTTCGCTGTAGGGCTTGGCCAGCGTTGACTTGATCTCGATGCCTTTCTCTTCCGCGTAGCGGATCATGTCGGTCCGCCCCTTGAACTGCGCCAGGAATTCGGGGTCCTTCCAGGGAGCGATAACCTGGATCTGGGGATCCAGGGCGTAGTACGCCAGCTCAAACCGAACCTGGTCGTTGCCTTTGCCCGTGGCGCCGTGGGACACGTGACGTGCCCCCGTTTCATGGGCGATCTCGATCTGGCGTTTGGCAATGAGTGGGCGGGCCACGGCGGTACCCAACAGGTACCGGCCTTCGTAAACCGCATTCGCGCCGATCATGGGAAAAATGTAGTTGGCTACGAGTTCCTCCTTCAGATCCTCCACCCGCACCTCGGACGCACCAATAGCCAAAGCCTTGCGTTTGGCCTCGTCGAAGTCGTCCTTCTGCCCCACGTCGGCAATGTAGGCCACAACCTCGTGCCCCTGGTCCAACAGCCAGCGCAGGATCACGGACGTATCCAGCCCCCCGCTGTAGGCCAGAACGACCTTGGTTGCCGGCTTGGTTTGGTTTCTCAATGGCCCTCCAGTGGTTCTCTTTTTCCTTGGTTTCAAGCCACAGTATACTCACTTCGGTGAAAGCATCGAGCCCCGCCCGACGGAAACGTCCACCGGCCCGTAGCGTTGGATATAGGATCACATTTTTCGTTCCCCAGCGGCGGGACCAGGGCCGGAAGGGGCATGTCCCCGGCCGCCCGACGACCGTCGTTGCGGGGCACTTGCTGTGGCTTTAGACTTCTGGCCTACCCCTCACCGCACGATTTCCACTGAAAGAGGTTTTCCCATGCGTCACGCGCTGAGCACCGTCCTGCTGATCCTGGTCTTGATCCCCTCCGTTGCCCGCGGGCACTGCGAGGTTCCCTGCGGCATCTACGGCGACGCCATGCGAATCGAAATGCTCCTGGAGCATGTCACGACCATCGAGAAGGCCATGGCCCAGGTCACCGAGCTCTCGGGCGCCGGCGACAAGAACTACAACCAGATCGTGCGCTGGGTGAGCAACAAGGAAAAGCACGCTGAAGAGTTCCAACACATCGTTACGCAGTACTTCATGCACCAACGCATCAAGCCCGCGGGCACCGATGACGCTAGCTACGTGAAGAAGCTGACGCTGCTACATGAGATGTTGGTGCACGCCATGAAATCGAAGCAAACCACGGACACGGCGCATACGGACAAACTGCGCGAGCTGGTAGGCAGCTTTTCCGAAACGTACTTCGATGCCGACGCGCTTGGTCACCTTCGTTCACACCGGATCCAGGGCGGCAACTAGGGCCCGCACCAGGAATTTCAAGCGCGAGCCATCTCCTAGTCAGCGTGTAGAAGTCACGGAGTTGCAAATAGGGCATCCGTACATCCCACAACCGCGTCTGAACCGAAACACGACCGTAGTGATCACCGTAACCTCAAGACCACCCCGCCTTGGAGGAATACGATGTCCAGATCGATCGTGATGATGTTGGTTCTTGCCCTGAGCCTCCTGACCAGTCTCCCCGCGTCGGCCCAGGACAGCGCCACCCAGAAAGCCGGTCGCCTTATCCAGCAGGGCGACTTCGACGACGCCATCGAACTCATGGAACCCTACGCCAGACAGAATCCAGACGATGGCCAACCGTGGGCGATACTGGCCTCGGCCTACCATGGCAAAGGCGACTACAAGACCGCCGTGGAGATGAACCAGAAAGCGGCGAAGTTCACAGCGTATCGGGCCACGTCGTTGTACAACAAGGCGTGCGCTCAGGCGCTCATGGGACACATCGAAGAGGCGCATCGCGCACTCACGGCGGCCATGCAGGCCGGATTCCTGGATTTCGATCTGATCGCGCAGGATGCCGACCTGGCCCAACTACGGGCAAAACACGACATTCCCATGCCACCCGCCATGGATTACGAGTCCCTGACGGGGCGCAACGGTGTGAAATTGGGATACAAGGTTCTGCTTCCCGACGATTACGACGCTGGCCACACGTATCGTGCGCTCGTGATGTTCGCGCCCGGGCCGGGCGAGCGGGCGGCCGACTGGGCCCAGTCGGAACTACTGGGTGAAAGCGATGATCGTAGGGACTGGATCGTCATCTATCCCATTGGTCCCGACCGCGGGTGGTTCACCCATCCTTCCCACCACGCGCTCGAAGATCTTCTGAAGAAACTGAAGTCGGACTACAGAATCGAGGGGGACCTGTTCCACCTGGCCGGCTACGGCGAAGGCGCAAGAGTGGCGACGACGTATTCGCAAATGTCCGGTGCGTACTTCCAGTCGCTGACCGTGTTCAACGCGTGGCATTGGAGCCGCTGGGACGACAAGGACCTGAAGGACGATTGGGGCGGAATGCCGGTCAACCTGGTGGTCGGGGCAGCCGACGAATACGGCCTACCGCTGAACGAGAAGACCGCGCGGCTCATGAAAAGCGCGGGGGCCAATGTGACCGTCTCGGTATTGGATGGCCAGGATCATACGCTCCCGCAGGTGCGGCACGGAGCAGTGCTTCGGTATCTCGAACGCGCGACCAGCAACTAGTTCGGTTGCAGGTCGAAAGGGGGGCGCTGGCCGCCCCCGACGTCGAAGGTCAGCCGCCCTGGATGTAGTTTTCCAGCTGCTCGATCAGGAATTGTTTTTCCTCGATCGTCGCTCGTACCACATCCCCGATGGAAATTACGCCGCAGACTTTTCGATCTCCGCCCGATTGCTCGTCGAGCACCGGCAAGTGGCGAATCCGCTTCTGCGTCATGAGTGCCATGCATTCATCAATGGTGCGTGTCGGCGGTACACAGATGACCTTGACGGTCATGATCTCCGACACCTTGGTATCACGCGAGCTGCGACCCTTCAGGATGACCTTGCGAGCGTAGTCGCGCTCCGACACAATACCGGCCAAGCGTTCGCCGTCGAGCACCAGCAAAGCGCCGACCGCTTTCGTGGCCATGAGCTCGATTGCCTCGTACACCGAGGAATCAGGCCTCACCGACCAGATCGTGCTGTCCTTGTCGGCCAAGAGGCTTGCAACGGTTTTCATTGGCTCTCCTCGTCGTCGGGTGCCACCAACTGGGGCCTCCATCGTAGCATGGCTACCCCGACCGTACGAGAAATCACCACCGCACCGTGGCGCGCCTACTTGATAAGCGCGCCCTTCACGGCAACTTGGCCCAAGGCATCAGCAATCCGAAAGAAATACGTGCCGCTGGACGCAGGACTTCCACCCTCGAAAAGACCGTCCCACGTTACGTCGTGACGGCCAGCTGACAACGATTGCTCCAGTAGCCGACGCACGCGTCGACCCCGCAAGTCCAGGACATCGACGACCGTGCGACCCGACCGTTCCAATGTGAACGACACTGTCGTGCGAGGATTGAAGGGATTTGGTGCCGTCGAAGCGTTCATGCGAGCCGATGGAGCCAGGTCGGCCGCGGTTGGTGTACTCCAAAGAGAAGCATTGCCCACCGGCAGACTGAACACTTCCGACTGCGGATAGCCGCCCTTGTCCAGGACCGGAGCTTCAACCGACAATTCGAACATCCCGGTGGCCTTGGGATCGGTCCATTCCAACCCCACTGACACGCGGGTGGACTGGCCGGGCTCGAGAAACTGACCGCCCGAGTAGGCCTCGGCGGGATCACCGTTGTTGAACGACAGGTTCGACTGGGGAGAGGTTCCTTCGGGACCCTTGGCCAACAGCGTGTACTCAACGAACTCCGATATCTGGGAATTGTTCACCAGGTCGAATTCGAATGTCACCGGATCCTGGGGATGGATGAACAGCGCGCCTTCTTCTTCGTAGAAATTCACGCAAGCCAAACGATTATCGATGAGACGAGCGCCCAGCCACACATTCAGATTGTTCACCTCGCCTACGCGTACCCAGTAGCACACCACCGACTCCTGATCGAGCTCCGACGGACGGTAGATCGTAATGCGGTACGGCGCACACTGCCCAGGTTGAACGATCTTGGTCACTTCCCACCTGAGATTGTCGGGGACAATGGCAATGTTGCAATCGAAGGCGGGCGAACTGTCGACCAATTGAGCCTCGTAGACGACGGGCGCCTCCGAGTTGTTGCAGATGTTCACGTAGAGCTCGACCGTCTCCTGCCCACAGAAATTGAGCGTGGTGGGAATAGAGATGTCTCCGCTGGATGTGGATGTCTTGACCCCGGGACCATGTGCCCAGGCCGGTGTGCTGCAACCAAGTAGAACCAAGCCGAGGGTGAGCGCGCGACAGAGCATGGAATCCTCCAGGATGGGGTACATCATGGGAACGAAGGAACCCTCGAAAGCGAACGGCCCAGGGACGATCTTCATTCTCCTGCTGCTATCGCGCGGAAGTGCTCCAAGAAGGGCCAACGCGAGGCAGACATTTCGGGTGGCCGGTTTCCTCCCGCTTCGGCGCGAACCTTATATGCACGGTGGACAGAGGCCAGATCCCTGGTTCGGTCTGGCCCGCCGGCCCGTTCCCTGTATGACCTTGGTAACGTCCCGCTCCCCGCCCAAAGAGGTGTCCCATGCGGTCGCGAATCATCCTGATGGGCCTGATCCTGAGCTTGGCTCCCGTGTTGGCCAGCGCACAGCCCACGGAAATCCAGCCAGTGGATTTCATGCTGCGGGGCGTGGTTGACGCCAACGGCGTGGGCTCGGTCGACCACGCCCGGATCATCGTCAGCAGATCCGACGATGGCACCGTCCTGGTGGATCGCGCGTTCACCGATGCCACGGGCAACTACGCGACCGTGTTCCAGGCCAATACCGAAGTGCCGCTGGGGCTGGGCGACCCGCCCCTGGAAGACCCTCCTATCGTGCAGATCACCGAATCCTGGATGGGAGCCGCGTGGCCCAATCCGATCCGAGGCAGCGGGGACCTCAGCCTGACCCTGCCGTACTCCGCGCCCGAGGGCGCCCAAGGCCCCCCGGCCCTCGATGTATTCGACGCTCGTGGTCGCCGAATCGATCCCGGCCAGTCGGTGGCCAGCGGTGTGTACTTCTACCGTCTACGGTTCGGCGTACGATTCGCAGCCGCCCGGAAGCTCATGGTTCTGGGACGCGGTGAACTCCGCTTCCAGTTGCAACAGGTGGGCACCACGCCCGGCATCGACGTCAGCGACGTTCGCACCGGGACCGCGGACGGCGCCGCCAAGCGCGGCGAAGGCACCGTCCTGGTCGATATCCGCGTTGAGAAGTTCGGTTTCGTCACCCAACAGCAAACGTTGCTGCTCGACTCCACCCTCGACAACACTGCGTCGTTCGTTCTGGATGCCGAAGCTACGCCCACGGCGAACCTGAGCATTGGCGGAACGCTGCAGGTTGGGGAAGCGGTCCTGTTCGACGCGTCCTCGTCGTCGGGCGCGACCGACTACGCCTGGAACTTCGGTGACCAGCAACGCGGCGGCGGCGAATTCGTGGCCCACGTATTCGCCATACCCGGCCAATACACGATCTCCCTCACGGTGGCGGCCCAATACGGCGCCACCGCCAGCGCCTCAACCACCATCGACGTAGTGCAAGGCCCGCCACCGGTCAGCTCAGGGGCCATGGTCGTGGGGTCGATCACCGATGCCGTGGGCAACCTGCTCGAAGGCGTCACGGCTACGCATGTGACCAGCGGGGTTTCGGCCACAAGCCTGTCCGACGGTAGCGTCACGCTCACCAACATGCCCACCGGCGTGCCGTTGGTGCTCGAGCTGAGCAAAGAGAACTACACGCTTCAAACCGTGCGAATGGTGCTTCCCGCGAACAACGAATTTTCTTCCTTCGAGGCGTCGCTACGCCGCCGTCGCGTACCAGTAACCCTGAACAAGGTGGAGGACGGTGGCCTCTCCGAATCCGAAGACGGTGCGTGTGTGATTCTCCCCCCGGATGCTCTCATGCGCCCCGACGGGTCCATGGCCACTGGGGAGGCCACCGTCTGCATAACGCCGGTTGACGTAAGCAACCGTACCGAGCTCGCCGCGTTTCCCGGCAGTTTCGAGGGAATCCGCCCCACCGGCGAGCGAGGCCTGCTCCTGACCTACGGCGTAATGGAGGTCACGTTCGAACAAGGCGGCGAACGACTGCAACTGGTGCCGGGTCGTTGTGCCGAAATCGAGATTCCCTCGTACTCCGCCAGCGCGTCCCTGGGTGACACGATCGATCTGTGGTCGGTCGACCCCACCACGGGCCTATGGCTACAGGAAGGCCAGGGTACGGTCGTGGCCTCGCCGGGTTCGCCCACGGGGATGGCCCTGCGAGCGCAGGTAACCCATTTCTCCTGGTGGAACATGGATCACTTCGAAGGCAACCCCCGTCCATTGAGGCCACGCTGCAAGCTCCGCGACGTGGGCGGCTTTCCCGTCATCGATATCCCCGGCGGCGAGTCCTGCTACATCGATTCGGAATTGCTGGACGAAGATGGTCCGTTCACCGGACCCGGTGGCCCCGTTCCTCCCGAAGGCGAAGAACAACCATTTCCCCCGGGCGTCGGCATCACCCTGACCGGTTCGTCGGCCAACGGCAGCCTCCGGGGATCCGTGACGATCGGGCCCGGCAGCGCGAAAGGCGTGGAAGACGTCATCATTCCCCTCGATCCCATCGCCGCGGGCGGTGGCCATCTGATCTTTCCCACCTCGGTCGTGGCTTCGATCGATCCGGCGGGCGAAGTGGATGTGTACACGTTCGACGGTCAAGCCGAGCAATACATCTCACTTCTGACGCAACCTTCGCTGGCCAGCAACCTCGAAGGGACCATGACGTTGATCGATCCCAACGGCGCGGTGATCTTCGCAATCGACTTCGATGACGAGACTACCGCCACCACCCATAAGCTGGAAGCAGATGGAGAATACCGTCTGGAAATCGCCGGGACCCTGAACGCACCCGGTGCATACGAACTGAACGCGCGGTTCATCGAGTCGTTCGACATGCAGCTTCCCTCGACCATCGTCAGCGACCTCGAGCCCGAGCGTGTGAACAAGATCGAGCTCAACGTGCCCGCCAACACCTGGTTCACCATGAACTTCCGCCGTCTGAACGGCACCGGCTCCGGGGCCCAGCTACGGATCGAGGACTCCCTGGGGAACGTGGTAAGGGATCAGTACATGGGAAGCACGCGATTCAGCACGCAGCCGCTTCAACTATCAGCCAGCGGACCACACTGCGTTACCATCACCAGCCTCGGCTTCGACGGTGAGTACGAGTTCGCGGTGCGCGACGTGCCCACCATTCTTCCGGGGGCCATCATTGAGAACACAGGCAAGGACGGCACGTACCACTACTACCAATTCCAAGGCTCGGCGGGGGACCTGTTCAAGGGTTCGCTCGACGAACTGGATCTTTTCTCAGGGCAGATCGCCATCATCGACACCGAGGGGGATGTCCCTCCCTCGGCGATGCCCCCGGTCATCTTCAACAACAGTACGGCTATCCATTCGTTGGAATCGACCGGCACCCACTTCCTCATGGTTTGGTCGTCCACCAATGACGATCCCCAACTCGCGCGGCCGTACCGGGCGGGGTTGAATGTGGTACCGCCACCGCTGGCCCTCAGCTTCGACTCGGCGGGTCGGGCCACCCGAACACCGCAAGTGGCCCGCTTCGGCGACATCAGGGTGTTCTCGTTCGAAGGCAACGAAGGCGATGGCGTGGAAATCCAGATGCTGAAGAACGCGGCGTCGACCATCGGTACAAGTGGAGTATTTCGGATGTACCGCGTGGGCACGGGTACGCCTCGCATTCCGCAGTTGCAGGTCAACCACTTCGGAGCGAATGGAAGATTCTTCGGCGATGAAGACGCTGGTGTCCACGAAGCTGCGTTCTTCCGGTTGCCAGCCGACGACACCTACGTGTTCCTGGTGAGCGCGAACTCGCCCGAAGTGGGCCGGTTCGAACTGATCGTCGATGTGGTCGAATCCAGTTCGAACGTGACGGTGGATGACGACCTGATCCAGAACCCGAATGCAGACACGCGGTCGTTGCAGGCCGCCTTGATCGGCACCATCGCCAACGGAACCATAACTGTGGAGGCGGGTACCTACACCGCACCAGGCACGTTCTGGGCCGCCGACACGGTAACGCTCCAGGGAGCTGGCCTCGACCAGACAACCCTGACTTCCGCCACGTTCAACACGGTGCTGCGATCGGAAGTCGGATTCGATGCGCTGCGCGACCTGAGGCTACACGCTCCGATTGGATCTTCCCACAAGCCGGCGGTTCTTCGCGGCGCCACTTCGATGCTCATCGAGCGCGTAGCCATGAGCCTGGATCCCGGCGTGGATCGCACGCTGCTGGGAATCGAAATCGTCAGCAGCGTGGGCACGACGGTAAGGGACTGCGTGCTCAGCGATTCGTGGAAAGCCCTGTCCATTGATAGTTGCCAGGACATGGTGATCGAGGGAAACACATTCACAAACTCCACGAACATGGTTGCCGTCAACCGAAGTACCGGTATCCAGATTCGCGGCAATCAGTGGACACAGGATGAATTGGGCACCGCCATACAGATCACCAACTGCACCGGAACCACCGTCGAGGACAACGACATCGTCATAGCCACGGGTGAAACCGGAGGAAACGGGCTCGACTGGGCCATCGCGATCCAGGACCGCGATGATGCGGGAGATCAACCCGGGTCGGTAGTCCGTGGCAATCGTATCGAAACCGACGAAGCCGGAATCTGGGCCGAGGTCTTTTTTGGCGGATCGGCGGTCGTGGTCGAATCGAACTTCGTAGTCGGCACCAGCGAGGCGGGGCGCAAGGCACTGGAAGTAACCTCTCGTCAGAACGGTCCAGGCCTCACCATGCTCATCCAGAACAATGTGTTTGAGGGAACGACCTCGTTCGGTGGCATGTACCTACGGGACGTGGAACACTTTGAATCGTTCCGGGTAATCAACAACACGCTCCGGACGTCGCAGAACGTCGTTGCACCGCCGAGCCAGTTCGCAATTGGCGTGGTCACCGACGCGAACGTACCAGGGCCTCTGCCGGTGTTGCTGATCAACAACGTGCTGGTAGGAAACGGAGGCACTGGAATCGATATTCCCATCAATACGACGATAGACTCCAACTACAACCTGCTCCACGGGTTCTCGTCAAACTACGCGGGTGGATCCACGTCAACGGGAACCAATGACCTCACCGCAGATCCCATGTTCACAGGTGCCGAACTGAGGCTCGACCCCAACAGCCCGGCCGTGGACAGTGGTGCTACTTCGTCGGAGGTACCTCAGGTTCCGAGCGAGGACTTCTCTGGGAACGCACGCCCGCTGGGGAACGGAGTGGATCGAGGGGCGCACGAACAGTAGTCGGGATTTCCGGGCCACCGGCGTCTTCTTGCGTCTGGGCTAGCGGCCCAGCTATTTGGACCCGGTCCAGGAGTGGTTCAAGGCTACGGTCTGACCTCCGCCGAACCCTGCGTTCACTATCGGCCGTCGACGCCGACCTCAGGCAATTCCAGACCCTTGGCCGAGAACACGACCCAGCGGTTCGTTTCAGACAACTGGGATCCCGTGGAGTCGGTGGTCGCACCCATCATGTCGTCGAGGCCTCCCGACATGAGATTCTCCATATCGTAACTCCACGTCACGGTCCGCTGATCGACCATGTGGGCGTTGTGATCCTGGACATCGCCGGGGACCGTAACCTGGTGCAGTACACGAAAGCCGTCGGCTGTCGCCCCCGCGGACATCATGGATCCCATCATCTCCATCATGAGGCCCATGACCCTGGGATCATCTTCGAAGTTGGCCGCCAACGAGTCGACGCGAGCCTGGAGTTCGGGTGACAACTCGCCCTCACCGATCGCATCGTTCGATTGCTGATCGGCCTTCGTACAACGGAACTCATACTCATCGCCCCGGCGCACGAGCTCTATGCCCGCGGTCTCGGTCGTCATGCTCGCCATGATTTCGTCCAACGCAGCCACGCTGGGAAAGTGGACCTCGAAGCTCGAGGAGTCGACGTCGTCCACGACCTCAGCCGTGAAATCCACCAGCTCTGATCCGGTGGTTGCGCATACCGCCTCCAGCGATTCCTGCGTGAAGCCGTGCAGGTTCTGCATTTCCTCGACCGACTCCATCGAATCCATACCCTCCTCGGCAAGCAGCGCGTTCATGATGTCCAGATTGGACCCGGCCATATCCTCGAACATGAACGAGAAGAATTTTCCCAGGGACTCGACCATGGCCGAGGGAATATCCGACTGGACGCGGAGGGTTCCCGAACCGTCCGTGTTCAACACGACTTCCTCGCTCCGGTTGATACAGGCACTGAGCGTCAGGCACAGCAACAGCAGCAGCAGATGGGTATTCTTCATGATCTGGGCCTCCACCGGGAAAAATGGTCGAATCAGACCATTTCTGCATCAAGGATGCCAAACCGGGCTCGGAGGCAGGATCGCCGGACCACTCAGCGCGCGACAGGAGCGTGGCCAAACGAGTGCTCGGCCAGCACCGCTCGCACCTGCGCGGCCGAATGCACCCCCTCGGACCAATACAGTAGTTGGCCCTCGGGTGAGAACAGCATATGAGAGGGCACAACTCGCATTTCGGCGCAGGCGGCGACGCGACTGGAGTTCAAACCGAAACGTCGTGCCCATGACCGGGCCGTAGCTTCCGAAGCTGGGATCAGGGGACCCCGGTCGCCGGTGAGCAGTGTAACAAACGCGACTTCTGGTTCTTGGTGTTCGAGCTGAGCAAAAATTTTCGCCTGGGGCGTACAGGGTTGACACCAAGGCGCTGCGAAGTCCACCCAAACGAACTTCCCGTCCAAGCTGGCGAACCGGAGCGAATCTCCCGCCGCGCTCACGTAGGCTTTACCTCGCCGATTCGCGTAGGAAAAGTCATCCAGATTTCCCAGATACGTATCGGCGCGGCGCGGCTCACCCTCACAAGCCACCAGAAGCAACGACGTTTGCAGTAGAAGAAGAATTACGAACCGCATGGAACCCTCCGAGTTCATGTGGCTCGCTATTCTGCAATTGATGTACCCGACGAGCCAACGGATCCATGCACCACCATGCGAATCCCATATGCCCCACGCACCCTGAACCACCCACATCTCGCTGCAAGCCATCGGGCTCGCTGCGGGGCCGGGGTCATCGAGACAGGATTATCCGGGGATAAGTAGAGGACAGACACGTTGCGTCGTATTTCGTCCCCATCTATCCCCAAATCGGTCGCCAACGCAGAGCCCTGGAGATGCAACGCGGGCAAGACGTTACGACGGGCGATATTTGGCGACGTCGGGCCGGCGGCCAGCTTTCGACCCCCTCGCGGTCGGGAATTCGTTACGGAGCCGTCGCTTGCGGTCACGCTCTCGCAATCGAGGTCGGCGATCGGTCATTTTGGGATTCGACCAGCATCTGCAGGAGAGTCCCATGGGAATTTCATCGGCTCGCTGTCGTACACCTCTGCGCGACACCGGATTCGACCATTATCAATTCTTTGATCAACCCGCGCGCGCGGAATACCTGGTGCGGGCATGGCCCGACCCCCGCGTGTTTCGCCGCCAGTGGCCAAGCCCGGAGTGGTTCGACTTCGATCCACCGCGCGCGGATCTACGGGCTTGGCGTAGAAACCAGGCCCCGTGGCTGATCGAGCATTCCACGTCGGCAACCCCGCGCCGAGCGGCGCGGGCCGGTGGTGACGACCAGCTTCGGCTCGGTTTCGAAGCCGACGACTCGCGCGTCCACAGCACGGGCCTGTCCGGGTTCGTGGAGAGCCTCCCCCAGAACGTGCGCGCGCTGATCGAGCCGTTCCGCTACGGGCAATTCAACCTGCTTCGACTCTCCTCCGACTTCGATGAAAACATCGACCTCATACGAAGCAACCCTGCCCTGGCCTTCTGCCTGACCGACCTGTCGACCTTCCGAGGAGAGCGCATTCGCAACTACCGTGCATGCGTGCAGAAACTGTTGCGCCTACGCCAGCGCGAGGCGCTCGAGTGGCTGGGCTTTCCCGGTCGGAAATCCACACAACGGCTGTTTCGAAAAATTGGCCCGGAGACCGCCTCGGTGCATGATCTGCTCCGACTTCGGGGGGCCCTGAGCAACGACGGCGTTGGTCCCCTCCTGAGTCATTGTGAATCGGTGCACGTAGGCGTACTGCGGCTGGTTACCGACCCCGAGTGTCGTCCGCATCTTACCAAGCGGTTCGTGCACGAGGTTTCCACACGCGACGAGGAGATGTTCAGGGACCGCATGGCCGACCTGGTGATCGAGTGCTCGCGCATCCTGAATTTCCTGGGTAAGAGCAGCGTGACGCTGGAATTTCGTAACCTGGATCATGCGCGCCAGATCCACGCCGAACTGGCGGAAGCGCTTCGCGTGCACCGCGAGCTGGCCCACCCCGACGAGTTCGAGGTACCGGTGCCAGGCAACGCGTCGATCACACCCGTGCGTAACTTCACGGAACTCAAGGCCTGGGGTCGAAAGCAACGGAATTGCTGCGCGTCCCGCAGCTACGTGCGTCGCCTGCGCGCGGGCGTGGGCGCATTCTACTGTGTCCGAGCCAGATCCGAGGACGCCACGTTGCTACTTGAACGCTCGAGCCTCAAGGGTTGGCGCATGACGCAACTACTAGGGTATCGAAACGCACAGGTGTCGAAGGAAACCCGGGAACTCGTGGTCGATTGGCTACAAGCATCGGATGTGGCACCGTCGGCCGTCTGATCGGAAATTCCGCGGCGCGACCCGTAGATCGAAAGCAGCCGCGTCACGATTGACGATCGAGCAGTGCCTGGAATCGTGGGTTGTCTCGCATGTCGTCGTAGAACGGATGGAGTCTAAGCCAACCCACCGAAAGGTTGGAGTGGGGAGGCGTCTCCACCCGCGGCTCCATGAGGTCCAGCGCACTCTCGGCATCCCCCAACAGTACATAGATGCGAATGAGATCCATCACGCGCGATGGTGCGATGTAGGCATCAACCGAGGTGGGGTAGAGCTCGACCGCTCGTTTTCCCGCCCGAACCGCGTCTTCGACCCGACCCAGGCCGGCATAGGCAATGCCGAGGGTGCTGTGGCCTCGCGCATCTTCGGGCCGTTGACGCACACGTTCTTCCAGAGCGATCCGCGCTGCGTCGAAAGCCGCTCGCGCAAGGTCCGTCTGACCGCGCTCGCGATACACGAGCCCCTGGGAAACGGAACGCGAGACAACGGAAAATTGCTCGTCGACGAGTTCTTTGGTGAATGACGAAGCGGCCGCCAGAGCTCGATCGAAGTCCCGTAGGCAGAACCGAATCGCGAACTCACTGACGTGATCGTTATCGGTCGCCGCTGCAAGCGGACTGGCTTCGATAGCCGATCGACCGTTGATCGCATCCCCCATGAAGAGATAGGTCAAACACTTGTACATGTAGGCCACACGAAGGTCCGGAGCCAGAGCAATCGCCTTGTCAACGGCCTCGAGCCCGAGTTCGTGGTCCCCCACTACCATCGATGCAGTCTCCGCAACATTGATGTGGCTGTAGACGTCGCGCGGCGCGGCTTGTGCGGCTTTCTGAAAATACTCCAAGGCATCGCGAAAACGCCCCTGGCGACGACGAACCGACCCCAGGGCCACGTAGAGTTCACCGTCGTCAACCAAACCCTCCTGGGCGCGTTGAAACGCCTGCCAGGCTGGCTCGTACTCCTTCTTGCCGTGGTAGTGGTAATAGCCCAGAGCCATGAACGACCAGGGAGAGTCGGGATCCAGTGCGAAGGCACGGTCCACCGAAGCCTTGCTCAGGGCGAGGCGTTCCTTCGAGGTATCGATCTGCCAATGACAGAACGCCGCGTGCGCGGTGGCCAGAGCGGCGTGGGCCCTTAGAAACCCCGGATCCAGATCTACCGCCCGCTGGTACATCCGCACCGCGAGCTCCCAGGTCTCACGAGCGTCGATATTTCCGGTCTCGGCCGCCTGGCCTCTTCTATAAGCATGCCAGGCGTCGATGTTGTCCGTGAGTTGCTCTTCGAGTGCCTCCCGATCGCCAGGAGCCAGGGTGATATTCAGCTCACCAACCACCTGTTCGGCGATTTCCGACTGAACACGGAAGATCTCGTCCATGGATCGATCGAAACTGCTGGCCCAGATCTGACTGTCGTCGGCGACGCGAATCAGCTGGGGCGACACCCGCACCCGATTCGATCCCTCGCTTCGCTTTTCCCATCGCACCGATCCGTCGAGCACGTAATCGACCGCAAGGTCTTCGCGGATCTGCTGCATGGTCTTGCCGGTGCGGTCGTACTGTGCGGCACTGGTGCGTGACATCACCGACAGATCGTCAACGCCGGCCAGGCGCGTGGTGATTTCCTCCGTGATGCCCGCGGCGAAATAGGCGTCATCTGCGCTGCCCAGATTCTCGAACGGAAACACGACGATACGCCGGCCACCGTCGAGTTCACTGACTGCGGCGGCCGAGGAATCCTCGCCACTGTCTCTACCCTGAAGCTGCAGAACCGCCACTGCCCCCAGGGCCAGAAGGGCAACTGCCGCCAACCAAATGGCGGGCCGAGGAATCCCACCGGATCGCGCGCGGCTGGTCGCGGCCGCGGCGACCTGCGATACCAACACGGAATCGGTTTCCGTGCGCAAGGCCTCCAGTTCGTTTCGCACCTCCAGCGCCGATTGGTAGCGGCGGCTGGGGTCTTTGGCAAGACAGCGCGAGATGATCCGACCCAGATGCGCCGGTACCACGGGTCGCAGTTCGGTCACGGTAGGCGGCTCGTCCTTCAGTATGGCCGAAAGCGTCGAGATGTTGGTGTCGCCCTGGAACGGCCGGCGGCCGGTCGCCAACTCGTAGAGGACCACGCCCAGGGAGAACACGTCGGAGCTCGAGGTAATGGCCTTTCCCTCAGCTTGCTCGGGTGACATGTAGGCCACGGTACCCATGACGTAGCCCTCGCGGGTCACACCGTCGGCCGCGGCCAGAATCGTCTGGTCGGAAGTCGTGTCGGTCTCGAGCAGCTTGGCCAGACCAAAGTCCAGGATCTTCAGATTCCCGGATTCGTCGCGCATGATGTTGGCGGGTTTGATGTCCCGGTGTGCGATTCCCTTGCTATGCGCGAACGATAGGCCGTCGGCCAATGGGATCGAAACGTTGAAGAACTTGTCCAGGGGCATCCCACCTTCGGTGATCTCGCCCAGGAGGGTCTCGCCCTCGACGTGTTCCAACGTGAGGAAATGAACCCCGTCGGCTTCCTCTATCGAGTACAACGTGACAATGTTGGGGTGCTTGAGGGCCGCAATGGCGCGCGCTTCCCTTTCGAATCGCCCACGCCGCTCGGCGTCACGCGCAAGCTCCTCGGGAAGGACCTTGAGAGCCACCTCCCGCCCGAGCTTTTCGTCGAGGGCAAGGTACACGTCGCCCATGCCACCCTGGCCGAGCTTCCGAAGGATCTTGTAGTGCGCTAGCGTCGTATTCAGCATTGGAATCGACGCAGTCTAGCACGAGGGCCTGGGTCTTCAACCTCGGTACCGGGGAAGGGGACCCGAAAAACGGGCTATTCCACCCTCATGGCCGTGGGCCCATTCTCCATGGAGAACGCTTCTACCCGCCCCTCGGCGTCTTGCACGAAGGTGATACGCTCACCAAACGCCGCGATGAAGAACGTATGGGAAGACTCCGCCCGCAGGCTCATCCTTCCCTCGCCCGGCGCCTGGATCATGAGCTGAGTGCCCTCCAGGGTGACTGCGACTACGAACCCTGGCTGCATTTCGTAGGAGCCCACATAGCGAGTCAATTGATCGGAGTCCACCTGTATTGGTTCAGCGCTGGCAACCGCCGGCTCGAACGCTGGCCACTGCGTGGCCATCAGACACGAAGTGTCTAGCCCCTCGGTGGTGCCCGCCTCGAAGAACGCCCGCACAACGTCGCGCTCGCACTCCATGTCGGTGGGCGCATGGGATCGATTGGGGATGACGACATGAAGACCCTGCGAGAGGGACTCGGCGGCCCGGGCGGCCTCCCAGCTTGGCGTCGCCGGATCCACTGCTCCCGACAGAAGCAGCACTGGCGCATCGGACTCAACGGGGGCGCTCCACCCCGGCGGAAGGTCACCAGCCTCCCACTCTTCGCACGCTTCTTGAATGAGCCTGACCCGGTAGTCACCCAGCGCGGTCCCGGCGGTGGCCGCCTCGATTTCCTGTTCATCGTGAAACGGGACGCTCTCGCTGCACGACACCGACAAGAGCATTCCATAGCTAAGCTGCGCGGCCATGGACCGACGGAAGTAGTAGTCGCGTTCGATGAACGGCTGGAAGTCTCCGTCGGCCGCCGCGGCTATGGTTCGTGCCGCCCGCGACCATCCTCCTAGTCCATAGAGCAGGTGGCGCACGCCATCGACAAACAGGCCTCGCGTGATCTCAACCGTGTCCTGCTGCTGCGTCAGCGGGTGCATTCCCACGGTGCGCACGGGCCCACCGTCAAACCGCGCCATGGCTGTCTGCCAATGACTCTTCAGATCGCCAATTTGCTCGACGCAAAGCTCGTCGTTCGCACACTGCTTGAACACCGCCTCGAGGGTCGCTTCGAAGGCCCGGGAGAACTGCGCGGCGTAGACGGTATGAGGCGGAGCAACCCCATCGATGGCCACGGCGCGGACGGACTCGGGGAACTGACGCATGTAGTGCAGCGCCACGCGGGTGCCGTACGAACCGCCCAGTAGATCGATTTTCTCGTATCCCAGCGCCCGACGGATCTCGTCCAGATCCTGCACCGCATTGTGGGTTGTGTAGAAGCGGACGTCGGCGTCCTGATTCTCCAGGCACTTACGCGCGAACGACGCCGAGGGTTGGTCCACCAGGAACTCCTGGAGCGAAGCTTCTTCGCCCGGAACCGGACAGTTCAGGGGATGCGAACGCCCCGTGCCTCGCTGGTCCAGGAACACCAGATCGCGATTGCTTCGCAGAGGCTCCAGCTCCTGCGCCATGAACCCAGCCACCTGCGACGCGGCCTGGCCGGGACCGCCGGCCAACGGAAAGATGGGGGGCTCCGTGGCCTGAACCGTAGCGGGCAATACCACTACATATAGGCTGATTTGCCGACCCTCGGTTGCAGCCCGGTTTTCCAACACGTCGTACGTTCCACAAAGGGCCCCCTCCACCCCTGCTTCCTCGCAGGGGGCAAGCCATCTGGGCCACGAGCCCTGGGCCTCCGTTGCTGTAATGACCACGACGGCCGGAAGCGCGAGCAGGAGAAACCTGGAAACCAGATTCATGGCGTGCCTTTCCCTTGGGATGCGATGTCGCATTTCTTCAATGAACAGCATAAGGGCGCTATGGCCGGGCCAGAAGATCGCGCCGAAATGAAGGGTGGGCCATGTAGGCCGTTGGCGTGTGATCGGTGAACTCGCGAAACTCACGGATCAGATGCGGATGATCGGCGTAGCCCGCTTTTCTAGCCATTTCTGGCCACGAGTTGCCCACTCTGCCGCGATCGGTATGCATCTGCCACAGCACCGAGCGAAATCTCTGGATGCGCAGGAACGTTTTCGGCCGCAAGCCCAGCCCCTTCTGAAACAGTCGATTGAAGTGGCGCGTGCTCATGCCCAGGTCACCGGCCAATTGGCGGACCGAAGGATGAGGGTTGTGCGACCCCGTGCTGCCAACCGGAATCAGGACTGGATTGCCGGGAAGGTCGATCGAGAAGAAGTAGGCACTGAAACACGCGTCAAGCTTGTGCACGCGCTGTTGAATCGATGCACAGGTCTCCAGTTCACCGCGTATGCGGCCCACCAGACCAGGGTCGCGTAGCGCGAGCCGGGCGTCGACCACGTTGTCGGTGAGCTCGGCCATCGGCATGGAGACCATCGACGCACTGGCCTGAGGATGGAAGTCAATGCCCACGCAAGACGTCGTGCCGATCCAACGATGGTGCCGTGTTCTCGTAACAACGCCGGCCATGGATGCACGTGGATGTGTGAACCATTCCCCCGGCGAGTTCTCGTACAACAATGCGGATTGGTCATGCAGCAAGAGTTGTACAGCGGGCGTCGGCGACAAGCGAAAGCTACGATACAGCCCGTCGGGAGCGTCGAGTCGTATGAACCAGTAATTCGCAATGAAGCCCCGTAGCCGGGCATGGGGCAGAGCATAGGAGATGTACATCGTCGCCTTCCGCCTGGCGGAGCAGTTGGTTCGTCTTGTTCTACGTGGCGCAGATCGTGAGGTTGCGCGGCCCTTCCATGACAGCATCTCCAAGGCGCCTTGACCGATGCGGCACCGCGCGGAACTGCGCGTTCTGAGCGCGCGGTTCCGCGCGCTGAACAGTTGTTCGACCTTGCCATCGTGCGTGTCCCTATTCGACAACCAGTGCAATGACGGCAGTTACGGACTACAGCGCAGAATCCGCGGCTAGGCACCGCAAATGCAATGCATGGGGTCGCGGCATGGTGCCGCAGTCACGAGGAGGAAGGCCATGAACACGCACGCAACAAATACCCACACTCGTTCGGATGGAATCGGTCTGCCTGGGCAGACGGTCATCGCCCTGACGCTCGCCGGCGCCGTGGGCATGGGCGGCTTCCTGGTGGCCATCATGACCCTCATGGAAAAACTGAGCGGTGGCGGCCTGATGCTCTCGAGCACGGGCTTCTTCCTGATCGGGTCTTTCATCGGCGGTCTGCACGGACTCGTACTCGGCTACATCGGCCGTGAGCCCGGATCGGACAAACGACGCACGCTCATCTCAGAGGCACGCAGCCTGCTGTACGCCATGCCTGCACTGGCCGTGGCGTGGCCGTTCACGACCTGGATTGCCATGACCATCATGAGCCGCTACACCGGCCAGACCGAGCCCATCGTGCTCAGCGCGTTGTCGTGGGCAGCCGGCATCTTGCTGTTGCTCTGGGCCGCATCGGTAACCTGGCGCGCGGCGCGCAACGCCTACGCCCGCTGGCCCGAGCGTGAGACCGGCAGGATCCTGGTTCCCCTGACCTTCGTCGCACTTGGAGCCATTCTACTGAATGGCAACCCCGAACTCTGGGGCACGCAGTTGCGTCTCACTCCCGTGGGAGCCGTGCTCATAGCCGCCGCGGCTTCGCTGTGGATCGTGGGTCCCATGCTTACGCTGGGCCTTCGTTCGGCCCATCGCATGAACGTGGGACTCCCCGCTTGGCGCGCGGCAACCGGCCGTGGCTCTGGCAAAGGTTCTGGCCGTGACTTGAACCTGACGAACACGGCGATCGGCATCGCCTGCGGCCTGGTCGTAGCTTTGATCGCGCTGCCCTTCTACCGCGACCCGATCGGACTGCCGAGTGTGTGGCAGGGAAGCACCGTGGGACTGGCCGTCATGCTGCTCGCTTCGAGAGCTCTTCTGGACGAAGCGCTTCTCCGCGTCGGACTGACCAGCACCATTCTGTGGTTGGCGTGGCGGTACCACCTGGGCAGCCGCAATACTGCCTCGGTGCTCGCGGTGGTCGGAGCCGCGGTGGTCCAGGTGTTGGTCTACGCGCCCGGCGCGATTGCCTACGGCCTGCGGTCAGACTGGACAACGGTAGCGTACCTGGGTGCAGCCGTTCTGATCCCGGCTCTGATCTTCGGAACCCTCTACGTTCGTCGCGGACTGGGAGCCGCGGTGGTTGCCGACGGATCGGCGATAGCCGTCGTGGGGTTGCTCGCGGCCCTGTAGAACCACTCGACTCCTCCTCGGGAAGCAGCCCCCTGGTCCATTTGGGCCGGGGGGCTGTCGTTTGTTTTCAATTCTGTGATCTCACAGTCTCGCACCCGTGGGTCTGTTTCGACTCCCATGTCTCGCGTCTACCCTTGGAACAGGAATTCGAGTCACGTCGGGGGAACCAAGATGAGTCGCGTCCGGCTAGCGGAAACATCGCTTCGTTCCAAGCTGCTGATCACGGTGCTGGGAGCAGCCGTGTTGTTGGTGGCCGCTACCACGCTCATCTCCCAACGCTACTGGCGGGACCAGGCCAGGCTGGCCGCCGAACAGCAGGCTCTGCTTACTGCCCGTACCCTTCATGCCATGCTCGAACCCAGCCTGCGTTACGGCCGATGGGAAGAGGCGCGAGCTCAACTCGAGGAAATCACCCAGCGATCGGAGCTCACTTCGGCGCGGGTCTACGACGAACACCACACCGTGGTCCTGGCCATGGAACATGATCTGGGCCCCACGCCCTCGAGGACGCGTTGGATCCCGCGTTGGAGCGACATTCCCAACGACGGGTTGGTCCGGATCGTGGACGACGGAACAACTGCGCTGGCCTACGAACACCTGCACACGGCGGGCCACCACGTACTTGAAGTTGGCTTTCCCACGGCTCCAGTTGAGGCGGCCATGCTGCGCGCCTCCCAGCTGGGCAACACGTTGCTCATCGGCTCGATCGTAGCCCTCGGCGTCATCCTACTCACCATGGTGCAACGCGAAGTCGTAGCGCCCGTGCGCCGTATCGACCGGCTTCTGGCCACCAACGAATCCTCAGGGTCTTCCTCGACGCGAAATCCCGACGAACTCGAACGCATCCAGGCCCGAGTCTCGCGACTGTTGGACGAGGAGCGGGAATTCGAATCCAAGGAAGGGCTGGCTCAAGTGGGTCAATTGGCCGCCGAGATGGCGCACGAATTCAAACGGCCCCTGGCGTCCATCTTCATGGCCCTCGACCTGTTCCGCCAGGAATACGAGATGGGCGAGAAGGAGCAGACATTACTTGGAAACATGGAAGGTCAACTCGACCGGATCGACGAGACCATGCGCGACCTTCTGGCGCTGGCAAAGCCGGTGGAAGTCGACATGCAGAGCATCGACCTGTGCACGGTGGTCGACGACGTTCTGATCCAGCTGAGCCCGTTGATCTCGGCCCAGAACGTGGAGGTCGAACGTTACTGCGCGGAAGATGTGGCCCCGGTCATGGGCGATCGAAAACGCGTGGAAATGGCCTTGGCCAACGTAGTCCTGAACGCGGTGCAAGCCATGCCCGAAGGCGGCAAGCTCGACCTGAGCATGCGCCCCCGAGACCGGGAAATGACGTTCTGCGTTTCGGACAACGGCAGCGGAATGACCGAATCGCAGGTACAACAGGCGCTGCGACCGTTCTACACCACCAAGGCCGAGGGTACGGGCCTGGGTCTGTCGCTGGTAGCTCGCGTCGTCGAAGCCCACGGTGGGCGGTTGACGATCGCGAGTATTCCCAAAGAAGGCACTACCGTCACGATAGCGCTACCGCTGGATATCGACGCTGTTGCGATATCACAATCCAGCGCCGGAGAGAATGACGCATGAAAGAAGAACTGCGCATTCTGGTACTCGACGACGACGCTCTGTTGCGTAGCCTTCTTAGCGACCGCCTGACCAACGAGGGGTACAGAGTCGAGACGGCCGAGACCCTCGCCGCCGCGCGGGAGCTTCTGGCCGAGGAGCGACCCGACGTGGCGATACTCGACGTCCAGCTACCCGACGGCAGCGGCACCGACCTGCTGGACGAACTGAAAGAACGTGGTCCGATCCCGGCCATCGTCGTCACGGCCCACGGCACCATCCCCCTGGCGGTGGAGGCACTGCAACGGGGCGCCCACGACTTCCTGGAGAAACCGTTCACCATGGAACGGCTATCGGCCACGGTCGCCGCGGCGGCCCGGGTGGGACACCTGCACCAACACGTGCGCGCCATCGAACGCCAGCGGCCCCGTGCCTCCACCACACTCGTGGCCGTCAGCCCCGCCATGGAGAAGGTCATGAAGCTGGCGGAGCGCGTGGCTCGATCGGCCAGTACGTCCGTCTTGTTGCGCGGCGAAACGGGAACCGGCAAGGGCATGCTGGCCAGGCTTCTGCACGAGTTGAGCCCAGTGGCCGACGGCCCCTTCCTGACGGTGACCTGCTCGGCATTGGCGGAAACGTTGATCGAGTCGGAACTGTTTGGACACGAGAAGGGCGCGTTCACCGATGCATCGTCGAGAAAACGGGGGCTGGTGGAGCTGGCCCACAAGGGAACCTTGTTCCTCGATGAGATCGGCGAACTTCCACTGCGCTTGCAGGGCAAGCTTCTGCAGTTCATCGAAGACCGCAGCTTTCGTCGCCTGGGCGGCACCGTCGACCTGAAGGTCCGTACACGCATACTGGCCGCCACCAACCGGCCGCTCGAGCAGGAGGTACGCGACGGCAACTTCCGTGAGGACCTGTACTACCGCTTGCAGGTATTTCCCATCGTCATCCCCCCCCTACGCGATCGAGCCCCGGACATTCCCGTTCTGGCCAATCACTTCCTGCACGAATTCGCCCGTGAGTTCGGACACCGCGTCCGCAACATAAGCCCCGGCGCCATGGACATGCTGGCGGAGCATCGCTGGCCTGGCAACGTGCGCGAACTACGCAACGCCATTGAGCGCGGCGTCCTCATGGCCGAGGGAGATACGCTCGACGAAGACTGTCTGTTGATCGATTTCGAGCCGGAGCCTTCCGATTCCCATGATCCACTGGGTCGAAACGGCGTCGATCTGGCGTCGCTCGAGCGGGAGTTGCTCGAGAAGGCCATCGCGCGCGCGGCGGGCAACCGAACCGAGGCCGGGAGGTTGTTGGGACTTTCCCGGCACCAGGTGCGTCAGCGACTCAAGAAGTTCGGCATGGAATGAACCACTTCTACTCAATCACGCTACTCGTTGGTGTTTCCGTCTGGATGGGCGGGGTCATTCCCGCGTTTGGCCAAAAATCCGGAGATTCTTGCGTTCGGTGTCATGGCGACATGGAACTGCTACGACAGAACTTCGACGACCCGGCCGCGGCCGCGGCGGCTTGGGTGAGCGATGAACTGTTCGAGGCTTCCTCCCACGGCGATCTCGGCTGTGCGGACTGTCATTCTGGATTCGACCAACATCCACACCCATCCACGGGACGGGAAACGCAACGGTGCGCTTCCTGCCATGAAGACGAAGCGACCGGCCACGCGTCGAGCATCCACGCCGACCTCGAACTGATGAACCAAGCGGGCGAAACGTGCTCGAGCTGCCACGGCGTGCACGACGTGGCTGTCGTGGACTACGAGTTCTCTCCCGCCGACCTCGACGATCGCTGCGCCCGTTGCCACGAAGCGGAATCGCCCACGACCGCCGATCGCCACCAGAGTGAGATTGGCTGTTCGCACTGCCATGGGTCGCACGACATTGGACGCCTGCAGGGAGACACCCGCGAAACCAACGTACGGAACATCCTGGAACGCTGTCGCGATTGTCACGAAGAGCAGTGGGACGCCCACGCCAACGACATACACGGCCAGGCATTGGCGGACTGGGAGGGACCCACACCGGTCACCACCGGTGAATCCGTGCCACCCACGTGCACCACGTGTCATCAACCACACGATATGAAATCGGTGGAGCACGCGGAGTTCGCATCGTGGATGACTACCCGTTGCGGCGAGTGTCACGAGGACGCCGCACAGAGTGCCACCGACACCTACCACATTCGCGCGCGCTTTCTGGGGTCGGATGTCGCCGCCAGCTGCGCCGACTGTCACGGATCGCACGGCATATTTCCCAGTGACGACCCGCTCAGTCTCATGTCGGACGCCAACCGCCTGGAAACATGCCGGACTTGCCACGCAAAGGCCGAGGCCGGTTTCGAGCTCTACCAACCCCATCCCGATCCTCGCGATCGAGCCAAGAACCCTTACGTGTTCTACAGTTTCTGGTTCATGAACCTGCTGCTCGCGGGCGTGCTCGGCGTGTTCTTGCTGCATACCCTGGCCTGGTGGATCCGTATCGGTCTGGACCTGCGGGCCCAATCGCGCGAGGGAGGTCCCCGATGAATGCGCCACCCCCCGTGCGACCGGTCATCCAGATGGACGCCGCCCAACGCGGGCGCGGTCCCTACATCTGGCGCTTCCGGGGTTTCCACCGCTTCACGCACCTGATGGCCATCCTGACCTTCTATACCCTGGCCCTCACGGGTATTCCCCTGCGATTCACGTGCGCGCCGTGGTCGGATTTCCTCGTGCACATGTTCGGTGGCGTGGAACGGGCCGGCCTCATTCACCGTGGTGCCGCGGTCGTGACCATCGCCTACACGAGTGCGCACCTGGGCTACCTGGCGTGGCGAGTCATCCGGGCGCCGCGCAAACGCGACTATTTCTGGGGCGGCGATTCGCTGATACCCCAACCGCGCGACGTGTTGGACTTCCTGCGACAGTGGCGCTGGTTCTTCGGTCGCGGACCCCGGCCGCGCTTCCTTCGCTACAGCTACCTGGAGAAACTGGACTACTGGGGCGAGGCGTGGGGTTTCTTCGTCATCGGAGGCTCGGGCCTGTTGCTTTGGTTTCCCGAGTTCTTCGCGCACCGACTCCCCGGCTGGGCCTTCAACGTGGCCACGATCTTCCACTCGTACGAGGCTCTTATCGCCATCTGCTTCCTGTTCACCGTGCACTTCTTCAACGTACACCTGCGGCCAGACAAGTTTCCCATGGACGCGGTGATGTTCACGGGCCGGGCCACCCTGGACTACATGGAAGAAGAACACCCGGACATGGTCGCCGATTGGGAAGCCGGCAAGAAGGTTCGCGACGCCGAAGCCCCCGCACCGGGTCGGATTGCCACCATCGTTGCCGCCGTATTCGGATACATGGCCTTGGGAGTTGGCATAGCCATCATTGGAATGATCGCATGGGCACTTACCTGTTAGTCGTGGCGCTGATCGCGCTTCTTTCGGGTTGCGCGGTTCCGTCCACCGGCGACCACGCGCATGATGCAGTGTCTTGTAACCGATGTCATTCCGGCGACCTCGCAGCCAAGGGATTGGCTGGCGTGGAGTCCTCAAGCTGCACGACGGCTGGTTGTCATCCCGACGGTGGCCCCCAGGCCGCCCGCCTGGATCTGGTGCAGTTTACCCATCGAGGGCACGGGACAGAATCGGACACGCCACCGACATGTGCCGGTTGTCACGGTCACGATGTGGGTGAAGATCCGCTGACCCCTTCGCTCGACTCTTGCGTTCTTTGCCACCGCGAGCAAATTTTCAACCCTGTAGAACGTGACTGCCTACTTTGTCACGGCGAGGCCGTGCACCAGGAAGTCACGAGTCAAGGCGCCCCTGTGGAACACGCGTGGTCCACACTTCTGGAAGACCGCTGCCTACGCTGCCACTACGACGTAGGCGAAGCGCCGATCGACGTGGCCGTGGACCGTTGCGTCGAATGCCATTCCGACGCCGATAGCGTCGTGCGCGAAGGGGCCGGCCGTGAGCTCCATCCATCCCACGGCGGATTCGGCTGCCAACGTTGCCACGGCCCCACGACGCACCGGGTACGAGCCATGAGTTCAGCCGTCGAATTGGTATGCGCGGATTGTCACGCCGATTCGCACGCGGACGACGCCGACATTGCGGGCACCGATCCCGTTGAAACCTGCCGCGAGTGTCACGTCGGCATCCACGTGCAACAACAGCAGCTCCTGCTGGGATCCATCGATGAAGGCATGGACAAGCCCAGCCAGAAGTTCATGGCGGGGCTTTCCTGCCGCAGTTGTCATGCGGGTGAACCTGGACGATCCGACTCGTGCCAGGACTGTCATGAACCGGAGTACGCGAAGATTCTGGACTGGTGGCTGGAGGGGTTGTCCGTTCGCGAGGCCATGGTGCGCGCCGACATCGATCGCGCGCGACGAACCCTCGGCCCGGAAGTCGCACAGGAACATCTGGTCGTGCGTGCGGACTCGCTGGTTTCACTGGTCGAGTCAGGCGGTGGCGTGCACAACCTGGAGCTGAGCGACTGGATTTTCCACCGCAGTATCGAACTGGTGGATCAGGCGTACCACGAAGCGGGCGTGTTCCGGTTCCCGGCCCCGGCCATTGGCGACCGGGCCCGGTCCGGATTCTGTAGCTACTGCCACTACGCGGGGGTCCCGCGCTGGACGGGCGACCCTGCGCAGATCCAAGGGCACGAGCGGTACCTGAACCCCCGCTAAGCCCCGTGGCCAGCTATCGCAACGACTTCCAGAGATACGCGAAGGTGAGCCCCCACATGTAGGCGCGCTGGTTCAGGTTGGCCGCTGCGCTGTGGCCACCCTCGGTGTTCTCGTAGTAGTAGACCGGTTTGCCCATATCTTCCATCTTGGCCACCATTTTCCGCGCGTGGCCGGGATGGACACGATCATCGCGAGTCGAAGTGGTGAAGAAAACCCTGGGGTAGTCCTTGGACGAATCCAGATTGTGGTACGGCGACCACGTCTTGATGTATTCCCAGTCGTCGGTGTCAGGATCACCGTATTCCGCCATCCAACTGGCACCCGCCAACAGCTTGTTGTAGCGCTGCATGTCGAGCAACGGAACCTGGCATACCACGGCGCCAAACAATTCGGGGCGCTGAACGAAACACCCGCCTACGAGAAGACCACCCTGCGAACCGCCGACGATGCCCAGGCGCTCGGGCGAAGTGATCTTTCGCTCCACCAGGTCTTCGGCCACCGCGATGAAGTCGTCGAAGTTGCGCTGGTGATTCTCCTTCATGGCCGCCTGGTGCCACTTGGGGCCAAACTCGCCACCACCACGGATGTTGGCCAGCACGTAGACGCCTCCACGCTCGACCCAGGAATAGCCAACGGTGGCTGAGTAGGTGGGTCGCATCGAGACCTCGAACCCACCGTAGCCATAGAGCATGGTGGGGTTGGCGCCGTTGGCCACGAAGTCTTTCGGCATGAAGATAAAGTACGGAATCTTGGTACCGTCGACCGACGTAGCTTCGTATTGCGCGACCGTCATGCCGCTGGCATCGAAGTAGGTGGGCGTGGTCTTCACCTGCTTGGGCGCCTCGCTCTCGCGCACCAGATACAGGCTGGATGGCGTAAGGAAGTCGGTGTAGGTAAAGAAGAACGAATTGTCCACATCACCGGTGCTTTCAATACCCACGGTGCCCAGACCGGGCAGCTTGATCTCTTCCTGGACCCATCCGTCTTCGCCTTGCACCAGCCGGTAGAGTCGGCCCGTTACATTGTCGAGGGTGGAATAGATGATGTGATCTTTCGTGGTCGCGAGACTCGCGAAAGAAACCCGCTCGGAGGGCTCAAACAGCACCTGGAAATCGCGACTTCCCCGAAGGAAGGCATCGAAGTCGATCGCGAGAAGTGCGTCGGCGGGATACACAGTACCCCCCACCGACCAGTCCGACCGTAGAGTCACCAGGAGTTGACCCTTGAAGAAACCTTGCGCGTTGGCATCTTCGGGAACATCCAGCTTCACCAGGTGGTCACCCAGCTTGACGTACGCATCGCCGCGGAAGAACTCGGGTATCCGGTAGATGATGTCGTAACGACCCTCGGGCGTGTGATCGGAGTACGCGCCCACGGAAACATCATCAACCGCGCCTTCGAAAACGGTAACGGCCTCGTCCAAGGAGGTGCCTCGCTTCCATTCCTTTACCAGACGCGGGTATCCAGACTCGGTCAGCGAGCCTTCGCCGAAGTCGGTACCGATCCAAACGGTATCTTTGTCTTTCCAACTGACGCGGGCCTTGGCCTCGGGTACAAAGAATCCGCCTTCGACGAACGCTTTGGCGTTCGGATCGAACTCGCGTTGCACCGAGGCATCACCGCCACCGCGGGAAAGCGTCAGCAAACATTGATCGTATTCGGGCGGTAACCATGTAGCGCCCTTCCACACCCAGTTCTCGTCTTCGGTCTCGGCCAACGCATCGAGGTCGAGCACCGTTTCCCAGGCGGGCGATTCCTTGATGTACTCGTCGGGAGTGGTCCGGCGCCAGATACCGCGAACATGCACGGCGTCCTGCCAGTAGTTGTAGACCCATTCGCCGATGATTTCCGGCTCGGGGATGCGGTCCTTGGAGTTGTAGATCTCCAGCAGTTTTTCGTGGATCCCCTCGAACTCGGGCACGGCCTCCATTTCGGCCGAATCGGTGGCACTCTTGGCCTTGGCCCATTCCAGAGCTTTCTCACCGTCTACTTCTTCCAACCATATATAAGGATCTTCGATCTCGGCGGAGGCAAGGCTGGAAACGAAGAGAACGGCCACAATTAGGGTCCAGACTGAACTGCGCATTGAGTCTCCTTGGGAGTGCGCCTGAAATGTGTGATAACGACGGGACAGTCTAGCAGACTCAACGTGAACACCGGTATCCGGATTCGGTGCCGCCAAGCCCGGGAAAGCCCGAGGAGGGCTACCACCCATCAGGGTGCGCTGGAACGCCACACATTCTCGTTGGTACACAGCCAGGTGCGCCCGCTGTCGGACACCCAAACGTCTTCGATGCCAAAACCCAGTCCAAGCTCGAGGCCCTCGAAGGCCCACTGTGTCTGGCGGCCTCGCATGATGAAACCCGATGGATCGGAAAAGAACCGGATACCCACCCCAACAACACTTCCGTCGGGCGCTCGAGCAAGGTCGGCGATGGAGTAGCTGCTATTTCGAACGGGCCGAGTCCACGAAGTGCCATTGAAGTAGTTCACGTCCAGGAACAACCCGGCCTGACCAAACTCGAAGGAACCCTCGGCGTAGATTTCGTTGGGACCTACCACAAGAAGGTTATCAAGAAAATAGTCATCGCCCAGTTCGTGGAAGATGGTCCATTCATCGCCATCGAACCGGAAGATCGTGTCCCGACTGAGTGCATAGACGTCGTCGGGCGCGCTGCCGTCGATCGCTCCGATGAAGGGGCCGTGGAATGTGGTTGGCAACTGGGTGTCGGTCCAGGTAGCGCCGTCGAAATGCGCCACCCAACCATCGTCACCGCCGACGAAGAGTTCGCTATCCACACCCCAGACCGTGTTCAGGCCGCTCGTGGACTGTACCGTATGGAATTCGCTTTGAACGCCGTTCTCCAGCCGATGGACCTGATTCCCCTGGCCCACAAGAAACACGCGGCTTCCGTCGGCATTGCCCCAGGCATGGCGGGTACGAATGCGTGGATTCTGTAGAACCGAGAACGACTGACCGTCGAACCGCAGGTGGGCGGCCGAAGCACTGACCAGCATGACGTCGTCGTCACCAAACCCTACGATGGCCGCAACCCCTGTGTCGCCGATTCCGTTGTTCCACGGCGTACGCGTGCCGCCCACTTCGATGGATGTGGTGTTGCGTTCAATCTGATAGACCGTCGCGCCGTCGTCGGTGAAGTGGACATCGACCAACGCACCACCGCTGAATTCCTCGGTCCAGCCCTGTCCGTTCCAGCGCCAGGCCCCGCCGATCCCCACGGCGAGAACGTCATCGTCCGAGTTGCCGTCGACCGATTGCAGGGAGAACCCAGGGGCGGAAGAGCTCGTGGTCCAGATCCCATTCGCCCGCTGTAGGATGAGCCGACCACTGGGACCGTCGTCGCCCACCGCTATGGCCCAGTCACTCGAGGCGGCCCAAACGTCCTGGAGCATCGCCGACGCGTCTTCGTGTACGGTCTCCCATCCAGCTCCGGGCGTTCTCAACAGAACTGTGCCGCCCGCGCCCACCGCGTACACGTGACCGTCGTCGGTACCATGCACGCCGCGAAGGTTGGCGCTGACGCCGCTATCCTCGGATTTCCAGCCACTACCGTCGTAGCGCAAGATGGCTCCATCGTCGCCCACTGCGTAGATGTTCGACGGTCCCGAACCCCACACATCCCACAGGAATGCTTCGGAACGACTGTTCTCGTCGGTCCAACTGGTTCCATCGAAACGCGCCACGCGACCCTTGAAACCCACCATGATGACATTATCGGGCGACGACCCCCAGATGCCCCGCATGCCCCAGCCACCCAGGGCATCGACCAGTGTCCATTGCTGGCCATCGAAACGCGAGATGTGCCCATTCACTCCCAGTACGAAGACATCGTCGGCCGCGAACGCGTGAACTGCCCGCGCGCGAACGGTTTGGCCCAATACCTCTATCCAGGGGTCCGGCTGCTCAGGCGTCATGTCCGGCTCGATAGGAGAATCACTACACGCAGAGAGCGACAGACAATAGAGAACCGCGAACCAGGACGGTGGGACCCGTCGGATGATCGATGGCAATCGCATGGGATGGACCTTTGATGGATGGGACGAGGAAGGACCCAGATACTAGCAAATGAAGGGTGACTTGCGGCCCCGATTTCGGCAATGTTCGAACCTGGTTTCGCCTTCCACCACCCAGGGAGTTGCAGTGAGCATCGTCTCCATGGCTTTGGTTCTGTTCTTCGTAATGGACCCCCTGGGAAACCTGCCGATATTCAGCAGCGTGCTCGAACGCGTCGCTCCAGAGCGTCGCCGCTTCGTTCTTGCGCGCGAGTTGCTCATAGCATTGGGTTTCCTGCTGCTGTTTCTGTACGCCGGCGGTTACGTTCTGGCAGTCCTCCATCTCCAACAGGAGGCCATCCGCGTGGGTGGCGGAATCGTGCTGCTGGTCATCGCCCTGCGCATGATCTTCCCGCCGCTGCGCGGAATGCAGGGAGAAGAACTCGAAGGGGAGCCGCTCGTGTTCCCTCTCGCCGTCCCCATGTTTGCTGGACCATCCGCCCTGGCCACCATTCTGTTTCTGGTCGAGTCGGGACCCGGCCAACGAACCGCGGGCCTGATTGCAATCGTCTGCGCCTGGGCCGCCTCGGCCATCATCCTGTCGTCGTCGTCGCTCATCCTACGAATCACGGGACGGCGTGGAATTCTCGCGATCGAACGACTCATGGGCATGCTACTGGTGATGTTGGCGGTCCAGATGGTCCTCGAGGGGACGAAAGCGTTCCTGGCCAGCTGACCTGGCCATCCAGGCCAGCTGGCATTTGTCACTACCGTTCGAACCTGGCTTTCACCGCGCCCCAGGTTGAAGATTCGGTGCCCACGGGCCCACACTCACCGATTTCTTCCAGGACCCACTCGTCGGTGCCACTATAGTAGCTGCTGCCACTGATGCCTCGAGGCCACATGATGATGTAGGGCCGGGTATCAGCATCTTCGGGTGCACAGAACTCGAACTCGTCGTAGGTCCACGATCCAATAACCGCGTTCTCGCCAATGCTCCCCACCAACACTCCTGCGATAATCCCCGTGTCCATGGACAGATAGACATCAAACGCGCCGGTGTGCGGCATGCGGTCAGAGCCACTGAAATAGGCACTCACCCGATATCGGTGACCAGGCGTGGGCGCCGCGGGCATATTCTGACCGAAGGCTTCGATTCCAGCGTTTGTGCCACCGCCCACGTACCGCAAGCCGGCCTGGGCGGACGTGATGGTTGTGAAATTCCCGAATGAAGTTGGTGCGACGCCCGGAAGCGTCGCGCAATCAAACGAATAGACGTCCGGGGTAACGCTGGCCAGGAACCAGTCGGCGGGTACCACGCCCTGACTGCAATGCGGAACGGAACCCAGCTCAAATCCACCGTCGACAATCAGGTTTTGGGCCACGGCCGGGTGATAGCTCGCAACCAGCAGGCTCAATGCAATAAATGCGTGGGAAATGAATCGGATGCTTCGCGACATGGTTGGATCTCCTCTGTGAGTTACGAAAATAGTCAGCCTCCAGTGCCGTAGACGAGATTGGACTCCGGATCCGGCCAGGCGTTCTGTAGGAATTCTCGAGGCCCGGATCTTGCCCAGGATCCATCAGCATCGAGCCCGCCAAACGGTGGTCAGTTTCAGCGAAAGGCAGTACGCACAGTGGTTTCCAGAATTGGCTTCTTCAGTATCCTGGCCGTGGCAATGGCTATTTCGGCGTGTTCCAGCGCCCAGGATGACGCCCAGCCGGCCGTCGATGAGACTGTCGGTGCCACAGGCACAACTCTCGTCCCGGTCCCCGACCACGTGGCCGACGGACTGTGCTCGCTCAAACGCGGAAGCACTGAGCGTGAGCTGATCGCACTGTACGGCGAACCCGACGAGCGAAACGAGGGACCCGGCATGACCTTGTTGCGATGGAGGAAAGACGCCTGGCACGCCGATGCAATGTTCAGCGACGGTCAGCTGCAAACCGCGGGCGCGTACGCGGTACAGGACGGCCTGAAAGCCAAGAACACGTTGGGCGATCACCCCGAGTGGGCCGAAGGCAAGACCAAACTCGAAGAAATGGAACGAACGCTGGGCCCCGGCACACGCGTGGCCGTGCAGTGGCACAAGGGTATCGACGTGGCCGCGTCCATTCGCAGCAAGCCAGACTTTGACGCATCCATACTGCGCGACCGTTGCAGCGATCGTTACGGATGGCCCGGCCTGAAGCTGGGCGTGTTTGCTTCGCTGCGCTTCGCCGACGGCGTATTGCAGGGCGGCCTGTAGTTTTGGACGCAGCCTACGTCGGGCTAATCTACCTTCTGGGCGCGCTCGCCCTCCGATCCTGGCTCGTGATATACGACCATCCCTACCACTTCGCCGTTGCCGTTGGTTTCAAACTTCAGCTGCGTTGAACTTCCCACGTAGAAGAACTCGGTGTTCGACGTGGGTCGAATCGGAAGCGACGGGCCGCGGCCCCGCTGGGTGTACAACAGATTCCCTGCTTTCCTTACCACCCGGGTTTCATCCTCGGATATCTGATAGCTTCCTTCGTAGCGCGTGAGGGCCTCGTCATCGAGTGTCACCACCGTGCGTGGAGCAATGAACTCCACGGGGGGCAGCACGATTCGCTTCTTGGCAATGGTCTCGCCGCGCAGGAACGTCTGCATCGCGACCAGTATGTCCGGCGATGACAGAAACAACGGATCGCTGTGCCCCGCGCCGTCGATCACCAGGTGTTGGGCCTGGGCCAGGTAACGTTCCACTTCGATGCCGTTCTCCACCGGGGTTCGTCCGTCGAGCGTCCCACTGATGAGAAGGGTAGGCACGTTGGACCGAACCGGCGCGCGGAACTCGTCGCCCAGGTCGCCGATGCCCAGGCCAGCGCAAACATCGGGGTAAGGAAAGTTGATTGCATCGCCGAGTAACGTACCCCCCGCCTCCTGCTCGATGCGCGCGAGCCGTTCGCTCGTAGCACCCGAGGCACAGTCCATGGCCACCGACATGCTGTGAATGCCTTCGCCCATTCTTTCCCGGCCGCTGGCAAGGGCAAGCTCCACCCAGTCGCCCTGTTCGAGACGAGAAATTGCGTCAGGCATGGCCGAGAACAGCGAGGGACCCCGCAGCATATTCGACAACACGACTTGCAGATCGAATTTTCCCACGCCTACCTTGAAATTGGATCGGCCGTGCGGATCCGTCAGCTCGATCGTGCGCGGGCTCTGTTCCAACTGCGCCATGAGCCTCTCGATCGACGCCAACAAATCGGGAACGACGGCGCTGACCGCCGGATCCTGATTCGAGAGCCGGGCTATTTCTTCCATGAGTGCCTGTTGGTCGCTCGGCAGTTTCCAGGAGTGATGCAACGCCTCGAGGCCAGCCAGAATTGCGCGATCCACGGCCTTTTCGTGGTACTTCATGGTGGCCAACGCCAGGTGAGTACCGTAGCTGATTCCCCACAGCGTGATCTTGTCAGCGCCCAGAGCAAGTCGCAGGTCGTTCAGATCGGCGGCGCTCTCCCTGGTGTTGTAGGCAGAAACGTCGACCCCGGATTCTCTCAGGCGTTCGATGCAGTCGCCGGTGACGCCAGAAACGATAGCCGCGGCCGCCGCTCTATCAACGGGTTTGTCGAACGGAATCATGTAGCGATCGTCGCAATCGAGGTCTTCGAACCCGGTCATGCCCGTGCCCCGCTGGTCGAAGGCAATCACGTCCCCAAACTCGCGCAAGGCCATGAACAGGGGAAAGCGCGTGCCCTTCGCGGTACCGGTGCCCGACCCTCCAGGCCCACCGGCGAGATAGACGATCGGCGAACCCGGGTTTTCGGCGGTGCTCTTGAAGCGAACGAACCTGATGGTGATGGTTCTCGAGTCCGCGAGCGAACGATTCTCGGCCACGGAAAATTCACCCAGCTCGGCGGCTACGGTCTGACCGTCGTAGGTCTCGAATTCATAGGGCTCTATCTTCAAATGTGGGGCCGCAGACACCGGGCACGCCAACACGGCTACGAACAAGACTACGATTGCCATTCTCACGGGAAGCCTCCTGTTTTCGGGTCGCGGGTATGGGCAGACTACGCGGACAAGCGCGGCAGGATTCAATCGAATCGGTGAGTGGCACCCTGCGTCGGCGAACGGCTCGATTCCCGCACAATTGCCGTGCTAAGCTCTGGCTGTGAAGAAGTCCTGGCCGACACCCAATCTCAGAGTGCTGGGGATGCGAGCGACCACATGCGTCGTACTGTGGCTTGCGAACGGTGTCGCCACTGAGCCGTGCGCCGCCCAAGCTGTGTTCCTGTACGAATACGTCATGCAGATCGGCGATGATCCTGCGTGGTCGGACCCACAGTTCGACGACTCCAGCTGGGAACCCGTGGGTCTGTACGACGTGCCGCACGTCGACGACATCGTATGGCTTCGCCGCGCGGTCGAGCTGGACCCCGAACGCTTCGACCAAACCAAGCCTCTGGGAATCGCCATCGCCGGGCTGGCCTCGCACGAGATCTGGTGGGACGGCGAACAGATCGCCCGCGGCGGGGTCGTTGGATCATCCCCACAGTCGGAGCAGCCTGGGCCCATCCAGGCCTACTACCTGATACCTGACCGGCTGGCCGCGCCCGGCCCGCACACGCTTGCCATGCGCTTCTCTGCGTTCCACCGTCACTTCAAACCCAGCGTCGGCTACTGGGCCGTGGTGGTCGGCGAGTACGATCAGCTTGCCGAAGCCGGCGTGTCGAGCACACGCATCGCCCTGATCAGCTTGAGTGGCATCGTGATGATGGCGATCTTCGCGGCCATGATGTTCATGCAGAATCCACAGGACAAGTCGAACCTGTTTCTGAGTATTCTCTGCAGCGTCGGCGCGCTTCTACTGGTGGCTGAGTCCTATCGGAATCTCTTTGGCTACACCTACAACTGGCATCTGTTGCGGCTGTGCGTCGTGACGGGTCTGGCGTATCTGCTCGACCTTACCCTGCTCGTGTTCCTGACCCGGCGATTCCCGTTGCCCCGAGCAAAGTGGTTCGTGCTGGTGGGCGCGATCATGGCGGCGATACCGATCTTCGTCATGCAATCATGGGATCCCAAAGTGGCCGTTGGCTTTCTGTGCGTGTTCTCCTTGTCCATACTGTGGTGTGCAACGGCGGTCATCAAACGGCTCCACGGCAGCTTCCTGGCCCTGCTGGGCATTTCCGCTTGCCTGGTGTTGCTGCTGATGTCCCGTTCCCAGTTCGTCGATCGCAATCTGTACCTCGCCCTGGACTTTCTGTTCGTCTGCCTCCTGGCCTCGCACGCCCTACAGGTCCGTCGATCCCGACAGGAACGCGAGTTGGCGTTGTTGAAGTCAGCGCGCCTGGAAATCGAACTCCTGAAAAAGCATATCCAACCCCACTTCCTCATGAACACCCTCACGGCCCTGTCCGAGTGGATCGAGGAAGAACCGAAAACGGCCGGCGAGCTCATTCAATCTTTGGCCGAAGAGTTTCGCGTGCTATCGGACATTTCCAATCGGCGCCTCATCCCGATGGAAGACGAAATACGTCTGTGCCGGAGCCACATAAGCATCATGAGTCATCGCAGGGGACAGAGCTACAGCATGTCGGTCGATGGTGTCGATCGCGACGCTCAGATTCCGCCGGCGGTTATTCACACCTTGCTCGAAAACGCTATCACCCACGGCGACTCGACGTCCCCCGACGCCGCCTTTCGACTGACCGAAGAGCGCCGTGGCAATCAACGTTGCTATGTTTTCGAATCGCCCTACGCGGGCAACTCCAACAACGGCCCCCACGAAGAAGGAACTGGCATGCGGTACATACGGGCTCGACTGCAGGAGAGCTTCGGAGAAGAGTGGAGTCTGACGTCCAGCCCGCAGGCATCGACCTGGCGCACTGAGATTCTCGTTCCGGAGTAGGGGTTATGCGTGTCTTCGTGGTGGAGGATGAACAAGTGGTGGCCAGGCGCCTATTGCGCCTGGTCGAGAAGATCCTGGGCGATCAACTCGAGTCGCTGGACCTGGCGGCCACGCTGAACGACGCGCTCGAACACATCCGCACGCGTCCCGTGGACGTTCTCTTTCTCGATCTCAATCTTCAAGGCCAAGACGGATTTCGGCTACTGCACGAAGCGGCTGCACAACCCTTTCAGACCGTGGTGGTCTCCGCGCAGCACGAACAGGCGCTACGCGCTTTCGAATACGGAGTGACCGACTTCGTGGCGAAGCCATACGACGAAACACGACTTCGCACCGCCATCTCGCGCCTGGCGAAACCCGAAGAGCCCCGAGGCGGGCGCCTGAGATACCTTGCCGTGAAGAAGGCCGGAGAAATCACGCCCGTGCCCATCGAGTCGATCTGCTATATCAAGGGGGCCGACGACTACAGCGAGATCCACTGCGAGGACGGAAGTCGGTTTCTCCACGCCAAGACCCTTGCCGCTCTCGAACAGATCTTGCCTTCGTTCTTCGAGCGACTTCATCGCTCGTACATCGTCAACACCAACAGGGTATCGAAATACCTGAGTCGGTCGGGAGGCCAGTATCTGGTGCGGATGGTCAACGACGAAGAACTACCGGTCAGCCGCGCGAAATTCGCTGAGTTGAAAGGTCGAATGCCCTAGTCACCAGCCCGGCGGCGCCGGACCCGGTTTGCCATGGTGCCCCCGCTGCCGTAGGCTTCCCCAAGAGGTGCCCCAAGGCTATGTTCGGCAAAGCTACCCAGATCTGGTTCGACGAGACCTTCGCGGGGGCCACTGAAATCCAGCGGCGCGGCTGGGAAGCCATAAACCGCGGCGATCACGCCTTGCTGGTGGCGCCAACCGGTAGCGGAAAGACCCTCGCCGCATTTCTCGCGGGCATCGACGCCCTGGCGCAGAATCCTTCAGAATCGCGGGGAACCCGGGTTCTCTACATATCGCCACTGAAGGCGCTGGTATACGACATCGAGCGCAACCTGCGCGCGCCACTGGTGGGGATTCAGCGAGCCGCCGAGCGCTTGGACATGGCCGCGCCGCGGATTTCCGTGGCCGTGCGCACCGGCGATACGCCCAGCCGCGATCGCCAGCGCCAGCTACGCACGCCCGGGGACATTCTCGTCACCACGCCTGAATCGTTGTTCCTACTGCTGGGCTCCCGGGCGAGAGAGAATCTACGTTCAGTCGAGACAGTGATCCTCGACGAAGTGCACGCCCTCGCACCCACGAAGCGAGGATCTCACCTGGCGTTGTCGTTCGAACGACTGTCGGAGATCGCCGACAAGGACCCGCAGCGAATTGGGCTATCCGCCACGGTCAGACCCCTGGACGAGGTGGCTCGCTATCTCGGCGGCGATCGCGCGGTGGAGATCGTGGACGCATCGCGCCGACCGGCCCTGGACCTACTGGTGACCGTGCCGGTGCCCGACATGACCAACATCCCCGTCGAGTTGGCCGAAGAACCAGGGAAATCTCGTACCGGCCAGCTCAAGGACCGCCACGCCGACGCAACCACGCCCGAGCGCGGGATCTGGGCGGCCATCTATCCCAAGTTGGTGGAAGAGATTCGCGCCAATCGCTCGACCATCATCTTCACGAACAGTCGCGGCATCTGCGAACGACTCACGCGGCGCCTGAATGAATTGGCCGGCGAGGAACTGGTCCTCGCTCACCACGGAAGCGTATCGCACGAGAAGCGCGCCGAAATAGAAGAAGGTCTCAAGGCCGGCGAGATACGCGGCATCGTGGCCACCAGTTCGCTGGAACTGGGCATCGACATGGGCGCGGTGGATCGCGTGCTACTGATTGAATCCCCGGGCTCGGTGGCGCGAGGGCTCCAACGCGTGGGTCGGGCGGGACACCAGGTGGGCGAAACCAGCGTCGGTCGGATCTTTCCCAAGTTTCGGGGCGATCTACTGGAGTCCGCGGTTATTGCGTCGCTCATGCGCGAAGGCGAACTGGAAACCACTCGGATACCGCACAATGCCCTCGACGTACTCGCGCAACAGATCGTGGCCATGTGTGTGGATACCGATCGTACCCGAGACGAAATAGCCACGCTCATCAAGCGGGCCTACCCCTTCCATCAGATCACACCCGGTGTCCTCGACTCGGTGTTGGACATGCTGTCCGGGCGGTATCCATCCAGTGATTTTGCCGACCTGCGACCGTTGCTGGCGTGGGACCGAACCAACGACTTGCTGAAAGCGCGTCGCGGCGCCCCCATGGTTTCCCGAATGAACGCGGGCACGATTCCCGATCGCGGCAACTACGGCGTACATATCGGCGTGGATGGTCCACGCATTGGCGAGCTCGACGAAGAGATGGTCTTCGAAACGCAGACCGGTGAACACATCGTGCTGGGAGCAACCACCTGGCGGGTCGAAGAAGTCACGCGAGATCGCGTGGTGGTAACGCCCGCTCCGGGCGAACAGGGTCGACTCCCGTTCTGGCGAGGCGAAGGTCCCGGCCGACCCATCGAGGTCGGCCGCGCGATTGGTCGTTTCCTGCGCAAGGCGTCGACCCAGCGGGGCGATCGCCTGGTCAACTTCGTCGCTCGGCAAACCCCTCTGGATCGATTCGCGGCCGAGAACCTGGCGGCCTACATCAAAGCCCAACGCGAACACTGCGACGTGCTGCCTACTGATCGTCAGATCTGCGTGGAGCGCTTCCGCGACGAGTTGGGCGATTGGCGGGTTTGCATACTCACGCCATTCGGTGCGCGCCTGCACGCGCCCTGGGCCATGGCTATCCAGCACCAACTGTCGAGCGCCAATGGCTTCGAAACGCAGCTCATGTACTCCGAAGATGGCATCGTACTGCGGTTCGCCGACACCGAAGAACTTCCCGAGGTCGACCAGCTCTTCCCCGACCCCGATGAAATCGAGGATCTTCTTACCGCGCAACTATCGGACACCGCCATGTTCGCCGGCCTGTTTCGCGAGAACGCCGTCCGTTCGTTGCTGATGCCCCGGCGACGGCCCACGCAACGTTCGCCATTGTGGGCACAACGACTGAAAGCGCAGCAGCTACTGGCCACCGTGCGCAACTACCCCGCGTTTCCCATGGTGCTGGAGACCTATCGTCAGGCCATGCGCGACGTGTTCGATCTGCCCGCACTACGTACGTTGCTACGCGACATTCGCTCACGTGAAATCCTTGTGCACGAAGTCGAAACGCCTTCGGCCTCGCCATTCGCACGCTCGCTGGTGTTTGCCTACGTAGCCGCCTACATGTACGAACAAGATTCTCCCATTGCCGAACGGCGGGCGCAGGCACTGTCGGTTGACCGCGCGTTGCTGGGAGAATTGTTGGGGCAAGAAGAGTTACGCGAACTCATCGATCGCGACGTGCTGATACAGATGGAGCTGGAACTCCAGCACCTGGCCGACAATCGGAAAGCACGCGACGCCGACGAACTGCAGGACCTCCTGCGGCGCCTGGGCGATCTCACGCCGGCGGAAATAGAAGATCGAAGCGTGGGTGATCCTCGGCCTTGGTTGAAACAACTGGAACACGAGCGACGGGCCGTGAGCATTGCGGTGGCTGGCGATCTTCGATGGATCGCCGCCGAAGACGCCGGACTCTATCGCGATGCCCTGGGCTGCATGCCTCCAGCTGGCTTGCCCGACGCGTACCTTTCCGTGGTGGATCAACCGTTGGAACAGATCGTTCGGCGTTTCGCGCGACACCACGGACCGTTTCTGCTGCAAGAACTGGCCGGTCGATATCGCCTGGCCACCAAGCAGCTGGAGCCCACCTTGACCCACCTGGAGCAACAGGGCGTTCTGGTCCGCGGCGAGATCCGGCCCGGAGGTGTGGCGACCGATATCTGCGACGCCGAAGTATTGCGACGGTTGAAACGCAGAACGCTGGCCCTCCTTCGCCGCGAGGTCGCGCCGGTCGACGCACGTACCCTGGGCACGTTCTTGCCGCAGTGGCATGGCATCGCAACGTCACAACCTGGCTCTACGTCGTTGCTCGACGCGGTGGCGCAACTCGAAGGCGTGGCGCTGCCCTGGACCGACCTGGCCGACGTGGTCTTTCCCCAGCGCGTGCCCCGTTTCACGCTCGATCAGCTCGATGCCCTATGTGCTTCGGGCGCGGTGGTATGGGTCGGGCGTGGAGCCTTGGGCGCCCGCAACGGACGCGTTTCGTTGTATCTGCGCGCACACGCCGCGGCGCTGGTCCCCAAGCCCAACGAAGATCCCCACGGGGGGGCGGTTCAGGCCACGATTCTGCGCGTTCTAAGTGACATGGGCGCTTCGTTCCAAAGTGAGATCCAGTCGGTGGTTCTCAAGGACACCACGGCCACGACCGAAGAATTCCACGCGGCGTTGTGGGATCTGGTATGGAACGGCTATATCTCCAACGACACTCTGGCTCCCCTACATCAGCTTCGTCGCCCGGCCCGGCGCATGCCCCCCCGAAGGATGTCAGGACGGCGACGTACTCCGCTTCGCAACCCCGTGGCCGGAGGCCGCTGGTCGTTGGTGGGGAAATTGGTGCGGGACGAAGTGTCCGATACCGAGCGCGCACTGGCCCGAGCACAGGGGCTGTTGGAAAGGTACGGCGTGGTGAGCCGCGAGGCGGCCCACGCGGAAGATATCGTGGGCGGATTCACTTCCATATATAAAGTACTGCGCGCCATGGAAGAAGCTGGCCAGGTTCGACGAGGCTACTTCGTCGAGGGCCTGTCGGGGGCTCAATTCGCGCACGCGGGCGCGGTGGATCGGCTGCGGGCATCGCGACCCGATGAAGACGGCGATGAACGATGGACCGCGAAAGATGTGGTCATGACCGCCGCGGTCGATCCGGCCAATCCGTACGGCTCATTGTTGCCGTGGCCCGAGAACGAACACGCCAATGGTGCCCGACCGCGGCGCATATCGGGAGCATGGGTGTTGATGTTGGGCGGCTATCCAGTGTTGTGGGTCGGGCCCGGCGGCCGTCAATTGCTCACATTTCCCATACCCGGACGCCCCGCCCCGGAATCGTTGGCGGCAGCATTCGCGGCGTTGGAGCGACTTCCCGGCGCAGTGGGAAAGCGGCGCCTCCTGGTGCAGGAAGTCGACGGACAGCCCGTGAGCGAGTCGCGGTACCTGACGCTCATGCGTGACTGCGGCTTTGCCAACACGTACCGCGGGCTCGAAATCTCGAGATCGTCGAGCGCCTGACCCGCTACCTGGTGCTGTTTTCCGTTCCGAAGAAATAGATGAGCGCGTCGTCAAGCAACGGACCCCAGTTGTTCCAATTGTGACCGTACGGAACCTCCACGTAGTGGATCGCGTAACCCTTGTGCTGAAGAATTCCCTTCAGTGTTCGGGTTCGTCCTTCGTTGTCGCTCTTGGTGCCCGTACTCAAGAAGATCTTCATATCACGCTTGGGCGCTTTGCGGTAGCGACTGAACAGGTCGTCAACCGGATGCATGGCCGGCGACTGCATGCCGATGCCACCGAAGCTCTCATGGGCTTCGAGGCCGAAGCAAGCTGAGTTCAGACCCCCGAACGACATAGCCCCCAAGGCCGCGCCCGGAATCAGCAATAGCGCCCAAACCATGATTCTAGCGGTGTACACCTGCCGCCTCACTTCCCGTACTTTGCACGAACTCGGAATAGGTTCCTTCGTACAACAACGGGGCCTCGGCCGGAATTGTTTCTCCATCACCGGGGCGCAGTTCCAGCACGCGGTTGCTCAGGCCGCGCAGGAACGTGCGATCATGGCTCACGAACAGCATGGTCCCCTCGAACGCCACCAGAGCCTCGACCAGCATTTCCTTCGTTTCCAGGTCCAGGTGATTCGTGGGCTCATCGAGCACCAGAAAATTTGGTGGGTCGAACAGCATCTGGGCCAGCACAAGCCGCGTCTTTTCACCGCCCGATAGCACGCGAATGGGTTTCTCGACGTCACCACCGCTGAATTGGAACGCGCCCAATAGGGTTCGCAACGAGCCTTGTCCTTCAGCGGGAAACATGTTCTGTACCTGATCGAAAACGGTGAGCTGAGGATCCAGCAGGTCCAGCGACTGCTGCGCGAAGTAACCAAGTTTCAACGACGCGCCCAACTGCACGGTGCCCGCGTCAGGAGTCAAAGCGCCGGCCACCATTTTCAGAAGTGTTGTCTTACCCGCCCCGTTTCGGCCCATGACGCACCAGCGTTCGTTGCGTCGAATCTTGAGATCGAAATCCTCGTACAGGACGTTCTCCCCGTAGGCCTTGGCCACGCCCTTCAGCTCGACCACGTTTTCGCCCGAGCGTGGTGGCTGTCGAAACTTGAACTCCACCACCTTGCGCTGCCGTGGGGGCTCCACCAGCTCGATCTTTTCCAGTTTCTTGACCCGGCTCTGGACCTGAGCCGCCTTTGACGCGTGCGTCGCGAAACGCTCCACGAACCGCCGCTCCTTGGCCAGCATGGACTGTTGACGAGCGTGGGCCGCCTCTCGGTTGGCCGCGGCCAGCGCGCGCTGGCGCGTGAAGTGATCGTAGGTGCCCGTGTAGGAAACAAACTCGCCCGCGTCCACGTCGATGATGCGCGACACCACACGGTTCATGAAGTCCTTGTCATGGCAGGTCATCAGTAGAATGCCGGAGTAGTCGGACAGGAATCTTTCAAGCCAGATGATGGACTCGATATCAAGATGGTTGGTGGGCTCATCCATGAGAAGGACTTCGGGCTTGCCCAGGAGGATTCGCGCCATGCCCACGCGCATCTTCCAGCCGCCCGACAGCTCACCCACGTCGCCTTCGAGCTGGTCGTCGGAAAAGCCCAGCCCGGACAGAATCCGTCGCGCCCGCGCGTCGAGTTCGTAACCGCCACCATGCGAGTAGGCCTCAAGTACTTCGCCGAAACGCGCCAGGGTTTGGTCGGGGTCCGGATCGGAGTCGGGGGCAGCCAGCTTTCCTTCGAGCTCTTTCAACTCATCGTGCAGGCGGCCCGCTTCACCGCCTCCAGAAATGGTCTCGTCCAGAACGGATCGGCCAGACAGTTCGCCAAGGTCCTGGCGGAAATAGCCCACGCTAAGACGTTTGGGAACCGCGACGGTACCCTCGTCGGGCGATTCATCGCCGGTAATGAGTCGGAATATGGTGGTTTTGCCCGCACCATTGGGGCCGACCAGGCCGACTTTTTCGCCGGGGTTCAATTGCAGCGACGCCTCGACGAAGAGAATCTGTCGACCGTACTGCTTGGAGATGTTGCTGAGGGCAATCATGCGCACTGATCCGCTGGGAAAGGTAAGCGAACAGTGTACACGGTTGCCCGCCAGGGCATCACAGAAACAAGGGGACCGTCGCCGAAACCGGCGCGGTCCCAAAGCAATCACTGATTTCGGCTGGGACGACGTTCGGGATGGACTACCTGATGAGCACCATCTTGCGAACCGCCACACCTTCACCGTCCAGCCGGTAGTAGTAGACCCCACTGGGTTGCGGGCGCCCGCCCGAATCGCGACCATCCCAGACCACTGAGAACTCTCCGGCATCATCGTGAACGGATCCGACCAGCGTGCGGACCAGGCGCCCCGCTCCGTCGTAGACACGAATCCCAACCCATCCTGGTAGCAACACGGTGTAGCGAATCTCGGTCACCGGGTTGAACGGATTCGGGGCGTTCTGTGACAGCGCCGCAATCTGCGGAATCGGTGGTGTGGCCGTGACGTCGCAGTCGCCATCGACCATGTCATAGGTATCATCACCGTCGTTGTCGAGGCCTATCGTCGCGCCCGCAAAGTCCTCACTGCCGTTGTCGTTGCAGGGATCGTTCGGCATGGCCGGATGGCCAATGCCGGGGTTGGCGTAGTACGGAGGTAGGACGCTCTCATGCACCGTGGTGTAGTTCGCCGGGTCTGCATCAAGGTGGCAGTCGGTACACACGGTCACACCGGTGCGGAAATGATGCTGCCGCAAGCCAGCCCCGTAACCACTTCGTCCACCGGTACCAACCTCGGGGTTGGCGGCGGTGTTGTCTTCGGCCCGACCGTGGCAGCCCGCGCACGAAATGGCCGCGAGACCGTCGCCGCCGGCGGAAGAGTCCAGGAACACCGGGAAATCATCTGCACTGTTATGACAAGTGTCACAATCGCCACTGAGCATGTCGGAGCGGTGGATGTTATGAAGATTTCCCCAAGACAGCCCGTCGACAGTAGAGGTGTAGGAGTTTGAGCGAAAGTCGCCATGGCAGGTGCCACAGTTCGTGGCACCACCATTGGTTGACCACTGGTCGTACGCCATGCCCGACGAGCACAACCCCACGACGAAGATCACGGCGAGTAGAAGTGTATAGGTTGGCAAGATTGATTGTCTGGTCATGTCACACGCCCTCCTTGGATGCTTCGGAGAATGCGCGAAGCGTACCGGGCGGGCGGGCGACCGCTCTAGGGCGATTGTGTGATCAGACCACCCAGCTGGTCGGGGTGCGCGAAAGGACCGTTCCTGTGATAGTGTCAGACGTGACATTTTCCACCGAACCAGGAGAAAGCCCTGAGTAGTTCCCGCCGTTTGCGCCCCCGACTCGGCCAGCCGAGCCACGCGGCCGATCCTGCGAGACCGTGGAGAATCATCGGTCCCGTAAGCGTATTCCTGGTCATCGCCCTGCTCTCAACTCTCCTGTTCGGAGCTTTTCGCGGACGCGACCGGCTCGAAAAGCGCGAAGAATTCATACTGCAGGCGCAACAGGTGGCGTTTGCCGTCGAGACCCATTTCGGTGTTGCAATGGATCTCCTGGGCTCGGTAGCTGCACTGTTTCTTTCATCAGCGGAGGTGTCGCGGCAAGAATTTGCCACGTTCGTGCGGCCCATCGTCGAACGTCACCCCAGCATCTACGCATTCGAGTGGATGCCAATGATCAGAGACTCCGCCCGCGACAGCCTGGAGACCGTTGTCCGAGCGGAAGGATTTCCAGAATTCCGGGTACAGCAGAAAGATGCCGAGGCAAAGCTGATTGCGGCTGAACGTCGGCCCGACTATCTGCCGATCTTATATATGGAGCCGCTCGAGCCGGTGGTGCTTGGACTGGACGTGACCGGCAACCCCGAACGTGGCGACGAGTCGTTTCGAGCTCGTGACAGCGGAAGCCCCACGGCATCGGAGCGATACAGTCTGATCGAGGATCCCCACGACGTATTCTCGGTCATTGGGTACGAACCGGTATTCAAGCAAGTTGGCGGCTCACCGGACAGGGAGTTTCTCGGGCTGGTGGCCGTGCTTCTGCGATTGGACGCCGGCGTCCGCGAAGCCATCGCCGGCGGCGGCACCGAGGGAATCCACGTGCTGCTGCGCGACGAGTCCGCTCCCGAGGGTAAACAGGTTCTGTTCTCAAGCTCAATTGACAAGCCGGGCCTGGACCTGGAAGCCGCGTGGACGCGAGAATTTTCGTTCGCGGATCGACGCTACTCCATACGTATGGCCCCCCTGCCCGGATCGTCCTGGGCTCAAGGTCGCGGACCGGTGGCTCTGTGGGTGGCGGGGATTCTGCTGGGTGTAGCCGCGGCATTTGCATCGGGCGCGTTGCTGCAGATCGGTCAATTGCGCAAGCGCGTCGACGAAGCCATGGAGTTGGGCCAGTACCGACTGGGACGGCGCCTGGGCGAGGGCGGCATGGGAATCGTCTATCAGGCCGAGCACCGGATGCTCGCCCGCCCCGCGGCCATCAAACTCATCCGACCCAATGCCAAGAACGGTGCAGATGGATCGCAGCATCGGTTGCTCATGAAACAGTTCGAGCGGGAAGCGAAGGCCACCGCGGCTCTGCATTCAGCCCACACCATCAAGGTTTATGATTTCGGTCACACCGACCGGGGCGAGTTCTACTACGTCATGGAACTTTTGAATGGACTGGACCTGGAAACACTCGTGGAACACGAGGGCCCCATCGAGCCCTCCCGTGTGACCCATATCCTACGACAAGCCTGCCACTCGTTGGCCGAGGCGCATTCGGCGGGCCTGGTGCACCGCGACATCAAGCCCGCCAACATCTACCTTTGCCACCATGGGCTCGAGTACGACTTCGTGAAGATCCTCGACTTCGGCCTGGTCCGTAGCCAGAACTACGACGGTGGCACAACCGCCCTTGGTCTCGGTGCCTTTGCCGGCACCCCCGCATTCTGCGCACCTGAGACGGCCGCGCGCGCCGCCGACGTCGATGCACGCTCTGACATCTATTCGTTGGGTTGCGTCGCCTACTGGCTGCTTACCGGGCGAACGGTCTTCGACGGCAAGACTCCTATCGCCATGATGGTTGCCCATGTAGACCAGGCGCCAAGAGCGCCCTCCGCTCTCTCTGAACTGGACATTCCCGAAGACCTGGAATCGATAGTCATGTGGTGCTTGCAGAAGCGCCCCGACGATCGGCCACGCGATGCGCCGGAACTCGAGCGACGGCTTGCGGCATGCTCACAGACGTCCGCGTGGACCCAGCATTCAGCCCGCCGGTGGTGGGAGTCCCACCACCCCGGCGGAATTCGCCTTCCGTGAGCCTTCCGACCCTTACGAACACCAGGTTGCACGTCACTCCCCCTGGGTCCAGGCGCCTGCCGCCGCCGCGGTCTGTACGTACTTGGCGAAGTCACGGGGCTCTCGACCCAGCGCTCGCTGCACACCGTCGGTCACACTCGAGTTGCGACCATCAAGCACTTCGGTGAAAAGGTAGCTCAGGAGCGACACGTAGTCGGCCGGAACCTGTTGCTCGGCCAGGGCGCTCGTGAACGAGTCCAACGAGATGGGTGCGTACTGAACACTGCGTCCAGTTTGACGCTGTATTTCAGCGACCGTGTCCGCGAAGGTCATGAGTCGGGGGCCCGTGATCTCGTAGAGTTCCCCGGCATGACCGGGCTCGGTCAGAGCCGCCACGGCAACCTCGGCAATGTCGTCGACATCGACGAATGGTTCACGCACATCGTCCGCCGGCAGCGCGACCGTGCCGCCCATGACCAGGTCGCGAATGAAGCCTTCGCTGAAGTTCTGGGCGAACCAGCTGGCGCGTAAGATGGTCCACTCCACGCCAGCTTCCCGCACGATGCGCTCGCTTCGCTCGGCCTCGCGTTCGCCACGACCCGAAAGAAGCACCAAGCGGCGTACGCCTGCATCCACCGCTTGGCGGGTGAAGGCACGGATGGTATCGGGGGCCGCGGGCACGGCCAGGTCGGGCTGGTAGGCAATGTAGACGGACGAAACGCCTTCCAGCACCGGGGCCCACGTGGCCGGATCGTTCCAGTCGAAAGGAATGTCGGCCGATCGCGAACCGACTCGCGTGGGTCGGCCCAGCGCTTTCAAGCCCTGGACGATTCGGCGCCCCGTCTTGCCGGTGCCGCCGGTAACGAGCGTGATGTTCGAGTTGGTTGTGGTCGCGCTTTTCATGATGGCCCTCCCCGGGGCGGTTGGTGGAGCCGGGGGGTCGTCCCCCTGCCTGCCATCCAATCTAGAGCCATGACTTAGGAGTAACTATGCCCTATACTCCACGTATCATGATCATTCGTCCAAACCAGACGGTGTTTTGGTAAATAACGTTTTCGTAGGGAGTTGGCGCATGAGCGAGACTGCAACCCCGTACCAGACGCCCGCCGATCTGGTGTGGGAATCCATGGACCCCGTGGGTGAAGCACTCCATTTCCTGCGCATGAGCGGCGTGTTCTACACGCGATCGGAACTGACCGAACCATGGGGATTGGCTTTGCCGGCCCTGGACGATTGCCTGATGTTCCACGTCATCACGTCGGGGCAGGCCTGGCTCGACGACGGACGCGGCAACCCCCGGCGGTTGGAGCCAGGTATGTTCGCGATGGTCCCCCATGGCGAGGGGCATAACCTGCTCAGCGAACCCAGCGCGCACGCCACGGACCTATTCGACACGTCGCGCGAGCAGATAAGCGAACGGTACGAAATCCTCCGTCACGGCGGTGGCGGACACAAGACGCACATGGTGTGTGGCGCCGTCCGCTTTGATCATCCCTCGGCGCGCCAGCTCGTAGGACTGCTTCCCGATCGAATCATTATTGAAGCCGCCGCATCGCCCGACATGATGTGGATGGAAACCACGCTGCGCCTGATGGCCGCCGAGGCGGGTCAGCCGCGGACCGGCGGTGAGGCGCTGATTACCCGACTGGCCGACATACTCGTGATTCAGGCCATCCGCGCCTGGATGACGAGCGATCCGGCCGCACAGCAAGGGTGGTTGGGCGCGCTACAGGACGAACACATAGGTCGAGCCTTGGCGCTCATCCATCGCGATCCATCGAAAGACTGGTCCGTCGGCAGCCTGGCCGCCGAAGTAGCCATGTCACGCTCAGCGTTCGCCGCCAGGTTCGGTGAGCTGGTCGGTCAATCGCCCATGCGCTACGTGGCGAAGTGGAGAATGAACCTGGCCTGCGGTTGGCTGGAGGAAGAAGATGCTCCGCTCATGGAGCTGGCGCTTCGGTTGGGCTACCAGTCAGAAGCCGCGTTCAGCCGGGCTTTCAAACGAATCATCGGTAGATCGCCGGGCAAGGTCCGCCAAGACAGCAAGTCAGCTTGAGCGGAATCGACGGTGGGAATGACTCCGGTCGGTGTTCGGTACGGCAGCATCGCGGCCGCGTCAGAACTCGAATTTCGTGCGCATTCCCACGATGACCACGCGACCCCAGCCCGCTCCTGCCTCGTCCACGAACTGCAGGTGCGGCGAGAGGTGGACCCATTCGTTGATCTGGCGTCGTAAGTACAGCTCTCCCACGAACTCGCTCTCGGCAGATTCGCCAAACGGCCGGGTCTCACCGAACGCCGCCCCCAGGGTCGATGCGGTCTCGGACGCACCCAGGTCGAATTGCAGCCCGGAGCTCCAGGCCCAATCCACGCCAGACGCTTCAGCGAGCCCGCTGGCATTGTGGCTCCAACGGAAGAACGCCGCCACCTGCCCCGCGAACAACTGGTCGAGGCTGAACCCGTAGCCTCCGGCACCATGCACCTCGCCACTGGCGTAGCCGTACCCGCGGTAGTTTCCGTGCCACGCGCCGTCCGCATCGTGGGCAAAGCCAACTCCACCGATGGCGAAAAGCTGGTCGAAGATCCGGTCGCCCGAGTTGTCGCTGCTGCTGGCCGCGAACTGGAAGGCCAGCGAACCACGGTCGGCCCGCATCCGCACTCCAGGCGAATTGTCGGGCGTCGCCAACGCGGCGCTGTTCACGAACGCGCCGGTAATGAACTGGGACGTTTCGTCGTTGGCCAGATGGTTGGTATCGAAATAGTTCGTCAGATCGATCTTGCCCACGGTGAAGGTAACGGCATGATTCGCCGTTGGAATCTCGGCCCATACCTCGCGTACGTGCAATCGGTCGAAGCCATCTTCGTCCCCGGTACTACCGGCGTCGTCGTTCAGGGAATTCACGGTGGGAATGTGCGCGTTTGGCCCCTCACCGCCGGCTGACTCCAGGTCGATGAAGAACAGCGAGTGGTCACCGAGTCGCGCCGCAAGAAACAGATCGAAGGAGCCCGTGGCCGTGGCGAGGTCTTGATCGTCCCCGAAGCTACCCTGCAGGATTCCCATGGCGCTACCGTTCAGGTTGATCACGCCGGGACTACTCAGATACTCCTGGAGTAGCTCAGCGACCCTCTGGCGCCGTGACCGTTGCCCATCGTGATCGGGCTGGTCGGGCGAGTCCGGCTCGTGGGCCCAGGAGGGCACAGCGCAACCAACGCACACCAGTAGCAGGAGCACGAACCAGCCGGAGACGGGATTACGGGGCAGACAGATCATGGCAACTGCGACAAATTTGGCGACACAGCGCAAAGTGTCAAGCACTTTGGATACCAGATTCGCCGGCCCATGGTTGGCCCTAGGAGAAGACCACCGTCTTGTTGTCGTACACAAGAACACGACGTTGAAGGTGACGCCAGACAGCGCGGGATAGAACCACTTTTTCCAGATCGCGCCCCCGCCGAATGAGATCGCCTACGCCATCCTTGTGGCTCACATGCACTACGCCTTGCTCGATGATGGGCCCGGCGTCGAGCTCTTCGGTCACGTAGTGGCTCGTGGCGCCGATGATCTTCACGCCACGCTTGAACGCCGAGTGGTAGGGCCGCGCGCCCGGGAACGCGGGTAGGAACGAGTGGTGGATATTGATGATCCGGTTGGGATATCGCGCAATGAAATCCCCGGTAACGATCTGCATGTACCGGGCAAGCACCACCAACTCAACGTCGTGGGACTCGAGAAGCTCGATCTCACGCCGCTCTTGAGTCGACTTGTTGTTGGAGTCGACCGGCAGGCAATGGAACTCGATGCCGAATCTCTCGGCTACCGGCGCCAGGTCTTCATGGTTGCTCACGATGATCGGCACCTCGACGTTCCACTCGCCCGATGCAACGCGGGCAAGCAGGTCGTACAGGCAATGAGGGAGCTTCGACACGAAGATCGCCATGCGCGGAACGTGCCCTGAACGATGAAACGACGACTGAATCGCGTAGCGCTGGACCAGTTCGGTTTCGATGGCCGCCGCGGCGTCCTCGAACGACAGGTCGAACCCGGCCATCTCCCATTCCACCCGCATGAAGAACACCTGCTTCTCCCGATCCACGTGCTGATCGAAATGAAGGATGTTCCCCCCGTGGTGCTGAATGAACTGTGATACGGCGGCTACGATTCCCGGACGGTCGGGGCAATGAATGAGAAGAATGGCACTATCGGTGTTCAACGATCGGTCCTCGAGGTCGGTTGCGCGTGATCTTGGCAAGTATTGTACACCAAGAACCCAGCCCGACCGTCGCCACAATGCTGACCACCAGAGGCGTCCAGATGATCGGTACGACGGCTGCGTCCACGAACCGCTGCCACCACGGCGCCGCTCCCACCACTTCCATGCTTGCCCCCAGAACGACGAACACCACGTAGAGCGCCACGTACGGCGAGTGGACCTTGCCCTTCTTGTGATCGTCGTAGATCAGCAAGGAGATCACGGCCAACGTAAGCGCGTTGCCCAGGTACAGGGCCGAAACGAAGTTCTCGACGATGCCGTAGAAGAACAATCCGCGCCCCAGCGCCGGCAGCATGGGAACGAACACCGTACCCACCATGTAACGCGCATGACGCTGTTCATTGCGGCGGTGCTTGATCCCCAGGATCACGAACACCGCGAACAAGCAGATCGTAACAGTATCCCAGTACACGAACATGTAAGGAAGGTTTGCGTTCCGAGTCTGGAGATCGAGGCTTCGGGGGGTGATCACGGCGGCCGTGACGACGAGTACAACGGCATTGAAAAGCGAGGCGTATCCGAAAGCGCGATGAGCCGCCCGCTTTCCGGAATTCACGAGCCATGGCTGCAGAATCAGGGTCAGAAACCACAACGTCGCCGTGGCCGCGTGCACGTGGATAATGCCCCGGAATGTCGCGAACTCCTGAGACCAATACGACGGGATGAATCCACCGATCGCAACGACCAACCCGAACATGAGGTACCAATGGGCCCTGGGATAGATAGTCATGAACCTGCGCCTTTCCGAGAAGGTACAACGCAAGGTTACGATGGTGGGAATATCAGGGGTTAGCCGCGCAGGTCGCTTGTTTGTCCGTCAAAGACGAAATTGCTCTCCCGCCACACGCGAGGGCAGCTGACCAAAGTGCTTCTTGAACGCGGCCGTGAACTTGGAGGGGTGTGAATACCCCAATTCGTAACTCAGTTCGGTGGGACTCTTGCGCTGCGCCAGAAGCTCATCGCGTGCGTAATCCATTCTTACCCGGTGGTGGTATTGCAAGGGAGCCAGGCCAAACACGGCGCGAAACGACGTCTTGAATTTCGTGGCGCCCATGTGAGCCAGCTCGGCCAGTTCCGGTATGGAAGGTGTTTCCGTGGCCACCGGATCGCGAAGCATCGCCGAGGCTCGGAACAGGCTCTTCAGATCCTCGACGTTCATGCGCTCAGCACTGCCGCGCTCCGAAGCAGAGGTCTCACCAACATCCCGTGTTTCGATCTTGTTCAAGAACAGGCGCATGAACGCAAGGACGTTGGCGTGGACGGCAAGTCGGTCGCCTTTCGACCGAATCACTTCGTTGAGGAGCATTTCCGATCGGTAGTCCAGATCCTCGAAGAGAACCGTCCCGTTCGCTGGCCGTAGGGCATCGAACGTCGCATCGAAATACGTGTCCAGGAATTTCACGTGGAAGCGAATGAACACCGACTCGGAGTATTGGTCGGCCGGAGTCATTCCCTTGATGAGCGATCCTGGCGGGTAGACCAGAATGCCCGATGGTAGCGATCTCTGGATGGCTACCTCGTTGGTGCCGACTCGTTTCAGAACCTCAGCGTTGCCCAGGTTGACGATCAACCCGAACCACTCGCTTGCGTCCGGGTTGGTGGAAATGATCTCCATGGGTTGCTGAAGCGTGCTCGAGTAGTGATAGAACTCGAGGCCGTCCGGCAGGACGATGAGGTCCATTTTTCCCACACCAACATCTGGGCTCATCTCGATGCTGCCCAGGCCAGACACGTGGGATATCCCAAAGATCGCGCAGAACTGCTCGAGGATGTTCTGGCTGATGTCCAACGAGACTTTCATGTTGCTATTCGAAGTCGGTGGGGTCTCCAACACCGACTCGAACCACCTCGATGTCGTCGTCGACCATGCGCACCAGCGTGGTGGGATCCAGGCCACACGGCCCGCCGTCGATGACCAGGTCCACCTCGTGTTCCAGCCGACGAAAGATTTCGGCTGGATCATTCATGGGGTACTCGTCGCCATCGAGTTTGAGGGTCGACGTGAGAATTGGCTCGCCCAACTCCTCGAGGATCGCCTGCAAGATAGCGTGATCGGGAACCCGCAAGCCAATTTGCTTGCGCTTGGGATGCATGAGACGCCGCGGCACTTCCTGCGTGGCACGCAGAATGAAGGTGTAGGGCCCTGGCGTATGCGACTTCAGCAATCGGAACACCGGCGTGTGGTACGAAGCGTACGTCGCCGACTCGGACAGGTCGCGACACATCAGCGCGAAGTTGTGTTTGTCGTCCTTCTTGCGGATTCGACGCACACGTTCCACCGCCGATTTGTCGCCGATGCGGCAGCCAATGGCGTAGGTGGTATCGGTGGGATACACCACCACACCACCCTTGCGGATGATCTCGACGGCTTCGCGAATCAGGCGAGGCTGTGGATTCTGCGGATGGATGGTGAGATAGCGCGCCAACGGATCGGACTCTATGTAAGGGACTCAAGCAAGAAGGGCTACTGGCCCGCACCGTTCAGGCCCGTAACGTTCAGAATAGTGGAGACCAGCCGAATCGAGAAGCCAACAACCAGGGATCGGAATCTGGCGAATAGGGCTTTTACCTATGTTACACTTACAGGGCTTGGGAAGCCCAAGCGAACCCCTGTCCCTCTGCCCGGAGGCTCCCGATGCGTGCATGGCCAATGATCCGTAGTTTCGCTGCATCCTGGTTGTCAGCTTTGTCGGTGGTATCGATCTTGTGCGTACCGCCGGTCACGCTGCTCTCTTCCAGCAGCGACGCGTTCGCCAACAGTGCCGCCATCAAGGTTGGCTACTCGGCCGAAGCCATCACCGGACAAACCGACAAGTGGAACCTGAAGATCCACATCATCAACAACTCCAATGGTCTGCGGGTGTGTCAATTCAGCGTGTTCCATCTGGATGGCGGGTCCACGGAGTTCGCGACCGATCCTCCGGGTTGGACACACCAAGCCACGAAGATCGATCCCGAAGACGGCACGCGCGAGATGATCTACATCAACACCGACCCGTCGAAGAAGGTTGGGCCCAAGACCACGCAGGTCTTTGGTTGGGAAATCTGCAGTACCACCGCGCCCAAGCTGGCGCCACTGGTCGTAGTCGATTGGAAGGACATCTTCGGCAATGACGGCAACGGGCTTTGCATCTCCCAGCCGGTGGCCACGTTTCTGCGCAGCGAAGACGAGGGTCCGCCCGAAAGCCAAGGGTACGTTCGGGACTCCACCGACCCCGCCAGCAACTGGGAAGTCGTGCCCGACACCTACATCCAGGACGAAGGTTCGGCGATCGCTTCGGGGGACCTGGTCGGCAATCCGGCCGGCGGCTACACGGCTACACTCACTTCACCCCTTCTGGATTTGTCGAACGAGCTCAGTCCTGCCCTTCAGTTTCAAAGCGTGGTTCGCAATGAGACGGCCGCAACCGCCCGTGTCATGGGGTCTTCGGACGGGGGCGCCACCTGGACGGAATTGTGGTTTCAGGATTCCATGTGCACCGAGCCCGATCCGTGTGTCGAACCTGCCCTCGTTGAGATCTTTCCGCTGGGCATCGCACTGACTCCCGCGAACATGTTTCAATGGGAGTTTCAACTTCCTCCGGGGTCGAAGACCGTGAACCCACCAGGCAACACCTGGGTGGTCGACGACATCTATGTACTGGGTGACGAACAGCCCGAGCCGCCGGTTCCAGTGGCGTTCGCGTACTTCGAAGCCACCCGCGCCGCGGTTGGCGCCACGGTTCGTTGGGGCTTGAACGGCGTCGGCACCGCGGCATTCCACGTGTACCGCACCGCGGCTGACGGCAGCCGCGAGCCACTTGGGTCTGTCTTTCCGAGCGGAGGAACCAACTCCTACGAGTGGACAGACTCCAGTCCGCCCCTGGGTGAAACCAACTACTGGCTGGAAGTTGACGACAACGGCAACCGATGGTGGCATGGACCAGCCAAGTTGAGCTCGGCCACGATAGGGTTGGCCGCCACGCTCTACGCGCCGACACCCAACCCGCTCGTCGACCAAACCACCATCGCCTTCCTGGCGCCGGGCACGGGCCCCTACCGGGTGGCCGTGTTTGATGTACGCGGACGACGCGTCACTACCCTGGCTACCGGCGCCCGCACACCCGAGGCGCGCACAGTGGTGTGGAGCGCCCGTGCAGAAGATGGCCAGCGCGTCAGTGCCGGGACGTACTTCGTGCAGTTGATGCAAGATCAGCGGACGGTGGTGCGGAAGGTCGTGGTGAAACCGGGGCCGTGATTGGCTGAAGCTGTCTGGATGTCCGCGGGGAACCTGGGTAGGAGATTGCGCGTTCTGCTTCGCATCTGCGCATCTCCTAGTGAACCCCAACTGCGGAGACAGCTCATGACTTTTATTAAACACAATGATTTCCACAAGTTAGCAATTCTGGCCCTGGTAACCCTGGTGGCGCTGGTTACCGGCTGTGGCTCCGATGACCCCACCGGCCCGTCCGCGCCGGCCGAATCGACACATTTCGAGGTGACCGTGAAGATGTCGTCGATCTGGGCACAGGAAGACTGCGAGAACACCCCGGGCAACCCCGGCGAGTTCCGCTACCGACTCATTGTTCGCACGCCCGATACGTTCGGCAACAACGTGATCATCGAGGATACGGGCAATCAGAACCTGACCATCGACGACGGGGTCCGGATGGGCGTGAACATGGACCCCATTCAATTCCTGGTACCTCGCGATCCCGACGCTACCTTCCAGGTGGAATACTGGATCGGCGAGTACGACGGAGCCGACGCCGACTTCTTGAACCACAGCTGGGCCACGCACAGATTCGAACGCGGCACCGACCAGAAGTGGGCGGCCGGCACGCGCTACGAAGACGACCGCTACACGGAAAATTCCGACGGCTCGGGGTCGGGCCTGTACAAGTTCTCGGTTTGGAACACGCGCAACGAGTGCAAGGGCGCGGCATACTACTACGTTACGTGGACGCCGGTCACCCCGTAACCACAAACGCCAACCACGTGGGGTTGAGGCTTCGGACAGGGATTTCCCTGTCCGAAGTTTCACATGCTGTGTATACGTGGACCATGACCTACGCGAGACCTGCCACTGTTCTGTTGTCACTGAAGTCTCCCCTGGCACCGTTACTCATGCTGGCGTTGCTCGCCACCCTTGCGCCCCACTGCGCCTTGGCGCAGTCAATCGACGTAGCCACGGTTCGAGTAAGAGCCGTCGACCGCCTCCACCGGCCACACATGCAAGCCGATGAAGTGGAAAGAGAACTGGCCCAGAACACTTGGGCACCGCCGACCGAATCGGATAGCCAGTGGACATTTGTTTCGGCCGATAGCACCGGCTGGATCGAACACGACGACCTTTCGGGCTATGCACTGGCGACGTTGGAAGTGGATCGCGATGGCGTCTACGTACTACGCGGCCTGGGCTACACCGGCGTGTACGTGAACGGCGAACCTCGCATGGGAAACGTCTACGGCTACAAGGAAACCTGGGAGTCGTGGGAGCCGCAGTTTGATTTTTCACGCATTCCCGTGAAGCTTCACGCGGGCACCAATCACCTGTTGTTCTTCGGCACGCGATTCGGACGACTCAAGGCCGAACTCACCCGGGTTACCGAAGACTGTGGGTTGAATGCCAAGGACGTTACGCTTCCAGACCTGGTGGTTCGCCAGCGCGTGAATACCTGGGGCTCGATTGTCGTCTTGAATCTCCGCGATGCGCCGCTACGGGACGCGCGACTGAAGGTTCAGCTGGAACCGTCGGACGCGGCATGGGTGGACATTCCAACCGTACCGCCACTGGGTACGCGCAAGGTCCGGTTCCCGATCCAGGGCTCGGTACCGCGCGAGGCAGGAAGTCAGAACCTGAGCATCTCTCTGCACTCGCAGATGAAGATCGTGGACGCAGCCGACATTCCACTGGCCGTGAAAGCTTCTCACGAGAACCGGCGAGTGACGTTCGAGAGTCGGATCGACGGCAGTATTCAGTACTACGGGTTCTTGCCCGCCAGCGGTGACGACTCACCGAAGGCGATGTTCCTGAGCCTGCACGGCGCGGCGGTGGAAGCCATCAATCAATCGGGTTCGTACGGCGGGTTTTCGTGGGGACACGTAGTGGCCCCCACCAACCGTCGTCCCTACGGGTTCAACTGGGAAGGCTGGGGCCGGCTCGATGCACTGGAAGCTCTGGACCACGGAACGCAAAACCTGGATATCGATGCCGATCGAGTCTACCTGACCGGGCATTCCATGGGGGGACACGGCACGTGGCACCTGGGTACCTTGTATCCTGACATGTTGCCGCCATAGCACCCAGTGCCGGCTGGATCAGCTTCTGGACGTATCGCGTGCGCGAGGAAGAACAAGGCACGTCGCCGCTGGAATCAATGGTTCAACGAGGCACGCATCCCAGCCGAACCCTTGCGATGGCGCCAAACCTGGACGGGCTGGGAGTGTACGTACTGCACGGAACCGACGACGACAACGTACTGGTGGATCAGGCGCGCCTGGCCGTCAACCGGCTCCAGGAGTTCCACACGGACTTCGTATATCACGAGCAGCCGGATGCGGGACACTGGTGGGACTTGTCCGAAGAAGCAGGCGCGGACTGTGTGGATTGGGCGCCCATGTTTGATTTTCTGGCGCGCCACCGACGGCCGCCCATGGAAGAAGTTCGCCAGGTGCGCTTTCAGACCGGACACCTGGGGGTCAGCGCTTCGCGACACTGGGTTCACCTGGCCATGCAGGACCGGCCGTTCGCCATGAGTCGGGTAGATGTGGAATCAGATCCCAAGGGCGGCAAGATCCATGGCACCACCGAAAACGTGAAGATGATTGGGTTTGATGTGGGACACCTGGCTCATGGGGAGGTTCGGGTAGAACTCGACGGTGACGACGTGCTTTGCGAGCCAACCGAAGACCTTCGCGTCTGGTTGGAGCGTGACGGCAACTGGCAAGCATCGAGTCCACCCGACCCAACGCAGAAGGGACCCCGCCGCGCGGGCACCTTCAAGGAAGCATTCAACCATCGCGTGCAGCTTGTAGTTGGTACGCAAGGCAGCGCGGAAGAAACCGCCTGGGCCTGGGCGAAGGCCCGCTACGACGCGGAGTACCTGTGGTACCAGGGAAACGCAACGCTCGACGTGGTAGCGGACACCCAATTCGATCCACTATCGGAGCCCGATCGGAATGTGATTCTCTACGGAAACGCCGACACGCACGCCCACTGGAGTGAACTGTGGGGAGACACCGTGCGGGTCGAGCGGGGCCGGTTCGCCATGGGAGATCGCACGCTCGAAGGCAACGATCTGGGCGTGATCGCCGTGCGTCCGCGATCGGGGAGCAACTTCGCCACGGTGGGAATCGTGTCGGGCACGGGCGCGTCGGGGCTTCGGCTCACGAATCGTCGCCCGTATTTGGCACCGGGCATTGCCTACCCGGATGTAACGGTATTCCACGACTCCGGAGAAGGCGAAGTCGTGGCCGGCGCGGGCTTTTTCGGCAATGACTGGGCAGTCTCAACCGGTGAGTTCGTTTGGCGCAGATAACCGGAATTCCGGTGTTGGGACTCTCGAAAGTCGCTAGAAGGTCCAGCCCACCGCGGCTTTGAAGTCGGGCGTGCGGTTGGTGAGTCCCAGCTTCAGATCAATGAGAAACTCGCCACCGTTGCTGCGCTGCGTGCGGGCTCCACCTACCAGCGAGAGTCCCGCGGAGATGTCGTCGTCATCGCGGTTCACGCGAAACGGCACATCGAACTTGTAGTAGAACAGCGACACCGCGCCACCCAGGTACGGCTTCCAGCGACCCGAAGTAGTGAACTCGTAGGCAACATCGGCGTTGGCGGCCAGGGAGAACACGTCGTCGCCAAGGCCCAGTTCCACGCTGGGCCTGAGTTGGACGTTCCGTGTGATCTCGCCGTAGTTCCAGTGGATGCCGCCGAAGATCTGGTCGGGATCGGACGACACACCCACGCGGGGGCCTACTCCTACCGCGGCTATAGCGAGGCTCGACAACGATACCAGGGCCAGGGCCACAACCACGGACACCCTGATGGGACCAACGAACCTATTTCTGCGATGTGAAAACAAGAGTCATCTCCCTGGGGTAATACGAACGGTAGAGACCGCCGATGGTACCAGGGATTCAACTCAAACCAGAGGTCGAACTCTGAACTCGTGGGATTCCTGGATCACCGGTACCCTCAAGTAGGCCTACGACAACGAGGATGCCATTGGAAGAACCAGACCTGACCCAGATGCTCCGAGAGATCAGCGCGGGCGATCGCGAGGCCGTGGATCGACTGTTGCCGGCGGTCTACGACGAGGTCCGTCGTTTGGCCCGTAATGAGCTGCGGCACGAACGGGCGGATCACACGCTGCAGGCGACCGGGCTGGTCCATGAAGCCTACCTACGCCTGGTTGACCAGACCCGGGTCCAGTGGCAAAACCGGGCTCATTTCCTCGCGGTCGCGACCACGGTCATCCGGCGGATTCTGGTCGACCACGCAAGGCGGCACGGTGCCGAGAGGCGAGGCGGCGGTCGACTGCGCCTCGAACTGGATGAAGCTGATCTCCCGCCGGCGGTTACCACGAACCTCGACCTGCTGGAGCTTGACACCGTGCTCGATGAACTGGCCCAGCAACGCCCCGAGCACGCGCGCATCGTGGAGCTGCGATTTTTCGGAGGGCTCACCGTGGCCGAGACGGCGGTAGCGGAGGGAATCAGCGAGAGCACGGTGGAACGACGCTGGCGCTTTGCACGCGCCTGGTTGTGCAAACGTTTGACGGACTGAAACCTCACCGATCGAACCAACGGGGCAAGCGTCAGTCCTTGAGAAGCGCCTCGTAGGCAGCGGCCTGTTCGGGCTTGTCCCAGCGGCGATAGAGTTCGGCCAATTGTTCCCGTGCCATGCGAATTCGCGGGGGCGGCGAGCCCTCTCCGTTTTCCAACTTCGACAGACTGTCGGTCAGAAGCGACTCCGCGGCACGGAAGTCGCCCCGGGCCGTCAGACACCCTCCCACCATGGTCTCGACCATGGCGATGCGCCAGTGCTCGGGCGGCCAGTGACCGGCGCTGACCTGGAGGCATTGCTGGGCGGTTTGCTCGGCTTGCGCAAAGTCGTTCGCCAGGAACTGATTGTAGGCCTGGTTCGCGAGTACGATGGCCACCCACGCGTGATCTTCGCCCAAGGCCGCACGGTAGATACGCACGGCCTCGGCGTAGTGAGGCGCCGCATCGACGTAGCGCCCCGCCTTGCGCAACGCTCCGGCCAGGTTGTTGGCCGTGGTGCCAACGTTGCGGTGATCGTCACCCAGGACTTCGCGCTGGGCTGATAGAGCTTCACGGTATAGAAGCTCGGCCTCGTCGTAACGCTTTTCATTTTCCAGAAGTGTGGCCAGTTGGCTCTTCCAGTTGGCGAGTACCGGATGCTGTACCGGCAACATCGCAACCGCACTATCCAGCGCCTGTCGATAGTGCGCCTCGGCCTTCACGTTCTGACCTTGGTGGCGCTTGACCGTAGCCAGACTCTGCAAGCAACCGGCTTCCGCGAGAGCGCCCGCGGCCGGTTCGGTGCGAGCCAACGTCAGGGCCTCGACGAACAACGACTCGGCCTCTGCGTACTCCTGTTGGTTGTACATGACGTAGGACCCAAGCCCGTTCAGGGTTTCAATACGCTGGGACGCTGATCCGTTTTGGCGCAAGGTGGCTACCGCCTGTCGCAGTTGATTCTCGGCCTCGTCGTAACTGCCACTCGCCTCCAACGTCGTTCCCAGATGAAACCGCGTCATGGCCAGATCCGATTCGTTGACATCGAGATGACTCTCGGCCAACTGCAATGCCTCGCGCAGTACCGCTTCGGCCTCGGCATAGCGCCCAGATTTGTGGATGGCGTATCCCAGATCACGCAGGCTGATGATCAGGTCGGCGTGGTTCCCGGCGTTCCCGGGGCCGGCTTGTTCAAGGCGCACTCGCTGAAGATCGACCGCCTGGCGTAGAAACTTCTCGCCCGACTCGTTCTCGGCAAGCGTTAGCTTGGTCATACCAAGCGTGTGGTACAGAGCCGCGGCAACCCTTGGCGTCTCCCCCAACTCGTCGTCGATGCGACCGGATGCCTGATCCAGTAGTTCGGACAAAAGTTCGGTGTCGCGTCCCCTGGCAATCTGCGGGTCAATGGAGCTGAGCATGTCCTGCAGGAATCCACTGACCCGCTCGGCCACCACCCGTTCCGCCGCCGCGTCCTGCTGAGCCTGCCTGGCTCGGAAAAATAGCGACGAACTGGTGACCGTGGCCGCGGCCAACACGACACCTATGACCATGGCGGCTCCCACCGCCAGGGCGTTGCGCTGAATAAAGCGGATCGTGCGGTAACCCAGGGAGTCAGCCCGTGCGAGTACCGGCAGGCCATCCAAGTGACGCCGGATATCAGCGGCCAGACCGTCGACCGAGCTATAGCGACGTTCGGGCCCTTTTTGAAGGGCCTTGAGAATGATGGTGTCGACGTCGCCGCTCAATCGCCTCTGAAGCGTGCGAACCTGGTTCTTTGGAAGCTTGCGCCGAGTGTTCCTGGTGACAACAGCAACGCTGGGACGCAGTGGCTCGTGTTCGAGAACGTGTCTCTGTACGGCCTGGACGGAATCCTCGCCGGTTGGATACGGAGACTCGCCGGTCAGGATCTCGTAGAGCACCAAACCCAATGAATACACGTCGCTCGCGGTGGTGATGATATCGCCGCGCACCTGCTCGGGGCTGGCGTACCTGGGCGAAAGCACGCGGTGGACGGCAATGGTCTCATCTGGACCCTGTCCAGGATCCAGCAACTTGGCAATCCCGAAGTCCAGAAGCTTGGGTTCACCAGCCTCGTTGACCAAAATGTTGCTGGGCTTGAGATCACGATGGACTACGAGATTGTTATGGGCGTGTTGAACGGCCTGGCAAACCGCGAAGAACAGCTCGAGTCGAGCACGTACACCCAGCGACCTGTCGCGGCAGAAAACGTCGATGGTCTGACCAGCTACGTACTCCATGACCATGTAGGGACGACCATCGGCCGTTACTCCACCGTCCAGGATCCGAGCTATATTGGGGTGCTCAAGACTGGCAAGAAGTTCGCGTTCCTGTTTGAACCGCCGCAGGGTTTCCGCCGACTCCATGCCGCGCTTGATGAGCTTGATAGCTACCTGCGCGTCGTAGACATCGTCATCTCGTTCGGCCAGCCAGACCGTGCCCATTCCCCCCACGCCCAAGAGACGAACGAGCCGATAGGATCCCACGCGATCACCGGCGGATGCGTCGGGGCGTGGAGTTGCTTCGAGACCAAGATCCCCGGCCTCGGAATCGGCCGTGACGAGTTCAAGAACCTCGCGTGCCAGCGCAGTGTCGGCACCCGCCGCGTCCATGACGAAACGCTCACGTTTGGCGATGGGGAGCGCTATCGCAGCCGCGAAGAGGTCCTCGACCTGCTGATTGTGATCAGAGCTACTGGCCATAGATCTAAGGGTACCACCGAGATGTAGCGTGCGTCTTGGGTTTGGGGCTAGAATGGACGGGCCCGATCCCTCCGGCCCTTGTCAGAGCCTGGATAAAGGCTCGCCCCGTCAGGAGACCCAATGAAAGCAAAGTCACTTCTCACCGCATTGGCGCTTTCGGCGCTTCTCGCAACCACCGCCCTCGCCGGCGACGAGCATGGCCACAGCGCGGATAGCGCCGCCGCCGGTGACTGGGGCCCCATGGGCCCGCCCGCCGAGCTTAGCGAAGTCATGTACATGGTGGGCAATTGGGAGGGCGACGTGGCCATGAAGATGGCCCCGGACGCGCCCTGGACCAAATCGAAGGCTACCACATCGTGTGAAACCATATTGGGTGGCGGCGCGCTGCGCCAACACTTCATGGGCGAGGTGATGGGCATGCCGCTCGAAGGCTGGTACACCATGACCTTTGATCGCCAGGAGGGTCAGTACGAAGCGACATGGATCGACAACATGGCGTGCCGTGAGAGCACTTCGCACGGCAACTTCGTGGACGGGACACTCGTGCTCACGGGTATCGACATCCACAATGGTCAGACCATGCACATGCGCTACACCACCAACAAGATTTCCGATGACAAGTACGACTGGGTCATGGAGCAGTCAATGGATGGCGAGAACTGGTTCGATGGCATGAAGATCTCGTATACCAGGGTGTCCGACGCTCGGTAGTGTGGTCGTTAGCCTCGAAATGAATACGACAGAACGGGCCGGGATTCTTCCCGGCCCGTTTTCGTCATGGTCACGAACTAGCTAGAGCTCTACTGCACGGGAGGAAGCATGCGGAATTCCATGATGTTCTCCTCGTCCCCAGGCTCCCACAACCACAGCGCCGTCACGCCCGGGCTCTCGACCTGCACCGAGCCGTTCTCCAGAACCGTTGCAGTAGACGTTTCGCCAAGCGCGGATGCCAGGGCGGAAACGAAGTCGTCCAGCGAAGCATCGGCGGGTTGAACGATGGAACGAGCCGGCCCCACGAAGCCCTCGCGCTCGACGGACATGGTCAGTGTGAACTCATCGTCCAGGACTTCCAAACCCGTAGGCCATGTGCGTGGCATGCGCAGCGAAGCCAGGCTGGTTTGGGAAATAGCCGGTGCCCACCACACCGTGGAGCCTACCCACAACTCGCCGATGCCGATTCCACTGGTTTGGATGAGCGCAATGCGCTCGCCATCGGCGCGGTCGGCCGCCAACTCGAACTGTTCAATGCGGACGGGAAGCGGCACGCCATCGGGGTTCAGGTAGATCTCGCCGAGGCCATCCACCTGCTGCAGGTTTTCCGCCAGAATCTGGATCTCCGAGATTCCGGAATCGGTCGCAATGGTGATGGAGACCCCTCCGTCGGTCATCAAGAAGGATGCGAGACTACCATCGGAATTGAAACTGGCTATTCCAGCGGCGCCGGTTGTGATCGTGCCCTCGTCGACGCTGGCGAACCAATCCCAGACATTCTCGCCGGTTCGTTTCTCGAACGAGAATTGCAACGGAAACGTGCGGCCAACCGGATCGACAACCAAGGACGCCGCGGCAAACTCTGTCGCATCCCGCGCCGGTGAAAGCACGGAGAAGTCAATGGAGCCGGTGATGTTGCTATTGATGTTTCCCGCCTCGGTGATACTGATATTTCCGATCCCGCTGGGGAGGCCTTCATCGCCTTGTACGGTGATTCTTCCGGACGCATCCAGTTGAATTCCCACCTGGTTCGAGACCTGGAAAGATGACTCCATGACGCTAAACAAGTCGTCGAGAGTGGTAACGCCCTGGACTACCGCCAGACCACCTGGGGTGATCGCCTCTCCACCCCGAGTGCCGCTGATGTTGATGTCCGTATGGCCGCCGACGAATCTGAAGTCCAGACGATCTGCCGAACCGTTGAACACGGTGTCGAGAACATCCGAATTCTCGGCCGGACTCAACAGGGCCGTGCTTGAAGCGGTTTCGCCAGATGGTATTTGTTGGCCGAACAGCATCGCCTGATTGAATGCCGGGCGTCCGCCGACCTGAAGCTGGATGTCCTCGAGTAGCGCACCACTGGCGTTGTTGACGGTCATGCTACCGTCGGCATTGAGAGTCACGGTCACACCCGCGGCCCCCTCATTCATCAGTTCAGCCTGAAACCAGGCACGAAGCTTTTCGAGAGTCGTGCCGTCAGCGCCGTCGACTGTCTCCCCCACTACGAACTGGATACTACTGATCGAAGATCCGCCTATTGAACCCAGCACGGCAATGACATTGCCGTTGCTGAGCCCAAGTGCTGTTCCATCGGATCCGCTGCGCAGCCCAGAGAGGTCATCGCTTCCTAGCGCATCGGCCAAGAGGCCCCCGGTTTGAATCAAGCTCGTCCCAGCGGCATCTGAATCGGAATCGAGGACGCCCTCGACCCAAACCGTCTGCGTGGGAACCACCGGAATATCAGTGTCGCGGCTGTCGATCGTCGCCCGCCCATTCGCCACGGACACCGGTGGCATCCAACCCGCCGCACCGAGTCGCCTTGGCTCCAGGCGAGCCAGCACGTCGTCGAGTGACTCAGTTGCCTGGGTCAGTTCCGCCACCCACGACGAGGAGTGCCCACCATCCAGGGTCATGGTGAGCTCGATTCGGTCGCCGACGGCCAAGCGGATGGGTTGGCCATCCAGACCAAGCTGAAGATTGCGCACCGGTGTGGCCATGTCGGCCAGCTGCAGAAGAGGTTCGACGCTTCGCAGCGTGGATTCGGGCGCCGGCAGAATGGGTGCGAAGGGATCGTCGGAAGAACATCCGACGAGTAGGTCTCCGACTAGGAGAAACGAGACGAAGACAATGGCACGGACTGGGCGCACGTGGGGACCTCCCGGTGGGTTGGGTTGTTGGGAGCGTGCGGGATATTGGAAGGATCGTGCCGACAGGAAACGTGCCTCAGATGCTCAAACAAGCCCAAATCCGGAAGGTGCACGGCGTTGGTGGTCGGGTTCTGGCCGGAGTCTGCGTTGTTCGGGGTCGCGTTGGTAGCGGCTTCACCGCAACAGGGTAATCCGAGTCCAACCCAGAACCCGGGACGACCCCGCTCGTTCGAGCCGCCCGTAGTAGACGCCCGACGCCAACACCCGTCCGGCTTCGTCCCGACCGTCCCACGCGATCCGGTGCCAGCCGACGCTCTTGACTCCCGACTCCAACTGCCGCACGCGACGACCCATCACGTCGTAGACTACGAGCCTCACGTCGGCCGCGTTCGTCAGGCGGTACCGCAACGCGGTTTCATTCCCGAACGGATTCGGACTGGCCGTCAGCTCACCGGCCAACCCTGCGACAGGCACTGCGGCGACAACCTCGGGCTCAACCACCGTCAGCACCTGGTCGGCGGTCACGGCAGCCAGATCCTGTACCGTGCCTGACGGCCATGAGATCTGGATATCAACGATCGTGGCATCGCCAAGCCCGAAGTGAACCCGCTTGTTCTGACTGCAGTGGCCATCGGAACCAGCCACCTGGCGCAGCTGGCTTACACTGGAACCATCAATCAATGCCGTGACAGTGACACGCGCGCCGATTCCCGATTTGTTGCTGTCCGTTCCCACACAGTCGATCTGAAGCCAGTGATTACCCACAAGCTCGGCGTCGTTGCGATAGAGAAAGTTTCCCTGCGCAACCTGGAACCAGTTGGCGGTGTACAGATCCAGATCGCCATCGCCGTCGTAGTCACCCCACGAATGACCGTAACCCCACCCCTGGTCGTCGGGCGCACCGTTGGCGAAGGTGAACCGGTTCATGATTCCCGCGTCGTTGCGGTAGTACCAGTTGCGAAGCTGCTGGCCCGAGTTCGAGTGGAATCCATTTGTCTGCAACAGGTCGAGATCGCCGTCGTTGTCCCAGTCGGCCCAGGACGTTCCCGCGGCCCAACCACCCTGTGAGCCCAGGTCCATGGTGGTAATGCGCGTAAGCGTGGCCGTTCCGGTTTCGACCAGTTCGTTGCGATAGAAGAAATTCGTTTCGTTGGCACTGTTGCCCACGTACAGATCGAAATCGCCGTCGTTATCGAAGTCACCCCAGCTCGCACTCCAGGAGTTGCCACCGTCGCTGGTAACAGCGCCCGCCGCGAGATCTTCGAAATCGGCGGTGCCGGTCTCGACCAGAAGGTTCCGGTACAGCCGATTGTTGTCGCCCGACTCGTTGGCCACGAACAGATCCATGTCGCCATCGCCGTCGTAGTCGCACCAACTGGGCTGGCGCGATCGCAATTCGTCGTTCACCAACGGACCCACCAGAATGCGCGTGAAACTGCCCCCGTCGTTGTGGAACAGGAAGTTGTTTCGCTCGGCGACGGGAAGTCCCGAATTGCCCGAGTTGGCCACGTAGAGATCGAGCCGGCCGTCGTTGTCGTAGTCCACCCAGGAGCACCCCTCGGAGTAGGACGTGGGCCCCAACGGATTCCTCTGGAACACTCCGCTACCGAGATTCTCGAACAGGTAGTTCACTTCACCGTGCCAGCTGCACGTGAACAGGTCGGCATCGCCGTCGTTGTCGAAGTCACCCCAGGAAGCGCCGTCGTCGCGGATGCCCTCGTTGGTCAACGCTGACGTGGTGACCCGCACGAACACGCCCGCGTCGTTGCGGTAGTACTCGTTGGATTCAGCCGAGGCGCCTCCGTTGGTTACGTAGAGGTCCAGGTCGCCGTCTCCGTCGGTGTCAATCCAGGTTACGCCGCGTGAACCGTCTACGATGTCCACGGGGTGACCGCTAGTGATGCGCGTGAACTGGCCCGAAGCCGGGGGCACGCCGGCAATCGCGTATAAAACAATGCCAACAATGGAGATAGCCAGTACGTCGCGACCATTCATAGCCGAATTCCTTAACGGTACGAGGAAATCACGGGCAGCGAGCCGGGGGCGTCGGGCTACCTTGGCCAGAATCTACGGAATGGTTGAACCCCTCAAAAGGTCCAATTTTTGATAAAATGACTGGTCCAAATGATTATTCCTATCGACCAGACCAAACCGCTCGGCGACCAGATCTACGTGTTCCTGCGCGAGGCCATCCTCCGCGGCGATCTGGCCGTGGGCGAGCGGCTACCGGCCACCCGAACCCTGGCGCAGAAGTTGGGGGTTGCCCGCAACACCGCGGTCACCGCGTATCGCAGGTTGGAGTCGGAAGGGTATGTACAGGGACGTCGCGGTGGCGGCACCCATGTTTCGCAATTGCTTCCGCGGCAAGCACTGCAACGGAAAGGGCGGGTCGGATCGCCGCCCAGGAGAGCAGTCAACCGGCTGTCGCAACGAGGCCTGACACAGATCCAGAACAGCCAGCGCTTCTCACCCTTCGCGGGGATTGACCGGTCGGGCGTGCAATGGGACTTCAACTACAATACCAACGTCTCCGATGCCGCGTCCAGACGCGCCTGGTACCGCATCGTGCGGCGGCACGCGGCGGCCTTCGAGGCCCGCACGTTTCCGTACGTGTATCGGCGCAGAGTCAATCCGCTGCAGATGGCGCTGGTGCGTTACCTCCGGACTACGCGGGGGGTCCACTGTCAGGCCGAGCAGATACTGCTTCTGAATAGCGCACAACAGGGCTTCCAGATGATCGCGCGACTGCTGACCGATCCGGGGGATCGTGTCGTGCTGGAAGACCCCCACTACATCGGTGCGCGTAGCGCATTCCTGGGCTCGGAGTGTGAGCTGGTGCCGGTGCCCGCCGATGAAGATGGCTTGCTCGTGGATGAGTTGCCTCGCGCCGGTGCGCCGACGCGCGGCATCTGCACCGCGCCGTCGCACCACGCCACCACGGGAGCGGTGCTTTCGCTGCCCAGGCGTCTGCACTTGCTCGCTTGGGCCCGCGAACAACAGGCCTGGGTCATCGAGTACGACCACAACTACGAGTACAACTACCACGGTACGCCGATCGAATCGTTGCAGGGTCTGGATGAAGATCGACGGGTGATCTACGTGGGGGCATTCACCCGGCTCTTTTCTCCCGAGCCGGCGCTTGCCTACGTGGTTCTCCCCCCCTCCCTCGTGGAGGCGTTCACAAGTGCCCTGGAGGTCGAAGCGCATATAACTTCCCGCCTCGAGATGCAGGTGATGGCTGAATTCATGGAGAATGGCGAGCTGGAGAGTCTGCTGCGGCGTGTAACGCGCCGACTGAGAACCAAGCGCAAGTGTCTGATCGACGCGATCGGCGCGCAGCCACCAGAACTGATGCAAACCGCCCCGCGTCCCGGCGGGCTCCATGTGCACGCGACGCTACCGACGGTTGAAGTTGAAGATCTCCTGAGCTTCGTCGAGCACTCGGCGGCCGAGGGCGTCGGCGTGTACCCTGACCTTCCGTTGCACTTTCGCGTGCCGAAGGCTTCCGGACTACTGATGGGGTTCGGTGATCTGGAGGCAACGGAGATCGAGGCGGGGGTAGATGCACTCGCGAGTATCTTGCGAAAGCGCGCGTGAACCGACCTCCCGCCCTGGCACCCCATCGCCCCGTCGCTTGCGTCCTACTGCCCGGGAGGAAGCCATGGTCGGGTTCTGACCAGTTGGTGGGTTGGGGACTGCCCTATTCGATGTGGCGCAGGTCCATCCAGTGCGCACTCAGATCCATGCGGGGGTTTGATACCAGCCAAATGGGCATCCGGTCGCGCCACGCAGTGCAGTAGTCGCAACCGTGCACCGCAAGCAACTCTATATGTCCGAACAACTCGCCCAGGCTTTCGGCATCTTCTCCAGTGATGATCGCGGCGTCGACCTCGTGGTCAGGCGGTCCCCACAGAACGTAGTTGTTGTGGGTACTATAAACCGGTGGCAGCCCGCGTCCGAACAACTCGAGCGCGCCCGCGTGACCGTAACTGTTGGTGATGATCACCAGGTCCTTCTGCTGTCGTTCCGTGAGACGGTCGCGGGCCTGTTCGACCGCGCGGGTTACGTCGTTCGTGTACTCTGGCCAACCAAACCGGTCGGCGAGCCACTGCGGAAGCGAGGCCACTTTGCCGGGACCGCGTTCGATCTGGACTTCGAGACCCAGGGTAGCGCCCCAGGCCGATGTCACTTCGGCGGACAGCACCGGTGCAAAGAGGGGAAGAAGTGCGAGTCCGGGCAGAACCACAACGGCCGCCGCGAGCGCCTGGTACGCCCGTCCACGTTTCACGTGGGCAAGCTTCGTCCAGAGGCACGCACCCGCCGCCAGAAGCACGGGAAAGATGGCGACGATGCGATCGGGACGAGCCTGACCCGTGGACACGGCCGCGGCCAGTAGAAGCAGGCACGTGAATCCCACGGCCCGGCCCGCGCCGTGGGTCTTGCCTGACAACAGTAGAACCAGCCCACCCAGCCACATGGGGAGACTTCCGGGATTGCCGAACAGCACCTGGCGCAATAGAACCTGGCCGGGAGCCAGGCTGAGGTTCTTGTTCAACGTGGCGTTGCGAGCGAACTCCAGCGTGATCCAGTCGTGGTGCACTTCCCACACGATGTTCGGCATCACGACGAGCAGCGCGACGCCGGCGCCCAGCCAAGGCCATCGCGTACGGTAGTGACGGCGTAGAGGAGTGACCACGGTGGCCAGCGCCATGGCCAACGCCAGCGTGAACGCGGTGTGCTTGGTCATCTGGGCCAGACCCAGAACCAGGCCCAGGACGATCCAGATGCGCGGGGTGCGCCCCATCTCCAGTTCGAACAGCAGGCTCAGGGCCACGATCCAGAGAAGGATGTCGAACGCGTTAGTGGTGAATACCCCGAACAGTACGAGGAGCGTAGGGATCAACGTGGTTCCCACTGCGGCCAGGATCTGGCCTCCGGCCGAAGCGCCGAAACGCGAGGCGAGTCGTCCCGTCAATAACACCACCGCGACGCCGCAGAGGGCGGGAAGAAGTCTTACGGCAAGCTTCGAAGTTCCCAGCGTCTCGCTTACCAACGCGAGCACTGCGGGAGCGAGCGGAGGATGGTCGATATAGCCCCACGCGAGATGGCGGGCACAGGCCAGGTAGTAGAACTCGTCGATGAAGTAGCCGTAGTGTCCAGCCACCGCGGACGTCAGGTGCAGCACGAAACCCAGTGCAGCGACGAACAGCACCGGCCTCCACTTGAATTCGACCTCGTTCAACGACGCACCTCCGCGCTTCCCTTCTGGCCACCTACCCATCGAGCGTAGGGAGGCGGTTGTTATCCAGCCAATACCTATTGCTAGCTGTTATGATAAGCTGAGCCTATGATTGAACTATGGCGAATACGCTACTTCGTGGCCGTGGCCGAGGAACTTCACTTCAGCCGCGCCGCGGCCCGGCTGCACATATCCCAGCCGGCGCTGAGCCAGCAGATTCGGGCGTTGGAAGACGAGTTGGGCGGCGAGCTGCTGCGTCGGACGCGGCGCTCGGTGGCGCTGACCGAGGCCGGGAAGCAACTTTTGGTGGAAGGACGCCAACTGCTGCGACACGCGGAACTCACGGCCGACGAGGTGGGCCGCGTTGCCCGCGGCGAACAGGGCCGACTTACGGTCGGATTCGTGGGGCCGGCCATGGAAGGAGTCTTGCCGCGGGCGCTACGTAGCTTTCGTGACCGGCATCCGCGGTCACGCCTGACGGTGTGGCATCGCGGAACCGACCAACAACTACAGGCGCTCCGTTCGGGCGAACAGGACATTGGGTTGCTACGACCGTATCAACACGATCTGTCGGGGTTGGAAACCAAGCTCGTGGAACGACAACCCTACCTTCTGGCTTTGCCTACGTCGCATCGATTGGCCGCGAGAAAGAGGGTGTCGCTGTCCCGACTGAACAGCGAGCCATTGATACTGTTTCCGCGTACCACCCACCCCGCGTTGTTCGACCGTATGTTGCAGACTTGCTCCGAGGCGGGCTACCAGCCCGAGATGCTCCACGAGGCCAGTACGAAATCAATGGCGTTGGCCTTGGTATCGGCCAACGTTGGCGTGGCCCTCGTGCCCGCGGGCTCGACCGCGGAGTCGCGTGCCGGGGTGGCTTTGTGCAAGGTAACAGACACTCTACCGTTGGTGGAGATCGTAGCGGCGCGATCCGCCGATTCGGCTTCGGCCATGGCCGAAACCTTCATGAAGGAGCTGATGGCGGCAGCCCAGGCAAGGTTGGGAGTCAGCACGAAGTCAGGCGCTAAGAGGTAGGCTGCGTCCCGACCTCGATGACCTGTTCCCCGCCGCCGCCGGAAATCTGAACCCGCATGTTCGAGTTGATCTCCTGGCGCTTGCGAAACGTCATCTGGTAGCGGTTCGACCCGGAGTTCACGAGCTGGTACTCGTTCCTGGTGAAGTGGATTTCACCGGCCATCGCATTCTGCTGGTTGAAGCCGCGTGGGCTGAGAACGTCGTGATCGAACTCCACGGTGATCTGGCCGGCGGCGTCGGACTCGATGGCAACTTCCATCATTACGATTCCGCGCCCGCCCCGGGTTTCGACCGCACCCTTCATGTCACCGGCACTGATGGTCTTGCTGTCGATGAGCTCCATGCGCTCTACCGAACTGCGCGGGAGAAACGTTCCCATGGCGTCTTCCGCCGAGGGACCGGCATTGCCGCCGCTGAGCAATGTGGTGACACCAAGGCCCACCGCAATGCCCACGACAAAGACCGCGACGTAGCGCAGACGACCAGAAACAGGATCAGTTGCGTTGGACAAGTCTGGCTCCTTCGGGCACGAGGGCGGCGGTCCCGGTGGTTGGTCCACGGCCCTGATTGGGGATAGTCATCAGCAAGTACTCACGCGGCCAGAGAAAGTTGGCGCAAAAAACAAAATCAGTCGACGACCACCACTTTGCGGCTGGCCCTCTGGCCGGCGCTCTCGACCACGATCAGGTAGGTGCCAGCGCTGACCCGCCGACCCTGCTCGTTCAGGCCGCTCCAATCCAAGCGGAACTCGCCGGCGGCGGAGGGAACCAGACGTGGAGTAGCCACACGTCGACCACGCAGGTCAAAGACGTTCGCCGTGGCCATGGCTGAGTCCTGCGACGGTGACGTGAGCAGCGACACCCGTCCGTAGGTAGGGTTCGGATAGGGAATTCCAACCGTCAGTTCGCCGCCCGCGGCCAGATTCACGGCCGTGATCGGATCGGGAGCCAGGAACACGTTGTCGGGCAACTCTGAGCCAATGGCAGTATTCCGGCGGATGATCGTGGCCAGGTCCTGTTGTTCGACGTAGCCAATCCATTCGGCGGGCAATGTCTTCTGGTACCAGAAACCGTCGCCATCTCGAAAGGCAACGAACTGACGAGTGATGATGGTCGCGAATAGCTCGCCCACCATCATGCCCGATTCGTGGTCCTCGCACAGGCCACCAAGCCACACATCGATGTCGTTCACATCGTCGTAGATGGCTTCCAGTCGAGCCACGACCTGCGGATTGGACGATACTTCGGCAAAGCTGCTTCTCGGACGCAAACCCATATCGCGGCGCGCGTGATTGTATCGCGGCAAACCATGATCGCGGCCCCGCTGCAGGTTGAGAGCCGCCAGGTCGAGTCCGCCCTGACCAGGATCACCGAACAGGAAGTTACGAATGTCGTCCACCACGACGGCATCGATTTCCTCGGCGCGGGCGGAGCCCAGCCCCCGCAGCAACGGATCGATGCCAGCGTCCAGAATGGGCTGTGGGTCGAAGAAGGCATCGGCGAGGGCAAGGTGACCCTGGGGAATCTCGGTGCCGCTGGCGTCGATACGCGGCAGCACCGATGGCAGTAGCGTGTGCCCTACCCGAAACGCCGCACCCGCGAAGACATTTGCGTTGTCGGGTTGGACTTCGTGGTCGAACCCATCGTACGGAGCCAGGGCATTGGGACCCAGAAGCATGGGCAGGAACTCCCGGTACGTGATGGCCTGGATCTCGGCCACTACGATGGCGCGAGCCAGCTGGTAGACGTCTTCGCCAGGAAGCTGTGGCGCGTCATTGCGGATACAGTCAGCCTGGTAGTTGTGCTCGCGCACGAACAGGGTGTGCAGCGCCGTGAGACCTACCTGTTCGTTGGCCCGAACGTCGCCAGCCAGAAACAAACCCGGATCCAGCGATGTGGGTTCGTTGGGGAATCCGTTGAGGTTGAAAGGCAGAAGATCCCCGGTGCTGGTCTTCAGTCTTCCAGTACCGTCGAGCGTACGAAGTTCTCGCGCACGGTCTTCGTTGGGACCGTAGACCATGGAGCCGTCGATGTACGACGTGGTTTGATTCAGCTGTTCGCGAACACCGTTCACCATGACATAGTTCGATCGCATGAACGGAATGATCTGGACACCCGTCTCGTCGGGGTCGAAGAACGGGTCGGCCATCGGCACATCGATGTGGAGTGCCTCGCCCGGATCGGCAATGAGAGTCAGCGCGATATCGTGATCGATGAACTGCCCCCACTGCCACACGTAGTGTGAGGCCTGTCGATCGTTGGGAATCGAACCCGACTGAGCCGCGCAGGCGTTGCTGATGGCACGCGGGTTGGGGAGATCCTGCCCAACTGGCATTCCCGAGCCGTCGATGTAGTCGGCCGGAGCAAAACGCTGAAAGGCGGTTCCCGCTGCGCCCCAGGTGGGATGGAATGGGTTGTTGCCAGTGCCGTCGAAGGAGCGGTAGTAGGAGAGCGAGGTCAGAGCCTGCGCTTCGGCACGCACGGGAGTCTCGGCCGAGACGACTGGGAGCGTGAGCAGGAGACAGGTCAGGGACAGAACGGACCGGGACATGAAACCCTCCGTAAATCGGTGTTCCAAAGGCAACGTCCGGTCCAGTCTAGACCATCGGAGAATCTCCGTGTTACAGCAAGATGGGATTTCTTGTAACTACGGAACTTGGGGGGTGTTGGCCAAGCCTGCCCCTGATTGCCGGAACCGGGCGAGCCGGGCCTGGTTGCAGTTTTCTCCATTGTTGGTCGAGACGATCGTACCGCCAACCTGCAGGTTGTCCGTGAATGCATCGATGACGATCTGATCCAGACAGGAGTTGTTCTGGAAATTCACACCGCCGGCAACCTGCGTAAGGCCCAGCCCATCGAGACCTATGAGACCGTTGTTGTTCTGAACGTACAGGTCGCTGCAGGCGGTCACGCTATTCAAGCCGGCGAGGTCGATGAGACCGTGGCGTGCCAACGCTGGTGAGGCTCCAGGTAGTCGTTGAACAAGACGCCGAAATCTCCACCCACTGTGTCCAGTGACTCCAGGTTCGCCAAATCGATCAGCGCGGTGTTATCCCTGACTGTCAGGTCGTCCTGGATGACGGTCACGGATTCCAGTCCCTCCAGAGAGGTAAGCGAACGGTTGCCCGCAATATTGCAGGTGTACAGCGTTGAAACGTTGAGGCCAGCGAGGTCTTGGAGCAGGTCGTTCTCGAGAATGTGGAGTCGTGGTAAGAGGTAAGGAAAGCCTCCAATGTCGCTGATATCCGTGAGCGCGTTGTTGTTCTCCAGCCAGACCCATTGCCCCCCACTACCTATTGACTCGATGACTCCAGCCAGTGCATCCAGGTTCGTGATCTGAGTGTTCTGAATGTAAAGGCTGTTGATGGAAACCAGGTCGGAAAGCGCGTCGAGACTGCTGATGTCGTTGCCACCGGCCCCGTTGGGAGTTCCCACGGACAGGCCCCCATTGATGTCACGCACGCCGGGAAGCGCGATGGTTGCGGCTACCGCGTTGTCGCCGTCGGCGCCCGTGAGCAACACACCGTCCGGATCGGGTTGGGGAATCACGGGTTCGTCCGGCGGTGCGGTGGGGTCGCTCCCGCAGGCGCCCAGGACCAGCTCCAGGAACAAGATAAACGCGGGAACGAGGCAACGGATCTGGTAGTTCTTCATGAAGGAACGAGCCTGACTGTGCGGTCACCCACACCCAAAGCCTTACCACAATGACGCCGACCACCAGCCCCCGCGCCCAGGAGATCCGCGATGCGTGCCCATTGGTTGCTCACAATCGCCCTACTCGTCCCTGTCTATTCCACGTCAGCAACGCCTGAGGTCAATCCAGAGCCGGTTCCGGTCCAACTCGAGGGCCTTGCCCCCGACCCGAACAGGGCCGACCAACCGCCCGAGTATCTCAAGCTCGCCAGCGCGACCTCCTCCACGACCTTCGCCGAGGAGTTGCTGGCGTTACGTACTGACCTCCACGCCGACCTGCGCGAGTTGAAGGCCTCGGCGAGCAAGGCTGGTGAACCGACCGCTGCGCGATCGGTCATCGTAGCCCGCAAGCTCGCCTTCCAGGTGGATCTGCTCGAGTTACAAGCGCGATACGCCGAAGCTGACGGCGACGCCTCTTTGGCATCCACGCTGCGCGAAGCGGCCGCGCGGCAGCGGATGTGGTTCGCGAAGTTCCGTAAGGAGCAGCGATGACACGAGCACTCAACACTCTAGAACTTTCGGCAATGATCTTTGCGGTGATGCTCGCGGTCCTTACCCCCTCCACCGCTCGCGCCACGATCTATGACAACGTAGACGTGGAGTTCATCTACGACGCCGAAGACCGCCCGGCGGCCGGCGAGGGCTACTCGCTCGCGGTACGACTCACGGCGGCCTTCGACGTGACCATCTCGAACCCCGAGGTGAAGTCGGACAATACATCCAAATGAGTACCAGCTTGGTTGGCCACGCGCTTCGGATGGCCGGCCTCGATAGCGCTGTCGGCCGGAGAGTCGTTCACGGGCACCATGGACCTTTATTGCAACGAACCGACGATGCCGCTGTTCCTGGAATACGAACTCGATGGAGATCATCGTCGGGTCGATGTCTATCTCGTGGACCCACGCGTAGGAGTTCTGCAACGGGGCGAGAGTTCTTTCCCGGGCTTGAACGAGTCAGCGGTGTCCCCGCTGGCGGTGGGCATACCCGACGCAGCCACCGTGTTCCGCCCCGGCATCGGCGACAAGGAAACCGACGAACCCAGTGAAACCACGCTGGCCGGGAAGGCCAGTCTGCGCAAGGTGACCGGCAGCCTCTCGTATCGCCGTAACTTCGGCAATAGCGTCGGAGCCGAAGGGATCACGGCGTTCCTCTACGACGCCGAGCCCGGGCCCGACCGCCTACTAGGCGGCTCGATCGTCGACGAAAACGGGAACTACACCATCAACTACAACTGGATCTTCGAGGGTCATCCCGACCTGTACGTTCGGTTCGCGGCTGAAAACGGCAAGGTGAAGGTGAAGGCGGGCGTGGGCTCGGGCGAGTTCGGAACCTATCGTTGGGACACGAGCGTCATCTGGAACTCGATTCCCACTAACGAAGTCATGGACCACGAGGCGATCTACGAGAACGAGTACGCCGCGGCGGTGCACATGGTGGTGCAGTTCACGCGCGCCTGGCTCTTGTTCGACCAGGTGGGCTTCGGCGCGATTCCCAAGATCAACGTAGTGTGGCCCAGCTCCGACTGGCCGCACTACGAGGGCCAAGACCAGGAAATCCACCTGCCGCAGACATCGGACAAGGACTCCACGTGGGCTGATTCGACCTACTGGCATGAGTACGGGCACCACTGGATGCGCTTCTTCGGTTCATCGGGTGGAGAAGGCGGATACTGCAACGCGGGCTCGCGCTGCGACACCCCCGGCGAGCCGTGTCGACACTGCGCTTGGTGTCAGGAAACCTACATAGTGGCTTGGGCCGAGGGCGTGCCTGACTTCTTTGCCGACAAAGTCACACGCTGGGTGTCCACGAACTACGGCCATGTGGGCGGAGAGGCCCTCGCTCCCCGGGACTACGAAGAGCAAGCGAAGTGCTCAAGCGAAGCGAACGGAAACGACGACTACGACCCCGAGAACATCACTGAGGGAACGATTTCCGCGCTCCTGCGCGACCTGGATGATGGCGGAAGCCTCGACGACGACAAAGACCCCCGCGCCGCGGGGGTGGGCGAAGACTCGAGTAACTACAGCTTCTTTTCGATTCTCGAGACCATCTTGCTCGACGGGCCCACATCGGGCTACTCGTTCCTGGCCGACTTTCTGGAGCGAAACCCCGGCGACGCAGCCACACTCTGGAGCACGGCGTTCAACAACGGGTTCAATATCGACAGTACGCCCCCGAGTGTGGTGCAGAATCTCACGTCGCCCAGCCACGCGTTGGGAGTGCCCTCGCCCGACGCGACAATCCGGTTCGAGTGGGACCCAGCCTATGATGCCATGTCGCCGGGCTTCAACTACTCGGTCTGGATCGGTCCGCAACCGCAGATGCCGGACGCCACGGTGGACCACGCCAGTGCCGGCACGTTGATCACGCAGCCGCTCCCACCGGGGAGCTACTATCTCAGTATCCGCGCCCTGGATCGGGCCGGGAATTGGAGCACGTCGTACGCCTCGCACGGCCCGGTGGTGGTTCGCGATCCCGAGCCAGCCGATCTGCAGGCGGGAGCGGCTTCGCTCTTCTTCCCGTTTCCGCTGATCCCGCACCCACATCCCGTGTTTACACCTGCGGTCGCCCTGCCCACCACGCTGAACACCGTGTCGACGTTTCTGAGCTTTGAGCTGTTCAATTCCGGAGAACTTCCGGCCGCCGGACCGGCACGCATCGACGCACTCCTGGATGGCTTGCCACTGGATTCGGAGACCCTGAGCCAGAACTTGATCGTGCCGGCGGGGTCATTCTACCAATGGTACAACAAGGGTATCTTCGTGATCCCCGCCGGGCGCCACACACTCACACTGGTGGGCGATTCGCTTGAAGAAATGCCAGAACAGAATGAGTCCGACAACTCGTTCGCAAGACAGTGGGTATGGTCGGCCCCGGCAATTCAAGCCGCGGGTCTGCTAACGACGCCCGCGCCACCCGACCCTTTTGGCGGCTGGGATCCAGCACCGTTGGTGGGGAGTCCCAATTGCCAGGGCTTTGACATCAACACCAACGGCGCGGAGTTCGTGGCGGTGAGCGCTTACGCCGAGTCTACTGACGACGACTATGACCTACGAGTGTTCCCACAGTCTGCAAGCCCTCAGAGCGGCTACCTCGCACAAAGCCTGTTGGCATTCTCGGTAGAGCCCGCCGGAGAGCTCGATGCTGTGTTCATACGCGAAGACAATGCGGGCGCAGCCGATTGGGACGTAGCCCTGCTCAACTCCAACGATCTGTTCCTGGTTCGCAACGAAAGCGATGCTCACGTACAGGTTCTATTCAGCGAGGCTTTGACAGTCGATGCGATGAGCAATCATACGCTCGCCGTGGACGAAGCCATGGATTTGTTCCATTTCGATCCCGTTGGCAACCCCGGCGACCCGCGTTTGCACAGTTTCGCCATCGAAGTAGACACCGACGCACAGCTTGGCGCACTTCACCTGCTGCTATTGGACGACGACATGGGGCATGGCGGTCTGCACGATGCGCAGGCGGCCGCGATCACGAACGGATCCGGTTTCGCCACGCTATTCATGGATGCGACGATTCTGGAGGGAAGTTTTGGGCTGGCCGTCCACCGCGATCCGGCCAACGGCGTGAGTGCGGCGCAACCGTTCACGATCCTGGTTCGGAGTACAGAGGCCGACTATCTGGCCGGGAACGCGGCTGGATGGGCAGGACCGCTGTTACCCATGTCATCCCTACACTCCGATCCGGTGAACGTCCCGGAACCCACCCAACTGTCCGGGGATGCGGCACAGTTCGTGAACTTCTCGCTGGAGAACAAGACAAGCCGGGACGCCGCGAGCGTGATCACATCGATGCGCGTGGACGGTGTGCACCGAGCAAACCTTGCGCAGAGTCCGCTCCCGGGCCCGAGTACCAGTCCGTTCCTGAATTTTTCATTGGGTGTTGTAACCGGTGGACGCCACACCGTGGGCGCGTTCGTCGATTCTCGCGGTTTGGTGACCGAGGAAAACGAGGTGAATAACAAGTTCGCCGACCAGTGGGTCTTCCTTCCTTCCGAGCTGGCGATAGGCACCAGCCAGGTTCGCAGCAGCCCGCCCGATCCCATCGGTGGATGGGACGCTCTGGCAAGTGGCGCCCTGAGTCTCAATTGCGATGGTATTCGCATTCCAAGCCCGCAGCCGATCGGCGAAGACGGTCATTGGTTGGCGTTTGCCGCCATGCCTGGCGTCCAGTGCGACGTGGACGTGCGCTTGCATGAAACCGCGACCGATGCGCGCACGGGGTTCCATGCGTTCCACGTGGCGTCGGACACGGGGCCCGACGAGTTGGAGTTCGTGGCTACCAATTTCCGCGTCACATCACCCCGGACGATGGACGTGGGGATCGTGAACGTGCAGGGAACGGCTGGCTACACTGCCAATGTGGTTGAATCGAAGTTCCTGGCCAGCGTGCCTTTGGGAACCTACGGCGACTTCGACCTGGCCGATGGAACGCTCGTGGCGTTGCATGAGGTGCAACTGACGCGTGGCGTGCTCGACCTGCAGCTCGAGCACGTGGCAGGAACAACTGACTGGGGACTGACCGTGTTGCGCGCCAGCGTCGCGCATCAATCAAGGAGCGACCGTGACTGGTCGGTGGAGTCGTTTCTGGCGGGGCCAGCTTCGGACGAAGCGGTGTCTTTCACGATTCCCGAATCGGGATACTACTGCGTGGCGGTATGGCGGAACGGTCCATCGAGCATGACGGGGACTGGCACCTATCGCCTGCATTTCGGACCAACCACGCCCATTCCCACCGGGACAACGCCGACCATTTCGCCGACGCGGTTGGCCAACGTCCGACCGAATCCGTTCAATCCTGCCGCCGCCATCGAATTTGAGTTGGCGCGCGCAGGTCGTGTGCGGCTGGATATCTTCGACGTGCGAGGCGTACGGGTGCGGTCGCTGTTGGACGCGCACCTGGCGGCGGGATCACACGCGCGAATGTGGAACGGACGCGACGACCGCGGAACGTTGCTATCGAGCGGAGTCTTCTACGCGCGATTGGTGGCGGGAACCGTCAGGGATCAACGGAAACTCCTTCTGCTGAAGTGAGCCCGACTCTACGACCCGTCTAGTTTGGTGTTCCCTGACAGCCCGCCCGCCCGAACCAGAATTCCCACCGGCGCCGCCGCTACCGCGGCTAGCTCCCGTTCAGGCCCGAATTGCTGCCTTGGAGGCCACCGCGACCACCCGCACCACCGGGACACGTACCCGTACCACCGGCGCCACCGTTTCCGTGGGCGCCATCGCAGCTTCCGGCGAAGCCATTCTGGCCGGGATTGCCCGGTACGCCGCCGGCGGTTCGCTCCAGTCACCGGCGTCACGCCCACCCAAGAGGTTCAGCCCGTTGGACAGGAATCCAGTTCCAGTTCCATGCCCGGAAGCGCCACAAAGAGACCGACTCAAGAATAACACGTTCTTCGTGACCGATGCTTATACGACTCGCCTACACGTGCGCAGAAAACAATCGGGCGAGAGGGTAGCCACCCCCTCGCCCGATCCATCGGTCTCTAGCGGACCTAGACCCTATGGAACGGCTGGACCCCCGCGATGATCGCGGGTTGGATAGAGGTGTTAACCGTCCTCCACCGGGCGCTCACCGACCACGGGTACTCGTGCGAGGTCGTTGCCCCGTCGTTGATTCCGCGTAAGCCCGGCGATCGTCGAAAGACCGACAAGATCGACGCGATCCAACTTGCGAAACTCCTGCGCAGCGGCCGTGCCGTGCTCAAGCAGGAGGCGAAGCGCGCGAAGCATAGAATCTGTGGCTTTCTGTTGCGCCAGGGTCTCACGTTCGACGGGAGCAATTCCAACTGGACCAAGAAACACCGCATCTGGATTGCGCAAATGCGGTGTGAGCTTGAGGGACCCGCGCAGCTGTGTTTGTCGATGGAGCTCGAGCACCTGGAGTACCTGGAGAGTCAGCTGAACGCACTCGACGCTGAAATCGAACGGGAATCCAGGCGGGAGCCGTATCGCAAGACGGTCGACGCCCTGCAGTGTCTGCGCGGAGTGAAAACCCTCA
>JAJDAC010000035.1 GCA_029262065.1 Candidatus Krumholzibacteriota bacterium | reverse complement strand
AGCTTCTTTGCTCAGAACAACCCGCTGCAAGGACCAGGAACGCTGCAACGATCCAAGTGATACGAATCACCATCAACCCCCGATGAACGAAGGGAAGCCGCGTAACTCCTGAGGTGCTGAGGGCCCAGTGCCAGCCCGCTGACCCTTCAGTAAATATCGTGAATCATCGCAAGATCGGCAAACAGAGAATCCCGGTCGCAGACATCGTCTTCTACCATGCGTTCCGCGATCTCTGCCCGTTACCACCTAACGACAAGGACGCTGCGAGTCCCAGCGGATCCCTAGGCAGACCAAGAAACCAGTAGCTCTCAGGCGCCAACACCTTCTCCGCGTTCTACGAAGCCCGCTCCACAACAGCACTGGCCAGGATCCGAACCGTCTTAGCGGTTATCACCCGGTTTGACGGACAATCCGAAAAAGCATCGTTCTTTCGCAGAACGGAGTCTAGTCTCCGATCAGTCGCACGATCGTGTCGTGGAAGTTCGACTCATTCACCTGCATGACTTCGTCGAGATTCGCGAAGAAATGCTCCCCCTCAGGACCGGAATACACAAGCTTCAGCGCTGCCTCGAACCCATGCTTCTCGATGACCTCCCGGCACAGAAGTGCCGACATGAAGAAGTAGGAGAAGTGAGGACTCACGCTCGATCCTCGACCCTTCTGGAACTCTTCCAGAAAATCGATGTCCGGACGCCTCACCATCTCTTCCCGGAAGCGGTCTGCCATCTCAGGCAGTCGCACGCCTCCCCATGAACCCCCGTAGTAGATCGCCATTCCCTCCCGGAAGGGCCGGTACAGGTTGTCCGTGTTGCCCATCCTGTAGAAGAAGTGCCCGTGGATGAAGTCGCGGATGTAGCACTCGTTGTTCATCCCTGTGACGAAGGTACGCCCCTCGTTGTAGGTAATGCCCAGGTCGTTGCAGAGGAAGTTGCATTTGCTCGCATCGAAGATGACACCGTGCGCCTCGAGTAGACTCTGCAAGGTGCTGAACTTGTAATACTGCATTTGATCTGGCTTCGTGCTGGTAAGGGCGTTGAATCGACTCTTGAACTGGACGAACTCGCGCGCCTTTTCCAGGTCGAGGGAGTCTTCATAGTAGAAAGTGACATCGTCCACGGACTCGGTCTTCATTCCCGCCGTCCGCTCGTCAAAGAGGCAGTAGAACTGAAAGTGATCGGACACGGGCACGGCCTTGAGCTCAACGATCTTGTAGACGAACGGTTCCTCGCCGCGGGTCCCGGTGAAGCTGAGCGTGACGTAGTAGTCCTTCTCGTTGGCCGAGTACGATCGCAAGATCGACGGCGGATCGAACCTGGTCGCTTCGTTTCTACTCGCACCTGTGGGCAGATTCTCGAAGAAGAACTCGTTCTGCATGTAATGGTTCGGATCCACGTACTTGTCGGAGTATTCGCCCGCGTAGGTCTCGGCCAGAAACCCGTTGATGGACGCTTCGAGCGCAATTGCCGTCGTGCTATCGGGGGAGATCTCCAGACCCAGATTCCTGACGACGGTTGGGTCCGCCGATGCGGGACCTGTCCAAAGACTGCCGAGCAAGATCCAAAGGAGGATCTGTCCGCGTGGTACCGTTCGAGGCGATGGGGCAAGTGCGTGCATCGGTCACTGTCTCCGGCTGGATCCTGGGGATCTTCGGGGTCGCGAGCGGTGGGACGGTTCGCTGCGTGGCTCCCGACCCCCTGGCTGACGGCTAGTGTAGCCGAGAACTACGCCCGGGTTCCGCCAGCGTTGGGAATTTTGCGGCTGCTTTACATGAGAATGTCCTCCCTAACTGCCACGTCAAAGTTCCTCCCAACCGTCCACGGAGCGGGTCAGTCCGGCCGCTCCCATTCCAACACGCGGTCGTAGCCTTCGGGTCCAACACCCCTGAATAGATGGATCGGAAGATCTGAGCGCCGACTCAGGCCATGGCCTACGCCTTCGATCACGTGAATCGTCACGTCATCGTTGCCAGCAGCCGCGAGCAGCCGGTCGAGCCGGGGCCGGTGGACTTCGGTCAGAACACTCAGGTCGTGCTCGCCAAAGATCACGAGCACCGGAACGTCGAGCGACTCCAGATACGGCGTGGGATCGAAGTGCATGTTGAGCCGTGCCCACTCCCATTCGATCGGGTCGGGCGTCGTGGGGCCGAAGACATAGTCGGGCACACCCGCGGCGCGAGCGGCTTCAACGCGTTCAGAATAATTCTCCCACTTGCCCTCGCCGCGCGAGAACGCCCAATTCGCCTCGAGCATCCGCTCGGCGACTTGTGTCGTAGCCTCGTCGAAGCCATCCTCGCGCATGCGCGCAAGGCGCGATCCGTGCTCCTGGACGGCGGGGCTGGTCGCGGGCGGCACGATCAGGATTGCAAACGCGGCATCGGTGTCCAGGTGGACGGCGATCGGCGCGATCCATCCGCCGCGGCTGATGCCCATGTAACCAACGCGAGCGACACCGGGTTGCCGCCGCAGCCATTGCGCACCGGCCACCGCATCGCGGGCCGCGCGGTCGAAGGAGGATGGATCTGAACCCCCCGACCCACCGAAGCCACGCTTGTCGTAACTCAGCACCCGGTAGCCGAGTGCCGCGAGGTTGCGCAGATGGAAGATGTGATCTCGGCGTTCGCGCCACCCGGAGCCTCCAATGAGAACCACACCATCGCGCGGGAGGTCATCGTCTCGCTGAGTAGTGAGCCCGCGCAGGGTGTCGCCGTCGGCAACGAATTCGACATCGTCGAATCGAAGATCGAAGCGTTCGCCCCGCTCGCCGTCGAGAGACACCGCGACGACCCGGCCGTTGTCGTTGCGCTCGAAGGCCAAGCGGCTCTCGACCCGGCGCGGGTCGTAGATGGCCGGGCCGGTCCAGAACTCCGTCGTGGATTTCGGAAAGAGGGTACGCTGCTCGCCGCTGCGAATGGAGCGAAGAACCAGTTCGCCCCAGTCACGCGCGCGAACCTCGAGGACGTCTCCGTCGGGTTGCGAGTAGTAGCCAGCGAGGTCCGCATATGTGGCCGGGTCCAGGGACTCCACCGGCTCTGCCGCCAGCAAGAGCTCGAAGCGGCCCGGGTACTCTCCGAGCGCCAGATCACCAGCGAAGCCGCCGCCCGCGAACTCACCGGTGAGGGTAATGGGTGTTCCCTTGGACGTGGCGCTGGTGAGCACGACCTGGCCCGCCTCGTCGCGTTCGAGCGATGCCTCCCACCCGAACTTTTTCCAGACGACGCCGTCGAACGCGGCCGTGCCGTCGGAGTGGATCTGTACACGCAGTGGCATATCGCTATTGTCGTCGAAGAAGGCCCAACCGAGCCAGCTCCCCGCTGGCAAATGCGCGGCGGCGGACATACTCAGCGCGAGTGCTGCGAATACGATCGTGGCAAGCATGAAAAACCTCATCTGTGGCGGCGGGTGCAGGGAGGCTACCAAGCGCGCGGACGCCGGTCAAACCCCACCACATCGTACTCCGGTAACACGTAGATGAGCTGGCCTGGGCCACTCCCAGGAAGAACCTGGTTGCGTGATTCAAAAAGAAGGTTGTCGCCCGAAACACCGACGGCGTGATAGCCGTACCCAGTAGACAGCGCCTCCACCGCCTCGCGATCTCGCTTCCAACCCCGGGAGAAAGCCATGCACGTATTCCGCACTCTGACCGCCATTCTGCTGCTCACGCTAGCGTCAACGGCATCACTCGCCGACGACCCCACGCGGCAGACCGTGGTTCCCCCCGGCTGGCAAGGTGCCTACGACTACGGCTACGCACCGGCCGTCCGCGTCGGCGATATGGTGATCATCTCGGGCATCCCAGCCGCCGGAGCCGGATCGTACGAAGACAAGGTGCGGGGCATGTATGAGCGCGCCAAGGGGTTGCTCGAAGCGGCAGGGGCCACTTTCCAGGACGTGGTCGAGGTCAGCAGTTTCCACGCGGAGTCGAAGGACAGCGCGCAGTTCCAAGCCGAGTTCCAGCTCTACATGCCAATCCACCGCGAATTTTTCGGCGAAAACCGACCAGCGTGGACGGCGGTGGGAACCACGACTTTGCTCTCTCCCGGCGCGGTCGTGGAAACGCGTTTCCTTGCGATCGTGGGTTCGGGAGCGAACAATGTCGTGGTCCAGAAAGTAGCCGACGGCGACTGACAGAGGCTCATCGTACCAACACCGCGCGGCGTGTTTGTTCGAAGCCAGCCGCGCTCATCCTCACGCTGTAGACGCCCGAGGCTACGCTTGCCCCGCGATCATCCTTGCCGTTCCATTCCACGCGATGTCGACCTGAGTCAAACCACGCTCCGGCACTCAGCGTTCGCACCAGACGACCCGACGTGTCGTGTACTCGCAGCGTCACCGGCCCGGCGGCGGGCAACTCGAAGCTAAACCTAGTGCGAGGATTGAATGGATTCGGAACCGCGGGTCCCAACACGTACCGCTTCGGCGCACCGGGCAACGGCTCGACGGCCGTGGCGCTGTCGTCAACGCTGAACGACGCGTCACTTTCATCGAGTCGAGCCGGGTTGATGGCGTCGACCACCCGCACGAACGTATTGGCCGAATTGGGGCCGGTAACGTCCCACAGCCACGAGTTTCCCGAAACGTTCTCGACCAGGGTCTCCCAGTTGGCGCTCCCGTTGCGTGACACCTGGATGTTGACCGCGCTGATACCCGCCCCGGACTGCCACTGGATGGACTTGTCCGTTCCGGGCGCCCAGGCCTCGCCCCCGTTGGGAGCGGTGAGCGTGAGATCCAGGCTAGCCAGCTGGCAATCGGTCAGGTTGCCCAACTCGGTCAGCAATCCACCACTCGCACGGTTGGCTGTAACAATGTCCACGCGTCCGTCGCCATTGAAGTCGCCCGCGCCGACTGCCTCGGGAAAGATTGCCGCCGCATACGTGGAATGGAACGTAAACGTGCCGTCGCCGGTCTCGTTGCTACCGTTGCCGGCGTACAGTGTGGCCTGGCCGAAATCACGGGCCGCTGAAACCAGATCTGTAATTCCGTCGCCGGTGAAGTCGCCCACCACGAAGTCGTAGTTGCTGCCCTCGCCGTCGACGACCTGCGGCGCCGCGAATGTACCGTCGCCGTTTCCCAGGCACACCGAGATGTTCTGCGCGCTGTTGCCCACGGCCAGGTCCAGGTCGCCATCTTCGTTGAAATCACCGGTGGCGATGCCGTTGGGGCCGGAGAAGGTCCACGTGGTCGTGGTCACCGCAAAGGTTCCGTCGCCGTCGCCATCGACTCCCTGGCCCATGAGAACCGATACTGTACTGCCCGTATTGCAGGTTGTGGCCACGTCGCTGATCCCGTCGTTGTTGAAATCGCCTACCGCGAGTCGCGTGGGGGTGCCCGCGGTGGCGTAGCTGCCAGTGGGAACAAACACACCGTTGGCAACAACCAGATAGAAAGAGAGTTTGTCATCTCCGCTCGTCGCGACGACCAGGTCCATCCTGCCATCCTCGTTGAAATCGGCGCTGGCAACTCCAAGTGGTTCGACACCTGTGCTGTAGGAGATGCCAGGCGCGAACGTACCATCGCCCGTGTTGAAGGCACCTTGGCCAAAGAACACATCGAATCCGTTCCCGTCGGTGGCCACCACGTCGAGAATGCCGTCCTGGTCGAAGTCCTGCACGACAACACCGCGTCCGTAGGTGCTCATGGAGTAGACCACCGGAGTACCGAACGTGCCGTCGCCGTTGCCCAGTACGATGGCCATGCCACCGCTGACGGCCACGGCCAGATCGAGCACACCATTTTCGTTGAAATCAGCCACGGCCACGTCGCGTGCCTGCGTCAACCCGAACTGGGATGTGCCGTCGACAAAGGCCGGTCCGCAGATCGTGAACGTGGCGTCACTGCTGTCAGCCAGCGTGGCGGTGGGTTCGTCGATCAGGATCCGCACCGAAGATGAGGGGAGATTGGGAACGGTCCACGTGAATAGTCCGTCATTGGCCGTGGAGGTGCTGATGTTGTTGGGGACGAAACCATCGCGCCGGTACCGCAATGAAACGTCGCCGCCCAGGTTCGAGGCCCATGTCACGTCGACCTTCGATCCGGCCAATACGAAGTTGCCGCCGTTGAGGGCAGTCACGTCGAGCGTGGGTACGAACTTCAATCCGTTGCTCCCCAGATGGGCCACGTACGTATCGATGTTTCCGTTGCGATCGTCTTCCCAGGCGACGATCACGCCGCCGTACCCGTCGGAGGCTGCCACCGGTTCTTCCTGCTCTCCCGCGGACTGGCAAGCGTACCTGGACCAGCTGGTGCCCCCCGTCGAGGTGACACGCTTGGCCCGGATGTCGCGCGTACTACCGAAGTATGTCATGTAGGTCACGATCGCGCCGCCGTTGTCGTCGCTGACCAGCTGCGGCGACTTCTGGGTACCGGCCGCGGCATCGAACGCCTTCCCATTCGCTGTCCATTGCGCCGTTCCAGAGGTGTCGAGGCGCTGGCCGTAGATGTCGATGTTGGTCAGCCCGAAGTTGCGTTCGTCGCGCCAGAAGATGATGCAACCGCCGGTGCCATCGGCCACGATCTGCGGCTCGGTATGTTGTTGCGGCGACGACGTGACGCCCGACACGAACGGAGCAACCAGCACGGACCGACCGAAACTCGCGCTACCCCACTGCCAGTCGCCGTTTGAGTTCAGCTTCTGCGCGTAGACGTCGCGCAATCCCGTGCGCGACCCACTGGGTTGGAACGACCAGGTCACGAACAGATTTCCCAGGTAGTAATCGATCTTATGTTGGGCCGGGGGCGGGCCGAAGCCGCGGTTCATGACCTGCTTGCCCTCGGTTCCCCACAATATGGTGCCCGACGAGAGCACGCGATTGGCCCACATGCCGGTATCGCCATTGCGATTGGTCTGCCAAACCACAATAGCGCCCTCGCCATTGGCCTCGACCTGAACCCGCGACATGTCGTCGTCGGTGGAAACCTTGGCAAAGTTGCTGAGCACTCCGCTCAGCAGGATGCGTTGGGTCCACACGCCCTCGCTGTTGCCGGTGCCTTGCCAGGCCAGGATGAGGTTACCGGTCGGCGTGGCGTCGACATCGATATGGTTGCCGAAAGGATCGGTCGCGGCGCCGCCAGCAATGCGCGTTCCCCCGAACGAATAGAGCGTGGCGCCGAAGGCATCGTAGTGTTGGATGTAGAGGCCCGACCCCGAGCCCGTAACGCGGGTGTCGTACCAGGCGACCCATGCGCCGCCCTCGCCGTCGGCAACCACGTGGGGCGGGCCACCGGCTGTGCTCGTCACCTGCAACGAGGCACCGCCCCACTGACGATCGCCGTCCAACCCGTCGACCCGGTTGATGCGGATTTCGCTGCCGCCGATGCGGTAAGCAGAAATGACTCCCCCCGCCCCGTCATGGGCCAGCGTGGGGCCACCGGCGGTGCCCGGGAACTGGTCTCCGGAGCCGGAACCCGTGGGAACTCCATCGTCGGGCCAGGCGGCGAGCAGCGTGGCCGGAGCAAGGATGGACAACGCGAAGAGGCTGACCAGAGCCGTCAGGCCGCAAAAGAACTTGGATGAGAGGCGATTCATGGGCAATACCTGCGGGCCAGAGTGAGAGCCGCCGGTCGAATTCCGGCTGACTCTTTTCTCACCACGCGACGGAAGCTCGGTGATCCCGCCAGGCTCATATCTGGGATCCGTCATTCCCGCGAGATCAGGCCCGTAACCTCAAACCCGGTCACAGATGGTTCGGTGCGGCGACCTGATCCATAGAATCGCTTCCACAAACCTTCCTCGGAGGAACGGGTATGTACCGCTCGCTGCTTTTCGCTGTCGCCGTCATCTTGACCATGAACACCCAGGTGGCCAAAGGCGAGGCAATCATCTCGGCCTTCGAGGGCAGTACTCTGGTGGGCGAGGCCTCCCAGGACTTCGTCGAACTACCTATCGTTGTGACCAGCGGCGCAAGCGCCCTGAGCACCGAGAAGCTCGAGGGCCGTCTCTACTCACGCGTGTGGACCAAGCCCGCCGAGAAAAGCCCACTCGAGGTGTACCGAAGCTACCAACGCGAGCTCGAAGCCGCGGGCTTCGAAACAGTGACGGCGCTGCCCAACGGAGAACGCCGGGTGAAGAGCGTCGTGTGGGAGATGTTTCGCACCGCGCCCCGATTTGACGACCGGCCCTACATGATCGACGGCAAGAAGTCGCCAAGAGGTCGCCTGGGCTTCCTGTTCACCTTCACTGAATGGTACCTCCTGGCCCGCAAGACCACTGATGAGAGCACCATTCATGTAGCCGTGATGATTTCGTCCAAGAAGGACCTGTACGCGGTTGACGTTCTACATTCAGCCGCCATGGAGACAGGCACCGTAACCTTGAATGCAGACGGGTTGCGATCGGCCCTGGAACAGTCGGGCAAGGTCGCCATCTACGACATCCTCTTCGACACCAACGCAGATCAGATCCGCTCCGAATCAGAATCCGCTCTGCAGGTCATCGCCCAGGTTCTCAAGGAGCACGCCGACCGACGATTCTTCGTGGTGGGACATACCGACGGCACGGGCGACCTCGATCACAACGTGTCACTGTCGAATCGTAGAGCCAATGCCGTGGTGAAGGCCCTCGTGGGCCAGCACGGAATCGCACCGGATCAACTGGCGCCTCGCGGAGTTGGTCCGTTGGCGCCGGTGGGATCGAACGACACGGAGGCCGGTCGATCCCAGAATCGGCGCGTGGAGTTGGTGGTGCGACTGTAGCCGCACCACCAATGGTGACCGTCAGAACTCAGTCTGATTCTTCCGTCTTTGGCGCACCATAATCGTTCAGTGCAACCGGCTGCCATTCGCCGTCCTTCAAGACTGACATTTCACTGGGCTTCAGCAGGAAGCCGCGTAACGATCCGGTGACCCGCACGGTCTCAGCCGCCAGCGCCGTGAAGGCAGGAGCGGTGGCCGCAATCGTGTACACGTTGCCCTCTGCGTCGAGTACGCCCGCCGGGTTACCGTTGGTCAGACAGCGAGCTGCGCACGCCTGGTGCTCGGGCCCACGCGCTTCGCGCGATGCGTAGCAACCGATGTCAATGATCTCACCCTCGATCGTGACCGATTCTGGTTTCTTACCATCGGCCAGCGCCAGGGCGGCGATGCCCAACACCAGGAAAATGACGGGCACTATGACTTTCTTCATGATTCGGTCCTTTGATCAGGCAATGTCGAATTACGGGGCATTCATCAATTTGGACGGCCGTACCCGGACGTTTCTTGCCTACGAAGACTCGTTCCACTTGCCGTAGACGAAGAAACTGAGGATTCGAGCGACGTCGAGCTCTTGATCGGCGGCAGCAACCAGCACGCTCTGGCGATTCTGCCACACCGCCCAGTAAACAGCCAGCGTCTCCGAAGCGACCTGGGTGCACTCCCAGGTTCCCATCTTTACGCGCTGGGTTGTCCGATCGCCAAAATCCAGTTCAGTCGCGGACGAGGCGATGAATACACTGAACCCTCCGCTGGCTCCCGCGAACACCAGTTGCACGACGTCTTCGTCGGCAACACCTTGCGTCCGCGCGCGTTGCAACGTGAATTCGGGTGAAGGTGAAGTCCTCTGCGCGTCTGTCATTCCGACCGCGCGAAAAGCCTCGTCCAGCGAAGCGGACTTGAACCCGCCCTCTATCGCGTCCAGCGCGTTGGGCTGGGATATCGCGGCCTCGACCGTCGAGATGTAGGGATCCAGAGCCACGGCTCCCCCATCATCACGAGGAAGAAGCAGGAGGAGAACGGCCGCGGCCGCCGCGACGGCACCGGCCGCGAGCCATCGAGGGCTCAGCGACAACCGCCGACGAGGGCGGGAGGCTTCCGGGTTCAGTTCGGCTTCGATCCGATCCCAGACTGCGTCAGGGGCTGTCAACAACGGCGCATTCTCTAGCAACGCGTGAGCGTCGCGTAGAGAAGCCATTTGGTCGACGCAAGATCCGCAGGCCTGCAGATGCGCCTGAACTCCCCTGCGTTCCTCCGCGGACAGTTCATGGTGCAGGTACGCGGCCAGCCGGTCAGCGACATGCTCAGACATGTTCATCCCGCCTTTCCAGCTCGTCACGAAGCGCCCGCAAACCGCGGTTGATGCGCGAGCCCACCGTGCCCGAAGTGGTCTGTTGCGCCTGGGCAATCTCTTCGTAGGACATGCCGCTGACGTACTTCATCAAGATGGCGGCTCGCGATTCGGAATTGATGGTCGAGAGGACCGATCCCAGCAGTACCGCCCGATCACGGGCCAACGTGGCGGTATCGGACTGGTCGTCGGCGATCAGCTCGGCCACCGTGGCTTCCTCCAATGGGACGCACCGCGAGCGGGTTTCCTTGCGTTGTTCGTCGATACAGATATTGGCCACTATGCGGTGCAGCCAGGTCTCGAAGCGTGCATCTTCACGGAATCGATCGAGCGAACGGTGTACGCGCAGGAATGCTTGCTGGGTGATATCGTCGGCCAGGTCAGGCCGGCCCGTCATGTACAGGGCAAGGCTATAGGCGCGGTCCTTGTGGGCCTGGTACAGGCGTGCGAAAGCCCCCGGCTCGCCCGCGCGGCAGGCCCGAATAAGAGTCGCCTCGTCTATTCCGGAGCGGTTTGGGCTCATGGTCCTCGTGGCGGCCAGCGGTATCGTCCAAGGGTTGGACGAAGCCAATCGCCGGATTCTTCCATTCAGGTGAACCCGGGTATACTCGTTTTCTGACCCCACCCCCAACGCCGATTCAGCCCGGATCGCTCGCCTCAGGGTCGTCAAAGAGGACCAAAGTAGCCTACACCCTCGCCCAGGCGTTAGAATCGACGCGGCCAATCGGATGGCCGCAAGTCCCAGGGAGGGCCGATGACCAGGATCCAGGACCAGGCGACCGAGACACTCCAAACCAGATCCTGCTTTTCCACCCAAACGGATCCCTACCGGGCCGGCGTCGAACTGGGCGCCGCTCTGGCTGCGACCAACCCCGAGGTCATCTTCCTTTTCGCTTCGATCCACTACGAGGGCTCGACCGAGCTGGTTGAGGCGCTGTTCGACGAGCTCGGACGCGAAGACGTTGTGCTCATCGGCACGTCGGGCGACGGTTTCTACGAGAAGGACTGCGTGGCCGACTGTGGCGTATCGGCGTTGGGCATCAACTCCGGTGGCGCCATCACCTGGCGACTCGACTGGGAACCGGGAGTCGGCGCCAATCCCTTTGAATCGACTCTGCGCTGCATTCAGCGCCTCAAGAAAGACTGTGCAGGGTCGACGCCAGCATTGTACTACCTGGCCACCGACTATCGCACCGACACCAGCGAGATCATCTCGGCCCTCCGCGACGAGGCGGATGCGCCGGTGGTCGGCGGGTCCGCGGCCGATGACTACGCCTTCGAACGCTGTTTTGTCTACGCCAACGGAAATGTGCTCACCGACTCCGTAGCCATCCTGGCCGTTGATGGACCCCTGACCTTCGAAATCATCGTTGCCCATCATTTCCAGCCAACCGGTCGCGTCGGTACCATTACGCAGAATGACGCTACCGCCATCCACGAGGTAGATGGCGTCCCGGCGCTGGACTTCATCGAACGTCAGCTCGGCAAGCCGTTGTACGCGGTGGACGAGGTCGTGCTCACCTTCAAGCTCACGCGGGAACCAGGCGACACGAAACACCTCATAAGGTCACTGCGGTTTCCCGACGGACCCTCAGGGAATAGCGTCGAGCTATTTGGTGGCATCGAAGACTGCAAACATGCCCAGGTCTGCATGGTTCCGCCCGAGCAGATCGTGGGCGAAATACAGCAAGTCGCCCAGGCCTTGCACACCCTTCCCTTTACACCCGCGGCGGCCTTGGCGGTGAGTTGCGCGGGCAGGAAATGGGTGCTTGGAGATTCGATCGCCCGCGAAGTGGCCGATCTCGTAAAAGGCGCACCTTCTTTGACCGCCTTGGCGGGATTTCCGTCCTACGGGGAGTTCGGGCCCGTTCGGGGTGGGGACGGCTACAGCAACACCTCCTACCACAACATGACCTTCATCCTTATTGTATTGGGAGACTCCATTCCACTGGCGCCTGGCGCCGACCCCCGACTCGGGTGAACGATGGCGCAGACGCAAGCCAACACCGCCAGGTCTCTTCGCACAAAGTCGTGTGCCTCGACACAGTCCGACCCCTACCGAGCGGGCATTGAACTTGGGACCGCGCTCGCTGACATTGCTCCCGAGGTAATCTTCCTGTTCGTCTCGATCCACTACGACGGCTCGCCTGAGCTTGTTGAGGCTCTGTTCGACGAACTCGGTCGCGATGACGTCGTACTCATTGGCACTTCCGGCGACGGGTTCTACGAGAAGGACTGCGTGGCTGAAAGTGGCGTGTCAGCGCTGGGAATAAACTCGGGTGGCGCCATCACCTGGCGCCTTGATTGGGAGTCGAGGGTCGGGGCAGACCCTTTCGAAGCCACACGTCGCTGCATTCGGCGCCTGAAAGAGGATTGCAATGGACCGGCGCTCTACTACCTGGCCACCGACTTTCGCACCGACACCAGCGAGATCATCTCGGCGCTCAGCGAGGAGGCCAACGCGCCGGTGGTCGGCGGCTCGGCCGCCGACGATAACGCATTCGATCACTGCTTCGTGTACGTCAATCGGCAGGTACTGACCGACCATGTAGCGATTCTGGCCATCGACGGACCGCTCTCGTTCGACATCATCGTCGCCCATCATTTCCAACCGACCGGTCGCGTCGGCGCCATTACGAGCAGCGAAGCGACCACCATCCATGAGGTCGACGGCGTCCCGGCGCTGGAGTTCATCGAACGCGAACTCGGCAAGCCGCTTTATGCAGAAGACGAAGGTGTTCTGACCTTCAAACTCACGCGTGACCCGGACGACCCGAAACATCTGATTCGATCACTGCGATTTCGCGAGGGCCCTACTGGCCATAGCGTGCAGCTCTTCGGCGGTATCGAAGATTGTAGTCACGCCCAGGTGTGTCTGGCTCCCCCGGAACAGATCCTGGGCGAGATACAAGACATTGCCAAGCAACTGAAGACGCTCTCGTTCGAGCCGACAGCCGCACTGGTCGTAAGTTGCGCCGGGAGAAAATGGGTGCTCGGTGACGCCATCGAGCGCGAAGTCAGTGACCTTGTCCAAGGTACGTCCTCACTCACGGCGCTCGCCGGCTTTCCTTCCTACGGCGAGTTCGGTCCGGTCAAGGGTACCAATGGATACAGCAAGACGTCGTACCACAACATGACCTTCATACTCGTCGTCATGGGAGACACCATCCCCCTGACGTCGCCAGGCGGAGCTCCATGAGAAACACTTTCATCAGCCTGGTTGCCGATGGGCCCGACGGATTCGAGTACAGAACTCCCAGCAAGCGCGACCTGTTGGGTAGCTGCGTTGCGCTCTACTCTGACTCGATCGACCGTGCCCTGGCCCTGCACGCAGAATTTCGACCCCGTGTGCGCGGCCTGATCATCACACTGAGCGAAGCTCCAGAGCACACCCACCTGGGACCGGGACTCTGGCACCTGGGAGTTCGCACCCAGGATCTGCCGGGTCTCCGGGAGAGGGCACGCTGCCTCCTGGATGTACTGTGGGCTGGCCACGAAACCTGGGACGAGAATCGCAACCTGCATGTCGAGGTCGAACGAAGACGAGTGGCCCAAGAACAGACCAGGCGTAGCTACAACGACAACAGCCAACGGCTGGTGGCGAGGGTGGAAGACCTACGGCGCGAGATTGCCGCCCGCGAGCGGGCCGAAGAAGAAAAACTGGCCCTCGAGCGCCAGCTTCTTCACGCGCAGAAATTGGAAAGCTTGGGCGTGTTGGCGGGAGGAATCGCGCACGATTTCAACAACATTGTGACCGCCATCCTGGGCAACGCAGACCTGGCCAGCCATGAACTTTCCGAAGACTCCGCCGCATACGATCACCTGAAAGAAATCGAAAAGGCCTCGATTCGCGCGGCGGAACTGGCCAGACAAATGCTCGCTTATTCTGGCAAGGGGCGGTTCGTCGTCGAACCAATTGAACTGAGCGAATTGGTCGCCGATATGGAAAACCTTCTCAAGGTATCGGTGTCCAAGAAAGCCACGCTGCACCTCGAGCTCGCCGCGGGCCTCCCCCATCTCGACGGTGACGCGACCCAACTTCGACAGGTCGTCCTGAATCTCATCACCAACGCCTCGGACGCCTTGGGCGATTCGAGTGGCACGATCACCTTGTCGACCGGCTCCATGACAAGCCATGCCGCGCACGCGGACAAGGCAAGCGCGATCTTGGGAGCCGACGTAGATACTTCCGGTCCAGCCGGACCCTACGTGTACTTCCAGGTCACCGATACCGGCTGCGGCATGGACACCGCCACCCAGAAACGCATCTTCGACCCATTCTTCTCCACCAAGTTCACGGGTCGAGGCTTGGGCATGTCGGCCGTGCTTGGGATCGTGCGCGGACACAAAGGCGCACTGAAGGTACTGAGCGAGGTTGGGCGGGGTACCACATTCAAGGTCCTGTTTCCAGCCACCGACTTTACGGAGAACCAGGCCCTGCCTCCGTCGGACATCGATGCCAGGAAATTGACGTGGCAAGGGAAAGGACTGGCGCTGGTGGTCGACGACGAGGCGACCGTGCGTGATGTGGCCCAGCAGATGCTTGAACGCATGGGCTTTGCTGTCGTGGCCGCAGCCGACGGGTACGATGCGCTCGACCTGATCCGCTCCCACAAGAACGAGATAACCTTCGTGCTGCTCGATCTGACCATGCCTCGTATGGGCGGCGAAGAGGCGCTTCGCCACATGCGGGACATGCGACCCGACCTGCCGGTACTACTGTGCAGCGGCTACGACGGGCAAGCTACGACCGAACGCTTTTCGGGCAAAGGCCAGGCGGGCTTCATTCAGAAGCCGTTTACCATCGCCTCGCTGGGTCAAGCCCTGGTGCAACTCGTGCCTGAACTGTCGGACCACAACGGCGCGAGCGCCAAGCACGACTGACCCGGTCACCGTGCTCTTCAAAGGGGTTGGCAATGTCGAAGCCACAGTACACCGAAAGCAAGACCCTTCTCGATCAACTGGAACGTTCGTTCCGGGGCGGAGCCTGGCACGGGCCGGCGCTGACTGAGGTTCTGCACGACGTGGACCCCTCGCTGGCGCGTCAGAGTCCTCCGGGGGGCGGTCATACCATCTTCGAAATGGTCAGTCACATTGCCTTCTCGATGACGAGCGCGTGCGCGCGAATCGCCGGAGAGCCCGAGGACAACCCAGATGATGATTGGAAACCACAAGACGATGGCTCGCCCGATGCGTGGATAGCCGCGCTGGCCGCCCTGGAACAATCCTACCGCCAGCTTCATGCGTCGGTGAGCGAGCTGAACGGCGACGCGCTGGATCAACCGGTGTCGCACGCCGACCCTACCGTGCGCGGCCTGCTGATGGGCATCCTGCAACACAACGCCTATCACGCCGGACAGATCATGCAGATTGTAAAGCTCATGAGGAACCGGTCGTGACCGGGCCCGAACCTCTACCACACGACGACTCCCGCGATCTGGATGAATGCCTGGCGTGCCACGAGCCCATCTCAGCGGAGCAGAGATTCGATCATCCACTGGCCTCAGTGTGCCTGGAATGCCTTTCCGAGGAACAGCTACTTGCACTCGAGAGCGACCTGGAGTTGGCGGGCACCGTCCAACGCACGCTCCTTCCCCCGCGGGAACTGCGCCACGGAGGATGGGAGGTAACGTATCTATGGGAACCTCACGGAGCGGTGTCTGGCGACCACATCGACTTGCTGGTCCCCGCGAACGATGACCAACCCCTGCACGTCCTACTGGGTGATGTATCGGGAAAAGGCATCGCGGCGGCCCTGTTGCAATCTCATCTGCACGCGCTGTTCCGGGCATTGGCCCCGGTGGAAGTCAGTCTGTCCGAGCTGTTCAATCGCGTCGGCAGCCTCTTTTTCGCAGCCACCGCGTCCAATACCTTTGCCACGTTCATCGGCCTTCGCCTGTTTGCCGACGGCCGCGCGGTCATTACCAACGCGGGGCATCCGCGCCCCCTTCTCAACGACCGCCGCGGAGTGCGACCGGTGGAAGATGCGTCCCTGCCGCTGGGCGCCATCGACGGTGTACACTATACTGAGCGCGAACTGGTGCTTCGACCCGGAGAAACGCTCCTCCTGTACACCGACGGCTGGACCGAACCTGAAGTGAACGACGAAGAGTACGGCGTGGGCCGCGCCGCGGCTGCGCTTCGCCGCCATCGGGACCTGCCGCCTTCACAGCTGCTTGCGGCCTGCCGCCACGATCTGGAGCAATTTCTCGATGGCGCCGACCGCACCGACGACATCACGATGGTAGCGTTGCGACGAATCCTCTAGCCCCCGGTACCGGGTCACATCTCGATCGTGAAACGCGCTCGTCCCGCAGCCACATTCTCGAGCCGAAACTCAAACCCGTGCCCCAACAGAATTTCCTGCACCAGGGTCAGGCCAATCCCCTGGCCGGTTTTCTTGTTGGTAAAGAAGCTCGTAAACAGCCGCTGCTCGACATCTGGCGGGATTCCGCCGCCGTTGTCCTCGATCTCGAGGCGGGGCCGTTCACGTGCGGTGTGGACGGAGCGGACTACGATCTCTCCGTCCTCCCCCACGGCTTCCATCGCGTTCTTCACCACGTTCAGCAGCGCTTGCTCCATCTGTGACGCATCCATCAGCACGCGGGGAAATCTGTCGGACTTCTCCCAGTTCCACCGAATTCGCCGCTGCTCGAACTGCGGAAGCATGAGGCGATGGATGTTCTCCAACAGCGTATCGATGTCTTGCAGGGTGCGCCGGGGCGGGGGCAATCGAACGACGTCGGCAAAGGCGCGCATGAAGTCGTTCATATGTTGGGTTCGGGCCATGGCCACGGAAAGGCCGTTGCTGTAGTCGTCACGATGCTCTTCGTCCAACTGATCGCGGTAGTTCAGACAGCTTTCCAGCAGGGAAATCACCGCACCACTCGTGTTGTTGATTTCATGGGACATCACCCGAATCAATTTTTCGTAGGCGGACTTCTCGCTTTCGTGTAACTCGCGCGTCATCTCGTCAAGCAACAGAAATGGCCGAGCGAAGCCGCGATCCATGAAGGACATCCGACGACATCGAACCCTCCGCCGACCACCCACGGTGAGCACTCGTGTCTCGTTCTCTTCAAGCGCGGCCAGGCGCGGCCCCAGCGTCTCATCCAGATCTTTCAGCGAGCGACCGATGAGGTGGTCCCTCGATTCTCCCAGAAGACGCTCAGCGGCGGGGTTGACCTGGTGCACCAGCCCCTCCAGATCCAAGGACACCATTCCTGAAGGGGAGATCTCCAGGATCCTACGAAGCAGTTGCTCCTGCTCCTGACCTTGGATTCGCTCCTCGCGCAGGTGTTGGACCATGCGGTTGTACAGCCGAATGAGACGGTCAATCTCGGGACGCCCGACTTCTCGGAAACTGGCCGTGAAGTCGGCCGCGTCCATCAGTTCCACACCCGCCCGCACGAACTCCAGCGGTTCGGTTAGCTGCCGCACCAAACGCCACCCCACCACACCCGACACGAGGAACAGTGCCTCAACGGCAAACAACCACGGCCGATGGTCACGCAGGAACAACGCCGAGGCGGTCAGAAAGATCGCGTGGATCACCGCCAGGTACACCAGGTACTTCTGGCGCAGGGTCACGAACTGATACCGTACTTTTCCAGGCGCCGATACAGCGAGGCACGGCTCATCCCCAATGACTCGGCGGCGCGGCTGATGTTGCGCTGATGATGCTGCAGGCTCTTGAGAATCATGGCACGCTCGATTTCATCCATGGTCATGCTACCCACCGACGGCAACTGATCGACTGGATCTTCACCTGAATCCTGATGCAAAGTCCGACGGAATTCTTCGACACCTAGTTCAGTCGAACGGCTGAGCAGCAGCGTACGCTCCACGAGGTGCTGCAATTGTCTCACATTGCCCGGCCAGACCCGCGTCTGCAACCACTTGGCCGCTGCGTCGGTCAGCCGGCTGGACTCGCGCTTGTGGTGGGTGGCGGCCGTACCAAGAAAATGACGGGCCAGGGCCGGAACATCGGAAGCCCGCTCCTGCAACGATGGCAGGCGCACGCTGATGAGGTTGATCCGGTATAGCAGGTCTTCCCGGAACGCACCCTCCTGAATGGCCTGGTTCAGATCTACATTGGTGGCTGACACGATACGCACATCGACCGGGTTCGAACGGTTCGTACCCAACCTCTGGAACTTTCGCTCCTGGAGCACACGTAGCAGCTTCACCTGGCAGCTGAGATCGAGATCGCCTATTTCATCGAGCAACAGGGTTCCCCCCTGCGCATCGGCGAACCACCCGCTGCGATCCTGATTCGCATCGGTGAAGGCGCCCCGGACGTGTCCAAACATTTCACTCTCGAATAGGCCAGGCGGAATTCCTCCCAGGTTCACCTTGGCAAACGGACCCTTCCAACGCGCGCTGTTGCGATGGATTGCATCGGCCACGACCTCTTTGCCGGTCCCGGTATCGCCGGTAATGAGAACCGATGCGTCGGTTGAAGCCACACGAAGCAGCAACTCGAGCGCACTCAGGAACGTGGGATCCTCGCCGACCACACCGCTCAGGTCGTACTGCGACTCCAGTTCTGCCCGCGTGATGTTCGGCGGCGCCGCACCGCTGGTTCCAGCGAGACCGAGCGCGGTGCCGATGCTCTGGAGGACCTGCTCGTTGCTCCACGGCTTGGTTATGAAATCCGACGCCCCCGCTCGCATCCCGGCCACCGCCAGGGAAATAGAACCCCAGGCGGTGATGAGAATGACGGGAACGTCGGGTCGCGCGGCTCTTATCTGCGCAAGCAGCTCCAGGCCCTCTTCCCCGGTGGTCTGACGCGAGAAGTTCATATCCTGTAGGACCAGGCGAACCTCACCGTTCTCCAGATGGGTCAGAGCGTCTTTTGGTGTACTGGCCATCAAGCTGCTGTACCCGGCCTGTTTGAGCAGCAGGCCGAGCGACGCCGTGATGGAATAGTCGTCGTCGATGACGAGGATCATGAAGTCCGCCGCAGATCCAACGTTATTCGTACTGCAGGGCCTGGGCCGGCTGGACACGCATGGCCAACCAACTCGGATACAACCCACAGATCAGCACGAAGGGATAGATCAGCAAGAGCGCCGCGAAGGTGCCTCCGAAGAAGATCCTTCCCGGAACGAAGTCCAGAAAGTGCAGGAGGGGCACTTGCAGGAAGAGAAGCGAGCCCAGGCCCACGGCCAACGTGGTCAGAGCCAGCAACTCTCCCAGGATCTGCCCTTGCACCGCCCCCGAAGTCGCGCCCAAGGCGCGACGGAGACCGAGTTCCTGCGTCCGCTGCGTTACATTCTGCCACAGAATGCCGACCAGTCCCATTCCAACCATCAGAATCAGGAACGCTGCGACGGTCGCACCGATAACCAGCGGCATCATGCTGTTCCGCAGGCTGCGCGAGCGCATGGTCGCCACCGGTTCAACCTCGAAACTCCATTCGGGCGCGATCTGCTGCAAGGACGAAATCAGCTGCTCCTCGAATGCAGCGGTCGTACCGGGTTCAACCCTGACGACGTAGCCACCCGGTGCCCGGCCGCGCTCGGGGTCGTCCAGGCTGCGAGCCACAAACGCTGCATGCGGCTCTTGCGCCAGCTCCCCCGATTTGCGAAATATCTCAACCACGCCCACCACTCGTTGCACGTGATAGTACTTCTCGGCCTCTCTTGGAGCGCCCGTTTCGTCAAGACGAGGGATGATCTTGCCCAGGGGACTCTCCTCACCAAAGAACATCCGACCCATCGAACGCGTGATGACAATAGGCAAGTCAGCCAGCGACTCGTCTCCATCTTCCAACCAGCGTCCTTCCACCACTTCCAGCCCGTAGACTTCCTTGATCTCTGGGCGCACCTCCGACCACAAGTAGCGCGCCATTGTGCCGTCGGGCAAGAAGGTCCCCCAGTTGTTGGACCCCCCGGAGTAGGGAACATTGGCCGTGGGAGACGCCACCACGACCTCGGAATGACTTCGGATCGAGTTCATGACCTGGCGTGAGGTGGCCAGGAGCGCCGCCCGCTCGACAGGATCATTTCGATTCGCCACCGGATAGAACGCGCTCAACGACCACACATCTTCGTAGTCGAACCCCAGGGGCTGACGCCAGTTGTCCAGGTAATAAGCCCCGATACTCAGCACCGTGCAGAGCACCAGAAATGAAATCAACAGTTCGGTCATCATCAGCGCCGTGGAACGCTTGCGGTTCCAAACAATCCTCATGACATGACGAATCATCGTGAACCTCCCCGCAATGCATCCACGACATCCAGGCGCGACATCTTCCAGGCCGGGTAGACCCCGGAAAGAAGTCCGAACAGCGTGGCCAATACGAACCCATATCCGAAGATCCGAAGGTTGAGATGGAAGTCTGCGTGGGGAATCCAACCCGAGCTGTTGATCATCTGAAGAACCCAGGCCGCGCCGAGTAAACCGATGACTCCACCCACCAGGGACAGAAAAACATTCTCCACCACGAATTGTCCCACCAGGTGCGCCGTTGATGCTCCGAAAGCCTTACGCACGCCGATCTCCGAAGTTCGCTCGTAGATTCGACTGATGTTTATGTTCACCAGGTTGATGGCCGGCAGCAGCATGAAAAGCAACCCTCCTCCCGCCAACATGACCACGAACTCCTGGGTCTTCGACGAGGCGTCATCGTTGGGGCCCGCGGTTTCCATGGCGACCTCATCCAAACGCGTCTTGGGTTCGCCCCGCATGGTGTCGTAGTGCTTGTTGTCGGGAAACTCCACATGCTCGAGTCGCGATGCGAACTCGGCCCGGATGTCCGGGAACCTCGACCGTGATTCGGCCACCAGAAGAGCGTTGAACGAACCCATCAGGCGCTTGAGGTACACATCGGACTTGGCGGTACTGATAGGCACGTAGACATCTCCCGCCGCGGCGAACCTCACCGGCGGAACGTTTTTCACCACGCCGATGACTACGAACGTCTGGCCATCAACGTCGATCGACTTGCCCACGGCCTCCTCTTCTGCGAAGAACCGGGTCTGCGTCTGTTGGTTGATCACCGCGACACGCCGACCCGCGTCGTAGTCGGCCTGGTTGAAGGGGTTCCCCGCCACGAACGTGAAGTCCAGAGCATGCCAGTACTCGGCGTCGGTGTGGCGCATCTCAGACACGATCTTCTGTCCGCCCAGGAAACTCACGACCGAATACGCCTCAGAAAACACCGACATCTGCTCGACGCCGGGAAGATCTCGGCAGTATTGGTCCAGGAATCCAAACCCCGGGCTGCCCGAGCTCTCGCGGTTCTCGCCCGACATGGACATGTAGGAAACATGCAGACTCCGGCCGAGGTTTACCTCCGGAGCCGCGGGAGCAAGCACGTGATCCAGCATGGAAGCCACGACCATGAGTACCACCAACGTGAAGCTGATCCCGAACAAGCTCACGAACGTGAAGAATTTCCGCCGCAGAAGAACCTTATAGGCAATTTTCAGGTAGTTGATGAGCATGGCTACGACACCTGACGCCCGTCGAACAAGCGAACCGTACGCTCGGTTCGCTCGGCCAACTTCTGATCGTGGGTCACCATGATGATCGTGGCCGACTCTGCCTGGTTCAGATCTTCGAGGATCCCCATGATCTCATCGCCCATTTGGCTGTCGAGGTTTCCGGTGGGTTCGTCGGCCAGGAGAATCCCGGGATTGCCCACGATCGCCCGGGCAATGGCAACGCGTTGCCGCTGACCGCCCGAGAGCTGTGACGGAAAATGCCGCATGCGGGCCGTCAGGCCTACGCGACGCAGAGCGGCTTCGGCCATGAGCCGACGCTCGTTCCCCGACGATCGGCGGTACAGAAGCGGTAGTTCCACATTGTCGACCACGTTCAGGTCGGGAATCAGATGGAATGTCTGGAAGATGAAGCCGATCTCTTCGTTGCGCATGCGCGCCATGGAACGATCGCTGAGCTCGGCGGCGGGCTTCCCGTTCACCAGGATTGAACCGCTCGACGGTCGATCGAGCAAACCGATCAGGTTGAGCAGGGTACTCTTTCCCGATCCTGAAGGGCCCATGATGCTGATGAACTCTCCTTTCTGAACATCGAGGTCGATCTTGCTCAGAGCCAACGTCTCGATTCGATCGGTGCGATACACCTTGTTCACTTCGTCCAGCTGAATCGCTGACGCCCGTGGCTGGTTCTTGGGTATGGGTTGGGCGGCTGGGCTTGTCATCTTATCCGAACCTCCTTGCTGGTTCGATGGTCACTCATGTCCGAGAGGATTACCTCGTCACCGGCCGCCAGGCCTTCAACAACCTCGTACATTTCGAAGTTGGTGAGCCCCAGCTTTATGGGCGTACGGACAGCAATGTCACCGTGAATCACGAAGGCGACTTGCTGTCCCTCCACGTTGGCGAACGTTCCGCGCTTTATGCGAACGGTTTCCTCACGTCGGTCGACGACGATATGAACGTCGACCCTCAGGTTGTGGCGGAGAAGCGGGTTGGATGGTTCGTCCAACGTCACCTCGAGACGGACGATGCCGTTCTCGACGGTGGGCAGGACCTTGGCAATGTGGCCGCGCAGGCGATGGTCGCCCGAGCGAGCGGTAACCGGTTGCGCCACGCGAATTCGCTCGGCATGCACATCCGAGAGCGTGGCCTCGACCTTGAAAGAGCTGAGATCGGCCACGCGAGCGACCTCGTCACCGCGGGACACGGCCGTACCTTCACTGGAAACCACCCAGGTAAGCACGCCAGCGAGTTGGCTGGTGGCGGTCCCCTGTTCCAATGTGACCTCAGCGCCTTCGCGTTCCTTTTGCAGAATCTGCATTTCCAGATCCAGTTGCGAGAGCTGGGCGTTCAAGGCTCGCCGTTCGTTCTTCCTGGAAATGGCCAACTGCTCCAGCTCGATCGTGGCCCGGTCGACGTCGGTCTCGCTCTTGCGGTAGGCGTCTTCGACGATGAGGCCTTCCTCGAATAGCTTGCGGTTGCGCTCGCGTTCGAACTCGAATGATTTCAACTCAAGCCGCTTGATTGCCTCCTGACCCGAAAGGTCGGCGAGCTTGCTTTCGAGCTCGATCCTGGCCTGGAGTTGTTCGTTTTCCTTCAGCGCAATCTGACGCTCCAGACGTTCCACTGAGAGTCGCGCCTCACCCATGTCGAGTTTCACGATGGGCGTTCCGGGTTCGATCGCGTCACCAGGGCGACGCAGGATTTCCTGCACCCGACTGGGCGACGGGCTGGTGATCACGTGCTCGTGTTCGGGAAGAACCAGACCCGAGGCAGTGATGGTCTCTTCCATGAGACCAAGTTCGACAACCGCCGTGCGGATACGATCGCGCTCGACCGATGGCTTGATCCAGGCCGGTAGCAGAAACACCGCCACCAGAATGAGGGCCACCAACAACGCACCCACCGCGCCGCGACGCCGGCGCCTGTTCTGAATGACGCTGTCTTCGATTGGTCGGTCCACGCAGCTCCCTCGCCTTTCTCCGCGAGGTCCATTGCAACCGAGATGCCACGACCTAATACGCTGCAATTATGCAGCTTACCTTGAACGGCAGGCCGGCGACCGTCCGTTCCCGAACAACCCGTTGTCCGGAACCGGACACCTCACACGTCCACACTGGTCCCTTCAAGTCGGCTGGCGAACTTGCATTGTGGACATATGTAGCCGACGCCAATTCTCGGGGAGGACCCAACATGAAGGTAAAGGAACTCATGACGCGACCGGCGCGAGCCTGTTTCAAGGACACGGCTCTGTCGACCGCCGCGAGCATGATGTGGGATATGAACTGCGGTAGCATTCCGGTCATCGACCGTAAGGAAAAGGTCATTGGCATGATCACGGACCGGGACATCTGCATGGCCACGACGCTCAACCACGTACATCCCGATCGACTGAAGGTAGCCGACGTAGCACAACGCGACGTCGTTACCTGCCTTCCGACCGACGAAGACGAAACAGCCCTCAAGGCCATGCGCAAGCACCACATCCATCGTTTGCCGGTGGTGGACGACAAGGGCAAGCTGGAAGGGCTGCTTTCGATCACCGATTTCGTGCGCGCGAGCACCGAAAAGCCCAACAAGGGTGGTTTCACGAAAGAGACGATCGTTGATACGCTGCGTGAAGTGCGAACCAATTCGCTGACAACGCCGCGCAAGACTCCGATCTAGGCAACAGGTCGCAAGCGATCGCGAAGACGGTTCGTGGGCTCACGAAAAAAGCGCCCGTGGTAATCCACGGGCGCTTCTCAGAAACATTCCGGAGCCGGGTCTAGTAGCGCTGTCTAGTATCGATAGTAATCCGGCTTGTACGGCCCGTCCTTGGGAATGCCCAGGTACTCGGCCTGATCCGTGCTGAGCTTGGTAAGCCGCACGCCCAGGTGGTCCAGGTGCAACCGCGCGACCTCTTCATCGAGGTGCTTGGGCAACATGGTCACGCCGATCTCGTACGCATCCCGGTTCTTCCAGAGTTCAATCTGGGCCAGAACCTGATTCGTGAACGATGCCGACATCACGAAGCTGGGATGGCCGGTGGCGCAACCCAGGTTCAGCAGACGCCCCTCGGCCAGCACGAGAATGGAATGACCATCTTCGAAGATCCACTCGTCGAGCTGGTTGTTGTGCTCGCGAGGGTTCTTGATGTTGTGCTTGCGGGCGACCTTGCTCAGGCCCGCAATGTCGATCTCGTTGTCAAAGTGACCGATGTTACCGACGATGGCCTTGTCCTTCATCTTGGCCATGTGGCCGGCCATGATGACGTCCTTGTTGCCAGTCGTGGTAATGAAGATGTCCGCTTTTTCGAGAGCATCTTCCAGGCGGGCCACTTCGTAACCCTGCATCGAGGCCTGCAGCGCGCAGATGGGATCGATCTCGGTGATGATCACACGACAACCCTGGCCGCGCAGTGCTTCCGCGCTACCCTTGCCAACTTCGCCAAAGCCGCACACGACGGCGGTCTTTCCGCCCAACATGACGTCGGTCGCACGCGCGATGCCGTCGGGAAGCGAGTGACGACAGCCGTAGACGTTGTCGAACTTGCTCTTGGTCACCGAGTCGTTGACGTTGATGGCCGGGAACAGGAGTTTACCTTCCTCGGCCATCTGGTACAGGCGATGCACGCCCGTGGTGGTCTCCTCGCTCACACCCTTGATGGTCGAGGCTACCTTGGTCCACTTCTGCGGCTCATCCTTGACCGTCTTGCGCAGCAGATCGAGGATGACGCTCCACTCTTCGGGTTCGCTCTTGGCGTCGTAGTCGGGAACCTTCCCGGCCGCCTCGAACTCCTTACCCTTGTGCACGAGCAGCGTGGCGTCGCCACCGTCGTCCACGATCAGGTCGGGGCCGGTGCCGTCAGGCCATACCAGTGCCTGTTCGGTGCACCACCAATACTCTTCGAGCGTCTCGCCCTTCCAGGCGTAGACCGGAACGCCCTGGATGTCATCGGGGCTACCCTTGGGTCCGCAAACCACGGCCGCGGCCGCGTGGTCCTGGGTAGAAAAGATGTTGCAGCTGACCCAACGCACGTCGGCACCCAGCTCGACCAGCGTCTCGATGAGCACGGCGGTCTGAATGGTCATGTGCAGGCTGCCCATGATCTTGGCGCCGGCCAGGGGCTTCGCCTTGCCGAAACGCTCGCGCAGGGTCATGAGCCCGGGCATCTCGTGCTCGGCCAGGCGAATTTCTTCGCGGCCGAACGCGGCCTGTTTCATGTCGGCGACCTTGTAGGCCACGCGATTGTCGACGGAAGTGGGCGTGGACATGCATCCTCCAGGGTGGAAATGAACGATGGTTTCAGCGCCGTAATCTAGGGAAAACGGGCCCAATGCGCCACTCAGCAACGCCTTGAGGCCGGGGGCTTCGGGCCGGCGGATGACCCATCAGGGATACGCCCTCACTAAGCTTCGCCCCGGCGGGTGACACCAAATGGTTACGGCCGAACGATTCTGCAGCCCCGGCCCGAACCCGCACTTTCGACCCCCGATGGCCCCCGGGGCGAAGCTTAGTGAGGACGTAACCATTTGGTGTCACCTGCCAGCCCGACGCCCCCGGCCCCGAAGCCTAGTGAGGGCGTATCCCATGATGGGTCATCCCCCGGCCCGGAACAGCCTCTCCCGGTAGAATTGAAGCTCCGCAATCGACTCACGGATGTCCTCCAGGGCCCGATGTAGCTCCTTCTTGGGCGGCGCGCTGGCCAACTCGCTGGGATACCAGCGCCGGGCCAGCTCCTTCACGGTGGAGACGTCCACGATGCGGTAGTGAAGGAAGGCGTCGATGCCGGGCAGGTAGCGGCGTAGGAATCGCCGATCCTGATGCACCGAGTTCCCCGCCAGCGGCGCCGACCCTGGCGCGCAATGCAGACGAAGAAATTCGACGATCTGGGCGTCGGCTTGTTGCTCGGTGACCTTCGAATCGCGGACGCGGCCGATCAGCCCCGAGGCCCCGTGGTGACTCTGGTTCCACTCGTCCATGCCGGCCAGCTGTTCCTCTGATTGGTGGATCACCAGCTCGGGTCCCACCGCCACCTCGTTCAACTCGGCATCGGTGACGATCACCGCGATCTCGAGCACCCGTTCCCGTTCGGCGTCGAGACCCGTCATTTCCATGTCGATCCAGACCATGGTATCGGTCGGTGGTTGCTTGTCCAGTTCAGGCGCCATCGGCGTGCACCCTTTCGGCGTTGGGTTCGTTTGAAATGGGTCCGGCCACCGCTGCTTTGCCGCGCAGGTGGTCGCGCAGAAGGGGCCACAGGGTACGCCACGAAGTCGGTACCGTTCCCCGCGCACGATTGGCGACGGCGATGGAAAACGCAAGCGACCATTGTCGTCGCAGCGTGCGCTGGGCCACCCACCACGAATGGCGCGGATCATAGATATGGGTCGCTTCGGAAGTCAGCCCATTCAGCTCCATGACCTTCAGGCCCTGCCCCGCCTGCAGGCTGGCCTCGTCGGGAACCCTCAGGTCGTAGCGCCCAAAGAAGAACCCCTCGAAGCCGCGGCTCATCTCGTCCACCGCGGCCGTCAGATCCGGAGTAATGAGGTGATTCCCGTCCAGGAACACCGCTCCCAGACAGTGCGTCCCCAGGTCCACCAGCTTCACGGACTCACCGCGATCGGGCACCCAGGCCAACCGACCAGCGTTGGCGCGAAAGTATTCATTGGCCATGATCACCGCGCGCTCGTCCCGCAGGATCAACGTTTCCAGGTCCGACGAACCGTCACCGATGACGTGCGGCATGACCTTGTGCGTTACGGAGATGATGCGACCGTGTGCCTGATCGGGATGGCGGACGTAGAACACCCCGTACTCCGCCCCCCCCACGTACTCCTGCGCAATGAGTCGTTGCGGGTCCGAACGCAGTACGTCGGTGGCCTGCCCCGACGAATCGACGATGCGTACGCCGCGCCCGCGCTCGCCGACGTCCGGCTTCAGTACGATCGGGTAGTCCAACGAGTTTGCCGTCATGAACTCCTGCAACCGCGCGACCCGCGATTCGTGCGGAGACGAGTCGAGCAGAGCCCAGGCGGCCACCGCGGGATGAGGGCTCAGCCCGGCCAGGATGCTGGCCTTCGATTCCCCCACCAGCCCCCCCGTATGAATCGCGGGGTTGACCGCCGTGACCACCGTCAGGCTCCGGTGCCGCAAGGCCAGACCCGCCACGTATACAACCAGCGGCGGATAGAACGCCCACGCGGGCCAGAACTCCCAACGCGTGAACCGACGCCACCGCGCCACCAGGTCGCGCCGCCCTCTCCAGGTGAACAGGGGAACCACGATCTGCATGAGCACGAACGTCGCGACCAACACGGCCAGGATCAGCACGACCGACACGCGCTGAAAAGTCTCCCAGCGGCCAATGGCTGAGGCCCCCAGCCAAGACGCGAGCGAAACCACGGCCGGTGTCCAGATCGCAACCGCCAGAAAGAAGTACAGCGTGAACAACCAGAAGTTCGCCCGCAAAGCCCCCGCCGCGACATAGGTGGGCAATCGTGTACCGGGCAGGAAACGGCTGAGCACGATGGCCATCCAACCGCGGCGCTCGAACCAGTTCGCGGCGCGATTCAGACGGTCTTCGTGCACGAACCACGACAACGGTGCCCGCAGGTGGTGGCCTCGGCGCAGCCAGCGGCCCAGTCCATAGAGCATCATGTCGCCAAAGAAGATGCCGAAGAAGCACGCCCCCACCGCTTGCCCCCAGCTGATCTGCCCGTAGGCCACGGCCAATCCGGCCGAGATACAAGTGAGGTCTTCGGCCAGGAACGTGCCCAGCACCAGCACCAACAACAACACGACCACGGCGATGCCCGTTCGACGCGCGGTTCCCGCCTGCGCGTAGGTAAGGCTTGCGCGTGCCACCCGCTCGGCCGATGCATCAATCCGGCGTGGCGCCGTGCCCGACTCAACCTGCGCGACGAATTCGTTGAGGTCGCGCGCCACCGCCTCGGTCTCATTCCAAACCAGGAAATGATCGGACTCGTAGGTCACGAGCCGGGCATGGGGCACGACGCGCGCGTGTTCGACGGCGGCGGAGTAGGGAACCAGGGGGTCTTCGCGACCGTGGAGAATGAGTGTCGGGATCTCGAGTCGCTCCAGAATGCCTCGCAGGGGGCGCTGGTCTGTTTGGTAGAAGTTACACGCGTAGGCCATGCCCAGCGGCCAGCCCTGCAATTTGCCCAGGTGCGGCACGGCGTTCTCCATGACCCACGCTCCGGCCAGCGAAATACCGTGCACCGCATGGTTGAGAGTGTAGTTGCCCAGCAACTCCAACTCCTGCACACCCAGACCGGCCAACAGCGTAAGCGACACCACACGCTGCGGGGCCAGGTCGATCATGGACAGGGCTACGCCACCGCCCATGCTGAAGCCAACGACGTGGGCGCGATCGATATTTAGCCGGTCGAGCAGGCCAAGTGTGGCCTTGGCATGGGTAACAATGGAGAAGCCATCCGGATCGGGCGTGGAGAAGCCGAACCCGGGCATGTCTACCGCGATGCAGCGAAGGTTCGAAGGTAACTGGGCCCGCAACTGGTCAAAGTTGTCGCTGCCGCCCGGGCTCCCGTGCAGCAACAGCAACACCGGCCCCCGGGGGTCGCCGCTCTCGCGGTAGGCCAGAACGCCACGCTCGCCGTTGGCGTGGGCAATGGCAATGGTGTCGACCGCGACAGGCTTTTCGCGCGAAGGCGACAAAGGCGCCCAGGTGTGCGTCAGAAGCAGAAGCCCCGCGTACAGACCAAACGCGATCCTACGCTTCATGAAGCCGACGCTCAGGCCCGCGCCTGTGCGTCCTTCCAGTGAAGCAAGGTCGAGGGGGCAATGCCAAAGTCCGTGGGTATCTCCACGCCGGCCAGGCGCAGCAACATGGCAATCATGGCCGCGTGATGTACCGTGTGCGCGGCCAGGAACCGCAACTCCCGTACGCCCGAGGTCGGCGACCAATGGACGGGGTCATCGTCAACCGCATCCAGGCGAACCACCATGGCTTCGAGCGGCGCCAACGCGCGCAAGCGTGGGGGCAGCTGCGCCAGTACCTTTCCGGCCTCGCTTGGGTCCTGCTCCAGTTCAAGCTGCCGCGTACGCGCGTCGTAGTCCACCCGTCCCTGGGCCGCGCCGGCCAGGAACGCACCATAGAAATCCATGCAGTGGCGCACGTGACTTCCCACTCCCACCGAACCCACCAACTCGTTGGGAGTCGAATAGACTTCGGGCGACAGACCAGTGACCTGTTCGGCCATGGTTTCAAGCAGATCACAGTTCAGTTCGACGCCCAGGTTCCAGGCGCTCATTCCCCACCTCCGGTGGCTGCCCGTGCAAGCCCACCCGACTCGACTACCGGTACCTCGACCACGGATGCCGATAGGCCCTTGCTTACGACGTCAAAGGTTCGTTGGGCCATCGTCTTGCGATCGGCCGCCGCCACCGGTTTGGGATGAAATTCTATGTCGACTCGGGCCGCCGGAATCTGCAACAGCCCATAGAAATGTCCCACGAATCCCATGTCACCCCACCAGCAAACGTGTGAAACCGCGGGACGATCGGGGTCGCCGCTGGTGTAGTTCAGACGACCACACCACACATCGGCCCCCAGGCTGGCCGGCGCCTCGAACAATGAACTCTTGAACGGCAGCACGCCGGTCCCGTCGCTACTGGTTCCCTCAGGAAAGAACACGATGCCCTGATCGGCGCCGAGCGCGTTCTGCATGCGCCGTACCACGCGGGGAACGTCGGCACGGAGCGACCGGTCAATGAAGATCGTATTCATGGTCTGGGCAAGATAACCAAGCACCGGCCAGCGGGCGACTTCTGACTTGGCCACGAACCAGCACGGCGCGCAACTCGACAGCACGATCACGTCAAGGTAGCTGGAGTGGTTGGTTACCAGGAAAAACGGCGTGGGAGGAGCGCCACCCTTTTGATGCACGGTCAATCCAATAGTATGGACTACACCGCGCGACCACGTCTGGAAACACCAGGCCTTGACCACCAATGCGCGGCGCGACGAAACCAGCCGGAGTACGCGCGTCACCAGGTAGATCAGATACATGACCAGGGTAAACGGAGCCAGGATGAGCAGCCGCCCCACGGCACGAGCGTGGCTCATGGCAAGAGGTCCAGATCGCCGTCGTGCATGGGCACCAGGATGGTGGATGTAAGCTCAACTACGTCCAGCAACGCCAGGAAGTCGATGGTCTTGAACTCGCGATCGATAGCCGGCGGGCCGCACACCTTCACTCCATACCTGAGGTACGTACGAAACAGTTTCGGGAGTCTGTAGTCTTTCCATCCAACCCTGGCGCTCTCCACGATGTCGCAGGCAACCTCGGGCTGCGGTGGCACATGCAGTTGCTCGTGTACCAGGCTGTTGCGAATGAGGTGCTCGTACGCCACGGTGCCTTCCGCTGCATCCTGACTGGTGAGGCTACAACAACCAAACATGTACCGCGCCCGATTGGACAGTGCATACGCGGTAAGACCCTGCCACAACAACAGCAGTACGTAGCGATGACGATGCTCGCGAGCAATGCTCGCGCGACCAATCTCCAACGACGCCTCGAGCACCCGAATGGGTAGCGCGTCCAGCTGGAACTCCTGGGCCGAATAGAAACCTTGTCCGGCCATGGCCGCCTGGTACAACTGCAATCGGTACGTACCGACTACTTCATTGGTAGCCTCGTGTACCACCATCAGGTGATCGCAGTGCGCGTCGAATCGGTCACAGTCCAGTCCAAGCGCATGCGACTCATCGAGCCCTTCGCCCAACTCGAGGTTGAACACCTCATACCGTAGTCTCAACACGCGTTGGAGATCCTCATCGGAATTCACGAAGCGGCACTGGTATCCACCCGCGGACGGCTGGAAATCCGGCCGGCGATTGCGCGCGGGGTGCCTGGTCTCGAACGACCGCGGCAACGGCTCTGGCTTCATACTCACGACGTCCGTCGAATCCCTTCGGGATTGAACTGCAGAATCAATCGCTGACCGTCCCGGTATATCTCACCGGTTATCTCGACGATTTCCGCCACGTAGGGAAGCACATCCTGGTTGACCGCCTCGCCGGCGTGCGATGCCAGCTGCAGGTACACCGCGCTGCCATCGGCGCCGCGTACCAGCAGAACCGGAGGAATCCCACCGCTGATGCATCGTGCGGCGCAGGCACGATGCGGTTTGGTACTACCAGGGGCCATCACGCCCAACCAACACTTGGAATCGACGATCTCCCCCACCAGGGTATGGGTACCCAGATTCTCGAAATCGCCCGTGTTGACCACCGCGGTGGCGGGGTCGCCGGTCGACTCTACCGATTGAACGCCACCGGGCGCCACCTCGATCATGGTCTGGCCGCCGCGATAGATCAGAGACCCTCGGACCGTCACCCACTTCCCCTGGTTGCCAGCCACCAGCTCATCTGCGCCCATCTTGCCCTGGGCCACCAGGCTGTAGCGCGACCACTGGCTGTCGCTGGAGTTCGCCGTCGTCGTCCCCGGCCGGCGGACCAGGAGCTCGGGGTAGGGCTTGGTTTGCATCAGACCCACGAATTCACGCGGCACGCCCCACTCGAAGACCTTGACTGGAAAGGGATTCTGCAACGCCGCCAAGCCAGCGCCCACCAACGCGACCAGGAGAATGAGCCCGGTAATGCGCGTGCGCAGGAACCTGCCGATGCCCGCGGGCGCCTGCGGGTGATACCCCACATAGAACTCTTCGTTGCCACTCATGATGGAATCCGGGCGGGTTCGATGGGCGTACCGGGCGGATGTGGCGTGGGATCGACCCACACCTGGCCTTCTTCCACGAACACCGAGAACGTAGGAATGGTTTCGGTAAACGGTGGCGGCGATGCGCCGGTCGCGGGGTCGTACTGGTATCCGTGCCACGGGCACGTGATGCAACCGTCGATGATGCGTCCCTCACCCAACGGCCCGTTCTGGTGCTGACACACGTTGGACACGGCCGAAACGCGATCGCCGTATCGGAACACCGCTACACGCTCGCCGGCCACGTCGACGACTCGCGCGCAACCATCGACAATGTCGTGCGCCGAACCCACGCACACGCGGTTGTCCAGAACCGCCGGGCGAGGCACCGCCCTCTGCTCCCGGTATGCAGTGGCCACGTGCAGGCCCACTATCCAGAGCACACCCACTCCAAACGTGGTTGGCCAGGCGGGATGCATCTCGGACTGCAGGGCGCCGAGCGCAACGTGCAACACGACCAGTGCGTAGGCTACGTACACCAGCATGTGCAGCGCCTTCCACACCGGGGCACTCAGGTTGTGCAACCAGAAATCGTGACTCGTCGACGCCATGAGAAAGAGAATGATGAGCGCCACCAGCCCCAGAGGCTGAAACGGAAACTGACTGATGTCGTCGATACGCGGATTGCTGGTGAGCACACTCACCAACGGATGCGTGTCGCCCAACGTATGGAACTGAAAGATGGCGAATACACCGTGCACCAGCGCCAGGAAGAACATGGTCACACCCATGTGGCGACGGTTGTACAGCAACGGCATGAAGCGACGATCCCAACGGGTCAACGGGCCGATCGAGAGAATCACGTGTAGCAGCACCAAGGACGCGGTTCCGGCGGCGCGGATGATCAGGGTCTCGGCCGTGATACCGGGGCGTAGAGCCAGCCCGAAGGCGACGAACGCGGCCATGTACGCGAGTACGCCACCAAGTAGCCACACGTCATAGATGCGCTTCTGGCGGTTCCAGAGCACTGCCTGGTAGCCGACGCTCATGGGTCAATCACATCCGGAATGGCGGGTGCAACGGCAAGTTCATCGACCCTTGCGCGGGCCAGAATTTCCCGGTGACCCAGCGAATAGAGAACGAACTCTCCGAGTTCCGTCCCGGCTCTCCGGCGACTGAGGTATTCCCGTGCAAGGAGACTGAACAAGTGCGACCCGGCGCCCGCTACCTCGCTGACAAGACTGGCGCCAGCAAGGTCGATAGATCCTGGGTCTGGCGACCAGTAGAGCAGTACGTCTGGGCGCGCAACGTCGTCAGGTATTCGTACCCGCACCCATCCGGGGATCATCTCGAAGGCGATTCCGTCGACGACGGAGTCGGTTACGATGAGCGGGTTCCACTGCTGCGCGTCTCTGAAATGCACTGACGGGCCCGTCAGTTCGTTCATCAAATCGGCCGCGACGACTCGATGAGCGCTGGGTCGGGATGCCAACGCTATCGCGAAGCACGCCGGCAACACCACGGCCAGAACCGTGAACGTGACCCGATGGCGTGAACGCAGTCCGGCGATCATGAACGGCTCCGGGCCGCGTCGCGATGGGCATTGGATTCGGTGGTCGGACCCGCGCGGCGCAGCCAGCGCCAGGCCAGGAGCGGCCAGAGAGCCACGGACGCCGGCAAGATGAGCAGCCGGAATCCCCAGGTGCTGCCACCTTGGGCGGCTGGATCCACTTTGGCGACACCGCGGGTGACGAACGCGAGCGCGAACACGAGGCCCAAAAGCAGGTATCCCTGTAGAAAGGCGACCAGAACTTCGGCCCACTGTGTCGGCACGTGCCCCCCCATTCGTAGGCAACCTCACAAACTTGCTGGCGAACTTACTTGAACCCACGAAAGATGTCCATTTACCCTCGGCTTGGAACGAACTACGGAAACCCATGAAGGAACGTGACATGGCCGAATCCAAGAAGGACTGGATCCGCGTTTTGGCGGACGCAAAGGAACTTCCCCCCGGGCGGGTAACCACCGTTACCGCGGGACATCGTTCTTTGGCGCTCAGCAACTTCGAGGGCAAGCTCTGCGCCCTGGACAATCGCTGCCCCCACCAGGGCGGCCCTCTGGGCGAGGGGTCGATTGAGAACGGGTGGCTGCGGTGTCCGTGGCACGGTTGGGACTATCACCCCTGCACCGGCAAGCCGCCGGGCGGCTTCGACGATGGCGTGGACACGTTTCCGGTGGAAGAGCGGGCCGACGGTGTGTATGTCGGCGTACCCGCGGAGGCGCTGCCCACGCGCACGGTCTCTGACGTGATGGTCGAGACCATGGTGAACTGGGGCATTACCCATGTGTTCGGCATGGTGGGCCACTCGAACCTTGGCCTCGCCGAGGCTCTGCGCCGAGCCGAAGAAGGCGGCCACCTGAAGTTCATTGGCATTCGCCACGAAGGAGCTGCCGCGTTCGCCGCGTCCGCCTACGCCAAGCTCACGGGCAATCCCGCCGCCTGTCTGGCCATTGCCGGACCAGGCGCGACAAACCTGATGACCGGTCTTTGGGATGCAAAAGTCGATCGCGCCCCCATCCTGGCCCTTACCGGTCAGGTCGACACCCAGGTCCTGGGCCCGGGCGCGTTTCAGGAAGTAGATCTCGCGGCTGCGTTCTCGGCCGTGGCCCGTTGGAGCCAAACCGTGCTCTCGGGCAGTCGGCACGCCGAGCTCATGTCGCTGGCCATGAAAAGCGCCATCGTCGAACGCGATGTTGCCCACCTGATCTTCCCCGACGAGGTTCAGACGCTTCCATCGCACAGCGAGCCATCGTCTTCGGAAGGCCGCATCGGCAGCGACCACATCAGCGCGCCAGAAGAGTCAATCTCGGAGGCTCTGCATCACATTCGCCAGGCCAAACGACCGATCGTCGTGGTGGGCCACGGCGCCCGCTTCAACGGTCAAAGCGTGTTGGCCTTCGCTGAAACCCTGGGCGCTCCCATTCTCACCACCTTCAAGGCCAAGGGCCTTGTCGCCGACGATCACCCGCTCGCCGCCGGCGTCTTGGGACGAAGTGGAACCCCCATCGCCAGTTGGTTCATGAACGAGTGCGACCTGATGATCGTGCTGGGCGCTTCGTTCTCCAACCACACCGGCCTCACACCCAAGAAGACGACCATCCACGTCGACTTCGACCGCATGGCGCTGGGCAAGTTCCACGGCGTCGACGTTCCGGTGTGGGGCGAAATCAGCACCACGTTGCATCGACTGAAATCGGAATTGAAGGGCCACACGGCCAGCCAGGATCAACGTGGCGAACTGGCCGAGCGTTGGAAGATCTGGCGCGCGGAAAAAGAACGGCGCGCAGCCGATGACCGCGGCGAGGGCCTGAACTCGGCCGCGGTGTTTGCCGCGCTGCAGCGCCACATCTCCCCCAACGCCGTGATCTCGGTGGATGTGGGCAACAACACCTACAGCTTTGGCCGGTACTTCGAGTGCCAGCAGCAGTCGGTTCTCATGTCCGGCTACCTGGGCTCCATTGGGTTTGGTTTCCCCGGCGCCATGGGTGCCTGGGCCGCCGCCCCCGATCGCGAGATCGTGGCGATTACCGGCGACGGTGGTTTCGGACAGTACCTGGCCGAGATGACCACGGCTGTGAAATACAAGATGCCCATTCGCCACATCCTGCTGAACAACCACGAGCTGGGAAAGATCAGCAAGGAGCAACGGGCCGGAGAATGGGACGTGTGGCAAACGTCGCTGCACAATCCCAACTTCTCCAAATTTGCCGAAAACTGCGGCGCGCTGGGCGTGCGCGTCGAATCCATGGATGCGTTGGACGACGGATTGGCCCGCGTGTTCGCACACGACGGGCCCGCCATGCTCGAGATCATGACCGACGCGTTGCTGGTCTAGTCCAGAGCCTGCGTGAAGTCGGCCAGCAGATCGGCCGTATCTTCGATACCCACCGACAGGCGCACGAGTCCGTCGGCAATGCCTCGCTCTGCACGCTCGGCCGGCGTGAGCCCCGCGTGACTCGATGCCGCCGGGCGCGTAGCCAGGGTTTCCAGTCCGCCGAAACTGGGCGCATCGGTAATCAGCTGCGAGCGTTCCACGAAACGTTTGGCCGCCTCCTTGCCGCCGTCGATATCTATGCTCACCATGGCCGAGTACCCCGCCAACAATCGCTTCGCGTTGTCATGCCCCGCGCTGCTTTCCAACCCAGGATAGTAGACCCGCGTCACCCGGGGATGATCCTGGAACATCTGGGCCAGAGCCTGGGCCGTCTTCGTCTGCGCGGGTAGTCGAAGCGCAAGCGTACGAACGCCGCGGTGCAGCAACGAGCACGTATGCGTATCCATGCTGCCGCCCAGGTGATCCAACTTGTGGTGAACCTGCGTTACCAGGTCGGCCTTGCCGATGACCACGCCTCCCACGATATCGCTGTGGCCATTCAGGTACTTCGTTGCGCTATGGAGCGACAGGTCGAATCCCCATTCGGCCGGCTTGAAGTACAGCGGCGTAGCCATGGTGTTGTCGATCATGGAGACCAGGTCGTGAGCCTGGGCAAACGGTACCACCGCATCGAGGTTGGCCACGCGCAACCGTGGGTTCGTGATGCTCTCGAAATAGATGGCGCGGGTATTGGGGCGAAGTTTGCCCTCCCACGACGATGGGTTCTCGCCGTCGATGAAATCCACTTCGATACCCCAACGCGGCAGATCGTTGGCCACGAAACTGTGGGTCCCTCCGTACAGTTCATCCTGCACCAGGATGTGGTCGCCCGCCTTCAGGACCGACAACAGCGCCGCGCTGATCGCCGCCATGCCGCTGGCCGTGACCAACGCGGCCTCGGCCCCTTCCAACGCAGCCATCTTCTCGGCCAGCACCGTATGGTTTGGCAGGTTGCTGAGCCGCATGTAGTGCACGGAATGATAGTCCGAGGCATCGCCGTCTTCCACCCAGTTGGCCGTCTGGAAGATGGGCATGGAAACCGCCCCCAGCACGCGCGGACGCCATTCGCCGGCATGGACCAACTTCGTGGAGACTCCCCACTTTTCCGAATCGCTCATGATCGACCTTTCGTGTTCCCGTTACTTGTGGCTATCGACCCAGGCTCGCAAATACGCGGGCACTTCGGTTCCCGATGGCATCTCGGCCGCGGCAAGCGGTTCGCCCAGCACCGTCTTCACGGGCACCACGCCCGCCCAGTGTGGCAACGTCATGTCGCTGGCATCGTCGGCCACGGGGCCGCCGCGGATCTTGGCCGAGGCTTCGTTCAGTGGCACCCGAACCAACGCGGTTGCCTCCAGTTCGCTATCCGACGGCGGGCGACAGTCGCCCCCCCGGCCGCTCACGACCGATTCCATCAGCGCCGCGAAGGCCGTCAATTTCTCTTCACGATCCTCCACCAGGGTCGCCGGTCCGAACACCACGACCGACCGGTAGTTCATGGAATGATGGAACGCCGAACGCGCCAGAACAAGTCCATCGAGCAAAGTGATCGTGACGCATATCGTGGGCGTACCAACCGCTGTCTTCAACACCGCGTTTACCGCGGAGCCATGCACGTAGAGCTGGTCGCCCAGGCGCCAGTGGATGGTCGGCAACACCACCGGCACACCTTCGTGCACCACGCCCACATGGCAGTAGTGTGCCTCGTCGACGATGGCATCGATGGTAGCCCGATCGTAGTCACCCCGCTCGGGGCGACGTCGAACCCGCGTGCGGGAAGTAGGTGGATTCGACATGGACAGTGACCTCATTTTTGTTATAGTACAATTCTATGACTGATTCGGTACAAAAATACATCCAAGGGGACAGCGCCGTCAACATCGCGTCGAGCGTCGAGGCCGAGGTGCGCAACGGTCGCCTGGCGCCCGGAGAGGTGCTGCCGCCGGTTCGCACCCTGGCGTCCCATCTGGGCGTGAGTCCGGGTACCGTCGCGGCCGCCTACGCCGAACTGGGACGCCGCGGCATCGTCGTGGCCGAAGGGCGACGCGGCACGCGAGTCAGCGCCCGCCGTACCCTGGCCGGCCCGCGTAGGCTATCACTACCGCCGCACGCAGTGGACCTGGCCAGCGGTGGCCCTGACCCCAAGCTACTACCGCGGCTGAGGCCCGCGTTGGCCCGGATCGACGCAACACCGCGCGGCTACGACAACGAAGCAAGCGACCCCCGACTGCTGTCGGTGGCTCGCGAACGCCTGTTGGCGGAGGGAGTGCGGCAGCCGGCCCACGGCGTCGCCGGCGGCGCCATGGACGGGTTGGAGCGCGCACTGCGCTTGCATTGCCGTGCCGGCGACACGGTGCTGGTGGAAGACCCGGGGTTTTCCGGCGTACTCGATCTCATCGCCAGCCTGGGATTGCGAGCACGAGGCGTTGCCATCGACAGCGAAGGCATGCTTCCCGCCGCCTTGTCCAATGCGCTGACGCCCGCGGCGCGCGCCGTGATCGTGACTCCGCGGGCGCAGAACCCCACAGGCGCTCGCACGACCGCCGCCCGCGCCCGAACTCTGGGCCGCGTCCTGCGCGATAGTGCCGACCTCCTTCTACTCGAAGACGATCACGCCGGTCCCATATCCGGCGCCCCGCTTCACCTTCTGCCCCATCGCGGGCCACACGTACTGGTGCAGTCGGTCTCGAAGTCATTGGGGCCCGACCTACGACTGGCGATCCTGGCGGGGGACGTGGACACGTTGGCTCGCATGGAAGATCAGCGGATGGTGGGCATGCGATGGGTGAGCCACATCCTCCAGCAGCTGGTATGCGCCCTGTGGGAGTCCGAGACAACTCTGCGCACGCTGGAACGGGCAACCAAGGAATACGCCCGGCGGCGAACGGCCCTGATCGAAGCTCTGGAGCGCCAGGGAATCGCCGCGGTGGCTCCTTCGGGTCTGAACGTGTGGATTCCCGTGCGCGAGGAGATTCCGGTCATCCAGTCCCTGGCTGAAGCGGGCTGGGGAGTGACCGGCGGCGAAGGATTCCGTTTGAACGCCGATCCGGCCATCAGGGTGACGATCGCACAACTTCGCCCCGCCGATGCTCCCCGCCTGGCCAAGGATCTGGCCGCCTGCCTCGCCTCGCGCCGGGGCCGTGGGGCTTTGGTCTGACGTTTCGGCCTGGCCACCTGGCTTCCCAGACGATACGCTGGTTGCACCTTCGACCTACCTACCCCGTATCTTCATACCATGAAACGACCCGTTCATTTTCGCCTCTGCGCCGTGCTGTGCGCTCTGCTCGTGCTCGGCTGCGCGCCAGCGCAGTACATCTATAGCGTCGACCCGGTTGACATTGATGGACTGCCCGTCCCGCTGGACGTAGCCACGGCAATCGAATTCGAAGATGGCGCCAAGGTGGAGCTGCAGGCCGGAGAACGCCTACGCTTCGACGGTGGCTACCTGGAGGTGGTGACCGGCGACGGCACGGTCGCACCACGCAGCGATGCCGCGCGCTGGCGCGTCTCGCAGGTCGCCTCGCTGCTTTGGGTGGACGAGGAAGGCTACGACCGCCACACCAAGATCCTCACGCCCGAGGACCTGAAGGACCTCGAAGACATTCCGCGTTTCCAGTCCCTGGAACTCACCGACGGTACCGTGTTGGACCTGTCCGACGACAACCTGACCTACGATTGGTCGCCGGATGGATTGGCGCTCGAGCTGAACCAGGACGGCGAGATTCGGTCGGTCGATCTGGCCAGCATCCATACCGTGAAGTTGTTCAAGGCCAACCTGGCGCGATCGACCTTCATGGCCCCCGCGTTCTGGATTGGAACGGGTGCCGCGGCGCTACTGCTTTGGTTCATCACCACGCTCGAAGACGAAGAATCCATCGCCGACCTGTGATGCACGAAGTACCAGGCCAACGCTACTAGCCACCGGCGACCGGCCGTACCAGCTCCAGTCGATCACCTTTGGCCAGGCGCACCGTACCCCGCTCGTGCGCGGTCAAGGCCTGACCGTTGTACTCGACCACCAGGAAACGTCGATCGAGGCCCAGGTCCGACAACAGGGATTCGAGCGGAAGTCCCACCGACACCTCATGCGGCTTCCCGTTCACGACGATGGCGACCGATTCACGCGGTTCCATGCAGGCTCGCCTCCCAGTCTTTCCACACCACTTCGTAGCCCATGGCCACGAGCGTGGCGGCCACCTCGCGTGAACTACGATGGTCGGCCACATCGAACTGTTCGGCCTCATGGTCTGGTTCTTCGTACCCGCCCGGCTCGGTGCGGCTGCCGGCCGAGAGTTGCGTTACGCCCAGCTTCACCAAACCATCGCGAAGCGACTCGCGTTCGCGTGTCGATAGAACGATTCCCGCGTCCGGCAGGCATATGCGCAGCGCGCAAACGTACTGGGCCAGGTCGACATCGGTTACCGGATTGAGCGATTCAATGGCGCCCTCGGCCGTGCGCAAACGCGGCACGCTTACCGAGATCTGCGTTCGCCAACATGCGCGTTGCAGCCAGTCGGCGTGGAGCATCGTGGCCAGCGCATCGTAACGCCAGTCGGCCAACCCCAACAACGCGCCGATACCAATGCGTTTCATACCCGCCCGCGCCGCGCGCTCGGGAGTTTCCAACCGCCAGTCGAAGTTCTTCTTGCGGCCGCCAAGGTGGACCTGATCGTACACGTCGCGATCGTAGGTTTCCTGGTACACCGCCAACGAGTCGACCCCGGCCTGCACCAATTCGCGATAGGCGTCCTCGTACTGCGGTGCCACCTCGATCGAAATCGACGCGAACCGCTTGCGCAAACGCCGGACACACTCGCTCAGGTAACCCGCATTGACAATGCGTGGGTGCTCGCCACTTACCAGCAGCACGTGCCGAAACCCCTCACGCAGAAGCACCTCGGCTTCGCTCTCGACCCGCATGGGAGAAAGCGTCAGACGCCGTATGCCACTCTCGCGACTGAAGCCACAGTAGGTACAGGTATCGATGCACTCGTTGGAGAGATACAGCGGCGCGTACATCTGCAACACACGACCGAACCGTTGCACGGTGAGGGCGTGGGCGCGCGTGGCCAGCTGTTCCAGCTGCTGCGCGGCGGCGGGGCTGATGAGTGCGGCGAATCGACCCAGCGTGGCGCCTTGCCCGTTCAACGCCCGACTGACATCGTCGGCGGTGCACGATAGCGAGCGCTCGCGCCAGCCGGCGAGGTCCGCGCGGTCGAAACTCTCCTGGAACGTGCGGCCCAGCACTACGCGTTGCCCTGCAGGAAACCGGTGAGTGGGCTCGATGCCTGGGCGGTGTCGGACACCGCGGGAAGTCCAGCCAGGTAACCGTTTCGCCCCGCCCGAACCGCCTCGGCGAATGCCCCGGCCATGCGAACGGGGTCTTGCGCGACGGCGATGGCCGTGTTGACGAGCACCGCGTCGGCCCCCATCTCCATGGCACGGGCCGCTTGACTCGGTGCGCCAATGCCGGCGTCCACCACGACGGGTACCCCCGCCTGTTCAATGATGATAGCAAGGGCCGCTTCGGTGGTGAGGCCCTGGTTGCTACCAATCGGGCTACCCAGGGGCATCACGGTGGCCGCGCCGGCTTCCTCCAACCGCTTGGCCAGGACCGGGTCGGCCGGCATGTAGGGAAGCACCGTGAATCCATCGGCCACCAACAACTCGCAACCCTTCAACGTTTCCACCGGATCCGGCAGCAGATAGCGCAGGTCCGGCGTGACCTCGAGCTTGATCCAATCGGGCATGCCCGCGGCACGGGCCAACCGGGCCAGACGCAGAGCTTCCTCGGCGGTCTGGGCTCCGCTGGTGTTTGGAAGGAGCAGGACATCCTGGGTGGGGATGAAGTCGAGAATGTCATCGCCGGTGGCCGTGGGGTCAACCCGGCGCAGCGCCACGGTCACGATATCGGTCCCGCTGGCAGCAATGGCCGCAGCCATGGATGCGCCCGAGGGAAACTTGCCCGTACCCAACAGCAATCGGCTGCTGAAGGCACGAGACGCCACCACGAATGAGTCTTCCAAGATTCCTCCGGCCACGGTTGCTGGCACTGGCGGGGCCGTTCTGACTGCGGTTCTGACCACGGGTCAGACCGACCCTCGTGTTGTCCTACGGACCACTATCTAGCACACCCTCGGTGTACGTCAACGCACCCGACGGTCGGTTCTCCGGACACGCTCTGTCAATCGAGGGCGACACCGAGGCGAGTCGCTGGAATCCTTCAAGCCATCTCCTTGCTTTGAGTTGTGGCGTTCCGTCGGCACCGGGCTCGAACCCTGCACGGGGACCCGTTCATGCGAACACCAACCCATCCATTTTCGCTTGTGGTCGTGCTGCTGGCGGTGGCTCCCCTGGCGTGCCGCTGGCCGTCGCCGGTGGCTCCAGAAACGCCCGGTAAGTCGACCCTTGTCCTGAGGGCGTTGGCCCAAGAACCCGTGGCCGAAAGGGCCCACGTCCAGTGGGGAGCACATGAGACATGGACGGGACCGCCCCATTGGCAGCTGCCGCCGGAGTTACCCTGGGGATCCCTGATCCGCGTCGACTTCGAGTCATCGTCGCACGAATTCCAACCTCTGCTTTTCGCTCGCGGGCCCGAGACCCCGCCGTGGATGCCCATGGTGCCTACGCACCAACTGGACGACAGCGTCTACGTAGACCAGATCGATCTGCTACAGGAGTTCCTCTGGTCATTCTCGGGCTCGCGAATCCTTCGATGGAAGACCGAGACTCTGCGGGTTTCGCTCCCCGTCAACGTGGACGAGGTCGATTACGCCGCCGCCTGCGCCGACGCCATGGATACCTGGAACCAAGCCCTTGGCGTCACCCGTTTCACGGTCAATCAGGACGAATGGGACGTAGTTTGCGAAGTGTCCAATGAGCCGCGCCTGGCCTACACCGAACTGTTGGAGCGCGACGAGAACGACCTTCCGCTCACCATGCGCGTACATGTGAGTCCGCTCTACGCGCCGGGCAGCGAGGCCTATGTACGCCGGGTCTATCTACACGAGTTTGGTCACGTACTGGGTCTGTGGAACCACAGCCGGGAGCGGGCGCACATCATGAACGGAGTCGCGGTCACGGCCGACTCATTGCACACCGACGAAGTCCGTGCCGCCCGCTGGTTCTGGTCGTTACCCAACGGGATCGATCTGGTGGCGCTTGGTCGGCGATGGCCGCCCAAGCCCCCACCGAAAAAAGCTACTCGACCGACAACCGCCACGGAGTGTGGAACTGCGGTGATCCATCCAGGGTTCGCGGCAACTGACTCCACCAGGTGAGTGCACGGGCCGCGGGACCCACGGGGGTAGTCCGGACGTTCTGGTCGATGAACTGTCGAAAGACGCGTTGAAAGAACGTGGGCTCGCGATGAAACGTGCGGAATCCCGTCGGCGTGGGATCATCGATGCCAGCCAGCGCGCTGGCCACGGCCACCGCCTCCGACAATCCGCCCAGCTCGTCGACCAGTCCCAACTCAACGGCTCTGGCGCCAGACCAAGCCCGTCCTTGCGCGACTTCGCCAACTGCCTCTACTTCGAGCGAGCGGCCGTTGGCCACGTGATCGAGAAAGCGACCGTAGAAGGCTTCCAGTTGCTGGCGGATGCGCAGGCGTTGTTCCTGCGTGAACGTGGTCAGATCGCTGAAGATATCGGCGTTGGCACCACGCTGCAGCACCTCGAAACTCACGCCCAGTTTGTCGTACAAACCACCGACATCGAGTTTGCCGGTGTACACGCCAATGGAGCCGGTAATACTGAGTGACGAAGCCAGAATACGGTCGGCCGGCGCGGCGATATAGTAGCCGCCGCTGGCGGCCATGTTCCCCACCGAAATCACCAGCGGTTTCACGCCGCGCAATCGTTTGATTTCCTGCACGATGAGATCGCTGGCCAGAGCTGACCCGCCGGGAGAATTCACTCGCAGAACCACGGCTCGAATGGATTTGTCTTCGCGGGCACGCCGCAAACGTTCGATCAGGGTCTCGCTCCCCACCATCTTGCCATCAACCTGACTACGACCACTGACGCCGGTGACGATCGTCCCGTCGGCAAACACCACGGCCACCGCGCCCGACGAGGAACCGCCATCACGCAATGCGGCGGACAAGTACGGCAACGGCGAGAGCCGCGGCGGATCCTCATCGCCCGTCAACTGCACCCAGAGCGAGGGTGCGTCGGCGACGACGTCGATCAACCCCTCGGCCAATGCCTCGCTCACGTCAAACAAGCCCCGGTCGACAAGC
>JAJDAC010000034.1 GCA_029262065.1 Candidatus Krumholzibacteriota bacterium | reverse complement strand
CGCTGCCCAGGATGTTCTTGCCCAGCAACCCCGCCGCGTAGGCTTCGTCCACCGCTTGCTGCACCCGATCCACGAGCCAGCCGTACTCGCCGCGGATATAGATGAACGCGTCGTGACTGTTCACGGCGAAACACGACAGTATCGTGCCCTCGATCATCAGGTGCGGATCGTAGTCCAGGATGAAACGGTCCTTGAATGTCCCGGGCTCGCTCTCGTCGGCGTTGACCAGGAAGTAGACGGGCTTCCCCGTGCCCTGCGGCACGAAGCCCCACTTCACGCCGGTGGGAAACCCGGCCCCCCCGCGACCGCGCAGCCCCGATGACTTGACCGTCTCGAGTACGTCGGGAGGTTGCATCGACGAGAGCGCCTTGCGAAGTGCTTTGTAACCGCCAAGTGATTCATAGACCGGCAGCGTGTGGGCGTCTTTCACGTCCCATCGACTGCTCAGGATCCGGGGAAAGTCACTCACCGCGTTCCCCTTCCTGGCGCCAGCCCGCTACCAACTGGTCGACCTTTTCGATCGTGAGGTTTTCGTAGTAGTGCTTCCCCACCTGCATCATGGGCGCGAAGCCGCAGGCCCCCAGGCACTCCACCTCTTCCAACCGAAACTGGCCTTCGGCGTCGGTCTGGTTGTGCGATATACCCAGCTTGTCGCGCAGGTGCGAGACGATCTTCTGTGCACCCATGAGATGGCAGCTCACGTTGCGACACACCTGCAGATTGTATCGTCCCGGATTTTCCAGGTAGTACATGGTGTAGAACGTGATGAGCTCGTAGACGCGCGCCACGGGCACGTCGAGACGTTGGGCCACCCATTCGGGCACGCCCGCCGGCAACCAACCCCACTGTTCCTGACACAACCAGAGCGTGGGCATGATCGCGCTGAAGTTGGTGGGGTACCGACGCACAAGTTCCTGGTAGCGCTCTTCGCGCTCGGCCGTGAAGGCGAACTCCGTGTCGGCGGGGACCTGGGGGGATTCTTCACTCATGGTCGCTTTGCCTCTACCGATCCAGCTCGCCGGCGATGATGTTCAAGCCGCCCAGGGTCGCAATGGCGTCGGATACCATGTGCCCCTTCACCAACTCGGTGAACGACGAGAAGATGGGAAAACATGGTGGCCGCACCTTGATTCGATACGGGTTGCCACTACCGTCGCTGACGATGAAGAAGCCCAACTCACCGTTGGCCCCTTCGCTGAATCCGTAGCCTTCGCCGGCGGGCACCTGGATGCCTTCGAACACCAGCTTGAAGTGATTCATCATGCCCTCGATCGAGTTGTACACCTCGTCCTTGGGCGGCATGGTAACGCGACGATCTTCGGAGAAGATCGGGCCGGGCTTCAGACGGTCCATCGCCTGGTTCACGATACCAATCGACTGGTACATCTCTTCGATACGACACAGCACGCGGTCGTACACGTCGCCGTTCTCGCCCACCGGAATGTCGAAGTCGTAGGTCTCGTAGCCGCCGTACGGGGACGCCTTGCGTACATCGTAGTCGACGCCGGTGGCGCGGAGACACGGGCCGGTCCAGCCCCAGTTGATGGCGTCTTCCTGCGAAATGGCGCCGATACCAACGGCGCGGTCCATGAAAATGCGATTGCGCTGTACCAGAGCCGTGACCTCGCCGATGGCTTCCTCGACCTTGCCCAGGGAGTGCCGCAGCTCGTCTTCGAAGCCCTCGTACAGGTCGCGATACAGGCCGCCGATACGGGTGTACGACGTGGTCAGACGTTCGCCGCACATGCGCTCGACTACCGTATAGAGGTGTTCGCGCGCATTGAAGAAGTACCAGAAGTTCGTCAGTGCGCCGATGTCCACCAGGTTGGTGCCTACGCAGACCAGATGATCCATGATGCGGCCCAGTTCGGCCACCAACACGCGGATCGTCTGGCAGCGCTCTGGGACCTCGATGGCCATCATCTTTTCGACGGCCAGCACGTAACCCACGTTGTTGGTCAACGCGCTCACGTAGTTCAGGCGGTCGGTGTAGGGAATGATCTGCTGCCACGTGTGATCTTCGGACTCTTTCTCGAAGCAGCGATGCAGGTAGCCGATTTCGGACTTGGAGTGGATGATCGTCTCGCCGTCGAGCAATGCCTCGATGCGCAACGCGCCGTGCGTGGCCGGGTGACTCGGACCCAGATTCACGGTGAGATAGTCGGAACTGATCTCTTCCTCTTCAACCACCGCGTCGCTGCGATCCATGGTGCGTCCGTAGAGCTGCGGTCCGAACCGGATCTCCTCATCGGTCAGCAGCTTCTCGGGCACATAGCACATCTGCCCCTTTTCAATGGGGTAGTCCTTGCGCAGGGCGTGGCCTTTGAATTCGTGGTGCGTGAGGATTCGACGCAAGTCAGGGTGATCCGAGAACGGAACCCCATACAGGTCGTAGACCTCGCGCTCGGCCCAGTTGGCCGAGTTCCAGAGGTCCGAGGCCGTGCTCACCGGTTCGCCGTCGGCCACCCGTGTTTTCACGCGCACCCGCTCGCCGGTGGAAAGCGACCGCATACTATAGATAACGTCGAAACGCTCGGCGCGATCGGGGTAGTCCACCCCAATCACGTCGAGCAGCAGGTCGCACCGCAGACGCGGGTCGTCGCGACAGAATTCCAGCGTACGGTGCAACGCCGAAGGTCGCACCGTTACGCTGGCATCGCCCAGCTCGTCGGACGTTTCTACGACATCCGCGCCGATTTCAGATGCAATATGCTCAAGCGCTCGACGGGACACGCCGCTTCTCCTTCACCGCTTCGATACCTTCGCGGTCGATCTGTTCCTGCAACTGTACCAACGCGTGGAGAAGATTTTCCGGCGTGGGTGGACACCCCGCAACGTACATGTCGGTGGGAATGAGCGTATCGATGCCCTGCACCGTGCCGTAGTTGTTGTAGAACCCGCCGGAGCTGGCGCACACACCCATGGCAATGACCCACTTGGGCTCGGCCATCTGTTCGTAGACGAGCTTGAGAATGGGTGCCTGCTTGTAGCTGATGGTGCCGGCCACGATGAGCAGATCGCTCTGTCGCGGACTGAAGCGCACCAACTCGGCGCCGAAACGCGAGATGTCGGTGAAGGAAGACACCACACCCATGAATTCAATGGCACAGCAGGCGGTGCCAAACGGCATGGGCCACAAACTGTACTTGCGCCCCCAGTTCACAGCCTGGCGCAGCTTGGTGGTGATGTAATTCTGGGGTTCGTCGAGAGTTACTCCCATTCCAGCGCCCCCTTTCGCCATTCGTAGATCAAACCAACCACCAGGAGTCCGAAGAACACCAACATGGCCACGAACATCTGACCGCCCATTCCGCGCTCGACGAACGAGCGAAAGCTCACGGCCCATGGCACCAGGAAGACCGTTTCGAGGTCGAACAACAGAAACAGAAGCGCCACCACGTAGAAGCGAACGTAGAACTTCAGGTTGGTGGTACCGCGCGATGGGATCCCGCACTCGTAGGCAGTGAGCTTGCCGGGCGTACGGTGCGAGGGTCCCAGGACCCGCGAGAGCACGACGAACAGCAGCGTGAAGACGACCGCGATGGAGACGACGAGCAGAATCGGGATGTAGGCATTCATGGGGCGAAGACTTTCATCGCTGACGTCGTCAACGTGGACTACCCAAGGGGTCGGTCCCAACCGGTGACCGGTGTCTGAGCAACCTGCTCAAGGACTGTGCAGGCGAGCGAAAAACTAACGCCAGCCGCAGGGGGTGTCAACCTGTAGACGACGGTACTGCAACGAGATCGCCACGCCCCCCCACCTTGGTACGGGGCTTGAATAGAAGACTGCGTAGCTCCCATCGATTCTCTTCGAATGTTAGCCAATGAACGCCCTAGAAAGGGATGGATACGCGATGGACAGCCAGACTTCGACCCCGGATCTCGCGAGCTTGATTCAGGCCGCCAAAGCCCACATCGAAGCCGGCGAACTGGAAGCCGGTCTCCACGCCTTCCGTGAGATCGCCCAGAACCACCCGGAGATCCCCGAGGTATTCAACAACCTGGGCGCGATCTGCGCGGCCATGGAATATCGTGATCAGGCCGAGGAGGCCTTCAGCGAGGCGGCGCGTCTGACCCCGTCCAACCCCAACCCCCTCTACAACCGCGGGCTGATGCGATTTCAGGGCGGCAACTATCTGGGCGCGGTCGAAGATTTCGAACGCGCAACCGACCTCGCGCCCCAGGATCCGGAGATTCACAACAACCTCGGCGTGGGTGAGTTCCAGCTACAGCACTGGGGCGAAGCCCGAGCGGCACTTGAGAAAGCGGTTGAACTGCGACCCGATTACGTGGCTGCCCATTTGAACCTGGTGGATGTGGACATGGCCCAGGGAGACCTGGAAGGAGCCATCCAGCGCTGCCAGCAGGCCATTGATCAGGAAGCCACCCCCGAGGCGCTGACCAAGATGGTCGAGTGCCAGGTTCGTCTGGCCGCCGACACCCTGGACGCGGCCGCCGACGCCTGCGAGAGCGCCCTGGCGCAGGGCGACGACGTCGATGACGTTCGTCAGACCTACGGCCAGATCGCTCGAGCACGGCAGGTCCTGACCGAGAAACCCGACCAGGGATCGCCCGAGGAACTGCAGACCGAGGCCTAGGCGGGCGAACTGGCGTCGACGCGGGGTTCGCTCTAACCTCCGAGGCACGAAGCAACGTCGCTCCGACCTCGGAAGAATACCGCCTTGCCCCACGAACCGGGTTTCCTGCAGCAGCCACTCGAGGTTGACCCCTTGTTGGCGGCGGCGTCCGTGAAGGACGAGCCGGGTACCCTGCTTCTGCACACCCAGAAGCCATGGTCGGGCACCGGATTGTCGGTATTGCTGTTCTCACCCCGTTGGACGCTCAGACACGAAGCGGGACGCAACGTCTGGAGCGGTGACGTCCCGAGTCCCAGCCCGCCGGACGTCGTACCCACGCGACTGCCCTGGGCCCTGCTCGACCGCGTTTCACCCCAGACCGATCCGTGCTTCGTGGGGATCGCCGGGTGGCTGGGCTACGACATTGGCGCCAGTCGCTGGAACGTACGCCACCTGCAGCCGCCCCCGTTCACCGCGCCCGACGCGTGGCTGGCGGCCTACGACGCGGCCCTCGTGTTTGGTCCCGGTACACCGCCTCATCTCACGGTTGCCGATCTGGGGCCCACGGTTGGTTCGACCACCGATCTGCACGACCGCTGGAACGAGTTGGCCGAACGGTTATCGCGCATCCCCACGGCTACGCCCGCTGCCCGCGCAACGCACGCAACGGGCGCCGCGCGCGATTCCACCAGTTCGCCCGAATTCTTTCCTCGCGATTGGCACCGCAAGGCGGCCGAGACCATCCAGGACCACCTTCGACGCGGCAACGCCTACCAGGTAAACCTCACCGGCTTTGCGACGGCTGAAACCAACGCCGACCCCTGGTCGGTCTTCGAGCGCACGGCGCTCGACAATCCCGTGGCGTTCGCGGCCTACGCCAACACCGACGAAATCACCCTCACATGCCACAGTCCCGAAGGCCTGTTGTGGATGCGGAACGGTCGCGCTCAGACCGCCCCCATCAAAGGCACCCTGGCCGCATCGGCGAATGCCCCCGCGGCCCTGTTGGCCAGTGCTAAGGACCGGGCCGAACACGTGATGATCGTCGATCTCTGCCGCAACGACCTGGGACGCGGCTGCGAGTACGGCTCGGTCACGGTCGAGCCGCTGATGCAACCACTGGAGTTGTCACATCTGGTGCACCTGATCAGCCGGATCGAGGGCACGCCGCGGTCGGGGCAATCGGAATGGTTGTTGGACCACCTGTTTCCCGGCGGCAGCATCACCGGGGCACCGAAGCGCCGCGCCATCGAGATCATCACCGACGTCGAACGGAGCCGGCGCGGACCCTACACCGGATCTATCGGATACACCGACATCGGTGGCCACGCCGACTGGAACATCGCGATTCGAACCGCGGTGTGGCAGGATGGTCGGGTCCATTTCGGGTGCGGAGGTGGCATCGTGCTCGACTCCGACCCCGACCTCGAATTCGAGGAAGCCCAGCTCAAGGCGCGCGCGTTCTTCGACACCCTGCGCTGGGCCGCTCCCGCCGCCAGGAATTGACACGGTGACCCTTCACGTAGAGTTGAATGGCCGGCTGGTGCCCGCGAGCGAAGCCCAGGTGTCACCGTTCGACGCCGGCTATCTGCACGGTGATGGCGTGTTCGACACGCTCCGGGCGTACCGCGGTGAACTGTTCGCATTCGACGAGCACTTTCGCCGACTCCACACCCAGTGTGAACGCATCGGCATCGAGCTGGCGGGAGACGAGTCCGTGTGGCGCGTGCGATTGCAGGCGTTGCTGCAAAAGAACAGCCTGGCCAACACCGATGCGCGCGTCCGCATCCAGGTCACGCGCGGCGGCAATTCGTTGCTCGACCCCGGCGATGCCCACATCAATGTCGCCAGCCCCGTTACCTTCGTGCAGGCCGTCCCCCTCCCCGAAGAGCTACCGCGATGGCAGCGCGACGGGGTGCGAGCCATGGCGGCGTCGGCGGCCTACGCACGCGGGAATCTGCCGGCGATCAAGAGCCTGAACTATCTGCCGAACATGATCGCGCTGCGCCAAGCCCGGATCGAAGGGTGTCACGAGGCTCTCCTGTTCAACTCCCAGGGCAAATTGCTCGAGGGCGCGACCAGCAACATCTTCCTGGTGCAGGGCACCCGTTTGCGAACGCCGTCCACGCGACTGGGTATTCTTGCTGGCATCACGCGGCGGCGCGTGATGGCCGTCGCGGCCGACCTTGGAATGCGCGTGGAAGAGGCCGCCAGCGAGTTGCGCGATCTGGTCGTGGCCGACGAAGTGTTCCTGACCAGTTCGGTACGGGAGATCGTTCCCATCGTTGGCGTCGACAACATGAAAGTAGCGGACGGACACTCTGGTCCGTGGACCCAGCAACTTCAGTGGGCCTACAACGAACACCGGAGATCTTCGATGGGTCAGGAAGACTAGCGCTGGAAACTGGGGGCGGCGCGCATGAGCGGGTCTTCCAGTGGAGGCATTTGCACCAGCAGCTTCGGGTCCAGGCGCAACGTAATGGCACCGGGCATGCCACGACCCTGACTGCTCATTTCGTCGTCGCGGGCCAATGCCACATCCAGTGCGAAGTCATACACCGCCACGCTCTCCGGCGAGATCCGCAGGCCAAATCGGCGCTGGTCCGTGGCTCCGGTCCTCTCATCCAAACGCGATCGGTACTCGGGTGGCAAGGCGTCACCCCAGGTTACGTTGGCTTCGGGCAAACGCCCCTGGCCGTCCAGCTGGATGACCAACGACGCATCGTCCTGGCGCCACAGCAACATTCGCCGCCCGTTGTCGCCCACGATCAGGTCGGGCAATCGGGAGGGCTGGGGGGCAGGCGTAATCCACCGCGTGGGATTCTCCTTGCGCCACCGCTGGAACTCATCACGAAGCTCGCGCCACGGCTGCCCGTACACGCCGTGAATCTGCGTCATGACGGCCGCCTCGGGCCGCTTGGCCAGAACTTCGTCGGTCGCGGACAATAGGTTGTATAGCGTCAGGAATCTCTCCATGCCGCGGGTCGCCAGAAGAAACTGCACCAGCCTGCCCGCCGCGGCGTAGGATGGACCAGATTCCGCGTAGAAATGGAAGTCGCGGTAGGTCCACAGGCGATCCGGTTGCACCTGGCGCCGGCTCAGTACCACTTCGCCCTCGTGCAACAACGCGGCCGGCGCCAGACTGCGTCGCCCACCCAGCGCGCTGGCCAGGCCTTCCTGCAGCACCGGCTCGGTTTGCCGACCGTTGGTACGAGCGACGATATCGACCAGTATGTGCACCAGTTCGTGTTCGTGCGGCAACCACCGGGTCACGACCGCGCGCTCGGTAAGCACTGCGGCGCCCTCGGCGTCCATCCCGCCCAGCAGATGGACTTCTTTCGCGCTCAGGCAGAAATAGTAGCGGATCTTACGTCGCCGCAGTTCCTCGCGAAGAGCCCGTGGATCGGGGAACAGCTCGATCGTCTCGTCGAGGAACGTGACGAGTCTTTGGATGCCCGCGGGGTGAGCCCGATTGCGGTCGGCCACGAACAAGTCGACGTACTCGAGCGAAACTACCGACCACACCGGCGTGAAGAACTCACGTACCTCTTCGATCGTATACGGAGGGGCCTTACGGGGTTGCGCGTTGACCGGCCGGGTGTCGGCCGCGATCAGGATCGGAACAAGAAGGAGAAAACCGGCCCACGTGCGGACCGGCCTCAGATTTCGTTGCAGATTGGACATAGGCCGGGAATCTTAGCACAGCGACTGCGCGAACTCGCGGACCATCCCCTGTGATCATGATTTCGCCGGGCTGATCGCGGGAATCGGGCGCCGCCGCCAACGCAATCCGCGAACTCCCCGCCCCATCTTCTTCGCGAAGGCCAATTGCTTCTCGGCCAGATGGTAGTAGGTCGGCAGCATCACCAACGTCAGAATCGTGGAGCTGGCCAAACCGCCAATGAGGGCGCGTGCCATGGGATAGGTCTGGGCTCCACCCACATGGTTGCCGCTGACGGCCAGCGGAATGAGTCCCAGAATTGTGGTCGTGGCGGTCATGAGAATGGGCCGGAACCGTTCGCGTCCGCCCAGCAGAATGGCCTCGTCCAGGTCGCGACCCTCACGCCGATGGTGATTGATGTGGTCGACCAGAACGATCCCGTTGTTCACCACGATCCCCACCAGGATCACCATGCCAATCATGGCCATGATGTTGAATGGTGTGTTGGTGAGCATCATGAGCCAGATCACGCCCAGGCTGGCGAACGGCATGCACGACATGACCACCAACGGGAACATCAGACTTTCGAACAGGCTGGCCATGATCATGTACACGCAAACCACGGCCAGCAGGGCATTCACGGCCATCTGGTTCTGATCGTCCTGCAGGCCCTCGATGTCGCCCGAGAAGCTCCAGCTGTAACCAGCCGGAAAGTAGATGCTGTTCATGACGGCTCGGACCTCGTCGAGGGCCTCGCTGAACTCCTCGCCCTCGTAGCTCCCACGCACGCCAACCGACGTCTTCTGGTCCTGTCGTCGAACCTGATTGGGACCACGGGCAATGGTGGTGCTGGCAATCTGGTCCAACGCGATGTCCTTGCCGCCGTCCGACCGCATGAGCATGGATTCGAGGCTGGCGATGCTGCGCCGATCTTCGGGCTGCAACACGACCCACAGGTCCATCTCGCGCTTCTCTCCGGGGATGCGCGGCAGCTGCACGCCGCGAAAGGTGATCCCCATGACCTGCGCCACCTGGTCGGCCGAGAGCCCGTACTGCGACGCCAGCGAAGAATCCACGTGCACCTGCACTTCTTCGGCGCCTTCCTCGATGTCGGTCCTGACGTCGGAGATGTCGTTGACCAGGCCCATGCGCCGTTTGACTTCGTGCGACATGCGGGCGAGTTCGTCGCCGTCTTCGCCGTGGAGGTAGACCTGCACCTGTTGCGCGCCGCCGCCGGCCTGATCGTCGTCGCCCAGTCTGAATTCGACGCCGGCCAGCTCGGGCAGATCCTCGCGTAGCCGCGTGCGCAATTCGCGCATACGGCTTTCGCTCAGGTCGCCGTCCGCAAAATACAGGCGCGTGAGGCCGAAATTGTCCTGGTAGTAGGAGTACACATATTCGAGGCCGTAGTCTTCGCGCAGGTCCCAGATCTCCTTCTGTACCTTCTCCACGGTCTCTTTGGAAATCCGGTAGCTCACGTTGTCCGAGAAGTCGTACGTAACCTGCATGTATTCCTGCCGCAGGCCACGGTCTCCATCGACGTCCGGGCCAAAGCCGGTGATCACAATCGCGACTCCCGTGATCACGATGACGCCCAACGCAATGGGAACGCCGGTGATCCAGGGGTGGTCTACCGCGGTCCACTTGAGAACCCTGGCGTAGCGCGCGCTCCAGCCCTCGACCATCTTGTTGCGCCCCACCGATCGCTTGCCGCCCTTGAGCAGATGCGCGGTGAGCACGGGAATGACGGTCAGGCTGACGACCAGGGAAATGATGAGCGTGGAAGAGATCGTGACGCCGATCTCCCTCAACCAGATGGTGAGCTCGCTGCGCGCGCCGAAGATAACCGGCGCGAACACGACGATGGATGTGAGCGTGGCCGAGACCACGGCGCGCCCCACGTCCTTGGTGCCGCGCACGGTGGCCTCGATCGAGTTCTCGCCCAGGCCCATGCGGCGGTAGATGGACTCCAACACCACCACGGCATTGTCGATGAGCATCCCCACCCCCAACATGAGTCCCATCATGGACAGGATGTTGAGGCTGCCGCCGCTCAGGAACATGTAGCTGGCGGTGCCCACCACCGACAGTGGAATGGCCAGACTGACGATCAGCGTGGTACCCAGATGGCGCAGGAAGAAGTACAGAACTCCCACCGCCAACAGAGCGCCAATGAAACCAGCCGAGAGCAACCCGCTGAGGCTGTTGGTGATCTGCTCTCCCTGATCGAAGAACATGAGTACGTCGATGCCCTCGAGCGCGGGATCGCGGTTGATCTCGGCCAGCTCGGCCTTGATCTCCTTGACCACTTCGACCGTGTTGGCGTCGCTGGACTTCTGGATCATGAACGCGACCGCGGGTTCCAGATTCAGGAAGCGTCCGTAGGTCAACGCCGGCACCCCGTAGTGGACGTCGGCAATGTCCTTCAGGCGCAGGCCCTTGTCGTCGATCGGCAGGTTTTCCAATTCTTCGATGTCGGTCAGCGAACCCATGCTTCGCAGAGAGTACCTCAGTCCATCGCGCGTGACCTGGCCCACCGTCAGGTTCAGATTACTGTTGCTCAGATCCCGGAACAGCTGCCCGACATCGACGCCAAATTCCTTGATCTGATCGAGTTTGAGGTACACCGATACGTCGGCCGGCTCCACTCCGTGGATCTGAACGCGGCCAACCCCCTGAATGCGAGCCAGGCGGTCGACGACGCGGCGCTCGATCAGATCGTAGGACTCGGAGATATCGCGATCCTTGGCGCTGATACGACCTTCGACGATGGGAATGTCCGACGTGTTGAACGTGAACAGGAAGATATCCTGCACGTCTTCGGGAAGCTCCGGACGGATCTGGTCGAGCTTCTCCTTCACTTCCATGCGCAGGACGTTGACGTCGCGACCCCAGTCGAACTCCACACCTACGAAGCAGCCATCGCTGTCGCTGTTGCTGAAGATCTCTTCCACACCGCCCAGCGTGGCCAGGATCTCTTCAATGGGTCGCGCGATGTCGCGCTCGACCTGGGTCGGGATGCCATTGGGATACGGAACCTGGACGCCGATGAACGGAAACTCGGCGTTGGGTAGAAAATTCATGGGCAGACGATCGAGACTGATGGCGCCCAGCACCAACGTCGATACCAACACCATGAAAACGGTGACCGGCCGTGCGATCGCGATCTTGGTGAGCCACATGGGTCAGGCCTCCCGGTGCACGGTTGCGTAGAGCACCGGAATGACCACCAGGGTCAGCACGGTGGACACCAGCAGTCCGCCGATGACGGTAATGGCCAGCGGCGAACCGATCTCGCTGCCTTCGCCGGGAAACACGGCCATGGGCAACAGACCCAGAACGGTGGTGGTGGTGGTCATCACGATGGGCCGAAGGCGCGTGCGTCCGGCCTGGAGAATCGCGTTGTGGACGGTTACGCCCCGTCGCCGCAACTGACCAATAAGGTCGACCAGCACGATGCCATTGTTGACCACGATACCCGCCAACATGATGGCGCCTATCATGACCACCACGCTCACCGGCGTTTGCGTCAGCTTCAGTCCCGCCCAAACGCCAATGAATGCCAACGGCACCGAGAAAAGAATGAGGAAGGGATTGAGCAACGACTCGAACTGGCTGGCCATGACCAGGTACACCAGGAACAAGGCCAGCGCCGCCGCGAACTGCAGGCTACGCAAGCTGCCACGCATCTCCTCGTTCTGTCCGCCCATGTCGAGCGTTACGTCGGCCGGCAAGGGCACGCCGGCCAGTTGCACGTCGATGTCACGACTCACACTGCCCAGATCCCGTCCCACCAGATTCGCGGTGACCGTGACCGCGCGAGTCTGGGCGATGCGTTCGATGCGTGACGGACCCCGCTCGACCTTCACGTTGGCGACCGAGGCCAGGCGCACCGGAGCCTGATCTTTGTAGCCCACAACCATGGTCTGCAGCTCGTCGAAACTCACCGACTGGGCCTCGCCGCTGCGCACCAGAACATCGATCTGCCGATCCCGATCTTTCAGATCGGTGGCCACCTCGCCCAGGATCTTGGTGCGCATCGCTTCGCTGGCGTCGCGCAGGCCAAGGCCGGCGATCTTCAGTTTGTCGCGGTCGAAACGGATCTGGACCTCGGGGCTACCCGGCTGCACGCTCGAACGCACGTCGCGAAGCCCTTCCACGTTGCCCAGTGCCGCCACCACCTGCCGCGCCACACCATCCAGCTCGTTCAGGTCGTAGCCGTAGATTTCGATGGCGATCGGCGTCTTGAATGAAAAATAGGAAGGACGCAGAAGCGTGGGGTTGAGCGTATCGAATTGGGCCAGCTCGGCGCGGACCTTCGAGATGATTGCCTCTTCGTCGTCGCCCCGAATGCCTTCGCCCAACCGAATGTTCAGCTCGGCATGATGCTCTTTCTTGTTACGGATCGTCCCACTCTCCCGGGCGTCCACGCCTACGTTGGCGAACACGTGTTCGACCCCGGCGACGGCCGCTACGCGCTCTTCCACGCGCTTCAGGATTTCGTCCGTGCTTTCGATCGGCGTACCCTCGGCCAGCTCCAGATCAAACCGGAACTCTCCCTGCGACAACGAGGGGATCAGCTCGCTGCCCAGGCCGCCCGAGCCCAGCACGACCGCGGCAAACAGACCAAATGCCCCCACCAGAACCGCCGCCTTGTGCGACAGCGCGCTCTCGAGAATGCGCGCGTACAACCCTTCGGTTTCGGGCGCGTGCAGTGAAGGTGCTTCGGTCCGCTGGAGTTTCCCGCTGGCTGATGACGGGCGCCGGCGACCGAGCGCCGCCAACATGGGAGTAAGGGTCAGGGCCACGACCAGGCTCACCAACAGCGCGTAGGTCACCGTGAGGGCCTGGTCCTTGAAGATCTGACGAGCCACGCCCTCGACGAACAGGATGGGCAGAAACACCGCGATGGTCGTGAGCGTGGAAGCGGTGACCGCTTGCCCCACCTCGGCGGTGCCTTCCACCGCGGCCTCGGTGAGATCGGCTCCCGAGCGGCGGTGGCGCACGATGCTTTCGAGCACAACGATGGAATTGTCGACGAGCATGCCGACGCCGAGCGCCAGGCCACCCAGGCTCATGATGTTCAGGGATACACCCTGCCGGTACATGAGGATGAACGTGGCCACGATCGAGGTCGGAATGGAAACCGCGATGATGGCCGTGCTACGGAAGTCGCGTAGAAACAGGAGCAGTACGAGAATGGCCAGCACACCGCCCAGCATTGCGTTGTTGCGAACCTGCTGGACCGCCGACTCGATGAACGTGGATTGATCGGTAAGCACGGTCAGATCGCCCGAGCCGTCGAGCATCTTACCCAGCCGGGGAATCTGGCGACGCACCCGCTTCGCGACCTCCACGATGTTGGCGTCACCCTCTTTGTAGACCGCGATCTCAACCGCCGGACGGCCGTCGATACGGCTGACGATCTCGCGCTCTTTCCAGGCGCGGGTTACCTCGGCCACGTCACCCAGTCGAACGACTCGCCCTTCCGAACGCAGGATGATGGTGGCCGCGATGTCCTCGATGCTCTCGAACTCGTTGAGCGTGCGCACCAGATACTGGGAATCACTGTCGCGCAGGCGACCACCGGCGGCATTGACGTTCTCGGCCCCCACCATTCGTGCCACCTCGACGATGGGCACGCCCAGCTGCGCGAGCCGAGCCTCGTCCACATCCACGTGCACCTGCTCTTGCAGCCCGCCCACGATCTTGGCCGCGGCCACGCCGTCGAGCGATTCCAGCTCCTTCTTGACGACGTGCTCGGCCAGGTGGCGCAGATGCACCATGTTCGACTCGCCCGACAGGCCCAATCGCAATACAGGGTCGAGTGTTGGATCAAAACGCAGCAACAATGGCGCGGTGGCTTTTTCCGGCAGCTGCAACATGTCCATCTTTTCGCGAACGTCCAACGCCGCGAAGTCCATGCTGGTGCCCCAACCGAATTCCAGGGTGATCTCGCTTACGCCAGGCTGGCTGATGGAGTGCACTCGGCGCAGACCGGGCACCACGCCCACGGACTCTTCGAGGGGGCGCGTAAGCAACGCCTCGACCTCGCCGGGCGCCGAATCGGGCAGCTCGGTCTGGACGGTCAGAGTTGGATAGCTGATATCGGGCAGCAGCTGCATGGGAAGTCGACCCAGCGAAACGTAGCCGAACAACACCGCGGCCAGGGTGACCATTAGAATAGTGACGCGGTGCGCCACCGCGTACTCGATAATGGCGCGCATGCGGCTACTCCTTGCTCGCGGCCGCAGCCACCTGGGTTTCTTCGTCGCTATCAGCGCCGCCCGTGGAGTCGGCCGCGGCCTCGGGCTGGGATAGGTCGCGGATGCGCGAGCCCGTGCGTAGTCCGCCCTGACCCACGGTAACCACCACCTCGCCCGCGTCGATGCCGTCCAGCAGTTCCACGTGGTCATCGTCTACGTAGCCCAACTCGACGGCCACCTTGCGCACGCTGTCGGCCTCGGCGACGAATACGAAACTGGCGCCGGCTTCGTTCACTACCGAGCGCTTGGGCACGGCGATCGCATTCTCGTGTACGTCGGTGGTAATGCGTGCGCGCACGAAGCTGCCGACGCGGCCCTCACCCCGGGGATCTTCCACCCGCAACGTCACTTTCATGGTGGCGGTGCCCGGATCAACCACGGGCGCAATGCGATGCACGACGCCCTCGAGCGCCGGCTCGGGTTGCACGTCGGGTCGAATGTCCACGGGCTGACCCAGCTTGAGTTGGCTCACTATTTTTTCGGGCAGGAACAGACGGACTTCCAAGGGCGAGATGTCGGCCATGTTCACCAGTGGCGCGCCCACCGATACTGTTTGTCCCAATTCCACCATCCGGGCGGTGACCTGGCCGGCAAACGGGGCGCGAACGATGTGGTTCTCCAGTCGGACCTTGGCCAGCTCGTACTCGAGCTTGTTCACGTCGTAGGCCTGACGCGCGGTTTCCAGTTCGCGGTCGGTGGCCAATCCGCGGTCGGACATGTTCTGCATGCGTTCCAGTTCGAGGCGCGTGGTCTCCGACCGCACCTGGGCTTGATCCTTCAGGATCTTCTGCTCGCGGTGATCGAACTCCAGCAACACGGCGCCGCGCTTTACGAAATCGCCCTCTTCCACGGCCAGACGCATGATCTGACCCTGCGCCTTGGAAATAAGCTCGACCTGGCGTAGAGCCTCGAGCGTTCCGGTGGTACTGAAATAGGATGGAATGTTGCGGGTGGCGGCGGGTTCGAGTTCCACCGGAACGGCCGGATTCTCGTCTTTTTCAGCGTCTCCTTCGGCGTCGTCGCCTCCGGTGCTCTTGCCGTCGGCCGCAAGCGCCACGCTGTCACCGCCCTGGTTGGTTTGGAACCAGAAAAAGCCGCCGCCGGCGAGCACGACCACAATCAGACCCAGGACGAAAAACCGCCGCCTACGACTTCCCTTGCGCATCGCACTCTCCAGATAATGTGGGTCCAGGACCAGAATACATACCGTTGCCCTGGTGAGTTGAGGTACGTGCGAGCCTCACCGATGGTTACAGTCGCACTTCATCTCGTTCACCCACCCAGACGCAGGGGGCACGGGCCGGGTTCCAATCCTGATGCAGGAAGATTTGATTGGGGCCCATCAGCCCCGGACTAGGGCAGGCGTTGGATGATGTGGAACCCGTAGATGGTCTCAACCACCGGCGAGATTTCACCCGGCGAAAGGCCGAACAGTGCACGCTCGTAGGAACCCACGAAGACGCCACGGGGGGACGTGGGAACCTCCCCCCCGCGGCCCGCTCCGGGCCCGTCGCTGAAGTTACGAGCCAGGGAGACCAGGTCGTCACCGTGCTGCGTCAGGCGCGCATGGAGCGAGTCAGCCAGTGCGCGGGCCCGGGCTTTGGATCGGGTGATGTCGGCGCGCTTGAGAATACTGTCTTGGTAGCTGATCAAGATGTTGCGCGAGCTCGCGAACTCCAAAGGGCCGCGGTACAGGATATGGAACCCCTCGACGGTCTCGATCACACCGCTGATTTCGCCCACTTTCAGACGATGGCCCTCGGCGTGCAGAACGTTGTCGGGGTTCTCGGGTTTGGCAAACGGCTCGAGCCACCCACCCCGATCCCGACTTCGCTGGTCTTCGGAATGCTCGCGCGTGAGCGAATCGAAGGCTGCAACGCTGGTACACAACTCGTGCAGCGATTGCGCGCGTGCCTGGGCCTGGTCACGAGTCCTGGAGACGCCGTGACTTCCCACCGCGCCTTCGTAGCGTACGAGCAGATGCGCGACCTGCGCATCGCGCTGCTCATTCGCGGGCGGCGGCGCCACCCAACGGCGGGTCGCCGTCGGTGCCTCGGGTGTCGTCGCGGCTGGGGCCGATTTGTCGTGGGCCGGTTTGTCTTGGGCCGGTTTGTCGTGGGCCGATTCGTCCTGGGCCGATTGCTGGCCGCAGCCGGCCAGGAACAACCAGACCGCGCCGGCGATCAGCCAGGCCGCCTTCACCGCGCCCTACTGGTGTTGGCCCGTGGGGGCAACGGCCGAGGAGCCATCGGCCGCGGCGGCCGCCGGTAGGTAACTCTGCTGGGCGTAGTCCCGCACCATGCGACTGGTGGAAAAAAGCGGCGTGATGGACATCACACACTCTTTCATGCGCCGGATCCACTCGCGCGCCAGGCCGCTTTCGTCACGATCGTAGTACAGTGGAACCACTTGCGTCTCGAGCAGCTCGTAGAGCGCGGTCGCGTCCTGGTGATCCTGGGCATCGTGATCGTCGGTGTGTTCCCCCGCGTCAATTGCCCAGCCCACGTCTTCGCGATAGGCCTCGGGCCACCATCCGTCCAACACGCTGAGATTCAGGGCGCCGTTGGCCGCCGCTTTCTGTCCGCTGGTACCGCTGGCCTCCATGGGCCGGCGCGGAGTGTTGAGCCACACATCGACGCCCTGGACCAACATGCGACCGGTGCGCATGTCGTAGTCTTCCAGGAACACCACCTTGCCGCGGAGCGCTTCATCACGCGAAAGCTTGAATATGTTCTGGATCAGCTCCTGCCCAGGCATGTCGGCCGGATGCGCCTTGCCCGAAAAGACGATCTGCACGGGACGATCTTCGTTGCACACCAGCCGCTTCAGCCGCTCGAGATCGGAAAAAATCAAGCTGGCACGCTTGTAGGTGGCAAACCGCCGCGCGAAACCGATGGTCAGCACGTCGTCTCGATACTGGCCGGTGATACGGCGCAAGGCAGAAGGAGCCTGACCGTGGCGCGCGAACTGATCGAGCAGCGTGCGCCGAACGAAGCGCGCCAACTGCTCTTTCTGGGTACTATGCGCCTGCCAGAACTCCTCGTCGGAAATGTTGCCGAAGGCTCTGAATGCATCCGGCTCGAGAAGCTTTTGATCCCAGTCGAAGCCCAGGGAACGCAAGAACAACTCGCGTATGGCCGCACCGACCCACGTGGCGGTGTGGATGCCGTTGGTAATGGCCCGAACCGTCTCGCCGCGTGGCTCCAGAAGGTCGCGCCACATGTCGTTACTTACCTCGGCGTGCAACTTACTTACGGCGTTGCTCAAACTGCTACCGCGCAACGCGAGCGCGGTGAGATTGAAGGAGTGTTCGGCTCCTTGTCCCAGGCCGCGGCCCAGCGCCATCAGGTCATCGACCGGCGCCCCCAGCGGCTCCGCCCAGTCATCCATGTAATGGCGCACCATGTGGGCTTCGAACTGCTCGTTGCCCGCCGGTACCGGAGTGTGCGTGGTGAACACGGTGTTCGGGCGCAGGTCAGCCAGGCGATCTTCGATGGAACGATGGTCGTCAGGGTGACGACGCTCGCGCAGACGCTCGAACTGCAGGAACGCGCTGTGCCCCTCGTTGAGATGCCAGACGGATGGTTGAATGTTCAGCGCGCGCAGCGCCCGCACGCCACCCACGCCCAGGACCAGCTCCTGCGTCAGTCGCATTTCGCGGCCGCGTACGTAGAGCGTTCCCGTAATGGGTCGATCGGCCGGGTCATTCTTGTCGATGTCGGTGTCGAGCAGAATGAGCTGCACGCGTCCCACGTGCGCCAACCATACCTTGGCGTAGACGGTGCGGCCCGGCAGCTCGATCGGCACCACCACTTCCTTGCCCGTGGCGCCGGCGACCGGACGCACCGGTAGCCGCGTGAAGTCGTAGCGCGGATAGTGATGCTGCTGCCGACCGTCCGCGTCGATGGCTTGCCGGAAGTAACCGCGGCGGTACAACAGACCCACACCCACGAACGGCAACCCCAGATCGCTCGCGCTCTTGCAATGATCGCCCGCCAACACGCCCAGGCCACCCGAGTAGATGTTGAAACACTCGTGCAGCCCGAATTCCATGCAGAAATAGGCGAACGGTCCACCCTCGTAGCCGGGATGTTCCTGCGTGAACCAGGTGGATCGGTCGCGATCGACGTACTTCTCGTATTCCTTGATGGTAGCTTCGTAACTAGCTAGGAAAACGTCGCTTTGGAGCAATTCGGTCCAGCGATGGGGCTCTACGTTGATGAGCATCTGCACCGGGTTGCGATACTGCGACCACGGCACGGGATCGATGCTGCTGAAGAGCCGGCGCGCCCGTGGATTCCAGGACCACCAGAAGTTGTAGGCAAGCTCGTAGAGCCGCTCCAGTTCCCTGGGAAGTTCGATGTCGGCCACGGTCAGGCATGGCAGGTTCACGGGTTCACTCCTCTAAATCGGTTCCAAATCGGTTCCAAACGGTTCTAGAACGGTTCTAGAACGGTTCTGTGTCGGTCCAGAACAAGTATCAGGACAAAGGCCAGTCGAGACAACATCCAGTAGGCTCCCCGCCGGGTCCCACACGACGCGATCACAATTGGTAGATCCGCGCCATCAGGTCGACCACGCGATTGCTATAGCCCCATTCATTGTCGTACCAGCTGAGTACTCTAACCGAATGCGCCGACGCCGACTGCGTGCTGGGTGCGTCGAATACGCTGGAATGCTGGTTGCCAATGATGTCGCTCGAGACCAACGCCTCCTCGGAGTACTGCAGAATGCCCTTCATGGGGCCCTCGGCCGCATTCCTGATCGCTTCGTTCACCTGCTTGGGCGTGGCTGATTTCTCCAGGACGGCCACGAAGTCAACGACCGAGCCGTCGGGAACGGGCACGCGCATGGCCATGCCGTCGAGCTTGCCGGCCAGCTGCGGCAGCACCTTGCCTACGGCCCGCGCCGCACCGGTCGTGGTGGGAATGATGTTCTCGGCCGCGGCCCGGCTGCGGCGCAGGTCCTTGTGGGGAACATCGGCCAGACGCTGGTCATTGGTGTAGGCGTGCACCGTGGTCATGACGCCCTTCGTAATGCCAAACGCATCGTCGAGCACCTTGGCCACCGGGGCCAGACAGTTGGTGGTACACGACGCGTTGCTCACGATCTTGTGCTCGGGCTTCAGGTCCTGGTCGTTCACGCCCAGCACGACGGTCGCATCGATCTCGTCCTTGGAAGGGACGGTAAGGACGATCCGCTTGGCACCAGCATCCAGGTGACCCTGCAACTGCTCGCGCGTGCGAAAGATGCCGGTGGATTCCACGACCACGTCGACGCCCAGTTCTTTCCAGGGCAACTCGGCGAGCCGCGGAATGCAGGTCATGCGCGCGGCTTGCGTCCCCGCATGCAGACGACCGTCCTTGAGCTGCACTTCGCCTTTGTACACGCCCATGACGGTATCGTACCGAAACAGGTAGGCCAGGCTTTCGTCGGGGGCGATGTCATTGATGGCCACCACTTCGACGTCGTCACGATGCGTGAGAATTCGGAATACGCTGCGGCCAATTCGACCGAAACCGTTGATTGCGACCTTCATCATGCCGACATCTCCTGAGTTGTTTCGCCCTGCAGGCGAAGCATGCGACCGATGAGGTCGACGACGCGGGTACCGTACGCCCAGCCGTTGTCGTACCACACGATCATCTTGGCCAGGTCCCCGTCCATTACGAAGGTGGACAGACTATCGAAGACCGCGCTGTTGGTGTTGCCCACCACGTCGCTGCTCACGAGCGGATCCTCGCTGAAATCCATGTTGCGCGAGAACCGCGTGAGCGATGCGCTGCGCATGACTTCGTTGATCTCTTCGCGCGTTACCTTGCGCGACAGACCCACGGTGAGGTCGATGTTCGAACCGTCGGGTACCGGTACGCCCAAGGCCGATGCCGAGACCTTCCCTTTGAGCTGGGGCAGTAGTCGCTCCAACACGACGGGGGTGTCCGAGTCGGTGGGAATGATATTCTCCGCCGCCGCTCGGCTGCGTCGCATGTCGAGACCGGGCACATCGGCCAGGCGCATGTCATTGGTGTACGCGTGCACCGAGCACATGTATGCGAATTCGATACCGAAGTTGTCGAGCACGACGTCCAGGACCGGGGCCACGGCCTGGATCGCGCACGACCCGATGCTGACGATTCGGTCCGAGGCTTTCAGCTGTTCGTGGTTGATGCCGCGCACGAACACCATGTCCACGTCGTCGGTGGTTTCCGGCGGTACAGTAAGGATGACATTGCGGGCACCCTTGGTCAGGTGCCGTTCCAGTTCTTTGCGTGTGCGGTACTTGCCGGTGGCCTCGACCACTACGCTCACTCCCAGTGAGGCCCAGTCGACATCGCCGGGGGCTTTGGCCGTGATCATGCGGATCTGGCGTCCCTTGGCGTACATGATGTCGTTCTCAACGCGGATGGGCTCGCGAAACGGTCCCAGGACCGTGTCGAACCGCAGCAGGTATTCCAACCCCTTGGGGTCGGCCGTGTCCACGATGGCCACGATCTCTATGTCCTCGCGCTCGTAGAGCAGCCGGAAGATGTTTCTTCCGATGCGCCCAAAGCCCATGATTCCAATCCGTACCGACATTGGCCTGTCCTTCAGTTCGTGCTAGGTTCCCCCACTATGGCCCATTTTGGCTGCCGCGGGTCAGCCACATCCTAGCCAGCCGCCGTTGCGCGGCAACGAAAAACGGGACTTTCCCTTCACTCGACTTTGTTCGGAGCCACATAGTTTGGAAATGACGGGCTTGAGCGCGCTGGACTGGGGGGTCGTTTCTGTCTACGCCGCGGTGGTGGTTGGCCTGGGATTGCTGGCTGAGCGCCGCCAGAGCGGCTCCGGGCAGTTTTTCCTGGGCGGCCGGGACCTGCCCTGGCCCCTGGTTGGGGTGTCCATCCTGGCCACGGCCTTCAGCGCGGCATCGCTCCTGGGCGGTCCGGGCGAGGCCTATGGTAACGGTCTCCTCTGGCTCCAGCTCCAGGCCGGAGACCTGCTGGCCATCGTCATCGTGGCCTGGCTGTTCATCCCGTTCTTTCGTGGCCTCGAACTGACCACGGCCTATGAGTATCTGGAACGACGGTTCGGGGTGGTCGCGCGTACCCTGGCCAGCGCGCTGTTTCACTTGCAGGTGGTGTTCCGGGCCGGCGTGCTGGTGTATGGACCGGCCCTGGCGCTGTCGACCATGACCGGCGTGGATTTGACCTTGGCCGTTGTACTCGTGGGCATCGTCGCCACTATCTATACATACTTTGGTGGCATCACCGCGGTCATCTGGACCGATGCGTTGCAGCTGGGCGTGATCGTCGTAGGCGTTGGGCTGTGCGCGGGGGTAGCAATCAACGCCATGCCGGGCGGGTTTTCGCAGGCCATGGAGATCGCGCGCGAAGCCGGCCGCACGCGCGTGGTAGACACCGAAGTGCCGTGGACTTCGGTGCGTTCGTGGTTGGGTGCGCTCGTCGCCTACGGCGTGCTCTCCTTGTCCGTGGCGGGTACCAACCAGCAGCCGGTACAACGCTACCTGAGCTGTCGGTCGGTGGATGACGCTCGCCGCGCGGCGGTGTTGGGTTGGGGTGTGGGCGCGTTCGTGACGGTCATCACGCTGGGGTTGGGGCTCGTGTTCTTTGCTTTCTACGAGCAGCAGCGTGCTCTGCCCGAAGGCATCGCCGCCGACGCCATTCTGCCTCACTTCGTAGTGCATGAACTACCGAGCGGCGCGGCGGGACTTTTGGTGGCCGCCATCTTCGCCGCCGCGATGTCCAGCCTGGACTCGGCCCTGAACTCGTTGGCCACGGCCTCCACCACCGATTTCTACCGCCGCTTCCGCCGCACCGACGCCACCGACCAGCAGACGCTGGCCATGGCCCGCCGGCTGACCCTGGCTTGGGGTGTGGTGGCGATTGGCGCAGGCCTGTACGTCGCCTCGCAGGGACAGGGCCTGCTGGGGCTGATGGTTCGGTACGTAGGGTACTTCGCGGGGCCGATACTGGGGCTTTTCCTGTTGGGCTTTCTGAGCCCACGGACCAACGCCAACGGAGCCACCGTAGGCGTAGTGGCCGCGTTCAGCGTAGTCTTGTTGACTGTGTTCGGCCCCGATTGGTTTGGCTGGCCCAGCCCGGGTGCCATCTGGATGGCCACGCTGGGCACCGTGATCTGCACCGTGGTGGGACGTCTGGCCAGCTTGGGCTGGGACCCGCCGCGGCAAGATCAACTGCGGGGACTGGTCAGATCGGCAAAACATCGTACACAGTAGAGCTGGTATTTTTCCCAGTCCCGACCCGAAGAGAAAGCACCGAGCCCGATGACATCTTCTGAAGCTGAAGACAGCACCCCCACTGAAGACAGCACCCCCACCGAGCCCGCCGGATCCGGTGGTCAAGGTAGCCGCGTACTCATCACCGGCGGCGCCGGATTCCTGGGCATCAATCTGACGCGATACCTTCTGGAGCGCGGGTTCGAGGTTACGTCGCTGGACTTCGCGCCGTTCGACTACGCCGACTGTATGGATCGGATCCGCATCGTCGATGGCGACATCCGCGACCGGGCCGCGGTGGATCGGGCCATGGAGGGCGCCGACGTGGTGGTACACACGGCGGCGGCGCTGCCGTTGTATTCAGCCCAGGACATCATATCGACCGATCTGGACGGCACGCGCAACGTGTTTGCTTCGGCGCGCGACGCCGGCATCAAGCGGGCCGTGCACATTTCTTCGACCGCGGTCTACGGCATTCCCGATCACCACCCGCTGTACGAAGACGACCGCTTGCACGGCGTGGGTCCCTATGGCCAGGCCAAGGTTGATGCCGAGGCAGTGTGCGAGGGATTCCGTGAGCAGGGAATGATCGTGCCCATCATTCGTCCGAAGTCGTTCATTGGACCCGAGCGTTTGGGCGTGTTCGCACTGCTCTACGATTGGGCCAAGGACGGCAAGGGGTTCCCCATGATCGGCAGCGGCAACAATCGGTATCAGTTGCTGGACGTGGAAGACCTGTGCGAGTCGATCTACCTGTCGCTGACGCTCGACGACGCCACCGTGAACGACACGTTCAACATTGGCGCGAAAGAGTTCACGACCATGAAGGAAGACTACCAGGCGGTGCTGGATCGGGCGGGGTTTGGACGAAGCATCAAACCGTTTCCGGCGACGCCGGTGATCTGGACCCTGCGGGTACTGGAAGCGATGAAGTTGTCACCGTTGTACAAGTGGGTGTACGAGACGGCCGCGACCGACTCGTTCGTGAGTATCGAGAAAGCGGAAAAGACCCTGGGATACACGCCGAAGTTCTCGAACAAGCAGGCGTTGGTGCGCAACTACGAATGGTACCTGGCCAACGTGGAGAACTTCGAGAACACGTCGGGAGTGTCGCATCGGGTTCCCTGGAAGCAGGGAATTCTGGGCGCCGCGAAAGTGTTCTTCTAGAGAGAGCCCACCCCATCATCTTGCCAACGCCGGCGACCTGCGTCGACTACCGATGCTTGCGATCGTGGCCGCGCGCGACGGCGTTCCCGACCCGCTCCACACTGGTGTTGAGCATGCCTCGATCCAGTAGGCGTTGCAGCGGCTGCAGCATGTCCGGCGTCATTCGCAAGACGGTTTCGTTCCGAGACCTGATGGTGCTACGGTAGTTACACTGAGTATAGACCCAACTCGGAGCGAACCATGCCGGAAGATCCAAAGACGCCCGATCAAACGAAATACGCGCGTTTGCGAACGCTGTACATGCAAGCCATGGAGCGCGATCCGGCCGAGCGAGATCGCTTCCTGGATGAACAATGTCCCGATGACACCGACCTGAGGGCCCAGGTGCTTTCGATGCTCGACGTGGCATCGGAGAGCGAGGACTTTCTCGACGCCCTTGGGACCGAGCACCTGGCCCCTATTCTCGACGCCGAGCGCGAGCCAATGGCCGCCGGACAAGCCGTGGGTCCGTTTACCGTTGTCCGCGAATTGGGCCGGGGAGGCATGGGCGTCGTGTACCTGGCCGAGCGCACCGACGGACAGTTCGAACAACAGGTTGCCCTGAAGTTGCTGAAGCTGGGAATGGATTCCCAGGCCATTCTGAAGAGCTTTCTGCGCGAGCGCCAGATTCTGGCTTGGCTCAGGCACGACGCCATCGCCCAACTCTTCGACGGCGGACTGACCGACGACGGACGGCCCTACTTCGCCATGGAATACGTGCCCGGCGCCTCCATTACCGAGTACTGCGATGCCAAGAAGCTGACCGTGACCGAGCGGCTTCGCTTGCTACGACGGGTGGGAGACGCCGTTCAGTACGCCCATCGCAACCTGGTGGTGCATCGAGACCTCAAGCCGTCGAACGTCATGGTGACCGAGTCGGGTGACGTGAAGCTGCTGGACTTCGGTGTCGCGAAGATCCTGGACGATGACGCCAGCAATCGTACCTTGACCGGTTTCTCGGCCATGACGCCCGAGTGCGCCTCCCCCGAACAACTTCTTGGGAAACCCGTCACCACAACCACCGACGTTTATGCCCTTGGGCTCGTTCTGTACGAGCTGTTGACCGGACGAGGGCCGTACCGCTTCGAGAGTCGCAGCATTCCCGAAATCGCCAGGTTCATCGCCGAGACGCCTCCCACGCTGCCCTCCACCGCGGTAAGACACACCGATGAACTTCGCCGCCGCGGTGGCGAGACCGTCGCCATCTCCCCTCGCACGGTGAGCGAAGCGCGCGGTACGCGCCCCGATCGTCTACGCCGGGAACTTACGGGCGACCTGGACACCATCGTGCTGACCGCGATTCAGGAGAACCCCGAGCGCCGGTACGCTTCGGTGGAAGCCTTCATGGAGGATATCGATCGTTTCCTGGACGGTATGCCCATACGTGCAAGACCCGACACGCTGGGGTATCGACTACGGAAATTCGCACGGCGGAATGCGTTGGCGGTCGGTGCCGCGACGGTCATCGCATTTCTGTTGGTCGGTTCAGCGGTGATGTCGAAGATTCAGCAGTCGCAGACCGAGCGAGAGCGCGAGAAGGTCGAGCAGGTGAACGATTTCGTCCTCGACCTGTTCCAGGCCGCCAACCCCGCGACCCAAGGCGGTGGCAACTCGGTGACCGCGCGAGAGCTGCTCGACTTGGGGGTTGAACGCGTTGATTCTGACCTGGCCAATCGGCCGTTGGTTCAGGCCGAGATGTTGACGATGATCGGAGCCTCGTACCGCGCGCTGGGCCTGTACGATGTTGCAGAGCCGTTGTTACGGCGGTCGCTGTCCATCCGCGAACGGGAACTCGGGGCGAACCATACCGACGTGGCGGAGAGCCTGAACGAGCTGGGGTCGGTGACTTCCCTGTTGGGCAACGCGGAAGAGGGCGAGGAACTGAAGCGGAGGGCATTGACCATGTGGCAGAAGGTACACCGCGGTGACCACGTTGCCATTGCCCACGGACTCGGGAGCCTGGCGTCGTCGGTCCGCAAGAAGGGAAACTACGACGAAGCCGACTCCCTTGCGCGGGCCGCGCTTGCCATGCACAAACGGATCTACGGGCCGAAGCATCTGGAGGTGGCCGAGGGCATGGTGATTCTCGCGAACTGTTTGTTGGCCAAGGACGAATTCGCGCAGGCCGAAGAGTTGTACCGCGATGCCCTGGACTTGAGGCAGGAGATCCACGGTGGCGACCACGTGACCATTGCAGGGGTCATGAGCAACCTGGGCGTGTTGCTGGCTGATCTGGAGCGGCTGGACGAGGCCGAATCGCTGCATCGCGAAGCATTGGCAATGCAAAGGCGGTTGCGTGACAGCAAGAGCGTTCGCATCGTGCCGGCTATGAACAACCTGGCGGGCGTTTTGGGCCGGAAGGGCGAGTTGGAAGAGGCCGAGGCCCTGCATCGCGAGGCGCTGGTGCTACGCCGCGGGCAGTTCGGCGACGAAAGCTCCGATGTGGCGCTGGGCCTGAACAACCTGGCTACCATCGTGCAACGGCAAGGAAAGATGGACGAAGCCGAGGAGCTGTACCGGGAGTCGCTGGCCATCAATCGCAAGATCCTGGGCGATCATCCGCGAGTGGCTCTGAGCCAGCACAATTTCGCCGCCTTCCTTCGCGAGCGGGGCGACTATGACCAGGCCGTCGAGCAGCACCGAGAGTCCTTGGAGTTATTGCAAACGAAGCTCGGTCCCGAACACGTGTTCGTTGGGTTGAGCAAATCCAGCTTGGCCTTGGCGCTGCATCTGAAAGGGGCCCATGAAGAGGCAGAAGTGCTCTTCAATCAGGCTCTTGCAATATTTCGCGTGAAGTACCCCGACGGCCATACGCGCACGGCCGATGCGCTCATGGGACTGGGCGAACTGATGTTGGACCAAGGACGCAACACGCCGGCACAACCGCTACTGCGGGAGGCGTACGACATGAACGCGGCATTGTTGCCCGAAGGGCACGGGGCGCGCGCCGCGGCATCGGCTGCATTGGGCGCATGCTTGTCGGCCCTGGGCCAGCGTGCCGAAGCCGAGGCCCTGTTGATCGCTGGTTTCGAGTCTCTGAAGTCCAACGCGGGAGAGGCGCGCAAGCGACGCAGGGCGACCGTTCATCTGGTGGCCCATTATGAGCGCTACGGGATGTCTGACCGCGCCGCCGCGGTCGGCCTGGAACGGCAGTAGGACCTGTTCGTTTCCGTCACCAGGCCCGTTACCCAGACAAGCGGATGTTCCGTCCGCGTACCACGCTCTGGGAGGAACTCCGATGGCCCGTTGGCCCGCACTTGCCCGCCGTATCTGCTTGAATCTGGCTCTGCTGGTAGTTTCTTCCCAAATGGCCCCATCGGCCCTCGCGCAGGAGGTTCTCTACAAGAGCGTTCCCCGCGCGGACCGGGCCGAACCCATGCCGCTTCCCATCGTCGAAAAATCCAAGAGCTCCGGGGTGCCCCGCAGCCAACGCCAGATGATCGAGTTCGACCTGCGGTCGCGCCTGTCGCGAACAGCGACCGTCGATGATTTCGATCACGGGATCCAACAGACACAACCGGGCGACGGTGACGGGCGTTCCGAGCTTCTTTCGCTGCCCAAGGACTTCAGCGGCGAGATCCTGATGTCGGACCCCACGGTGGGTCAGCTCTCGCGGCACGTGAGAATCGAAATGGATTTCACCGACACCATGGGAATTCTACGAACGATGGCGTGTTCGGGCACGTTGATCGGACCGCGTCACGTGATTACCGCCGCGCACTGTCTGTACTCGTGGGACAACCCCGTGACGGGCGTGGTCATCAACGACTGGGCCGATGAAGTGCGTGTGTACCCCGGCTATGACAATGGCGAGGGCCCGGTTGGCGTGGCGCGTGGCGTGAGTCTGCGATCGTGGACGGGCTGGACGCAGGACCGTGACTTCGACTCCGACGTGGGGCTCATCACCTTGGATCGCCCGGTGGGAGCGATCGTGGGCTGGCGCGCGTTCGGCTACGCCAGCGACTGGGACTTCTTCGATGACGGCGCCTGGTTCAACTACGCCTACCCGGGCCCCAACCCGCTGGGGCCGGCATATGACGGCGAGCGGATGTACCTGCACGTGGGCGACTACGACTACGACGACGGTGACGAGATTGGCTTCGACCGGCTGTCGTACAACGGTACGAGTGGGTCGAGTGCCACCAAGAACAGCGTGGTGTACGCGATTCGCTCGCACTTCAGGCCGGACGACACGGTCAATGGTCAGGTGGTCTCCTACGACACCTACGACACGCGTCTGGATTCGGGAAAATTCAACACCATTCTGGGCTGGCTCGACGCCGACACTCCCAGCGCCGTGGATCTGGTGGCCCTGGACGTGGAACGAGGACCCGGTGGTGGTCTGGTGGGCACGCCCATCAACGATCTGACCTTCCTGGTACACAACTCCTCGTCCACCGCGTTCAGTGGTCCGCTTTACTACCGCGTGTACCTGTCGGCAGACCAGAACATCACGACGTCGGACACCTACGTGTACGACGCGGTTACGTCGGTAAGCATAGGTGCGAACGGCTCGAGGCGGATCTCGGTATCCAGCGCTGCCGTGGCGCCGGCGGTTCCCGAGGGCGACTACTTCCTGGGCGTGATCCTGACCAACAGCGACGGCAACGCCGCGAACAACGTGACCGGCATGGACGACCAGGAACCGTTCAGCGTGTACTGCGCTTCGCAGGAGGTGCCGATTCTGGTGAGTCCGCAGGACGATCACCCCTGCGCCCCCACCACGGTCGCCTTGGCCTGGGGATCGTTGGGCGGGCTCGTGGATTACGAAGTGTGGTTCAAGCAGACCGACGCGATCACCTTCACGACCAACCAGACGCAGGTGACGATGCAGAATCTGTTGCCCGGCAAAGATTGTTCGTGGCGGGTGCGCGGCCGTACGCCGTGCGGGAACTGGAGTGCCTGGAGCGATCCGTTCGAGTTCACGACCGAGGGGAATCTGGATGGCATCCAGGTAACGTATCCCAGCCAGCAACAGGTGTGCCTGGGAAGCAATGTCGAAGTGAGTTTCAGTTCGAAGCCGCAGGCCGATCTATACCGCGTACAGGTAGTAGAGATTGGCGGCGCCACCACGTACGTGGACGGCACGTCGACGACGGCCATGCTGACGGGCCTCAACCCCGACGCGTTGTACGAGGTGCGGGTGAAGGCGCGCGATGAGTGCCTGCAGTGGGGCAACTACGGTTCGCGGGTGCGGTTCTCGACCAGCGCGGCCGGAGCCGAAACAGCGGTGGCGCTGAGTCCCATACAGGATCAGTTCACCGGGGCCGACGTGGTGTTGAGCGCGGCGACGACGATGTCGAGCCAGGCCTGGGAGTATGAGGTGCAGACGCTTCAGGGTGCGCCGGTGACGTTTGCGCAGTCGGGCGCGGCGCTGCAAGTGGGTCCGCTGACCGAAGACAGCTACCGCTGGCGCGTGCGAATGGAATCGTGCACGGTCGCCGGCGCGCAGTGGAGCGCATGGACGGCGTGGGAAACATTCCGCGTGGACACGACACAGCCGGTCATGGCCACTTTGCCCACGGTGGCGCCGCAAACACTGGGTGTGTGGACCAATCAGGATCTGGCCAACGTGTCATGGGCGCCCGCCACCGATAACTGCTGTGTGCAGGAGTATTGGATCCTGTTCGACCAGTCCGCCACCACGGTGCCGGACCTGGCGATGAACAATCCTACCGTCGTGGACTCGCCGTCGGTGGAAGCAAACCTGCCGCACGGAGAGAACTGGTTCCACGTGGTGGCGGTCGATGGCCAGGGAAACGTATCGGATGCCATGCACGTGGGTCCCATTTCCATCGACCTCGCGCCACCCACGGATCCCGTGCCGGCGGGCAGCATCCCGTCGGGTGAGTGGACCAATACCAATGCCGTGCAGGTGAGTTGGGCGCCCGTGACCGATGACGGCGCCGGCTTGGCGGGCTATTCAACGGCGTGGAGCAACGACGCGCTGATGGTGCTCGACGCTACGGTCGACACGACGCAGTTGCTGGATGCCATGGATCCGGTGCCCGAAGGAACCACGTACTTCTACATCCGGGCGATCGACAATCTGGGCAACGCGGGCCCGCAGGTTCGCTACGACTTTCGCGTGGATCGAACCAACCCCATGGCCGAGTTATTCTCGCCCAGCACGGGCCAGGGCATGGCAAGCCAGTCGCAGTTCTTCGTGCAGTTCGCGGCGACCGACAACACGGGTAGCGGCCCGGCGTTGAACTACGAGCACGCCTACTCCACCGATGGTGGCCTGTCCTGGTACGAGATCACCCAGTGCGGCCGGCCGGAGTGTGGACCGGGTGGCAACTGGGGAACGCCCGGCAACACGTTCTGGACGGTGCCGTGGGTGGCTCCCGGCAGTGACGTGTACTACCGCGTGACGGCCATCGACAACGCCGGCAACCGCGGCGAAGCGATCCAGGGACCGTTCTACATCAACACGGCCACCGCCGTCGATGACGCGCCCGTGGCGGCCTCGGGCCTGCGAGGGAACTACCCGAACCCGTTCAATCCGCGGACCACGATCCGTTTCTCGCTGGCGCACGATGAGCACGTGCAGCTGAACGTGTTCGACGCCCAGGGGCGTCTGGTGCGCACGCTTATCTCGGAGCCACGCGTGGGACCGGCCCACTACGACGTGGTGTGGGATGGCATCGACGATCGTGGTCGCAACGTGGCCAGCGGTGTGTACGTGTATCGGCTGCAGGCCGGGGAATTCAACGCCACCAGTCGCATGACTTTGTTGAAGTAGGTGCCCACGGTGAAGAGTTGTGTGCTGTTGGTGGTGAGGGACTTGAAGACGGCCTCGGGGTGACGCTGCGTTTTGGATGGACGCTCGCCCCGCCCTCAGATGTTTCAAGGGCGGCTCCCGAAGGAGAGCCGCCCCATCTTCACGGTGTTCTAGAAACGTGCCTTCACGCTTCCCCAGCTGGAACTCTCCGTGGCGACCTGCCCCACGTTGATCGTCCCAAACACCCTCTGCGGCGGACTGGCTTCGTAGTTGGTCAGCGCGTCGGCACAGCTGAAGGTCAGATACAGACCAGAGAGCAGGTCGTAGGTCCCCACGTCTTCTGGTGCGGTCAGGGTCAGCGTGGCTTTGGCGGACACACCCGGCGCGACACCGGGAATGCCATTGTAGGCGCAGTCCTGTGCGTCCCCTTCGACGCCAACGGCCAATTGAGCAATGCAGCCGGGACAACCATCGCTATTCCAGACAACGTAGTCGAAGGATACCGAGAAGTCCGCCCCAACTCCCACGGCCACGGTGGAGCCGCCACCGTTGATCGATACGTTGGATATCTGCGAGTTGAACCCGCCGACGGTGATGGTGCCCAGCACTTCATCTTCCGGGCCCTCGGTTTCGTACTCATTCAAGGCGTCGGCACACGTGAACTGGAACGTGCGCTTGTAGCGGATCTCGTAGGTGCCGGCCGCCGTGGGCGCGGTCAGCGTCGCCGTGCCCGAACCGGAATCTCCGGGGAACTGGGACGGAATACCATTGTATGCGCAGTCCTGGCCGTCACCATCGAAACCCAGAACCAGCTGTGCAATGCAACCCGGGCAGCCGGGAGAATTCCAGACGGTGTAGTCCAACGACACGTCGAACTCGGCTCCTGGCGCGACGGCCGCGCTGGTGCCCTGTCCGGCGATGTCCACGTTCGAGATCTCCGCGCCAAAACCAACCGTGGCCGTGCCCAGCACGCTGCCCGTTGGCGGAGCTGCATCGTAGTTGGAAACTCCTCCTTCGCACGTGAACTGGAGAGTGAGCTTTTGCCGGATCTCGATCTCCGTGATTGCATTGGGCGCCATCAGGGTGACACTGGCACTGCCGTCCACACCCGGGAATACCGGCGGAACACCAGTGTAGGCGCAGTCCTGGCCGTCTTCGTCCACGCCCAGAACCACCTGAACGATGCAGGTCGGACAGGAGGCACTGTTGGTTACGTTGTAGTCGAGCGTAACGACGAACGGCTCATTCGGGACCAGGACGGCTTCGGTACCCTGGCCATCGATGCTGACATTGGTAATGGTCGCCGAGAATGTACTCACGGTGATGGTACCGATGACGTTGCCGGTCGCGCTCCCGTCGTAGGCCGCGATGGCATCCGCGCAACCGAAGAACAGACCGCCGCGTGAGCGAACCTCGTAGACGCCTGCCGCGGAAGGAGCCGTCAGGCTTACCGTGCCGCTTCCCGATGCTCCCGGTGCCAATCCAGGGATGCCGTCGTAGACACAATCCTGGGCGTTGGTGTCGACCAGGATCACGACCTGTGCGATGCAGCCGGGGCATCCCTCCGGGTTGGCAACGGTGTAGTCCATCGTGGCGTCTGTACGTCGTCAACTGAATGAGACAAATCGCGGCGATTCCTAGAGGACACTTCCACGATAGATCGATGGCAGAATCAGCTCCTCCTTCCGTGGCTCAAGTCCTTTGTTGTAGCGACGCCTGCGACGGAGAGTCTGCTCCTT
>JAJDAC010000033.1 GCA_029262065.1 Candidatus Krumholzibacteriota bacterium | reverse complement strand
AAGCTCGAGACGCTGGGCAAGCCCTCGATCGCGGCCATCAATGGCTTCGCATTGGGCGGCGGGCTCGAGCTGGCCATGGCCTGCACATTACGCGTTGCGTCGAGCAACGCCAAACTGGGGTTGCCCGAGGTAACTCTCGGTATCATACCGGGATTCGGCGGTACCCAAAGGCTGGGTCGGATCGTCGGACAGGGTCGTGCGCTGCACCTGATCTTGACCGCTCGGCCGATCGGCGCGGCCACCGCGGCCGAGTGGGGGTTGGTGTCCCAGGTGGTCGAGCCAGAAGAACTCTCGGCCACCGTCCAGAAGCTGGCCGAGGGCTTGGCGGCCCACAGTCAGGTCACTATGCGTATCGCAGAGGAGACAATCCGTCTGGGCGGCGAGATGTCGTTTCCCGACGCGCTGGCCTATGAGGCATCCCAATTCGGCCTGGCGGCCTCGACCGCCGACTACCAGGAGGGCATGCAGGCGTTCCTCGAGAAGCGGAAAGCCAAGTTCGTCGACCACTAGATGTTTGCTGCCCGCAGGGTTCTTTTTGATATTGGGGGCTGCCCGGCGAGTCCGCGGCGCGTTCCTTTACTTATTCCTTCGTAGTGGAGTTGTGACGTGGAAAGCACATTCATTCTGGGCGGAGCCCGCACCCCAATGGCCGAGTGGGCGGGCGGCAAGACCGGCACCGGCAAGCCCGGCGGTGCGTTTCACGATCTCAGTGCCATCGACCTGGGCGCACATGCGGCCCGCGCCGCGCTGGAGCGAACCGGCGTTCCGGCCGACCGTATCGAGCACACGATCTGTGGCAATGCTTTGCAGACCAGCGCCGACGCTCTGTACGGCGCTCGACACGTGGCCCTGAAGGCGGGCGTTCCCGAGGACCGACCGGCCCTGACCGTCAATCGCCTGTGCGGTTCGGGTATCGAAGCCGTGGTTCAAGCCGACCATCTCATTCGACTGGGCGAAATCGGTACGGCGCTGGCCGGTGGTATGGAAAACCTCTCGCAGGCCCCGTTCGTGGTGCGTGGCGCGCGCAAAGGGCTGCGGTTCGGCCAGGGAAATCTGGAAGACTCGCTCATGACTTCGCTGCACGACACGGTGAGCAAATGCTACATGGCGCACACCGCCGAAAACCTGGCCCGCGATTACGAGATCACACGTGATGCCCAGGACGAGTTCGCGTTGCGCAGTTTCCAACGGGCCGAGAAAGCCATCGCCGACGGACTCTTCGCCGAAGAGGTTCAGCCCGTGGAGCTGAAGGGGCGACGCGGCGACGTGACGGTGTTCGAACACGATGACCATTTCTTTCCCAACGCGTCCCTCGAGGGTCTGTCCAAGCTGCGACCGGCCTTCGGCAAGGACGGTTTCGTTACCGCGGGTAACGCGAGCGGTATGGTCGACGGCGCGGCCATGCTGGTGGTGTGTGGGGAAGCATCGTTGCCCGACGGCGCCGCACCGCTGGCCCGGGTGGTCGCGCACGCAACGGTGGGCGTGGATCCCAGCCGCATGGGCATTGGACCGGTACCGGCCATACGTGCGGCCCTGGACAAAGCTGGCCTGAGTCTGGATCAGATCGACCGGTTCGAGATCAACGAAGCGTTCGCGGCGCAATACCTGGCCGTTGAGAAGGCGCTGGAGCTGGATCGCGACAAGGTCAACGTCAACGGTGGCGCGATCGCGCTGGGCCATCCGTTGGGAGCAACGGGTGCTCGTTTGCTGCTTACGCTGGGCCTGGAGCTACGGCGGTCGAAGTCGAAGTACGGCGTGGCCAGTGCCTGCATCGGTGGCGGGCAGGGTATTGCCATGATTCTCGAGTCCGTCTAGTCCAAGGAAAGCGAACCTCATGACAGATCTTCTTCGACGCAACATTCCCCGACGGGGCGATACGGTAGCCGTGGACGGGCGCGTCCTGTACCTGACGGAAGACCCCAAACACATTCGTTCCCAGCTGGCGGGAGAAGACCTGAACTGGGATCCCAGCATTGCGCTGCGCAACGATATTTCCACCGACGAGATCACACCCGGTTGGGTGTGCTTTCACCACGACGAAACATTGGGCGAATTTCCCTACGTGGGGCTCACCGCGGGTGATGAAACACCCATTGGCCGCGGTGACGTGAAAGGAGGGAAGTTTGCCATTTCCGTCAGCGGCAAACGTCGCGGCAAGGGCTCCAGCCGCGAGCACAGTCCCTACGCCGAAATGGTCGCCGGTATTCAACTGGTAGTGGCCGAGAACATCGAGCGTATCTACAACCAGAACTGCATCAACCTGGGTATCCTGACCAGTACCGATTTCAAGGTCATAGATCGTCTCCAGCGGGACGAGTCCATTCCGCTCAGCGAATTTACCGCGGGCATGGACGACACTACACGTCAGATCGTCGAACATGGCGGCTTGTTCAATTTCAACGTGGCTCGGTTGCAGGGCAAAGTCGTGGTGGCGCCGGTGGAGACCGGGATGCGCGGTATGACGTTGGCCGAAAAGATCTTCGCCCGTCACATGGTTACCGACCTGAGTCAGGACGCCGTGGGCGTACCCGCGGTGCAGCCTGGTGACAGCGGGTTCGTACGCACCGACCTTCGATTCTCGCACGAGTACGTTACGCCCATGGCTTCGATCTTCTACGAGACCATGGTGGGTCCGGATGTTCCCGTGCGCGAAAAGGACAGCGTGTTGTTCTTTCGCGACCACCTGACGTTCCTGGAAATGGCCATGACGCCGGCGCGCATAAAAATGGGCCTGCTGGACGTGGCCAACCAGCTTGCGGTGAAGCAGGAGGCCTTTTCGAAGGCCCAGGGAATTCGCCTCTACGGCGAAACCGAGCGCGGCGGCAGCGAAGCCATTTGCCACAGCAAGGTGCTCGAAAGCTACGCGTTGCCCGGTCAGCTGATCATTGGCAGTGACAGCCACACCCCGCACAGTGGCGCGGTGGGGTGCTTGGCTTTCGGTGTGGGTACCACGGCTATTTTCAACAGCTGGGTCACTCAGGACACCATGGTGCGCGTACCCGAAAACGTGCGCGTGGAAGTGCGTGGTAGGTGTCGCCCGGGTGTTACCGCCAAGGACATCATCCTGGACATCCTGCGGCAGCCGTACGTGAAAGACGGCCATGCCATTGGCAAGGTCGTGGAGTATTGCGGCGAGGCGATCGAGGCTCTCAACGTGGACGAACGCGCTACGCTCACCAACATGGCGGCCGAAGTGGGGGCCTTCACCGGGATCATCCGGCCCGACGAGAAGACGGTCGAGTACCTCATGCACTGGCGAAAAATGGATCGCGCCACGGCGCAGTCACTTCTTGAAGGTTTGTACAGCGACGACGACGCTACGTGGGACCACGAAATCATTCTCGACGCCAACCACATCCAGCCCATGGTGGCTTTACCGGGCGATCCTGGCAACGGCGTGCCGTTGAGTGATCTGGCCGATGACATAAAGATCGATATCGCCTACGGCGGCAGTTGCACCGCGGGCAAGATCGAAGACATGGACATGTATGCGCGGGTGTTGCAGGCGGGGCTCGATGCTGGGTTGACCGTGCATCCCGATGTGACCTTCTGGATTCAATTCGGCAGCCAGGAAGTGCGTGACTATTGCCTGCGTGAAGGTTACCTCGACTTGTTCGACGCAGCTGGCGCCAAGGTCATCGAGCCAAGCTGCGGTGCCTGCATCAACGCCGGCCCGGGCGTAAGCGACAACCGCGACCAGGTGACGGTGTCGGCGATCAATCGAAACTTCCCCGGGCGTAGCGGACCGGGGCAGATGTATCTCGCCAGTCCGCTTACCGTGGCGGCTTCGGCGCTGACCGGCGTGATCACACCGTTCGAGGGTGACGACGAAGTGGAAGAGGGGGCGTTCGCATGAGCAGGAAGAAAATTGGCGTGGTGGCCGGCGACGGAATTGGTCCGGAAGTCGTCGGCGAGGCGCTGCGCATGTTGCGGTTCGTCGCCGAGAAAACGGGTTTCGACTACGAGATCGTCGAGTATCCCTGGAGTGCCGACCACTACCTGCAGACGCAGGAAACCATGCCTGACTCGGTTCTTTCGGAGTACCGCGATCTCGATGCCATTCTGCTGGGTGCCATCGGCGATCCGCGCGTGGAAACGGGTCTGCTGGAGCGTTCCATCATCGGCGGTATCCGGTGGAAGCTCGACATGTTCATCAACCTGCGCCCCATCAAGCTGTACCACGCCGACATGTGTCCGTTGAAAGACAAGGGGCCAGCCGACGTGGACATGGTGTTCGTGCGGGAGAACACCGAGAGCCTCTACTGTCAGATTGCGGGCTTCTTCAAGAAGGGCACGCCAGACGAGATCACCACGCAGGAAATGGTGAACACGCGCAAGGGGGTCGAGCGAGCCGTGCGCTACGCCTACGAGCTGGCGAAGGATCGTCCCCGCAAGAAACTCACGCTCATCGACAAGGCCAACGCGCTGCGTTCGCAGGATCTTTGGACGCGTACGTTCGCGGAAGTTGGCGGCGAGTATCCCCAGGTGGAGCAGGACCACGCCTACATCGACGCGGCCTGCATGTGGATGGTGAAGAACCCCGAGTGGTTCGATGTGGCCGTGGTCGACAACATGTTCGGAGACATCATCACCGACGTGGGCGCGATGATCCAAGGCGGGCTGGGGGTGGCGGCTTCGGGCAATATCCACCCGGGGCAGGTCAGTATGTTCGAGCCCATTCATGGGTCGGCGCCCAAGTATCGTGGCAAGGGAGTGGCGTGTCCGGTGGCCACGATCGCGGCCGCCGGCATGATGCTGGAGTTCCTGGGGCATCGCGAGGGCGCGACCATGATCGACGACGCGATCGCCAACGCCCTGTCCAGCGGCCGTATTGCCGATCTGTCGACCCGGAGTGGACTGAAGACCAGCGAATTCACTGATATTCTCATGGAAGTCGCCGCGTCGTAGGGCGGGTTTCCCACGCCAGGAGAATCTGGCCCCCCGATCTGGCCAAAATTTGATAACTCATTGAAAAATTAGTACATAGACCGCACTGGGCCGACTTGACCACCCCCGGGGCCGTCGTTATAGTGTGCCCACTCGTTTGCCGCGAGAGTGGCGGAACTGGCAGACGCGCTGGATTTAGGTTCCAGTAGGGAAACCTGTGGGGGTTCGAGTCCCCCCTCTCGCACCAGATCAGGAGATCGCGTGACCACCGAGGCTATTACGTTCGAGCTGGAGAGCCCCGAGTCGTGGAAGCGGCTCGCCCACGTCCAGGTCGACCCCAGCCATATGGAACGTATGCGGACCAACGTGGCGGCCAAGCTGGCGAAGAGCGCCAGTTTGCCCGGCTTTCGTAAGGGCAAGGTCCCGGTAAGTCTCATTTTGTCCAGCTATGCCGGGCAGGTTGAGCAGAACGCCATCGAGGAGCTGATTCCCGATGCCTACCGGGCCGTCCTCGACGCAAACGAGGACATCCGTCCCATCGCCGAGCCCAGGGTCGAGAATTTCAAGATGGATGACGGCGAGCCCATTCAGTTCGACCTCATCATCGAAGTCCGGCCCGAAGTCGATCTGACGTTCGAAGGTCTCGCGGTGGAGAAAATCAGTCTGATCATCACCGACGAACGCGTCGAGCAGGGTCTGACCGAATTGGCCGAGCGCGCCGCCCGCTGGGTTCCGGTGGAAGGGCGCGGCGCCAAGGATGGCGACGCGATGCGCATCTCGTATGTCCCGCTGAACGAGGACGGCGAGCCCGAGACGGACAAGGCCGAGGAGAGCTACAGCCTGGAGCTGGGCGGCGAGGGTGTCCTGCCCGAGTTCAATGCCGCTCTGGGGGGGTTGCAGGTGGGCGACGACACCGTGGTCGAGGTGACGTATCCGTCTGACTATCCCAACGAAGACCTCGCCAATCAGGTACGGCGCATCGAGGTGAAGGTCGACGATATTCGCGAGAAGCAGATTCCGGCCATCGACGACGATCTGGCTCAGAGCATCAGCGAGTACCAGACGCTGGATGAATTGCGGTCACGGGTGAAGGAAGACCTCGAGCAGACCTCGAAGGACGAAGCCACCAAAGCCCTCAACGATGCTCTCGTGGGCAAGATGATCGAGTTGAACGATATTCCCGCCCCGCCCAGCCTGGGGGCACGCTATCTGCAAGCAATGCTGAAGGACTACGAGGCCATGACCCGGCAGGAGATGAGCGACGACGACCGTCGCACCCTGGCCGAAAGGCTCCAGCCGGCGGCCCATCGCGCCGCGCAACGGGCCGTGTTGCTCGATACCTTGCGCCGGAACGAGAACATCGAGGTTGCCGACGAAGACGTGGATGCACGCATCGCCGAAATGGCCGAGTCCAGGGATGGATCCGCCGAGGAGTTGCGCCGCCAGATCGAGGCCAGCCAGAACATGGAACGGCTGCGTCACGATATCGAAGAGGAAAAGACCCTGGCCCTGCTGGAATCGCGGGCCGAGATAACCGTGGTCGAGAAGAACAGCGGCGAGTCCGATGACGACGCCGACGAAACAAAGTCAAAGGAGTGACTGCATGCTTGTGCCGATGGTGGTAGAGCAGACCGGGCGAGGAGAGCGGGCGTATGATATCTACAGCCGCCTCCTGAAGGACCGTATCGTATTCATCGGTTCGCCGATTGATGACAACGTCAGCAACCTGGTCATCGCGCAGCTGCTCTTCCTGCAGGCCGAGGACTCCGAGCGCGACATCTACCTATATATCAACAGCCCCGGTGGCGTGATTTCGGCCGGATTGGCCATCTACGACACCATGCAGTACATTTCCAATGATGTAGCCACGATCTGTATGGGGCAGGCCGCCAGCATGGGCGCGGTTCTGCTGGCGGCCGGCACCGCCGGGAAGCGCTCGGCGCTCCCGCATTCGCGGGTCATGATCCATCAGCCGCTCGGTGGATCCCAGGGCCAGGCCGCTATGATCGAGATCTACGCCAAGGAGATCCTGTACGCTCGGGATCGCCTGAATGAGATCCTGGCCAGCCATACTGGCCAATCGATCAAGAAGATCGCCAAGGATACGGACCGGGACTTCTTCATGGCCGCCAACGAAGCCGCCGAGTACGGCCTCGTGGACAAGGTCATCGAAAAACGTTCGGAGTTGGATAAGGATAAGGACGGCGGTAGAGAGTAGACTGATACGAGCGGTGCACGTTGAGCCCAATCAGTACCCGCGAGGGTTCGAACCGGGACTGGGAGAGTCATGAAGTCGAGAAAAGGCACACCACAGGTCATCAAGTGCTCGTTCTGCGGTCGAGGGCAGGACGAAGTCGCCAAGTTGGTGTCTGGGCCGTCGGTGTACATCTGCAACGAGTGCATCAAGCTCTGTAATGACATCCTCGAGGACGAGCTGCCGGCTATCAGCGCGCTCGAAACCAAGGACTTCCCCAAGCCGGTCGAAATCAAGAACCTGCTCGACCAATACGTAGTGGGACAGGAAGTTGCCAAGCGCACGCTGAGCGTCGCTGTCTACAACCACTACAAGCGCATCAACCACCGCCGTGATGCCGACGACGTCGAACTCGACAAGAGCAACATCCTGCTCGTGGGTTCCACGGGTACCGGCAAGACGCTACTGGCCCAGACGCTGGCGCGCATTCTCAAGGTGCCGTTCGCTATCGTCGACGCCACCGCGCTGACCGAGGCCGGATACGTGGGCGAGGATGTCGAGAACATCCTGGTCAAGCTGCTGCAGGCGGCCGACTACAACCTTGCGGCGGCCGAGCGCGGCATCATCTACGTGGACGAAATCGACAAGATCAGTCGCAAGTCCGACAACCCGTCCATCACCCGCGACGTCAGCGGTGAGGGCGTGCAGCAAGCTCTATTGAAGCTGCTGGAAGGTACCGTAGCCAACGTTCCGCCCCAGGGCGGACGCAAGCATCCCCAGCAGAAATACCTGGAAGTCGACACGCGCGACATCCTGTTCATCTGCGGTGGTGCCTTCGAAGGCCTCGATCGGCTGATCATGAAGCGCGTTGGTCAACGCGCGATGGGTTTCGAACAAGCCGACAAGACTCTCAATCGCTTCGAGCGCGGCCAGGTTCTGCAGAAGCTCGATCCGGGCGACCTGATGAAGTTCGGAATCATTCCCGAACTCGTGGGTCGGCTTCCGGTATCGGTGTCCCTGGAAGAACTCGACGAGCACTCGATGGTTCGGATCCTTTCCGAGCCCAAGAACGCCCTGGTACGCCAGTACCAGAAGTTATTCGAGATGGAAGACGTGGAGCTGGTCTTCGAAGACGAGGCCCTCGCCGCGGTGGCTCGCAAGGCCATCGGTCGCAAGACCGGTGCGCGCGGGCTGCGAGCCATTCTCGAAGAGATCATGCTGAACCTCATGTATGACCTGCCGTCCTCCACGGATATTACGAAGGTCGTGGTGACGGAAGAGACGATCGAGAAGAATCTTGATCCTGAGGTTTATGCGGAGGATCAGTTGCGGGTGCGTGAGGCCTGAGTGTGGCCGTGGGGGGCGCACCCTGAGGCATTATTGATGTTGTCTCACTAAGCTTCGGGCGAGTGTGGCCGGGGGGGCGCACCCAGAGACATTATTGATGTTGTCTCACTAAGCTTCGCCCCGTGGATTGTCGCGTCATTCTTGGGTTCTGTGGCCGGGGCTGCAGAATCGTTCCCCAACATCAATAATGCCTCAGGGTGCCCGACCTCCTCGGCGTGCACGTTCGTGCAGGTCGGAGGGCGGACGATCTCGCTGCTGGGGCCGGAATGTCTCGACTTGCCTGCAGACATGCCTATGCCCAATCTCCGCTGCTTTCCCAACCAGTACGGGCATTCTGGGCTGAATTCGCTATCATGGGGGGCTCAAGCGAGCGCGTGCTTCTGGGTAGGGGCAGGGGCGAATACACCCTGCTGAGTGTTTCCGCAGCGCAGCCCGCTCGTACGATATTCCATGACATCTCGAGCCGGCCCCGAAGCGGGCGTGGCGCGAGGACTAACGAAGCAGGGTGTATTCGTTCCTGCCCCGGCCCAACGAAAGACCCCGATACCACGTGACCGAAGAAACCAAATCGATCGAAACCGCCGGCGACCTTCCGCTGCTTCCGCTTCGGGATGTGGTCATCTTCCCCGGTGCGGTTGTCCCGCTTCTTGTGGGTCGGGAAAAGTCCATTCGGGCGCTTACGTTGGCTTCCGAGAACGAGAAGTTGCTCGTGGTCGTGGCTCAGAAGGATCCGGAGATTTCTGAGCCGGTGGCGAAGGATCTCTACGAGGTTGGGTCGATCGCGCGCATTCATCAGATGCTGCGCCTGCCCGACGGCACGACCAAGATTCTCATCGAGGGGTTGAGCCGGGCGCGGATCCTGGAATTCCTCGAGGAGCCCGATCATCAGCGGGCGCACGTGGAAGTCATCGAGGCCGAGGAGCTGGCGGGGAACGCTGAGATCGAGGCGCTGCACCGGCAGATTCGCGAACTGTTTGCCGACTACGTCGACCTGAACCGGCGTTTGCCCAGTGAACTGGTGTCGGGCGTGGGGCAGATCGACGACCCGGTGCAGTTGGCCGACTCGGTCGCGGGCACCCTCCTGGTGCGAGTGGCGATCAAGCAATCCTTGTTGGCCGAGGTCGAACCCCAGGCGCGACTGTCGGAGTTGATCAACGTGCTGCGGCACGAATTGGAGATTCTCCAGGTCGAACACCGTATCGAAGGTGAAGTCAAAGATCAGGTCGAGAAGGGTCAGAAAGAGTACTACCTGAACGAACAGCTGCGAGCGATTCGCAAGGAGCTGGGGTACGGCGCTGACGAAGACGAAGAAATCGACGAGTACATCAAGAAGGTCGATGCCGCGGGCATGAGCGACGAAGCGCGCGAGATCGCCCACAAGGAAATCGGTCGACTGGCCAAGATGGCGCCCATGGCGCCCGAGGGCACGGTCATTCGCAACTACCTCGACGTGTTGGTGGGGCTTCCCTGGCAGGCCCGTTCAGACGGCAGCCTCGACACGCGCAAGGCCAAGCGGCAACTCGACGCCGATCACTTCGGGCTGGAGAAAGTAAAAGAGCGGATTCTCGAATACCTGAGCGTGGTGAAGCTCAGCGGCAGCCTGCAGGGCAGCATCCTGTGCCTGGTGGGACCGCCAGGGGTGGGCAAGACCAGCCTGGGCCGGTCGATTGCCGCCGCCATGGGGCGCGAGTTCGTGCGCGTGAGTCTAGGTGGCGTGCGCGACGAAGCCGAAATCCGTGGCCACCGGCGCACCTACATTGGCAGCCGTCCCGGGCGTGTGCTGGAAGGCCTACGCAAGGCGGGCACACGCAATCCGGTGTTCCTGCTGGACGAAGTCGACAAGCTAGGGAGCGACTTTCGCGGCGATCCCAGTTCGGCGCTTTTGGAAGTTCTGGATCCCGAGCAGAACCAACACTACAGCGACCACTTCCTCGAAGTGCCGTTCGACCTGTCCGAGGTGTTCTTCATCGCCACCGCCAATGTCATCCACGACATTCCGCCGGCGTTGGAAGACCGCATGGAAGTGATTCGTCTTCCAGGATACCTGGAGACCGAAAAGGTCCGGATTGCCAAAGATTTCCTGCTTCCAAAACTTCGCAAGCGAATGGGTCTCGAGCGCATGCGCGTGTCGATAACCGAGCCCGCGATCCTCGACGTCATCAACCTCTACACACGTGAGGCGGGCGTTCGAAGTCTGGAACGCGAACTTGCGCACGTGTGCCGCAAGCTGGCTCGACGCAAGGCCGAGCGACGCAAGGTGCCCAAGACCATCCAGCGCACGAACCTCCATCGACTTCTGGGCCCACCGAAATACCTTCACCGGGCGGTAGAACGCGACCCTGAAGTTGGCGTGGTCACGGGGTTGGCGTGGACGCCAGTGGGGGGCGAGATCCTGGAGATCGAGGTCATCTCGTTACCCGGGAGCGGCAAACTGCTGATCACGGGCAACCTGAAAGACGTGATGAAAGAAAGCGCGCAGGCCGCGCTGAGTTACGCGCGGGCGCGCGTGCCCGAGGCGAGTGAGACTTTTGCCAAGCGCGACATCCATCTGCATGTGCCCGAGGGTGCGGTGCCCAAAGATGGACCCAGCGCGGGAGTGGCCATGGCCACGGCGTTGGTGTCGGTGCTGACCGGGCAACTGGTGCGACGCGATGTTGCCATGACCGGTGAGGTAACCTTGCGCGGCAAGGTTCTGCCCATCGGTGGCCTGCCCGAGAAGGCGGTGGCGGCGCAACGCGCAGGGTGTACGCACATCATCATTCCGGCCGAGAACGAGAAAGACTATCGCGAGCTACCGCGGCAGGTGCGCAAGGGATTGCATTGGCACCTGGTGAGTCGGGTGGAAGAAGTACTCGAGTTGGCCCTGTTGCCCGCACCGGAGCCGACGGACGCAGTTGACTCGGCCGAGCCCGGCGGCAAGACGCGAAGGTCGTTGGATTTACCAGCCGACGGCGGCACGGCCCACTGACGGTCGCGGCACGAGGGACGTTATGGCCACACCCCAAGCAGAGTTGACGCACTACGCGGCCACGCTCGCGGAGTGCCCGAAGGAACCCATTCCCGAGGTCGTCCTGAGTGGACGCTCCAACGTGGGTAAGTCCACCCTGGTGAACTACCTGACTCGTCGCAAGAAGCTGGCGCACACCAGCAAGACTCCGGGGAAAACCAAGGTCTTCATCTATTTCCGCATGGATGACGCCTGGAATCTGGTGGATATGCCCGGCTACGGCTACGCCAAGACCTCCGAGTCCGAGCGGGCCCGCTGGCGCAAGGCGGCCACGGAATACTTCCACGGCCGCACCCAGCTGGCTGGCGTGGTCCAATTGATCGACATGAGGGTTGGCCCCACATCGGCTGATCGGGACCGCCTGGTCGAGCTGAACCGGCGCGGATTGCCGCTATGTCTGGTCATGACCAAGGCCGACAAGATCCCCCGCGCTCGGCATGAGTCCATGGTAGCAAAGCACTTAGCCAACTTGAACGTGCCGCCTACCACGGGGGTGGTCATTACTTCGGCCACGGCCCATTACGGTGCCAAGGAGCTCTGGGCCTGGATCAACGATCAGCTGGCGTCGCGTTGACACCCCCCGGGGGCGCTCCTATACTGAAAACAGCATACCGTTGGCACGGATCTAGTTAGCTAGGTCCTGGTCAAACCTCGGCACGCCAGACAGGAACCCACGGGACGCAGGCTTCCCGAATTCGGAGAAGATTTTGAAGCACCCCCTGTCGTACATGCTCATGTTGCCTCTGGCCGCGTGTCTGTTTGCCCTGGGGTCGGTCTCGCCTGCTTTCGCCACCGACGCACAGATGCAGGAACTCCCTACCTTCGAGCGCTACGGATGTCAGAACTGTCACGGTGGTTCTGGCGTTACGGTCGTGTTCGTGCCGTCGGAGCAGGCCTCCCAGCTGAACCCATTTGGCGAAGACTGGGTCGAAAACGAGCGACAGTGGGATGCTGAGTTGGCTCAAAGCAACTCCGATGGAGACGGCTGCACCAATGGTTTCGAGTTGGGCGATCCCAATGGAGTCTGGCGTCCGGGCCAGCCTCGACCCACCACCTCAGGGGCCCGCAACAACCCAGGTCAACTAGGTGACTGCGCGCTGCCGATCAACGAAGAGACCTGGGGTACCCTGAAGGCGCTGTTCGGGGAAGACTAGACTCCGCCGTCGGGCGCGACATACAATGACCGCGCCAGAAAACGGCGGTCGGACCGTTCAACGCTAGTGCGTTGGGCGGGATTTTTTTGCTTCCGAACCGCCACCGCGAACCTGATTCAAAGGAAGACATGGCCACAACAAAGGTCGTCTTGGGTTGCCAGTGGGGCGACGAGGGCAAAGGAAAAGTCGTCGATCGCCTGGCCGCGGACGTCGAATTGGTGGTGCGTTTTCAAGGTGGGGCCAACGCTGGTCACACCGTCAAGGTGGGCGACCAGACGTTCGTAATGCACCTGATGCCTACCGGAATTCTGCGCGAGGGCGTGAAGAGTCTACTGGGCCCTGGCGTGGTGCTCGATCCCTGGAAGCTGGTCGAAGAGATCGAGCAGCTTACCGCGCAGGGTGTGCCGGCCGAGGAGCGCCTGCTCGTCGCCGGTGGCGCGCACCTGGTCATGCCGTATCACCGGCGCCTGGAAGAGCTGCGCGAGCGTGATCTGAAGAAGAAGAGCATTGGCACCACCGGGCGGGGCATTGGTCCCTGCTACGAAGACAAGATGGCGCGCATGGGCCTGCGTGCGAGTGACCTGGCCCGCAACGACGATTCATTGCGGCGACTGGTCATCGAAAAAGTCCTGCGCGCGAATCGACTACTGGCCGAGCGCCACGAGGCGCCGCCGTTGGCCAGCGAGGCCATCGCCGATGAGGTGCTGGGATGTGCCGCTCGGTTGCGTCCACTCATCGTGAACGCATTCGACTTCCTGGCCCCGGTGCGTGAAGGCAAGATGACGTGTCTGCTCGAAGGCGCGCAGGGTACGTTGCTGGACGTGGACCACGGCACGTTTCCGTACGTCACCAGTTCGAGCACCGCCATCGGCGGCGCTCTCACCGGCACCGGTCTTTCCCATCGCGTAATCGGGCACGTGTTGGGCGTATTCAAGGCGTACTCCACCCGCGTGGGCAACGGCCCCTATCCAACCGAACTGCACGGTGACGAAGGTGAAGACCTACGGGCCAAGGGCAAGGAGTTTGGCGCCACCACCGGCCGGCCTCGCCGATGCGGCTGGTTCGATGGACCCGCCGCGCGCTACGCCGCCCAGGTGAACGGTCTCGACGCCGTGGTGATTACCAAGCTCGACGTTTTGAGCGGTATCGAAACTCTACGCATCGCCGTGGCGTATGAACTGGAAGGCGAAGGCCGCCGGGAAAGCTTCACCAACTGGGCCGAGCAACTGGAGCGTTGTCGTCCCGTGTACGAAGACTTTCCCGGATGGGAAGAGGACATCAGTGGCATGACCTCGTTTGACCAACTTCCCCGCAACGCCAAGCAGTACCTTGAGGCACTGGAGGCGCAGATCGGAGTACCCGTACGTTCAGTAACGCACGGTCCCGCGCGCGACCATTGGCTCGAACGCAAATGATTGGAGCCGGTATGCGGGCGATCTCTCCGTTGATATTCGTTCTTCTCGTTCTCGTGACCACAACGACGCGGGCCGACGTCGTAGCCAGTCCCGCTCAACCGGCCAACGGCAGTCAGTCATTCGCGTTGGAAGAGCTGTGGCGCATCGGAGGAGACTCCGACGAAGAGGGCGAGTTCTTCGGTGTGATCGGAGACCTCACCCTCGATGCCGAGGGCAGCGTCTATCTGTTGGACCGACAGCTCAGCGAAATCAAGGTGTTCGATGCCGAAGGCATGTACCTACGCACCATCGGTCGTGAAGGGGAGGGCCCCGGAGAGTTTCGTCGACCCTCTTCGGTGCTGGTGCTACCCGACGGAAACGTGGGGGTGGTGCAGCCGCGCCCTGGTGCCATCGTGATGTTGACCCCCATGGGCGATCCCGTCGGCAACTATCCCATTGCCAGCGAGCAGGATGGCTTTCGCATGGTGAACGACGCGCGTTACCGCGGCGGCAGCCTGGTAATGCTGGCCACGGAAATGCAGCGCACCGATACCAGCTTTGATCGTACGTCCCGCCTGGTGCGCCTGGACGATCGTGGTGTCGAGGTGGCGAAGTACATGGAGAAGCACGACGCCACCTCCATGGCGAATCTTGTGATTCGAGAGGACGGCGGAAACGGCTATCCGTGGGTGTTGGGGCCAACCGGTCGTGTAGCCATGTCGCGTGACCGCGAGTATCAGATCGAAGTATACGAGGTCGATGGCGAGCTGGCGTACACCATCGAGCGTGCGTGGGAACCGATGATGCGCGACGCCCAGGAGATCGAAGAGGCACGCGAACGTTTGTCGAGAAACGTACGGTTCCGTCGTCGACGCGGTAGCTCCGCTCCGAAGTATGAAGTATCTGATCGTGCGCGTGCGGTACGTTGGATGGAATTCGACGACCAAGGCAATCTCTGGGTGATCAACGGTCAGGCGGCCAAGGCGTCGGGAAACGGTTCGCTCGCGACCTTCGACGTATTCGACCCCAGCGGTAGGTTTTCCCGTCAGGTTACCTTCGACGGCCAGGGAAAGTTCCTGGATGATCGCTTCGTGCTGCGCGGGGATCGCCTGTTTGTCATCACGCAGTTCTTCTCCGCCATGGACGCCTGGCGGGGACAGGGCGGCGACGAAGAGTTGGACGACGATGCAGACTTCATCCCCATGGAAGTCATCTGCTATCGCTTGCCCGCCGACCTGTGGGCCATGAACTAGGCGAAGCCCAGGGCTCTACCGCCCTGGTACACCGCGAAGCTCGCCACCCAGGCGAGCACCGTCATGTACACCATCAGAAACACCGGCCACCGCCAGGTCTGCGTTTCGCGATACACGGCGGCCAGCGTGCTCATGCACTGACACGCCAAGGCAAAGAAGATCATCAACGACAGACCCACCATGGGCGTGTACAGCGGACTTCCGTCGGCGCGGGTTTCCCGCTGGATCTTCTGACGAAGAGTGGCTGACGATTCGTCGACTTCCGACCCCACGCCGTATACCACGCCCAAGGTGCTTACAAATACCTCACGCGCCGCGAACGCACCGATGATTCCAATGCCGATCTTCCAGTCGAATCCCAACGGCGCCAATATTGGCTCGATGGCCATACCCATGCGGGCGCCGTAGCTACGCCGGAAGACTTCTCCCTCGCGTTGTTCTTTCAGCTCGGCGAGGCGCGTGTCGTGGGCCTCGCCCTGAAGTTCCCTCGTGGCCAGGCGTTGCAGCGCGTCGTAGTCGGTTTCCAGGCTGGGATTGCGAGGGAAACTCAAGAGCCCCCACAGGACGATGGTACACACCAGGATCACGCCGCCGGCTTCACGCAGAAACATGGAGCTGCGCATCCACATCATGCGCACCACGCTGTGCATGTGGGGGCGGCGATAGGGGGGCATCTCCAGAATCAGAGGCATGTCGATGCCTTTGAACACGGTGCGACTGAGCACCGCGGCCACGGCCAAGGCCACGATTACACTGAACAGGTACATGCCTACCATCAGGAGTCCCTGCACCGGGGCCACGCCCCAGAGTCGGGTGGGGGGAAACAACGCCGCGATGATGAGCGTGTAGACCGGTAGACGCGCCGAGCAGGTCATGAGCGGCACCACCATCATGGTCAGGTAGCGGTCGCGTTTGCGTTCGAGCGTTCGCGTGGCGAGAATGGCGGGGACGGCGCAAGCGAATCCCGACAGCATGGGCACGAACGCCCGTCCGTGCAGGCCCATGGATCGCATGATCCGGTCCATCAGGAAGGCCACCCGTGCCATGTAGCCCGAGTCTTCCATGAGGCCAATGAAAAAGAACAACAGCAGGATCTGGGGCAGGAACACCAGCACGCTTCCCACGCCAGCTACGATCCCGTCGACCAGGAAGTCCTGGAACAGCGAGGCGGGTACCACGGCTTCGATTCCCATGGCCAACCAGGCCATGCCATGTTCGACGACCGCAATGGCAGGGTCGGCCCAACTGAACAACGACTGGAACACCACGCCCATGATCAGCAGAAACAATGCGAAGCCGCCAACCGGGTGCAGCATGATGGCGTCGAGTTTCTCCGTGCGACGTTTCTTGGGCGCCGCGAGCTCAAGTACATGCGGGATGTGGTCGTCGATCCAACGGTAGCGGGTTTCGATGAGTTCGAGATCCAGATCCCGTCCGTCGCGTTGGGCCAGCTGATGACGTTCGTTCACGGCCGCGCGCAGCTCGGTGGGAACGATCTCCATTTCTTCGGAGCCCGCGGCCGAGAGCAATGCCCAACGGGCCAGAGCCTCGCGCCGCTGGGGTTCTCCGTGGGTCCAGGCGGCCGGTATCGCTGCGGCCACGGCCTCGATGTCGGCCTTTAGGGGCGCATTGTCACTCGTCCAACGCCATCGGCCACGGCCGCGTTGTGGGTTTTCGAGCACGGTGACGATCGCCACCTTCAGGTCGTCGATGCCTTTGCCGTTCACGCCGTTCACCGCCACCACCGGCACGCCCAGGATTTCCTGCAGCGCGGCGATGTCGACCCGCATCTGGCGTCGCGCCGCCATGTCGGCCATGCTCAACGCCACTACCATGGGCACGCCGGTTTCCAGGGTTTGCAGCGCCAGATACAGATTGCGTGAAAGCTGGGTGGCGTCGACCACCACCACGTTCACGTCGGGCATGGTGTTGGGCGGAATACCGGCCACGGCGGCCACGGCCACGGCCTCTTCCGAGGTTCGGGCCGACAGACTATAGGTACCAGGCACGTCGCATACGATGAACTCGTGCCCCGCCGATTTCACGCGTCCCTCGATGCGTTCCACCGTCACGCCGGGGTAGTTGCCAACCTTCAGGTTCCTGCCCGTCAGCCGGTTGAAGATGGACGTCTTGCCCGTGTTTGGATTGCCCGCCACGTTGACGATCGCGGTCTTGGTCCGGGTCGCGGTCATGGGGTCTCATCGGGGGAGAGGAACACGTTCCGGGCCTCGGCCCGTCGCAGGCTCACGAAACAGCCGCGCACTTCTACCTCGATCAGGTCACCGGTCACGACCCGACGCACCGCCCGGACGGGCGTGCCGGGCAGCAGGCCAAGCTCGAGCAAGCGCCGGCGCAGCGCCGCGTTGCCCTGGATTTGGCCAAGTCGTGCGCTGGTACCGGGTTGCAGAGCGTCCAGGTGGCGCGGGGAGTGGGAGGTCATTTGAAAATGATATTCGATTTCGTTTAGAACCGCACTGATTTCGTGAGTACGTTCGCTGGTCGGTCGAGGGTAGTGCCCGTTACGATGACATGCTTCCTTTTTATCCCCCGGAATACTGAGCTCAGGAGACGCCGCCCATGGCTGGACCCAGCCCCAAGAAGACAGAGGCAACCCGTCCGCTACCGGTGCGTGACCTGAGATGGCGGTGCCGCCCCAAGGATGTGCCCTTCGCGTCCACGGCGAACGTAGCCCCGGTCGAGGGCATTGTGGGCCAATCGGCCGCGGTGGACGCGCTGCGGTTCGGCCTGAACACGGTCGCGCCGGGCCAGCATGTGTTCGTAAGGGGAATCAGTGGCACGGGTCGTTTCTCCCTGATTCGTCGATTGATCGAACAGATTCAACCACTACGCGAATCAACCAACGATCTGTGTTTCGTGCACAATTTCGCCCAGCCCGATCAGCCGCGGCTGGTGACGCTACCCGCACGCAAGGGAGTGGCGTTTCGGCGAGCAATGCAGCGCCTGGCCGAGTTCATCGAGAAGGAGATGCGCGACAGCCTATACACCGACCTGGTGAAGCAGCGTAGGGCTCGCATCACCAGGAAAACCGACGCCGAGCTGGCCAAGTACGTGGATCCGTTTCGGCGCGATCTTGAATCGGCGGGATTGGCGTTGGTGGACGTGGATATGCAGGGACACACCATGCGCACGGTCGTGCCCACATTCGAGGGGCAGGCGGTGCCGTTCGAGCAGCTGCAGGCGATGCACGCCGAGGGCAAACTGCCCAAGGCGGAATTGCAGCGTGTCGAAAAAGAGCTGGAGAATTTCGCCGAACGACTGATGCAAGTGCAGCGACGAGCACGGTCGTTGGCGCGAAAGCAGGACGACTCCCTGGCGAAGATCATGGAGCAGGCGATCCGCGACGCGGTACGCGAATCGGTCGAGTCCATTGCCGAGACCTTTCCCACGCCCTCGGCGCGGGAGTACCTCGACGATGTGGTCGAAGATCTGGCCACGCATCGCCTGGACTCGCTGGAGGAGGCCGAGAGTTTCACGCATCTCTATCGGGTCAACGTGCTGCTCGACCATGTGGCGGCTCCCTGTTGCCCCGTGATCGTGGAAAGCACGCCCACCACCCGTCAGTTGCGGGGCGGCATCGATTACGACTTCGACGAGGGCGACGAACCCCGGGTGAGCCACATGGGCATTCGGGCCGGGTCGATTCTCCGGGCCGATGGCGGGTATCTGATTCTGCACGCCTACGACGTGTTGAATGAGCCGGGAGCATGGCGCGCGCTGACGCGAACGCTGCGAACCGGCAAACTGGAAATCACCCCCAGCGATTCGTCGGGACCGTGGACCGGCCCCACGCTGAATCCACAACCCATTCCCATTCAGGTAAAGGTCGTGTTGTTGGGCGACCACCAGACCTACGCCCTGTTGGATCAGGCCGATCCGGATTTCGGGGATCTGTTCAAGGTCCTGGCCGATTTCGATACCACGTTGCCGCGCAACGCGGACGCGGTGGAGCAGTACGGTGGCGTTCTGTCGCGTATCGCCATGGACGACAATCTGCTCCCCTTCAATCGCTCGGCGGTGGCGGCTCTGGTCGAGCACGGTGCGCGCATCGCGGCGCAAAGGGACAAGCTCACCGCGCGGTTCGGCCGCCTGGCCGATATCGCACGCGAAGCGGCGTTCTTGGCGCAGGAAGAACAGGGCCGGCGCGTGGAGGGAACCCATGTCAAACGCGCGGTCGCGCGCGGCCGTGCTCGGGCTTCGTTGCCCTCGCGGCGGTACCACGAAATGGTGCAGGACGGCACCATACAGCTCCAAACACAGGGGTTGGCCGTGGGTCAGATCAACGGACTGGCCGTTCTGAGGGCGGGCCCACTTACCTATGGATTCCCCGCTCGCATCACGGCGACCGTCGGCGCCGGGACCGCGGGGCTGGTGAATGTCGATCGCGAAGCGCGACTGAGCGGAGCCATCCACACCAAGGGCTTCTTCATACTCAGCGGCTTGCTGCGGCACCTGCTGCAGTCCGATCACCCGCTTACCTTCGACGCCAGCATCGGCATGGAACAGAGCTACGGGGGCATCGATGGCGATTCTGCTTCCGGGGCGGAGATGTGCTGTTTGTTGAGCGCGCTGACCGGTGTGCCGCTGGCTCAGACCTTCGCCATGACGGGGGCCATCGACCAGCACGGAAACATCATGGCGATTGGCGGGGCGAACGAGAAGATCGAAGGATTCTTCGATATATGTCAGGGTCGCAACGGCGAGTCCGGCCACGCGGTCATCATTCCCGCCGCCAACGTGGGTGATCTGATGCTACGGGAAGACGTCGTGCTGGCTTGCAAGGAGAAGCGGTTTGCGGTCTATGCGGTGTCGAAGATCCACCAGGCGCTTGCGCTCTTGACTGGCGTTCCGGCCGGACAGCGTTCCAAGGCCGGCCAGTACCCGGAAGGCACGTTGTTACGGATGGCCGCCGATCGGGCGGTGGACTATTGGGAGCGGGCGCGCCCGGAGGGGCACGCCCGCTAGGAGACCGCAGCGACGCCCCGCGAGTCGCCGGCTATTTGCTGAGAACCAGTTTGATGCGCAGACTCTCGGCCGGCGTGCGCAACGTGGCGTAGTACACGCCCGAGGCGACCGCGTCGCCGCGCCGGTCACGGCCGTTCCACTGCACCGCGTGGTTGCCCGCCGAACGATGATCGTCGATCAGGTTCACCACATGACGGCCGCGTACGTCGAACAGGTCCAGCGCGACCGGGGCCGAGCGGTCCAGTTCATATCGAATGGTCGTGGTGGGATTGAACGGATTGGGCGACGCGGGGTGCAGAACGCTGGCCAATACCTGCGGCGTGGCCGGCGGCGCCGGCGTTGCGCTTCCACTGTGGTACACGGTAAGCCCATCCAGCTTCATGATACCCGTGGTATTACCGTCGGCGGTGTGGCCGAAGTAGATTGACCCCAGCCCATCGCCGACGATGCCATGGGCCCGGTTGGTCAGTACCTGGTTACCGTCGATCCAGGCCGAGGTCAGTCCGTAGTCCATTTCAAAGTTGAACGTCATGCGCAGAGGCGTGTCCACGGAGTAGGTGCCAACCACCAGGCCGTTCGGTTGGCTGAGTTCATCTTTGAGCAGGATCTCGCCCAGATTGTTGAACTCCACCTGCATGAACGTCGACGAGGCTCCTCCTTGCTCGTAGAAGTGGATGAAAAACGGCTCCACGTTGTCCACGCTGACCACGAAAGAGACGCAGACGCTACCGGTGGTCACTTCCACGGCATCGCGAAGTTGGAACTCCACCGTGGCCGAGTTCAAAGGTTCGTCATCTACGATCTGAAGGTACTTGCCGCTCAGGATAGGGTTGGCGTTCTCAACGGTGGCGATTGCTCCCGGATCGACGTCAACTGGTTCGTGCTCCGAGGCGCCGCCGGTGCCGATGGGTCCCAGTGGCTTGGCGCTGAAGTTGGCCGAAAGCAGCACGTTGGCTTCACCCGGTCTGTACACCGCGCGGACGTTGTCGATGAGGCACGAGCCCGTATTGTTGCCGTCGAAACCGTTGCCGATGGCCATGCCCTCGATGGCGCCGGTAGCGAAGCCCGAGGATTCATCGGTCAGGATGTTCACGCCGTTCAGATTGAACGTGTAGGTGTAGTCGTCCAGGTCGTAGATCAGCTCGACGGCGTAGGTGGTGCCCACCGTGTAGGTGTCGAAATTCACGGCGGGATCGTCGTCGTCGCGCCAGTAGAGGAATCCGGCCTGGTCGAACTCCAGGCCAAAGTAGTTGTCCACACCCGTACCCAGGATCTGGAGTTCGTAGACGTCCTGGATCTCCGGTGTGATCTCGAAAGTGAGAGTCAGCCGGCCACTGTCCAGCTGACGTGAATCGGCGAACGTGAAGTAGAGGAAGTCGGCCGAGCCGGCGAAATTGTCGGAATCCTCCACCCGGACGGCGTTGTTGCCGGGAGCCACGTTCACGATCTCGTCGGTCGGCGTGTCGTGGAGCCCCGTGGTCGGCTCGCCGATTTCAGCTCCGCCGCGGCCCAACGGCTGCCCAACCGTCTTGCCGTCGAACTCCGCGTTCAGGTATATGAAGTTGGCCGAGGCCGGGGCCACGAGTCCGACCAGGGCGAACAGAACCAGGAATAGGGAGCGGCAAGTCATAGTGGGTGCCTCCAATTGTCGGGTGGATCGTCGTTCTTTCCCCTATCAACGACGCCGATCGGTCGACCGCACAGGGCAGCCTTTGCTTCCGCTGCTCTTCCGCCCTAGAATGCCCACGCGATGATTCAACTCTGCATATCCACCAGCGCCGCCATGCGGCTCGAGCGCGTCGAGGAGTTCCTGGGCGCGCTGGAGCCGGGCACCGAAGTGTTGCTGGTGGGAGCGTATCGCGACGCGGTCGACGATCTGGTGCGGCGTCTCACGCGACAGCGCCCCGCCACGTTTGGGCTGCATCGGTTCAGCTTTGGGCAGCTGGTGGGGCGTTTGGCCACGGGCGCGCTGGCGGCGGAGAGGCTGGCTCCGTCGACCAGTCTGGGTCGCGAAGCCATCGCCGCGAATATCGCGTTCGATGCCGCCGAAAAGGGCGCTACCCCCAGACTTGCTCCGGTGACCGCCTGTCCTGGTTTCCCGCGGGCCCTGGCCGCCACCCTGGCTGACCTGCGCTTGGCCGGCGTCCCGGCCAGTGCGGTGGCCGAGGCCGATCCCGACCTGGGGCATTTGTTGGAGGCGTACGAGGAAGCCTGTGCCCGGGTGGGGGTGGCCGACCGCGCCGACCTGCTGGCGCTGGCCACGCAGTCGGTGGGCAACGATATCGAGGGGCTGACCCAGCTCCCATTGGTGTTGTTGGATGTACCGGTGGTGCATCGGGCCGAACGCGAGTTCGTGGAAACGCTGGTGCGAGCCGCGCCCAAGGCCATCTTGACCGTGCCTCGCGGCGATGTGGCCACCCTCGCATCGCTGAAGGGGTTGGTCGACAGTCCCGACGAACTCGAAGATCAAGGAGAGCAGGGCCTGTCGCGCTTGCGCCGGTACCTGTTCGAGGACACCGCTGCCCCCGCGGCGTCACCCGATGACACGGTCCATTTCTTTTCCGCACCCGGCGAGGGACGCGAGTGCGTGGAGATCGCGCGCGAAATCGTTCGGGCGTCCCGGCAAGGGGTTCGCTTCGACGAGATGGCGGTACTGCTGCGTGCACCCGAGTCGTACTCGGGGCTCCTGTCCACGGCGCTGCGACGCGCCGACGTGCCGGCGTGGTTCGCGCGCGGCGTGCGCCGCCCCGACCCCGCGGGCCGAGCCTTCCTGGCTCTGTTGGCCTGCGCCTGCGAGCAACTTTCGGCGCGACGTTTCGCCGAGTACCTGGCGTTTGCGCAGGTGCCATTCCTCGACGAGGGAGCACCTCCCGTCGATCGTCCGCAATGGGCGCCGCCGCGCGAGGAAACGCTCATCGTCTCGGATGCGGTGGGTCAACTCTCGCTGGCCTTCGATGTCCCGCCTGAGCCAGAGCCCAATGATCAACCCGATGATGACGCCCAGCCCCATCTGGCCGGCAGTCTGCGCGCGCCGTGGAAGTGGGAAGAGTTCCTGGTGGAGGCCGCGGTCATTGGCCAGGCCAGTCGCTGGCGCCGTCGACTGTCGGGTCTGAAAAGCGAAACCAAGCTGCGGCTGCAGGAACTGACGAGGCGCGACCCCGAAGCGCTCCAGGTCGCCGCGCTCGAACGCGACCTACAGAATCTGGCGCATCTGGAAGCGTTCGCGTTGCCGGTTATCGACATTCTCGATGCATTTCCCGCGTCGGCGCCCTGGGGGGTGTGGCTGGAGCACCTGGCTCGTCTGGCGCCCATGACGTTGCGTCGGCCCGAACGGGTTCTGAGCGTGTTGGCCGAGATGCAGCCCATGGCCAAGGTGGGCCCGGTTACGATCGACGAAGTCCGGTCGGTGTTGGCGCCGCGGTTGTCCGACCTGCAGGAGGAACCGCCGCTGCACCGTTTTGGTCACGTCTTCGTGGGTTCGCCGGATCAGGCGAGGGGCCGATCGTTTCGCTGGGTGTTCGTGCCGGGCCTGGCCGAGCGGGTGTTCCCGCGCCGGTTGCGGGAAGACCCTCTGTTGCACGACAGCACCCGACGGCGCGTGCACGAGCAGCTCATGGTGCGCGACGATCGGGCGCAGCAGGAACGTGTGCTATTGCGCTTGTCGGTGGGCGCGGCCACCGAACGCCTGGTCTTGTCCTATCCCCGCGTGGAGTTGCGCGAGGGTCGCCCCCGCGTGCCATCCTTTTATGGTCTCGATATCGAGCGGGCGTTGGCGGGACGCATTCCCGATGCCGACGAATTTGCCCGCGACAAGGCGGCCGCCGCCGATGCGCGGCTGGCGTGGCCGGCGCCGGCCGATGCCAACGACGCCATCGATGCGCCCGAGCACGATCTGGCCACGCTGGGCCCCATGTTGCGCGCGGGCAGCGTCGATTATCACGGGCGCGCGCGCTATCTGTTGGAGTTGAATCCGGCCATGGCCCGGTCGTTGCGCACGCGATGGCTACGCTGGCGGCGCAAGTGGTCCGAGGCCGACGGCATGGTCGGTATCGATGATATCACGGGCCCCATTCTGGCCGAGCAAAGCCTGAAACAACGGTCGTTCTCGCCCACGTCGTTGCAACACTACGCGGCCTGCCCGTATCGATTCTTCCTGTCGGCCATCCATCGCCTGCGCCCGCGCGAGGAGCCGGTCGCCGTGGTGCGAATGGACCCCCTGACGCGCGGCAGTCTGGTGCACGAGGTGCAGGCGCGGTTTCTGCGCGACAGCCAGACCCGAGGCAAACTGCCGATCGATCCCAGTCAACTGGGCGAAGCGGTCGATCGCCTTGACTTCGTGCTGGCGACCGTGGCGAAGGAGTACAGCGAGCTGCTGGCCCCGGCCATTACACGCGTGTGGGATGACGAGGTCGAAACCCTGCGCGCTGACCTACGCGTGTGGTTGCGCATGCTGAGCGACGAATCACATCAGTGGACGCCGCTGCGGTTCGAATACGCATTCGGCCTTGCCCCCAATGCCGAACACGATCCGCATAGTCGGGTCGAACCAGTGGAACTGGCGGGTGGCTGGAAGCTCCGGGGCGCCATCGACATGGTCGAAGAATCCCGCGACGGCGAATCGCTGCGGGTGACCGACCACAAGACCGGGAAAAACCGTTGGAAGCGTGGCACGGTGGTGGCCGGTGGCGAAGTACTACAGCCGGTACTCTACGGACTGGCGTTGGAAGAAGCCCTGGGCAAACCCGTAACGCTGGGCCGCCTGTGGTTCTGCACGTCGCGCGGCGGCTTTACCGAGTTGCCCATCGACATCAACGCCTGGTCGAAACTGTACGCCAACAAGGTTCTGGCCCAGGTGGACCAATCGATCGTGGGCGGCGTTCTACCTCCCGCGCCGCGCAAGGACGCGTGCCGCTACTGTGATTTTCGCGCGGTGTGCGGTCCCAACGAAGAGCAGCGTATTCTGCGCAAGGACCCCGCGCTCATCGATGGACTGCTGGAACTGAGGAAAGACCCGTGAAGAAGATCGCCGACCAGGCCGCGCGCGACACCATTGCGCAGGATCTCGACGCCACGTTGGTGGTCGAAGCCGCGGCCGGCACCGGCAAGACCACCGCCCTGGTCGGCCGGATGGTCGAGGTAATCGCCCAGGGGCGGGCCGATGTGGGCAGTCTGGTGGCCGTAACCTTTACCGAGAAGGCCGCGGGCGAGCTGAAGCTGCGGCTACGTGCCGAGCTGGAACAGAAGCGACGTGACGCCGACGACGACACCCGGCAACGCGTGGAGACGGCGTTGGGTTTGCTGGAAGAGGCACGCGTGGGCACGATCCACGGCTTCTGCGCCGACCTGCTACGCGAGCGTTCGATTGAGGCCCGGGTGGATCCCGAATTCGAGGTGCTTACCGAGCCCGAGTCCGATCGGCTGTTCGCCGAGACGTTTCGTCGCTGGTTGCAGGATCAACTCGAGGCACCAACCGAGGGAATCCGGCGCTCGTTGCGTCGGGCGTCGGGCCGCGACGCCGATGGGCCCATTGGGCGCCTGCAGTCGGCCGCGCGTACCCTGGCCTCGTGGCGTGATTTTCGCGCGCCCTGGACCCGCCCCGATTTTCCGCGCGAGAACCAGATCGATGGTCTGATCGATCAGTTGCACCGGTTCGTGGCCCAGCGAGCCCGATGCTCCGCTCCCGAGCGGGACTACTTCTACCGCGATACCGCGGCCCTGCAGGACCTGAGCGATCTGGTCGAACGACAGGAGGCCGTGCGCGATCGGGACCACGACGGATTGGAGGCTCAGTTCGTGAGCCTGGCGCAGGAGTGGCGTTATCAAGATGCGCGCAGCCCGGGCAAGGGCCGCGGGAAATGGTTCGGCGAAGGCTTGGAGCGCGCTGATATCCATGATGCACACGCCAGGTTCATACTGGCTCTCGAGCACTTCTCGCGAAATTCCGACGCCGATCTGGCGGCACTGCTACAGGTAGAACTGTTCGGTGCCGTGGAGCAGTACGAAGAACAGAAGCACCGGCGGGGCCGTCTGGACTTCGTGGACCTGCTGTTGCGCACCCGCGACCTGGTGCGCGACCAGACGCATGTGCGCGCCGAATTCCAGGACCGCTTCAGCCACATCTTCGTCGACGAGTTTCAGGATACCGACCCATTGCAGGCCGAAATCCTGCTGCTTCTGGCCGCGCAGTCGCCCGAGGGAAGCGACTGGCGCCAGGTCACTCCGCGGCCAGGAAAGTTGTTCCTGGTGGGAGACCCCAAGCAGGCCATCTATCGATTCCGGCGCGCCGACGTGGGCACCTACCTGGGTGTGAAGAAGCAATTGGTGGCCCAGGGTGCCCAGCTACTTGCTTTGACCACCAGCTTTCGCGCCCTTCCCAACTTGCAACGGGCCATCAATGCGGCCTTCTCGCGTGTAATGGTCAGCGATGAAGACGCCAACCAGGCGGGTTACGTTCCCCTGACGCCGTATCGTCCGGACATCGATCAGCCGTCGGTGGTGGCCCTGCCCATTCCGCGCCCCTACGGCATGCGAAACGTGTCGCAAGCCGCCATGACCGAATCGTTGCCCGACGCGGTGGGCGCATACGTGGAATGGCTGGTCAACGACAGCCAATGGACGGTCAGCGGCCGCGAGCGCCCCGACGAACGCGTGGCCATCCAGCCGCGCCACATCTGTCTGCTGTTTCGGCGGTTCGAGGCGTGGTTTCAGGATGTCACCCGGCCCTACGTGGATGCCCTGGAGGCACGCGGCATCCGACATCTGTTGGTGGGAGGCCGATCATTCCATACGCGCGAAGAAGTGGAATCGGTTCGTACGGCGCTGCGGGCCATTGAATGGCCCGACGACGAGCTGGCCGTGTTCTCGACGCTCAGAGGGTCGCTGTTCGCCATCGGCGATGAAGAACTGTTGGAGTACCGCATGCGTGTGCGCCACCTGCATCCGTTTCGGCGTCCCGAATCGGTCGATGCCCGGTTGGAGCCCATCGTCGAGGCATTGGCCATTCTTCAGGATCTGCATCGGCTGCGCAACGAACGGCCGATCGCCGACACCGTGGACGCGTTGCTCGAGAGTACGCGCGCGCACGCGGCGATTGCGTTGCGGCCTTCGGGTGAGCAGGCGCTGGCCAACGTACTTCACCTGGCCGACCAGGCACGCGCCTTCGAAGGCGAGGGCGGCATCTCCTTTCGCGGATTCGTACAGCGACTGGAAGAAGAAGCCCAGCGCAGCGCCACGGGTCAGGCTCCGATTCTCGAGGACGGCAGCGAGGGTGTGCGTCTGATGACCGTGCATCGTGCGAAGGGCCTGGAATTCCCCATCGTGATTCTGGTGGACCCCACTGCCAAGCTGGCTCGCGCCGACGCCTCGCGAACCATCGACGCCGCGCGGGATCTGTGTGCGATCCGCATTGGAGGTTGGTCGCCGTTGGAACTGTTGCAGGCGCGCGAAGAAGAGGTGGCGCGCGACGCGGCCGAGGGCGTGCGCATTGCCTACGTGGCGGCGACGCGGGCGCGTGAATTGTTGGTGGTCCCCACCGTGGGCGACCGGCGCTGGGGAGAAGGCTCGCTCGACGATCGGATGAATCCGCTGGGCTGGTTGGGGATGCTGAACGAAAGCGTGTATCCGACACACGACCAGTGGGCGCATCCGGATCCGGCGGAACACTGTCCCGAGTTTGGTCAGGATTCCGTGGTGGCACGCCCGCAGTCGGCCGCGTTTGATGCGGAGTGGGTCACGCCCGGTCAATACACCGTGGGTGATCATCGTGTCGTGTGGTGGGACCCTCATACCCTGAATCTTGGAGCGCCGCCCGAGTTTGGTATCCGCAAACAGGATGTGCTGAGCAAGGATGTAGACGACGCGGTCGTCGCCGCCGACGTCGAGCGTCATGTTCGATGGTCGCAGGAAAGGCTGGAGGCGCGGTTCGCGGGTTCGAAGATGTCTCTTGACGTGCGCACGATAACCGAGGCGAGCCAGGATCCCGATCACGAACAGGGCGCGGAACAGGTCGAGGTGGTGGAGCTGCCCATTGCCAAAGGGCGTCCCGGCGGCCCTCGCTTTGGAATTTTCGTGCACGCGGTGCTGGCGGTGGTTCCTCTTGATGCCAACGACGAGGCGCTCGATGCGGTGCTCGAGCTGCAGCAGCGGGTGCTGGGCGCGTCGGCCGATGAAGTGGACGCCGCCCGGGTGGCGGTGCGGGCCGCGCTCGACCATGACATTCTCAAGCAAGCTTACCAGGCACTGACGCGCGGGGCGTGTCGACGCGAAACGCCGCTTACATTGCTGCAGGATGGCGAGGTGCTGCTGGAAGGCGTGGCCGACCTGGCGTTCCGTGGCGAAGATGGCTGGACGGTCCTGGACTTCAAGACCGATCGCGAGCTACCACCGCTGGACGCCTACCGTGAGCAGGTTCGTCTGTACGCGCGCGCGGTTGCTTCGGCCACGGGCGAACCGGCCCGTGGCGTGCTCATGCGGGTGTAGATCCAGCTTCCGCCAACCAGTGCATGGTATTCACCATTCGCATCTGTTCGACCGTGCGGCACGGCAGTTTCAGCAGGCCTGGGCTCGCCAGGACCACGGCCAGCGATCGCGCGCGTGAGATGGCCACGTTCAGACGATTCGTGCTGTACAGGAACTCCACGTTGCGAGGGAGGTCTTCGGATCCCGACGTGCACATCGAGACCAGGACCACCGGCGCCTCCTGGCCCTGAAACTTGTCGACCGTCCCCACGCGCGCACCGGCGGGCAATTGTTGCGCCAGGGCGTTTGCCTGCACGTTGTAGGGTGTCACCACCAGTATGTCGTAGGGCGTGAGTATCGAGATCTGACCGTTTCGATCGCTGAACGACTGCTCCAAGAGGCTGTCGTAGAGCTCGGCCAGAACTTCGGCCTCTTCGTCGCTGCGCTGCGAGCACCCCACGTGCTCCACCGGTAGAAAGCGGATTCCGTGCGAGAGCAGTTGCGGGTGGGCCGAGCCGTTCAGGATGATCTGCTGGCGATCGTTGTCGGCGTGGGATCTGAGTTTCCCCTCGTATACGGCTTCCGAAATGAAACGGCACACCGACGGGTGCATGCGCCATGTCGTGTCCAGGAACACACCGCGGCTGGGCTCGATCACCGCGCGCCCCTGCAGTAGATGGTCCAGGGCCGACAATCCGGAGTTGCCCGGATGGGCGCCCCGGATGGGTTGGGACAGTTGCATCTGGTCGCCCACCAGCACCAGGTTCTGAGCGGCGGTGCCCATGGCCACCAGGTTGGCCAATGAAACCTGACCGGCTTCGTCCACGAACAGGTAGTCCAGCGCCTGCTCGTGCTGCGCACGCGCGAACAACCACGCCGTGCCGGCCAGCAGCTGAGCTTGTCGGCCGACCTTTCCGTTGTCCGTCACGCTGCGAATGCAACGTCCCTCGAAGTGGCTTCCTTCTTTGCCGGCGGTGGCTTTCTTGACTCCGCTGAACGTCAGGTCCTGCTCGGCCGCCACGCTCTCAACCGCGGTCAGCAGATTGTGGATGGCCTTGTGTGAGTTCGACGAAACACCCACGCGATAGCCCTGCGCCATGAGACCCACGATGACGTGCGACGCGGTGTACGTCTTGCCGGCGCCCGGTGGACCCTGTAGGAACAGCACGCCACCATCCATTTGTGTGGCCAGGTCCAGGATGTACGGGTTGCGATCGTCAGTGGCCTGAGGCTGTAGCTGTTGGTTGGACAGGGGGGACGTACGACGCAGTAGCGCTTCTACCGCGGCGAATTTGCCGTCTCCCGCAATGACGGATGCGGCCACGCGGTAGATGGCCTCGGCCAGTACGCGGTTGCCGATGGGGCCACGAGGCAGCAACGACAGTCGGCCAGGCAATGCATCACGGTTCGCGCCACGTTTGATCACCACGCGGCCCAGATCCGAATCGAGTTGGTGGATGGTGCCGGCCGACTCGAATGAGCGCAGCAAGGCGTCCGAACCCACCTTGAGCTTCGTGTCCTGTGGTGGGAAGGTGTAGGTGTACAGGCGCGAACGATCGATGGATCCCACCGGTGCGTCGGCGTCGAGAGTCAGGTTGCCCAGGCACTCGGCATCGTCCACGAGATCCTCGTGCGATTTTTCCTGGCGGTCGAACTGGGCCCACCACTCGGGTTTTTCCTCGCGTCGGTGGAAGCCCAGGAGATCGGCCAGCAAGGAACGCCAGGGTCGCTCCTCAGGATCACATTCTTCCAGCAATGCCTCTTCGTAGGCTTGCCGCGCAGACTCCTGCTCCTGCCATTTTTCCTGTCGCTCTTGCGTGGTGGCGGGCAGCAACCGCCAGGGAATGTCCGGAGCCCGCAAGCTCACCAACCATTTACGCAGCTCCCAGGTGGAGCGGCAGTCCACCTCGTTGTAGCGCTCGATGTCTTCGAGCCGCGACTCATCACCGGTTTCCAGGTACTGCTCGTAGGCCACCACGCTATCCATGGCACTGCTCACCGGTTCAAAGCGTTCGCGGCCGTAGAATACCTCAAGGCTCTTGAGCGACAGGTTGGGTTGCGATGTCTGTAACGATTCGCGTACCACGCGGTAGAGATCCACGAACCGCTGCTCGCGCAGAAGCGTGTCGAAGGCCGCTTCGTGGGTGGCGTGTCGAGAGGCCAGTCGCTTGCATGCGGTCTCCTCGTAGTGGTTGTAGTGATAGATGTGGGCCTGCGGGTGTTGCTTCAGATGGTTGGCCATGAAGTCCATGGCCGCCGCGAATGCGGTGCGTTCCTGGTCGCGATCGTGCGCCCAGAATGACGTGAAGACGGGCTCACCATCCTGGACCCGGACGAACCCAAACAGATATTCCAAGCCATCGGGGTAGAAGGGGTCGCCTTCCATGTCGAAGAACAGATCGCCGGCGTCGGGCTGCGGCAGGCGCGCCAGGCCGCGTTCGTCGCCGGGCGGCAGCAGCTCGAAGCTGGGCTTTCCGCTGGTGCGAGCCGCGTACTGCATCTGGGCCTGACGATGCAGGCGTTGCGCGGTAGCGGTTGCCATGTTGCGTAGCTTCGGTGGCTGGGGCGCGTTGGCCAGGTCGGCCACCGTACGCAGGCCTTGCTCGGAAATCTGCTTGGCCCAGGCGGTACGCATGGTCGCCACCCTCGACAGGTGATCGTCCGTCTCCCAGCGCGCCTCGCAGTGCGGTAGCTGGGTGCAGATTGAGCAGTGGGAGCACGGGACGGGGTAGGGGGCTTCGGTTTGGGTGGCGTCGAAATCTTCCAGGGATTTTTCCTGGGCGCGCGCGTAGCGCGAGAAGTCATCGTAGCGGTAGCTGGCCCAACGCCCGTCCCCGAGAATCAGGTGCATGAATTCCGGCGTGCGATCCTGAACCTGCTCGAGCAGCCGCGAGTACACGCATAGTTGCAGCACGTGCGCGGGTTTTGGTGTAGTGCCGAGCTTCGTGTCGGCCACCTCGTACGACCAATCGCCCAGGGTCGACGGTTGCTCGACCCGAAGCAGGAAGTCGGCGAATCCGTGCCATTGTTCATGGCGAAGCGCGGCCTGATAGATGACCGGGGGGCCGGCGCGCAGGGCTTGCAGGGTTCGCTCGCGTCGATCGAACAGAAATGCGTTGGAATCGACTTCCACCACACGTTTGTGCGTGGCGCGCAGCTCGGCCAGAACCCGCTGTTCGTGCTCGTACCCTTTGCGCCGAAGCAGGGCTCCGGTGGTGTCATCGAGCGTTTCGCGGCGTTCGCCCTGGAGCGTGATGTAGGCCAGGTGCGGGCACTCCATCCGCTGCCACACGTGGGTGGCCGCGAGCCGGGCCTTGGTGCCCGGCTCGGGTTGCCGCTCAGACGGCTCTGGCGCGGGAATCACCCCGGAATCACTCGGCGGGCTTGGCTTGCACGCCCAGGAGCTTCACCTGGAAGTGGAGCTCCTGACCCGCGAGGGGATGGTTGAAGTCGACGACGATTGCGTCTTCGCGCACCTCGTGGATGCGGACGGTCTGCGTGCCGCCTTCGGGATCCTGTGCGGTGAGCATGGCGCCTTCTTCCCGCGCATCCTCGGGGATCGCGGTAAGTTCCACCTGCTGAAACGCCTCGGGGTTGACCACTCCGTAACCGTCTTCGGGCGTGAGTACCACGTTGGCCGAGTCGTCCACGGCCATGTTGGTAATTGCATTCTCCAGTGCGGGCAGAATCTGCTGTCCACCCTGTTCGTAGACGAGAGGCTCCTTGCCCTCGTTCGAGTCGACGGGCGTGCCGTCTCCCAGTTTCAACGTGTATTCGATGGACACAAGGTCACCCTTCGCGATCATCCTTCATCTCCGGTCGAGGGTCCTGAGAATGCGCCCTTTTCCTAAGCGGCTGCAATGGCCGGAGAGGTAGGAACGCACGGTGGCGGCAGTCTAGCACACCATTTGACGCATACCCGCGTTTTCTTGGTCCACCCAGGGGATGTGGGCGCCCCGTCAGGGAGGGGGCGGTCTGGGCCAGCGCCGGAACTTCGAGGTTCCTTCCTCGTGAGCTGGCGTGGAAGAAGCCAGCGCCGGAACACCGAGGTTCCTGTTCTCGCGAGCTGGCGTGGCTTACTTCAAAAGTACCATGCGGCGGCTGTGCGCGCCGTCCGCTGATTCCAGTTTGTAGTAGTACGTGCCCGAAGCCACGCGCCGGTTCCTTGCATCATCGCCGCGCCACACCAGCGCGTGGGGACCCGCCGGCAGTTCGGCCTGGGCCAACAATTTTACCAGGCGTCCCGCCACGTCATGCACCGTTACCGTGGTGAATCCCGCCGTGGCCAGCTCGAACCGGATGAGCGTGGAAGGGTTGAAGGGGTTTGGTACGTTCTGGAACAGTCTGGTTCCGGCGGCGGGCAGCGGCGGGGTGCTTACGAGAATGCCGCGCGGAAAGCCCTGCACGTAGGCCCCGATGTCGGCCGCGCCCTGGGTACTGCCGCCCTGCAGGAGAAAACTGGGCATGGGAGTGCCGGGGTTCCCGAACTGGACTTTGTGCAGCAGCTTGAAGGGTTCGTCGTTGGCCGTATCGCCGATCCAGCGAGGGTCTTCCAGGGTGCCCACGTTGATGGCCTGACCGTTGCCACCGTGGCATCCAATGCACGTAGGGCTGGTCGCGCTCAGGAAATTCGTTTCTCCCACCACCGGATCGCCCACGAAGTCGCCGCTCGGGTCCACCAGGCTGGACGGATCGCTGGCCAGCTGCGTGAGGAAGGCGACCAGGTCATTCACATCGGCAGCCGACAGACCCATGGCGCCGAAACCGTGTCCGTCGGGCGACACCGCGCCGTCGATGAGTTCGAACAGCTCGGAATCGGTACGACTGGTATTGAGAACACCGCCCACGCCGGTGAAGTGGGGGCCGGTGGCGTATTCGCCCGCGGCGCCAAGGTAGTCCCACCCGTGACACTCCACGCAACGGTTGGTCTCGGTGCCCGACATCGAACCGGCGGGCGGATACAGCGGGTGCGTGTTCACGGGGGCCGCGACTCCCTTGGCCAGCCACCAGTTGTCGTAGAGCGTAGCGCCGCGAATGGGGTCGGCGGGGGGCAGCGCCGGGGCATTGGCTTCGGCCACGATGAGCGAATTGGACGTGTAGTTGGCAATCCAGATGGAGCCACCGAACGGGTGGCCATCGCCCACCGCGGTAACGTCGAGTGGGTCGTTGCCGGGGGGGTTGAACATTTCTTCCACGGCAACCACTGCGTCACCGGTTCCGTTCAGTTCCACGCGGTAGATGCTGTCATCCCAGCTGGCGAGGATCAGATTTCCCTGCATGCCGCCGTTGAAGTTGGTAGCCGTGTACTCGCAGATTCCGTTCGTGGAGTCATCGAAAAGGGCAAGGGCGCCGTCGCCCACCGCGTCTTGATTGTGGCGCAGCTCGCACTCGATGGGATTGGCCATACTGAACGGGACGGGCGAGTTGGCCTCGTTGCCGAAGATGCCCTGCGGGTTCGCGCGGGCCGGGTTCGGATGTCCAGCGTATCCACCCTGCGTGATCAGGTGCAGGTTGTCGTCGAGCGTGGCGCTTCCGCCTTCGTTGAAGTCCTGGTTGCAGCCGTTGATGATGCGTCCGCCCCAGCTACTGTTGGGACCATTGTCGCAGGAATACATGAGGCCGGCCTGGGTGCGCACCATGTCGTAGGGGTTGCGGAAGCCAGCCATGTACACCTGCACCGGGCCACCAGTCACCAGCATGGCTTGGTTCGCGCCATCGTTTCCTCCGAATGGCTCGGCCGTGCCGGCCAGAGTGGGCAGGTCGTAGGTGGTCTCGCCAATCGCGTCCAGATCGATGCTCAAGCACGCGCCCGAGAGCGCATACTCGGGCAGGCCAGAGAACTTGGTGCCCGGAGCGCCCATGTTGGTATGGCCACCCTGCATCAGATAGAGGGTGTTGGTCGACTCGTCGAGCGCCATGCCGTTGGAGGCGTGGTTTTCCTCGCTACGCGGCAGTCCGCGCACGATATCCAGTTTCTCCCACTGTCCACTCGTGGAATTCCAGGTCAGGCGAGAGACCATGCCGGAGTTGGTATCCAGGCTCTGCGACGGCGGATTCGTATTGCTCACCACGATACGCGAGTCGGACGAGGCTACGTACAGCACCGGCGACTGGGCGGTGCCCGTGACCACCATGCCGGTTACCTGACGCGTATTGACGCCGGGGGCGAGACTGCCGTCGTCGTTGTGATTGGGAATGTTCTGGATGAGGTAGATAGCCTCGGCCGCGGTGACCGAGTAGTCGTTGGCGGCGTTGCGTACGATGGTCATGGCGACCAGTTTGCCGTTCTGCTGACCCACGTAGAGACGGTCATCGGGGCCGAACTGTAGCGCGGTTGGATTGTTGAGACTGGTGCCCGAGACGATGCTCAAGCCGAACGAGTTTCCGAAACCGCCGCCCGTACCCACGACGGTCAGGTTCACGGTGTAGGGCGTGCCCGGTGTTCCCGTACCCCCGGCGCCCGTATAGGCCGTGGCCGTGATGGTCAAGGGGCCTGGCGCCGGTGTCCATCCGTGGAAGTTGCCGTTGCTGTCGCCAGCCATGGCGTAGGGCGGCGTGGTTTCGATCTGGAATGCGGCCACGCCATTCAGGTCAAACACGACACTGCCGGCGGGGTCGGGCGAGGTTGTGGCCCGAACATTCAGATTCGACGTGGGGTAGATGTCGAGGTCGAGCGTCGTACCGTCGATCAGGGGACCGATATCCTGATCGCTGTCGGCGTTTACGAGGATGAGTTGGGTTACGTCATCGGCCAGGGTGGGGGAGCCGATGAGCATGAATACTGAGCAGACGGCGAGCGCGGAGAGCAGTCTGTACATGGGGTTCCATCCGTTGGGTCAGGGCAAACGAACGATCCATTTTGCGCGACATTACCGCTCGACTACTGTTGTTTCAACAACGAGTTCAGAAACCCACTACGGTCTGCAACACGGGCAGCAGGGTGTTGGGCACGAACCCCTGTCCGACATCGGTCCATTGCACCACGGCCTTCAGCTGTAGCCCCCGGCTGGGTTCAAAGCGGATCCCGGCTTCCCATCGATTGATGTCTTCATCCCAGCTGGCGCGGCCGGTCGAGGTGTCGATGGATCCGAAGCGAAGCGTGTCGAAACGCGCCGCGCCATTCCAGCGGGTGGCGAAGCGCCAGGACAATTCGGCGTACGTGCTCCACGACGTCAGGGCCGAGCTGGCGAGCGGAGTCTCGAAGGTGTTTCGAAACGCTTCGGCGTGAAGGATGAAGTGTCCGCGGGAAAGCTCGGTGCTGAGTACCCAGATCTGTTGCTTGTAGTCGTTCACGCTGGAGCCCAAGGGCAGATACGGCTCGACGGACCGGTTGAGGTACGCACCGTGTCCCCACGATAGTCGCACCGAGATCTCTGGAATCGGAGCGTAGCCAAGGCGAGCATGCAGGGCGAGCTCGTCGTTCTTGTCCACGCCGTTCACCGGATTCCCCGGGGCGCCCAATGTGGCCGCGAACTGATACTCAATGCCATTTTGAATGCCCAGGACCGACAGGCCATCGTTCCAACAGTTATCATACAGCAGAAGCGATCCGGCCCCACGCTCACCGCGAATTCCATCGCCGGAGTCGTACTCGAGTCCGCGTTGCCCCTGGCCGCGATGGTCGGCAAGGTCCTGGAGGCTCTCGGGCATTTGCGACACGGGAAGCGATGTCTGCCAGTGGTAGGCCAGCGGGGTTCCTACCAGGGGGTTCTTGTTGGCGTAGGTCCGAGGTCCCCACGTGCCCTGCGGAGTGGGAATCTTTCCCAACTGAACGTAGAACTCGCGCGTGCTGATGGGCTGGTGCATGAGGTAGGCGCCGAAGATCCGTACCCGGGCCTGGCTTGCATCGTTCAAGATGATCTGTACGAAGGCCCGCGTGTTTTCCGGCCCGCCCTCGGCGAACAGCCGCGTTCGAAACGGATCCGACACGGTGTCACCCGAGCGCAGTGAGTTCAGGTAGCGTATATCATCATCATTGCTCAGGACGGCGTCGGTCAGCCCACGAAGCTCCAGTTCGGCCATGACCTGGGTAGGGCTGGTTGCGCACACAGTGGCCCATACGAGAACCGCCCCGGCAAAGGTCATCCATGGTCTCCTTGCAGTGTTCATGCGGTGACCGTCGCTTCGGGTGTGGCTACAGGATCAGGCGCTTCAGAATTGGGAGAGAGTGTCGCGGCCAACGGTAGCGTGAGTGTGAACGTGCTGCCCTGGCCCAGCTGACTGTTCACATCGACGCGCCCGAAGTGGGCGCGCGCGATGGCCTGCACCAGGGCCAGCCCCAACCCCGCGCCGCGCGACCCGAATTCCAGGTCTCCCGAGGTGTGGTGATCAATATCTCCGCGCTCGTAGAACTTGGCGAAGATCCAGCGTTTCTCGTCGTGTTCGATTCCCACGCCCTCGTCGCGCACGCGTAGTACGGCTTCTTCCTGGGTTCGGCTTATCTCCACGCGTACATGCCCCTCGTCAGGGGTGAACTTCACCGCGTTATCCAGGAGCGAGCTCACGGCCCGCTCGAGCAAGCGGGCGTCGCCGTTCACGACCAGGCCCTCGGGCGCGCGGAAGAAGTTGCATTCGACCCGGCGGCAGCTTCGGTCCTGGCGAGCGTGAATCGATTGCACCAGATCCGACAGGTTCACCGGCGCGACGGCTAGTGCTGCTTGCTTCTGTTGCTCGAGCTGTGTCAGGTCCAGGATGTCCTGAACCAGTCCGTTCAGGCGCCAGAGTTGTTCTTTCACAATCTGATTCGTTTCGACGACCTCGTCGGGGAGCTCTCCCAACATTCCGCTGTGGATGGCGTCGTGAAAGCTGATGATGGTAGTAAGTGGTGTCTTGAGTTCGTGTCCCGCCAAAGCCAGGAAATCGGACTTGATGCGATCGATGTCTTCCAGGTGCTTCACGTGCTCGTGCAGCGCGGTGCGCATCTCGTGGAAGCTGCGGCCAAGCTCGCCGACTTCGTCGTTGCCGGCGATTGGAACCGGCACTTCGTAGTTGCCCCGCCGCAGTTCACGCGACGCGTGCACCACACGCTGTAGCGGACCGGTTACTCCGACGGATAACGCCCACGCGGCGGCCAGGGTGGCCAGGATGGTGGCTACGCCAAGCCCTGCCATTGTCTTTTCGGCCCGTTTCAACGGGGCCAGATCCTGCCGCACATCACGAACAATAACCACCCTGGCGGCTCCCGCTTCAGTTGCGTTGCCTTGGCCCAGCGCATGGCGAGTGATCCGGTAGTCGGCGTGCTCGGTTTTCAGTGCGTCCTGGTCGCCGCCGACGATGGCCGCCAGTGCGGGCGGCACCTCCCGATTGGCGCAGAGAATTCGAGTAGCGTCGGTGAGGATCAGGGATGTGCTGGTGAGCTGGGACACCTGTCTCAGAAACGCTGCGTCGATGGTCTGACCCACCCGCAGGACGGCCTCGATGTGTCCGGCCACCCACACGGGAACATCGGTCACGACCACGGCTTGGTGATGAGCCACGAATTGGTCCTCTGATCGCATGCCCCGCCGAGCCCTACCAAGGGAAGCCCGGCCATTGGAAAGATCCGTCCAGGCGTCGTCCTGATCGTCGCGGCGATCGGCCCGCGCGATGCGTTCCCCGTGTTGGCTGTACACCTCAAGAAACGTAGCGTCGGTCACCTCCAGGAAGTCTTCGGCCACGCCCTGGAGTGTTTGTGCGAACTGCTCGCCGCGGTCCGCGTGGGGTACTGAAAACGTTGCGAAGAATCTGGGATCGCGTGCCGTCACTTCGGCCTGGGAACGTAGCGTGCGGCGTTGAGAAGCGAGCATTTCATCGAATACCAGCTCCGCATCACGCAATCCCTGGCGAACGGTGGACTCTACCGAGCGTTTCGTGGTCTGGTGCGTCAGGAACAGGAGGGTGCACGACAGAACCAACAGTGGGCCCGTGGTCAGCAGCATGATGCGCGTGCGTAGTCTGAGCGGTGCCGCGCGCATGGCTAGAACGACAGCTCGACGCGGGTGGTGCCGTCGCCTACTTCCACGAGGACCTGGCGCTCACCGTGGTCGGGGTGCCAGAACGACAGCGCGTGGGTTCCGGCTGGTACATCGTCCAAGACGAACTCACCGCCGCCGTTCGGTTGTGTTACCCAATCGGCGTCGACCACCAGAATGTAGGCGGCCATGTCGGCATGTACGTCGCAGAACACTTTCACCAGGCCGGGTTCATGGAACGTTACCGTCTTGGATTTACCCTTCGCGTACCGTCCCAGATCGAACCGGCGGGCCGGCGAGTACGAGAACACGTTGTGGAAGACGGGGTCGAGGTTCGGGAACGCGACGTCGGTGCCCACGGCGATGGCCAGCACGCGAGGTTCGAAGCGCAGATTCTTTTGCCGCATCTGGGGCAGGTCACTCTTCGATCCAGAAGGCGGCGTGCCCGGCGCGTTCAGATAAATGGCTACTTCCGAAGCGGACGATGCGTCGAGACCACGCGTGGATCCGTTCGCGTCTTGCCCCAGATGGGAACCCAAGCGGCCGGCGTAAGGGCTCAGGGTGGGAGCCGAGGCGGTGCGGGGGGCTACCGTGACTCGCCCGACGATGCGCCCCGCGTCGGCGGGTTCGGCGATCGGGGCGGTCAGAATGACCAAGGCCATGCAGAACGTGCCGCACGGCTGGCGGCGCGCCCAACTCGGGAGCCGAAGTCCATTGTTAGCATGTAACTTACGCAATAGCCCCTCCGGGGAAATCCTCGGAGGGGCAAGCTTGCAAAGCGTGAGCCGCGCTACCTCACCAGCGTGAGTTTCTGCCTCGACCGACCCGAAGCCGTTTCGAGCACGGCTATGTACACGCCGCTGGTTACCGGCGTGCTCCGGTCATCGGAACCCGACCACGCGCGCTGGTGTTCGCCCGGCTCGAGCCACCCATCGGCCAGGGTGGCCACGCGACGGCCGGCTACGTTGTAGATCGTCAGGCTGACACGCTGCGCGTCTTCCAGCACGAACGATATCGTGACCCGTGGGTTGAAGGGGTTGGGATACGGCGCACGCATTTCCACGCCGGCGGTCGTGGTCGACGGTATGGACGGTGCGGCCACGCTTACCAACATGTCGATGGCCTGGTCGTTGGTATCCACCTGCAGCAATCCAACATCGGTTTGCCGTGTAACGAGGTTTGCGTTGGCGACAACGGGTCCGCGGTACGTGTTGCCAGGGTTGAGCGTCGGTCGCGCCCGGTACGGGGCCAGACCGTTGGAAGCGCCGGTGGCCGAGAACTCTTCCTCACCCCATCCGGTAGCGTGATGACCAAACAACACCGCCGACATCCACGAGTAGTGGAACAGTGTTTCGTCGTAGGTTTCGGCCAACTTTGTGGTAATCGACAGGATCTTGAATCCGTGAACATCGCGTAGCTCGCGAAGATCCAGGGCCTTGTCCAACCATTGAGACTGGCTCACCGGAACCCCGTTCAGGATCTGGTGGCTTTCAAACAGGTAGTAGTCGTCATGGTTCAGGGTGGTGGGCTTGCGGAAGAGATTGTAGTTGCCGTTGAATTCGGTACCAAAGGCATCCTGCGGCTGAAACGCGTTGGCGATCACGGGCATTCCCTGGGCGTGTACGAAATCTACCGCCTCGTTTTGACGATCGCGTGATGTAGCGAAGTCATAGCCGAAGTCGTCGAAGAAGATGCCGTGCACTCCCATGGACTGCCATTGCAGCACCCGACTCTCGATCGAGAACATGGTCAGGTTCTGGGTGCTCACTCCCAGATCCAGATAGCCGAACACCTTGGTGTTCGCGAGCTGCGGATCGGACAGAATGCTCAAGGTGTTGGCATGGTCGGGATGGCTGGCGGCCCAGAGGCCGTCGCCAAGCACCACGTAGTCGTACTGCGCGTAGTGACCCGCGGCCGCCGCGTTGCTGCTGGACCCGTTGATGACCGAGGGCCATCCGTAGTAGATGAGTAGTTCGCCCACGTCCTGCGGGCCGGTGCTGGTCCGTTCGAAGTTTCCCTGATGCGTGGTCGTATCCAACTGAATCACGCCGCGATCGGTTTCGCGCAGATACTGCGGACTGGCGCCCATGACCATCGACTCGAACTGGGTTCCCTCGTGGTGCAGCACCGGACGAGCTCGGTACGGCGCCTGTCCGTTGGAGTTGCCCGAGGCCGAAAAGCTCCATTCACCCCAGCCGGTGGCTTCATGGCCGAATAACAGCGCCGAGTACCAGGAGTAGAAGAACTGGGTCTCGTCGTAGGCATCGGGATCGTCGATGCCGCTGGTGGTTACTGACAGAATCTCGAACCGGCGTTTCGTCTGGTGGTTGCGCAGACGCTTGGCCTTGTCGAACCACAGGGCGTCGTCGACAAACTGGCTTTCCTGGACCTGATGGCTCACGTACAGATAGAAGTCGCCCAGGCCCAGACGCGTGACGGCTCCAGTGGGATTCATGGGGCCGCCGATGGTGCCGAACGCGTCGTCGGGCTCGAAGGCGTTGGCCGCCACCGCCAACCCCTGCGCATGCGCATAGTCCACGGCTTCACTCTGACGCGCCCGACTGGTGCCGAAGTCGTACCCGAACTCGTCGAACATGATGCCTTCGGCTCCCATGGTCTTCCAGTCGTCGACCCGCTGCATGATCTCGACCATGGGCAGGTTCTGGGTGGTCACGCCCAGGCTCACGTAGCCGAACACGGTGCTCGACGCCATGTCGGGGTGGGCCAGAATGGCTACGGTATTGGCGTGGTCGGGGTGGCTGGCCGCGGAAAGGCCATCGCCCAGGATGATGTACTCGTACCCGCGCATGTGTATTACAGCGCGCTCCACGGTGAACCAGCTCGTGATCGACGTGGGCCAGCCGTAGTACACGAGCAGCTGCTTGGGTAGGAGGTCTTCGGCCTGGGCGGGGGTTGTTCCCATCGTCAGGTTGAAAGCCAGGGCCAGCGATAGGCCCAGAACGGCGATGGTGGTCGTGGAAACGAGCTTCATGGGTAGGTTCCTGCACTCGGGGATGGCCAGATCGGCGTCAGATTCGGCGTCAAACTCGGCGTCAGCGTCGCCGTCATATCCTTCATGTATAGATGCGCAGCTCGCCCCGCCGACGCGCAGGTCCAGACCCCAAAAAACACGCCCTGCCTCCATGGGGAGACAGGGCGTTCGCGAAAGGAACCGGAAGGGCGGGCGGCGGCTAGCCGCGCTGGCGTCGATCTTCCCGTGTCTCCCGGCGGTCCTCACGCAATTCCTGTTTGTCTTCCTGCAACTCCTGGGCGTTCTGCTTCAGTTCGGCCTTGGCCATCCCCTGGAGCTGGTTGAGCATCGATGTCTTGGCCGCTACCGATGCTGGGTCGGTCTTGCCCTTCAGGGCGATCCAGCGGTTTCGGATATTTTCCAACTTCTCGCGCTGGGCTACCTCGCGGTCGCGATCGCGTTGGTCGTCGCGCATGTCGCGGCGGTCATCCCGTAGGTCGTGTCGGTCGTCGGCCCGTTCCAACGGTCCGGCATTCTCGCGACGATTTTCACGGATTTCGCGCTTGTCCGAGCGCTTCTCGCGACGGCTGCGGTTTACTTCGGCCTGGGCCTTGGCGACCTCGGATTTGGCCTCGCCAACTTCGGCCACGAGCATGGCGTGCACCTGGTTGTCGATCTTCTTGATGGCGCTGGTGTCGCTGCTCTTCGTGGCCACGGCGTACTGGTCGGCCAGGTTGTTGAGTCGCGCCAGGTCGTGCAGATCGTCGGCCTGATTCTTCTTGTCGGTGCGGATTTCGTGGCGGTCCTGCGCGCGTTCGGCTGCGTTGCGGTGGCGGTCGCCGGCGTAGGCCGTGGCGCAGCCAACCGAGGCGGTAGTGGCGGCCAACAGCGTGACCATGGCGATCGAGTTGGACCAGTTTCGTCGGGGCTTCATGGGCTTGTCTCCGTGTTCCGGGTCGTTTGGGTCAAGTGCGTCGCTCTGACGGTTGGCAAAAGCGAACTTCGTGCCCGTTTCGCGTCCGATGGTGGAAGTGGTTGGATCTGAATGTGTTGCGTAGTCGGTGCAATCCGCGCGAGCGGTATTGCCCGTACCTGAGGGTACGGCGGTGCACAGGACCGTTCAGTCAGCCGCGGCAAGCGCTAGACCGGCGCTGATTCCCTGGCTCGGGCCAGAAACCCGCGAACGTTGCCTTCGATGCAATCGATGATGGTGCCCATACGCTCTGACTCGGTCATGTGCACCATCTTGGCCACGCCCGGAAAAGGAACATCCCAGGCCTCGACGTGGGCAGTGGCCGAGAAGATCGAGTGCACACACTCCCGTAGGATCATGCAATTCTCGGCGCCCGATGTATCGCAGAGTGAGATGACGTGGTCGTAGGTTCCCACACGAGTGGGGCCCTCGAAGATGGTGGGGCAGGGTTCTGAATCCAGCTGGATGTTCCGCTCCAGCGCGACCTGAAGCGCGGCGGGCGGTACCGGGTCACTTTGGAAGCTGGCCGCTACTACCTCGAATTCGGGAGCCAATCGCCTGAATGCGTCGCGTGCGAGTTGGCTGCGTAGTCCACTTTTGGTGCAGATGACAAGGATACGGGCTTTGGAGGCCAAGACGTTTCTTCACTTTCCGGAGCGTGGAGGAGCACTCCCTATTTGCAGCATTCGTGCCGGGCGGTGGCCACCAGGACCACGCCGCAGGCGGCGTGGTGTGGGCCTTGATGCTCAGCAAGGTGCGCACTTTTCCCAAAGGTCAACGCGGACCTATCGCATGCCAGCCTTGGCCAGCAGTTGTCCGAGGCCCCTGTTGATCGCGTTGTCGCGGGAAAGGAATGGAAGCACCGAAGGATGACGCCGCCCAATGTGGTCGTACTCCTCCAGGATGGGCTTGTAGTTCGGGTTGATTGCCAAACCTGCCTCGAAGGCCTCTACGGCTTCGCCTCGGTTGCCCCGAATCAGGTGAACCCGCCCCAGTTGGAACAGCGTTTCTGGCGTGCGCTCCCTCTGGACCGCTCCCTGACAGAGCGTGACTGCTTCAATGCATGTGGGGTTCAGCTCGGCCTTGCAGCGGCCCAGAAGTGCGTTACAGACCGGGGAATCGCCCAAGGAACGCGCTTGCTGAAGCATCAGTCGCGCAGCGGCGAATCGACCCTCCTTGATTTCCATTCGGATCGTCACCAGGAGTTCGGCTTGGACAATACCGTGGCGTGGTTTCTTGGCCTGTGGTGCCGGTCGTGGACGCTCTCGAGGAGGTTCTACCAGTACGAATTGTGTGGAAGATTCGCTTTGAGTAGTCATCGTTGTACCCATGGTTCAGTGAAGGTCCCATCCCCACCGATCAGGTATGCAAGAAGTAGTGCCGGCCGATCGTTACCGAACGCGGTCGAGGTTCACGCGCGAGTTCGCAGACGGCCGGGCTCTTTCTCATCAGGGCATCCAGGACCCTCTTTGATCGAGCGCGGCTACTTCGGCAGCGGAACGACCAGGCTCGTGACCGAGTAGAGTCGGCCCTCCTTGCGTTCGCTGGCCTTCATGCAGATTTCTTCGACGCGATCGAGCAGGTCCTCGATTTTCTCCAGGTCGCGGTCGGTCAGCCATGCACGCTGTCGCCGGCCCATCTGTGCTCCCTCGCGCCCTTCGAAGAGGTTCTGTTGCAGAGCCACTTCGAATTCTCGCCCCGTTTGGCGCAGCATCGAAGCAACCAGTTTGGCCAGCGCCTTGTTTCCCTGACCCGAGGAGGGATCAGAACCAATGGCGATGCGGTCGGATACGATTTCGTACACGGACTCGTACTTGCGGCCCACGGGTCGTTGTTCCACTTCCACGAGCACACCGATCTTGGTCAGCTTGCGTACGTGGTAGTAGAGGGAACCACGGGGTCGACTCAGTCGCTCGGCCAGTTCGGCCACCGTGAGTCGACCCTCCGGTGAGAAGGCCTGTAGAATCTCCATACGCAGCGGCGACGACAACGCGCGCAATGTGGCTTCGTCGGTGAAGAGCGTCGTCTTGTCTTCGACCTTCTTTTTGGTCTTGCTGGATCGCTTGGCCATGGCGGCATCCTATCACACGGCGTTTGATCGTCCCACGCGGCTGGGATCAGGTCTTCGGCATCAGGGCGATTCGTTCGCGCGAGTAGTCGAACACCATCGTGAACCTTCCCAGGATACCCACGCCAATGTTGCCCATGGTCGAAGGATCGGCAAATATCCCCTCGTCATCGAGTGCGAACACGACGTCCTGTGGGCCGAAGCTCACGCCGCCCATTTCGAAAGACTCGATGGCACCAATGGCCACGGTCTGGTTGCCCAGTTGCGCTTGTTGTGTTTCACGGCCTTCGGCCAGTTTGAGTTGCTTTACGGTAGGGGCGTGAAAGGCGACGTTGCCATGGGGGCCACCTGACGCGCCCACGTCGATACGAAACAAGCCCGTGTGGCCTTCGAACGTAGCGGGCACGATGGGGTGGTTGTCCTGAAACCGTAGCGGGAGCCATTTTGCGTCCGGAAGTTCGTATCGCTGGGGGTCATGCAGCCGCATGGTTCCCTGCGCCAGGTCGAGTTCCACGATCGACCGACGTAGGACGTCGAAACCAATGATGCCGCCCACGGGCTCTCCGAACACTTCGGTCAGCGGATCCATATCGATCGTGGCCAACGTGGGGTCATGCAGCACCAGAGGTCCCAGTTGCAGCGGCGCACCGCGCAGAACCGGAGTCTCCACGACGCCGAAGATGGACGATATGATGCCCTTGCCCACGGGCTCCAATCCCAGTTGGGCCGGCGGGTTTGCCGCCACGCCCGACTGCCCGGCGCCCGTGTCGAAGATGAATGCGTCGGTCTGGATGCCGTTGATGCTGGGTCGAACAAGAAGATGGCCGGTGGGGGCAAAGTGCAGCGGAACGTCGCCCGATGGCGCCTCGAAGTGACAGTCATCGGGAACCGCGGGTTGAGGATTTTTCGCTACGGTCGCGTTGGTGGTGAGTTGTTGAAAATGGCGGCGACTGTCGACAAGCCCCGAGACGGTTCTCAGGACCTGCGACGGCAGTCGTACCCCGCCCATGTCCTGAAAATCGACAAACTCGCGCACCGATTGCACTACACCCGGTATTTCCAGTCGTAGGGGCAGCGCCGTTTCACGATCCACGATCAGGCTTGCAACCAGCGGTGATCCGGGAACGCGCAACTCGACCGTTACTTCGTTCTGGTGCGGCGAATCCGAAGTTGATACGACCTCCAGAAGACTCGGGTTGGCCAACCACAACCCCGTGGAGACCCACACGTCCAACTTGGCCTGCGCCAGATTCGACAACTCGAGCGGGCTGGGCATGCCGGTGACATCGGTTTGCCAGCCGCGATCGCCGTCGAAGGCCTCGGTGGTACCAAGTGGGCTGTCGAACGTCCGACGGAACGGCCCGTCGTGAGTCATGTGGAGAGACAGGGGCCCTTCCACGCCGCTTCCTTCTTCGTGCCCGGTAAGCAGCCATTGTCCGTCGTGGTCGAGCCAGGCTTGGGCTTGGACGGCGTCTTTCATTCGGGCCAGCAATGCTTCCATTTTCGTCTCCTTGGTGGGCTCATTTGATGTTGGAAAATATAGGAGAAATACAATGGAAAAACAATGAAAAATAAACTATTAAATCGTTTCAATCGAGAAAACAGAGAATTCCAAGGGAATGTTCACCCGGGTAACCTGTTGCAAATATGTTTGTTATCTTCAGGTGGCGGTGCTTATCGCAGCTCGGCAATGTAGCTTGTCGCCACCAGCTCGATGGTTCCCGACCGCGCGCACGGGAACGCGATGTACACCACCGGTCCACCGATCCACGCGGCATAGGATGTGGTACCGCATCCGGCGGGGTCCAGAATGGTATCGGGGGTACCGACTACATTGCCCGACGGTCCGAGGATCGTGACCGTCGCGGCCCCGTCCACTTCGCTGGCTGTGAGCACGGCAACGTTTCCATCGGCCAGTGCCAGCATCTCCACGCCGATCGGGCCGGTGCCAACGGGCGATGACGAGGGTGGGGAAAGTGAAGTGCCACCATCCCATGTGCCGGTGCTGATGGAGTTGGATCCGTGGTTGCTCACGGCGTACCTACCGCTCTGGGCGCGGACCTGGCGGGGATCGTTCTGAACGACTCCCCTTGGGTTTCCATCGTCCTTGTCCGATCGGCTGTGCGTCCAGATCTGCCCAGGGGATCCGTCGGTAACCACGATGGCTCCACTGGTGGGTCCGTTGGCAAACGCACTTACGGCGTTGCCGGTTCGGCCGTCGAACTCACTGCCGAACAATGCGCCTCCGGCCGTGGAGAAGATGCCCGAGACCGGGTCGATCTCCAGGAAGATGACCGCGCTCGACGAGTTGTTGCAGGTGACCGCACCGGAGGTTCCCGTGGTTCCTCCGTATTGAACCGCGTCCTTCACGGGCGGTCCGTTGATGAAGATGAAGCTGGCGCCATAGGCTGTGCCGTTCCATTGCGAGCGCGAAGCGCCGGCGTCGCTGTAGTACAGAACTGCGTAGGGGTCGAACTCCGATTGCACGTCGAAACTCATGGGCACCACGCCCTCGATGTTGTTCACCGTGTTGTTGAAATCGATTGCCCGGTGGCCGGTGATCTGGCCCGCGGCATCGCGCGCCAGCTCGAAGTACTCCAGGCCGCCGGCCCCGGCCACGTACAGCCAGGGATCGTTGGCGTCACGCTTGCCGGGTTCGGGGGGAGGTGCGTCGGTTTGGCTCGAATGGCCTACTCGCACGCTGCGCACTCCTTGCATGGCCAATGGCACGGACAGGTCCGAGGCTGATCCGCAGTTCACTTCACACGCGGTGGCTTGCAAAGTCAGGGAGCCAGACTTGAACACCAGGTTCCATCGCGGGGATGTTACACCGTCGGGCACGCCGAAGGCGGCGGGGTCGTCCACGTCGAGCGTGGTTTCCATGTCGAACGAGACCACTTCAGGGTCTGTCGTTGCGAACTGGAGATCGAAGGAGAAGTTGTACACGTCGCGGCCAGTGTCGGGATCCACTTCGGCGGTGAGAACGGCGCCGTCTTCGGGGAACTCGGTTAGCGACTCCACGTTGTCACCCGATTGCATTCCTACGAACCAAGGCGAGGGCATTGAGCCGTCCAGGTTGGCCGCGAGATTGAGCCCCCAGGGTTTTTCGACCTCGACCTCGTCTTCGCCCAAGACAAACATGATGGCGTTGGCCGCATCCAAGCCGACGCCAAGATCGTCGAGACTGAACTTGAATAGGCGGGTCTGCTCGAACGAGATGTTCATTCCCTCGCCGTCGACGGTTTGCTGCACGTCTGGCATGACGAAGTCTTCATCGAAGATGTTGATGGCGCGGATGGGGACCAAGCGTCCCTCTATTTCTATGAACGTCTGCTCTTCTTTGGATCGGGCGGGGAGGTATTTCGCGTAGGCCGATCTGGGAATCTCGATGTTGAACGTAACGGGCTGTGCGAAGTCCTGCCCGGCCGGGGTCACGTCGAACACGTGGAAGAAGTCACCGTCGCCAAACGCGGGATCGGCGTCGGCCGCCGCCACTTCTTCGATCGTGATGTCGGTATCCGAGGTCAGGGCCCCCGGCGGGATGGCCATTTGCAGTCGACCGTCGGACGACGTGAGCGTGGCTCCGGACGCACCCACGGTGGCGGAGATCATGAGGGGTCGAGGTGCGGGCGTGTTTTCGCTGCTGGACTCACAGCCCGGCGTGGCGAGCAGAATCGACGAGAGCGCGATCGTGATCTTCGCCAGTGACGTCATCGGAGGACTCCTTGGCCACGGGGAGTGCGTTTCCTGAAAGTCTACACTAGGGGGTACGCGCTATCGGGTCCATCACGGCACCCGACGAGACCCTTGAGTCTCGGCCGATGAATTCGGCGCAACCTTGAACCCAGGTTCAATGCGTAGGTATCATATGAGTACAATGAACAAGCCATTGACCATAGGTGAACTCGCCAAGCAAGTTGGCGTCGCGGGCTCGACCGTAAGGTACTACGAGCGCCGGGGGCTACTTCGCCCCGAAGGTCGGAGTTCGGCCAACTACCGTGTGTATGGGCCGAATTCAGTATCTCGCCTGCGCTTCATCCGCGCCGCGCAATCGAGCGGGCTCTCGCTGGAAGATATCGCCACCGTCCTGCGGTTTGCCGATGGGGCGGTTGCGCCCTGCGAACAAGTCCTCTCTGTCATCGATTCCAGGCTTGAGCACGTCGGGCAGCAGCTTGCCGACCTGCGCGCGGTTCAACGGACCCTGCAAAGACTCCACGAGGCCTGCTGTAGCCCCCACCAACAAGGCCAGTGCCCGGCCATCGAAGAGTTCAGGCGAGATCTTCCGTCGCCGAAAATCGAGTCTTGACCCTGAACCAGGGTCCAACGTCCAGGTTGTTCTTAGTGACAAGGAGGGCCCCAATGAGAATCGACATTCTGTATTTCAATGGTTGCCCCAACCATGCACCCGCGCTCGAACTCGTGCGCGAAGTAGTTGCAGAAACGGGCGTCGAAGCGATTCTGACCGAGGTCGAAATCAAGCACGTGAACGACGTTGGTCGCCTGGCATTTCTGGGTTCGCCGACGATACGGGTGGACGGCGAAGACATCGAACTCGCACGTCGTGAAGATGAGAACTACGCCATGAGTTGTCGCCGCTACGGCAACTCCGGGGTTCCGTCGCGGGAGTTGGTTCTGGCCGCACTGACCGCGAGCGGTACGCCATGAAACGCGCGGGCTGGGCGACCATGGGTTCCGTTGTATCCGCGGCTGCGTCTTCCGCGTGCTGCTGGTTGCCGCTCCTCATGATTGCCGCGGGATTTTCAGTGGCCGGAGCTTCGGCGTTCTTCGAGCGGTTCCGTCCGCTATTCCTGGTTGTGTCGGTCGCGTTGCTCGGCATTGGTTTCTACCTGAACTACCGCCCATCGAGGTTTGAGTGCGGGCCCGACGGTGAGTGTCTACCCTCCAACTCACGACTCCGGCGCTTGAACCTGGGGATGCTTTGGACATCGACGGCATTGGTCGCGGCGCTCACGCTCTTTCCAAGCTACGTAGGGCGTGTCGTTGGCGCGCAAGCCGCGCCGTCCGATTCCGCGCGATCCAAGACACTGGTTTTGGATATCGAGGGCATGACGTGCGCGGGATGCGAGGCCGCGGTCGAGATGGCCTTGTTGGAACTTGCTGAAGTCACTTCGGCCACTGTCAGCTACGAGAACCGGCAGGGGGTTGTGGAACTCGGCGCCGGCGCCGTCCCCACCCAAATGGCGCTCGCCGCGGCGGTGGGTAAGGCGGGATACGAGCTGAAGTCGGTGGCCGAGTCGCCGGCGAGTCAGGATGGCAACAAGCTTTCCGGTCATTGGGTCGCGGAAATCGAAGACGAAGACGGGGAGATGATCGAGATCATCATGGATCTCGGTGTAGTCGATTCCCGCTGGGTGGGGGAGTTCGATCTTCCCAGGTATGGGGTCGAGGACTATCCCGTGGAAGTGTCTGGCCTGGAACCCAACATCCAGCTTTTCCTGACGGCCATGGGAACCAAGTTCGAGGGTGCACTGTCTCCGGACGGACTGACGCTGGAAGGTCTGGGCAGTGTCGGTGAGGAAAATGAGGTCTTCATATTTCGCAAGACCGGTGAGGCCGTGTTCTCGGAGGGATTCCTGGAACTGGAAACGGCCGCCGAAAATGCCTCCCTCGTCGAAAGACTATCAGACGATGCGGCGGAGTTACGCGCGCGCTTCAACGCCGATGTCGACAAGACCCGTCTGCTGATGCTGCTGTCTCCCACCTGACCCGGGTGTCAGTACGGCGCCCGTGAGGTGCAGTCCAAGACCCTGGAGCAGATCGACGACACGACCCTGTCGGTGTATGCGGTGTGGGAGCCCATCTTGAAGACCGACGACGAGCGGTCGTCCCGCAAGGCGACGATTCTTTTTCCCGACGAACGAGTTTCCAACTACTGGGTCGACACGCGTTCGGTGGGAGAACTGTTCCAGCCGTCGATCGATCTAAAGACTGAACCGGCCTGGGACGTGTACCTGGTGTATGCGCCCGGCGTTACCTGGGACGATGCCGGGCCGCCGCGGCCAAATTACTTCATGCACCAGCTCAGCGGCAGGCTTCCCGCAGAGAACCGGCTGGACGCTACGGAACTCGCCAAACAGATACGAACGCACCTCGACGAAGAAACACGGTGAACCGAGTGCCATCGCGACAACCGCTTTGGCGCAAGAGTATTTCAGGGAACCCAAGGAGTTGGAAGTCATGGAACAATTCACATTTCGCATTGCGAAGCTCTCGGCCGTGTTGGCCCTGGTCGTACTGTGCACGGGCATCGCAACGGCCGAGAAGAACTCCTCAGAAAAGGATGTGGCCGCAGAACCCAGTGCCTGCGCAGTCACATCCACCAGCGCCTGTGTAACTCCATCTACGGCATCCCTGAGCCGTTGCGCCGAGTATGGCGCCTGCTCCCTGTACGGTGACCTTTCGGGTGCTACCGGCGACATGCTCGATTTGTACGTCAAGGAAAAGGCCCGCGATGGTGAAACGTACGCGGACCTCTCGCTTCCGGAGTTCACTGCATACGCGATGGACGGTAGTGAAGTGTCTTCCGCTGACCTGGTCGGTAAGCCTACGGTCCTCGTGACCTTGGCTGGCCACTGCTCACATTCTTTTCAGACGCTGCCAATTCTGAAGGAACTTGAAACGGAGTACGCGGAGCAAGGTGTACAGGTGGTGGGGGTGTTCGTGAACTCGGGTGACGCGGAGAGTGTGGCTTCGTTCATGAAGGCGTACGAGCCCAATTATGCGGTCCTGGCTTCGCCAGACGACGGGCTCGGCGAAACATTCGATAGCCGCCTGGTGCCCACCTATTGGCTTGTGGACGCGGAGGGCAGCGTGAAGCAACGACTTGTTGGTTACCAGAGCAAGGACCATGTGGTCGCAAGTATGACGAGTCACTTCGCACAGTCAGTGTCGACGGGCCAGTCAGCCGGGCGTTGATGGCGCAGCCATGAGCGCGGAACTCCAGCTGGCCCCCGAGGGCACAATCGAACGTCCCGGTCCTGTCGGCCGGGTTGCCCGTCTATTACTCGCCGCGGTGTTCTTCTCAGGTACCTGGGCTTTGATTGTGGATGGTCGGTACTTTCGCAATGGCGAGCCCTGGACCCAGTCGGAGTGGGCCTTCACCGTTTTCGCTGGGTTCTTTCTGTTTCCCTACGTTCTGAACATCGGGTTCTCCCGCAACTGGGGGCGGTGGCCACAGGTCGGAGTGCTTTTGGCGGCGGCAGTTGGCGGTTCGATCAGCTACACGATGAACGGAACCGTCTGGTCGTCACCGCTGAACTGGATCGTTTGGGCCTGGCTCACGTACGAGTTCGCGCACTTGACGCTATCGTTCGTGCTGGCGGCGGTGCTCGCGACGCCCGGCTGCGAGATGCGCGCCGTCCCTCACCTTCTCAGCATGATCCAGGGCAGACCGTCGGTGGAACACCATTGCCCGGTCGGCCCGCTTGCGCCCATCGATCGGTGGGAGATGCAGCGGCGAAGCGACCGCGGTATCTAGCTCCCGGGGAATCGGTTATCTGGGGCAAGTAGGGGGCTTCAGCTGGTTTAGCGCACCAGTACCAGCGACTGCGTACCGTGGTCTTCTCCCCGGAATACCAGGCGGGAACGGTAGACACCAGAAGCAACTACACGGCCCTGACGGTCGCGCCCGTTCCACTCCACTTCATAGTTTCCGGCCGTCGTTGCGTTCACGGTCCAGTCACGGACACTGCGGCCCATCGAGTCGTAGATTTCCACGGTAGCTAGTCCGGCGACAGTCGTCCGAAACCTGAGGGCGGTGCGAGGGTTGAACGGGTTCGGTGAGTTTGGCAGCAGTTCGGCTGAAAGACGCGCTACGGGAGTTTCGGGAACACCGGTCGTAATGTCTGCATCGATCTGCATGGTGTAGGCACCCGTATCGTCAGGAAATGGCAGGTTATCCGTGGCGAGAACACTGTAGGATCCCGGCGCGCCCAACGTGAGATTGAGGCTCGCGATATCGGCGTCGGTAGCTTGAGCCACCAGCACGCCGTCGGGGCTGAATACCCTGACCAGCGGTGTAAGCTGCAAGAAGCCCGACATGTCGATCATCTCAATGAAGACGTTCTGGCCCACCTCACCCACGAACCTGTATGTGTCGACTTCTCCGCCCGGGCTGATGGTTTCTGCCACCGGCACTCCAGGCGTGTGTGGGATCACATTCGACGGTCCGTTGAGCTGCTGCCAGAAGAAGGAATAGGATCCGTTATCTGGGATACCGGTCTCGCGTACGAGCGCTGTGTACTTTCCTTCTTCGGAGAGGACCAGGGATACGATCTCCGCTGTGTTGTTCGAAGTAACACTTCCTAGTTGGACTCCTTGCGGTGAATACAAACGCAGGTTCGGAGTCAGTTCTGCAAAACCGGCCAGGTCTACGACCCGTACGATCACCACGTCATTGGCTTGTCCGGCAAAGGAGAATGCGTCGACCTCGCCCTCGAGCGAGAAAGAAGTCACCAGAGTCTGGCCCATGGCGGCGGGGATCGCTGTTGTACCTCCGTTCAGCTGGTGAACGGAAAGGTTGTAGGTACCCGAGTTGAGGGTCCCATTGTCCATTGCGAGGACCAGGTATTTTCCTCCCATGGCGGCTACTGCGCCGTCGATGATTGCCGCCGATGACGAAGCTACCGAGGAGACCAGTTCGCCGTTGGGGTCGTACAGTTGTATGGCTGGGTTGAGAGGAGCAGATCCCGGTGTGTCGTACATCGAAACCCAAAGCACGTCTCCCGTTTGCGCAAAGAATGTGTAGGAATCTACGTCTCCGGTCCCGGCGATCGTCGAAGAGATGGACTGTCCCAGGGACATTTCTACTGCATTCTGGGGCTGGTTGAGTCGCTGGACGTAGAGGCCATAGCCACCCGTGTCCACGAACGGCGGACCATCCGAGGCTCTGACCTCGTAGGTTCCGTCCGAACTGATTTCGCAGCCGTTGATCTGAGCAATTCCACTCGATGAAGCTGTACATACTGGGGCGACCCCGCCTTGAGCGAAGATGTCCACGCGCGGAGCAATTTGCTGGAATCCGCTGTTGTCAGCCATGCGTGCAAAGATCTTGTCTCCCTCGTTCGCGTCGAACGGGAAGATGTCGACCTCGCCACCGACCCCGATGCTGCAGCTGAAATACACGCCGAACTCGGCTGTGCCTGGGCAAACGAGACGCTTGGGCGACTGCTCGGCGTACTCAATGGGATTGCCCGCCGTAGCGTTCGAAGGGTTGGCGAGGAGGATGCAGATGGCCACGGCGGCGAGATGAAGTGGGCGCACAGGGGTTCCTTTTGCTGAGGCTGGTAGGCACGGTAGTTTTCACGCAGTTGTGCCACCTACCAAAGCGCATTATTGGCAGGAAGTGGGACAGCCAAACACGCTGGTGGTCGGCGGAAGTCGGGGCACGAAAACGTGGCGCGGGTGGCCAACGCCTACGTAGACGAATAGAGGGGTGCTAATGTACATTGTGCGGCTGGTGGTAGCGCTGCGCTATCCGAGGGCCGCTTCGCGCCCGCGCGACCACGGCGTGGTCGCGCGCGAATGTCTTCGATATTTTGTTGTCGTGATTGGCGTTACGACTTCGTGGGTCTCTAGCTCATCAGGTAGAGCAACGGACTTTTAATCCGTAGGTGCTGGGTTCGAGTCCCAGGGGACCCACCAACTCCCTTCCGCCCGCCTCAGATCAGCTCCAGAAACCGCCGGATCTCCCACTCGCCCTGGACCTGTTCGAACTCGCCGAATCCATCGCGCAGGGTGCGCACGTGCATTTCGAGCACCTGGGCCCGTAGCGGCTTGGGCGTGGTGATCACCACCGTGTCGGGCACTCCCTGCGTTGCGCAGCGAGCCACCTTGGCTTCCTTCGGTACCGTGACCATCACCCGCACGGCGAATGCCTTCTTCCGTCGGCGGTCGGCCCCGAAGGCAATGACCCGCTCGAACTGCCGCTCGCCGAAGTAGATCTCACCGTGCCGGTTGGGCCGAATCCACTTTCGGTTCAGGATCTCCAGGATGTCATCGCCGGTCATCCCGCGGAAGAGTTCCAGGTTCGGCATGGTGGTGATTGGCTCCAAAAATACAGTACCGACAGTCGTACAATTCCTGCGTGGAAGTCGTCAATCATAGCACTCCCCGAGGCCGTTAGGAATGGGTCGCGGCGTTGCTCAGCGGCCGGTGGGGAGGTGCCGCCAGGGAGAATACCCAAGGGTGGTCTCGATACGCTCGATCCACAGTGCCGTGGAGCGAATGGCCAGGACTTCCCGGGCTTCACTCCACTCGTCCTTGGGGTGCCGGTGTCTCCACGGCTTGGGCTCCGAAGCGGGATCGCCCAGAATGCGCCCCGTCTGCAGCCCGCCCTCGCGGTCGTGGGTGCTTCGCGCCTGGTTTGATACGCGCATGCGGTCCAATACGGCCTCGCGATCGAACTTGGGGTGCGCGTTCAGCCATGCGCTGTCGGGTTCCATCAGGTCTTCCCACAGCGGGTATGCGTGGCCATTCGTGTTGTCGGCGATCGAATCGCTGAGCAGCCACACCCAGTTCGAGTGCACGTAGAAATCCTGCACGGCGTGGGCCACGAGGCCCATGACCGCGATCGTACGTCGTTCGCGCCTGGCGCCCGGTGGGTGGTCGCGTAGCTCGTCGAGTCGATCCTCCAACCACGTGTCCATGTCGGCCCAGTCGCTGGCCACGGCATCGAACGAGTACAGCGAGTTGAAGTGGAAGGCCAGGGTGCCGCGATCTTCCCGCGGTGTGTGCTCGGCCATTTCGCGCACCAACGGCACGAAGTCGGCGATCTTGGGCATGGTGGGCCACAGGGCGTACTGCCAGGGGCCGGGCACGCGCGCGATGTCGGTGGCGATGTTGGCCTCGATGACGCGTTCGATGGCGCGAGAGCTGCGCCAGCCCATGGCGCGTAGGCACGCCTTGGTGAGTTCGCCGTGAACGTCGAGCATGAAGGCGTTCGCCTCGGTCGCCCAGAAGCCGGCCGCAATGACCCAACCTATTGTCATGAATCGAATCGTCTTGAATCGAAGCAACTACGACCTCGTGGGACCGGCTTATACGTGGAACATCGCTGCTTCAAAGTTAGCACTGTCACAGTCGCAAAGAAAGGAGGCCCAGCCATCCTGGCCGGGCCTCCCAGAGCCGACGGAACGCTCGGCGGCTGTCTCTATTGGTCTTCCTGGGGCTCCACGGTCAGCGAGTAGATCATGCGCACGTCGCAGGACGCGCTGTAGCCCGCTTCCAGATTCATTACCCCGCTCATATTGGCCGGAGAGTAGTTGTCGTAGTTGAAGTTGTCGGTCGGCGACCAGGGGATGCCATTGGTCTCGTTGGCGTGGGGCACGAAGTATCCCTGGGTGAACTCTTCAACCGCGCCGTCGTATTCCCGCAGCGATGCACGCACGGTGATCCTGGTGTTGTCGTCGCGCGGAACCATGAACGATACCGACCGCGCGGGACGGTAGGTGCTGTTGTTGGCGGCCGAGAATCGCACGATCTCGTTGGGGAGGTAGGTAGCTACCTCGGAGCCATTCTGGCTGACCACGACGTAGAATTTGTAGCCGAACTCGCCGGTGGCGCCGCCGTCGCAGGCCTGGCGCACCTGTATCTGGTCGAACGAAACGGTTACCCGATCCATGGGGACGGGCGCGGCGGGAGCTGCGGGCCCCATGGCGTCGTCGCTGCCGCAACCGGCGGTCAGGGCCAGGCTTGCCAGCAGGACGGTCAAAAGATTGATTTCAATGGTCTTACGGATGTTCATTGCGTTCTCCAGTGTTCAGTGTCAGTCATGAGGGCCTGGTGGCCCTTCACCTGTAGATGCGCGAACGCCCACGCCAAGGCGCAGTCGATATTCGAGAAAAATGTTTGGGGGGTCTTGGGACCCGGGTCCCTATTCGGGATCCTGCAGCATCTGCAGAAACGCCTCGCCGTAGCGCTCGAGCTTCTTGGCGCCCACGCCCGACACCTGGGCGAAGTCTTCCAGGTTGGCCGGTCGCTGGGCCACCATGTCCCACAGGCTTCGATCGTGGAACACCACGTACGGTGGCACGTTCTGTTCGGCCGCCAGCGATGCACGTAGGTCGCGCAGGCGCTCGAACAGCGCCGTCTGGGGATCGCTGGGGTTCTCGATACCCGCGGCCGCCTTGGCGCGGCTGCGTTTCGAGGTGGGCTTGCGCGTTTCCTTCTTCAGTTCCACCGTGCGCGAGCCCTTCAACACTTCCCAACTGGCCTCGTTCAAACGCAGCGAACCGTACTTGGCGATTTCCACGCCCACCAGTTGCATGGCCACCAGTTGGCGCGAAATCGAGCGCCAGTCCGACGAACCGTATTCTTCGCCTACCTTCCACGTGGGAAGCTGGTTATGGCCGTAGCGCTGGGTCTTCTCGGTCTCGCGGCCGGTGAGCACGTCGATGATGTGTCCCACGCCGAAACGCTCGCCCGTGCGCCGGACGCACGACAGGAACATCTGGGCCGGTACCGTTGCGTCCCAGGTTTCGACCGGGTGCAGGCAGGTGTCGCAGTTGCCGCAACCCACGTCACGCGATTCACCGAAGTAGCCCAACAACATGTTGCGGCGGCAGCCGGTGGACTCGCAGTAACCAATGAGTTGGTCCAACTTGCGTAGCTCGGTCCAGCGGTGGGTCTGCTCGTCGCTGGGTTCGCCGATCATCTGTCGAATCTGAACCGCGTCGCCCAGACCGTAGCTGAGCCACGCTACCGCGGGCTCGCCGTCGCGACCCGCGCGTCCGGATTCCTGGTAGTACGCCTCCAGGCTCTTGGGCAGGTCCAGGTGGGCCACGAATCTCACGTTGGGTTTGTCGATGCCCATACCGAACGCCACGGTGGCGACCATCACCACGTCGTCCTCGCGTAGGAAACGTTTCTGGTTCCGAGCCCGCGTTTCGCTGTTGAGGCCGGCATGGTAGGGGAGCGCCTCGAAGCCCTGGTCGCTCAACCACTGGGAAATGGAATCCACGCGCTTACGTGTGCCGCAATACACAATGCCGGCCTCGCCGCGCCGGCTGGCCAGGAACCCCATGAGTTGTTTGCGCGCGTCGGCCTTGGGCAGCACGGTGTATTGGATGTTGGGCCGATCGAAACCAGTAACGAACACGTCGTCACGCGAGATACCCAGCTGGGCGGCCACGTCGTGTCGCGTGGGTTCGTCGGCGGTGGCGGTCACCGCCAGACATGGCACGTGGGGCCAGGCCTGGCGCAGCATGGCGAGCCCGCGGTAGTCGGGACGGAATTCGTGACCCCATTGCGAAATACAGTGGGCTTCGTCGATGGCCAGAAGCGAAATGTCACAGCCTTCCAGCGACTGCATGAACCCCGGCTTCACGGCTCTTTCGGGCGCCACATATAGAAGGTCTACTTCACCTTTCTGTATCAGCTCCCTCACCTGGTTTTGTTCGGCCGCCGACTGCATGGAGTTCTGATAGTAGGCGCGTACCCCCAGCTGGCGCATCGCGTCCACCTGGTCCTGCATGAGCGCGATGAGGGGCGAAACGACCACGCCGATTCCGTCTCGCAACAGTCCGGGGATCTGGTAGCACACCGACTTGCCCGCGCCGGTGGGCATGACCAGCACGGCGCTATTTCCTTGCATGACGTGGACGATGACTTCGTCCTGGTGGGGGCGGAACTCGGCGTAGCCATACACCTCGCGCAGGCATTTGCGGGCGCGATCGATGTGGGTCTGGAGTTGTTCCTGGGGCACGGTCGTCTTCCCGTGGGGCGGCATGTGGGTCTGGATGGCGCAGGGTACAGCCAAATGGCCAGCGGGTCTCGCCTGAATGGCATGGGGGGTTTCCCTCGTGCGGAGGGCTATCTCGATTCGTATTCTTGAAGCTCGACATCGCGCTCACTTGACACGACATCCCATGCCGAGCACTTCGTGACGTGCTGTCCTTCCCACCGAAAAATCTACGTCGCGGGAATACTCGGCCTACTCCGTACAGGAGGGGCCTTTGGTTGATCTACGTACTTCGTCCTCGAAGTTTTCGTGGTCTGTTTGTTTCGCCGTTTGTTTGATTTTTTCGGGCCGCGCCGTGGCCCAGTCGTCCATTGACATGGACGCGAAGCTGGCCGAGCTGAGAATGGCGGCCGCAGCCATCAGCAAACAGCAAGCGGTGCCACCGTTGACGGCCGTGACCATGGCCACAACCGTGGCCGAAGCCCAGTTCGAGATGGACATTCGCTTGTCCACCCGACGCTGTGGCACCTGGCGGCGCGTTTCCTTCGTGAACGGTAGTTCGCCCGATGCGCGTCGCTTCACCGTGACGTGGACCACTGCCCCCCAGTTCGATCTTTCCACGCAGTCCGATGGCATGGTGCCGCTGACCGCACCTTGCCAGGGAACATTCCAGCGCGTCGAGGCTCTGGATTTTCTGTCGGTGGTGGCCGAATGGTTGGGGAGCATCCAGGACGGCCGTATGGAGTTGTCGGCCGAAGCCGGCCCTGGCCTGGTGACTTATCAATACATCACGCTGACCGGGGTCCGTAAGCAGATTCGCTTCGACTACAACTCCGACACGAGCTTGTAGCACACCAACGTGACCGGTTCGGGTTCTTCCATGGCCTCGTCGTCATCGCCGCCGCCCATGGAGCTGAGCACCGAGCTGAACGAGCTGGTTACCACGTACAGGCGGCCATCGCGAAAGAAGGTCGCGTCTTCGGTAGGATCGAAGTCGCCGATCAGATGAGCCTGCCGCACGAAGCGGCCTTCGCTGTCGTAGATATCGAAGGCCGCGGCCACACCCTCAGGGGTTTCGTACGTGCCGTGTCCGCTCAGAACCCATAACGTGCCATCGCCGCGTACCGATAGCGAACCCACGGCCACGTGGTGGTCGCTGACGGAAAACTCCGAGTTGGGATTCCAGCTGGTCACACCGTCGTACAATCGTTGGAAGCGTTTCTTGGTTTCGCGATTGCGCGAGGCGGGCACGTAGGAGTCGCGGCGAATGACCCGGTCGGGTGTGCCGTCGGCGTTCCATACATGGATGACATACTCGCCAAAGGTCAGGGCTGCGTACACGCGTCCGTCGCCGCCCAGGGTCCAGCGTCGTTGGAAGTTCGAGAAGGTCGACTCCTCGTACTTCATGTTGCCGAACCGATTCTCGCGCGCTTCGTCGTAGAAATGCACCAGCTCGGTGCCGTCGTCGGCGAAGGCCTTCAGGTAGGTCACCTGCATCTGCTCCTGACCTTCGCGGGCCATCTGAGCGCCGGCCATGACCAACCGGTCACGCGTGGCCATGGCGTTGAACACCAATTGGAAGCCACCGCCCTCGACCTCCGGCAGCCGGAAGTTGTCGAGCGGGTCGCCGTCCTTGCTCAGCTGCACGACCTTGCCGGGGAACACCTGGAGCACGCCGATCTTGTCGCCCAGGCCCAGGTACATGTCGTTGGGGTTGCGAAACTCGCCCGGTCCCTCGCCCTCGCGGCCCACCGTGCGCAGGTAGTTGCCGTCGGCGTCGTACACGCGGACTTCGGTGAGCTGGGAATCCAGAGCGTAGACGTTGCCATCGCTGTCGGTCGTGACGCGGGAGATCACTCCGAAGAACTCGTCGTCGTCGTCGGTGCCAATACGCCATTGCTCGTCCAGGGTAATCTTCAGCGGCGGTAGTTGGGGAGTGTCGGAGTTCAGGATGTGCAGCACGCCCTCGCGCTGCTCCTGGGTTCCCGACCACTCGGCGCCCGCGTCGGGTGCGGCTACGGCGGCGGCAACTACGAATCCGGCCGCGGCGAGTGCCGCGCGGAACTTCCAATCGAACATGGTGGGCTTCCCTCTGCTATCTGACCATTGGCGGGCGGTGGCGTAGGCACCATTGTGCCACGCCACCGTGCCAATTGTCATGGGCCTAGCGAACCAGGACGCCCTTCTTCATCTGGGTCGGGCCCGACGCGGTCTCCAGCCGGAAGTAGTACACGCCGCTGGCCACATCCTGACCAGAATCGTCGCGCCCATTCCAATCGAACCGATGCTCGCCGTGACCAAGCACACCGGCGTGGAGCACCTTCACGCGTTCGCCTCGTGCATTGGAAATCGTGACCGTGGTGTTTCCCCCGGTCGCCAACTCGAACGACACGGTGGTCTTGGGGTTGAACGGATTGGGTGCCAGCCGCAGCGCACTGATGGGCTGGCGTGGTGGCTCGGTGCCCGTGGCCGCATCCCAGTAGAGCGTGACCACGTTGTTGTCCTCGGCCCGGTAGGGGATGGTGATGGTCGCCGCGCCTGGACCCACGCCCACCGTGACGTCGATCTCGTAGTTGGACAGGTCGGTCGACCCAGAGATGTCGGTAAACGTCGCCTCCAGCTCGAGCGTGTCGGTGACCCCGTCCACGTCGGTGACCTTGGAGTCGACGAACACGCGGGGCCCGCCCTCGAGCCGGTAGAAATCCACGGTCGCGCCCGCCACCGGCAATTCCGTTGCCGACGCGTCGAGCACCTGCACCGACGTGGACCACAGTCGGCCGAGGGCCGAGGTCGCATCGATCGACACCTTGGTGTCGTCATAGTAGGAATCGAGCAGTACCAGCTGGGTGCCGTTGCTCAGTACGATGTCGTCGGTCCCGCTGTCGACCACGAGCAGGCCGGTGATGCCGGTCAAGCCGGCGCCGTCCGCTTCGACCCCCGCGCCCGCGCTGCCGATCAGCGTGATGTTGTCCATGCCGATCATCGAGAGGTCGCCGGTCAGGAACAGGCCCGGGCCCTCGCTGTCCATCACACATACGCCGCTGAGGCCACCTCTGGCGCTATCGAGCCGAAGGCCATTGGCCGGAGACGATAGGCTCGCGTTGTTCCACATCATGTCGCCGCGGAAGTCGGTGGTCCACGAGGCGCCGTCGTCGGCTTCGATACCGCCTTCGATGATGTCGAAGATTGCGCCCGGGGCCGTAGAGGCGCTGGCTCCGTCGGTCATGAACATGACCGACGAGTGATCCAGGGCCGCGAAGCCACCGACCACATCGATGTCCCCACCGACAAAAAGAGCCTCGTACAAGATTCCGGCGCCGGCTCCGATGTTGCCGGGTACTTCGCCCTGCGTTCGGAAGTCGTAGCTGATTTCGGTCGAGTCGCCGCTGGTGGGCACGAAGTGGGACCAGGTGAAGGGGGTGCCGCCGGGCGTGGGTGGAGGGATAATGCCTCGGATTGCCACGTTCAGCGTGTCCAGGGTTCCGATGTCGGTGAACGACACCGGGTCGGCCGTCAGCGCGAACGGCGGTGTGACTCCCAGGTCGTTGGTGTGGCTCTCGCCGGGTACGATCGCAAAGTCTTCGTAGATCAGGAAATCTTCATCCCTGGGTACGTTGATCCACCGGTATCTTGTCTCTACGACTTCGGGTGATCCTTTGCCGACGGGTTCGCCATTCTTACCCAAGACCTCGATTTTCCAGGTGTTGGCGATACAGTCGGCAGGCAGACCAATCAGGGGGACCCGCGCCTTCGGCGGTAGCTTGATGCTGATCTTGTCCTTCACGATGACCGTGGTTCGTTCGCCGTTGACAAACTTCTCGCATGTAATCCGGAAGGGAACCCTGGGGACATTGGTTTTGGTGCAGCTGGCGTTCCTGAGGTAGAGGAACCGTTTGTTGACGTTTTCCCATTCACCATCGATGAGTACGCGGAAGCCTACAAGCACTTCGCATACGCGTGGCTTCCCCTTGCCGCGGTCCTTGATCTTTACCTCCTTGCTGATGGTTTTTGACCCTCTGAACACCACGTTCGTTTCCACGCCGATTCCCTCGATACGCGGGAACCGGGTGGCGTTCTGAGGGATTACGGCACGGGCCCAGGCGATGGCCTCGGACAGGCTGATCTTGCTGTCGCCATTGAGGTTGGCTTGTAGATCGGCCGAGCAGATCTCCAGACCCAGGTAAAACGGCGTGCCGCTCCCGTCGCCGAAACGTTCCGTCACCTGGTCCGACGATGAGCTGGAGATCACGGAGACCTTCAGACCCACGGGTTTGCCGTTGCGGACCACGCGCACGTCCTTGAGTTGTTTGACCACGCTGCCGCTGTAGCACGCCTCAATGACGATGCATAACTCGGGAGGTGCTTGGTTCAAGGGCACCGCGTTGAGGATCTTTCTGCCCAACTCGGCGTAGGTCATGGGCTCGCGACCCCCATTGGCGCCTCGAAACACCATGGATGCGTTGCTGCCTTTCGATCCGTGCCCCGCGTAGAAGAAGTAGAACTTCTTGCAATTGGGGTTCTGCAGGATGTTGGTAATCTGCGTGCACACGTCCTGGATGCTTGCGCCGCAGTAGAGGCTGCCTTGGGGTCCGCGCTCGGTCTTGATGTTGGCACCAGCCAACTCAGGCCCGCGCGGGTTGTTCTGCAGGTATTTTACGATGCGGTTGGTATCGACCTGGCGCGACTGCTTCTCGTTGACGCCATCTCGGTTTTTTCCAATGGCAATCAGGGCGCACGCGTTGGGGTCGACCGCCTTGGTCAAACTGACGGGTGGCGCGGTAGCGGGCGGCGGAGGCATGAGGGCTGGATAGGCGCCGTAGAAATTGTCGCCGGTTGAATCGGTGAACCCCTCGTACTCGGAACCGTCGATGATGGGCCACGTCTCCGAGTCGAAAGTCGTAACGATTCCCGCGGCCTCGGTCACGAACACGAAGCGCGACTGGTGGTACCACTCGAACGTGGCCTCACGGTCGATCCATATGAAGTACGTGGGCTCGGTGGCCGTGAACGAGACCAACCCGTCGACCGACTCCACCGTTTGACCCACGGTCAGGGCCGGCGAGGGCAGGCCCATCTGGTAGAAGAAAGCCACCAGCTGGGGCTCGAGTGGGTCGGGGGTGATGACCTGTTGAATGACCAGGTTCTCGGCGTCCTGCGGAGTAATGGCCTGAGAGGGGTCGGTGGCGAACAGGGAGAAGGACAGTAGCGACAGCAGGGCAATCGCGAAGCTGCGACGCATTCGGGGAGCCTCCTTGGACGGGCGAGTCGTCAGGGTGTGAATTGACCCTATCATGCCTGCGGTGCTATTCCAACAACAAACGTAATCGAATGAGCGACGAACTGGAAAACGCGGAAAAAGTGACTCAAGCGACGCACGGATCTGGAGGCGTCATGCACCTATGTACGTCACACCGCTTGATGGCGGCGCCCGACGAAATGTTCCGAGGCAGCGGCCGTGGTTGGGCCCTCGTCCAACCATCGTCGCCAGGTGGGAGCCCGCTTCGGAATGCACCGCGGTCCCGGTTCGCATGGTTGAGACCGGGGCCGCTTGTGCCCACCCTGCCGGTTGACCCCGGCGCTTGCCTCCTCGACAATCGGCAGTCTGCCTCCAACCGCGGAAGTACTGTCGTGACATACTTGTCCATGCGCACGCTGGCTGCGCTACTCGCTCTCGTGTCGGTCGTCCTGCCGCCCGTTGCTTTGGCCCAGTCCACTGCATCGGCTCAGCCCACGAAATCTCAGCTGTCGGCGCAGGAGCAGACCATCGTTCGTGTCGCGGCCTCGCGGTACGAACACGATGTAGCGCTGCTCGAGCGAACCGTGAACATCAACAGTGGCACGTTGAATCTGGACGGCGTGCGCGAAGTCGGTCGTGTCTTTCGCGACCAGTTCGACCAATTGGGCTTCCAAACCGAATGGATCGATGGCACGGACTTCGATCGTGCCGGCCATCTGGTGGCTCGGCACGGTCAGGGTCCGTTGCACGTGTTGCTGATTGGACATCTCGATACCGTGTTCGAGCCCGATCATCCGTTTCAGCGCTACGAACAGATAGACGAGTTTCACGCCAAGGGCCCGGGCACCACCGACATGAAGGGCGGGAACATCGTCATCCTGAGCGCCCTGGCCGCTCTGCTCGAGGCGGGCGCGTTCGAGGGCCTCACGGTAACCGTTGTACTCATCGGCGATGAAGAAAAAGTAGGCGCGCCGGTCGAGCTGGCCCGGCACGTTCTGATAGAGGCCGCCAAGCAGGCTGATATCGCGCTTGGTTTCGAAGATGGCGATGGCGATCCCACGACGGCGGTCGTGGCCCGCCGTGGTTCGACCTCCTGGACGCTCGAGGTGTCGGGGCGCACCGCGCACAGTTCGCAGATCTTCCAGCCCGACGTGGGGGCGGGCGCGGTGTTCGAGATGGCCCGCATTCTCCAGGGCTTCCGGCACGGGCTGGCCTACGAACAGAATCTGACCTTCAATCCCGGCTTGGTGGTGGGCGGAACCAGCGCGCAGGCCAGCAGCGAGTCGGCCCGAGGCGAAGCCTTCGGCAAGAACAACGTGATCGCCGAAACCGCGACCGTCATGGGAGATCTGCGGGCCCTGAGCCTCGAACAATTGGAGCGCGCGAAAGGTGTCATGCAGGCCGTGGTGCAGCAGAGCTTGCCGCACACCCACGCCCAGCTCACGTTCTTCGACAAGTATCCGCCGTTGGCGCCGGCGCCCGGCAACTACGAACTCTTGAAGGTCCTCGACCGGGCCAGCCGCGACCTTGGTCATGGGCCGGTTACCGCAGTGGATCCACGGCGGGCGGGGGCGGCCGACGTGTCGTTTACCGCCGGCCTTGTCGAGGGCGCCCTCGACGGTCTTGGTCTCATGGGAAGCGGCGGTCACACCGATCGCGAGACCGCCGATCTACGCACATTTACAACCCAGGCCCAGCGAGTAGCTTTGCTGCTGCTGCGTCTTGCCCAGAGTCACGGAAAGTGAGGTCGCAGTGAGCGAACCCGCGAGCGAACTGGCAACCATTGCCGAACCCGACTACGCGACAGTCATTGCACCCGAAGTTGGTTTGACACCGGAATCGACGCGGGCGGTCATTGCCCTGCTCGACGAGGGCAGCACGGTCCCCTTCATCGCGCGATACCGCAAGGAGGTAACCAAGGGTGCCGATGATGAAGCCGTGCAGAGAACGCAGGAGCGATTGCTGTTCCACCGCGAATTCTTCATGCGTAAGCAGTCCATCCTGTCCATCATCGATGAACAGGGCAAACTCACGCCCGAGTTGCGCGCGACGATTCTGGCCTGCGATTCGCGCGCGGCCCTGGAGGATCTGTACCTACCCTACAAGCCCAAACGACGGACGCGCGCGACCATCGCGCGGGAAAAGGGCCTCGACCCGCTGGCCGAACGCATGTGGGCGCAAGCCGACGCCAGGGGGTCTGTGGAAGACATTGCGAGCGAGTTCGTCGACCCGGAGAAAGAAGTGCCAACGGCGGCCGACGCCCTGCAGGGTGCTCGCGACATCGTGGCCGAGCGCGTGGTGGAAACGGCCGAATGGCGGGCGGCAATCCGAGGACTCACGTGGAAACAGGGGCTGGTGTATTCCAAGGCGGCCCGGGGCAAGGCCAAGGAGACCAGCAAGTTCACCGACTACTACGATTTCCAGGAGCCGGTGAACCACATTCGCGGCCATCGAATGCTGGCCATTCTGCGCGGCGAGAAGGAGGGCTTCCTTTCGCACAAGATCCTGCCCGATACCGATACCGCGAAGGCATTGCTGGTGCGACGCGTGGTGGGCGAGCGGTCCATCTGGTCGGACCAGGTGAAGATGGCCACCGAAGACGCCTACGACCGGTTGCTTTCGGCGCAGATTGCCACCGACGTGCGCGCCGAGTTGAAGGAACGTGCGGACCGAGAAGCGATTGAGGTCTTCGCCGAGAACCTGCGCGACCTGCTTCTCGCATCGCCGTTTGGTTCACGGCCGGTCATGGCTATCGATCCCGGTTTTCGCACTGGATGCAAGGTCGTGGTTCTGAGTGAAACCGGTCGTTTGCTCGACCACGGTGTCGTCTACCCCACGGTGCCGCGTCAGGACGTGGCCGGCACCGAGCGTGCGCTCGATGCCTGGTTCAAAGCGCATCCCACATTGGCGGCCGTGGCTGTTGGCAACGGCACTGGGGGACGGGAGACCTTCGCCGTGGTGCGGGACTACCTGAAGAAACGCGACATCCGGTCGGCGACCGCGGTCATGGTCAACGAGTCGGGCGCCTCCGTGTACTCGGCTTCGGCCGTGGCTCGCGAGGAAATGCCCGACCAGGATGTCACCGTGCGCGGGGCAGTGTCCATTGGTCGCCGGTTGCAGGATCCGTTGGCCGAGCTGGTGAAGATCGACCCCAAGAGCATTGGGGTGGGGCAGTACCAACACGACGTGGACCAGAAGGCCCTGAAGCAAGCGCTCGACGACGTGGTGATGAGCTGCGTGAACAAGGTGGGCGTGGATCTCAACACGGCTTCGGCGTCCCTGTTGCAGTACGTGTCTGGGCTCAATACCCGCCTGGCCAATGCGGTGGTGAAACATCGCGACGAGGCCGGCGCGTTTGGTGGTCGCGACCAATTGATGAAGGTGTCCGGGTTGGGGGCCAAGACATTCGAACAGGCGGCCGGGTTTCTGCGCGTGAAGGGTGGCAACCCGCTCGACGACTCGGCGGTGCATCCCGAGCGGTACGCGCTGGTGGAGCGCATGGCCCGCGATCTGGGTCAGCAGGTGGGGCAGTTGATTGGCGACCGGCAGCTACTGGCACGCATCGACATGGCGACGTACGTCGATGATTCGGTGGGGCAATACACGCTGGGAGACATTCTCGAAGAATTGGAACGCCCAGGACTGGATCCGCGTAGCAACTTCGAAGCGGTTGCCTACCGCGACGATGTGAACTCGCTCGACGACCTGCGTGAGGGCATGGTGCTCAGCGGCGTGGTCACGAACGTGACCCACTTCGGGGCGTTCGTGGACGTGGGCGTCCACCAGGACGGATTGGTCCACATCAGTCAGTTGGCTGATCGGTACGTGGAGAATCCGTCGGACGTGGTGCACGTGGGTCAGACCGTGCAGGTCAAGGTGCTCGAGGTGGACAAAGCGCGCCAGCGCGTGGCCATGAGCATGAAGCAGGCCTGATCACAAAAAACCGGCCCGCGGACCTGCACGGAAATCTATACTTGGAGCACCTTTCTTCAGCACGGTCCGCTCCGCCGCGCGCGGAACCGGGTTCTCCTATTCTCTTGCATCCGAGGTCTCTTCAATGATCGCTCGCTATCGTCCTCGATCGGGCTCGCTCCTGGGTCTTGGTTTCCTTGCCTTGTTTTTGACCGGATCCAACGTCGCCGTGGCCCAACCCACGCTTGACTCGCTCTGGCCCAACAGTACCGGCAACTCCTGGTCGTACGACATGACCTGGGAGGGGCTCGACGGACCTGTGTCCGGCACCGGCTCCTTGTTCTTCACCGGTTCCGAGATCTTTCCACCTGGCGTCGAGGTACAGAACCTGTTGGGCCAGGCCTCGGTATCGCCGACCAAGTCGGACGCTCCGCACGGTCTCTCGGCTCTGGAGCGTCACCTGTGGCGGTTTCGGCCGCAGCTCCGACCCCAATTCACCGAGCGCGCTCGCAAGAACGGCTTGCCGTATTGGCCCATGGTCCTGCTGACGCCAATGGAAGGGTCGACGTCGGAGGTGGGATACCGCGAGACGGCCGACGTCATCGGGGGCTGGCGCGCTCCACTTGCCGATTGGTCGTGGTGGATGGTCAGCGGGCCCGTTGCGACGGGCTCGACCTTTCGCCTGCAGCTGGTACCCGACCTGGCTGACGATGTGTTCCTGAATGGAGAGATTCGGGGGATCGACGAATCCGTGAACACGCAAGTGGGCACCTTCAACGGCGCGGTCGTTGTCGACTATCTGATCGAACTGGGTGAGATCACGTTCGGTGATGAGGACGGCAACCTCATTGGTACCGGCGTCGGCGAGATATCCGGATGGGTCGCCTTCGTACCCGACCTGGGGCCGGTCGCCGCGGCTGAACTGACCGAAATCGTGTCGCACGATTGCCCCACCTGCACGCCCGAACAGCTCAGGTCCTTCGCGGCCGATGCGTCTCTCAACAACAACCCCGTGTCCACGACCGCCGAGAGCTTCGGTACGCTGAAGGCCCGGTTCTAGAACCTCGAGCATCCCGCTACCGGGACGGACTCCGGCCTACGGCTCGAGTCCGTCCGGTACCCCCGACGGAAACTGCTCCGCGATGGCGTCGCGAATACGATCCATACGGTTGTCGGGGTCGGGATGCGTGCTGAAGAATTCGGGCTGGCGGCTTCCGCCGCCGGCCGCCGCCTTCAGGATCTCCATGACGCCCACCATCGATCGCGGATCGTAGCCGGCCTTGCTCATGAACCGCACGCCCAGCTGATCCGACTCCAGTTCGTCTTCCCGGCCGTATTTCATGTTCACCATGTTGGCGACCATTACCGCAATCTGGGCCTGGCTTGCGCTCTCGGAGGCCACGGCCACCGCGCCCGTGAGTCCCTGCGTGAGCTTGTTCTTGGCCATGCGTTGGGCGCCGTGGCGTGCCACCACGTGACCGATTTCGTGCCCCAGTACACCGGCCAGTTGACCCACCGTTTCAAGCTGGCTGAACAGCGCCTGCGTGATGAAGCATTGGCCGCCCGGTAGGGCGAAAGCATTAACGGTGTTGGGATCGGCCAGAAGGTGGAAGTCGAACTGCCAGCCCGTATCTCTCGCGGCGCTGCTGTCTACAAGCTTCTGGCCAACCTGGTCCACCAGGGCCTGACTGCGTGCGTCAGGGTGCAGGCCGCCGTGCTGATCAATCATCGACGGGGCGGCCTGGAGCCCCAGCGCGATCTCCTGTCGCGCGGTCAGGCTGAGGTATTGCTGTTCTCCGGTGACTGGATTCAGCTCGCGCGAACCGAAGTACGAGATCAGCGAGAAGCCAGCCAGCACCAGGGCAATGATGAGTCGCAGGCCGCCGCCGCGTCGCGCGCGGGGCCGGCCGTAGACGGGTCGGCGTCCGAACCTCATGCGCGCGCCTCCTGCATCTCGTATTCCTCCACTTCAAACACCTCGTAAAGGAATCCGGCGATCGCCCCGAAAATCAAATGACTTACGAAGAAGGCCGGACCGTGCAAAGCGAACAGCCAGGGCCAGAATTTCGTGAGCCCAAAGACATTGAGTCCATACAGTACCGCACCGAACACCGCGCCGCCGATGAGTCCCACGAAGATCCCCCACCGGTGCAGGACCAGTGCGACCAGCATGGTGAACCCCACGGAGATAGCCGCGTTGCAAACCAGGCCCACGGCAAGCGCCGCGGCGTGGGAAGTAGCGGGGGGAGCCAGGACACCCTGGCCCAGGGCGATGGAGCCGAACATGCGGACCACGCTCCAGCTGCTACCTACGGTGGCGGTGGCCACCCACGTGATGTTCAGCAAATAGAAAGCCGCGCTGGCCAGGAGTCCGGCCCAGAGGGCGGCGCTCCAATCGACCAGCAGTTGGCCTTGTGGTTCTTCGGACAAAGGAATCTCCTGTCTACGGGTGCGTGCGCACGATACGTCGCCACGCGATGCGGTGAGGGTTGGTGGTGGTCATGCGCACCAGATACGGCGCGGCGGCTACTGGGTGGCCAGACTCGTCGGCTCCGTTCCATTCCAGTCGGCCGCTTCCGGCTGGACTGGATCCCGCGTGCAGCGTCTTCACGCGGCGCCCCCGGAGGTCGAAGATCATGACCTCGACCTCAGTCTGCGAAGGCAGCTGGAATTCCATGAAAACAATACCGTTGGATGGGTTGGGATAGGGTGCCCGTAGGCTCAATCCCGGCGTCGGCGAAGGCGCGGGCGGTTCAATGGGCGGATCGCTGATGGGAGTGGAATTGAGTTGGAGTTCGAATGCTCCCATGTCCACGGTGGCCTCTTCATCTCCGTTGCCGTCGCGAACCCGCGGATTGCCCCCCAGGTCCAGGAACTGATTGGGAAGCAATCGGTCGTTACGGGCTGCGTCGACCGCGGGCGAGTTTGGTTGGAGCTGGTAGTTGTCGCTGGTTGCATCGACGAACCGGGGGTCGAGACCCAGGTTGCCGTTGCCGCCCAGGAATCCGGTCAAGCCTTCCACGATGGAGTCCTGCAGATCGAGGATGGCGTCGTCGACGATCAACTGGGCCAACTCACCGCCCTGACCCGGTTGCGAGTCGTCGTTGCCCACGCCGAATCGGTTACCCCAGAAAATGGAATTCCACACGCGGATGGTCGAATCACGAGCCACCGCGCCGCCACCCACCACACTCACATAGGCGGCGTGGTTGTTGGCGAAGGTGCACTGCAACACGGTGGCCTGGCCATCCTCCATGAGAAGTCCGGGCACGCCGGCGGCGAAGTTGCGCGTAAACAGGGAGTCGGTCACGCGATGGCCACTGGCGCCATCGAGGTGGAGGGTGGCTTCGCCCACCCAGGCGCCGTTGATGGGGTGGCGACCGAATGCACGATTGCCCAGGAACTCACAGCGTTCAATATATGTGTTCCACTGCGTGGACTTCAACGCGGCGCCCGTACCCGATTGGGCCTGATTGTTCCAGAACCCGCAGCGCGTGATTTCGACAGGAGCCAGGCCACCCGCCACGGATTGCTCCAACCACACCGCGCCCGCGGATTCACGAGCGACGTTGCTCCTGAACTCACAGTCAATGATCCGAACCGTTGGCGTGTCTCGCGCGTGTACGGCACCGCCAAACTGCGCCGTGTTGTCCTGGAAACTACAGCGTTCCATACGGAGGTCCGTGCCCTCGAACCACAGCGCGCCGCCTTCTCCGCCGGCCGATTCGTTGCCAATGAAAGAACAGTCAAACGTCGATAGTCTCAGTTGGCCCGCCGTCTCCTGCCCGGCTACCGCCGCACCCTGGGGAGCTTGGTTGTTCAGAAAGAAACCGTCGGTAACGGTGAGCTGTCCAAAGCCGCTGATGCCAACGGCGCTGCCGCCATGGTTGTCGATGAACTGGCAGTTGCGCAACTCGACCACGGCGTTGGTCGCGGTGAACGCGCTGCCGCCGGTGGCACCGGTCACGGTGATGGTGTCGATGAGGATGGGCCCGTCGGGATGGGCGGCCGTCAGTACGCCGGACAGATTGTCGAGGCGGGCGCCCGAGGAGCCGTCGTCGTTCCCCTCGCGGTCGGCGGTGATGACGGTAAGGTCGGGATCGTCACTTCGTTCACCGGCGGTGCTTTCGCTGCCGACGAAGCCGCCGAGCATCTGCAGGTTACCCCCCAGGGCCAGGGCCGAGCCGCCGGCGCCTCCGGGAGCGTAGGTGCCTTGGGCTATCCAGAGTTGCACGGGCCCTTCAAGGCTGGCGGTTGCGGCTATCGCTTCATGTAGGTTGCCAAGGGGGGTGGCCCAGCTGGATCCGTCGCCATCCTGGGCACCCTGGACGACGCGGAGGATCGTGGGCACGCGCGGGCCCGCCCGTACGGGGGACCAAACGGTCCCGACGATGGCCAGGGACAGACCGAAGGACGACCAGATTCGCGCTCTGTTCACCCCATTTCCTCCATGAAGGGCTCCGTCGGGCGACAAATGGATGGCATATCTGCGAGCGCTACGTGGGCATGTTAGCACGGTCGGCCGCTTCTGCTATACTCACTGTCTCGCTCGCGCCCCCAGAACTGGTTTCCAGACGGGTCGCTTGGTCCGGCACGACACCTCCTCAGCTAAGCACCCAATGGCCAAACCTCGCGTGAATTCTCTGCATTTGCCGGCGTGCGCCGCGGCGGTCCTGTTGGTCTTCGCCGGTTGCCTGACCGACGACAAAACCAGGTCGAAATCACGATCGCTGTTCGGACCAGACGAACACCTGTTGATGGCCGACGTGGACGGCGATGGTTTTACCACCCCCGACGACTGCCTGGATGACGGTTTCACCTGGGCGACCAACGCGCCCAACTGTTCCGAGCAAACGCCTTTGCGGTACAAGCCGGTTGACGGCGCCAACGCAAAGGACTTCACGGTGGCCGAGTACAACGGGTACACGCACATGTTCCACATCCGCGGTTTCGGGCCGTGGGGATTCGACGACAACGAGACCGATTTCGGTCACGTTCGCACGACCGACTACGTGACCTGGGAAACGCTGCCCAACATGACGCCGCTTGGCGTCGCGGGCGACTTCAACGACCGCAACGTGTGGGCGCCGCACCTGGTGCGTCGTTCCAACGGTCGTTTCTACATGTACTACACCGGTGTTACCTACACCGACGATCGGGCGTTCAACCGCCAACGCATCGGTTTGACCCGCTCGTGGGATCTCTCGGCCTGGTCCGATGTGAATCTCTATTGCGACGGTGTGACCGGTCGCGGCTGTGTCCTGGATTGCGACGCGCCGTGGACCTCATGGGATTCTGGCGATCCGTACACCGGCGATTGTCGTGACCCTTTCGTCATGGAGTACAACGGCGCCTGGATCATGTTTCTCACCACGCGCCTTACCGATGGGCAGGGTGTGATCGCCCGGGCCACCTCGGGCAATGGCCGCAACTGGACGCTTCTGGATCCGGTACCGGGAACCGAGGGGTTGGTAGCCGAGTCGCCGACGGTGACGCTTTACAACGGCTTGTACTATCTGTTCTTCACGGCCAATACGGGCCTGAAGTACGCAACGGGTACCGATCCGTTTGGTGCCTTCACGGTTCAGGGGTCGGTCAACCAGGACTTCGCCAACGAGATCCTGGATCTGTCCAACGGGACCGCGACGCTGTTTCCGTACGTGGATGATTTCGAGATTGCCTTCACGCGTTTGTTGTGGAACGGCAGCGTGCCCGAGCTTTCCAACGTGGCCTCGCCCATCTGCATGGTGCCGGCCAGCGCCATCAATCCCGGCTCCGACGATCCTCCCAACGGGCTCGACGACAACTGTGACGGCTACATCGATTCCGTGGGCAAACCTCCGACTCCGGGTCCCGAGCGTCCCATACCGGCCGATGTCGGCATGGAGAGTTTCCGCTACCCGTGACTTCTCCTGCTCCGGCGGGTCCTGACTGTTGAACGCCCGGACTTCGCTGCGTCGTTGCAGTACAATAGCGCCCGCGAGTCGATTACCCCGCCATACGAAAGGCATCTGCGATGTCACTGTTGAACGACCTTACCAAGCAGCTCTCCGGTGGAAACCTTGCGCAGATGAGTCAGCTGCTCGGTTCCGACGAGAAGAAGACAGGTGCCGCGGTCTCGGCGGCCTTGCCTCTGCTCATGGGCGCGCTGGCCAAGAACAGCTCGCGTGGCAATGGTGCCGAAGACCTGAATCGCGCTCTCGAAGATCACGATGGAAGTGTTCTGGACGACGTTGGTTCCTTCCTGGGACAGGCCGACAAGGGCCCCGGTGACGGCATCCTCGGACACCTGCTGGGTCAGCGGCGCGGCGCGGCCGAGCAAAGCCTCAGCCGTGCGTCGGGCATGGACAAACAGTCGTCGGGCAAGTTGCTGGCGATGCTGGCGCCGCTCGTCATGGCTCAGTTGGGCAAGCAGAAGCGTCAGACGGGCTTGGATGCCAATGGCCTGGCCGGACTTCTGGGCCAGGAGCGAAGCAATGTCGAGAAGCAGGTCGGCGGCAAGGGCATGGGCCTGGTCGAAAGCCTGCTCGACAGCGATGGCGACGGAGATGTCGACCTGAGCGACATCGTCAAAGGTGGCGGTGGACTGCTCGGGAAGCTCTTCGGCTCGCGCTAGGAATCCATCGACCTAAGCGAAAAAGGGGAGCCCAGAGGGCTCCCCTTCGTCGTTTGCCGGGGACTCAGTCGCCGAACGCTTTCGTGGCGCGTTTCTGGATCTCTTCATCCGATACATCCTCGACGTGGGTGCACACGGCCCATACGTGTCCGTACGGGTCCTGCACCTGTCCGTAACGATCGCCCCAGAACTGATCGGCCACGGGCATGATCTCGGTGCAGCCAGCGTCGATGGCGCGCTTGGCGGCCGCGTCGGCGTCTTCCACGTACAGACTCAGAATGACCGGCGTACCGCCGAGGTCCTGGGGCGACTTGTTGCCCCATTCGGGGTTGGCCTGCGCCAGAAACAGGTGCGAGTCGCCGATCATGATCTCGGCGTGCATGAGCATGCCACCGGGTCCGTCCATCTTGTGCTTCAGTTCGGCGCCGAACGCCTTGCCGTAGAACTCGATGGCTTCCTGGCCGTTCTGCACGTTCAGGTGGGGCGTCAGGGTGTGAAGCCCCTTGGGAATGGGTTGAGCCATGGTCTGTGACCTTTCGAACAATCAGTGCATCAATGGTATGGCGTCGGAGATCGCCGCGGAGGGGATGAACCCATCGTATTCCATTGTCCACTCTGGGCTCAATCCTTTGCGCCCGAGCACAAAAAAACAGGCCCCGAATCTTGTTCGGGACCTGTTTCAATTGCGGCCGAATCGGCTTGGCTAGCGCTTGAGCTTCAGGTGGATGCCACCCCAGAAGTTCGTGTTGTCGGGATCGATGGCGTCGGCTGCGTAGCTGAATCCGGCCATGGGTCCCGCCTCCAGGATTCCCAGGAGCGGAATGCCGTACGCCAGCTCGGCCCGGAAGTCGTGGAAACCAAACGAATCGACGTAGTCGCTCATGGCCGCCGAGAACTTCACGTCCAGACCCGGCACCGCCAGTCCCTGCAGCAGGGCGGCCGGCGGTGAGATGTACGCCTGCACATAGGTGCCCTTGATTACGTTCACATCATGATAGACGGTGAGTCCGCCGTCGATCAGCGGCAGGCTGGCGCTCGCGCCTAGGAAGAATTCCTCGGTGTGGGTGGCCACCTGGTCGCGGCTGGGAAACGTGTGCGCGGTGAAACCCGCGGCAAACTTCAAGGGTTCCCAGATCTGGCCCAACGACTTGTCGAATCGGACGGTCGCGTCGAACTCGTCGTTCTGCTCGAACGCGGTGCGTTCGGTCGAAGCAAACGAGCCCCACAGTTCGAGGCTGAGGCCAGTGGCCCCCAGGTCGATCTGCGCGTTGGGCTGTACGGTGATTTCGTCGACCATGGCAAAGCCGCGGTAGACATACTTCGAGGTCACGTCCACGCCGATGCTGGCGGGGATCTGGGCCGTTGCGGGAATCGCGGTGGCGACGCACAGGGCGACGACGAAAGCGGTGCCCAAGCAACGGGTCACTGCATTGTTCATGGGGATCCTCCAGGGAAACCTGACCGGATGCCGGTCAGAGTCTCAGAGTGTGGTTGCGCTCAATGCTGGCGCCATCGACCCGCGCGATTTGCAAGAAGCGGGGGCAAAGCCCATGAAATTGCGGTTTGCTTCCGTTTGACGGGGAAAACCGGGAGTTTCCCGTTCTGGGTAGGAAAGATCTTCCGCCTTTCTCAATTGACGGTTTCGCGCTTCGCGGACAACTCTGGCGCATTGCATCATGTCCACCTCTTCCGCACGACTCACCCTGCGGCCGGGCGCCCGTGTGGCCCTGGCTATCGCGACGCTGGTCTTCGTGGCCTGGTGGCCGTATCGGCACGTGCCATCGTTGTCCTACTGCGGTATGGACGCCCCGGTCATGGTCGAGCAGACACGGCAGGGGGCCGACCTGTGGAACGTGTTCGGTCGCGAGGCGCGCAAGGGTATTGAGCCCGACGTTGCGTTCTACCGCCCGCTCACGGCCTTCAGTTTCGCGCTCGACAATTCATTGCAGGGAGCGACCCCCGATGGTTTTCATCGCACCGACCTGATGCTTCACGTGTTGCTGGTTCTGCTGGTGGCGGCTCTTGGCCGTGCGTTCGCGCTGCCACTTTGGTTGGCGTTGGCGGCGGCCATTGCCTACGCCTTGCACCCATTGTTGATCGAGGTGGTGCCCGCTCCAGAACGGCGGGGCGACATGCTCGCGGTGTTGGCGTTGCTGCTTTGCAGTTGGGGATGGCTGCGCGCGCAAGCGTCGCGGCGTTGGTGGCTGTTGGTGGTCGCGGCGGCTGGGCTGGCGCCGTTGGCCAAGGAGACCGGTTTCGTCGTGCCGTTGGTCCTGGCGTCGCTGGTTGGAAGCGGACGTTGGTGGTTTCGGCTGGCGGTGGGATTGGCGTGCATGGTGCCCGCGGCGGTGGCGCGGTCGGTGGTTCTGGGTGGTGTGGGTGGCTACGGGAGTCTGGAATTGTCGTGGCGCGCGTTACCCAATTCGCTCGTGACCTTGTTCGATCCGGCTGAGCTTCTCACGGCTCGCGGCGACCTGATTCTGGTGGCGGCGATCGTGGCGGCGGCGGTTTGGTGTTTGGTGCGGAAGCCGACGGCGGCTTTGGTCTGGGCGGTCACCTTCACGGCAAGCACGCTGGCCCTGGCGCTCGTGGCTCGCGGCGTTGCACCGTGGTATCTGTATCCGCCGGTCGCGGCCGTGGTTCTGGGGCTGGCGGCCATGTGGCATCAGAGTGGCCGTTGGGCCAGGGTCCCGGTGGCCGTGGTCGCGGTGCTGCTGCTGCTGTCCGCGCCCATCGGAGGTCGCTACCCCGAATGGTCCGAGTCGAGTCGTCTGATGGAACAGTGGCTCGACGCCGTATCAACGGTGGCGAAGGAGTCCAACGGTGAGCCGTTCCTGGTGGCCGGCGTGCCGCGTTCAATATCCTTGCGACCAACCCCCCGGTTTCGAACCCGCTCGGCCGCGGTCTTCAATGACCACGGCCTACGCAGTGGCACTACGCTTCGGCTCAACGGCCCTGGACTGGTCGACCTGGAGCCAGCTGCCTTCGTCGACGTAAGGGAGTTGGGCGCACAGTACTCTCTCACGGCTGAGCTGGAACTTCTTGGGACGCTCCGTCTGCGCGCCCAAGGCCCGGTGAGTCTGGCTCCGCCGGTGCGTTGGGGCAGTGCGGGACGCGAAGCATGGCGGGTGAAGCGGGGATTGAGCCAGCCGGACGCCCTGGTATCGGTGGAAGCGCTCGCCGATGGATCGCTGCGCCTATCTGACATTCGAGCGCCGCTCTGGCTGTGGAATGGGGAGGTGCTTCAGCTGGCTCCCACGCCCGGATCGCCTGGCTCAACCGAACCGTGACGCTCGGCGCGGGTTGCCCTATCCTGCGCGGACATTTTCCTCCCCGAAAGGACGACGGTGCAGGCACCACGAGCTAAGAAGGTTCCCCATGTGCATGAGGAACACGGACACCAGCGCTTCGACGAGTACTTTTGGCTGAACCAGAGGGAAGACCCCGAAGTCGTCGCCTACCTGGAGGCCGAAAACGCCTTCACCAAGGCCACGCTTGCGCACGCGGAACCACTGTGGGAAACGGTGTTCCAGGAGATCAAGGGACGCATCAAGCAGGACGATTCCACACCCCCCGCGCCCAAGTCGGGGTTCTACTACTACGCCCGCTTCGAAGAGGGGCAGCAGTACCCGATCTACTGCCGCCGTGAAGGTGCCGTCGATGCTCCCGAGCAGATCATGTTCGACGCCAACGTCATGGCGAAGGGCCATGAGTATTTCCATCTGGGCGCGCCGTGTATCACTCCCGATCAGAAGTTGGCCGCCTTCGCCACGGACTCCGTGGGGCGTCGCAAGTACGAGACGCGGTTTCGCAATCTGGAAACGGGTGAAACCTACGACGAGGTTCTCACCCTTTGCAGTGGCAGCATGGCCTGGGCCAGTGACAACCACACTTTCTTCTACGCACGCATGGACGACGAGACCCTGCGCTCGCATCAGATCTGGCGTCATCGGTTGGGTTCCGACGTGAGCCAGGATGAGCTGATCTACGAAGAAACCGACGATACGTTCAACGTGTACGTGCACCGCACGCGATCTGGAAAATACCTGATGATATCGTCGTACCATTCGGTGCGAAGCGAGATTCGCGTGCTCAGCGCGGACGATCCCGAAGGGAAATTCCAGCTTTTTCTGCCACGCGGTGGCGAACACGAGTACTCCGTGGATCACGGGGGAGAATATTTCTACGTCGCCAGCAACGATGGCGCGCGCAATTTCCGGCTGTTCCGCACGCCGGTCGACAATTTCGCTCGCGACCAATGGGAAGAGATCCTGCCACACCGAGAAGATGTTCTGCTGGCTGGTTTCGATGTGTTCGCGACCCGCCTCGTGGTCACCGAACGGTGTGAAGGGCTCATCCGGTTGCGGATCATGCCGTTCGAGGGCGAGGAGCACGTCATCGATTTCGGTGAGCCGGCCTACGACGCCTGGGTCGATGCCAACTACGAATTCGAGACGGGTATCCTGCGTTATGGGTACACCTCCATGACCACGCCCAAGTCGATTTTCGACTACGACACCGTGAGTCGGCAGAAGCATCTGGTGAAACAGGATGAGGTGTTGGGCGGCTTCGACTCGGGTGACTACGTAACCGAGCGACTGCAGGTACCCGCCCGGGATGGCGCGATCGTGCCCGTATCCATTGTGTACAAGAAAGGTTTCAAGCGCGACGGATCGAGTCCCCTGTACCTCTACGCCTACGGTTCGTACGGGTTGAGCCTGGATGCCGGGTTCAATTCGTCGCGTCTCAGTTTGCTCGACCGGGGCTTCGCGTTTGCCATCGCCCATATTCGCGGCGGTCAGGAAATGGGGCGTGCCTGGTACGACACCGGCAAGAAACTGAAGAAGAAGAACACGTTCAACGACTTCATCGACTGCGCCGAGTATCTGGTCGCGCAGAAGTACACCAGCAGCTCGCGAATGTATTGCGGTGGCGGTAGCGCCGGCGGCCTGCTGATGGGAGCAGTGCTCAACATGCGTCCCGATCTGTTCCACGGCGCGATCGCGCACGTTCCCTTCGTCGACGTGGTTACCACCATGCTTGACGAGTCCATTCCGCTGACGACCGGCGAATACGACGAGTGGGGCGATCCCAGACAGAAGGATTTCTACGAATACATTCTGTCGTACTCGCCGTACGACAACGTCACCGCGCAGGCCTACCCGCACCTGCTGGTCACCACCGGTTTGCATGATTCACAGGTACAGTATTGGGAGCCGGCGAAGTGGGTGGCCCGACTGCGTGACCTGTCGACCAGTGACAACCGCCTACTGATGAAGACCAACATGGGGGCAGGCCACGGCGGCGCGTCGGGTCGGTACGAGCGGTATCGCGAGGTAGCGTTGGATTATGTGTTCCTGATCGACCTGGCTTCCGGCGCGTCGGCATGAGTTCTCGCGCCAACGGCCGAGCAGTGGGATACTTCCGCCTATGGTGAATTGCCCTTCATGCCAGGCCCCGGTCTCAGACGTCGATGGGCTTTTCTGCGCCAAGTGCGGAGCGTCGTTGGCCGCGGGCGACTTGGATGCCACGGTAGCGGTGCCCGGCAAGCTACCGTCGTCGGCGTCTTCCCACGGTTCTTCCTCTCCCTCATCATCCTCGCGGTCGTCGAGCGTATTGTCGGGGTCGTCGGGTCCCATGGATGACACGATGTTTGCACCGGGAACCCTGGTTCTCAATCGATACCGCATCGTCGGTCTTCTGGGTCGCGGCGGAATGGGCGAAGTGTACCGCGCCGATGATCTTACGCTGGGTCAGCCAGTGGCGCTCAAGTTCCTGCCCAAGCGATTCAGCGAAACCGAGAGCCGCCGTCAGCGTTTTCTGAACGAGGTGCGGGTAGCGCGCGAGGTGGCGCACCCCAATGTCTGTCGCGTGTACGACGTGGGCGAGGTCGACGGTCTGGTCTTCCTGTCCATGGAGTTTGTCGACGGCGATGACCTGAGTTCCCTGCTGCGCCGGATCGGCCGACTTCCGCACGAAAAGGCCGTGGAGATCGCGCGCCAACTCTGCGCGGGCCTGGCTGCGTTGCACGATCGTGACGTCCTGCACCGTGACCTCAAGCCGGCCAACGTGATGGTCGACGGACGTGGTCGGGTGCGATTGACCGACTTTGGTCTGGCCGGGCTGGCGGCCGAGCTTGCCGAGGGTGACATTCGTTCAGGCACGCCCGGATACATGGCGCCCGAACAGCTCGATGGTCGCGAGGTAACGGCGCGCAGCGACATCTACTCGCTGGGCCTGGTGCTCTACGAGGTGTTCAGCGGCAAGCGCGCGTTCGAGGCCGACACGTTGGCTGAACTCACGCAGATGCATCGTGAGGCCACCCCTACCAGCCTTTCCACCCTGGTGTCCGACCTGGACCCCGCGGTCGAGCGCGTCATTGCCCGCTGCCTGGAAAAAGATCCGTCGATGCGTCCGCCCTCGGCCATTGGCGTGGCTACTGCGTTGCCGGGCGGAGATCCGTTGGCCGCGGCGTTGGCCGCGGGAGAGACCCCTTCGCCGGAACTGGTGGCCGCCGCCGGCGGTGGCGGTGGAATCCACCCGCTATTGGGGTTCGCCTGTCTCGCGGTGATGCTGGTGGCTGTGTTTGCGTACTCGTCTTTCCAAACCCGTTATCGCTTGCATTCCCACGTACCGTTCGAGAAGACAGCCGACGCGCTCGAGGATCGTGCGCGCGAATTGGTGGCCACGCTCAACCTGGATACGAACCCCGCGGACCGCGCGCATGGTTTCGTTCGTCACGGCGACATCCTGAACTACATTGCCGACAGCGACTCGAGCCAGGCGCGATGGGATTCGCTGATCCTGCGGCGGCCGGCCGCGGTAAGGTACTGGTACCGCCAGAGTCCCAGTCCGCTGGTTCCGCTGTCTGCCAACAGCAACGCAAGTCTGCGCGATCCCGAGTTTCGCCTGGCGGGAATGGTAACCATTCTCATGGATCCGCGTGGCCAGTTGCTGGAGTTCCGGACTGTGCCCGTTGAGTTTCCCGACTCGACGGCGACTACCGACGACTTCGACTGGACACCGTTGTTCAACGCGGCCGGCATAGATACCGCACGGGTCTCGCCCACGTCGCCCGCCTGGTTCTCGCGTAGCAACTCCGACCGGCAGTGGTCATGGAAGGGCACGTTCGAAGATCCGTGGAATACGCCGTTCCAGATCGAAGCCGGCGCTCTACAGGGCAAGCCGGTGTTCTTCGTGGTGCGTGGTCCGTGGAGCCGCCCCGAACGCACGGTGTCGTCGAACTCATCGACGGACGTGGCGGGCCGGATCGTGAACGTGATCTTTCTGAGCGTTCTGGGTATGGCCGTGTTCATGGCCCAACGCAACATGCGCACCGGTCGCGGCGACCTGAGTGGAACTCTTCGCCTGGCGCTGTTTGTCTTCGCGCTTCCCATGGTGGGGTGGTTGGTGGGCGGGCAGCTGGGTGGTCCGAACGACATCATCGAGCGATTTTTTGCCGCGCTTGGCTTCTCGATGGTGTTCGCGGGTATCACGGGATGTTTCTACCTGGCGCTGGAACCCTACGTGCGCAAGGTTTGGCCCACCATGGTCATTGCCTGGAATCGGCTACTGCGTGGCCGCGTGCGCGACCGCATGGTCGGGCGTTCCATTCTGGCGGCTGGTGTGGGGTTTGCCTTTTCGGTGGGTCTGAGCTTCGTGCAGAGAGCATTCATGGAGAACTCGGGGGTGCCACCGTCGATTCCGCAAAGCATGCGGTGGACATCGCTGATGGGACCGGTGTCGCTGTTCACCGACTTCGTGAACCTCATTCTGAATTCTCTGCTGAACCCCATTTTCTTCGCAGTGTTCCTGGTGGTGCTTCGCATGATCACGCGCCGAGCCTGGGCGGCGATCGGCGTCTTCACCTTGATCGTGATCATCGCGGCCGGCGGCAGCTCCGACGTATTCTGGCACGGCGCACTGGTGGGCGGGCTCCTGGCCACGTTGTGGATGACGTTGCTGGTGCGGTTCGGCCTGCTGTCACTCATTGTCTACTGGATGTTCGATAACATCGTCGATTATTTCCCCATCACGTTCGGCAGCTACGGTTTGCTCGAAGCGCCCAGCGTACTCACGGTGGGGTTCCTCGTGGGACTGACACTGTTCGGTTTGTACGCAGCCCTGGCCGGTCGATCGGTCCTGGGCGACGATTTCTAGCCAAAGTCTAGTTCACGTACTCCAGCTCGATGAATTCGGGCACACCCCGATCGAGATACAGAACCGGGCCCATGATTGCCTCGCCCGACTGAATCAGTTTGTCGGCCGGCTTACCCAAGGTCGAGTAGGCCCGAATGGGCCTGAGGCGAGAGTCGATCAAGAGAAAGCGACCGTCCTCGAGGTTCAATTCGAAATTGGTGCCGCCATCTGATTGCGCGACAGTGACCGACTGCACGCGGGCCGCGGTACTGGGGTCAAGTGGGGGAATGACCAAGTAGTACTGTTCCACGGCGCGCGGCATTCCAGGCCAGTCTCGTTCTTGGGACATCCCCTGTGAGTAGGGGTAGGCTTGCCCGCTTGTATTGGGAGAAATCGCCGCGACAACGCCGGCGTGCATGTTTGTTTCGAAGGGTACGAGGTCTCGCTGGAATCGAGCGCTGCTGTTGTTTCCAAACACGATCAGCGGACGCTCGCCATCTTCGTAGGTCACGGGCTGACCCAGACTGCTGAGAACACCGGGGTGGTAGTACGCACCGGCGCGACGCCCATCCAGTTCAAGAAACTGGACGCACGTGGAATACCATGGCCCGTCACGCAAGCATGTAGCGATGACTCTCGACCCGTCCAATCGCTCGGCAACGGTGTCCCATAGGTAGTAGGCTCCCCCGTTTCCATTGACGGGCTCGTCCCATTCAACGCCCAGTTCCCACAACGTGGCGCCATCGCGCTGACTTATTGCAGTGAGTTGGTCGCGTCCCAGTCGAGCAGTGATCAAAGATGGCTCGTCTTCGCGCGGTACCACCACGAATCCAGCCTTGGCTTGGCCCAATCGGCTGATGCTTCCTACGACTTCATCGAACCGCCGGATCCATACGGTGTTGCCACCCTCATCGCGTGCGGTGATGGTGTTGGGGTCGGATGGTTCGAATGCGATGGGAGTTCGCCCGTCCCTTGCTGTCGTGGCCCAGACTGCCAGGCTGGCCAAGACAACCAGGAGCAGCGATAGAATAGCAATCGGAAGCCGAAGCCTCGTGTTGTGATCAAGCCGATCAAGCAGTGCGATTGCCGACTCCGGGCGACGGGAGGGGTTCAACGAGACACAATCACTCACCAGGGTGCGTAGTCGCTGATTGGAAACCTGCTCCAACAGGGTTGGGTCGGCCTTGCTCCCGAAGGTCCCGTCTGGAAACAGGCGTTGCCCGGCCAGCGATTCGAACAAGATGCAACCGATGGAGAAAATATCGCTACGGGGATCGAGTTGCTCTCCGGTGAACTGTTCGGGGCTCATGTACGATGGGGTTCCCACGAGCGATGTGCTTCTCGCCGACGTTCCCATGATGCGTTCCGTGTCGGGCGGTTCTTCCAATGCTCGGGCGATGCCGAAATCCACGACCTTGATCTGTCCATTGGTTTGCAGAATCACGTTCTCGGGTTTCAGGTCACGGTGGATGACCCCTTGCGAATGGGCCAGCGTAAGCGAAGATGCAATCTGTCGAACCCAATCGATGGACTCTTCGGCGGTGGGCCGACGGGTTTCGAGTACTTCCCGTAGGGTCACGCCGGCGACGTACTCCATGACCAGGTACCTGACGCCATTGGACTCTTCCAACGAGAAGAGGGTCGCAATGCCGGGCGCATTCAGCGAAGCCAGGATCCTGGCCTCGCGATCGAAGCGGGCTTGCGCCTTACCATCGCGCACCAGGCGATCGGGTAGAACCTTAAGTGCGACTTCCCGTCCCAGGTGCGTATCGATGGCGCGATAGACTATCCCCATGGCCCCGCGCCCGAGTTCTTCGGTTACCTCGTACTTGCCAAGCTGTTTCGGAATGGTGTCGGGGGGCTCAAGTAGGGCGGGCTGCCGATCGGCCAGCTTACACATCTCGATGATCTCGGCCAGCAATTCAGGAGAGTGGCTGCATTCGGTTCGGAGGAACGACAGACGTTCCTGGCCGTGCTTCTCCATGGCCAGGGAGAACACGTGTTCGGGGCTTCGTTGCGGTTTCCGTTCAGACCGCATCCGCGAGCTCTCGCGCCAGCCAGGTTCGGGCGTACGCCCAGTCGCGGTGCGCCTGGCGGCGACTGACGCCCAGCCGTTGGGCTACCTCGGTGAAGTCCATTCCGCCCAGCCACACGCATTCCACCAACTGAGCCTGACGACTTCCACTGGGTTCCCGCTCGCTCAACCGATGCAGTGCGTCGGTCAGGGCGATCAGGTCTTCTGGGTCCAGGGGTTGTGAGGCGGCCAGTGCGCTGAGCGTGCCTTGAACATGCATACCCTTGCGCTTGGCGGAATTGCGCTTGCGTCCGAGGTCGACCAGCACTTGTCGCATCGCCCGCGATGCGATGGCCAGGACATCGCTGCGGTCGAGCGCCGGGTCGTTCAACCTCGCATGCACTTTCATGAACACTTCGTGGACCAGCGCCGTCGGCTGCAGCGTATGGTCCGCGCGCTCGCCGGCCATCCTATAAGAGGCCATCTGGCGCAGCTCGGAATAGAGCTCCTCGAACAACTGATCGGATGGGGTCGCGCTCATAGCAAGATTCGTTGTCGCACTCCGCGCTGGTTTTGCGCTTGGGATGTTGAGGCCGCGAGTCTCCCCTGTGATAGGGAATTGCCTGAGAATAGGCGGTTATCCATGCCGATTCAAGCGGTGAGGCACGCCTTGATGGGCTCACGTGGCTAGTTCGCGCCATGCTCGCACAGACTAGAACTTCACCATCTGCCCGGAGTTGGAATTGGTGTTGTGGAAAGAGGGAAATCAAGGAGACCCGGGTGTCTACGTAGCTCGCTTGCGGGCGGGGGCCCTGGAGGAGGCTCGTCGAATGGTGCTGCTCAAGTGATCCTGGCGCTTGGGCGCTTGTTTGGTTGAGGTGGTGGGAGAGGGGGCGGCGCTCCGGTCCACGTGGCCGGAGCGCCCCTCAGTTTCCTCCTACGGCGCGGGTCGATCAAAAACCGAATTTGGGGATAT
>JAJDAC010000032.1 GCA_029262065.1 Candidatus Krumholzibacteriota bacterium | reverse complement strand
GATGAAGGTGGAAGGCCTTCTCATGGAGTCGGTGCGTCGCATCGACGAAATGCCCGGTCTGAAGGAACGTTACCACCACAACGACCTCAAGCTGAAACACACCGGCAAAGAGGTTGACCTCGAGACCCTGTCGTCGGCCGCGCGCCGGATGGTCGCGGTTTGCGGGCGTGAGTGCACCGTGGCGCACGCGTTGGCCAACGGCCGCATGTCGGAATTCGACACCCTCACCACGCTCGAATCGCTGCGCTCTGAAGGACTCTTCCTGGTGGAAGAACGCGTGGAGCGACTGGACGGTGACGACGAGGACGCCGATGCGATGGATCGCGAGGAGGTGTCGCGGTCGACGTCGGCTGCGATCGCCCTGACCGTGATTGCCATGGTTCTGATACTGACCAGCGTACTGATTCGTCCTCTGGGCCCCTATCAACGCTCGGTGACCGCTGGCGTACGGCAGGGAACCGAGTTGGCTCACCGACGCGTCCAGGCGCGCGCGGTAGCCGCCATCGAGCTATTCAAGGCCGAGAAGAATCGGCCGCCCGAGTCCTGGGATGAGCTGGAGGAAGCGACCTTGGTCAGCGCGGGATTTGCCGAACGCCTTCGTAGCACCTACGAGATGAAGACCGCCGCCAACGGCGGCTTGATCGCAATACCGCGCGCCACCAACGAACACTGACGGCTACAACGAGGCCGCGTGGGCTCGGCGCAGAAAGCCTCGGCCACCGCCGACGTACGCCACGTCGAAGCGATGCTGGTGCCCCGCCTGGCGACCGAACGCCACGCGATAGCCCGCCTGTTCCACCAGATGTTGGGTATTGGGCCGCACTCCACCCACGTATCGGAACGCATCGGGAAGGCGGCCCAGACGCCGCTCCAACTCACGCCGAGAGCGAATGAGGTCGCCGTAGAACACTTCGGGCTGCACCCGGGACCCATCCACACCGTGATGCCCTTCGGACTCCACCGAGACGCCTGCGGCCTGCAGATGAGCCAGATCCGACCAGCTGAGAAACTGGGTTCGTGTCCGGCCCGGCATGCGCGACGTCTCGTAGCGCCCCACGCTTGCCGTGCGAACGAAAACGACTCCGGGTAACCCCCAGGCCTGAAGCCACGGCCACGCCCGATCGAGAAGATCGTAGGTCGCATCTTCGAACACCAACAGGAACTCGCGATGATCACCCGGGCCCGGCGACTCAAATCGGTCAACGAACGCGTCGAGACCGACGAACTGGCCCCCGGCCGCCAGGATGCGGTTGACCTGGTCCTTGAACGTGTTCTCGGACACTCGCCCCCAACCGGTCATGGCACGGCGCGCAATGCGGCCGTACCCGATCACCGTGGGCAGTGAGGTAGGAAGAGCAGCTTCCGAAGCTATTGCCTTGGAGAACCTGGTGAGACGGTTCATACAGATTCCGGCGACTTGCGCGTGTCGCGTCGGTTGCAAAGCCAGTTGTCAAAGGGTGTCAGGTCGAGAGAGCCGTGCGTAAAGCGAAGCTAGCACAGGGAATCCGCCGTCGACAAGGGACAACCCACAACCTGCGTTCTTGTGGTAGCTTTCTGCCAACCCCTCGACGCGGGAGCGCGACGTTGATTCCACCAGCCAACCGACTCGGCGAGCTACCGCCCTACGTGTTTGCCGAGCTGTCCCGCCTGAAGGAACGCGTCATGGCGGACGGCAAGAACGTGATCGACCTGGGTGTTGGCAACCCGGATGGGCGCCCATCGGCGGCCACCGTCGACGCGCTGGACCACGCAATTCGTGACATCGACCACAACCGTCACGGCTACGCGGGCTTCGCCGGACACATCGAGTTACGACAAGCCGTCGCGCAGTGGTACCAGCGCCGCTTTGCGGTTTCGGTCGATGCCGATCGCGAAGTTCTGCCGGTGTTGGGCAGCAAGGAAGGGCTGTTCCACCTGATGATGGCCTACCTCGATCCCGACGATACGATTCTCATTCCCACCCCCTGTTATCCGGCGTATCTGGGTGCCGCGCGTCTGATGCAAGCCAACGTGGTGGAACTTGCCCTGCGCGAAGAAGCGGAATTCCTGATCGAATTCGCCGACATTCCCAGTGACGTGGCCCGTAGCGCCCGCATGCTGCTGATGAACTACCCCAACAACCCCACCGGTGCCATCGCGCCACGCCAGCACTTGCGTGACGCAGTCCAGTTCTGCCGCGATCACGACCTGATGCTGGTCAGTGACATCGCCTATTGCGACCTGTCACTCGAAGACGACCACCGGCCCTCGAGCGTGCTGGAGCTACCGGGAGCCCGGGAACAAGCGGTGGAACTCTCGTCGCTAAGCAAGAGCCACTCAATGGCCGGCTGGCGCACGGGCTTCTGCGTAGGCAACGCCGATGTCATCGCAAACCTGGGCAAACTGAAAAGCAACGCGGACTTCGGTATTTTTCTGGCCATCCAGCACGCCGCCGCCCACGCCTTGACGCACGATGACACCGCCGTAGCCAAGACGCGCGATGAGTATCGGGCCCGACGCGACCGCCTGTGCTCCGGTTTGAACCAGTTGGGGTGGCCGGTGCGGATCCCGCCCGCCACGATGTACGTCTGGACCCGGGTGCCGACCGCATGGGGTGATGACGATTGGAAGTTCACGACCGACCTGCTCGAACGCACCGGCGTGATGATCACACCCGGCAGCGCCTTTGGGGCCGCCGGCCGCGGCTACGTGAGATTTTCGTTGGTGGCCAACGCCAAGGGTATTGACGACGTGCTGCAACGCCTACGGGTAAGCAAGTTGTTCGACGGACAAACCGTGTAGTGGCGGCACCGCAAGCGGGCTAGATCGAGCGACCCTGCAACGTGAGGTCCATGCACGGACCGTAGCCCACGACGGTTTGCAGATCGGGCGCCAGCAATTGCGCGGCGGCCACGACATCGTCGCGTGTCACCGCTTCGATCGTTTCCAGAATCTCTTCCACCGGCATGAAGCGACCGTAGTACATCTGGTTGCGTGCGAAGCGCGACATCTGGCCCATCGACCCTTCGAGTCCCATGACCACCGATGCGGCAAGCTGTGCCTTGTTGCTATCGAGTTCGGCGGTGGGTAGGTCTCCCGACCGTAGCCGTTCGTATTCCACCATGGTCAGATCCAGCGCTCGCTGGGCATTTTCCGGACTGGCCGAGAACGACGTGGAGAGTATTCCAGTGTCCCGGTTGAACTCGGTCCAGGTGTAGATCGAGTAGGCCAGGCCCTCCTCTTCGCGAATGCGCTGGAACAGACGACTGCTCATGCCGCCGCCCATGATGCTCGCCACCACCGAGACCGCGAAACGCAGCGGTTCACCCGCCCCTACCGTGGGAATACCAAGTTCCACATACTGCTGCGCCAGATCCTTCTCGTGAAGCTGGAGAGCCGGACGCGCAACCGCCGGTGCTTCGGCCCCCCGCTGCCCGTTGCCGGCGGGGAAGTTGAACGCCCGCGCAATGAGATCCATCTCGCGCGCGCCCACATTGCCCGCGGTGGAGAGAATCACATTGCCACCGCGATGGGTCTGTTCGACCCACGACTTGAGATCGTCCGTGCCAATTCCCATTACCGTTTCCTGGGTTCCCAGAATCGGTCGGGCCAGCGGGTGATCGGCAAGTAGACGCTCGGTGAACAGTTCGTGGATGTGGTCTTCGGGGTTGTCCTCACTGCTGAGGATCTCCTCGATGACCACCTGTTTCTCCAGTTCCAATTGATCGGGCGGAAACGTCGAGTCGAGGAGCATCTCGGAAAGGATGCCCAGCGCGACATCGAGTTGTTCGGGCACCACCATGAGCGTGTAACCGGTATGTTCTTTGGTGGTATACGCGTCGAGCTGGGCCCCGATGGCCTCCATATCGCGCGCCAGCTCGAAGGCGCTGCGGCGGCTGGTGCCCTTGAACACCATGTGCTCAAGCAGATGGCTGATGCCACCGAGGGCGGGCGCTTCGTCACGTGTGCCCGTGCACACCATCACCCCCACCGCCACGCCGTAGGCGTCGGGCGTGGGACGACTTAGCAGCACGGCGCCGTTGTCCAGCGTGGTTCGCAGGGGTTGTGTTTCGTCGTTCGCAGGTCGTTGGATCACGGCAGCGTCTTGACGGGCTGGAATCGAAGGAAGGTGCCCCAGGTCGGCCGCGACGCGACCGACCCGGGAACGATTGGCTTAGCTGCCTTCGCGCGCCAGGAGCGCCTTACGGCTCAGACGAATGCGACCGAGGTTCTTGTCGACCTCGAGCACCTTCACCTCGAGAGTCTCGCCCTCCTGGATCACGTCAGTTACCTGCTTGACCCGGTGGTGATCCAACTCGCTGATGTGCAGAAGACCTTCCTTGTTGGGCAGGATCTCCACGAACGCGCCGAAGTCGGTGATCCGCTTCACGGTTCCGTTGTAGACCTTTCCCACCTCGGGCTCGGCCATCATGCCAGCAATGAGGTCGACGCAACGCTGACCCGATTCCTGGTCGACGCTGGACACGAACACCAGACCCTCGTCGTTTACCTCGACGTTGGCTCCGGTCTCTTCCTGCAGCTTCTTGATGTTCTTGCCACCCGGTCCAATGAGCTGACCGATCTTGCTCACGGGAATCTGGATGGTGGCCATCTTCGGCGCGAAGGCACTGAGTTCCTCACGCGGTTTGGAGATGACTTCGTTCATCTTGGCCAGGATGTGCATGCGACCCTCACGCGCCTGCGTGACCGCCTGCTCCATGATCTCGCGGCTCAGGCCGGCGATCTTGGTGTCGAGCTGGAAGGCGGTGATGCCCTTGTCGGTACCGGTGACCTTGAAGTCCATGTCGCCCAGGAAGTCCTCGACGCCCAGGATGTCGGTCAGGATGGCGACGTCGTCGCCTTCCTTCACCAGACCCATGGCCACTCCGGCCACCGGCGAGTGAATGGGAATACCGGCGTCCATCATGGCCAGCGAGCCACCACACACCGACGCCATCGAGCTGGAGCCGTTGGACTCCATGATGTCGCTCACCAACCGAATGGTGTACGGAAAGTCTTCGGTGGCCGGCACCATGGGCTCGAGCGCGCGCTCGGCCAACATACCGTGACCGATTTCGCGTCGACCGGCGCCGCGGAAGAAACCAACTTCGCCCACGCTGAACGGCGGGAAGTTGTAGTGGAGCATGAAGCTCTTCCAGCTTTCGCCTTCCAACGAGTCGATCTTCTGCTCGTCCTGCTGCGTACCCAACGTGGCGACGCAGAGAGACTGGGTTTCGCCACGCGTGAACAGCGCCGAGCCGTGCGTGCGGGGCAATACGCCAACTTCGACTTCGATCTCGCGAACGTCGGACAGACCACGACCATCGGCACGAACGCCATGGTCGATGATGCGGCGACGCATGCTCTGCTTCTCGAGGTCCTTCAGCAAGGACTTCACGACGGGTCCTACCTCGGCCTCGTTGTCGGAATTCACCAACTCGTCGATAGCGGCCTGCTTGGTGGCTTCGACGGCCTCCTGGCGATCGTGCTTCTTCACCACGGCCACGGCCTCGCGCATCTTGTCGCCAGCGATCTCGTTCACACGAGCAACCAGGGCCTCGTCGACCGCGGGTTCGGGCACCTCACGCTTGGTGGGCGCGCCCACCATCTCCACCAGCTCGCGCTGGAGGTTGTTGAGCGTGCGGATGTGCCCGTGGGCGAAATCAATCGCGTCGAGCAACTCCGACTCGGAGATCTCTTCGCAGCTACCTTCGATCATCGAGATCATGTCGTCGGTGCCGGCCACGACCAGATCCAACAGACTATCGTCAACCTGCTCGAAGGTGGGGTTGATGACCAGTTTGCCCTCAACCAGGCCCACGCGCACGCCACTGACGATGTGATGAAAGGGAATATCGCTCAGCGCCATGGCGGCTGAGGCACCGGTGATGCTCATCACGTCGGCGTTGTTCTCGCCGTCAGCCGAAATGATGTGGCTGGCGATCTGGATCTCACTACGGAAGTGCTTCGGAAACAACGGACGCAGCGGGCGGTCGATTCCACGACAGGCCAGCGTCTCGCGGTCGGCCGGTCGGCTTTCGCGCTTGAAGAAACCACCGGGAATCTTGCCGGCGGCGTAGGTCCGCTCGCGATACTCGACAAAGAGCGGAAGAAAGTCACGGTCACTTACTTTCTTGGAAGCAACGGCGGTGACCAACGCTACCGTATCTCCATGGCGGATCATCACCGAGCCGTCCGCTTGCTTGGCCACGCGGCCCGTCTCGATCGAAAACTTCGCACCATTGACGTCGGTCGAGACCGACTTCGGATTGTTCAACAACTGATTCTTCTCCTTACACAGACACAACGACACGTAGACGTACGTCCCGCCCTCCTGGGCTAGGTACGCCGATCCTACGCCGCTTCCAACGACGGAAGCGCTTTCAAAATGACCGGGGTTCCGAAGATTTCGGAACTAACCGCGGATACCGAGCTCTTTGATCAGGCCACGGTAACCATCGAGGTCCTTGTTCTTCAGATAATTGAGCAGGCGTTTGCGCTGCCCCACCATCTTCAGCAGACCACGACGTGAGTGGTGGTCTTTCTTGTGGACCCTGAAATGTTCCGTTAGCGAGGTGATCCGCTCGGTGAGAAGAGCGATCTGTACCTCGGGGGAACCGGAATCAGCATCGTGCTTCCGGTACCTATTGATGATCTCGTTCTTCTTGTCTTTCGCTAGTCCCATCGACATAGACCTCCTACAGGCGTGTCAGGTGCGATGGACGCAGGCGAGACCGTCCAGCAAATCCGCGGTGCCCGGTGGTGGCCTTTCGACCCCCATCTGGCTCCCCGTATGCCGGCGGAACGCCCGCTACGTTTCTCGTCATCTTCTTTACATTTTCGGACACAGTAAGCTAGCCAGGGGAGCGCCAGCTGTCAAGCTTTCGTTGGCAATTACCCAGCATCGGGCGGGCCATTGAGCCGGCTCGGGTGACCCCAGGCCGGCACCGAGTCCAATCCATCTCGGGCGGAGAGGATATCCCGTTCGATCTGGGCCACCAGATTGCCGGGCCCGTCGAACTTCACTTCGTCGCGCAGCCGGGACACCAGGCCCAAAAACAGCGTCTGGCCGTACAAGTCGCCCTCGTAGTCCAGGATGTGGGCTTCGATCCGCAGTTCGGAACCATCGGTCACCGTGGGTGCGATGCCGATATTGATCACGGCCGCGTGCCAGATTCCCGTCTCCGGCGGCTGAGCCCAGCCGGCGTAGACGCCCTTGGGTGGGAGCAATTTGCCGGCATCGTCACGGCCGACGTTGGCGGTGGGAAAGCCCAGGGTCCGACCGGCGCCGCGTCCGACTTCCACCACACCGGCAATGGCGTAGGGGTGGCCCATCCAGGCGCCGGCCTGCTCCATTTTTCCACCGGCGATGGCGTCGCGGACCCGGGTACTGCTGATGGGTTCACCGTCGGCGCGCACGCTGGCCACCTGACTCAGGGTGAACCCCTCGCGCTCGGCCAACTCGGCCACGGTCTGGTAGTTGCCGCCGCGATCGTGGCCAAAATGAACGTCGTGCCCCAAGACGAAATGCGACATGTGCAGCTTGCCCAGCAATACCTCACGCACGAACTGGTCGTATTCCATGCTCGCCAGTTCGTCGTCGAACTCCAGCACCACCAGTTGTTCGATGTCAGTGGCCCAGAGCAGTCGCTCTTTCTCCCGCGGCGATGTCAGGATTCGCGGACTACGGTCGGGGGCCAAAAGCACGCGGGGATGTCGACCGAAGGTGACGGCCGTGACGCCCGCCAGGGAACGCGCGCGTGCAATCGCGATAGCCTCGGCCATGATGGCCTGGTGACCTCGGTGCACGCCATCGAAGGTTCCCAGAACCACGGCGCGGGCCGCGGTCTCGCGCGCCAGGTCACGATGGCTTCCCCTATAGGTTCTCACCGGCGACTCCCGCGTCCGGAGGCAGAACCATCGCCAGACGCCATTTCGAATCGTCAGCCCGGGCGACGGCCACCAGCCGGCCCCGGCCATCGACCAAAGCCGACAGCGGTGGCAACCTGGACCATTCAAGGGCCCAGGCCGGGTCGGGCTGGATTCCCGCGCGCACGGCCCTTACCTGATCACCATCCAGCACCAGTGTAGGCCAATGCCGGGCCATCGACACGGGGGGAAGGATCGCCGGGTGCTCGGACCAATTGTCCGCCACTTCGCCCGGCGCGCCTGAATCTGCCAGCGTGAAGGGGCCCACGGCCTCTCGCCTCAATTCGGCCGCGTGCGCCGGGCACCCCAGTCGCTCGCCAAGGTCTCGGGCCAGCGACCGCATGTACGTTCCGCCACCGCAGTCCACGACCAATTCGGCCCGCGGCGATTGCCACGCCACGAGATCGATCGACCGCACCGTAACCGGGCGCGCCGGCAATACGACATGCTCGCCACGCCGATGCAGCGCGTAGGCGCGCTCACCGTCGACCCTGATAGCGCTGAGGCTGGGCGGCACCTGTTGGATCTCGCCCACGTACTCCGGAAGAACCCGCTCGAGCGCTTCCCGGTCGAAGGCCACTTCGCCCTCGGCTTCGGTTTCGCCCGTGGCATCACAGCTATCGGTAGACCGCCCGAACTCAACCCACAGGCGGTAACGCTTGGATCCTTCGGACATGAAGGTCAAGAGCCGGGTGGCTGCCCCCACCGCCACCACCAGCACGCCGGTGGCAAACGGATCGAGCGTGCCACCGTGGCCCACGCGGCGACACCTACTGGCTCGGCGGATCTGCTTTACGAGATCGAAACTCGTGGGGCCGGCGGGCTTGTCCAGCACCACCAGGCAGGCGGGATGACGCGATTCAGAGGCCACGCTCGAGCTCGCGGCCCAGACGCATCAGCAGCTGGTCTTCGATGGTTTCGATGTCCAGATCCGACTCGAAGCCCGCCGCCTTGCGGTGCCCACCGCCGGCGAAATCCATGGCTACGCGTTGTACGTCGTACTCGTCGTTGGCGCGCAAGCTGAAACGCCAGCACCCATCGGGCTCCTGCTTGCCCATGGCCACGAACTTCACGTTGTCGACCGAGGTGAAGAAATTCACGAAGCCTTCGGTCTCGGTCATGCAACCGCCGGTCTGATCGAGCATTCTTTGATCCACGCGCAACAGAACGACCCGCCCGCCCAGTCGGTATTGCGCCGCTTCGAGCACGCGGGCCAGCAGGCTGAGCGCTTGGGGTCTGCGCCGGTACAGGAACGCCTCGGCGATCCGCGCGGGGTCGGCCCCGTGCCGCGCCAGATCGGCCGCCATGTCGAGCGCATCAGCGGTGGTGTTGCTGAACCGAAAGCCCCCCGTGTCGGTAACCAGAGCCGCGTAGAGGCAGGTGGATTTGTCGGCATCCAGTTGGGTACCGGGCAACTCTGGAATCAGGGCGTGTACCAGGGCCGCGGTCGCGGCCGCGTCCCGTTCGACCCAGCCCTCGATGTCGCCCAGCCCACCATTCACGACGTGATGATCGATGGCCACCAGCCGCTCGTCACCCACGAAGTCATTGGCCACCGCGCCGATGCGGACCAGCTCGTGACAGTCCAGGATCAAAACGGCTTCGGGTCGGAAACTTCCCTGTCCAAACGGAACCACCGTATCGAACCCCGGCAACAATTCGAACGACGCGGGGCCATCACCGTCGTAGAACATGCACACCTGCTTGCCCATGTCGCGCAACGCGAGTCCCAGGGCCAGCATGCTCCCCATACCGTCGTTGTCCGGATGCACGTGCGTCGCCAACCAGAACCGATCGTGGTCACTGAGCAGAGACTTCAAGAACACCGGAGGAACCAACGGAGAGGTCAATCGCCCTCTGCTTTCGGAGCATCGGAAGATTCGCCTTCGTCGTCGTCGCCTTCGAGTTTGGAAGGGGCCGACAACAGTTCGTCCAAGCGAAAGCTGCGGTCGAGCGAATCGTCGTAGATGAATCGAAGCTCGGGGAGCAGCCGCATTCGCAACTGGTCACCGATCTGTTGACGAAGGAATCCACGACAACTCTTCAGGCCGGCCAACGTGGTGGCGCGATCGTCTTCGTCACCCATGACGGTGAAGAATACCTTGGCCACGGTGTTGTCGCGGTTCATCCGGACTTCGCTGATCGTTACGAATCCGATGCGCGGATCCTGCACCTGCGTGGTCACGGCTTCGGCCAGGATTCGGCGTAGGGTTTCTTCGAGGTGTCCACGCATTGATCGCGCTCCTCAGTAGAAGTCCAGGGTGCGATCGACGACTTCGAACCGCACGTCGCCGTCGAGAAAACGCGTTACCTTCTCGAATTCCCGATCGACAAGGGCCTTCTGGTTGGCCACCGTGACAATCGCAAGGTCGAGGTCTTTCCAACTGTCCTGCCCGCCCACTTCGGCGAGGGACACGTTGAAACGCGAGACCAGGCGTTTCTTGACACTCTGAGTGACGAACCGCTTGTCCTTCAGCGAATCCGAGGCGTACAGCCGCAGCGATACCTGCATGGATCCAATGATCATAATGGCTGAACCAACTCGCGATACGGCCGCTACATCTCCGCGGCTACGTGCTCGATCTCGAACACCTCGAGAATATCGCCTATCTTCAGGTCATCGTATCCCGAGACGCCGATGCCGCACTCGAACCCGGTCGCGACTTCCTTGGCGTCTTCCTTGAATCGCTTGAGCGAATTGACCATTCCTTCGTAGATCGGCACCTGGTCACGGACCACGCGGACCTTGCCGTTGCGCTTGATGACGCCCTCGAGCACGTAACTACCGGCAATGACACCAATCTTGGGTACCCGGAACAGCTCGCGAACTTCCGCGCTTCCCAACGCCTTCTCGCGCTCGAGCGGTTTCAGCAGGCCAACCATGGCCCCCTTCACTTCTTCGACCGCCTCGTAGATCACGTTGTACAGGCGCAGCGAAACGTGCTGATCCTTGGCCAGGTTCCGAATGGCCGGCTCGGGACGCAGATGGAAGCCAATGACGATGGCCTCGCTGGCCGCGGCGAGCATGATGTCGTTTTCGTTGATACCGCCCACGCCGCTGCGAATCACGCGCACCGAAACCTTCTCGTTGGACAGACCCATGAGGCTGTCCGAGAGAGCTTCGACCGAACCCGCCACGTCGCCCTTGATGAGCAACTTGAGCTCGATCAGATCTTCCTGCTCTTGCATACGCTCGAACAGGGTCTCGAGGCTCGGCATCTTCTGCGGAGCATGCATCTGCTGCTCGCGCTGTAGAACCCGGCGACGATTGGCAACTTCCTTGGCCTCTCGCTCCGACTTCAACGAGTTGAACTGATCGCCGGCTACCGGCACGTCGTCGGCACCCAGTACGAGCACCGGACGCGATGGTCCGGCGGACTCGACGGGTTCATCGTGCTCGTCCAGCATGGCCCGCACACGACCCGACGATGATCCGGCCACGAAGGGATCGCCAACGTTCAGCACGCCCTTGGTCACGAGGACGGTAAACACCGCGCCGCGGCCCTGGTCCTTGCGGGCTTCCACGACGGTGCCTCGCGCCAGACCCTCGCGAACCGCGGTCAGCTCCAGGATCTCGGCCTGGAGCGCCAGCGCTTCGAGCAGGGCTTCGATGTTGGTACCGTGCTTGGCCGAGATTTCGACGCTCTGCACGTCGCCACCGTATTCCTCGACCAACACGTTGTGCTGCATGAGTTGCTGCTTCACCGCGTTGGGGTCGGCCGCGGGCAGGTCGATCTTGTTCACCGCGATGATGATCGGACAGTTACTGGCGCGCGCGTGATCGATAGCCTCGACCGTTTGCGGCATGACCTTGTCGTCGGCGGCAACCACGATGACCACGATGTCGGTAACCCGCGCACCGCGGGCACGCATGGCGGTAAACGCCTCATGGCCCGGCGTATCCAGGAAGGTGACTGGTCCCCGCGACGTGTCGACCTGGTAGGCGCCGATATGCTGCGTGATGCCACCAGCCTCGCCGGCGGTAACGTTGGCCTTGCGCAGGAAATCGAGCAGGGTGGTCTTGCCATGGTCGACGTGACCCATGACGGTAACCACCGGCGGGCGCGATACCATGTCGCCGCCCTCGTCCTCGATTTCAATATCCTCGCCGGCCGAGGTATCCAGCCAATGGATCTCGGCTTCGTATTCGGTGGCCAACAACTCGATGGCTTCTTTTTCCAGGCGCTGATTGATGGTCGCCATCATGCCCATGCCCATGAGCTTCATGATGAGTTCGCCAGCCTTCACGTCCAGCTTGCTCGCCAATTCCTGCACCGTGATGAACTCGGTGATGCGCAAGGTTTCGTCGGGCGCTCGCTGCGCCTCGGCGCGCGCGCGCTGACGCGCCACGCGATCGCGCTTGTCTTCCCGCGCGCGCTTGGCCCGCTTGCGCGGACGCGTCGAGGGATTCGGCATCTGGTTGCCGCGCTCCCGCGGAACCTCGAGACGGGCCAGGGTCTGCCGCACACTGCGGCGAATCGCCGACGGATCGATAGGCTTCGGTGCATCGGCGGCCGGGCCTCCTCGCGGTGCCTGCTTGGCCGTTTCGGCCGGCTTACGCCGAGCCGGCCGTTGGGCCACCTCGGGGGCAACCTTTTTCGTCTTGGTATCATCGGCGATCCGCGCCCGCGTCTGGGCCGCCGCGCGTGCGATGGCCGAAAGGTCCGGGGCGGTCCGGCGCGCGGGCCTCTCGGGAACGGCCGGCGCCTCGGGCGCGGCCGGGGCGGCGGCCGGTGCTTTGGCTTCGGCGGGTGGAGCCGGCTTGGGCACCTGAACCCGATTCATGCGTGGCTTGGCGACAACCCCCGGCTCGGGAGTCGACCCGGCCGCGGGTGCCTCGGGCACGGGCTCGGGCTTCGGCGCCTCCTTCTGCTGCTGCCGTTTGGCCGCCAACTTCTCCTGTATGGACAGCCGCTTGGTCTTGGGCCGAGCGCGCTCTACTTCGAAGCGCCGTGGCTTTTCGCCGGCTTGATCGCCGCCTTCTTCCAGACCCTTGAAATGCTTCACGACCAGGGCCGCGTCTTCGTCGCTCAACACCGACATGTGCGACTTCGCGACGATTCCCAATTCCTGGAGAATCGGCAACAGCGCCTTGCTAGTCAGCTCGAACTGTTTCGCGAGCTCGTAGACACGATTATTTTCCGCCAATACGCTTCACCTCAATCAGTCATCAGTTTCACGAGACCCGACACAAAACCGGGATCGTGCACCGACACCACCGCCAACTGCTGGCGGCCAAACAACTCGCCCAGACCCTCGTTGTCGAATCGGTCGACATCGAGTTTCGCGCGGCCAAGGTCACGCTCGACATTTCGACGAAGGGTATCGCCAGCGTCGCGCGCGAGAAAGACCACGCCTGGACCCTTCTTTCCGAGCGCGCGCAGGACCGCGGTCGCGCCGAGCTGCAACGCCCCGGCGCGCCGTGCCAATCCGAGTAGTCTCAGAATAGCTTCGGTGTTCCGAGGATCAGTCGCGTCGGCGCCACCCTGCGGTGGCTGCTGCGCATCTTCCTGACGGTCCGCTACCAAGGGTGCGCTCCATCAGTCTTTGGACTCGCCGAAGAGTTCCTCTTCGGTCGGACCTTTTTCGGAGGGCTTTGCCTCCTTGGCCAACTCGCCGTCGAACAGTTCGCTGGCTTCGATCTTCTTCTCGTCGCCTTCGGCCTCGCCGAAGACATCGTCGTCGAACAGGGGCTTGGCGCGTTCGGCCTTCTCCTCTTCGATCATCTCTTCGACCTGCTTGCGCATCTCTTCCATGGTCGCTTGCGCCGTCAGCAGAAGTGTCTCCGCGGCTTTGGTGTCGAGCCCCTCGACGCCCTCCAACTTCAGCACCGTGGCCGCCGCCAGGTCGTCGACGGTTTCGATTCCCACTGCCTTGAGCGCCGCGGAAAGCTCGTCGTCGACACCGGACATGACCGATACCTCCATCGACAACTGCTCGGCGAGTCGCTGACGCAGGTTGTATTCGCTGGCACTTACCAGATCGATCTTCCAGCCGGTAAGCTTGGCCGCCAGACGCACATTCTTGCCCTCGCGGCCAATGGCCAGGCTGAGCTGGTCGTCATCGACGATAGCCGTGACACCCTGCGAGTCTTCGTCCACCAGGATGTGGTTCACGCGGGCGGGTGACAAAGCGCGGGTAATGAGACCCACGGTATCGCTGCTCCAAGGCACGATATCGATCTTCTCACCACTGAGCTCGCGCGTAACCGCCTGCACTCGGCTGCCTTTCATACCCACGCACGATCCCACTGCATCCACGCGCTCGTCGTGGCTCACCACGGCGATCTTGCTGCGCGTGCCGGGTTCGCGGGCCACGCCCTTGATCTCGACGATGCCCTCTTCGATTTCGGGCACTTCGGACTCGAACAACGTCTTGAGGAATCCGGGATGCGTACGCGAGAGAATCACCTGCGGACCCTTCGCATTGTTCTGAACCTCGACGATGAACGCCTTGATGGTCTTGCCCTGGTGGTAGTTCTCGCCGCGGATGCGTTCGCGGTACGGCAGCATGGCCTCGATTCGATTCACGTTGACCAGGATATTGCCCCGATCGACCTGCTGCACGCTGCCCACGATGACGTCGCCGACGCGATCGCGAAACTCTTCGAAGATCTGGCTACGCTCGGCGTCACGGACCTTCTGCACCAATACCTGCTTGGCCACGCTGATCGCGTTGCGTCCGAACTCATTGATGTCCATGTAGGTCTTCACCACATCGCCGACGATGATTTCGTCACCGTACTCGGCCTGGGCGTCGACCACCGACACTTCGGATTCCGAATCGACCACACGCTCGACCACACGACGGCGACGGATGATCTCGATCTCGCCGCTGTCTTCGTCGACCTCGACCTGGATATCAGCGTTCAGCCCCACCTTCTTCTTGGCGGCCGACTGCAATCCAATAACCAGGCTTTCCATGAGCGTGGCGCGGTCCACGTTCTTCTCGCGTGCGACCGCGCCCAACGCTTCTACGATGTTGTAGTCCATCGAAACCCTTCCTGGGTTTACTTGCTACTGGGTCCGTGCTTCTTGTCGCCCTTGCGCGGGCTTTTGCCCACGGTCAGGTCCGGATCCAGATGAGCCTTACGTATTCGGTTGTAGGGAAGCGCGTGTCGCGCCTCCTGGAGGTCAATCACCTCGATAGCATCGTCTCCGACGCTGGCGAGGCTTCCCCGCACCTGCATGGTGCGAACATTCTCCCGCAATTCGCGGGGCGTGCCATCTTCGGCCGTCGCGACCACCTTGATGATCTCGCCGACAAAACGTTCAAAGTCCGACCGCTGTCGAAGGCGTCGGAATATTCCGGGCGACGACACCTCGACCACGTAGCGTCCGGTCAACCGCGCCTGTGCCTCGGCGTCGAGCAGTAGCCCCACGGCACGGCTCGCCCGCGCGCAGTCATCAACGTCGACCCGGCGGTCTTCGCCCTCGCTCTTCTCTATGAAGAAGCGAAGCGTAATTCGACCGCCCCCGCGCAGCAGCTCCAGGTCGACCAGCTCCAAGCCGATCAACGCGAGCTCCGGACGGGTCAGGTCCTCCAGCCAGCCCTGCAGGTCGGCCGGGTTTGGGTTCGGCGTCGCCAAAAACACCTCGGAAAGAACAGCCTGCGCCGGCACACGAGCTGGCCGGTTGGCTCGGCGGACAAGAAAAAAAGTGGACGCTCCCGCCCACTTCCCAGCCCTACCCAGCCCTGTTGGATACCACAAAGTTGATCCAACAGCAAGGAATGGAGTGCCTTAGCCCAAATGAGCGGGGGCCTGGCCCACACGGACCAGTGAGAGGGGTTGCCCAGCCACCCCCCTTTGCGCCCTATAAGTAGAGCAAAAAACGACTAATGCGCAAAGTCCAGAAACAGGAGAGCCAGCAGAAGGCTGCCGATCTCTTCGAGACTGGCGGCCGAACACTTGTCCGGAGTGTCCTCCAGGGTGTGCCAGTACTCGTAATCCATGTCGATCAGGTCGATGGCGGGGATGCCCGCGCGCAGGAATGGAATGTGGTCATCCATGACCGACCGGCCGGGCGCCATCTCGAGAGCCCCCAGCCCCAGGGACTCAGCCCGCTGGAACACCATGGCGGCCAGCTGAGGCGCCCGCTCAAGGCTGTTCTGCTCCATGGGGATGCGCAGATCGGCGTCCCCTACCATGTCGAGTAGAATGAGAGCTCGTGGCCGGAACTGCGGATGATCACTGACGAACCGCTGCGACCCCAGACTGTAGGTGAGCGGTTCGCCCTCGACGCCGTGGTCCTCGCCATCGAACAGCAGGAGGTCAACGCCCACCGGGGGCGGATTGGTCGAGAAGATCTCGGCCAGGGCCAGAAGCACGGCCACCCCGCTGGCGCCATCGTTGGCGCCCGGGATGCCCTGAGCCACCTCACCGCCGGGCTGCATGTCGGCCACCGGCCGGCAATCGAAGTGGGCGGCCAGAGCCACGCGGGCGCTGGCCTGGGGTGCGAAGGAGGCCCAGACGTTGGTCAGAGCCAGCGGCTCGCCGCCGCGCGGATTGGGCACCGTGAACGAGTGCCGGGCCACCGAGGCCCCGGCTGAGCGCAGGAAGCCCTCATACCAATCGATGGCCTGGGCGTGAGCCGGCGTGCCGGGAACGCGGGGGCCGAATTCGACCTGTTTCTCGAGCAGCTCAAACGCCCGGGCTCCGTCGAAGGAAGGAATAACCTGGCCGGTTGCGTCCGCGGGGCGACCCAAGGCAGCCCCCAGGACCACACCGCAGGCAATCGCCGTCGACCACGACCGGAAGCGATCAGAACGTAAGTGTTGCATTGAATCCCAACCCGAAACTCGTGGTCACCTGGTCGTTGGCGATGTCCTTCGACCGATTGAAATTCAACTGCAGGCCGGCCCGAAGGTTCCGACTGAACTGGTAGCTGAAGTTGGGGGCTACGCGAAGGCTCGTGCGGCCACTCTGCTGGTCGGTGAACTCCGGGCGCGTATTGGTGGCAAAGGTGAACCGCTCGCGTGAGGAACGATCGTACGTTGCGTCCACCCGCATGTCGATCGTGGTGCCCGTCCCCTTCTTGCCAAAACGAAGGAAACTGAGGAATCCGTCGGCGTCGAAGTTCTTCTGAACACCAAGCGTGGTGGAGAATCTACCCTGCCGCAGCTCGTTCACCGGCGTCTCGGATATGTCGCGATTCCACCGCACCGACACGTTGGCATCCAGGCCATTCTGCAATCGGAACGTCCAACGCGGTCCGATCTGCACGGCCGTCTTGGGATTTTCGGTCTGGGCGGTGACGCCGTTGGCGCTCCTGGTGCGCCGATAATTCACGTCGATCGTACTGCTGCTGAACATGTCACCGAAGATGCCCCACTCGTGGACACGGCTGACGCGAAGCGTCGCCGACGGCCACTCCGTGGAGTAATCGCGACTGTTGGCCTGGGTTCCACCTCGGTTACCACGGGTGGCCGCGAACGTAAGGTCCAACCGCATGTCGTCGGAGAGATCGGTCTGGGTGGATAGGTTCAACCGCTCGGTCTTTTGCAGGTTGCTGGTACTGAAGTCCTGGAACACGGGCTCCAGATCACCATCTCCGTTCAGATCGTCGGGGTCGTCGAAGCGAAGTATCACCGGTTCAGCGTCGAAGTCCTTGCTGACACCCAATCGGTAGAGCCAACCACTGCGACCGCGCACGTGTTGGTATCCACTGCGGTTCTGGACCTGGTAGGTGCCGCTGATCGGCTTCAGATTCACCACCATGTTCCAGAAGGGTTTCACCACACCGAGCAGGGCCGCTCCGACATCCAACGTCGGCTCGGGCTCCTCGACTTCGCCGGCCTCGCTGTCCACCTCACCATCGGCCGAGTCATCGGCCTCACCGTCTTCCTCTTCGTCCCGGCCTCGTTCGTCTTCGGCTTGCTCTGCAGGATCCTGGTCCTGCGCCAAGGCGTCCGGAAGCACCACGCCTCCGCCGGGCTCGTCAGCCGATCGTTCCCGTGCCTGCAGCGCCCGTTCGCGCAGTTGCTGTCGCACCCGCAATTGGAAACTGGCGTCGTCCTCTTCTTCGCCTTGCGCCAGGTCCTCCAGCTCCGCAGTCGACGTCGTATCCGTCGGCGCGACTACCGGGGGTACCACGCCGCGCGGGCGAGCCCGGCCCGGGGGCGTGACGGGACGGGTAGTTGGCGGCGGCTGATTCCGCGCCCGATTGTCAGACCACCGCTTGAGCCAGCCCACGAGGTTGATCTTTCCCCGCAAACTCAGATCGTTGCTGTTGCTGACGTGTCGCACGTCACCCTCTATACCGACGAACCCGTCCTGTACGCCGTCGATCTCGATCGGTTCGAGGCCATCCTCATCGAACAGCCCGGCGTAGGATTGCCGGCGCGGCTGACGATCCTCGGAGTAGGTTGCGCTGTAGGTAACGTCGGGCTCGAGCCACTTGATGAGGCCAATGTCCGGCGTGTAGTTCACACTCACGCGCTCGCTGAATCGCTTCTCCGAACCCCAATCGAGCCCCAGCAACCGAAGACGATCTTCGCGCTGCGTCTGGATATCTCGATTCGACGTGGAGCTGTAGCTGGTGCGGATGTTCTGCACCGGGTTGTAGCTGAGCGTCATGGTGTTGTTGTTGGTCCTCACCTCCTGGGCCGGTTGCACGCGATCTTCAAATCCGGAGCTGGTGGAAATGCGATCCGTACGCTCGGTGAAGTTGTACTGCCAATTGGTGCCCAGGGTGAGCTGATTGGGCAGATAGCGAATGGTGGTCTTCGTAAAGGGAATCTTCACCGTCGCGCCACGACCCAACCGCACGTCGTAGTTCACCTTGGTGTTGGCACTGCGCTGGTTCTCCATGAGGCGCGGCGTGTCGCGCGTACTTCGGGTGCCACTGAGGCTGTAGGAAAGTCGGTCGAGGGTGTACTGCAGCCACTTGTTTTCGCCGGGCCGCTTTCTCACCTGGAAGTTGAACGTGTCCGACTTGTCCTCGGATTTTTCGTTGTCACGATCCAGGTCGGTCAACAACTCCACGTCGCTCTGGGTGAGAAAGTCGGGCAGGGTCTTGCTACGCCGCGTCGAGAGCGAGAACGGAACCTCCAGACCAAACAGGGGCACGAAGTGCTCCAGACTCGAACTGGCCCGGGCATTCCAATCGCGGCGCAGAGCCCGACTTCCTACCGGCTGATTCAAGCCACGGAACGCCCCGTCGGTTTCGCTCCAGTCCACGCCAAAGTCACCGAAGCCAGGGACGTTGGCATTCATGGCCACGCGCTTGGCGAATCCGGTGTTGCGATCGACTTCCTTCAGTCGGATTTCATTGAACAGGACCTCGCCCGTGACGGGACGACCCACGGGTACGCCACCGCTCGTCACGCCGAACGGGTTGCGCACGCCGGCATAGTAGGTGGTCACGCGACGCAGGTCTGGTCGACCACGCACGGTGATGTTGTAGATCTCTCCCGTGAGTCGATCCACCACGTCGCCGCGACGCACCAGGACGCCGCTGCCTGGACTCAGCGGCTCTTCCACGCCGTTCACCTTGACGTTGGTCATCTCTCCCAGGTCAACGCGGCACTCCTGCCATAGCGCCGAAGACAGATCCATCTCGGAGAACGGGAAGGAAATCTCGTAGTAGTTGTTGCTGTCGGAACCGACCCAATAGAACGGTTCCAATTGCTGTTGCTCGAGATCCAATGCACAGGGAACGTCGTCGGGCCCACACCGCCCGCCATCGGGTGGGGCTCGCCAGAAGAAATTCAACTCGCCGTAGACGCTGAAATCCTGGCCTTGGCCAGGCACCTGTCTTCGTACACGGATCTGGTGCCCAGGCTGAAGATCGTTGTAGATGAGCTGCAGGGCCTGTTCCTTCGCGGCCACGTTGTTTCGCGTGTCGGGGAACACCGCGGGCACGTAGACGTCCTGGTCGTCCTTGTTGTTGAGGACGCCCACGCTGAAGTCCTCGCTCGCCGTGCGCATCAGGATGTTGTCGTTCAGATCCCGCAACTCGTCGTCGATCCAGCGACTGCCCAGGAAACGCATTTCGGTGAAGATGAACCGGCGTTCGCGTGCCCGCTGAATCCCATCGGGATTTTCGTACCACATGCGAAAATAGCGGACACGCGACAGGTCGGGGTTGGCCGACCGGTATCCGTAGGAATCACCCGTTTGGGCCGACACGGCCACGGCCTTGCGCATGTCCAGGCGCACCTTGCGGTATGACCGCAGGCTATCGCCTTGCACGAACTGTTGGACCACGTCCATGTCGTCCAGTTTGAACTCGAGAGTGAAGTACCCATCGCTCAGATCGAGCACGCCATTGCGGTTGAGATCCTCGGAATCGAGCTTCTGATTCAGCTCGGTACCGTTGATGTAGAGGAACTGTGCCGCCCCGGGAAACGGTTCCTCCTCGGAGTCGAAATTGTCGCCGGCCCGGTCATTGCCCAGACGGGGACGCTGCGGGAACTGAGGATCGCCTTCGGCCGCGTCAATCAGGCCGTCCAGGCCCGTATCTTCGGTGGTGAACAGTCCGGTCTCGGGATCCTGCGGCGAGCCCAACCGATTGTCGTTGTCGCGATCTTCGCGCTGCCAGGTGCGCAACTCGTAACCGTCTACCGCGTCGATGTCGTCGGTTCTGGGCCACCAGAAGTCTTCGTTGATGTTGCCGAAATCGAAGTGGATCACACCCTCACGCGCCGCGAGAAGGTCGTTGCCATCGCCCGTGAAATCGTTGACCCAGAATTCCAGGAACTGCGACTCGCTGAGATCCAGCTCGCCGCCGAAGCCACGGATGATCCCGGCAAACTCGCCTTGTTGCCACTGCACGGGGTCACCCGACTCAACGCGTAGCTCCAACGACGGAAGAACGTCGCGGCGCTCCTGCGCCGATAGATCCGGGTTCAGTTCCTCGCGCTTCACGCCTGGTACGGGACGGTGCCAACCGGCGTAGGCGCGCTCGGCCGGTGTGAACGCGCGATCGCTGGTCCCCTCTTCGTAGATCGCCGGGATACTCGACCAGAACCATCCATCACGCGACATGGGGATGGTAATACTCTCGTCGGCGGCCTCGAAGTCTTCCAGGTACGCATCGCCCAACGTATTGGGGTTGGGAACGGACACGGCCAGCTCCGCGTCCAGATTGACGTTGGCGGGATCTTCCGAGTCCACCAACGGCAGTAGATTCACCATGCGCCGCAGCAGGCCCGGCGAGAACGCCAACTTGGTGGCGACATTGCCGACCCAGTTACGACTGGGCTCTTCGCCCAGGCGAGGCTTCTTCGATGGATTGGGCTTGCTCTGCAACAGCCAGGTGGTGGTGATCGACTTTCGGAGTCCAAGATCGTATCCCAGGTAGATCCCATGCAGGCTGGTACGACCGCCACCGAACAGGGGATCTACCTCGTACGTTATGTTGATGTTGCTCTGGGCATTCAGTCGATTGGCCGCGCCCGTCAGATTGATCTCACCGGAGAAGTAGTCGATGTCGTAGTCCGTGCCGCGCGTCAGTATCTGCCCGTTCAGCGTGACCTCTTCGGAATCCTGCTTGATGTTGAACGCGTTCAGCCGGAAACGGCTGCTGGTAGACGTGTGCGTGGCCACCAGTTCGAATCGACGCAGATCGGTCTGCTGCTGTGAAGTAAGTACATTCCGATACAAGGTGGGCGTATTGAGCGGAAGGTCGTCGTCCGCCTCGACCATGGGGGTGGGATCGACGCGGAACGCATATCCGTTTATGCCCGAGAAGAAATCGAGCTCTGCCTGCGTCATGTCGAACGGCGTGGGCGAAGGAAACTGTACATAACCGCGCTGCAGGTTGAACAACACCTGATCAAAAACGTCGGGCTGCCCATCGGGTTCGGAGTTCTGCGCGCCGGTCAGATCCAGCTGATCCAGCCCAAACGTCTGAATCCACGGAATGAATCCCAGTGGACCCGAATTGCCATTCTCGGTATCGAACTCGGGATTCTCCAGGGCCTGAAGAGAACGTTCGATCCGCATCTGAAAGGTGCCCTGGTCGATGTCACTTCCCTTCAGGTCGTAGAAGTTTCGGAACATGTATTCCCACGTGATATCGAACTCGCCCTCGACTCTGTCCGGCGGAGCAAACGGAGCTTCCTGATCGCGAGGCTTGAGCATCTTGAAGAAATACACTTCCTGGTCCTCGGCCCCCAGGGAGTACTGGTTGGGAATCTGGGGATCGCTATCGAACGCGGCGCGCCCCACCTGCTTCACGATGACGCCGTTGGCATCGACGATATTGTAGGAACACGCCAGGATGTCGAGACGGTCGTCGATGTTCGTCAACAGTTCGAAGCCGATGATCGTGCCGTCACCCTGCACGAGCACATCCCAATCGGAATTGCGCTCCAGACGCCGCCATCGTTCCGATGCGAGTCCAGGGGTACCCACCGCGGGTACACCATCGGGGTTGTTCTCGGCCCCGAAGCCGCGACCGGTTCGGTCGACGAAGGCAATTCCCCATCCCACCGTGTTTTCGTCGAAGGTGCCCCCGCTGCGATCACTACGGTAGAGTTCCACCGTGTCCGGATCGATCCGATAACCCAGCCCCCCCTGCTCCACGGGCGTCAACCACAGCCCGCTTTGGTCGGCCAGGTTTTCATCGCGAAAGAAGAACGGGACCGGGGCCGTCAGTCGAAAGAACTTGTTGCGGATGTAGTCCACCGACGAAATCCGGAATTCCTGCGCCGACCCCCCCGACTGGTTGAACGTGGCCCGGTTCTGCTGACTCTGTTCCTTGCTGGTCACCAGTACGTACTCCAGGCGACCCACCGCACCCTCGATCTTGATACCGAACAGACCGCCCTGGCTGGCCCGCACGCCCAGTAGCCGCGAGCCCGGCAACGTCACGTCGATGTTGCCGGCGCGGATCACCTGGATGATGTCGTCCTCGTCGCCCTCAAAGGCCAGCTTTACCTCAGTCGACTCGGTGCCGATGGCCTCACTGTCGTGGGTTACCGTGACCTTGATCTTCTCGCCCACCTGACCATCGAGCGAGACCCGAAGCGACTGTTTCATCTCCAAGCTGGGAAACAAGCTACGGCTTTGGTTGATCTCGTTGCCCAGGAACGAATCGTCGCGCACGGTCGACTCGCCACTGATCGAGATGGTCTCCTGCCCGCTGATACGGATGTTGGTGGCGTCGCCGCGCCCAATGATGCGTTCGAGCGTGCGCGGCAGTCGGATGGGCAGAGTGAAGTTCAGCAGGTCACGGCGCTGATCCTGGCTACTCTGGCGATTCTTGAGCTGGGTGCGCCACTGGCTGCGTAGGCCGATGGCCGACGCGCTCCGGATCCACGCGTCGACCGAGGTCAGATCGACCGATAGCGAGGAGTCGGCCATGTCGCGGGCCTGCTTGAATGCAATGCCCACCCTATTGCTGTCCACGTCGGTGAAAAAGAGGTGCGACATCGGGTAGCGGAAACGGTGCACCAGCCCCGCCGGCCAATCGGCCTCGACCACATCCTGCTGCCGAGCCGGCGCCGAGGGCTCGTAGCCGGCGCGGCTATTGAACTGGTGTTCCAGGAGCGTCTGCAGCGTGATGCGCCGTCGCTCACCCCGGGGATCCACCCCCGCTTCGATCAGCTTTTGACGCAGGGCACTCTGACGCGCAGTCAGAACGTCGGGGTCGTCGGTGGTACGGAGAATGAGATCGAGAAGAAGGTCGTCTTGAGGCAGTCGCGGTCGTACGAGGGTCTCGCCGTTCGCCGCTACGGACGAAAGGAGCGAGAGCGCCAAGATGAGTAAACCTAGCCGCGCTGGAGTTCGCACACCCGGATCGTCCCGTTCCTTCCAAGAGCCCAGGGAGGTGACTTCAAGCAAGCCACCACCACGCCGAGCCCGACCCCCCGAACTGTCTCATTTACGAGACAACAAGTGACCACTCCGTGGGTCACTGCACCGCACCCAACCGCGGCCTGAAAGGCGGCCGACCGAACCCCGAGAAGCCGGGAACGCAACCCCACAAGGGGCGTACCCTAAGTATGGGCTGTTAGAAAAAGAGCGCCGGACCTAGACTGGCCGCTCACCCTCTCGCCTGACCAGAAACGCCGTATTTGAACGAATGAAACTCATTCCACGCCATCTCATCGGGACTTTCATCCCGCCCTTCTTCTTCGGTTTGTCGGTCACGACCTTCCTGCTGATGATCGATGTACTGGAGCGCTACATCAATCTGTTCTTGGAGAAGGGCATACACATTGGGGTGGCGACGGAGGTGTTGTTTCTCAGCCTCGGGCACACTTTTGCATTATCCATTCCAATGGCCGTGCTGGTCGGAACGCTCATGTCCATGGGGCACCTGGCGTCGGACAACGAGATCACCGCCATGAAGGCCGCCGGCGTGAGCCTGTACCGCATCGCCCGCCCGCTGCTGATCGCCGGCACCCTGATTGCGCTTGGAATGATGGCCTACAACAACTTCGTGCTGCCGGTAAGCAACCATCGACTACGAAACCTGCTGACCGAAATCCACCGCATGCGGCCGGCGCTGACGATCAAGGAAAACACCTTCGCCGAGATCAACGAGCACTACACGGTGTTCATGCGGGCCAAGGACGACAAATCGGGGCGCATCGACGATGTAGTCCTGTACAAGCGGGAGGAACGGGGTGATCCCGCTCCCGACGTCATCGTGGCCGAGTACGGCATGTTGCGCAGCACCGCGACCGACCGCATCGAGCTGGACCTGTTCAATGGTCAATACCATTCCATGCCCGACCCAACCGAGCCCATGAAGTACCACCTGACCGACTTCCGCCGGCAGACGTTCACGATCGATACGGGCCCCGACAGTCCAGCCGCCAGCGTGAGGCGCGGCGAACGGGAAATGAACGTGTCGCAGCTGAAAGCCACGCGGGCCGAGAAGATCGGCGAAATGAACGAAGAGCGAGCTACCGCCCTGTCGATCCTGCGCGAGGTGGTGTTGCCCGCCTACGATGAGATTACCGACAACCGGCCCGAGCCACCGCCGGGGCGCACGGCCGTTTCGGAGTACCGCGCCATTCTGAACAAGGTGGAGCGGCACGCCCGATCGGTCGACGTGAAGTTCTCGGTGGTGGAGAACTACCGCGTCGCCGCGAACAAGTTCGGCGTGGAATTGCACAAGAAGTTCTCGATCCCGGTGGCTTGCATCGTGTTCGTGCTGCTTGGAGTGCCGCTGTCCATCGTCACCGCGCGCGGTGGCAAGGGCGTGTCCATGGGGATGTCACTGGCCACGTTCCTGGTGTACTACCTGTTCCTGACCGGCGGCGAGAAGCTGTCCGATCGTGGCCTGCTTGAGCCCTGGATATCGATGTGGGCCGCCAATGTCATCCTGGGCGTGTCGGGGCTGTTCCTGCTGTATCAGTCGGTGCAGGAGACTCGGGTGGTTACGCTCTCGAGCCTTCGCGGGCTGTGGCCGTTCCGCCGTGGCCCGCGCGAACCGCAAGATCCCGTTCCGGCGACGGACACCCAGTGACCGCCTGAGGACCGCATGAGCCTCGTTTCCCGCCACCTCATTCGAACCTTCTTCCCGCCCTTCTTCTTTGGTCTATCCGTCACCACCTTCCTCCTGCTGATTGACGTCCTGCAGACCTACATCTTCCTGTTCCTGGAAAAGGGAATTCCCGCGGTGATGGCGCTGGAGGTCCTGTGGCTGAGTCTGGGGCACACGTTCGCGCTATCAATTCCCATGGCCATGCTGGTGGGCACCCTGATGGCGGTGGGACACATGGCCGCCGACAACGAAATCACCGCACTCAAGGCGACCGGCATGAGCCTGTACCGCATCGCCGCGCCACTTCTATGCACGGGCATGCTGATCGCGGTAGGCATGATGGCCTACAACCACTTCGTGCTACCCGAAAGCAATCATCGCCTTCGCTCACTCCTGATCGAGATCCATCGGATGCGACCGGCGCTCACGATCAGCGAAAACACGTTTGCCGAGATCAACGATCACTTCACGGTGTTCATGCGGGAGAAAGACGACGATACGGGTCGGATCGACGACGTCATCCTCTACCAGCGCGAGCAGAAGGGCGACCCCGCCCCCGATGTGATCGTGGCCGAGTACGGGATACTGAGCACGACCGCCGCCGATCAGATCCATCTGGACCTGTTCAACGGGCAACACCACGCCATGCCCGACCCCAACGAGCCGGCGAAGTACCACCTGACCGACTTTGAACGACAGAGCTTCACGATCGACGTCGGACCCGAAACCGCCGCCCTCAACGTGAAACGAAGCGAACGGGAAATGGACGTGCTCGAACTCATGGATGCCCGGCGAAAAAAGCTGAAGGAGATCCAGGGCGAGCAATCGGCGGCGCTGACGATCCTGGGCGAAGTGGTCGTCCCGGTCTACGATAAGGTCTCCCTGCCGTCCCTAGCTCAGCCTGGACGCACCGCGGTCTCGGAGTACCGCGCCATCCTGAGCAACCTGGAACAGCAGGCTCGGGCCCTCGGCCTGCTGACCGCGGTAACGCACAACCATCGTGTGGCGGCCAACGAGTTCGGCGTGGAATTCCACAAGAAGTTCTCGATCCCGATCGCCTGCATCGTCTTCGTGTTGTTGGGAGTGCCGCTGTCCATTGCCACGTCACGCGGAGGCAAGGGTGTATCGATTGGGATGTCACTGGCCACTTTTCTCCTCTACTATCTGTTCCTGACCGGCGGCGAGAAGCTCTCCGACCGGGGCCTGGTGGAGCCCTGGGTGTCCATGTGGGCTGCGAACCTGTTGCTCGGAACCGCCGGGTTGTTGCTGATGTACCAATCCTCGCAAGAAACCCGCGTGTTCACCCTCTCGGACCTGAAGCCGCGACGGCTTCTTGGCGAACGCCCATGACCTTGATCGACCGCCACGTCTTCTTCGCGTTCATCCGCTCGCTGGGCTGGTCGATGTTGGCGTTCATCTCCATTTTCCTGTTGGTGGACCTGTTCGATCACCTCGATGACTTCCTCGACGACAACGCCACGACGTTTTCGATCGCGCGCTACTATTTCTATCAGCTACCCATGATCATCGATCTGGTGTTTCCGGTTTCGGTGTTGTTGGCCAGCCTGTTCACCATGGGCGTGCTCAGCAAGAACAACGAGTACGCGGCCATCCTGTCGGCTGGCCTGAGCCTGCCCCGAGTCGGCCGCTCCATCCTGATATTCGGACTCTTCGCATCGGTGGTGGCCCTGGTCTTTCGCGAGACCGTGGTACCCGAGGCCAACGCCCGACAAACCGACGTGTTCAAGTACGAGATCGAGGGCCGTGCCCGCGAAGACCTGAAGAGCAAGCGCAACTTCAGTTACATCGGCGAAGCGGGCCGCGTGTACGTGGTGAAATACTTTCGCGCTCGCCCGCCGACGCTTGAAGGCGTCTCGGTGCAGACGTTCAACGACAGCACCATGGTCCAGAGAATCGACGCCGAGAAGGCGGTATGGCAAGAGGATCACTGGGTGTTCACGAACGGCGCCATCCGTCAGTTCCGTGACGACGGTGAACACGTCCAATCGTTCGTCCAGCGCGAGCTGGAGCCGCCCGTGGATGTACCCAAGGACTTTTCGCGACGCCAGGTGGAACCGGACGAAATGAGCTACAAGGAGCTGCGCCGCTTCTCCGGCTGGGTGCGACGGTCAGGCGGCGACCCCACGCCCTACCTGGCCGCGTTGGCTCACAAGGTGAGCTTCCCCCTGGTGAACCTGATATTCGTGCTCCTGGGGCTGGCTCTGGGCGCGGGCCGACAACGAACCACGCTGTGGGCCGGCTTCGGCCTGACGGTGGGATTGGCCTTCGTGTACTACCTGCTGATGAACTTCGGCCTACAGCTGGGCAAGAACGGAGCGATCCCCATCTGGGTTTCGGCCTGGAGTGGAAACATGCTTTACGGAACCGCCGCCTTGGTCATGTTCGCGCGGGCCGGCCGTTAAGGTATTGAAAAAAATGATGGTTATAGCGACAACGGATCGAGCCCCCCGTGCGATTCGCCCTTGCCCCTTGCGCAAGCTCTCTGTTAGCTTCATGTTGCGTTCGCGGACCCCGTTCACCCCACCGGAGATACAATTTCATGCCTTCAAGTTTTCCCGAACGTCGCTGGTGGCGACGGCTGGGTGCATCCGCGCCAACCTGGGCTGCGGTGTTCACCATGGTGTGGGCCCTGGGGCTCACGGCGTGTGAAGAAGACACGTCCCCTTCGATCTCGAAGTTCGAGGTCGATCCCGACTGTGAGGCCCTACGTGATGTGGGCAACGGTAAGCAGCTTGAGGTCCGGTTCTTCGGGCGAGCCACCGGCGGCAACCGGGTGCCCGAACTTACCGGCGCAAACACGCCGCTGAACTGGACCTGGGACATGGGCGACGGCACCCAGATCACCAACATCGTGACCGGCGCGCACGTGTACACCGAGGCCAGCCCGGCCGAGGGCTACCTGGTGACGCTGCGCGTTACTGACAACGACGGCGACGAGGCCACGGCCGAGAAACGCGTGATCGTCGGCGACGTGGGAACCAGTGTAGATGTCCTATCGATCACCGCCGAGGCCGGCGAATTCTGCTTGGGCTACAACGTGACCGACCCCAATGACACCGGCGAAGACTGTGCCGACGACGTGGTTACGTTCGCTGGGTTCGATCTGCCGGTGCTGGGCCACCTCGAAACGCCATGCATCATCAGCGGTCTCACCGAACAATACACCTGGCGTTGGGATATGGGCGACGACACCGAAATCCTCCATGACGACAATCCGGTGCACCGGTTCACCGTGCCCGATCAGACCTACACCGTGACCCTCGAAGTCACCGAAGTCAGCAGCCAGACGGTACGGACATTTCAGTTCGACGTGACCACGCCGTCCACGCCCACCGTCGCCCCGCCTGGGCCGTGCGACGAATTCACAGGTTGCCCGCGGCTGTCCAAGTAGCGGGCCGCCCCAACAACTCGCGACAAGAAAAAGAGGCCCCCTCCGTACGGAGAGGGCCTCGCTTCTTTGACCCTGCAAACTACAGTTGCTGGCGCCTTACAGGCCCAACTGACGCTTCACGTCGTCAACGCGGTCGAGCTTCTCCCAGGTGAACGTGTCACCGGTACGACCGAAGTGACCGTAGGCCGATGTGGGCCGGAATATTCCGCGACGCAGATCCAGGCTGGAGATGATGCCCGCGGGAGTGAGGTCCCACAGTTCTTTTACGGCGTCGCTGATCTTGGCGGGGTCGGTCTTCTCGGTGCCGAACGTGTCGACCCGCACCGATACCGGCTGGGCCACGCCAATGGCGTACGCCAGCTGTACTTCGATGCGGTCGGCGCAGCCGGCCGCGACCAGGTTCTTGGCCACGTGACGGGCCGCGTACGAAGCCGAACGATCGACCTTGCTGGGATCCTTGCCACTGAAGGCGCCGCCGCCGTGACGTCCCATGCCACCGTAGGTGTCCACGATGATCTTGCGACCGGTGAGGCCCGCGTCGGCCTGCGGTCCGCCCATGACGAAGCGACCGGTGGGATTGATGTAGTAACGCACGTTGGAAACATCGAGGCCGGAGTCGGCCAGTACCGGTTGCGCGACCTTGGCTTTCAGATCCTTCTGGATCTGCTCCAGGGTGACTTCGGCGTCGTGCTGGGTCGAGACGACCACGGTATCGACACGAACCGGCTTGCCGTTCTCGTACTCTACCGTGACCTGGGTCTTGCCGTCGGGACGCAGGTAGGGCAACGAGTTATCCTTGCGCACGGCGGCCAATAGCTCGGCCATTCGATGCGCCAGATGAATGGGCATGGGCATGTACTGCGCCGACTCGTTGGTCGCGAAGCCGAACATGAGTCCCTGATCGCCGGCACCCTGTTGGGCCGGCTCATCGCGGTCGACGCCCATGGCGATGTCGGGCGACTGCTCGTCGATCGACGTCAGAACCGCGCACGTTTCGTAGTCGAAACCGTACGCCGCATCGGTGTAACCAATATCCTTGATCGCGTCGCGTACCAACTTCGGAATGTCCACGTAGACCGAGGTGGTGATTTCTCCCGCCACCATCGCCAGCCCCGTGGTGACCAAGGTTTCGCACGCCACGCGACCGTTGGGATCGTTGGCCAGAATGGCATCGACCACGGAATCGCTGACGGCATCGGCTACCTTGTCGGGATGTCCCTCGGTTACCGATTCGGACGTGAACAGATGCTTGTCCGACATTGCAATGAGCTCCTGGAGCTGAAGAAAATGGACGCGAATAAGGCCCCACAAGCTAGCAGATGGGGTACGCCGGCGCAATGACCCGACCCAGGGGTCGGACCTGGGGGGAAATAGGGAATTTTCGCCTAGGACTTGCCCAGGAGATCCTTCAAGCGGTCGATGAGCTCGACACCCATGGGATCGATGTTGCCCTCAATAGCCATGTAGACCGACAGGTAGTCGCCGAACTGCACCAGGCTCATGACCCGAGCCAGTCGGCTTTCGCCATCCGCGTTGACGGTCTCCCAATGGGGAACCCGATCGCCCAGGACTTTCCGCGTGGCCTCGAACCGGCGACGCACGCGGGGGTGATCCTGGCCATCCTGGAACGCGACCACCACCAGGCCGTCGCGCACGCCCGTGGCCTCCCAGCCCACCACTTCGTTGTGGTTCAACTCCGGCAGCAAAGCAACCGCGGCCAGTGCCTTGGCGTTCTCGTTGATCTGAGCGCGCGTGCGGTTGGCCGCCGCGGCGGTCAGGCCATCGCTTGCGTATAAGAGAGCAAACTTCCCGTACAACAACGAGGCCAATTGCCTCGCCGGATTCTCGGCTTGGGGTCGATCGGGAGAGAACCGTTCGTTACCGGCTCTCAGCGCGGTCACCGTCTCAGCGATGCCGTCGGCCAAACCGGGACACGCACCCAGACGATCCAGGAGGCCAAACAGTACTCCTACTCCGTATCCAAGTGAGGCTCGTGGCGGCAAGCCGCCCGGGAGCGCTACGCGCGGAACGCCATCTCCCGCGGCCAGGGCGGACAACGTACCGCCCGAGCTGACCACGACGCGCGGCACGTCGGCGAACCGTACTCGCGCATCTTCATAGCAGGAGAGCGTTTCCTCGGTCTCGCCTGAATAGCTGCTGAACACCAGCAAAGTGCGTTCGTCGACACTTCCAGGAAGCGAGTAGGTACGGTTGACATCGATGGCCACGGAATCGTGACCGGCGACACCCTGGGCCAGCGCCGCCGCCGCCGCGCTGCCACCCATACCCGAAACGACGACGCGACGCACACCCTCAAGGCGGGGCAAGGACGCCGCATCGAGCAGCTCGGCGGAGCCCTGAAGTTGCTCGGGCAGATCAGCGACCAACGCCAACATCTGCTCCGCGAGCTTGGCATGTTGATTCATTCCAGCTCCATGGTTGGTTGAGCCATCGGGAATACCCCACCCCTCAGTCCATGTCCAGAAAGTCTCGCAACCTCTCATGTGCGCGGGCTTTCAAGAATGCGTCGACTTCGTCGGAAGTGGAAAGGGACAGGGCCTCGTCGGCCCAGGCGCGAGCCTGATCGTAGGGGATCGTGCGGATGACCTTCTTGATGGCCGGGACCGCGGCCGCGTGGGTGCTTAGTTCGTCAATACCAAGTCCGACCAGCAGCACCGCGAAGATCGGGTTGCTGCCCATTTCGCCACACAGCCCCACCCATATGTCGTTGTCGTGAGCCGCCTTCACCGTGTCGCGGATAGCGCGCAGCACGGCCGGGTGCTGGCTTCGGTAGAGATGCGCGACCTTGGGATTGCCCCGATCGACGGCCAGGACGTACTGCGTGAGATCGTTGGTGCCAATGCTGAAGAAGTCGCAATCAGCGGCCAGCTCGGGCGCCAAGGCCACGGCTGACGGGGTCTCGATCATGATGCCGACCTCCAACTCCGCATCGAAGGTGTGGCCTTCCTTCGTGAGTTCCTCCCGCACCTCACGGCCATGAACATTCAGCGCCCGCAACTCTTCGACGCCGGTGATCATGGGAAACATGATCTTCATGGGACCCGCGCTGCTGGAGCGGTACAAGGCCCGCAACTGGGTCCTCAACAACTCCGGGTTGGACAGAAGAAACCGCGTGCCTCGCAAGCCCAGGAACGGGTTGTACTCACGATAGCCACCCATCGAAGAGATCAGCTTGTCGCCACCCACGTCGAGCGCGCGGAAGATGACCGACTCTCCGCGAGCGCGTTCGATCACCCGGGTGTACGCGGCGACCTGTTCGTCTTCGCCGGGAATGTTTGTGCTTTGAAAGTAGAAGTACTCGGTGCGCAACAAACCAATTCCGCGCGCACCACTTTCGAGGGCAAGATCGATCTCGAACGGAAGGTCCACGTTCACCGAAAGAACGATCTTGCGGCCGTCGGGGGTCTCGGCCGGGTAGTCCTTCAGGTTCAGAAGCTGCTCTTCGACCTTGCGACGACGTCGGATGCGGGCTTCGAACCGATGAAGGGTTTCGAGCGTCGGGTCCACGTGCACGACACCAAGGGTTCCGTCGACCGCGCAGGAGGTTCCCGAGGGAATATTGCGCGTGGCTCCGCGCAGTCCAACCACCGCGGGCACCCCCAGGCTGCGGGCCATGATGGCCACGTGACTGGTAGTCCCACCTTCTTCCAAGCAGAAACCAAGAACCTTCGATATGTCCAGGCCAGCCGTTTCACTGGGCGTGAGCTGGGACGCTATCAGAACGTGCGGCTCGTCCAACTCGGGCGTGGGATCTGGTTCGCCCGCCAACGCACGCAGCACGCGCTGCTCGAGGTCGCGGAAATCCGACATGCGTTCCTGGAACAACCCGTCACCACTGAGATTCAGGGGAATCAGGGCCTCGGCCATGGCACGTGCGAAGCTGGCCGCCGCCGACAGACCCTCCGCGTCGATTCCGGCCCGTACCTCGGTCAGGAAATCTTCGTCTTCCAGAATCAACAGTTGGGCGTCCAGAATGGACGCTTGGTCTGGACCGAGCTTCTGCAACAGTTGCTCGCGCAAAGCGCCCAGCTCGCGACCGGTGCTTTCGATCGCGCTTTCGAGTTGAGCCAGTTCTTCCCGCGCCGAACCGCGCCGACGCTTGCGGCCGTCGACGCGGCGGGCCGACTTGCGCCACACGAAGGCGGGGCCAATGGCGATCCCATCGGAAGCACTGATGCCGTGGTATGGCTGCATGAGCGTTTGGGGCTCCTCAGCTCTGGCCCGTGGGCTTATTGGGTTCGCTGGCCAAACCCACTTCGATAAGGTCCACCAATGCGTCCAGCGCGGCTTCTTCGTCGGGCCCTTCCACGATCAACTGCAGCGGCTCTTGATGGCGAGCGACCAGAGAAGCCAGACCCAGAATACTCTTGGCGTTGGCCTGCGCGCCTTCGTACTCGATGTGAATCTCGCAATCGAACTGCTTGGCAAGTTGAACAATGCGACTGGCGGCACGCAAGTGCAGGCCAACGGGATCTCCAACTCGGGCCGTACGCTGGGGCATCTGAACTCTCTCCTCGGTACTCTCTAGATGTCTATGCAAGTAGGCGATACGCCAACGACAAGCCGACGGCGGCACTCCAGGGAATCCACGTTGGGTCCAGCCGGCGCCGCGACGCCAACTCGGCCACGACGATCCCGACCGCCACCGAACCCACCAACCAAACCCAGATCGGTTTCTCTCCGACCGCTCCCGAAAGCCGATCCGGTGCCGCCACCATTACCGTCACGATCAGGGCTCCCACTGCCGCCGCCGCCGCGGCTTGAAACGCGGCGGTGACCCGATGGATCGGCAGCGAAGCGAGAGCCGCGCCTATGTCCAACGCGCGATCGTATCCCACGCGCAACGCCCAGGATCGAGTCCAGCCCTGAGCGACCAGAAAGATCAGCCACGGAATCAGAACGAACCAGGCACCCAAGATCACCGCGCCAATCGCGGCGACCAACGCGAACGCCGGGCGAGCTCCCGTCCACGTCAGGCCATCACCAAGCGAGCCCAGCGTTCGACTCAGACCCGTCACCAGGGCCGGGGCCGCGGTCGCTCTTCCCTCGTCTTCGAACCGCTGAACAAACCCAACCAGCAACGGCGCCAGATACGGGTTTGTATTGAAGAACCCGCGGTAGCGCCGTAGCCAGGGCCCGCGCTGTTCTCCGGTGGTCCGATCGCGCAGCCACGGTGAGACGGCGACCAGCCACGCCAGGTTCTGCATGTTCTGACGATTCCAGCTCCCCTGGATCGTCCAGAGTCGCCACCAGCTTGCCGTGGCCGAGCGTCGACGGGTGGTCATATCGGGGCCACCAGTCGCTCCGACAACTGCCACGCCAGGGTGGCGGTCACGGCTCCCCCGGCCAGCCACTTCAGGAGGTTCCGCGTGGACGATCCCACGGAGAGTTGAAAGCGCAAGAGTATAGGCAAGCCCATGGCCGGCGTCAGCCACCAGATAAAAGCCAGGATCTGGCCAGTCGCCGGGTCCACTCGGGGTGAGATCCAGGCCAGGCACGCCCGGCCCACGAGTACCGCAGCCAGGGTCACAAGGCCGCCACGGACGAAATGGGCCACCACCAGGCCCGTATGGGTCCGCTCCAGCGCGCGCAGATCTCCCGCGTCCACCGCCGCCTCGAGACGCAGGTCCCGGCGCCGAGCCAGTTCGCGGACCGCCTCGATCGCACGGCCACCCGCGCTGGCGACGACCGACGCCAGCAACAGGGCAAAACCCCAGGTCCAGGCGGCTTCGCCCGCCACGAAAGGCCCCACAATCGCCGCGGACGTCCAATCCCGCACGCGGGCCTCGCCCACCGGTACGCGCGCGGCGGCGATACAGGTGATTCCCAGCGCCAGCCACACGCCCGGTCCCGACGCCCCCGCGCACCAACCCGCCAGGCTACCGGCCACGATCGGATGGGCCAGAAGCGTCTGACCAAACGCAGTTCGATCACCGCCGGCCAACGCCCCCAGAGTGGCAGCGATCAGGAGCGGAAGAAAGTCGAGTTCCATCAACCGGCGTCTTTCAGGGCGGGGCCAGCATCGATCGCGCCCATCGCCGGCACCGCCTGCACCACGACGCCGACACCGCGTTCCATCATCGCGGTCAAGTCTTCGCGATCGCGATCGCCCACGAATACTCCCGGCCACATTTCCACGTTGCGCCCCGGTCCGTAGTGTAGGCCGCCCACGACCACCTGCCGCGGGGCAAAGTCATTGTCGACAAGCCAACGTACGTCGGCGGGGCTACCCACCACCAACATCGCGGGCACGTCGTCACTCGTCTGCAGGTAGTTCAAACAATCGGCCAGGTTCAGGATCAGCACGGCGATCTCAGAAGGGACCGCCGACTCGTAGATCTGCGAATGCAGTTCATCGGCCGCCACTTCATCGTTGCATAGAATGAGTCGGCGCACGCCCAATGGACCGCAACACCCCACCACCACCTGGCCGTGGATCAGTCGATCGTCGATGCGAACCTGCCGCAGGTTCACCGGTGCGATCCCAGCAGTCCCACCGCGTTCAAGGCGCGATCAAGCATCTTGGTCACCAACTCCTGCGGGGCAAGGTTGGCGTAGCTGGAAACGAATGTGAGAACCATGGGAAGGTTCACTCCGCCAAGAATCCAGACGTCGCGACGGTCGCCAACGGCCAGACGCGCCGCGGTACCGCAGCTACCGCCACCAACGTCGACCAGTATGAGGCAAGGACCTTCTTCGCGACCCAACCATTCTTCGACACCGGCGCGGATGGCCGCGGCCGACGCCGCGTCATTGCTCATGGCTTCGATCGGCGCTTCTTCCAGCGCCACCGCGCGCGCACTATCGACGAGCACTTCGCCCAAACGACCGTGAGTCACCAGTAGCGCACGCATTGGGGTATCCATTACTCGGTGTCGTGTTTCAGGTAACGCGCCGTGTGCCCAGATCGCTCCATGGTCTCAATGAGCTTCTGATTGAAATCACGAGCCGTATCGATACCGTAGGTCTTGAGCATGAAATCGAGGGCGATCACTTCGGTGATCACGGTGATGTTCTTGCCCGGGTAGATGGGGACGGTAGCCCGCGGAATGGCCACGTCGAGAATGCGCGTTTCCTCGCGATCGAGACCGTGCCGGTCGTATTCCTTGTCTTCGTCCCAGTCTTCAAGGCGCACTTCTACTTCGATGCGCTTCTGCATGCGGATACCGCGCACGCCAAACACGGGCATGACGTCAACGATGCCCACGCCGCGAATTTCGAGCAGGTGGTTCAAGTGCTCGCGGCCCGTTCCCACCAGCACGTCGTTCGACCGACGCACCACCGTGACCATGTCGTCGGCCACGAGTCGATGACCCCGCTCGATCAGATCCAGCGCGGTTTCACTCTTGCCAATACCACTTCGTCCGGTGAACAGGAGCCCCACACCGTACACGTCGACCAAGGTCGCGTGGAGGGTGTCACGCGGCGCGAACAGGTCGGCCAGGATATCCCGCACGAAGTAATCGAGTTCGTCGGTGGGAAGGCTGCTGCGCGCCACGGGAACGTTGTACGCGGTGGCTTCTTCGAGAAATCCGGCCGGCAGCTCCAACCCCATGGCGACGAAAGCACCCGGCACGTGCAGGTCGAAGATGCGCCGGATGGCCCGGCGACGGGCCTCCTCATCGAGCGATACCAGGTATCCGATTTCGCTCTCGCCGAATATCTGCAGCCGATTGCTTTGGAAGCCGTCCACGTAGCCCATGAGACCCATGCCCGGACGGTGCACGTCGGCACCAGCGACGGGTAAGGGTTCCGCGAACGACGCCGTCAGGATTTCAACATCGGTCTGGAGGCGAAGCGGCTCGACCACATGATCGAACCGCACATCCGACGACACTCAATCCTCCTCGTCGCCGCCCTCGCGGTCGATCGAGGCTTCCAGAGCCGCCGCCGAGGTAATCCCGGGCGTGCTGAAACGGGAGTTGTGGTCGGTCACCTTGGTCTTGAAACGTCGAAGTTGTTTTTCCATGGAGGCAGAGGCCTTGTCCACGCTGGTGAGCATGTCTTCGGAATCGGCCTTGGAATGAAAATCTCGCCCACGGTAGTGCAGATGAATCTCACAGACTTGATCCAGACGTTCCACCAGGAGCGTGAAACGCACTCGCTGTAGATCGTGTATGTACTTTTCGAATTTGTCAGCGCGCTCTTCGACGTGAGCTTGGACTCGCTTGGTGGGCTCGTAGTTACGGTGGATGGTTTCGAGTTGCACCTCTTGTCCTTTCCAGCCTGGGCCACGAGATGGGCAGGACGCCCCTACCCCTTGAATGTAGCGCGCCGTCCCCCATGCCGCAAAGCAGCAAATGGGGAAACGGCGCAGAATCACACATTTGCCGGCCGCTTCCCTAGTAGGTTTTGCGCATCCGAGCCGGAAGAATGTTCAACTGTTCACGGTACTTTGCCACCGTACGGCGAGCGATGTTCAGCCCGTCTACTTTGAGCAGGTCCACGATCTTCTGGTCACTCAGCGGCTTCCGCTTGTTCTCGACGCCGATGATCTCCCGGATCCGTGTCTTGGCGGCCTTCGAAGACATGTTCTCACCGTCGTCGGTATCGAGACTGCTGCTGAAGAAGTACTTCAACTCGAACACACCGCGTGGTGTCTGGACGTACTTGTTGGTGGTCACACGACTCACCGTCGACTCGTGCATCCCGATCCGGTTGGCGACCTGTTGCAACGTGAGCGGCTTCAGGGCCAAAGGACCCTTGTCGAAGAAGTCGCGTTGCTCTTCGACGATGCACTGCATCACCTTGACGATCGTGCGCCGACGTTGCTCTATGGTCTGGATGAGCCAGCGCGCGGAATTCAGCTTCCCCACGATGAACTCACTGGTTTCCTTGTCACCCTCGGTGCGGCTACGCGAAAGCTCCTCGCGATAGGCTCGGCTCACGCGAAGCCTCGGGATGTTGCTGTCGTTCAGGTAGACGATGTACTCGCCCTCGACCTTTTCCACGATGAGATCGGGCGTCACGTACTTGGCGTCGTCGCCAAACGTCGACAGTCCGGGGCGCGGGTCCAACTGACCGATTTCCTTGGCGATTTCCTGCACTTCATGGGGCGAGATGCGCATCTCCTTGGCGATCTCTCCGAACTTGCGATTCTTCAGTGCATCGAAGTGTTCGCGCACCACCAACGCCGCCAGCGTATCTTCTTCGCCGCGAGCCGCCAGCTGCAACAAGAGTGCTTCCTTCAGATCACGGGCGCCGATACCGGGAGGATCGAACGACTGGATGATCGACAGCACACGTTCGACCCGCTCGACCTCGACCTCGAACTCGCGCGCGATCTCTTCGATCTTGCACGTGAGAAACCCGTCGCCATTGAGACTGCCGATGATGTACTCGCCAATCTGCTGGTCGATTTCGTTGTCGGCACTCAGGACCAGCTGGGAAGTCAGCTTGTCCATGCCGCTTTCCTGGGCCACCGCTACGCGCTCGAAACGCTCGTCGATTTCTTCGTGCTCCTGCTCGAAACCGCTTACCGAAAAGCCGTCGTTGAAGTACTCGTCCCAGTCGATCTCATCTTTATTCGTTTCGGTATTCTCCTCGGACGATTCGGCCGAGGCTTCGTCGACATTGTCTTCATTATTGTCTTCGGACGTGGGCTCTTCTTCTTCGTCCACCTGCTCGATTTCTTCGAGCATGGGGTTCTGCATCATCTCTTGCTTGAGAATCTGCTCGAGTTCCAGAGTCGGCACCTGCAACAGCTTCAGCGCCTGTTGCAGTTTCGGGGTCATGACCAGACGCTGGGTCTGGTGCATGCGAAGGCCGAATTTCATCTCCATGGTGGTCGCCTATTGCCTTTCGTTCAGGCACGCTCAAGTCGGAAGCGTTCGCCCAGGTAGAGCTTGCGAGCCACATCGTCCTCCACAATCACTTCTGGCGTGCCGGACACGGCTATTTTCCCCTCATGGAGGATGTAGGCGCGGTCAGTGATACTCAGCGTTTCGTGGACGTTGTGATCGGTGATGAGCACGCCGAGGCCACGTTCGGTCAGGCCTTCGACGATGTGCTGTATGTCCTGGACGGCGATGGGATCGATGCCCGCGAAAGGTTCGTCGAGAAGAATGAACGACGGCTCGGCCGCCAGGGCCCGGGCGATCTCCACGCGTCGGCGTTCACCGCCGGACAGCTGGTAGCCCCGGTTCTTACGAAGATGGGCCACGCCCAACTCCTCCATCAGCTCTTCGGCGCGCTCACGCTGCGCCGCTTTGCCAAGGGATCGAGTCTCGAGTATGGCCCGCACGTTCTCCTCAACGGTCATTCGGCGAAAGATCGAGGCTTCCTGTGGCAGGTAGCCGATCCCCAGTCGCGCGCGACGGTACATGGGTAACTCACCAATCTCGTCTTCGTTCAAGAAGACCTTGCCCTTGGTCGGTTTGATGAAGCCCACCAACATGTAGAAGGTGGTCGTCTTCCCCGCACCGTTGGGCCCGAGCAATCCCACGACCTCGCCCGTCCGTACCTCAAGGCTTACGCCGTCTACTACGCGGCGGGCCCGGTACTTCTTGACCAGCGAATTGCAGGAAAGCGACTTCTGTGCCACGGCGGTCATGGTGCTGAATCACCCTGTTTCTGGCGCGAATCGCGCGGTATCTCACCAGAGCCGCGCTCTTTGATCACGACGTTGGATAGTTGCGGATCAGTTTCCAGCCCCCAACCGGTCAGGATCCAGTCACCATCCTGGTAGTGCACATACTCGACGGTGTGGATCAGCTCGCGATCATTGTCCCACCTGAGCACCTGACTCTTGAGCTCCTTGCCCTCTTCGGTCACCACGTGCACATCGCCCCGCGCCACCGTATGGCGGGTCTTCTCGTCGATCTCACCGGTCTGCGATGTGAGTTCGGCCGACTGGACGCCGTTCTCGTAGAACACCATTCGCACTTCCGTGAGGTGGAGAACGGTCTCACCCGAGTTTCGCTGGGCTACGGCGCCCCACAGCACCCACTCGGGCATGCCCGCGTTGGTCTGGGTCATCTTGTAGTTGTAGGTAACCTGTTCGGGAACCCCATCTGAGACCGGCGAAGGCGCGTCGTCTGACACGGGGGAACAGGAAACCAGTGCGATGACCAGCAACGGCAACACCGATCGAAACGATGTTGTCATCGGACCTGGACGCTGGACGAGAAACGAGCGGCGGGCGCCGAGAAGGGTCATTGCCAAAGCCTCGATCCGTAACGGTTGTGAAACCACATCCACTCTTCGGGTGCGGTTCGAATCAGCTGCTCCAGCGCGCGGTTGCTGGCCGCGGCCGCCTGTCGATCGAACTCGTTTCGATCCGTCTGGTCCCGGTCGTTGGCTCGCGACTCGAATTCGAGTGGTTCCCCCACCAGAACCCGGAGTCGGTCGCCAGCGCGGACCATGCCCACGGGCAACACCACCGCGTTCGCTCTTCGCGCCAAACGCGCCGGCCCAATGATCGTGGGCGCTTCGCGGCCAAACCACGGAGCATCCACTGAAGGCACATTGCTGCGCAAGTCGGCCAGCACCGCCAAAGGCCGACCGCGAAGCAGCCATCGCGCCGCGGCGGCGCCTCCGCGGTAGCGATCGAATGTGACCATGCCCCTGGCTTCCCGCCGCTCGCGCAGCCATCGGTCGACCCGAGGGTTGTGCGGATTCGCGGTAACCACCGCCAGCCCCGGTGCCTCGGAGGCCAGGTACTGACCCAGCCGTTCCCACGCGCCTAGATGCAGCGTGAGAAACAACACCGGTTTCGCTTGGCGCACGATCGATCGCAAGCGAGCTTCATCTTCCGCTTCGATGACGACCTGGCGCTCAGCGCGAAGCGAGTCCACCAGGTTGTCGCCGAATCGGACAAAGCACGCCCGCGCCACCGATTCGCGGCGCTCGTCCGACCACTCGGGAAACGCGACCGCCAACTGGCGGCGGGCAACGTCCCGCTCGGCCCGACAAAGCACCCAAGCCAATCTTCCCAGGCCCCCGACCCCGGCCGCGGCGAATGACCGCGGCAGGATGGAGACTCCCGAAGCCAGAGATCGGACCATCAAGTAGAACAGCCGGCGCCGCTGGCGCCGAAGCCACCCCACTCGTTTCACGAACCCCTGATCCCAGAAGCTTCGTTCCATAGGCGAACCCATAGGCATAGTTGTTTGATAGCGATTGGGGGGCAATTTGTCAAGCAAGTATGATGCCAAACTACCGCGAGAGACCCAGTTTCAGGATATCGTGGAGGTGCAATACTCCCAGTGGCTTCCCGTCGTGGACCACCACGAGTTGGGTGATCGGCCCGTTGGGGTTGGATTCCATGGTCCGCAGCGCCGCCCGGGCGAGGCAATGCGGCTCCACCGTGCGTGGTTCACGCGTCATGCTCTGGGACACGGGCCGGTCGAGCGGGGCGGCGTCCTTCAGCAGGATTCGCTTGAGGTCTCCGTCGGTCAGAAAGCCCACCAGGAACCCGTTCGCGTCGACCACACACGTGCACCCCAACCGTTTGCCCGAGATCTCCAGCAGGGCCTCCCTCAGTGGCGCTCCTTCGCCCACCACGGGCAGCTGGTCTCCCCGGTGCATCAGGTCTTCCACCGTGGTTCGCAGAGCGTGACCGAGCGTACCGCTGGGGTGGAACACGGCGAAGTCCTCGGCGCGGAAATCACGCAGCCGCAGAAGCGCCAACGCCAGCGCATCGCCCATGACCAGCGCCGCGGTGGTACTGGTGGTAGGCGTGAGCTGCAGAGGACACGCCTCGCCGTCGATGACCGTGGGCAGGCAAAGATCTGAACGTTGGGCCAGGGCCGACTCAGGCTGTCCGGTTACCGCGATGCACCGCACGCCCAACGCCTTCAACGAGTCCTGCAGCACCAGCAACTCTTCGTTGCTACCGCTGCGGCTCAACGCCAGCAGAATGTCATTCGGAGTCGCGATGCCCAGATCGCCGTGCAACGCTTCGACCGGGTGTACGAAGTGCGCGGGCGTACCCGTACTGGTGAGCGTGGCCGCGATCTTGCGCGCGACGATGCCGCTCTTGCCCAGGCCGGTTACCAAAATGCGTCCATCCGACTCGAACATCCAACGCACGGCCGTGGCAAACGCCGCGGTGAGTTCGTTGCCGATGGCGGCAATGGCCTTCGACTCTTGCGCGAACACGCGACGGCCCTCGGCCAGAATCTCCGATTGTGACAACTGGGGGCGAGCGCTTGACCGCTTGGGACCGACGCCGCCTCTTCCGGTCACGTGCGGTCCTCCAGCTCGAAGCGTCGCGCCAAATCGGTCCAGTGTCCGCGACCCTCCAGCAGGATTTCGCAGGCGTCGCGGACGGCGCCAAAACCACCGCGGCTCTTGACCACGCAATGCACGGTGGCGCGTACACGCGCGTCGGCGTCGGCCGGCGCGAAGCTCAGTCCCACGCGCCGCAACATCGGCACGTCTACCAGATCGTCGCCCATGGCCGCTACCGTGCGCGGCAGGATGCCCCAGTGTTCGCACAGCTCTTCCAACGCCTTGCCTTTGTCCAGCCGCCCCAGCCAACACGGCGCAATTCGCAGCTCTTTGGCCCGGGCCGCGACCAAGGGACTATCGCGACCGGACACGATAGCCAACTTCATACCCGTCTCGCGCAACAACGCCAGCCCCAAACCATCGCGCGCGTGGAAGGACTTGAGACTCTCGCCCTCGGGTCCGTAGTGCAATTGCCCGTCGGTAAGGACTCCATCCACATCCAGGACGAATGCTTCAATTCCTCCCGCGCGATCGATCGCGGTCGACATCATGCTCCGCCGCGGACGAATTTGTGGAGTTCGGCGACCTGGGGCAACCACGATGACAAGCTACTCAGGGGAAGTTGCGTGGCCGCGTCGGACCAGGCGCGCGCGGGATCGGGATGCGCTTCGAGAAACAACCCCTGAACCCCGGCGGCCACGGCCGCCCGCGCCATCATGGGGGCCAGCTGCGGCGTTCCGCCCGACTTGCCGCCGGCGCCGCTGGGTCGTTGCAGCGAATGGGTAACGTCGAAGATCCACGGCCAGCCCAGGTCGTGGGCAACCGCGAAGCCGCGAAAATCCACCACAAGGTCGTGGTATCCGAACGAAGTTCCCCGCTCGGTCAGCAGAATTCGATCGCAGCCGGACATGACTAGTTTATCAGAGACATGGGCCAGATCTTCGGGGGCCAGGAACTGCCCCTTCTTGACGTTCACCACGCAACCCGAGGCGGCGGCCGCTTCGAGCAGTCGGGTCTGTCGACTGAGGAAGGCGGGTATTTGCAATACGTCGATGCCGGCGGCCGCGAGCGCCTCCACCTCTTCCACGGCGTGGACGTCGGTGAGCACCGGACACCCCACTTCGGCCTTGATCGCTTGCAGAACGTCGACGCCGGCTCCCATGCCGGGGCCACGCGGGCTGTCACCGCGCGTGCGATTGTCTTTCAAGAAGCTGGCCTTGAATACGTAGGACAACCCCAGGTCGGCCGCGAGAGCGGCCAACGTGCGGGCCGTGGAAAGAGTCTCGTCGGGGTCTTCTATGACACAGGGACCGGCAATGAGCAGCAGCGGCTGGCCCATTCCCACTTCAAAGTCGCCGATGCGAACCAGATGGGACATGTGGTCAGGCGCCTTCCTGCTCCTGCACCTGTTCGCTTCCGGCGGCCAGTGTATTCAGCTCGCGCCGACGATCCCGTGCCGATCGGACCAAACCGGAGAACAGCGGATGAACCCGTTCGGGTCGACTCTTCAGTTCGGGATGGAACTGCGATGCAATGAAGAACCGGTGGCCGGGCAACTCCACTACTTCGGCCAGAAGTCCGTCGGGCGAAAGCCCACTGAACTGCAGCCCGGCCTGGGTCAACGCCGCGCGGTAATGGTTGTTCACTTCGTAACGATGCCGGTGTCGCTCGTGAATGAGCTCTTGGCCGTACAACTTGCGGGCAAGGCTCCCCGGCGCGGTCTCGCAGGGGTAGCTTCCCAAACGCATGGTCCCCCCCAGGTCTTCCACCCCTTCTTGCTCGCTCATGAGAGCGATCACGGGGTCGGGAGTGTCAGGGGCGAACTCGGAGCTGTTGGCCTTGTGCAGACCCAATACCGAACGCGCGTACTCGATGACCGCCATCTGCAGCCCCAGACAGATACCCAGGAACGGAACGTCGTTCTCACGCGCGTAGCGCACCGCGGCAACCTTGCCCTCGCTTCCGCGTTCGCCGAAACCACCCGGGATGAGAATGCCGTCGGCGCGCGCCAGATGAACGGCGGGTCCGTCGTCGGCCACGGCTTCGGCCGACACCCAATCGACAACCACGCTCACATCGTTTTCGGCGCCGGCGTGGATGAACGACTCGATGATGCTCTTGTATGAATCACGTAGCCCGGTGTACTTGCCCACCATGGCAATGCGAATCTCTTCGTTTGCGTTGTAGATGGCGTCGACGATCTTGCGCCAGCCGTCGATATCGGCCTTGGCCTGCGGCAGCTTTAGTTGGCGACATACGAGGTCGTCCACGTCCTGCGCCTCGAAACGCAGCGGTACTTCGTAGATCGACTCCACGTCAACGGCGTCGATCACGCTGGACTCGGCCACGTTGCAGAACAGGGCAATCTTGCGGCGCTCTTCCGACGGCAATCCCACCTTGCACCGACACACGAGGAGGTCGGGCTGATTACCGA
>JAJDAC010000031.1 GCA_029262065.1 Candidatus Krumholzibacteriota bacterium | reverse complement strand
GCGGCCGCCGCCAACCCCGGCACCAAGCCCGACCTGGTCGCCGCCCGCATCGAGGCTGAATCGAAGCAGAGCAGTACCATGGACAGCTTCGAGTACTGTCTGAGTCCCGACGCCGACGGCAACTGTCCCGAAGTACTCTCTCCCAACGACATTGACAACGCCCTGCGCGACAGTCGCGATCTCGATGAGCGCCTTGACGTATGGTTGGCCAGCAAGTCGATAGGCCCCATGTTGGAGCCCGGGCTATTGCGGTTGCAGGAGCTTCGCAACCAGCTTGCGCGCGAAATGGGCTTCGATTCGTTCTTCGCCCTGCAGGTCGCCGACTACGGCATGACGGTGGATGAAATGATGACCATGCTGCAGGGGTGGGTAGAAGACATATGGCCCTTGTACATCGAGCTGCACACCTGGGCGAAGTACACTCTGGCCGAGCGGTATGACACCGAGGTACCCAAGATGATCCCGGCGCATTGGCTGGGCAACCGTTGGGCCCAGAGTTGGCCGGGATTGGTTGAGTCGATCGATCTGGACACGTTGTTCGAAAACCGTGAGCCGGAATGGATCGTCGAGCAGTCCGAGCGTTTCTACACGTCCATGGGTTTCCCGGCGCTGCCGGCCAGCTTCTACGAGAAGAGCGATCTGTACCCGGTGCCCGAAGGCTCCGAGCGCAAGAAGAATTCACACGCCAGCGCTTGGCACATGGACCTGGAAGACGACGTACGTTCGCTCATGAGCGTGCAGGCCAACTCCCGCTGGTTTGGCACCACGCACCACGAGCTGGGGCACATCTACTACTACGACAGCTACACCCGTCCCGAAGTACCGTTGTTGCTGCGCGCCGGCGCCAACCGCGGATTTCACGAGGGCATCGGCGAGCAGATCACCTTGGCCGCGACCCAGGTTCCCTACCTACGTGAAATCGGCGTGTTGCCCGAAGATCAGGAGATCGACCGAATCTTGTGGTTGCTGGACGAAGCCCTCACGCAGACCGTTACATTCATCCCCTGGGCCGCCGGCACCATTTCCCACTTCGAGCACGATATGTACGAGGAAGACCTGGAGCGAACGAAGTGGAACGATCGTTGGTGGGAGTATCGCGCCCGCTTCCAGGGAGTATCACAGCCAGAGCGTAAGGGCTGGCCCTGTGACCCGGCCACCAAGTCGCACATAAACGACGACCCGGCCCAGTACTACGACTACGCGGTGGCCTCGGTGGTGAAGTACCAACTTCACAACTACATCGCCAAGAACATCCTGAAGCAGGATCCCACGTTCTGCAGCTACTACAACAGCCGCGAGACGGGCGAGTTCCTGAAGAACCTCATGGCCCAGGGCGCCACGCGGGATTGGCGCACGGTGCTGGTGGAAGCCACCGGAGAAGAGCTGAGCACGAAACCAATGATGGAGTACTTCGCACCGCTCATGACCTGGTTGCAGAAGGAGAACGAGGGCCGCCAGAAAGGCTGGTAATTGCAGTCACGGCCGTTGGGACCATTGCACACGCCAACTTCAAGAGGGAAACAGATGAGAATCGCAAGTACGTCCTTTGTTCTGTCGGCAGTGATCGCGATGGCTTTCGCGGCATCACCGGCACAGGCCGACTTCGCCCAGGACTTCACCGGCCAAACGCTGCGCGTGGACTACTCCCACACCGGCACCGCCGACGAGGAGCACTTCGCTCTGCATCGCATGCGCATCGAAGGCAAGTGGGCGGGCAGCCACACCCAACTGGTCGACGATTCGAACCTGGGCAAGTACATGGTGGAGCTGGCCGACCTGGCCACGCACCGTGTGCTGTATAGCCGCGGATTCGCCAGCATCTTCGGCGAATGGGAGACCACCGGGGAAGCCGGGCGCGGTATCTGGCGATCCATTGAAGAAGCAGTACGAGTGCCCGAACCCCGTCGACCGGTACAGGTTCGGATTCGCAAGCGGCAGGACGACCAGAGTTTTCGTGAGGTGTGGGCCACCACGGTCGATCCCGCATCACGCTTCGTCGACCGCGCGCCCCGGCCCAAGCGCAACGTGATTGCCGTGCTCGACAACGGCGATCCGGCCCGCAAGGTCGACTGGCTGATTCTGGGCGACGGCTACACCCAGGCCGAACGGGGCGACTTCGAGCGGCAAGCGCGCGAGTTGGGTCTGGCCCTGTTCAACTACGAGCCGTTTGCCTCGCGCAAGAAAGACTTCAATGTCTGGGCCGTCTTCTCGCCTTCCGCCGATTCGGGAATTTCCCGCCCCCGCGCCGGCGTCTTTCGCGACGGTCCGGTGGGCGCGCGCTACAACAGTTTCGACTCCGAGCGCTACGTACTGACCCTCGAAGACCGTCGCTGGCGCGACGTGGCCGCGGCCGCGCCGTATGACTTCGTGCTCATCCTGGTGAACGAGCGAAAGTACGGAGGAGGCGGCATCTACCAGCTCTACTCCACGGCGGCCGCCCAGTCATCCTACGCCGAGTATCTCGTGGTGCACGAATTCGGCCACCACTTCGCCGGCCTGGGCGACGAGTACTTCACGTCGGACACGTCATACGAAGAGTTCGCGTCGGCCATGGTGGAACCCTGGGAGCCCAACGTCACCGCCCTGCTCGACCCCGCGAACCTGAAGTGGGGTGATCTGATCGAAGGGGATATCCCCCTGCCCACGCCGTGGAACAAGGACGAGTACGAATCCGAATCCGTGGCATCGCAAAACAAGCGACGCGCGCTGCGCGCGGCGGGCGCGGCCGAGGAAGATCTCGAGAAGTTGTTCGACCAGGAGCGTGAGCGCTTCGGGCCCATGCTGGCCAACCAGGAATACGGTGGACGCATCGGCGCGTTCGAGGGAGCCATGTACGAATCACGCGGGTTCTATCGACCGGCCACCGATTGCATCATGTTCACCCGCAACGAATCCGGTTTCTGCGCGGTCTGCGCCCGGGGCATCGAGCGAGTGATCGATCTCTACAGTCGGTAGACCGTCAGTCCGCCAGCAAGAGCTGTTCGAACAGGTCCACGACCTCGTCGCGATCGTACTGGGCCAGCCAGAACAACGCTTCTCGCCTGAGGCGAGGGTGGTCCTGCTCGCGCGCGATTTTCATGAGTAGCGGAATGCTCACGTCCTCGTCCTGCTGGGAAATGGCGAACACCGCCGACGACCGAACATCCATCTCCTCGGTGTCATCGTCGATGAATTCGGTGAGACCGTTGTTGGCCTTGTCGGCGGCCACGTGTCCCAGCCAGAACACCACCGATTTGCGGGTTTCGCTGCGAAGTGAACGATCGCGCGCCAACTCCAGCAGCTCGCCCCCCAGAGGCTCTTCCCTATCGGCGACCACGGCGGCCAACAGCGCGGTATCCGTGTCGGGCACCTCTTGGCCTACCAGCTCAAGCATGAAGTCGGCCGCCACCACCGGATCGATCAGACCCAGCTGCTGGTCTTCGTCGCGCGGTCTTCGCCATTGCGCAGCCACCCTGAGATCCACGCCACGCACCTTGCCGTTGCGCACGCGAAGCATGGCGTAGGCGGGACCCTCGGTACAATCGCAGTCCCACCCGTCACCGCTCCAGCCGCGCCGGTTCGTGCTGTGGTGGTAGCCGTCGCGCATGGAAATGGTGTCACCATCGCCCGTGACCCCGGGCTTTGTTTCGTACGAAAAATAGATGCGTCCGTTTTCCATGCCTTCCAGTGCGTCGGTCAGGACGGAAGCCACTACCGGACTATTGACCAGGATGAGGAAAAGCACCGTGGCCACTGTGCCAGTTGGTTTCAGCATCAGTCTTCCTCCAGGATCTTGCGCATCAGGAAGTCCACCGCGTCGTCGTTGTCGGTCTGGCCCAGCCAGAAGATCGCCTGGCTCACCAGTTCGGGGTCCTTTTCGGTTTCGGCAATCTGGATCAGACGCTGCACCGCCTTACGGCCACCCAATTGCGAATAGGCGAAGATGACCTTGTCTTTCAACTCGCGCTCTTCGAGCTTTTCATAGAGGCCGTCGAGATCCTCCAGACTCGAATTGCGGCGTTGACCCAGCCAGAAGATGGCGTTGGCCCTACGCTCTACCGATTCGTTCTCGTTCCAGACCAATCCACGCAGCCACTCACCCGACCGACGCGAGTCCATCTGCGCCATGCCGAAGGTCACGTTGTCCTTGAGTTCACCGTCGAGCTGGTCGTACAGGCCCGACAGAAGCTCGAAACTGTCGCGGTCCCCATCCTGGCCCAGCCAGAAGATGGCGTTACCCCTCACCTCGGTGTCGTACTTGGAGTCACCCGCGACCCTCTGCAAAATTTCCCAGGCGGTGCGATCGTCGCTCTGGGCAATGCCGAAAATGGCCTGACTCTGAATACCGGGGTCATCGGTGGAAGCCAGGATCTTCTCGAGCAAAGGAAGTGCGCGATCGTCGCCGCTCTGGCCCAGCCAGAACAATGCGTCCTTACGAACATCAGGGTCAGAATCGCTCTCGGCCAGCTCTACCAGCAGGTCCATGGCCTCGCGCGTTTTCATGTTGGCCAGAATGAATACCGCCTTCTTGCGCAGAACGCGGTACTCGCGGCCCTTCTTTTCGAAGACCTTCTGGACGATGGGAAACGCCCGCTCGGGGCTCATCTGCATCAGCGCATCGAGCGCGAGAATCCGACTGTCGTGCGCGTGATCATCGTTGTAGTCATGGTCATGGTCATGGTCGTTGTCATTGTCGTTGTCGTTGTCAGAATCGTGATCATGGTCGTCGTCAGAATCATGGCCGTGATCGCGATCATCATCAAACCCGTCGACCAGTTCCCGCGCCTTGGCCATCAGCCGGTCCGCCGCTTCGGAGTCACCCTTGCGGGCCAACTGACGCGTGATCTGGATGGCCAGGTCTTCCCCTTCACCATCTTCGGCGGTGTCGGGAAAGTCCTGCCACATGGTCTCCAGACGATTGGCCGCATCGCGCAAGCTCTGTGCATCACCAACGCGGTACAACGCAAACGCTTCCCAGTACAGCGAGTCGTCCACGTACCGGGATTCGGGAAACTCGCTTCGAAGCCGTCCGAATGCCTCGACCGCGTTCTCAAAATCGTCGTCGCGCAACATGTCTCGCGCGTCGCGATAGAGTTCCCGGCCCGCCCGGCTGGGATCGGGTTGCGAATCCTGGGCACGTACAACCGTAGCCGAGACAAGCAGCGCCAGTATTGAGATAAAGAGGGTGCGCATCATGATTTCCTTTCGTGCGACGTCAGGCACGCCGCATCGCCACGGCAGGTTTGTACTCGTTCATTCGATTCAGAATTGAGCCATCATCGAGGGCGCGTTCGATCCACTGCTGACCGAGCGGCTCGTCATCGCGGCTGGCCCGTACGATTTCCAGCAAGAGGAGTTCAAGATCTTCCAGAAGCTTCCTCAGCTCGGCGTCTTCTCCCACCGATGAATGCATGAGAAGCCGGGTCTCCAGCACCATGTCCTTGGCCCAGGCCACCACCTCGGGCTCCACGCGATCCGATGCAGTCCGGTAGGCCGCGATCATGGTCTGCATGCGCCCCATGTACTGAGCCGCTACCCACTGCGGTGCCGCTGCCGCCGGCGCTTCAGGCGCCATCTCCACCGATTCCGTCAATTCGATGGGCGCGTTGGCACCCATACGGCCGATGGCGATTCCCAGAATCAGAACCGCGGCGGCCGCGGCCGGCGCCAGGTACCAGAACGCCCGACGCGATCGCCGCGAGTGCCCACGGGCCCGTTCGATGCGCTGCCACATGAGCTCGCGCGGAACGTTGGTCGGCTCCCGGTAGTCACTCACAAGACCGGCCAGTTCGCGATCGAGCGGGGGTTCGGTGTGGTTGGCGCGGAGTTCGTCACTCATGGCATCTCCGTTTGCGGAACGTCGGCCGAGGTTTGAAGCACCTGCTTCAACTTCTCCCTCGCTCTCGACAGCCGTGCCTTGCTCGTGCCCACGGGCACGCTCAGCATCTCGGCAATCTCGTGGTGCTTGTAGCCTTCCAGGTCATGCATGACGAACACGATGCGCAACGCATCGCTGAGGTCGTCGATGGCGCGATGCAGCGTGCGTTTGAGCCCCAGGTCGGGCGCGGCGGACGCGGTCGCCTCTTCACGCACGATGTCCAGATCAGTCTCGCGCTCGTACTGACGTTTCACCTTGCGCAGACCATTCAGCACCACCGAAGTGGTGATGGCATGGAGCCAGGTGGAAAAAGCTGCTTCCTGGCGAAACGTGGCCAGCCGGTCGAATGCCCGAATGAAGGTGTCTTGGGTGTAGTCCTGAGCCAACGTTTCGTCCTTCGTCATTCGGTACGCCAACCGGTAGACGCGGTCGACGTGGCCGTCGTAGAGCGCCCGTTCGGCCTGGGGATCGCCCTTGCGAGCGAGTTCGATCAGAAGACGTTCGTCCAATTCCATCCCCGGCGGTTCGTGCGCGTTCTCTAGTGGGACACACGTGGCTGGGCGAAGGGTTGCATGCTCGGCGCAAAAGGGGAACTTTTCGGCCTTGCTTTTGTGTCATAGACACACTATATAGTGAAGTGAGTCTGGAGGACTGTACGAAAACGTTATGAACGCTGCACTTACACAAGAATCCCAGGGCGCTCGCGCCTTGCCGCCGCTCCCCGTGACGGTCGACAGTGTCATCCTGACCGTGCTGGAAGGCACGTTACAGGTGCTACTGGTACGCCGGATGGACTCGCCATTCGTGGGGCTATGGGCCCTGCCGGGGGGCTTCGTAAGGCCAGAGGAGCCCCTGGAGAACGCGGCGATACGCGAGCTGCGAGAGAGTACCGGCGTGGATGAGGTATATCTGGAGCAGCTCTACACATTCGGGCAGCCGCAGCGCGACACGCGCGGCCGGGTGGTCAGCGTGGCGTACGTGGCGTTGCTGGCCGCCGATCGGTGCCCCATCAAGCCCCAGAGGCTCGAGGCCGAGGTGCGATGGTGGCCGGTGTATGAACTGCCCGAGTTGGCGTTCGACCACGGCGCCATGGTCGAAATGTCTTTGCAGCGCGTACGCACGAAACTCGAGTACACGACCATCGGCTTCCAGCTCATGCCCGAGGCATTCACCATGGCCCAGCTGCAATCGGTGTACGAGGTGATCCTGGACCGCTCGCTCGACAAGCGGAACTTTCAACGCAAGCTCAGCCTGCTGGGCTTGGTCGAACCCACCGGCGACGTACGTAAGGAAGGCCGCGGACGACCGGCGCAGGTCTTCCGCTTTCGCGACGTTGATTTCGTCCATCTACGCGAACGTGGCATTCACGTTCCGTTCTAGACCCGACAGGAAGAAGTAGCCTTGAAGAACACCTATACCCCACTTCCCGAGTCTATCACCCAGCTCACCGAAGCCCAGATGCAGGAACGCATCGCCGTGGCGCGGGAGAAACTGGGCGACGATCTCTTGATCCTCGGCCATCACTATCAGGCCGACGACGTGATTCGGCACGCGCACTTCACGGGTGACAGCTTCAAACTGGCCCGCCACGCGGCCGACCAGCGCGACGCCAAGTATGTCGTGTTCTGTGGCGTCCACTTCATGGCTGAATGCGCCGACATCCTGACCACCGACGATCAGACGGTGATCCTGCCCGACATGGGCGCCGGTTGCTCCATGGCCGACATGGCCGAAGACGACGACGTGGAAGAGGCTTGGGACCTGCTGGATGACATGGGCGTGAAGAACATCGTGCCCATCACCTACATGAACTCGACCGCGGCCATCAAGAACTTCGTGGGACGTAACGGCGGATTGGTTTGCACCAGCAGCAACGCCACCGAAGTATTGAACTGGGCCTTCGAACGCGGCGAGCGCGTGATGTTCCTGCCCGACCAGCACCTGGGCCGCAACACCGCGTACGCCATGGGCATCGCGTTGGAGCAGATGCCGCTGTGGAGCCCAAATGCGCGCAACGGGGGCTCCAGCGCCGAGGCCTACCGGAACAGCAAGGTCATACTGTGGCAGGGACACTGCAGCGTGCACGCCAAGTTCACGCTCGACAATGTCGAAACGTTGCGCGCCGCCGACCCCGACATCAACATCCTGGTACATCCCGAGTGCAACTTCCAGGTGGTGCAAGCGGCCGACTACGTGGGCAGCACCGAGTTCATCATCCGCAAGATCCGCGAAGCCGCCCCTGGGAGTCGCTGGGCCATCGGAACCGAGTTCCACCTGGTGAATCGCCTGGCCAACGAGTTTCCCGAGGTGAACGTCACCAGCGTGTCGGGGCTCCAGTGCGCCTGCGCCACCATGTATCGAATCGATCCGCCGCACTTGCTGTGGTCTCTGGAAAACCTGCTGGAAGGCAAGGTCGTGAATCCCATCCGGGTGGATGCGGACGTGGCCGAGGGCGCACTACTGGCGCTGAACCGGATGTTGCAGCTGAAGGGTGACGGGGCCGTGGGGCAGCAGAGAGGCGCGGCGGCGGTCTAATCCGAGAGGATCAGGGTAAAGGAATCATCGCCGTTCACCGAAACCTGCTGGGATCTTGATCCGACCTGGACGATGTAGTCACCCTGCCCCAGGAACAAGTCGAGCTCCCCCAGTTCTGACGTCATGAATTGCGTGGAGCGACCGCTTTCTGGGAACACCTTCACCGGGGTAAGTGACATAGGACTCCCCACCGTATCCAGCAGAAGAATCGAAACATCGAACTCGCCGATCTCCACGGCGACCTCGGTTTCCCGGGACGAATCCACAAGCCGCTTGTGATTCAGGAACGAGTTGCTGAACAGCTCGAATTCCACGATTCCCTCGCGTCCCCACACGTCGAATTCTCCATCTTCTACCGTGATGTCCTGTTCCAGATAGTCGTCGGGTCCGTACTGCCGGAAGATGCTCTTGAGCTGAACCGGATTGGCTGCGCGCACGCCACCACGGAGCAGGACAACCCTCACCGGGGTCCATTCAATTGGAACCGTGATGTCACCTACAGCTGGAACCTCGATCGGTTCGATCGCGTCGTACACCAGAATCGGCGAATTCATGCGGGCAAAGAAGACATACGGCCTCTCCTCGAGCCAAGCCTCCGTCGTGCCGTCAGAGCCCAGTTCAAACTCAAACCGTTGCCAGTCGCCTTGCGGACGCCGAAACCAGAACCGGAGTCGGCCACCTTGTGAGTAATCGACCTGCTCTTCGAGCGCGGCCGGAAGCGCAAGGTGCACCGTCCTGGGAGTCACTGGGTAGACGAACTCGAAGTCTTCCGCCGGATCAATCACCAGGCGGCCCAGCGGAACGAAAGGTGCGTCGCCGAGCGGATCCAGCCCGACGTCAAAGGGACCGATCCAGTCCAACCGGACTTCGAAGTTGCCAAAGGGATCGGTGGTTACTGATTTGACGATCCGTGCCGAGGGATCGACATAGTCCCCGTTGTCGAATTCAACCCGTACTGCTTCCATCGGAACGCCAGACGCCCGCAGTACCCGCCCGCGGGTTGGCGGCGACACGGAGAATTCGGTGCTACCGGAATCAAGAAGAGATCGGCAGCCGGACAGTCCAATGGCCACCAAGGCCATCCCGATCAGGCACCTGCGAGCTGAATCAATCAAGGGACACCGTCACCGTCGTATCGCCGGAAACCCTGAACAAGACGTCGGCGCCAAGCCTGGAAGGGAGGGGCCTGGCCACGTATCCACCCGACGGCGCGTACGCCTGCACAACTCCACTGAGATCTGTAGTCAGGAAAAGGCTGCCACCCCCGGTCTCGGAGAACAGCTGGATTTCCGCCCCGGCCACCGGTCGAGATTCCGAATCCACCACCGAAATAGTCAGCCGGTGTCCAATGTCCACGACCAGCGTCGTGCCCGACTCGACGATGACATTGTAGTCTGATAGCAGTACGAGTTCCGATTCCAGACGGAACGTAGACAAACCTGGCGCAGCCCACATGTCGATTCGATCGGAAACCACTCCCTCGAATAGCGAGAACGCCGCTTCCGACGAGAATTCGGCCGAGACCTCCCAGGCAAAATCCAATGACACATCCTGGCGCTGAAGCTCGATCTGGACCGGCACGAATGGAATCTCCAGCTCGACCTCGCCGCCTACTGAACCTTCGGGTACTTCGAAAAACGTCACACTTGCCCGGCCGGCCAACAGGTCAAGTCTGGTGGTCGCGCGTGTCAGCGGCCACGGGAACACTGGAACCTCGAAGGTGAGATCGGCGTCAACGGGCACCGATGTCAATCGACCTCGCCCGCCCGCGGCATACTCGAATAGCACGTCACTCTGATCCGCGAAAGACGTGCGAAAACCATCTGGAACCACCAACCGGCCCGGTTCAGCCTGCGGCAGATGGACCAGCGTCAGTCGATCGCCGAGGCCGATATCAATGCTTGTCTGGTACGACCAAATGCCTTCGTCGGGGATGATCTCGACGTCGTAGCGGCCAGCGACAACATCCTCCAGTTCGAATTCGCCGCGAGAATTCGTGCTATCAGATTCGCGAACATGTTCCTCGGATGACGAAACATAGGCGTAGTTGAAGATTTCGACTCGCGCGCGGTTGAGAGCGTTACCCTGAGCATCCAGGGCGATCCCGGGAATGGACCCCACCGCGGGAGGCGGAGGTTCTGGCACCAGCGGCGCATTGAGAGCGCGGCATCCTGGTAGCAGGAGTACGAGCGTAAGCCCCGTCCATATGAACGCATCGACCCGCGAACCCTCAGAACGCATAGCCGAGCCCCACTCTCAAGGCTCGGCTCCACAGGTAGCCTGTCTCAAAACTGTCGCCAATGCGCTGCCCGGTTTCATCCACCAGGATCACACGAAACGTCTGTAAGCGGAACATGAGGTCGGCCCGAAGCGTCCAGGCGTCTGACACAAGGAAGAGAAACGACGGCGCCAGCTCAAACCCCTCGCTGATCGAGTCAGTGTTGGCCGACTCTTCGAAAGCCATGAATGACACACCCACGAGCGCACCAAGACCAAAACGCTTGGCTCTCCAGGGTTCGAAGCGTGCGTTTACACCAAAGAATATCGCCTGCGACTGGACGTCACGCTCCGCGTCCCGCAAACGAGCCGTGCTCAGCTCGATGCCAAGCCCAAACCAGGGCGAAAAACCCAGGCGCAACGCGGCTCCCAGCGAAAAGTCGTCATCGAATCGGATCTCTTCGTCGAAGTGGGTATGGGCCCCAAACATTTCGAATCCCAACTTGTTGGGACCCAGTGTCTCGGCCGCCACGGACGAAGAAAAAATGCCAAGAAACAAGATGGTCAGGAGCGGCATTCTAGAACTCATAGAACACGCCTACCCGAAAGTACCGCCCCCAAAGCGTCAGGTCTTCCGACGAGATCGGATTCTCCGCGCCCTCTTCGCTCGGCATGATCAACCGCATGGGCTGCGCCCGCAGCAACCACTCGGCGCGAACATTCCAACGTTCGGTGGCACGCAGCCGCAGGCCAAGGCCCAGGTCATACGCCTCGCCGTACGCGTCGGGGTTTTCGGAATCATCGAGGGCCACAATGGCCAAGCCGGCCAGAGCCGATGGCGAGAAACGGCCCGCGAGTGGCTCGTAGCGCCCATGCATGGCGAGCGTGACCTGCCGTGCCCGAGAATCCAAGGGTCGTCGGCTGGTGTAGACCTCGTCGAACTCGGCTTCCAACCGAAAGGTGTCGCTCAGATGGATGGTGCCCCGGGCACCAAACATGCCTTTGTCTTCATATTCGGTGACACCATCGAAATCGAAGTAGCCCACGTAGGGACCGAACTCCAACACCCAACCGTCATCGGCGCGCGCGCAGCGCGTGACGACCAGCAGCAAGGCCAAGGCGAATAGGATTCTCACGAGTTGGGACCACGGAGGGGTAGGTAGGACGGCCGAGACTTGAAGAATACTACACATTCAGACCAGTGAAGAGAAGCCCGGCACGTTCCGCCTGGAGGTGCGCTCCGCACGAGTTGCCGGGCTTCAATCCGCGTCGGTCGGGGGCGAACCACCCGGCCGAAATCCAATGCGATCGAACGGATTCACCACGCTGGAAGCCAGGTTCGAAAGGTGTGCACTGATACGCTTCAGGTAGCGCGAGGCCAGCGCCAGCGTAACGGCATCGCGCGTGGTGATCCCGTTTTCCAGCTGCAAGCGTTCAATGATGGACTCCAACTTTCCTCCGGTTTCCCGGTGCCGAGCCATGACCTGCGAAGCCAGTTCGACGTCTCCATCGGCCAGCGATCGCTGCACCATGTCGAACATTTCCAGTACGTCCTTCGCCCGACTGCGAATGTCGCCGAACAATCCCTCATCGGGAAATGCGCGAGGATATCGCTGGGCCAACTCATAGACGTTCTTGGCGTAGTCACCCACGCGCTCGATATCGATGATGGTGCTGGTGACGATAAGTGCAGGCGTCAGATCGGTCGACGCGTTGATGGCCAAGTGCTCGAGAATGAGCCGGCGCACGCGAATTTCGGCCTCGTTGATACGGCGATCAATGGCGTAGATGTCGATCGTCGGCTCCTGGTTATCCAACAAAGCCGAAACCGCGGCGTGGGTGATTTCGTCGGCCTTGTCCATGGCCTCTTCAGTGAGTTCGAGGGCCTGGATCATGAGGTTCTTTTGACGCAGGACCTGGAGCAATGTCTTGAACATGAGCGACCCTCAGCGCGTAAGGAAAATCAGTGCGGTTGGAATTGCAAAGAACACGATGGCTACGTACGCGACCGCATACCAGCGTGACTTCACGGTAAGACGACCCAGCCACTTGGCGCAAGCGATCGGGATTGCCCGCAGCGGATAGAAGACCATGATAGCGAGTACATTGAAGTAAACGTGGCACAGAGCTACCGTCAAGGCGGCGGCGCTTCCGGTCACCATACTTGCCAACAGGGCCGTAATGGTGGTGCCCACGTTGGCGCCCAACACCACGGGAAACATCTGCTCGAGGGTCACGAAGCCCGCCGCCAGCAACGGCACCGTGAGACTGGTGGTCACGCTGCTGCTCTGCACCAGAATCGTGATGATCGTTCCGGCCAGGACCCCCCGCAACGGATGTTGGAACACGTAACGGTGCATGAGCACCTCGATGCGTCCCAGCAGGATCTTCTTCATCAGCTTCACGAGCAGGTGCAAGCTGAACATGAGGAGACCGAGAGACAACACCACAAGTATGGCAAACGCCCACCCCTTGCTGGGTAGAGCATCAACCATAGTGTGCTCCACGAACTTCACCGTGGGCTTTACGATCTTCTTCAGCGGGCTGTTGAACTGCAACCCGCTCTGACCCAGAAGAATGTCCTGGGTGGCCAGCGCAAGCTTACTCAAGAACCCGGTGGACACCTGCAGCGGAAGAAACACCGCCACGGCGAACAGGTTGAAGAAGTCATGGACCGTTGCCCCGGCGAAGGCCCGCTGGAACTCCTGGGCCCGCGTCATGTGCCCCATGGCCACGATGGTGTTGGTGATACTGGTGCCAATATTGGCACCCATGATCATGGGGATCGCGCCCTCGATGGTCAGCCCACCACCAGCCACCACGCCCACCACCAACGAGGTCACCGTGCTCGAACTCTGCACCAGGCTCGTGGCCAGCACGCCAATGAGCAAGCCGGTAAACGGGTTGGCCGTGGTCTGCACCAGACTCTCGGCAAAGCCCTTACCCAACAGCTTGAACGCGCCGCCCAACATTTCGATCGAGCAAAGAAAGACGTACAGCACCGCGACCAACGCCAGAACGCGCAGCACGACGGTCAGCGTGCTCGGTTCTGTGTCGGGCGGCTCGTAGGGGGACGCGGATTTGGACATCATTGTGCTTAGTCGCCGCGGGTCGCAACCCGGCCGACCGTTTCCTTGAGGTCGGCCAACAAGGCATCGAAACTCTGTTCGAACTTCACGACGCCCTCATCCAGAAGCGCATCGGTGACGTCATCCATGGAAATCTCGTGCGCCTCGAGCGCGGCAAGCAACTTCCTGGCCTCGGGTACGCCTTGCTCGATCGAGCCTGGTTCCAACGTGCCGTGGTCGAGAAAGGCCTCCAGCGTGTTGGTGGGCATGGTATTCACGGTATCCGGACCGATCAGCTCGTCCACGTACATCACGTCGGAGTACGCGTCGTTCTTGGTGCTGGTGCTGGCCCAAAGGGGCCGCTGTACCCGTGCTCCCGCGTCGGCCAGGCGCTGCCAACGATCGCCTGAAAACAGTTCCTTGAAGTTCTGGTACGCAAGCTTGGCGTTGGCGATGCCGGCTTTCCCATTCAGGTCGGACGGCGCGTCGGGCAACGCATCGAGCCTCTTGTCGACCATCGAATCCACACGACTGATGAAAAAGCTGGCCACCGAAGCGATGCGATCCACCGGCAGGCCCGCGGCCACCCGCGCCTCGATCGCCGCGATGTACGCTTCCATCACATCGATATGAGCCTGCTGCGAAAACAACAGCGTAACGTTGATGTTGAACCCCTCGGTCAACGCCCGCTGGATGGCCGGAATGCCCTCCGGCGTACCCGGAATCTTGATCATCACGTTGGGCCGGTCGACGCGACGCGCCAGTTCGCCCACCTGCTCGAAGGTCTTCTGGGTTTCGAAGGCAAAATGGGGATTCACTTCGAGACTCACGTATCCGTCGACCGCATTGCTTTCGTCGTATACCGGTCGCAGGACGTCGCAGGCATCCTGGATATCGACGATGGCCAGCTCCCAGAAAATCTCGCGTTCATCCAAACCCTTGGCCGCCAGCGGACCAATGGCCTCGTCGTAATCGCTTCCCGAGGTAATGGCAGAATGGAAGATGGAGGGATTGCTGGTGATACCGCGCATGCCGTCTTCGTCACGGCGCCGCAAAATGTCCCCGTTGATCAGTGCTCGCCGTGAGAGTGCATCCCACCAAAAAGACTGCCCGGCGGCGTGCAGCTGTTGAAGTAGATTCTTCTGGCTCAAAGTGGGTTCTCCCGGTCTGTCGATGGTCAGGAATTCGTATCGAACGGAGCGCCAGTCTTCTCCAGCGCCAAGACTTTTTTCAGGCGACGCTGATGACGCTCTTCACCCGAAAACTCTGCGGCCAGGAAGCCCTCGACCAGGTCCGGCAGCAAGGAAGGTCCCACGACACGACCGCCCAGACACAGCACGTTCACGTCGTCGTGCTCCACACCCTGTCGGGCAGTGTACGGTTCGTGGCAGAGACCGGCTCTTATTCCAGTGATCTTGTTCGCGGCCACTGCGGCGCCCACCCCAGAACCACATAGAATGATGCCGCGATCGGCCCGGCCATCCAGTACCGCCGCGCATACGTCCGAAGCCGAATCGGGGTAATCGACGGGGTCGGCCGAATACGTGCCGCAGTCGACAACCTGGTGGCCCGCTTGCTCGACGATCTCCGAGACCACGCCCTTGAGGGGGTATCCCGCGTGATCGCAGCCCAACGCCACTCGCATGAAATGATTCCCTCGGAAAACCGCCAGGTGATCGACGCGGCGGAGTGCCGCTCCAATGGCCAGGAGATTCTAGGCGCAGGCCGTCGCTCGATGCGAGGACGAAGTTGTGCGTTGGGCGCAGCTACGGAATGGGGCACAATCAGCGCATCGGCCGGCGGCGCCGGCACCCCACCCCACCCAGGGAACACGCGGCGATCCAATGCCTAACCTCTTTTGCAGCAGTGTCTTTCTAACGCTGACCCTATTGGCGGTGGTCCAGGCGCAGGCCGAGGGACCGGACGCGGCCGAGCCTCCCTCCGTCAGCCTGGTAGCCACCACTCCGATCGAAACCAGCCTGGACCATTCCGACCTACCCGCCACGCACGAGGTATGGGTGGAGATGATCGAGGGCGCGAGCGAGCGAATCCGCCTGGCCCACTTCTACGCAAGCAACCACCCCACCAATCCTTCAATGGGTCGGCTGGAAGCAGTCATCCTGGCGCTTGAGGCCGCGGCCGGTCGCGGCGTGCTGGTGCAGTTCCTGGCCGAGAAGAAGTTCTACGAAACCTACCCCAATACACTCGACCGCCTCGACGCCCGTGAGTCCATCGAGGTCCGACTCTACGATGTGAAAGAGCTCATGGGCGGTGTGCTGCACGCCAAGATGATGACGATCGATGATCGCGAAGCCTTCGTGGGTAGCCAGAATTTCGACTGGCGCGCGCTGGAGCATATCCAAGAGTTGGGAATGAGGGTTCGAATTGAATCCCTGGTCAGCAATCTGAACGAACTGTTCGATTGGGACTGGGCCCTGGCGGCGGATCCCACGACACCCCGTCCGAAACGACCGGAAAAGGACCCCTTTCCGGTGTTGTTCTCCCCGCACGTCGTAGCGAGTCCAGAGGCTTGGCTGCTTGACGACGCAGACTGGGATCTCCCCCAGATTGTCGAGCTCATCGACAAAGCCAAGAAGACCGTGCGCGTGCAGCTATTGAGCTACGGAACACTTCACTACAGCAAGTACTTCTCGGATATCGACGTGGCGCTCCGCCGAGCGGCCGCTCGAGGTGTGCAGGTTGAGATCATCTGCTCCAACTGGGCCAAGCGCGAGCGCCAGGTCGAGTCAATTCAGAGTCTTCAAGCGGCGCGGAACATTACCGTCAAATTCATCAACCTACCCGAATGGAGCGGGGGGTTCATCCCCTTCGCACGCGTGGTGCACGCGAAGTACATGATCGTGGACTCGGCGGGGTTCTGGTTGGGCACATCGAATTGGTCCTACGACTACTTCTACCGGAGCCGAAACGTCGGTCTGATCGTAGCGGGCTTATACGCGCAGCGGAATCCAGAGTTGATCTACGCCCTCGAAGAGTTCTTTGCCAAGACATGGAACAGCGAGTACGCCGAAACTGTCGACCCCTCGGCCAGCTACGAGCCGCCGCGTCGAAGCCGCTGACCTATGCACGACCCGACATTGCGGGCGCGCTTCTTCAACCTGGCCGTGCCCAACATCCTGTCGAACCTGATGGTGCCCTTGGCCGGCATGGTCGACCTGGCCATCCTGGGGCACCTTGACGAAATCCAGCACCTGGCTGGGGTGGCCCTGGGCGCGATCCTGTTCGACTATGTGTACTGGAGTTTGGGCTTCCTACGCATGTCGACAACGGGTCTGGTGGCGCAGGCAACCGGCCGGAGCGAGCCCGACGAAGCGTTGCGCATCGCACTGCGTGGCGCGGCGCTCGCACTGACGTTGGGGCTGGTGATCCTCGCGGTTCGCGCCCCCTTCCGCGAGCTGGGATTCAGCCTTCTGTCAGGCACCGCCGAAGTAGAGGCCTCGGGCCGAGACTATTTTGACGGTCGCATCTGGGGGGCGCCGGCCACCCTGCTGAACCTGGTATTCCTGGGTTGGTTCCTGGGTCGCGAGCAGAGTCGCAAGGCACTGATGTTGGCAATGGTGGGAAGCCTTTCGAACGTGGTGCTCGACTACTTCCTGATAGTACGCGTGGGTTGGGCGAGCTACGGAGCCGGCGTGGCGACCGCGCTCAGCCAGTACCTCACACTGCTTCTCGCGTTGAGCCTCGCCGCGCCAGAGCTCAAACGCAGACTGCGGGCCTCGCTACGGGGCGTTCTCGAACCCAGCGCCGTAAGGCGTCTGTTCTCGCTGAACAACGACATCTTCGTACGCACGCTGGCGTTGGTATCCACATTCGCGGTGTTCATGAACGTGGCGTCGGGACTGGGTACGGTGGCGTTGGCCAGTACCGCCGTGCTGAAGAACGTCGTGACGCTATCGGCCTACTTCCTCGATGGCTTCGCCTACGCCGCCGAGAGCCTCGCTGGCATCTATCACGGAGCCGGCCGACGCGGACAACAGCGGCAATTGCTAAGGCTGGCCACCATCAGCAGTGTGCTCACGGCCCTGGCCACCGCGGTTGCGTTCAACATCTTCCCGCAACTACTGGGGGTCATCACCGACCACGTCGAAGTGCTGGAACACATGAATCGCTACGTAGCTTGGTTGTACCCGGTATTGCTGTTCGGCGCGGTCGCCTTCGCGCTGGACGGATATTTCATTGGGCTCACCGCGGGCCGCGCGCTCATGGTCAGTACGGTGATCGCGACGGCGGTTGGATTCCTTCCCCTGGCGTGGTGGGCATCACGCCAGGGAAACCTTCACATGCTGTGGCTGGCCATGAGCATGTTCATGCTGGCCCGCGCGGTCACCCTGGCGCTCCGCGTGCCCGGGACGCTGGTACCTACCGCCGATATCGACGCTGACAAGAGCGCCTAGAAGAACCAGTTGAAGCCCAACGTCAGATTGACCAGGCTCACCTTGAACGGAACCTGAACTCCCTCGACCTCAACATCGCCCAGATTGGCTCCGGCGATATCGAGTTGCGGCGTGAGCGCAAACTTGCGCGTCAGGCGAAATTCGTAGCCCACGGCCAAACCACCGCCGAAACCCGAATCGTCGGCCTCGAACGTTACGAGTTGGTTTGTGGCCTTCACGTTGACCACGCCCACCCCCAGGGTCCCGCGCAGAAAGAACCCACCGCCGTCACCCGGGTACCAGGCTACCGACGGACCGACCACTCCGAAGCTAAGCTCGATCTCGCCAACCTTGAGCGGGCCCACCAGTACGTCGTAGGTGCGCCCCCATCCGGTGGCCTCCAGGCCCAGCACCACATTGGGAGACGCTGCGTAGCCAAACCGGAAGTTGCCCGCGCCGCCGCCCTCGCGACCGGTGTCGAAGTCGATGCCAATGGCTTCGAACTCGGCTTTGGCACCACCCGCGCCCAGATTGAAACCCAGCATGAACCCTTCGCGGGCGTTCGGCCACTGGGCCGCGTCGGCACGATGCGTCGATCCCAAGAGCCCAAACGCTACGCACAGAACCAGAAGCAGTCTCGTGGTTGCCATTCTCGTCGCCTCCTCGCGATACTCCAATGAAGCTCAGATCGTGACACCAATTCCCGCTGGCGCCAACTACCGAACCCATGTCCACTACGATTGCTGATCTACGCCAAAGCGCTCGTCTGGCCGCCCCGGGTTTCGCCGCGTTCGTGGCCGTAGCGGTGTGGAGCATCCTGCACGAGAGCGTGGTGCTCGACGGCGTTCGCACCTTCTGGCTCGATGACGATCAGATGATCGCAATGCGCTACGCGCGCAACCTGGCTCGCGGACTGGGCCCGGTCTGGAACGTGGGCGAACGCGTGGAAGGGTACTCGAGCCCGCTTTGGATGGCGGTGATGGCCGTGGTTCACCTGCTGCCCCTGACCGCGGCAAAGACCGCATTGGCCATGAAGTTCATCAACATGGCCCTGGTCGCGGCGCTACTGGTGGCCACGCTCGAACTGGGCCGACGTCTCAAACTGGGACCGTGGACACGGGTGGGGCTGGGCGTTGCGGCCGCGCTGGTGGTGGACGTGACCTACTGGGCCGTCCAGGGATTCGAGACAACCCTGATTACACTGCTGGTCACGATTTCCTTCTGCGGCCTGGCCTCACCGCTACCATCACCGCGCTGGACATTCGGTCCCGCTGCCCTGCTTCTGCTGGTGCGCATCGATACGGCGCCGTTGTTTGCCGCGCTTTGTTTGATCGCCGCATCGCGCTGGCCACTGCGTAGCTGGGTGCCCACCGCGGTCGCTGCGCTGCTGCCTGCTATGGCACTGCACGCATGGCGCTGGGGTTACTACGGCGACCTCCTACCCAACACCTACTACCTCAAGACTTTGTCGTGGCGCGAATCGTTGGGGCCGGGAGTGTGGTACTGGCTTCGCTTCGCCAGCCACTACCCGCTGGCGGTGCTGGCCGTGGCGTGGGCCGCGTGGCGTCGGAGTCCCGGCGGTTGGCTGGCGATTGCCGTGGGTTTGAACCTGGCCGCGGTGCTGGCCGTGGGCGGTGACGTCTTCCCGCACGCCAGGTTCATCGCCCCGCTTGTTCCCGCAATGCTCGCTGTGGCGCTGGCTACCGCCGGCCAGCTTCATCGACTCGGACCCGCCTTGTTGATGCTGCTGTCGCTTGCCTTGGCGCCCGGCTTTCGCCCGCAAAACCTGGCCTCGACCAACGGTCGACCTCGCGACTCGGTCATCGTCGGCGTTGCGATCGACCTGGCCACCGATCCTTCCAGTTCCGTGGCCGTGCTTCCCGCCGGGCAAATCCCCTACTTCAGTGACCGGCCGGCCGTTGACCTTCTGGGGAAATCCGATCGCGCCATCGCCCGCCTGAAGCCCCGCGACATGCCGGTGGGCTCGGGCTGGACCGAAGTGCTGGCTCGGCTCGGTCACCGCAAGTTCGACATCGGCCTGAGCCTCACGTCGCGACCAGACCTGGTGGTGACGCACCTTCCCTACCGTCACATCGCCAGCGGGTGGTTGCTTTCGCCCGAAGGCCAGGCGGCGGCGCCGGCGTACGTGCGAGCCTTACTGACCGACCCGACCTTCCTGGCCGAATACCGACCGTTTCCGGTGCAGAATCACTGGCTGGAGGAACATTGTTCGATTTTTGTTCACCGTGACTCCAGGGAGGTGACACGCCGAGGTGGTTGGACCATCCCCGAACCCCGGTGAAGGGCGGGCGAACATATCCCGCTCCAACGGTGCGTCTATCCCCAGCTATTTTGCGCACTTGGCGGTTTCTTCGCGCTTCTCGAGCTTGACAGAAGTAGCCCCCACTGGGGTACACTCCGTGGGTAGTGCACTCTCGCCTATTCGCTCTCGACAAGGGTTCTGGTTCCCGCCATCAACGGCTTCCTGTGGCTCCCGAACGTGGATCTGCGGCACTGCATTTACCTCACTTCTCGTGATGAATCATCAAACCTCAAGAGGGGGTTCGAATATGAGGGTTGCTAAGCGTCGTCTCATGACGCTGGCCATGTGCGCCATGCTCCTTACTGCGAGCACGGCGTCTGCTAGTGTGTTTCTCCTGGACTTCAGCGGCTTCGACTACACCGTAAACGGAGATCTGGGCGACCCGGGCAGTTGCTACTACGCGCTGGGCTTCGTGCCGGCGGTAAACAGCACTTTCCTGAATTTCGATTACGCGAACAACGAATACACGTTCAACATTCAGTACACCTGTCAGGTGAGCGCGTTCACGTTCGGTAACACCGCTATCTACGAGTATGGACCGCAGGGCGCGCTCGCTCCTGCGTTCGACATCTACTGCGATGCTATCGCAGGCGGCACGGCGGCAGACTACGGCAACAACCCGCCGAATCCCACCGCTCCGCTCACGTTTTCCGACGGCACGAATGTGCTCGGCGGCGACTTCACCGGAAACCTCATCTTCACTCTCGACCTGTCTACCGGCAACGGCAACATGCAGGGTGAGCTGGATTGGGTTCGCGGTTCGCAGCTGAGCGGTATTCCCCTCGAAAGCCGAACCATGTCCCTTACGCTGGCTGGCATCACCTTCGATACGCCCGGTATCCACGACGGCTACCTGTGGCAGATCGACGGTCAGGCTTCCATTGATGATCCTGTCGCCACCACGGCTTCCAGCTGGGGCTACGTAAAGAGCTTCTTTGGGGAGGACAACTAGAGCCATGAAAAACATTCGTACACTTGCACTCGCTCTTGCGGCGATCACGCTGCTGCCGGCTCTCGCGGCTGCGGGCATCGTCAATCCCATCCTGGACTTCGGTCCCAGTTACGCCAAGGAAACCGGCCGCTCGGCCGGCGACCATGGCTCGGCCAACGGTGCTTCCCTGACCATCGTCGGGCACGTCGTGATCTTCAACGAACCGTTTGACGATCTCGACCCCAACGATCCGGGCAAGGAATACACGTACATCATGGAAGCCACGTCGGGTGGAAGCTCTTCCAGCCCCGCCGGCCCGTACACGTTCTACAGCACGACCTACAGCAACGCGACCTTCCGCGTTTACTGTGATGCGGCTCAGAACGCGGACTTCGCCGACGAGTCGACGTTCACCGACGGGGACATGATCCTCTCGGGTGACATGACGAATCTCGTCATTACGTCGAACGACGTTGGAACCGGATGTGCGGGCGACCAGAACGCCGACATCGCGTTCACCGGTGGTAGCCTCTTCAGTCGCATGAGCGACAATGGCGTGGGCTTCCCGGGCATCAACACCGGGTTGTTCTCGATTTGCGCCAGCCAGGTTCCTGCCGCGCAGCAGGCTCAGGGCTACTTTGGGCTGTCGAACACCAAGTTCGACGTCGACCCCGCCGTCCCGACTACACAGGACAGCTGGGGCGCGATCAAGAGTCAGTACTAGACGACGATCTCTCTCCGTGACATCGAGAAGTGTGGAAAAAAAGGGGCTCGACCAAACGGTCGGGCCCCTTTCGCATGCCCACCCCGTCCGGGTGCGCGCGTGGTGTCTATACGACGTGGCCAACTCGGCGTTCACCACCACCGTCGTTGCCGCCGTGCTGCCAGAATTCTTCAGTTCGGTGGCCGGCGCGGGACTCGATACCGACCCCACCCAAGCCAAGGTACTGGCCACCAGCTTGTGGGCCCGCGCCAACTACGTGGTCATGATTCTCACCGCTCTGTCGGCGCCTCTCGTGGGTGCCTTCGTGGACGTGCGCGGGCGGCCGGGTCGCATGCTCGCCGCGTTGGCGTTCGCGGGGGCCGCGCTGACCGGCGCACTGGTAGGCGTTGGCGCGGGTGATTGGCAGTTGGCGTTAGGGCTCTACATAACGGCCAGCGTAGCCTGGTCCGCTTCACTGGTGGTCTACGACGGATTGTTGCCGGCGGTGGCCAGTCGCCACGAGTTGGACGGCATTTCGGCGCGCGGTTTTGCCTGGGGCTACCTGGGCGGAGGACTGCTCCTGGCCCTGCAACTGGTCATCATCAGCTTTCCCGCGCGGTTCGGTTTGCCCAACGCCGAATGGGCAACCCGGCTGTGTTTCGTGAGCGTGGGCATCTGGTGGGCTGCGTTCAGCGTGCCGCTGATTCGCCACGCACCGCGCACCACGACGGTGGCCCCCAGCGTGCGGCAAGCATCACGTCTGGCCATGGCCAGGCTGGGTCAAACCCTGCGCGATCTTCGGCAACATCGCGATGCGTTCCGTTTTCTCATCGCGTTCTGGCTGTACAACGACGGCATCGGCACCATCGTCCGCATGGCGGTGATCCTGGGCGCCGAAATCGGCATCGGCCGCGGCCACCTGATTGGCGCGATTCTGCTCGTACAGATTCTGGGTTTTCCGTTCTCATTGTTGTTCGGCCGCCTGGCCAGATCGATCGGCGCACGCAACGCCATTTTCCTGGGAGTCGCGGGGTACCTTCTTCTGTGCGGGTTGGGTTTCGCCATGCAGACGGCCGCCCACTTCTGGATGCTGGCGGCCGGCGTCAGCATGTTCCAGGGTGGAACCCAGGCCCTCAGCCGCTCGCTTTTCGCCAGCCTCATTCCCCACGACCGCAGCGGCGAGTTCTTCGGTTTCTACAACCTCAGCGGCAAGTTCGCGGGATTGCTGGGCACCGCGACGTTCGCGCTGGCCGGACCCTGGCTGGGATCGAGTCGCTACGGAGTGTTGGGACTGGTCGTGCTGTTTCTGGCCGGGGCCGCTGTACTTGCCACCGTGCGCATTCCCGATCAGGCCAAGCCAAGCAATTCGAGCACGTAGTCGCGAACCTGCTCCATGGACGAGGGCGGCTTACCGGGGCCCACCACCAGGGGACCGGACGCGGGATCATCGGGCACGCGGCCATGACTGCCGCCTACTACCGACGTGTCCAGCCCCACCACGTCCATGCGCATGCGAAAGCCCAGCTTCTTCTGCGCCAATCGAATGCCCGCGCGCATCTTGGGAATGGGAATATGCGGGTCGAAGACCAGCTCGCAGGGGTCGTACCCAGGCTTGCGATGAATGTCGACGGTGCGCGCGAAATCGGGCGCGCGCCGTTCGTCCAACCAGTACGGGTAGGCAAACCAACTTCCCTTGCTGGCCATGGCCACGACTTCGCCGGTGCGCGCATGGTCGAGTCCCCAGACGGACCGGTCGCTTCCGGTCTGCACCTGATCAACGCCATCAATCGACTGGACGAACTCAGCCACACGATCCACGTCGCCTTCGTTGCCCACGTAGATGTGGGCGAGTTGATGATCGACCACGGCAAAGGCGCGCGAGTTGAACGTATCGAGAGTCTCCCCGAACGGACCGTCACGCACCTCCAGCAGACTGCGCTGACGTAGTAGTTGGTTCAGCGGCACGGCCCGATCGACATCCTCGATGCCGTACTCACTCACGATCACGGGCGTGGTTCCGGTTTCCCTACACGCGTCCAGCACCACCCCGACGCAGGCATCGATCTCACGCAGCCTCGCCAGCACCATATCGCCCGAGGCGCCGTGACGTTGAAGGTCGTAGTCCAGGTGGGGTAGGTACACCAAGGCAAGCGACGGGTGATGCTCACGCAGCGTCCACGCGGCCGCGCTGGCAATCCAATCGGAGCAGGGAAGCCCGGCCATGGGTCCCCAGAACGTGTGGAACGGAAATGCACCCAGATCGCGTTCGGCCGCGCGCGACCAGCCCGGCGGCGTACCGTGCACGCCAAACACCTTCGATCCGTCGCTCCCGTACCACGGCTTGGGAGTGAGCGATCGATCGACGTGCGCACCCTGGTTGAACCACCAGAACAGCTTGGCGCTGGAAAAATCCTGGCCGCGGTCGGCCGCTCGCCGGGCCGCCGTGACGTAGAACGGTTCGCGTTGGAGCAGCCGGTTGCTCTGCTGCCAAAAACGAACTTCCATGGTGTCCCGGTAGAGCCACCCGTTGCCCACGACGCCATGGCCCGAGGGGGCTTCGCCCGTGAGCATGGTGGCTTGCGCGGAACAGGTGACCGCGGGCACCACACCCGTCAACGGCCGCATCGTGCCGGCCGCCGCGTAGGCCGACAGGTTCGGCGTGGACGGGCCCAGATGGGCTGGAGTCAATCCCACCACATTGATCAGGCATACGGGTTGAATGGCCATGGAAAGCAACCTACCGCACGTCCCCGGGGAAAAAAAGCGCCAGCTGAGACCCATGGGTTGGAAGTCATGGCCTACGGCTTTATCATGTGCGAACGCGTCCGTCGTTCGACGGTTTGCCAACCTATTCAGCTCGCGAGGACCCGGTATGGATCAAGCACAGATCGACGCCATCAAGCGCCTTTACAACGGACTGGCCGAACGCCACGCAATTGGCCGCAAAGGCTACGGCCGCCCCCTCACTCTGGCCGAAAAAATCCTGGTGAGTCATCTGGACGACCCCCAAGCCACCCCCACCCGCGGCGAGACCGTGGCCGATCTACGACCCGATCGGGTGGCCATGCAAGACGCTACCGCCCAGATGGCGGTGCTCCAGTTCATCAACGCAGGCAAGAAGACGGTGGCCGTGCCCACCACCGTGCACTGCGACCATCTCATTCAGGCCCGGGTGGGCGCCGACACCGACCTGGCCGCCGCCAGCGATGAAAACCGCGAAGTGTACGAGTTCCTGCGCAGTGCGTCGCAGAAGTACGGCATGGGTTTCTGGAAGCCCGGAGCCGGCATCATCCACCAGGTCGTATTGGAAAACTACGCGGCGCCCGGACTACTCATCATCGGCACCGACAGTCACACCCCCAACGGCGGTGGACTGGGCATGTTGGCCATTGGCGTGGGTGGCGCCGACGCCGTAGACGCCATGGTGGGCATGCCCTGGCAGGTGAAGTGGCCGAAACTCATCGGTGTGCGCCTGGTAGGGAAAATGTCGGGCTGGACGTCGGCCAAGGACGTGATCTTGAAACTGGCCGGAATGCTCACCGTCAAAGGTGGCACGGGCAAGATCGTCGAGTACTTCGGACCAGGCACCGAAAGCATCTCGGCCACGGGTAAGGGCACCATCTGCAACATGGGCGCGGAGCTGGGCGCCACCACCAGCGTGTTCCCCTTCGATGCGCGCATGGCCACCTATCTGCGCGCTACCAGCCGCGACGCCATCGCCAGTTTGGCTGAGGCGCACGCAACGGAACTGGTCGCCGATCCCGAGGTAGCCAAACGCCCCAACGACTTCTACGACGAAGTGGTCGAGATCGATCTCAGCACGCTGGAGCCACACATCGTGGGACCACACACGCCCGACCTGGCCCGCCCCATCAGCGAGATGGCCGCGGCCGTAAAGAAGGAAGGCTACCCCGACGCGCTGTCAGCGGCTCTCATTGGCAGTTGTACCAACAGCAGCTACGAAGACATCGACCGTTCCACGCATATCGCGCAGCAGGCGCAGCAACACGGCATGCTGGCCGGTACCGCCTTCATGGTCACGCCAGGAAGCGAACAGATCCGCGCCACCATCGAGCGCGACGGACAGCTGGCCGCCCTCGAGGACATTGGCGGCACCGTCCTGGCCAATGCCTGCGGCCCGTGCATCGGCATGTGGAAGCGTGACAACATGTCGCCAGACACCAAGAACTCCATTCTCACCAGCTACAACCGCAACTTCCCACGCCGCAACGACGGCAGCTCGAACACGCTGGCGTTCATCGCCAGCCCCGAAATCGTGACGGCCATCGCCATCGCGGGGCGACTCAGCTTCAACCCGCTGACCGATTCGATCACCGCGCCCGACGGCAAACAGTTCAAACTGGCACCACCGACCGGCGAAGAATTGCCCGCGCGTGGCTTCGATCCCGGCGAATCGGGATACGTGAAGCCGAAGAGCGACGGGTCGAAGGTGAAGGTCGAGGTTTCTCCCTCGAGCAAGCGCCTCCAGTTGCTTACGCCCTTCGACGCCTTCGACGGCAATGACTTCGAAGGACTGGCCGTACTGGTAAAGGCCAAGGGCAAGTGCACCACCGATCACATCAGCCCGGCCGGCCCGTGGCTGCGATTTCGAGGCCACCTGGATAACATCTCCAACAATATGTTCAGCGGTGCCATCAACGCGTTCGGGTACGAACCCGGTCATGCCAAGAGCCAGATCGACGGATCGATCGACGAAATCGCGCAGATCGCGCGTCAGTACAAGAACGTCGGTTTGGGCTGGGTGGCCGTGGGCGACGAGAACTACGGCGAAGGCAGCAGTCGCGAGCACGCGGCCATGGAGCCTCGCCACCTGGGCGCCAAGGCGGTACTCGTGCGCAGCTTCGCGCGTATCCATGAAACCAACCTGAAGAAGCAGGGCGTGCTGCCTCTTACCTTCGCGAACCCGCGCGACTACGACAAGGTGCGCGAGAACGACCGGGTTGGCGTGCGCGGGTTGGCTAGACTCGCTCCGGCAAGCAAGATCACGGTGGTGCTGAACCACGACGACGGCAGCCGCGACGAGTTCGAGGCCAAGCATACCCTGACCGACGACCAGGTCGAGTGGTTCCGCGCCGGCTCGGCGCTGAACCTCATTCGCCAGCGGGAGAACTAGTCGCGAATAGCGGGGCCAAAAGAGTATTACTATCGCGGTCCAGGGGAAGCCTCAGTGCTTCTTGCCTCGCGCACCAGGTAAGAATATACTGGCCTCCCCTCGCCCCGGCGTATTCCGCGACGGGATCTGACAGAGACCTAAGAAACTTTCCTAGGGAGGATTCTGTGAAGATCGAAGTCAAGAAGTTGGAACTGAATCGTAAGACGTTGCGTTGCCTGACCGAGACCGAGACCAAGCAGGTCGAGGGCGCAGCCCAAACGACGAAGTGTCCCTGTACCCACACAAGCTCCCGTCCGAACAACTCCTGCCTCATCTTCTGCTAATCCAGCAGAACTGAGTCTCGCCGACGGGCGGCCCCGGATCACGCGGTCGCCCGTCTTGTCGAACGACAGCTGCATTGAAACCAGCCATGGCGAACACCCCGCCCCCTCTGATGGACGGCCCGCTTCGTGACCAGGCGATTGCCCGTGTCCACGAAATCGCGGAAGCGCTGGCCCGACCCTACGAAGAATGGACCCTATCCCAGCGCCCGGGCAGCACCGGCCTGCGATCGGTCTCGCTCGCGCTCGGCCGCGGTGGTCCGGCCGTCTTCTACGCCTGGCTCGCCCGCAACGGCCTGTACGATCGTGCTCATGAGTTGGCGGCACGCTACATCCAGGAATCCATGGATCTGTTCGGTGAACAGTCGATGGATGCCTCGCTGCTCTGCGGTTTCCCCAGCGTGGCCTGGACCGTCGAACACGTCTTGCGCCTGCTCGACCAGTTCCCCGCCGACGATCCCAACGAGCCGGTTGACGAAGCCATCGTAGCCGCGCTGGCTGACGATTCCTACGTACCCGCCTATGACCTCATCGATGGGCTGGCCGGACTGGGCGTCTACGCCCTCGAGCGGTATCCGCATAGCCGCCACGCGTTGCCGATGATGGAGGGCATCCTGCGGCGCCTGGAGTTCACCGCGTGCAAGCAATCGATCGGCGTGGCCTGGCCCAGCGGCCAGATGACGCGCACGGCGCAAGGCAAGGACGTCGCGGCCGACGAAACATACTTCAACCTGGGTCTGTCGCACGGCATTCCGGGAGTGATCGGCTGCCTCGCCCGTTTCCAGCGGGTCCCCGAAGTGCGCGACCGTGCAGCCCAGCTGTTGGGCGGTGCCGTGGAGTGGTTTCAGGAACAACGCCTGCCTCCTGAACCCGACGCGCAGGGCGCCTACCCCGATTTCGTCGCTCACGATGTCGAGTCTGAACCCGCACGGCTCGCCTGGTGCTACGGAGATCCGGGCGTGGCCCTGGCCTTGTTTGCCGCGGCCAGAGCGCGTACCGACTCCAGATTGGAAGCGTTCGCGCTCGACGTTGCGCACAGTGGTGCTCGCCGCCCGTTGGCCTCGTCCGGCGTGGTCGACGCCGGCCTATGTCACGGCAGCGCGGGCCTGGCGCACATTTTCCATCGCTTGTACCGAGCCAGCGGCGACGAGGTGTGCCGACAAGCGTCGGTGCAGTGGCTGACCCACCTACTTGAAAGGGTGGAAGACCGCCCCAACATCGCCGGCATGACAACCTTCTGCTTCGAGCGCGAGCGTGACGGTGAGTACATCGAAGACCCGGCCTGGCTCACGGGCGCGGCCGGAGCTGGACTGGTGCTGGTGTCGGCCTTGTCCGAGCCCAACGACAAATTGCCTACGTGGGACCGGCCGCTTCTCGCCGATCTGGACGGATGAGCTCGGAGTAGAGTCCACCGGCGGCCACCAGTTCGACGTGCGTGCCCTGTTCCACCACGCAGCCGCCATCCATCACCACGATCAAGTCCGAGTCCACTACCGTCGACAGCCGATGAGCAATGACGATGCGGGTAACCTCGAGCGTTCCCAGATTGCGGTACACCCGACGCTCGGACCGGGTGTCGAGATGACTCGTGGCTTCGTCGAGCACCAGAATCGGTGGTCGCCGCAACAAGGCCCGAGCCAAGGCGATTCGCTGACGTTGTCCACCCGACAGATTGGATCCGTTTGTCGCCAGCGGCGTCTCGTAGCGCAGAGGAAGAACGTCGATCTCATCGTGGATGTCGGCCATCCGTGCGGCGTCTTCCACATTGGCCAGGGCAACGTCCGCATTGGCCATGGCAACATTGGCCCGAATCGTGGCCCCAAAGAGAAACGGATGCTGGGGAACGAACCCCAGCTGCCGTCGCAGCGATGGCAGGTCATACTTCGTCAGAAGCTCACCGTCGAAACGTACCTGGCCTTCGGCGGGGCGATACAACGAGGCCACCAATCGGGCGAGGGTCGACTTGCCCGAGCCGCTGGGGCCCACGATGGCCACCTGCGAACCCGCGGGGATGCTGAGACTCACGTTTCGAACCGCCCACGGTCCGCGGTGACTATACCGAAATGAAATGTTCTCGAGTTCGACTCCGCCCTTCAGCTTGGGGGCGGGCGGACAATTCGTTTCCTGCTCGGGCTCCTGCCGTAGCACATCGTCCACGCGCTCGACCGTGCTCCAGAGCTGCTGCAATTCGAGCGCCGTCGTTACCAGGGACCCCAGTGGCTGTAGGAATCCAGACGCCAATGCCGCCACCGCCAACATCGTGCCCAACGTAAGGTTGCCGTCCAGCACCAACGAGGCGCCCACGCTCAATACCAACAGGGGTGAAACAACTTCGAGTGTGTGCAGAAGCGAATCGACGAATGCCGAGAGCCGGCCGCGCTGAATCGAAACATTGAGCACATCCACAAACAGATTCGACCACAATTCCTCAGCCCGACCCTCGGCCCCCGCCGTCTTCAGCGTCTCGATGCCCTCGATCATCTGGACCTGGTAGTTCGAAGCCTCCGCCAGAGCCTGCAGGGATTCGCCGGTCAGTACGCGGAACCGCCGCTTGGTGGCCAGGAACACCGCTACGCGCAGAAGGCCCAGCGCCACGACGACGGCGCCCAGCAAAAGGTTCGTCCATAGAATCACAATCAGGTAGCCGGTTACCAACAACCCGTCCAACAAACCCGACATGACCCCCGCCGTCAGCAACTCGCGAATGGTCGCGTTGGAATTGAGGCGCATCATGAGGTCACCCGTCTGACGCACCTGAAAGAACGCGAACGGCAACCGCAGCAGATGCCGAACGAAAGACGACGTCATCTCCAGGTCCAGATGGGTTCGTAGCGCCAGCAACTGGTGAGCCCGAACGTATGACGTGAAGAAGGTGTACAGCGCAACCACGGCGATTCCCGCGGCGACCACCGCGAGCAGCGAGCGGTCGGAATGCGGGACCACCCTATCCACGACCACAGCCATTGCCAGCGGCAGGGCCATGGCCAGGATCTGCAGCAACACCGACAACACCAGCGTTCGGGTGAGGATTCCGCCGTGGGCCGCGATACGCTTCCGGTAAGCCCGAAGCGGAGAAGTGCGATCGTCTACTGCTTCGAACTGCTCGCCGGGTTCGAGCAAGATTGCCACGCCCGTGAACAAACGGCCCAACTCGGCCCGGGACAGCGACCGAGACCCGCCGCCCGGGTCGACGATGTCCACGCCGTCCCCGTGTGTGCGCTCGAGCACGACAAAATGCGACATGCGCCAGTGGAGGATCGTGCCGGGTGGTAGGACGTCGAAATCTTCGAGGTCCAGGGTCACCGCCCGGCCATGCAAGCCGAACGTCCGCGCGACCTCCAGAATGTCGTGGGCCGACGAACCATCGCGGCCACCTTCAAAGCGATCGCGCACTTCGTCCAGAGCGGCATGGTGCCCGTGAAAACCAAGAACCATGGTCAGGCAGGCCGGCCCGCAATCAGCCATTTCCAGTTGCTGCACTGTGGGCACACGTCGCCGGCGGGACCAGATGAATTTCATCACGGCCACGACCGTTGACGCATCGCGGTCCAGAGGGTACGACGCCCCAGGTGCACGCCCACCTTGACGCGTTCACCGTCAAGGAACTCGCCCTCGGAAAACTCCGCCTCCACTCGTACTACGTTGGCGGTTGCAAAGTCAGGTGGCGGGTCGGGTCGATACAACTCCTGCAGCTCCAAGCGTGTCGGCGGCTGCGTATCGACGACCAGGATCGCCGATTCAAGCGCGGCTGGTTTTCGCGGCACGACGATGCGCTGGCCGGAACGTAGATCCGCCACCTGCTGGGCGGAGAAGAAAGCGGTGAGCCGAACAGAACCAGACGCCTGAACATCTCCCTCCCGAGCCCTTTCAGATACGCCGGCCACCCGTACGATCCCCTCACCTTCAACCCATGACACCACCGGCACCAGGGTCACGGTTCCTAGTGCACCAACCACCGTGGCCAACAGAAGCCAGAACGTCCATCGCGTCCAGGTTGGAGAAACCTGCAGCAATCGACCCTGCATGCGCGCCTCGGAGTACTCGCGTACCGCTTCCTCGCGAAAAATGGGCCTGGCTTCGCTCATGTTCCGCGCTTTCCCCTCTGTCGGGCCAAACGCGATGCATATGTCTTCTCCAGGAAGCGGAACATCACCATCTCCTGAGCGCGCTGGCCGGTGCGTAACATTCGATTGGCGTGCATATGCAGAATACTTCCCAGGACCTCATCGACCGCAGTTTGCAACCGGCCATTCGCCTCGAGTTGGGCCAACACCGCGAACGCCTCGCGCGATGCATCCGACCGTGCACGCAGGAGCGCAAATGGACCGCCGTCCGTTTCGCTCGAACCGCCGGGGTCCAGTGCCTGATCCAACCACTTGCGCTCCGCTCGGTACCGTTCACGCAACTTGGCACGTAAGGGACCGTCCAGACGAAACTCCTGCCCATACATCTCGGCCAGTCGATCGGCCAACGTGCGCTTGGCGACCAGATCCAGACCGAAATCATCCAGGTGCCGGTCCATGGCTACCAGAGCGAAGCGCCACCGGGCGTCGAGCCCATCGTCGCCGCTGGCCAAGGCCAGGAATGCCGTCGTCATCACACTATCGTGGTAGAAGATATCCTCCGCCGCACCGATTGCCTCGGGTCCGCCGTAGCGGCGTGTTTCGCGTTGGTACGTATCCAACTGAAGTTGGTGGACGCGTCGATCTTCGAGCCATGGTGCGAGGGCAGCATGCAACGCGGGCAACAACTCGGCCGCCATGGGCTCCGGTTCACCCTCCCATCGCACACGCAGGTGCCAGTCGGGATCGGCGTAGCGCAGGAAGAACCACCTTCTTGCAACTCCCGTGGCCAGCGCTTTCCGCGAAACCGTCTCCACCACGTCGGTAAGCAAAGCGTCGCACTGCCCCGGACCGGCGTAGATCTTGGCCGACATCCACGCCGAACCCGGCGCGAACGCGCCGATGCGTCGCTCAGATTGATGCGGCGGTTCGGCGCGTGGGACTACGTCAGACTTGGCCCGTCGTACCATCGGTATGACTACTTCGTTCACGAAGCACCCTTCCGGCCCCGTCACCGCGTCCGAACGCGCTCCCGGATGCAGTTCCTGGAACGTCGCTTCTTTGCGGCTGCGCAGCGCGTCGAGCAACGATGCGACCGACAGGGGATTGTCCAGGTCGACGGTCAGCACATTGTCCTGGTCTACCAACCCGATCCACCGGGGCAGCCCTCGCTTCGCGCGCCACGCCTGGACGCGCGTGAATGAACCATGTCGTTCGGCGATCGACGGTCCCGTCGCGACCAGCTCCTTCATTTCGGGTGCCGGCACGTTCCAGCGGGCGCGGCTCAGGATCAACGAGCCCATCCGAACCCGCGGCAGTCGCGGTTGACTCTCGAGCGGACCCCACGTCCAAGCGACTCCCTCGACATGTCCTTCGGCTTGCAGCGCACTGAGGAACCGATAGATGCCCAAGCTGCGCCATTGGGTATTGTGGGCCGATGTTATCCGCGGACGCACCTCGCAGCCCAGCCGGCGAGAGCGAAGTACCACGCGTCCGCCCGCCACGGACAGCGTGAGATCCGTAATACGAAGTCGTTTGCCTACACTCGTCCCCGACGTACCCAGGTACTCCAACTCCAGGTCTCGCAACAGCGGTCGAGCCAGGATGTTTCCAACGCGACCTTCGGGTAGATGAACAAGTTCGAAGAATCGGACGCCGGGATCGAGCTGCTCCTCGGCCTGCAGGTGCTCACGAACTCTCAGCTGCAGCTCGTCGTCCACGTGACAAAAACGGCCCAACAGGCGCGCGCCCGACGGACCGCCCGCCGAATCAAGCACGGCGCGTGGGGCGTCGGAGTTGTTCGGATCCTCGGCCAGCAGACTGGCCATGATGTGATAGGCGTTGGGCAGACGCGGCGCACCGGGATCGCGAAAACGCGCGACTTCACGCGGATCGAGCACCAACTCGTCCTGGCCCGCCTCGATCGTTTCGGCCACGCGCCACAGGAGGTATCGGCCTCGACTGCCCCAACCTACGGTCTCATCTTCCTGTTCCGCGGGAAACGGCAGCCCCGCCAGGAGCGGCGAGGGGTCGGTCCCAGGACCTTGCGCCGCACCGTACCCGATTCCCATTTCTTCATCCAGGACCTCCACCAACGGGATGGTTCTCTCGCCGTAGCGGGCTTCGAACGCCCGCCGAAATTCAGCCAAGGGATCGTCGCGCCCGTACGCAAACAGGTCGACAAGAACATCGACGCCTCGCGCCAACTCGTCCACCAGATTGGATGCCACGGTCAGGGCATCCATGGGTTTGGCCACATCCACCTGCACGAACCTCGACGCCGAAACCTCGGCCAAGCTGCGCGCGGTCGACACCAATTGGCGGTACTCGGTTGCCAGTTGCCCCACCCCCGCCGCGTCGAAGTCGGCCAACTTGCCCTGCACGGCAGAAAGAACGCGCACTGCGTTGGCCACCGGTTCACAGTCAGCTGCGACTCGCTGGAGTCGATCCAGCAGGTACTCGACGGCGCCTCGTCCTGTAATGACCGGCCCCAGATCCACCGTCAGCAATTGGGCATCGATCAGCTGGTCCACGAAGTCACGGGCAGTTTCAATCGGAACGTCTTCGTCGGAAATGGCCCGGGCCAGCTCGTCGGGTGTCGCCCCGTTGTCCGCGACGACCAGGGCGCGGCGCAGATGCGCATGGGACTCCACATCGACCAGGAAGTACGCCCGACGGCCCTGCACCAGGCGCGCCTCCGCGTATCGGATGGTCTCGCCTACCTCGTACAAGCTGGTATTGGTTCGAAACGTCAACACGGCACGAATATCGGGCTGGGCCACCAGCCGCGCGATGACGGCATCCAGGTATTCGGTGTCCAGACGGGTATGGCGCACGGCATCTTTGGCCGCCTGCAATCGCAACACGGTCTCGTGCCCGACCGAGCCCACGCTATTGCCAGCGAAGAGACCGAACGGCGTGCTTCGCGAGGCCATGCGTGTGAAATAGCGGACAAGGCCCGCTTCGATTCCCAACGCCTCCTCACGCTCGGGGTCTTCGAGCCAGACGGCCGCGCGCTCGTGGAGAGATGGTGATGCGAGAAACAGAGCCTCCTGCACCATCGGATGCCGCAGGGCTTCGCGCAGGCGCTGGCGAACCAGGTCCACATCTGCACGGTACTTCGCCAGATCCGCGTGCGAATTGGTCCCGTGCAGGTCTCTCGTCCACTCTTCCAGCTCATGGAACGAAAGCAACGGGGATCGCAGGGCGACAAACCCAGATGGGACGAACTGAAGCGGCGGCAGGGAAGAACTCCTTGTCCAAGGATGCTCAGGCTAGGCGCGGGTAGAGTCTATCGCAGGGGCGTACACGGTGTCACGGGAGCGCGCTCATCGTCTATAGTGGTGCCATGGAATCGAAACGACCTCGTCTGGGCGTGAGCGCCTGCCTACTGGGCGAACCGGTCCGCTACGACGGAGGCCACAAGGCTCAAGAGTTTCTTACTCTTCGACTGTCTGAGTGCGTCGAGTGGCTCGTGGTCTGCCCCGAAGTGGAGGCTGGTCTGGGGACACCGCGCGAGCCAGTGCAATTGCGTGCACTTGGAGGTGGCGTCCGCATGGTGGGTCGTGAGACCCGCATCGACGTGACCTCCAGTGTGGAAGCAGTCGCCACCGCGTTCATTTCCAGGCTGAACCAGGCTCAAATCGACGGGTTCGTGTTCAAGGACCGGTCACCAAGCTGCGGCACCCATACCGTTCCCCTTCACAACGATCGCGGTGAGGTAGTGGGATCCACCTGGGGCGTATTCGCGGGCGCGGTGTTGCGCAACGACCCCAGCCTCCCCACCGCAAGGGAGGATCAGCTCGCGCACCGCGATCTCCGGCGCCTGTTCCTGGAACAGGTTCTCGTGCGCTGGCATCGCCGATCGGGCGCCGCGGGGCTGCCTCCCCTTTGGGACTGGAAACGCCTTCTGGCTGAGGCAGTGTGATCCGCGTTGAGCCAACATGGTTCGCTGGTTACACTGACGGCATGACCACGAAAGAAACAAAGAGCGCCGAGGGCGCCCTCGCCCACATCCGCCATCTCTTCCTGACGGGGCTGCCCGAACCCGCCCGGCAATGGTGGAGCGCGGCCGAGCTGGATGCCATCGACAAGGGGCAACATGCGCTGGAGGTAGCTTTTCCGGCGCTGGTGCGACGCTGTGGCGCGACGCCGCTGGTTCCGCTGGACCACGAGGGACGCTTCGTGGCCACCGATTCCTACCGCCTGGATCTGGCCGCGTGGCGCGTCGCCGACGCGGCGGCCGCCCTTCTGGTGACCTCGGCCATCGACGCCGGTCACGAATCTGACCTGCTGCGGACCCTCTTCGACCAGGGCGACCTGGACGAGCGCGTGAGCGTAATGCGTTGCATGCCGTTCATTGCCGAGTTGAACGTGGTCCTGGATTTCATGCGTGAAGCCCAACGCACGAACACGTCCGATTTGTTCGAAGCGGCCTGGTTCGACCACGATCTGGCTTCGACCTACCTCCCCCAGGACGATTTCAATCGCATGATCCTGAAGATCGCGTTTTGCGATCTGCCACTGGCCCGGGTCTTCGGAGCGGTCGACCGTGCCAACGGCGATCTGAGCCGTATGCTTCAGGACTTCGCCACCGAGCGCGAAGCGGCCGGACGCAGCGTCTGGCTTGACACCCTCCACCTCATTGCGCGAGCTCCGGTGGCCGGTACCACGGCCCGCGTGGTGGGCCACCTGGAACACGGCGACGACGCGGTACGCCTGGCCGCGGTCCAAGCCGTGGCGGCCATGAAGAATTCTGAACTACGCGACTACCTGACCCAGCGAGAGGGTCGCGAACGACATCCGCGCGTGCGCGAAGCACTCGCCCTGGCCCTGCAAGAGCTGGGCTGAAAGGAACTTTGCCGATGCGCATCTTCGATCCACACATCCACATGATCAGCCGCGTCACCGACGACTACGAACGCATGTACGAAGCGGGAATTCGTGTAGTACTCGAACCCGCATTCTGGCTCGGCCAGAACCGCACCAGCGTGGGGTCGTTCATCGACTACTTCGACACACTCCTGGGGTGGGAAAGGCACCGCGCGGCGGGATTCGGCATCCACCATGTCTGCACCATGGCCCTGAATCCGCGCGAGGCCAACGACGACCGCGTGAACGACGACGTGATGGCCGTACTGCCCCGGTTCCTCGAGAAGAACGGCGTCGTGGCGGTCGGTGAAATTGGCTTGGACGACCAGACCCCCAAGGAAGAAAAATACTTCAAGGCGCAGATCGAACTGGCCATCAAGCACGACCTGCCGATTCTGGTCCACACGCCCCACCGTGACAAGAAGGTGGGCTTCGAGCGCAGTGTAGACATCGTGCGTGAATCCGGCATTTCCATGGAGCGCGTGCTTCTGGACCACGGCAACGAAGAAACCATCAAGATCACGCACGAGCTGGGTTGTGTCAGCGGCTTCTCACTCTACCCGAACACCAAGATGAGCCCCGCGCGCATGATCCCCATTCTCAAGGAATACGGGCTCGACCGGATGATCGTGAACAGCGCCGCCGATTGGGGAGTAAGCGACCCGCTGATGGTACCCAAGACGGCCAAACTCATGCTGGAATCGGGATTCAAAGCCAGCGACGTCGACAAGCTGGTCTGGAACAATCCCATCGAGTTCTTCGGGCAGACCGGTCGGCTCGACCGGGCCACGTTGGAAACACCGACTCGCGTGGCGGCCGGCGATCTCTACGAAGGCAACTCGATGCTTAGGGGGCAGGACCCCGCCGTGTACGAAGAGCGACGCTAGCCTGCAGGGGCAACCAAGGTGCGCCCACTGGTCCCTAGTGTACGGAGACCTGCGGCGGCGCGGTGGGATCCTGGGCCGGGTCGACGTCGGTTTCGGTGGGAGACACCGGACCCATGTTGCCCAACTGACCCGCGGTGTTCAGAAGTCGCTGGATTTCTTCGTCGTTGGCGCGGAAGTAGCCACGTATCTGGCCAAGCTGATCGACCAGTACAAACCGTTCGCCGTGGACAATGTTGAAGAACCCGGTGTCCTCCACCTCGGTGGCTTCCAGGCCCAGCTTGAAACCGTCTTCGACCACGCTCTGGATGGCCTCCATGTCACCGGTCACGAACGACCACATATCGGGGCGGGCCTGAAAACGGGCGGCGTACTTCTGCAACTTCTCAGGCGTGTCGCGGGCCGGGTCGACGCTGAACGAAACCAGATGGACGGCGTCGCCCATCTTGTCCATGCGATTCTGGATTTCGCGCATGCGCGAGCTCAGGCCGGGGCACACGTCTGAGCAACTGGTGAAGATGAAGTTGGCCACCCAGATCTTGCCACGGAGATCGTCGCGGCTGAGCGTTGAGCCGTCCTGCCGGATGAATTCGAAGGCGGGCACTTCGCCGTACACCGTGGGCGCCGCCGGCAACTCACGCGTGACCGAGCGAATGATGGGCATGGCAAACGCCGATGAAAGCAACAGGACCCAGAACACCCAACTACCGGTAAGCCGTGCGGCCAGCCCCATGGGAGACGCCACGTCAGCGTCCCCCGTCGGTGTCGGCCGGCGCCACCCAGGCTGGCTGATTGCGCAACCGCTGCTTCAAGGCAAGCGCCTCGCTGGTGTCGCGAATTTCGATGAGACTGCGCACGTAGTACGCCATGGCCCAGATCTGATCGTCGGGAAGCGAGCCCTTCCACGTGGGCATCGCAGTGCCGCCGATTCCCGAAGCAATGGCCAGGAAGATGGCTTCGGTACTCTCACCGGAACGCACCAGATGGAACGTGAAGTCGGGCGGCAACAACTTGCTGTCGTAGTCGCTGTCCTTCAGCTCGACGGCGTAGGAATGCGGACCCAGGTCGGTGTTGCCCGAACCGGTCATCTCCACGCCGGCGTCGTAGATCTCCTGGTAGGAAATGTATGAGGGGTGACACGAATTGCACTGCGCCAGGGCGTGGTACAATTTCTTGCCCATTTCCACGGCCTCGTCGCGCCGGGCCGCGCCAAACGGGTCGGTGCCCGCCACGATCTCCTCGCCCACTTCTTCGAACTCGTCGACCCACAACTCCGAGAACGTCTTGATGTATTGGATGACAGCATCGAGCCGATCGTCGCTGATGTCCCACGGAAGCATGGCCGTGCCGCCGAGTCCGTGACGGACGATCCGCTGGAGATCTTCGTCGCGCGGCAGATAGCCCGTTTCGACGTTCGCAAATTTGAACACGCCCTGACGGAAGTCACGGGGAGGCGGACGCAGACCCTTGGACGCGGGACCCTTGCCGTCGCCGTTCACGCCGTGACAGGCCCGGCAGTACGCTATGTAGGTGTCATGACCAAGGTTCAGGACTTCAGGCTGGACTTCCTGCCCGCCCAGCACGATTGCTTCCTTGAAGTCGTCACTGTTGGCGCAGCCACCCGCCAGGATCAGGGCAACCAGCAGCGCGCTTAGGATCTTGTGAGTTGACACGCGTTCCTCCCAGAACGGTTAGACAACGAATATAGCAACGAACATCACGACCCACACCACATCGAGAAAATGCCAGAACAACGACACCATCATGACGCGGGCACGACGCTCGGGGCCGTAGGTGCGCTGACGCGAACCCGGTACCAGCCATAGCAATGCCCCCAGTCCCGCCACGATGTGCGCGGCATGAGCCCAGGTAAGTACGTAGAACATGCCGCCAAAAATGTGGGTAAGACCCAGCCCATTGGCGTGCGTGGCCTGCCACAGTCGAAGCTGCAAGCCCAGAAACACAATCCCCAACGCAATGGTCCATTGCAGCGCCACGTGGAATTCCTCGCGACCTCCGCGCCCCAACTTGCGCCCGCCCCAGCTCAGGACCACGCTGCTCAACAAGAGCACCGCGGTATTCGCGACGGCCAATCCCAACGGCAGCGGTGGACTCCCCAAAGGAGGCCACACCGGCTGCTGTACCCGCAGCAACACGTAGGAAAGCAACAACGCGGCGAACAGCATGCCCCACGAAGCCACGGCTACGACCATGCCCAGGTAGGATGTCCACCGGTCTTCGCCGGCCGGACTCCCGTTGGATGTCAATACGGCTCCCATGTTCTAGCTGTGCGCGGCCTGCGGCGCCGGCACATGCGTCGAGGCGATGCGCTCTTCGGGTGACGGATCACCGGGCAGCTGCTCCCATTGCGCCACCCAGTCGCGACCCAGGTGGGCGTAATCGGGATTGTTGAACTCGTGCGGACCACGGAATACCACGGGGATATGCTCAAAGTTGCCGTGGGGAATAGGATTCGATGTCGCCCATTCCAATGTACCAACCTGCCACGGGTTCTCTGGCGCTTTCTCTCCGGCAAACCAACTACGGAAGAAATTGACCACGAAAAACAGCTGGAAGAAACCCAGCGTCAACGCCGAGTGCGTGATGATATTGGTCATGGGCGCGAGGTGCTGCAGGTACGTGTACACGCTGTGGTCGTAGATCCGGCGATGCATGCCCGCCCAACCCTGCAGCAGCATGCCGCAGAACACGATCGTGATGGTGATGATCGAGCCGGCGAAGTGGATCTTACCCAGGTTCTCGTTCAGCATGCGGCCAGTGAACTTGGGAAACCAATAGTAGAGGCCGGCGAAGAAGCCGAGGAACGCGGCCGCGGCCATGGTCAGATGGAAGTGACCCACGACGAAGTACGTATCGTGCAGATACAGATCGGTGCTGATCGACGCCAGGTACAACCCGGTAAGTCCACCCAGCCCGAACACGAACACCACGCCCAGCGAGAACAGCATGGGCGTAGCCATGCGGATCCTGCCCTTCCAGATGGTATGCAACCAGTTAAGGAAGAAGATCTCGGCCGGCACACTGATGATCATGGTCAGCACCATGAAGCTCTGCCCCAGCAGTGGACTCAGACCGGTGGAGAACATGTGGTGACCGTAGACCACGGCGCTCAACACGGTCACAGCGGTCATGCCCAATGCAGTGATCTTGTATCCGTACGCGGGCTTGCGGCTGAAGAACGAGAGCAGGTCGCTCACCACACCCCAGGCCGGCAGAATCAGGATGTAGACCTCGGGGTGGCCGAAGATCCAGAAGAGGTGCTGGTAGAGAATAGGGTCGCCGGTGCCGTCCACCACGGCTGAACCGGCGGCGAAGAACTGGGTCCCAAACACCCGGTCGAAAAACAGCAGCACCATGGCCGCGGCAATCACCGGTACGAACAAGGCGTTGAGGATGGCGGTAAGCCAAAGACCCCACACCGTGAGCGGCATGTCGAAGTAGCCCATGCCCGGCGCGCGCAACCGGATGACGGTGGTGATGTAGTTCACCGCGCCCATGATCGACGACGTTCCGATAAGGAAGATGGCCACGACCCACATGGTCATTCCGAGCCCGGGCAAACCCACGTTGGTGCTCAGGGTCGGATACGCGGTCCATCCCGAAGCCGCACCACCCAGCGGCACGAAGATCGAGCCGAACATGAACACGCTGGCCAGCGCCGCGGTCCAGAACGACAACATGTTCAGCAACGGAAACACCATGTCCCGCGCGCCGATCATCAGCGGAATACAGAAGTTGCCAAAACACCCGATGAGCAGCGGCGTAATGGCGAAGAAGATCATGATCGTGCCATGCATCGTAAACAACGAAGCGTAGGCGTCGGGCGGGATGACACCGCCGGAATCGGGAAAGAGCATGTTTCCCACCAGCGGCACGGCCTCGCCGGGGTTGGCTAGATTCCACCGCATGAGCATGGCCATGAGGCCACCCACGGCCAGTCCCACCAGACCCAACCAAAGGAACTGCTTGGCGATCATCTTGTGATCCATCGAGAAGATGTACTTCCCGACGAATCCAGGTTCGTGGTGATGTGCGTCCGCGCTCATTCGTTCGCCTCCCAATCCCAGCCCCAATGTGCCTCTGCATCTTCCTCGTCGAACCCGCTCAAGGCCCAGAACGAAGCCTCTTCGTGCCATCTCGCATAGTCAGCGGTCGAAAGAACTTTCATCTCGGCGCGCATCTTGTAGTGGTTCAGTCCACACATCTCGGCGCAAACCACTTCGAAATCCCCAGTCTGCAGGGGGGTGAACGTCATCTTGGTAACCGACCCCGGGTTTGCGTCGATCTTCTGCCGCACGTTGGGCAGGAAGAACGAATGGATCACGTCGGCTGACTGCATCTGCGCTATCACCTGCTTGTCCACCGGAATGCGCAGGTCATTCAACGTGACGATGTCGTCGGCGGTGTTGAACTGCCCGTCGTTGCCCGGCAGGCGGAATCGCCATGCCCATTGTTGGGGCATGATCTGCACCCGCGTGAGATCGCCTTCGGTGGGGTAGTTCCAGAACGCATCGTTGATGTCTTCGTAACTGTTGTAGAGCAGGTTACCATCGACCACGAAGAAGATGCTGGCCGAGATAACCGCCGCGATCGTGAGATCGCGTGTCGCGTGACCGCGATGGAAGTGGACGTGATGCGAACTCTTGCCACGATGCCTGATGCTCGACACCACCAGGACGTACGAGAGAATCGCGAACAGCACGAGGAGCATGATGGTGGTCACGTAGAACAATGAGTCTACGCGATGACCCTCTTTGGAAATGTCGACCGGGGGTTTGTAGGCGTCCAGAAACCCCGCGGACGCCGGACCGGCCCCAAGCAGGCCAATCACGACCGCAGCTAGCAGTCTACGAAGGGGGATCATTCTCTCTCCCTACAGGTGAAGTCCACGTCCGGGATTCATCGTGCTCAAGACGGCGCAGGGCGTAGAAAACGCCGGAGGCCACCAGGAACGGTACGCCGATGAAGCCCATGAGAATGGGAATGGTTCTGCGCCGGTTGGGATTGTCGTTCATGCAGGTCGCGCAGGCGCGCGCGCCCTCGAAAGTCAAACCCAGGACCAATACCGTGGCGAGAACCACGACGACACTGGTCGAGGCCCTGCGGACCGCCCTATGGACCGCCCTACCGACCGATGGTTGGATTTGGTTGCGAATTTGAAACTGCACGGCGAAACGACGCTCTCCCGGTTGGTCGTCAGCGCCGAATTGAACCATCCGACCGCGGCCCTGTCAACCGGGGCGAAATCGTTCCAGGGGAAACGATCGCAAGAAGTTACGACAGCCTTAGGTGCAGCCGAGCATTGACAGGGGGTGGGGGCTTGCGTATAGGATCGGCCGCGGATTTTCCCTTTCGATGAGGAGCCCCCGTGAGCGCACCTGGAGCCGTCGTCGCCGCCCCCGAAGGGCTGCACGATCGCGAGTTTGGCCCCGCCAACGCTGGCAAAGTGGGCATGTGGATCTATCTGGTCACCGACGCCATGACGTTCGGCGGCCTGCTCATTGCCTACGCATCGCTGCGTCGCATGGGCAACTGGCCCGACCCGGCCGAAGAACTGGGGATAACCATCTCCAGTGTGGCCACGTTCATCCTCATCTGTAGCTCGGTGTCCATGGTCATGGCCATCCGGGGGGCCGAAATGGCCAACCGCAAGGCGCTGTTGGGCTGGCTGGGCGCCACCATCGCCGGCGGCGTGATATTCCTGGGCATCCAGTACTACGAGTACAACCATCTGGTTCACCACGGACTGGGCTTCACCACCATGGAGCACGGGAACAACCTGTTTGGGTCCACGTTCTACGCCATCACCGGCTTTCACGGCCTGCACGTGCTGAGCGGCGTGATCTACCTGACCGTGATCTGGATCAAATCGCTGAACGGCCGCTACGACGGCGACGCCAGCCACGTGGAAATCGTCGGCCTGTTCTGGCATTTCGTCGATCTCATCTGGATCCTCGTGTTCACATTCATCTATCTACTGTAGTGGGAGGATCCGCCATGTCCGAACAGAGTCATTCGACCAAGCCGTACTTGCTGGTATGGATCGCCCTGGCGGTACTTACGGGCATCGAAATCTGGGCGGCCATCGCCTTCGATGGAACGGCCAAATGGGCCACCCTGGTCGCCTTGGCCGTGGCCAAGGCCGGCGCGGTGGGCTGGTGGTTCATGCACTTGAAGTCCGAATACGGATGGCTCAAGTTCGTCGCCATACTGCCGATCATCGCCGCCGCCTACGCGGCGTTGCTGATGGCCGAAGTCGTCGCTCGCTGAGTGGATACCACCAATCTGCCGGCCCTCAACGCCGCGCTCAACGCCACGTCCGGGGTCCTGGTTCTGCTGGGATGGCGAGCCATCCGCGCCCAGCGGAAACGGGAACATCGCAATTTCATGGTCGCGGCGCTGTCGGTGTCCGTGGCCTTCCTCGTCAGCTACCTGACCTACCACGCCCTGCATGGCTCCACGAAGTTCACCGGCACCGGAGCCATGCGAACCGTCTATTTCACGATCCTGGTCAGCCACACCATATTGGCCGCGATCACGGTCCCGCTGGTCGTGACCACCGTCACCATGGCACGACGCCAACGGTTCGATAGGCACCGGAAATGGGCGCGTGTCACGCTCCCGATCTGGCTGTACGTATCAGTCACGGGCGTCCTCATCTATTTCATGCTCTACCAATGGTTCGCCCCAGCGTAGGGCGTGGGTGTAGGTGGGCTGCGCCCAGGCCCTTGCCACATTTCGTGGAAAGCGTTAGAGACCTAATGCTATCCTCTTTGGCCGCGCGGGGGATGCTCGCCCGCGCAGGCTGAAGAGCCGCTCAACCACCCGATCCGTTCCGTAGGATGGTTCCAAAATGACCTATGTCGTTACGCAGTACTGCGTGGATTGCCGTTACACCGACTGCGTTGAAGTCTGTCCCGTGGAAGCCTTCCACCTGGGCCCGCGCATGGTGTACATCAACCCCGAGACCTGCATCGACTGCGATGCCTGCGTGCCGGCCTGCCCGGTAAGCGCGATCTACCCCGAGGACGAAGTGCCCGACAAGTGGGCCAACTACACCGAGATCAACGCCAACGAGTGCGAAAACTTCCCCACTCTCGATGAAAAGATCGACGAGCTGGAAACGGCCAAGCCGATCGAGGAGCTCGAGGCGCTGGAAGAAGAGGGCAAGCTCCCCACGTACCCGTGAGCCTGCTTGCTCACCGGTTGGGGCTGATCCTGGTCGCGCTCATCTTCGGGCTGATCACGCTGGGTGGCGTGGTCCACAACACCGAGTCGAGCCTGGCCTGCCCCGATTGGCCTCTTTGCTTTGGCCAGGTCATGCCGGAAATGACCGGCGGCGTGGCCATTGAGCACAGCCATCGGCTGTTGGCCACGTTGGTGGGTATGCTCACCATCGGGCTGGCCGTGCTGCTACATCGATCCCGGAAGCGGGATCCGATGGCCGCCCGGTTGGGCTGGTTGGCGCTGGGCCTGGTCGTGGGCCAGGGCCTCCTGGGTGGCATCACCGTGCTGTTCAAGCTGCCCACGCTGGTATCCACGGCCCATCTGGCGACGTCCATGGCGTTTTTCGCGCTGATCATCGTCCTTACGTTCCGCAGCCATCCGTCCTTTGACCCCCAGGCCCGGCCCACACCGTGGGCCGCGCGCGTGTTGCCGTGGGTCACGGTGACCCTGGCCGTGGTCTACGCACAAATGCTCCTGGGCGCGCTCGTGCGGCACACCGGGAGCGGTGCGGCCGTGGGCTTGGGCCCCGACTCGATTGTCATGGGCTTCGACCTGAATCGGGGTAGCAAGGACCTCTGGCCCGGCGATGGTCCCGGGCGTCTTCACATGGCCCACCGATTCGCCGCGACCCTCGTGCTGGCCATCGTGTTGGTCACCGCTCACCGCGTGTTCTACGCCGCCAGGGCCGCGGGGAACAAGGTTGCGCAGGTGCTATCGGTGACCAGCGTGCTGCTACTGCTGGCCCAGGTGGCCCTGGGCGTGGCGAGCATCTGGACGTTCCTCAGCGTGCCTCTGGTAACCGCCCACCTGTCGGTGGGCGCCGCGCTTTTCGTGGATCTACTGGCGATTCGCATCTGGCTTGGGGCATACTCTGCCCGCGTCGAGCCAGCCGCGTTACGGCCGACCGCTCGCGAAGCCGCCGCGGCGGCTGGCTGAATTCCCACTGCCCCTGGAGACTCTGTGCAGACCGCTTTGGATGTCGTTGCCCTGACCAAGCCACGCCTGGCCATGCTGGTGGTCTTCACCACCGGCGTGGGAATCCTGCTCGCTCCCGGGTCGCTCGACCCGGTCCGGGCCTGGATCGCCATCGCGCTGACAACCATGGTGGTCGCCGCCGGCACCACGCTGAACATGGCCATGGAAGTTGGACCCGACAGCCGCATGACCCGCACGCGCACGCGGCCCCTGCCCGCGGGGCGCCTTCAACCCAAGGTGGCCTGGATCCTGGGTAGTGTCCTGGCCATCGTCGCGCTACCGCTCCTGGCCATTCTCGTGAACCCCGTGACCGCCGCGCTGGGCCTGATGGCCCTGGTGCTATATGTCGGCGTGTACACCCCGCTGAAACCCCGCAGTGTTTCCGCGGTGTACGTCGGCGCCATTCCCGGCGCGACACCGATCGTCATGGGTTGGACCGCCTCCACCGGGAGCCTCGAGGCGCCGGCTTTGGCCCTGTTCGCCATTCTGTTCCTGTGGCAGATCCCGCACTTCATCGCCATCTCGCTCTACCGGCGCGAGGAATACCGCGCCGCGGGCTTCAAGATCCTGCCACTCGAGTACGGCGACCGCGCCAGTCTCTGGCATATGATGGGCACCACGGTGGGTCTGGTAGTGGCCACCGCGCTGCCGCTGTACTTCGACCTGGGCGGCCAATTGTATGCGTTCACGGCGGTGGCCCTGTCCGCCATGGCTCTGCTGGGCACGTTGTACGGCTTGCGCTCGGTAGCCCACGTGGTCTGGGCACGCCGCTACTTCCTGACCACGCTGATCTACCTGCCGGTGCTGCTGGGAGTCCTCGTTCTCGACCATCTGTAAGCCGGGAGGCCACCCGTGGCGCGTCCGAAGGTCTCGTACGGTGGTGGCTGGCCCGCCGTGCTATACAGCCTGCGCAAAGGACGCGAAGCCGGCGGCCTGATTCCTCTGGCCAAGAAGCTCTTCTCACGCAACACGTGCAAGACGTGCGCCTTCGGCATGGGCGGGCAGTCCGGCGGTATGGTCAACGAAATCGGGCGGTTCCCCGAGGTCTGCAAGAAGTCAGTGCAGGCGCAGGCGGGAGACATGGCCGGCACGATCGACCACGAGTTCTTCGCGCGCAATTCACTCCGGGCGCTGTCCCACTTCAGTTCGGCCCGGATGGAAGAACTGGGACGTCTAACATTCCCGATCATGGCTGGTCCCGGCGACACGCATTGGCGCCCCGTGTCGTGGGATGACGCACTCGATGTCGCCGGCACTGCCCTGAGCAAAAGCACCCCGCGGGAAACTTTCTTCTACGCGTCGGGTCGATCCAGCAACGAAGCCGCCTTCCTGATGCAACTGGTGGCGCGAGCCTACGGCACGGCCAACATCCACAACTGCTCCTACTACTGCCATCAGGCATCGGGCGTGGGCTTGTCCAAGGTCTACGGATCGGGCACCGCCTCGATCCAATTGGAAGACCTGGACCGGGCCGACCTGGCGGTGGTGATCGGTGCCAACCCCGCCAGCAACCACCCGCGGATGCTGCGCTTCCTGGTGGACATGCGTCGCCGCGGCGGCAAGGTGGTAGTGATCAATCCGCTGCGCGAGCTGGGGCTCACGCGCTTCAAGGTTCCATCTGATGCGCGCAGCATGGTCTTTGGTTCGACCGTGAGCGATGAGTACCTGCAACCCACGGTGGGCTCGGACATTGCGCTGTTGAAGGCACTGCTCAAGGGCGTGATCGAACGCGGCGGCGTGGAGACCGAGTACGTTCGGCAGTTCACCAACGGCTTCGAGGTCGTCGCCCAGGACGTCACCAACGCATCGTGGAACCAACTGCTCGCGGCTTGCGGCGTCGACCGGGCCGCGGTGGACCGCGTGGTCGAGCTGCTACTGCGCGCCAACTCCGGCATCTTCATGTGGGCCATGGGGATGACCCACCACGAGCACGGCGTCGACAACATCCTGGCCCTCTCGAATCTGGCGCTGTCGCGTGGCTGGCTCGGACGTCCAGGCTGCGGACTGCTTCCCATCCGCGGACACAGCAACGTGCAGGGAGTGGGTTCGGTCGGAGTAGCGCCGGCCATCAAGGCCAGCTTCGCGCAAAAGCTCGAGGAGCTCTACGACATCAAGATCGCGCCGGCGCCGGGCCAGGATACGTACGCCAGCATGGTTGCGGCATCGGAAGGGCGCATTCGCGCCGCGGTGCTGCTGGGAGGAAATCTGTGGGGCAGCAACCCCGACCAGGAATGGTCGGCCCGTGCCCTTCGCAACATTCCCACGAGCGTCAGCATCACCACCAAGTTGAACCCCGGTCACTTGCACGGGCGCGGCCAGACCGCCATCATCCTGCCCGCCCTGGCCCGCGATGAAGAAAACCAGTCGACCACGCAGGAGTCGATGTTCAGCTACGTGCGCTTGTCCGAGGGAGGCACTCCCAACGTCGAAGGCGGCATGCGATCGGAAGTGGACATCGTAGCCTCGCTGGCCGAACGAATCCTACCAACCGACCGCTTCGATTGGACCGAGCTGCGTTCCCACGCGCACCTACGACGGGTCATGGCGCAGGTCGTACCGGGCTACGATCGCATCGGCGACATGGACAACACCGGTAACGAATTCCATATCGAAGGGCGCACGTTTCATGAGCCGAAGTTCGCCACGGCCGACGGCCGCGCGTCATTCCACGTGACCCCCGTGCCGGCGACCCAGCCGGACGCCGATGAACTGCGCATGATGACCATTCGGTCGGAAGGGCAATTCAACACCGTCGTATACGACGAGGAGGATCTGTACCGCGGTAACACGCGGCGCGATGTGTTCATGATGTCGGCGATCGACGCGACGCGACTGAAACTGGCCGAAGGCGACCGCGTGCGTGTGTCTTCGTCGGTTGGTCACATGAATGCGACGGTAGCCCTGGTGGATATATCGCGCGGCAGTTGCGCCATGTACTACCCCGAAGCCAACGTTCTCGTGCCGCGCAAGCTGGATCCGCAGTCGAAGACGCCGGCCTTCAAGAACGTGCTGGTCACGGTATCGCCCTACCCTTCATCGGCCGGCGTTCCCTCGCCAAGCAGCAATTCGGCCAACGCCATCATCGAGACGCCGTAGAGCGCGCCGTCGGCTACTTCCAGCACCCGCGGCTTCGCCTGATAGGCTACGCCGACCGCGGCCGCGGCAAGCATGGGCATGTCGTTCGAGCCATCCCCGACGGCCACGATGGCCCGTGGCGCGAATCCGTGTTCGTGGGCCAGGCTCACCAGGGCGTCGGCCTTTGCCTGGGCATCGATCACCTCTCCCACCAACTGGCCGGTCAGTTGGCCAGCGCGGCGCTCCAGACGATTGGCGACCACGCAATGCAGATCCAGCGGCGCGACCCACCGGTCCAACAGAAAATGGAACCCGCCGCTCAGCGCACACACCAACGCCCCGGCCGCCCGCAGCGCCCGCAGCGCGTCGGCGACGCCGGGGTTGAGCGCGATTCGCTCGAAGACACGATCCAGCGCCGATTCCGGCAGACCCTCGAGTTCGCGCACGCGCCGCCGCAACGAGGCTTCGAAATCCAGATTCCCCGCCATGGCGTCGGCGGTGATGGCCGCGACCTGCTCGAAGCGGCCAGCCTCGCGCGCCAATTCGTCGATGGTTTCGCCGGCCAGGAGCGTCGCGTCGCCGTCGAACCCCACCAGCGCCGGTCGCCGCCAATCTGGTGGCAAGAGCAGCAGATCCAGGCCCTTGGTGACGGCCAATTCGAGCAGGGGTTCGCGCACCAGGTCGCGCCGCACGCGCCACCGATTGGCCGACAGACGCTCGACGTCGGCGTTCCCGAACGAGTTGAGCCAGCCCTGGACCTCGTGCGGTCCGGCGTGGAATTCACCCACGCGAAGCTCAGCGGTGGCCGAACCTGAGGTTCCCCAGTTGAATCCATCGTCCGAGGCATTTATGCTCATCGTCTCTCCGCTTCCATCCCCCTTGGGAGGAATTTTGCCGCCACTCCACTGCGCGGTTGTCCTGACCCGGAAAAGCAGCAGGATGAACAACCGAGTGATCAGCGTGTTTGTCATGATGGCAATCGTCGGTGTATTTGCCTGCGCGTCGCCGGCGTGGGCCAACCCCCGCTACGCCGCCCGCTACCAGCAGGACTGCCATCTGTGCCACACGAACCCCACGGGCGGTGGCATGCGGTCGCTATACGCCAGCCAATTCCTTCTCCCATCGGAAATGGCCGCCAACTTTCTGGAGTTCGAGGAACTCGAGGGGATCGATCCCCAGATCGGCAAGAACCTCACCGTCGGCGCCGACGTGCGCACTTTGTGGACCCAGGGAGATCCCGACTCGCCCAATCCACAGAATTTCTTCCAGATGCAAGCCGACGTGTACCTCAACTTCCAACTGAACGAGAGTACTTCGTTGTACCTCGATCGCGGACAGAACGGTACCACCGAATCGTTCGTCCAGGCCTACTGGCTTCCCTGGCAAGGCTACGCGAAGGTCGGCCGATTCGTCCCCGCGTTTGGGTGGCGGGTCGAGGACCACACGTCGTTCACGCGCGACTTCCTGGGGCTGGACCCACCAGCCAACACCGATTCGGGCGTTGAGTTTGGACTGTATCCCGGTCGCACGACCATCCAGCTTGCCGCGGTAAACGGTAGTCGCGGCGGCCCGTTTGACGACGACGACAGCCTGGCCGGCGTGGGACGCATTGCACAGAGATTCTCGTTGGGACCGTTGGGCTGGGCCGTGGGCGGCAGCGGCTACGTGAACGACCAGGGTGCCGACACTCTCTACGACACCGGCGTGTTCGGGTATGTGAACTGGGGTCGCGTGTCCTATGTGGGAGAGACCGATTGGCGAATCTTCGACCGCAGCGTCGGCACCGACGTCACGGGCCTGGTCTCGCATCATGAGCTTTCAGTAAACGTGGTGCGAGGCATCGATGTGCTGGCCACGTACGATTTCCACGATCCCGACATCGACCTGAAAACAGGAGCCCGCCGTCGCTACGGGGTGGGAGTGCACTCACTGGTGCACCACTTCCTGGCCGTGCGAGCCGAACTGAACGTGCACGACAACGAACTGGGCATCGACGTACAACAGCCCGACTTCGTCGAGGGACGGATACAACTGCACGTCCTGTACTAACGCCAATTCGAACCGCGCCGGCGCGAACTACTACTTCTGCTTGGCCTGGTCAGCCACGGCCTGGGCCGCGCGTGCCGCCGCCTCGGGGTCGCCCAGGTAGGTACTGCTCACGGCCTTCAGATCGTCGTCGAGCTCGTACACCAGCGGTATGCCCGTAGGAATGTTGAGTTCAACGATCTTCTCGTCGGAGATTCCGTCGAGATACTTCACCAGCGCGCGCAGACTGTTGCCGTGCGCTACCAACAGCACGCGTTGTCCCGAGCGAATCGCCGGAGCGATCTCCTCGTGCCAGGCCGGCAGGAAGCGTTCGACCGTATCCTTCAGACACTCGCTGCGCGGCAGCTCGTCGTCGCCAAGCGATGCGTAGCGCCGATCGTGGCGGGGGTGCCGTTCGTCGTCCAACTCCAGGGCCGGCGGCGGAATGTCGTAGCTACGCCGCCAGATCTTGACCTGGTCCGCCCCGTGCTTCTCGGCCGTCTCGGCCTTGTTGAGCCCCTGCAATCCGCCGTAGTGGCGCTCGTTCAGACGCCAGTCACGATGCACGGGCACCCAGACCGAATCCATCTGTTCAAGCACGATCCAAAGCGTGCGGATGGCTCGCGTGAGCAACGATGTGTAGGCCACGTCGAACTCGAATCCCTCGTCGCGTAGGAGTTTGCCGCCGGCGGTGGCTTCGGCGACACCTTGCTCGGTCAGGTTCACATCGGTCCAGCCGGTGAAACGGTTTTCCTTGTTCCAGGTGCTTTGTCCATGACGGACCAACACAAGCTTGTGCATTCGGTGTGTACCTTTCGGACTCGGAGCGGGATAGACCGCACAAGTCTACCCACTGCGATCAACCAAGGAAACCCCCGACCGAAGAAAGGCCCCTGGAGTGTAGGGGCCTTGGAAAAACAAGAGACTGGCGATCCCGCGTCATCGGAGCTCGAGCGTGGCCACCCGCGAGACCTGCCAATCGCGGCCGCCGCGCAAAGCCACGATCTTCCAGAGCACTCGCGCGCCGTCGATCGCGTCGACCTGCCCACTCGACAGCCGCACGACGGAGCCGTCGGCCGCGTAACGCCCCACTTCTTCCATGCTGGGCGTGTACAAACGCAGTTCGTAACCATCGGCCCCGGCCACCGGGTCCCAACGAAATTCGCGGTCGCCGCCGGCCAACAAGGCCGGAGCAGCGATCGCACCGAATGCGTCCTCACCCTGGCCGCGCAGAACACCGCTGGTTCCAAGCCCGCCGTCACGCTGCATGACGTACACGGTGCCCAGAGCCAGGAGCACCACGGCAAACCCAGCAAGCGGGCGCAGGCTCCACCAACGAAATCCCGGGCCGGATCGAGGCTCGACCTGCGCGGGTGCCCCGGAGGTCGGGGCGATCTCGCGTTCCAGCTCGCGCTGCAGCGCGGCGGCCATGGCCGACTCGGCGGCGGGAACGTTGGCCCCGGCCGGCGCCGACGCATCGAGAAAGCCCGCGTACGCCGCTACCAATGCTTCTTCTTCGATCGAAAGCGGCTCGCCCCGATCAACGCGATCGAGAATGGCGGCCACGCGTTCTAGTTCCTGTGGATTCTGGCGATCATCCATGAGTGCCCTCCTCCCGATCCCGTTCCTGCAACGCCGCCCGCAGCTTGCGGCGCGCCTTCTGCAGCAGTCCACGGGCACCGGTGGAATTGGTCAGGTGCAACATGGTGGTGATTTCATCCACCGACACCTTTTCGAAGCAGCGCAGAGCCAGCGCTTGCCTCTCCTGTGGTTCCAGAACCTGCTCCATCAGATCGAGCAACTCCTGGGCGGATTCCTCTTCCATCAACTCCTGGTCAATCCCGCGAGCGGGATGAACCATGGTATCGATCTCGGCCGCCTCGTCGCGCAGCAAACTCACCGCGCGCAAATCGGCCAGGCATCGATTACGTACGATTGCGAACAGCCAAGAAGAGAACCGCGATTGGTATCGAAACCGGCCCAGAGCCCGGTAGGCGCTCAGCTGAGCGTCCTGCGCCAGGTCCAGAGCCCGATCGTGATCGCGAACCATGCGAAAGCACCACACGTAGATGCGTCGCTGGTAACGCCCGAACAGCTCGGAAGACGCCCGACGAGCGCGAGGGCCGGTCTCTCCCGTCGCAACCCGGATCAGGTCTTCGTCTTCCAGCGAGGTCAGGTCTCGACTGTCAGCGATTTCGTTCATACCAGTAGACGCGGGCGGAGGAGCGGAATCACAGCGTCAGGTCCGGAAAATCCGGCCGCCGCGAGTATGCTCCGGAACTGAAAGCGCCTCAAGCAGATAGCTCCGAACGACGGCCGTCAGGGTTGCGATCGCAGGCGCAGGGGAATGTCGACCGGCGGCCGCGTCTGGGCCCCCATCCAGCGAATCTGCACGCCCTGAAGCGGCGTGTCCGTCCACCGCCGCCACCGCTCGGGGCGACACAGCTCAATTTGGCCCCCCGACTGCGGCCGGCCCCGCAACGCCAACCCCACCACCAGAGGGCCCGCCGGGTCCTGGGCCAGAACGTCGAACGTGGTTGGGGTTCGCACGCGTTTGGGCACCTGCCACGGCTGGCGATCCACGCCGCGCCCCTCGGCAAAGCCGAAACCCACGGTCTCTACCGTCACCTCGACCTGCGGCGGCACGTGCGGATTCACAGCCCGCAACTCGAATCGGTCCACGTAGCGAAGGTCGACGTTCAAACCGCGGGACACGGGTTCGAGCCAGCCTGCATGCGCGGAAGACGGGGCCAGGTACACGCGTACGACGGTGCGCAGCGTAAGCACCGACAAGACCAGGAGCGCCGCCGCGACTCCACCCAACACCCGCTTGCGCGGCCGCGACGTCGGCCGCCGCAGGTGAAGCGCACCCCACGCGGCCATCGGTAGCAGTATCGCCTGCATGGGAACATTCAGGCGCGAGAACGAAATGGACACCAAACCCGGTACGGCCAGGAAGAACACCACCGACCATAGGGTCCCGCGCTCACGGACTCCACCCACCCAGGTACCCCAGACGGCCAGGGCGAATAAAGCAACGTGCGCCAGCAACTGAAGGAACCAGACTCCCACTACTACCGCGCCGGAGGTAGGCGGGTAGGCCACCACCACGAAATGCCGCAGCGTGAAGAAATTGGAGGACAACAACGTGCCGACCCGGAGCCCGCACCGGCGCAGGAATTTGGCGGGAGACTTGGCAATGGTCCTGATCGAGAGCTCGCGCGCCACCGCGTCCTTCGAAACCGAACGATCCTGCGCCAACTGGACGATGTGTCCCAACGCGGGGTCGCGCGACTCGGCGTGGCTCCACGATGAACCCAGTCCGTCGGGCACTCCGTCGTGGTTTGCGATCCAGATGTTGGACCACGCCGCGCTCGAAAGAAGAACCGGGCCACGCTCGCGCTGCATCAACGCACGCTGCCACGGAGCAATGGTCAATACCGCCAACAACACGACCACCGCGGCCCCGCGCCACTGCCGGTGTCGAACCAGTGACCACGCCGGCACCGCGACCATGAGTGGTAGCGCGGTAACCCGCGTGAGTGCCGCCAGTCCCAACACGAAGCCCACCCATGCGGCCCGCACCAACGATTCCGGCTGCTCTCGCCACCGCAACCACACCAGGGCCAACAACAGGATGAACAGTACGAAGAGGGTCTCGCTCCACAGGTAGTGGGCGTAGGCGAGAAAGGTGGGGTGCAGCACGTGCATCCAGGCCGCGACCACGGCGGCCGCCGGAGTCGCCACGCGCCTCGTAACCAGGTACACCACGCCGGTCGTAACCGATGCCGCCAACGTCGGCGCCAGGCGCGCGACATCGCGGCCGATGCCGAACACCACCTGCATCAGCGCCTGCGCGGCCTGGTTTGCCGGAGGCCATTCGCCCAGCCCGTAGAAATCAAGCCAGAGCGTGGGCTCGACGATCGAACCCGACAGCCACGCCCTCAACAGCGTCGCCAGGGCCTTCGATCGCTCGAAGTACTCCACCTCGTCGTATCGCGGTGCCAGGCCGCGGCCCCACAGGAACCAACCAGCCAGGTGCACCAGCAACGACACCAGGGTGAGTCCGGGCGCGGTGGTAACCAGCCACCGAACGACGCCAGGACCGCGGGCGGAGAGCATCGGCGGCTAGACTTCGAAGTCTCCGAGCCGACGGACCGAAGCCACCTGGTCCATCGGCAAGACGATTCGATCGTGTTTCTTCCAGGCGCCGAACTGGGCGGCCCGCTTCAGGTACTCCTGCTTGGACCGGCCGTCGTTTCCTTCGGCGTGAACGTCCACGTCGAGCAACACGATATGTTGGTCGTCGGCGGTGTCGCATCGACCCACGTACACTTCGGGTCCGTTGGTGTCGACGGCCACGGTAATACCGTGCAGCTCGCCCTTGTCGTGATGGAAGGTTCCCATGCTAGTTCGTAACCGGCGCGCAGAACTTTTCGAACGCCTGCTTCAGTTCTTCGGCGATCGAGGCGGCGTCCCGCGACTCGATACGATGGCGGGGCACGAAGTGCACGATTTCGCCGTCCTTGAACAAGACCATCGAAGGGCTCGAGGGCGGGAACTCAGCGAAGTAGCCCCGGGCCTTGGCCGTGGCCTCGAGGTCCTGGCCGGCAAAAACGGTGGCCACCCGCGTCGGCTTCACGGCGCTTTCCAGCGCCAGACCCACCGAGGGACGCGCCTGACCGGCGGCACAACCGCACACCGAGTTGACGATCAAGAATGACGTCCCGTCCTGTTGGGACATGAACTCGTCGACCTCACCCGAGGTCAGGAGTTCCTGGACGCCCAGGCCGGTGAGTTCGTTGCGCATGGGCTCAACAAGAGCCGGATCGTAAGGCATGTTGATCTCCTAGCTGGTTTTCCGATGCCGCGACGCAACCGCGCCGCGGATCAAGTCTACACTACTAATCGCCCCGTCAGCGGGCCGCAAGGCCTAGCGGCGCTTGCCCATCACGCGAAGCAACAGCAGGAACAGATTGATGAAATCGAGGTAGAGGGCCAGCGCACCCCGAAGTGCCAGCTTGCCCCCCTGTTCGCCCTGAGCGCGCCCGGACTCGTGAATCTCGCGCAGCTTCTGCGTATCATACGCAATGAGTCCCACGAAAATGAGGATCCCAACGTAGGTCGTGATCCAGTAGATGGCCGTGCTCTTCAAGAAGAAGTTCACCACCGAGGCCAGGATAATACCTATGAGCGCCATGAACAGCAGCGACCCCAGCCGCGTCAGGTCACGCTTGGTGGTGTAACCGTAGATGCTCATGGCCCCGAAGGTCCCCGCGGTCACGAAGAACGTGGAGGCCACCGATGACTGTGTATAGAGGAACAGGATCGCCGCCATGGTTATCCCGTTCAGCAGCGAATACCCCAGGAACATCGCCGCGGCCACGGTCATGGATACCCGGTTCAAAAGGGCCGTGAACGCCACGACCATGAGCAGCTCGGCTCCCAGCAGTCCGTAGAACAACAGGCGATTGCCGTACAACGCACCCAGAATCGACTCGTTGTTCATGACCCAGAACGCAGTCACGGCCGTCAACAACAGCCCCACACTCATCCAACTGTAGACGGCCTGCATGAAGCCGCTGTGGGTTATGGGCTCGGCGCGTGGCGGCATGGTCGCAAAGCGCTCGGGCGGCGTATTCGGAAAGCTCAAGACAGTCCTCCGGGTTGGGCTCCGGGTTCGCTATTCTAGGGGCGGCCCGATGCTGCCCCGCTCCCATAGGATAGTCGAGGCTTCGTTTTCCCGATACGCTGGCGCTTGGATCCACGATGACTGGCACCTCAATCCGAGCCCTCCAGGCCGGCTTCCTCGCGCTTCTGCTGTCGGCGCAGGTCGCCTGCGATCAGGCCGGGAAACCGGTCGCCGACCCCATTCTCGCCGGGCGCCGAATCGACCTCCTGAGGCATCCCTGGCGCACGCAAGCCGCCCTCGGCGACACGGCCACGACATCCTGGGCATTGTCCAACGCCAGGGCCGTGGGTTTGCAGGAGTTCGACCAGGGCCAGATTCGACGGGCGCTGGCCCTGGACCCTGACCAGGGCTACTGGACGATCCCCTTGCCCAAGGCGGCCCAAGGCTCCGTCGAGAGTCTCAATGTGCGCGTGCGTAGCGCCGGTGAAGGTCTATGGCAGATCGGGCTGACCGCGCCTGGGCAACCCACCGCCATCACATCACTGGCCGCCGTGGCTCAGCCGGGAGAATGGCTGAACCTGGCGGCCGATCTGGGGCGTGACGTCGTGTGGACCCACCCGATCGAATCGATCGAAGTGTTTCCTCCCACGGGGGAAGCCGGGGAAGTTGCTTTGGCGTCGACCCGCGTCACCACCAACGCGTCGGCGCGCGCGCGCACCGTTGAGGTGGACGCCCGCACGCGGCGGGTGTTGGAAGTTCGTGCGGGCGTGTCGGCCGTCTGGCGCGTCGAGTTGCCTTCCGGCGCGCGTCTCTCGTTCGGAACAGGAGTGCCGCGGCAATCCGCGTTCATGGCCCTCGATGTCGACGATGGCCACGGGACACCAACTCGCGCATGGCAAAGGTACGTGGTGGCGGGCCCCTCCGGGCCGTGGCGTACGGCGAGCGTCGACCTGTCGGCGTGGAGCGGGCAGACGGTGGATCTTCGCTTCGCGGTCGAAGCCCAACCGCCGCGCACGGCACCTTTCGAATCGCGGATCGAGCCGTCGGACCAAGTGGCCTGGTTTGGCGCTCCACGCATCGATGGCGTCGAGCCGCCCGCCCCCAACGTGGTGGTGCTGGTCGTCGACACGCTGCGACGTGACGCCCTGGGCCGCTACCGCCGCGATCGCGCCACCAGTCCTCACTTGGATGAATTCTTCCGGCGCTGCACGGTGTTCGAGCGCGCCTTCGCAACCGCGCCGTGGACGCACCCCAGCACTGGATCGCTACTCACGGGCTTGCTTCCCGCCGATCACGGTCTGGGCACGGCTACCCTGGGACTCAGCCGGTTCCGTCCGGGCATCCGCTTGATCGCCGAGAGATTCAAGGACGCGGGATATCGAACCGGAGCGGTAAGCAACAACCTGATCGTGTCGCCGGACGAAGGGTTCGCGCGCGGCTTCGACTGCTTCGACACGCGAACCTTCGACGTGCCCCAGGTCTACGGAGCACGCCGCGTGACAACCTACGCAAGGGAATGGTTGAACGAAGGCGACGCGCCGTTCTTCTTGTACGTACACTACTTCGATCCACACGACCGCTACCAGGCGCCACCACCGCACACGCATCGATTCGTGGATACGGACCCGGCCGTGGAATCGACCATCCTCGCCGGTCGCGTGAACCCCACCCGCAAGCGCATGTTCGACGACGGCGTCCGCACCGACTTCACACCCGATCAACGCGACATGGACCACCTGCGCGGACTGTACGACGGCGAGGTCGCCTACACCGACCTCTGGATCGCGCGTCTCATCGATTCGCTTCCCCTGGAGAACACCGTGGTGGTCGTAACTTCCGACCACGGCGAGGAGTTCCTGGATCACGGATACCTGAAACACGGGCAAGGGCTCTACAACGAACTCATCCATGTGCCGTTGGCGATGTACCTGCCCGACCGCTCAAAGCCGCGCACCGTGGTCAGCCCGGTCTCTCTGATAGACGTGGCTCCGACGGTGCTGGGCGCGGTAGGCCTGGACCACGGCGATCTACCTGGCCGCAATCTCCTGCAGCCCATTGATGACGAACGACCGGTGCTCGCGGTGAGCTACGGCAGTGAGGGCAGCGGTGGATTCGCCGGCCACGGACCCAAGCAGGCGGTGATCCTCGGGGGATTCAAACTCATCCGCACGCTGGATCCGGTACCGGGCACGACGGGACTCGAATTGTTCGCCCTTTCGGATTCGCTGGAGGTCCAAGACCTATCCGATCTACAGCCCGATCGCGTGGCGCGACTGGTTGCCATCGCCGACTCGGCGCTGGTGACCACCACAACCCCCGCCACCACGGCCACGCGCTTGAGTCCGGCGGCCCAGGAAAAACTGAAGGCGTTGGGCTATGCGAACTGACGCGCGATCGCGCATGGCCAGGTACCTGCTCGCGATCTCTGTCCTGACCGGCGGCGCGGCCCACGCGCAGGCACAGGAATCCATGGTTTCCGCGCTGGACCGCTGGCGGCAATCGAGCCGGCCACTTCTGGTGGTCGTTGCCCTCAACGGATTGCAGTCTGACCTGGTCGCCCCCACCACCGCGGAGGGTGAACCACTCATGCCCAACCTGATGCGTATTGTCCGTCCCACCGAACCGGTGCCGTTGGTCTGGTCGGGGTCGCCTCTGCCCGCCTCGGGCCTGGCGCAACTCCTGACCGGCGCCTCCCCCCTCGATGGATGGAACGTCGAGCCGGCCGCGCGGGGAGTCACGGGACTGATACGTCACGGATTTCAGATCCACGTCATGGGTGAAGCCAATACCTCGAACCCGCCGCTCGACGTCGCCAGCTTCGCCTCCTGGGAAACGTTGGCCGGCGATCCGATCGAGAACGCGCGCCGCATCGAGAGACATCTGCGGCAGATCATCGCGGCGCAGAGTCCATCGGTGTTTGTCGTGGCCAGCGATGCACTGGTAGCGCCGTTTGACATTCCGCGGCGCTGGTTACCCGCCTACGACCCCCAGCCGTGGCAGGGTGGCGATCGGATGATCGACCTCCAGCGACTCCAACGCGGTCACCTGCTTCGCGTCGAGCGGGCCGCGACAATGAACGGCGATGCATTGGCCAACCTGCGCGATGCAACCGCGACCTGGCTTGAAACCGCTGCGCACGCCTTCAACGACTCCTTGATGACGGGATGGCTGAGAGCCCTGGAAACACCCGATGTCGACCCACGATTGGCCCTGGTGGTCACGGCGCTGCGCGGACCCGACCGGGGAACTCCATTGAGCAGCGATTCACATCGGGTTCCCATGTTCGTTCGCGTGGCCGGCACTTCGTTCGCTCCGCCCGATGGCGCCGACCTGGGCTGGTTCGCCCGAGCCCTCGACGCGGCGCCGCTCGCACCAACCGCCGATGTCTTCACGGTTGATCCGCGCCCCGCGTCGGCGGCGATGGCGTGGCGCACATCCACGTTCTCGCTCGTCTCACCGACGCGCGGTCCGGCGATGTTGTTCGATCGCACGTGGGACCCCGACGAACACGAGAACCTGGCCAACCTTCAGCGGGCCCCCATTCAGGCCCTGCGCAAGCAGCTGCCGACCGTCGCCTGGGGCGACAATCTGGAGTTGCAACTCTGCGTCGTGGGTAGCGACACGCCGCGCGAGTTGCTCTGCCCCCTACCGGAAACCGACGCGCGAACCCGGGGCGGCGCAGAAAACAACGAACTGATGGGCGATGGCCAGCGGGTGCAGTGGAAGGTGCTGGCCGACCCCAGCCCACGCGCGGTTCGGTTGAATCTGACCAGCACCGCGGGCGGGCTGGGCCCGGTCGAAGGAGATTGGCCGATATTCCTGGGGCAACGCGCGTGGCCGGCCACGGGTCGGCGCCTGCGGTGGCAGGCGCCCGACTTCACGTGGCTTCAGGCGTACGTAGCGAGGCCGACCGTGGACCAATTGGAATGGGTCCAAGGCCGACCAGCCGGACTCTACGTGTGGATCGTGCCCCAGACGCCGCCACGCCGGATCAATACTCGCTAACGCGAACCGCCGAACTGGGCCAGGAACGCGGCGACGGTCTCGCCTTCGCGATCACGCAGGCCGGCGCAATCCTGGATGTCTTCGCCCACCTTCGCTAGTTCCTTGTCCTGCCCCACGACTGAATGCTCGGGATCGGCGAAGAAGATCTCGGCCGCCGCCAACCGCTCGCGCGAACAGCTGGTGGCAAAGTACGGCATGTAGATCGCCATCATTTCGGGGATCTTCTCGCGGATGGCACCGTAGTTCTGGGTCATCCATTCGTACAGCATGCTCGTTTCGCCCATCACGGTGGGAATTCCCTGGATTACCGAGAACATCTCCTGCGGCCGCGTCGGACCCTCCAGTGCGTACCGCAACGATGCCTTGGCCATTGATTCCTTGCCGAAGTATCCCAGCGCGCCCAGGTACCGACTGCGATCGGCGGGTACCGTGGCCGCCTCGAAACTCTTGCGGTAGCGATTGTACAGCGCCCAATCACCTTCCACCGCCGCCACGCGAAGACACGATGACGCCACCTGCGCGTCGACGGAAGTGGGGTCGTCCAGGTACTTGTCGGCCACCTCGCGTGCGTAGCGACGCACCGATGCGTCGGCTCCATGCACACCCACCCACGTAATGAGGGCGGGGCGCAACAACTTCACGGCCTCGCTCTCGCCGTCACGCGCCGAGAGACCAAAACGATCCACGGCCGGCGCCAACATGTTGCGGACATAGCTGGCGAAGTTGTCGCGTTGATCGTTGGTAATGAAAGCGAACCTGACCTTACCCAGAGCACCCAGAAGCGAAGAAATCACCTCGGGACGTTGGTCGCTGGCGAGCTTGCCCATGGCGCGCAGGAAGTCGCCACCGCCAATGGCTCCGGCGTCGAGCAACGCCGCCGTATGGCCTACGAGAGCCATTCGTTCGCGCAAGGTCAGCGCCTCGGCTCCCGCATCGATCATGGTCATCAACATGTCCGGAGCCACACTCCAATGGTAGTAGCCCTTCTCGTCCGCGTTGGGATGCACCCAGTGCGGGGTGACGCCGCCGGGCAACTCCACGATGGTGCTTTCGCCCTGCAGCATCACGCGCTCGGTGCGCTGCTGCTTCCCATCGGAGTAGCGGTACACCACGGGCAAGTGCCACTGCTGCGCGGGGCCGTCGATTTTCGCGCCGTACTTGAGGAACCGGCGTTGGCGGAACTCGATCTTGCCATCGCCCAAGACCGACACGTCGACGGTGGGAACGCCCGCCTGATCCACGAACGTGGACATGGCGTCGCCAATGGCAATCCCCGTGGCTTCGCTGAGTCCCGCCCAGAGATCGTCGGCGGTGGCATTCTTCCAGGCGTTGTTCTCGACGTAGCGCAGGACACCGTCGCGAAATTTCTCTTCGCCCACGAACTCCTCGAACATCCCCAGCACGGCCGCTCCCTTTTGGTACGCCAAGGCATCGGCCGATTGCAGCATGTTGTCCAGCGCGTGTACGGGCTGACGAATGGCCCGCGTCTTGACACGTGAGTCGGTGGACATGGCCCGCATGGTTCCACTCACGTTCGTGATGTCCATGGCGTACTCGGGAAACACCTGATCGGTCATCTTCACGCCGATCCAGGTGGCAAACGACTCGTTCAGCCACAGATCGTCCCACCATTCCATGGTGACCAGGTTGCCAAACCACTGATGCGCCAACTCATGCGCGGTAACCTGGGCCAGGTTCCGAAGCTGGGACAGACTGGCGGCGTCTTCATCCACCAGTAGAATTCCATCGCGGTAGGTGATCGCGCCGGCGTTCTCCATGGCGCCCGGCCAGAACTCCGGAACCGCAATGAGGTCGAGCTTGGCGTACGGATACGGTCGACCGAAGTACTCTTCGAGCGCCTCCAACAGCGGCGGCGTACTCGCCACGGCGGCGGCGGCCAGATGCGACTGGCCCTTGGTGGTGATGACATTGCCCGGCACCGACATCCCCGGAATGGGCACGGCCTCGAGCGGACCCACCGCCAAGGCCACCAGGTAACTGGGCAACGGCTTGGACGTCGCGAACTTCACGGACACCCAACCGTCGGTCTCCTGCTCGTCGACAACCGGCGTATTCGCCACCACCATGTTGCCCACCGGCGCCCGCACCAGCATATCGAACGGTAGCTTGAAACGCGGCTCGTCAAAGCAGGGAAACGCGGCACGGGCGTCGGTCGCTTCGAACTGCGTGAACAGGTAGCCCGTGCCGTCACTGACGACCCGATACAAACCCTCGGCGTCGGTCTGGTATTCGGCCGAGAACGAGATCCTCAGCTCGTACGAGCCCGGAGCCATCGCCACCGACGGAGTGATCTTGAGCAGGTCGCCCTCGCCGGTTTCGTAGGTTACGGCGATCGCGCCGGCGGGCCCCTTCAGCGCAACCTCGCCAAGATCATGGCCCTGGGAATGAAGCCGGAAACTTGTCACTTCGCTGACCACCGACAGGGAAATGACCGTGACGCCAGCGTAATCGTAGGCCTCGGGATCGAGCTTCAGCTCGACCGCCTGGTGGATAGGAACCACGTCCACGCCCAGGCGAAAGGCATCGCCTTCGTCCAAGGCAAGCACCGACGACACGGGCATCGACAAGAACAGACAGGTGGCCGCCAGAAGACAGCGCAGTGCGATTGAATTCATGCCGGAAACTCCTAGGTTCTGTAACCGGGGGGCTGTCAGTATAGCCCTTCTTCCCTTAATTTTCCGCTTGGCGATTTGAACGCCGCCAGGCGCTGGCCTCGCTCAAACAACGGAAAGAGAGCCGAAAACGGATGAAATCACCGGATCAACTCAATCTCTGCCTGGGACGGGCCCTCGTGGCCGCGGCCTGGGCCGACGGAAAGCTCACGTCCGATGAACGCGAGGGGCTGTTCGATTTCATTTTTCGCCTGCCCAACATGAGCGCGGCGACGTGGGAAGCGCTGCAATCGGACCTGTCGCGAAAGGAACCCGTGGGCGAGGACGAACGCGGGGAGCGCGTGCGTGCGCTGCACGCGGCCATCAACGACGACGAGGATCGACAGTCCGTACAGACCGCGCTATCCGAACTGAGGAACAGCGACGCTGGGCTCGGCCGCTCTGAGATATCCGTGCTTCACGATATCCTTCAATCGGTCGAGGCCGAGGACGAGAGAACCCTGGCCAACCTGGGACGATGGATCTCGCGCCCCCTGCGCGAACGCACCCAGACGTTGCGCGGTTTCTTTCAGCAGGAGAAGAAGCTGGAGCTCGACGTGCGCGGACGCATGGTACAAGCCATGACCGAGCGGTTGCGCCTGGCCCCCGAAGAGATCGACGAACGCCTGGTGTCCCGCATGGCGTTGGCCGGCGCGCTCATGGCGCGTGTTGCGCACGTGGACGACGTGGTCACCCTGGGGGAAATCCAGACCATCCAGCGAACGCTACAGGAAACGTGGGACCTGGACGAACGTTGGGCCACGATCATGACGAACGTGGCGGTGACCGAAATGTCGCATGAACTCGACGTGTACGGCCTGGTTCGACAATTGTTTGGCCAGACCAACGAAGCCCAACGCATCGCATTCCTGGACGTGCTGTTCCAGGTAGCCACGGCCGACGGCGAAGCCTCCGAATCCGAGATGAACGAGATCCGCCGCATCAGCCAGGGACTGCTGCTATCCCACCATCATTTCATTCGGGCGAAACTGAAAGTGGACGGCGATCAACGGGCGCGTTGACAGTACCGCACGCTGAACAACGAGTTGGGATCGGTCCACATGACAGTAGGTTCAAAACCGGCTTCACGCGAGAGTTCGTCAAACCCCTCGGGCGTATACTTGTGGGACGACTCGGTGTGGATGACTTCGTGCTTTGCGAATTCGAACGAAGACTGCCCGATCGTCACCGTTTGATCGGTTTTGCTGATCAGGTGCATTTCGATACGCCCAGCCTTGTCGTCGTAGATCGCCTCATGGCGAAATCCCTTGGCATCGAAGTTCGCCCCCAACTCGCGATTGATCCGCTGCAGCAGGTTCAGATTGAACCGTGCCGTAACGTCGGAGGCATCGTTGTAGGCGCGCTCGAGAATAGTGCGATCCTTCTGTAGATCCACGCCAATCAAGAGGCCCCCACCGACACCGACCACGGCGCCCATCCGGCGCATCAAGTCCACGGCTTCGCCTTTGGCAAAATTGCCAATGGTCGACCCCGGAAAGAACACCACGGTGCGTTCGAAGGCGCCCCGCGGCTGGGGCAACTTGATAGCCTGCGTGAAGTCGGCACAGACCGGCAGTACTTCGATGCGGGGAAACGACGCCTGAAGTTGCTGCGCGCTTTCGAGCAGATGACGGCGTGAGATCTCGACCGGGACGTAGGCGGTGGGTTGATCGAGATGATCCAACAAGAGATGCGTCTTGCTTCCGTTGCCGCTACCGTACTCGACGACCCGGGCGCGTGGACCGATGTGTCGGGCGATCGCCGCCATGTTTTCGGTGAGAATCGCCACTTCGGTGCGCGTTGGGTAGTACTCATCGAGTTGGGTGATCTGATCGAACAGAAGCGACCCCTCCCGATCGTAGAAGTACTTGCATGGAAGCGTTTTGGGAGTGGTTTGCAAGCCCTCGATCACTTCACCCAGAAAATCATCGGGGGCCGGATGCAGATCGAGCAGGGGAATCGAGCGGGCGCGTGGGCCGGAAGCCATGACGTCTTTCGCGGGACATCCAACCTGCCCCCGAAGCCGCGTGCAACGATGGAAGGTTGGAATATGCAACGGGTAGGACCGTATCAGGGTAATGGCATGCCAGCGGTTGTCAACCGACGGCGGTTTGCGCCATGATTCGCGCAACCTCGGTCAGGCGGAGATCCCCAGGTGAATGCATCGACAGCATCCTCGAATAGGGCCGCGTGGGCCGCCGCCGGCGCCGCGGCCACGATGATCGCTCATCAAGTGGGCGCCAAGGCCGTGCGCGACGCGATGTTCCTGTCCAACTTCGATATTTCGGCGCTTCCCGCCATGATCGTGGCCGCATCGTTGGTTTCCATCGTCATGCTGTTGGGATCGGCGCGGATCCTATCGCGGCGGGGACCCGCCTGGTTTGTCCCGCGCGCATTCGCCGTCAGCGCTGGATTGCTGCTGACGCTATGGGCCACCGGCGACGCCGCGCCCCGCGTCACCGCCGTGCTTTTCTATCTGCACGTGGCATCGTTCGGCGCCGTTCTTGTCTCCGCTTTCTGGTCCATGACGAACGAAGCCTTCGACCCCCGGACCGCGCGTAAGCGAATGAGCCGTATCGCCATGGGCGCCACGCTGGGAGGCCTGGCCGGGGGGTTGGCGGCGGAGCGCCTGGCGAACACGCTGAGTGTGCATTCCATGCTGCCCCTGCTCGCAGCCTTGCACGTCGTATGCGCGGTGGGCATCGTCCGCTTTCTGAACCTCGCGCCCGTCGGGTCCCAGGCTCAGACCGGCACCGGAGGAGTACGAGCAGGGCTACGTGAAATAGGACGCGTACCGTACCTGCGTGACCTGGCGCTCCTCGTACTCACGGCCACCATGGGCGCGGCGTTCCTGGACTACCTGTTCAAGGCGCAGGCCGCCGCCCGCGTGACCGATAGCGCAACATTGGTTCGGTTCTTCGCCGCGTTCTACACCGGTGCGAGCCTGCTGACGTTCATCGTGCAATCCACGGCCAGCCGGTGGTTCCTCGAACGACTGGGACTGGCTCGCACGGTATCGTCGTTGCCCGCCGCGATTTTCCTGGGGGGAATTGCAACCTGGGCGGTGCCGGGCCTGGCCAGCGGTCTGTTGGCCCGCGGTGGCGAGTCCGTAATGCGGTCTTCTTTGTTTCGCTCGGCCTACGAACCGCTGTACACGCCGCTCACGCCCGACCGCAAACGCGCCGCCAAGAGCTTCATCGACGTGGGTTGCGACCGCCTGGGCGATGCCCTGGGCGGCGCGCTCATTCGTCTCTTGCTGTTCGCCGCGCCGGCGATCGCGATGCCCCTGATGGGCGCCACCGCCGCGGCCCTGGGAGTGATCGGACTGTTCATCGCCTGGCGGCTTCACGGCGGCTACACCGTTGCGCTGGAAAAGAGTCTGCGCGCGCGCGAGATCGAACTGGATCCCACCGACCTTTCCGATCTGACCACAAAGTCCATGGTGATGCAGACGCTCACGTCGTTCGACGCGAGCGATCTGTCGGCCGCGCTGAAGCGCTCCGGCGCGGCCCAACGCAGCTCCGCAGCGTCCTCGTCGGCGCCAGCGGCGATCACCCCTACCGACGACGCCCTGCTGGCCCGGGTGGCCGATCTGCGTAGCGGAGACGCGCGGCGCACCTATCGGGCGCTCGAACTGCACCACGCCCCCGAACCCGAGCTCGTGGGGCACATCATACCGCTCCTGGCCTGGGACGAAATTGCCGGTCACGCCTCCCGCTCCCTGCGTCTCACCAAGTCTCGAGCGGCGGGGCAGTTGGTGGACGCTCTACTCGATCCTGACCAGGAGTTCTCCACGCGTCGCCGGATCCCCCGCGTCCTGGGATCGATCGGTGAACAACGCGTGGTTGACGGTCTGGTGGCAGCGTTGACCGACCGTCGTTTCGAGGTGCGCTATCAATGTGGACGCGCATTGCTGCGACTGCGACGCAAACACGACTCGCTGATCTTCGATGAAGAGATCATCTTCAGCCGCGTCATGCACGAGGCCCGGGTCGATCGCGCCGTCTGGACCAGCCAACGTCTGCTCGATGGGCTCGACCCCACCGTCGATTCGGACGATCCGTTTCTGGACGACACGGTCCGCGAACGCTCGACTCGAAGCCTGGAGCACGTGTTTACGTTGTTGGCGTTGGTGTTACCGCGAACCGCGGTGCTGGTGGCCTACAAGGGACTACTTACCGACGACCAGAACCTGAAGGGCACGGCCCTGGAATACCTGGAGCACGTGCTACCGTCGGCGGTGCGAAAGACACTGTGGCCTTTCCTGGAAGAGGGTCGCCCCCCCAAACCGGCCGCCCCGGCCGGTCGCGAGGTCGTCGACCGCCTGCTCCAGTCGCACGAGTCGATCCAGTTGAACCTGGCCGAGCTGCGGCGTGAGCAGGGCAACGACCCCGCGTCTTGACGCTTCAGAAACCGACGCGTCCTGGCGGCTCGGCTATTTGCGACCCCGGCGCAGGATATAAGCGCCCAGTAGAATGAGACCCGCCGGCCACCAGTCTTCGAGCCAGTACAAGTCGAAATCGAAGCGCGTGTGTCCCAGCAACACCACACCCAGCGCCACCAGAATCCCGCCCGCGGTCCGGCTACCGAGTTCGTCGGGCAGATCCGGGAGCTCCTCGCCGCCGCGGCCGGTAGCCATCAGACGGTTGTAGGCGCTGGCCCGTCGCGCCGCATCGATCACGTTGTACAACCAGAAGAAAGCCAGGAACAGCCCGAAGAAGGGTTCCATGCCACGCACGCCGTCGCTCGCCAAGAGCGTGATGACCGCGGCGACGATGGCGATGTGCAGGAACCCCCGCGTGTAGTAGCCCACGTAGATCTGACCCAGCCCCGGCATGAACGATAGGATGCCCGCCACCGTGGGTGACTTGCCGCCACCGCGCGGCAATCTCCACCGCTCGCCCTGACCCTCGTAGGGCGGTACCGGCCCCGCACCTCCGCCGTACGGCGTTTCGCTCGCACCGTCTCCGGGCGGCCGGGCCGGCTCACCGCTTCCCTCGTGGTATTTCGCTTCATCATTCATCACGACCTCCTCCCATGAATCCTTCGATTCCCTCTATCAACATTCCAGATCTCCTTCGGCCGGCAGCCGCTTGTGCAAACCGTCCCACAACAATCTCAGGTCACACCCCAGCGCATCCAGCGCCACCGGTATGGTTTCGACTTCCATCCCCAACATGGCTGCGCCCAGACGATTCGCGTTGTTCCCCATGCGAGGCCACACCCGTCCCATCTGCAGTCGACGACTCGCCACTTCCGTCGACACACCCGTCCCCAGATCGCCCCCCTTGTGCAACGCGCGGGCTCCCAGGCCCCGTACCGGGCGCAGCCTGCGCCATAGGTCGCTCTTCTCCTCGAGCGAGGCCTCTCCGCGCAACACGGCCAGTCCATCGATCGGCACGTGACGAAGAGGCGATACCGGCAACGCCATGAGCAGTACGATCGCGACCGTGAAGCCATAGCCAGCCTCGTAGGCGAACCGCGGTCGCGCCAAGAGCCGCCGCCATGCGGAAGCGACCAATGCGACCCTGACCTCCAACCACCCGCTACCCATCTGCCGCGTGGTGGCGTGTACCACATCTTCGACCAACACCGTATCGGGCTCGATCTGCGCCATGGACTGCAGCGCCGGAACCATTTCCTCGAGCGTGACCAGCACCGCGCGACACGAGTCGCAAGCCTGGGCGTGGTTTTCGACCATTCCGGCTTCGTCGGCTTGGAGTCGACCGTCGACCAGATCGGGTAGGCGATCCCGTGCACTCGTGCACACCGTGCCCGATGTCTGACGCAGGATGGCCGTGGTAAGATCCGCATCGACCGAAGGCTCATCCTTCGTCGCGAAAATCCTGACCAACGCGACGCAGTGGACACACTCGCTCAGGTGCGCCTGCAACCCGCTCTGCTCGGCTGGTCCCAGCGATTGGGCGAGATACGCGTGGATGTTCTGTTCGAAGTGTTCGCAGCTCACGCCATCTCTCCTTCCATACCGTCTTGCAGACTCAACACCTCGCGCGCCAGCTCCAAACGAGCGCGGTTCGAACGCGATTTCACCGTGCCCACCGGCACGTCGAGGATTCCAGATATCTCCTCGAGGCTCAGACCCTGGATGTCCTTCAACAGGATCACTTCACGGTGGGCCTCGGTCAGCGATTTCAGCGCCCGATGCACCAGCTGTTTGCACGAAAGCGCCTCCAGTTGGTCGTCGGGACCTGGGCCGTCGTCGGCCAACCCGTACATGTCCTCCACCGGAATATCGTCGGCGGGGGGTCGCGCCTTGCGGCGCCGCAGATGATCGATGGCCGCGGTGCGCGCGATCCTCAGCATCCAGGGCACGAAACTCTCGGACTTCTGGAAGCGCGGTAGACCGCGGTAGATCCTCACGAATATGTCCTGTGTCAAATCCCGGGCTTCCTCGGCGTGTCGCACGTAGTGGTACGCAAGCGCGTAGATCCGGCCCTGATACCTCCGTATCAGGACCTCCCAGGCCAGTTCATCTCCGGCCCGGCAACGGTGTACGAGTTCTGCGTCTTCCATATCGCTCAAGATACAGGACGCAGAGCGAGGTCCCGGGGTTCATTCTTTGGTCGCCGGACTCAAGACGGCGCCCTGGCCGGTTCCAGGCTGAGCTAGCCAACTGACTGATTTTGCGTGGTATACTGGATCCATGACGCCGAATCGAGACCCCCAGCCCGAGTCCAACGCGGGCGCCGTCACGCGCCTGCTGGGCGAAATAGAGAGTCGTGGCCCAGGTGCGGTTGAGGCCCTGTTTCCCCTGGTGTACGACGAATTGCGGCGCCTGGCCCAACACCAGTTGGGAGGCGAACGGGCCGACCATACGCTGCAGGCCACCGCCCTGGTCAACGAGGCGTACCTGAAACTCGTGGGCCAAACCCGGGTGGATTGGCAGAATCGTGCCCATTTCATGGCCGTGGCCGCGCAGGCCATACGACGCGTGCTCGTGGATCATGCGCGCCACCGCGCCCGCGACAAGCGCGGCGGCGGTGCGCCCCACCTATCTCTGACCTCGGGCCTGGAAGTGGCCGACGGGAATCGACCCATCGACCTGCTCGATATGGAGGATGCGCTCGACCGCTTGGCGCAGGAAGATCCCACCAAAGCCAAGGTGGTGGAGCTGCGGTTTTTTGGCGGGCTTACCAATGAAGAGGTCGCGGCGGTGATCGATACGTCGCTGCGCACCGTCGAGCGCCACTGGCAGTACTCACGCGCCTGGTTGTTCCGGGAGCTGTCCTGACCTAGCTCGCAGACATCGCGCCGACGGTGAATACCGTCAGCGTACCTGATCCGGTGTTGAGCACGGAAACCGGCGTGTCCGGGGTAACCAGAAACTCCCGGTTGATCTGCGTATCGACGCTTCGGCCCGCGTCGAGTTCACCCTGACCATCCCATACGAACGCGCAGTACGGTTCGTCGCGCTCGCCAACTTGCAGACTCGCGCTGGGCTCGACCTCCCAGGCCTCGCCGTGAAACGGGTCGAAGAAGATGCGCAGGCGCCGTGCCCCTTGGGATTCCTCCACCACCTCGGCCGCCCGGTAGTGTCGCTCACGAAAATCCGACGCGGCCGACACGGGCCAATTTACGAGTTCAGCGGCGAAATCGGCCGGCCGGTGGAGCCCGCGCAGACATAGTGACTCCCGCTCCGCGTCGAGTTGCTCGGAAGCAATACGCTTTCCCAGGTGCCAACCAGCCAGGTTGAAGTCGTCCTGCGGCAACTGCACCTCGAGCGTGGGCCACGGACCTGGCGCATGGACGACCTTGGGCGGAATCGTCCAGCCGTCGTAGGGCCGAATGGGATACTCCTGGAGCAACGAGTACATCGCGTCCCCCTGCCCGAACTCGCTCAGGGCCTGCTCGAACTGTTGCAACGTGACATCCGGCCGCAGACCCAGCCGCGTGATGGTCCCCTGGAGTTCCTGGGCCAGATCCGGCTGCGCCACCGGAGGAAAGAAGTACGCCTCGAGTTTCCCCGGACCCTGGGCCTTCCCATCCACGATCGCTCCGGAATGCACGTGCGGCGGAATGGGAGGCGTCTCGTCGCGGTCGGAGAAGTCGCCGCGCACACGAGGCCCACCGATGTCCAGGAGCTTGATCAGCGGCCACCGCGTCTGAGCCGAACCGAACAGTAGATCACCCGCGGCGGTCCCAAGCTCATCGAGGCCGGCCACCGACGCCGCTAGCCTGAGCTTGGAAATCCCCTCGCCCGCGCGGGGCACCGGGTTGTCGGCTTCGGCCGCCGACATGATCCACCATTCCACCGGCACGTATCCGCGATCGTCGGCGTCGCCCTCTCCCAATCGCTGGTTCTTTCCCAACAAGCCGCGGCCGGTGTAGGTGTTGCGATACACCAGATTGGGTTCGGCAAACAAGACACCCCGGCCCTCGGCCAGGGAACGTTGCAATTGCGAACGCAGGGATTCAGCCATGGGCGCGCCTCTCCAACTCGAAGGTGACCGGCTCAGATCAACCGAAGACGGGATAGGCCGGCTTGTCCGCCGCGTAGTGCCGCGAGTGAAGAATGATATCGCAGCCGGCTTCGATCAGGGGAAGTTGAGGATCGACCACGTCGATCTTCGCGTGGGCCAGATGCACGACGCGGTCGATGGCGTACTCGGTGAAGAATTCCAGGTACGCCTGACCCTTGGCGATGATCAAATCGCTCTCGCCCACCGCGCGGTGCATCTCGTCGCTGATCTCGTCGGGCGGCAGGCCGAAACAATTGCTGCCCGTGGACATGACCCGGCCAAACCCCTCGAAACCCAGATCGCGCAATTCATCCACCGTGACATCGTTGAGCATGGGCTCGTGCTTGCCGGCGATGGTCACTTCCAGGTCGGGCCAGCGCTCGGTAATCCGCTCCAGGACGTGCCGGTCGAATTCAACCTCACCGTTGTTGTCGGGCAGGTACAGCAACGACGACGCTCGCTCGAGCCCCGACTCGAGTTCATCGTAGTGATCGAATCCCAACTCGAGTCCATCGAGATCGGCAAAGTCAGTGGCCGTAATGGGCAACGTACCCTCGTCGAAGCGGTACACCCCGTAGTCCAGGTTGTTGGCCACGATCGACGCCAGCACGGCGCGGCGGAGTGTGCCCACATCGATGCGGTCGAGAATGGACCTCGCCACGTCGTTGGAGACATTCTTGGCCTTGATGTAGGGATCGCGCTGGCCCACCAACCGGTAGAACTCGCGATACCAGGACGTGTGGAAACGGGTGATCTCGGGCTCGATCCAGTGACCTCGGTCCAGCCGCACGCGCATGTAGCGCTGCAATTCGACCTTCAACATGGCCGCCTCGTCGGAAGGAAGATCGGCCAGGTCGATGAACTTGTCGATTACTGCGAAATGGGTTTCCCGATCGCGGTCGTGGGACTTCACTGCCCGCGAGTCCCGTCGGAGGCTTTCTTGATCGAGCGAATCAGGTTGGTCGTGCTGACGTCTCCCTGGTAGGGAATCACGCGCACGGTGCCGCCCGCGGCCTCCACGACTTCGCGCCCGACCACATCTTCGGGGGCGTAGTTACCACCTTTTACCAGCACGTGAGGCAAAACGCGCCGGATGACGTTGATGGGTGTGAGTTCCTCGAACACCACCACGAAATCCACTTGCTCGAGCGAGGCCAGAATCTGGATTCGTTCGGTTTCGTCGAGCACCGGGCGCCCCTCGCCCTTGTTTTCACGCGCCGAACGATCGCTGTTGATACCTACCACCAGCATGTCCCCTAGCGCCCGGGCCTCGCGCAACAGATGAACGTGACCCGAATGGAAGAGATCGAAGTAGCCGTTGGTGAAGACAATCTTCTTGCGCGCCCGACGCGACTCCAGGTGCTCGACCAGGGCGTCGAGCAAAACCAGCTTGCCGCCGCCCGCCCCGTGAAAACGAAGCTCACCCATGAGATCTTCTTGTGTAACCACGACCGTGCCGGGGCGGCTGACCGCAATGGCGGCGGCCGTATTGGCCACCGCGGCCGCCGGCACGTTCGCCAGCCCCGACAAAGAGGACAACAAAAATGCCGAAGCAAAAGCGTCTCCCGCGCCGCAGGGATCGACCAGATCGCGCGTGAGCGAAGGTGACACCACACTGCCCGCTTCGTCGGTCACCGTGGCGCCTTCGGCGCCCGCGGTGGTGCATAGCAGATCGAGAGCATGTTCCTGGCGAAGGTCGGTCATCGACCCAGCCCCCAGCCGAGCCGCTTCTTCCCGGTTGGCGAACAACATATCGAAGCCGTTGAACATCTCGGGGCGCAAGCGGGACGATCCCACGAGACGTGGACGATCGATGGTTACACCCTGGCGCAACGCATGCGCCAGCTGCGGCCCCGCGATCCCGCGATCTTCGCCGGTTTCGTCGTAGTCGGAAACGAAGATGGCGTCGAACTCACCTTGTCGCTCAAGCAACGTACTCGACAATGACTTGCGCTGCGCGGCGGTCATGGTGGCCGGTTCATTGTCGATACGCACCAGGTGTTGCGACGAACCGTCGCCGCCGGCCAACACGATCCGAGTGAAAACGCCGGTGCGGGAGTCGTCGCGTCGGATCATGCCCGACACGTCCAGCCCGTGTGCTTGCAGCAATTCGAGAAACGCGTCACCGTGCGCGTCCTGCCCTACCGCACCGAAACACGTGACCTTGGCTCCCAGCGCCGCCAGATTGGCGGCCACGTTTCCCGCGCAGCCAGGCGCCAATGTACGCGCGCCCTCGGTGGTGCGCAGCACGGGCATTTCGGGTGAGATACCAATGGGATGGCAGGTGACGTACTCATCCAGATAGAAGTCACCCACCACGGCCACGTGCAGGCGCCGGAACTCGAGCAGGGTATCGGTGGAGATGGTGGACATGAAACCTGGTCTACAGGTCAACCTTACGCTGGATGTGCGCCAGAAGTTTGCGCACCGACACGAATCCACGCAATGCACCCTTGCCACTGACAATGGGCAGGTGCCGGTGGCCTCGTATGGCCATGCCGTTCAGCGCGTAGGAGACCGTGGTCTTGGACTGGTAGGTGCGGGGCGAATGCGTCATCACATCCGCCACCTGGATCGACTTCAGGTCGGCCTGCGGATCCACCCGGATCAGGAGGTCCCGCTCGGTGAAGATGCCCACGACGTTGCCCTCGTCGACAACGGTAACCGAGCCGTGTCGCTTCTCGCGCATGATGGCAACCGCGTCGGCCACCGACTTTGCGGGGGCAATGACGATGGGGTCGAGGATTCCTACGTCGCCCAACGTGTCCAGAACCGCGCCATGCAGACGACCGGTAGGCTCACCGTCACCGACCGCCGTGAGATCCTGGCCGCAATCTTCGCAGAGGGACACGCCCGCGATGTTCTCGTGACTGCAATACGGACACTTCATCGCAACCCCCCACTAGGATACGTTTTTCGTCTAGGTGCCGATCAGGAAACGGTCCATGTACTGGTCCCGTTCAGCAGACCCTGCAGGTCACCGTCACCCTTGGCTTTCTCGCCGGCAATCTGCGCGGTCAAGGCACCTTCGTAGGTCTCACGCTGCAGGTTCAGGAACGTGCCCACGGGCACCGGGAACTCGGGCAGGTCCAGGGCCGAGATCATGTAGGCCAGGGTCGAATCGGTGTTGTCGTACACCAGCAGATCCTGCTCGGTCACGCCGTTCTCGCCCAGGGTTACCACCTCGGGACGATGATTCACAACGCGAATCCCTTTTTCCTGCTCCTTGCCAAACCGCAGCGGCTTGCCCGGTTCGATGTAGAGCATGCGATCGGGCCGTTCCGACTTGGCCGTGAACTGCTCGAAAGCCTTGTCGTTGAAGATGTTGCAATTCTGGTAGACCTCGAGGAATCCCACGCCTTTGTGCGCGGCCATTTCCTTGACCATCATCGGCAGGTGCTTGGTATCCACGTCGACCGACCGACCGACCCACGTGGCCTCGGCGGCGATGGCCGCGCGCACGGGGTTGATGGGGTGATCGATCGAGCCCTGCGGCGTGGACTTGGTACGCTTTCCGGTCTCGGACGTCGGCGAATACTGACCCTTGGTCAGGCCATAGATACGGTTGTTGAACATGATGATGTTCAGATCCATGTTGCGCCGCAGAGTGTGCAGGAAGTGGTTACCGCCGATCGACAGCGCATCGCCGTCACCGGTGATGACCCACACGCTCAATTCCGGCCGCGAGATCTTCAGACCCGATGCCAGCGTCATGGCCCGGCCGTGAATCGAGTGGAAGCCGTACGTGTTCATGTAGTAGGGAAATCGGCTTGAACAACCGATGCCGCTGATGAACACCACGTTCTCGCGCGGTATTCCCAATTCCGGCATGACCTTCTGCACCTGCGCCAGGATGGCGTAGTCGCCACAGCCTGGGCACCAACGCACTTCCTGGTCGGACACGAAGTCCTTGCGGGTGAGTTGAGGTGAGTCAGGGGCCACCGGGGTTGTCGTACTCATGGCGGGTGGAATCCTCTCTTGGTCTCGCTCGGGGATAGGCGCAGATCTGGTACTACGTGGTCCGGTCAGGCGGTCTTCAGATTCAGGACTTCTCGGGCCTTCTCAACCAACTCCGACACGCGGAAGGGCTGTCCCGCGACCTTGTTCATGCCGATGGCATCGATCAGGAACGTGGCGCGAATGAGAAGGCTGAGTTGCCCGTTGTTCAGCTCGGGAATCAGCACGCGGTCATAGCTCTTCAACACGTCCCCAAGATTGGTCGGAAACGGGTTCAGATGACGCAGATGCGCATGCGCCACCGACAAGCCCTGGTTGCGCAACGCGTCGGCCGCCGTACGGATGGCGCCGTAGGTTCCGCCCCAACCAAGCATCAACAGGTCTCCCTGCTCGGGTCCACGGACCTGAAGAGGCTCGATGTCCTGGGCCACGCGCGCAACCTTCTCGGCCCGGGTCATGACCATGTGGTGATGGTTCTGGGGGTCGTAGCTCACGTTTCCGGTGCCGTCGGCCTTCTCCAACCCGCCAACCCGATGCTCGAGTCCGGCGGTTCCGGGAATCGCCCACGGGCGCGCCAGCGTCTTCTTGTCGCGGCCATAGGGCATGAACTCATCCCCATTCAGCGATGCGGGATCGGCAAAGCTCACGGGAATCTTCGGTAGGTCGCTGGCGCTGGGGATGCTCCAGGGCTCGGCTCCGTTGGCCAGGTACCCGTCGGAAAGCACGATGACCGGGGTCATGTATTTCACCGCGATGCGCACCGCCTCGAAGGCAATCCAGAAACAGTCCGCGGGGGTCGAAGGAGCCAGTACGGGCATGGGACTTTCGCCGTTGCGCCCGTACATGACCTGAAGATAGTCGGCCTGTTCGGTCTTGGTGGGCAACCCCGTACTGGGTCCACCGCGTTGGATGTTCACGATCACCAGGGGGAGCTCGGCCATGACCGCCAACCCCATGGCTTCGCTTTTCAGGCAGATACCCGGCCCACTGGTCCCGGTTACGGCAATGGCGCCACCAAAGGAAGCGCCAATCGCCGCGCCGATGGCCGCGATCTCGTCCTCGGCCTGGAAGGTCTTCACACCGAAATTCTTGTGCCGCGACAGTTCGTGCAGGATGTCACTGGCCGGCGTGATGGGATAGCTGCCGTAGAAGAGATTCTGACCCGAGACCCTGGCCGCGGCGACCAGACCCAGCGAAAGGGCCTCGTTACCCGCGATGCTCCGATAGGTGCCGGGGTCCAGCTGCGCCTTCTCGATCCGATACGTATGAGGCAGGAGCTCCAGCGTATTGGCGTAGTTGTGTCCCGCGCGAAGGGCGCGGCGATTGGCGTCGGCGATTTCCGGCTTCTTGCCGAACTTGGAATCGATCCACTCGATCGTGGGCTCGAGCGGGCGCTCGTACAGCCAGAACATTACGCCTAGTGCGAAGAAATTCTTGCAGCGATCGGCCACCTTGCGCCCGAGCTTCAGTTCCTCCACCGCCTTCTGGGTGAGCGAACTCATGGGCATGCTGTAGACCTTGTAGCCCTCGAGCGTGCCATCTTCCAGCGGATTGCTGGTGTATCCGGCCAGCTTCAGGTTGGCCTTCGAAAAGCCATCCTTGTTGCAGAAGATCGTGCCCGCCTTGGGCAGATCGGCCAGGTTGGTCTTCAACGCCGCGGGGTTCATGGCCACCAACACGTCGGGACGATCGCCGGGGGTGTGGATATCCAGTGAGCTGAACTGCACCTGAAATCCACTCACGCCCGGTAGCGACCCGGCTGGGGCCCGGATCTCGGCCGGGAAGTCGGGGAACGTGGCAACGTCGTTGCCAATGAGAGCTGCGGTATCGGTAAAGCGATTGCCGGTGAGCTGCATGCCATCGCCGGAATCACCGGCGAATCGAATGGTTACGCTCTGAAGTTCTTCGGCAACGTTGTCAGCCATCGTTCGCAAATCCTCTCAAGTGTTCGATGGAATCTTCGACCGTGGTTTCGATCAGGCCCCTTCGACCCTGGGCATGACCTGGTCGAAGTCGGGAGGCAAGTTGTATACCTCGGAGGGGAACAGGTCAGCTATGTACTTCACGATATCCAGGGCACTGACGATGCCCACGATCCGATCGTCACTGACCACGGGAATGTGGCGAAATCCGCCCGCCGACATGACCGAAAGAAGTTCGCCCACCGAGGCTTCAGGACCGACCACCGCCGGAGCGGGGGTCATGTGCGAGGTAATGGGTTCCCGCAGGCGATCGGACCGGCCCGCGATCTTCTCCAGATGATCGCGTTCGGTGAATATCCCTCGAATCCGGTCATCACCATCGGTGACCAGCGTGCACCCCACCTGCGCCGATCGCATTTCGTTGAGGGCTTCGAGCACGGTCGAGGACTCGCCCACGGCCAACGCCGGCGCGGTCATCAGCTGACTGACCTTTTCTGCCCGCAACGCTTGTACAACTGAGCGGGATCCGTCGGGTTTCGTTTCGGTCACGGCGCCTCCCCGGGCGAGCCGTCGGGTCATCGAGAGCACAGCGCCCTCGCTTCAGGCAGAGTCTACGACTGCCATCGCCCGAGGACAATAGCACCCCGCGCACTTTGTGGGCGCGGAGGCTGAAGAAGTTGATGTCGGTGGTGGCAGGGGCATCGGGGCGGAGCGGCTCTGGAGGAAAGAGTCGTCACGGGGCGTGGCCGCTCGAAAGAGGCCGCACCCCGATGACGGTAGGTCCAGTGGACCTACATGATCACGAAATCGTGCGCGCGAACGGTCTTGCGCCCGTTGGCGGCAGCGCGCTTGGTCGCCTGATCCAGGTACCAGTAGACGATACCGTTCAAGCCCTCGAGCGCGTCGGAGGCGACATTCACGCCGCCCTCCTTCAACGCCGCCTTGGTCTTGCTACCTACGAGCAGCATTTCCATGGTGGGAGCCTTCTTGCGTCGTGCGGTCTTCTTCTTGGCCTTCTTCTTGGCAGCCTTCTTGGCCATGGTCTGAATCTCCTTGGTCGTGTGAATCAGGTCGGCGCCTCGCCTTGATTTTCGGTCGCGAGGGCCGAATACGCGGGGCTGGCTTTCCGCCATATCGCTAGTGCAGGCTGTTTACGGGGTTTCGCGGGGTTTTGCAACTACTAGATGGCCGAATTCGTTCGAATTTCGCGGAAAAGCGTGAAGATCACGGACTCGCGCATGACAATTCGCCGTCAAAAGGGGCAGTTCCCGGCACCGCGCTAGAGCTTGGAATCGTCGTAGAACGCCAAACCGTGCCCAGGACCGGCCCGCAATTTGGCCATCCACGTAACCTGGCCTGTGTGCCAGGCGAAGTGTTCCACCACGTGATAGATCGCCTGCATCACGGTTACTTCGAACCCCTGGATCTCCACGGGACGCGCAAGATTCTCGTCGCTCAGGCCGTCGAACACGCGACCGGCCGCCACCACCGTGGCTTCGAGCGCGTCCAGCAACGTGTCCACGTCGGCCCCTTCACGCGCTGAGAATTCGGTCGCGCGCCGTCGATGGTCGGCCTCGCCACCGACACCCGCCAGGATCCATTGGCGAACGTTGCCCTCCAGGTGCAGCAGCAGGTTGCCCACGCTGTTCGTGCCCTCATGGGGTCGCCACCAGATGTCGGCGGGGCCCAGCTTCTCCACCGCGACTCGCAATCGAGGTAGATACTCTCGCTCCAGATGGTGCCGCGACCGGTCACAGAACGATCGACCCAACGAACTCCTTCCCGCCGGCTGGTTCATCGATCCTCCGTCCGGATCACGAATCTCAAGCCCGACCACGTCTCGTCCACGGCGCAGACCTTGTTGTCCACCAACCCCAATCCCAGGCCCGCCCCCTGTACGACATCGAACGACAGATCCGTCGCGCGTCCCGAGCTCTTCTTTGGCCACGCGACCCATAGACCGGTAGCTGGGCGCATGTTGGCTCGACACGCCTCGAGCGCTTGGAGTCCACGGGCATCGGCACAGAACATCAGAATCACATCGGCCTTCCCCTGGCGCCGCACGGCGACCGTGACGTCGTCGGGCAGCGGCTGCAGGCTTTCCACGAATCCCGCTTCGGCCCCAAGCACCAGCACCCGGTGGCCTTCCTTGATTCCGAGCTTTCGCGCCAACGGCGTCCCCGAATACCCTGCTTGTGTCTTTCGCGGCATGGTTTCACCTCTGACGAGACTGGCTGGCCGGAACCAGCACCATCATGAACCAATCGTCCTCGTCGGCAAAGTCCGACCGTTCTCGCATGGTGCTCTTCGATTGTGACGGCACACTGGTCGACAGCCAGTCCCTGATCGCCCGGGCCATGGCCGAAGCGTGGATCGGCAGTGGCGCGCCGTCGCCCGAGCCTCAGGCGGTGCGCAGCATCGTGGGGCTGTCGCTCATGGAGGCGGTGCGCAGACTCCACCCTGAGGGCGACCAGGCGACCCACACGGCCATGGTCGACCGATACCGAGCCGCATTCTCACGGTTCCGGGCCACCGACAGCCAGTTCGAATCGCTGTATCCAGGCACGCGTGAAGCCCTGCTCGACGCCGACGCTCAAGGCTTCGTGCTGGGGATAGCCACCGGCAAAGGACGCCGGGGCCTGCGCGAGGTGCTGGAACACCACGACCTGCTTCCCTTGTTCGCCACGTTGCAGACCGCCGACGACGCGCCCAGCAAACCGCATCCGGCCATGGTCCAACAGGCGGCCGCGGAAGTGGGGGTGCCCTGCGGCAATATCGTCGTGGTCGGTGACACCACGTTCGACATGGAAATGGGCTCCAGGGCGGGAGCCCGCACCCTGGGCGTGTCTTGGGGTTATCATACCAAATCGGCCCTGGAGCGATCGGGAGCCGAGTTGGTGCTTGGACAATGGGGCGACCTGGGCCCCTGGCTGACCCAATGGTTGGCGTCGGACCCCTAAATGAGCCGCAGATGAAACTTGGTGGCGCGAGCCGACGTAATTCGTCGGATACTCGCATCTCGCCCGCCAGCGAATCGATTCAGTTTTCGGCCACGACAGCGTACAACTCCGAACCCGCCGGAAGGAGTCTCTCCGAATGGATGCGCGCATTGCCATATCCGGTTGGGTGCCACTCGCCACATCTCTCCTTTCCCTGATAAGCGGTTCGGCTGGCCCCTTGGATTTTGGACCAACCGAAGCCGTGGCCGCCTACGGATCCTTCGACCCCAATGGGTCGGGCTACCACTATCCTCCCGAGGCCAATGGCCTCGCCAGCGAGCGGCCCGCACTCGACGCCCACCGCTTGACGGGCACCCTGAAGCTTGATGGCCAGCTCGACGACGCGGCCTGGTCCGAGGTTCCGGCCGGCTACGGCTTTGTCGAGGCCGACCCCAACCGTGGCGAGCCGGCCTCCGAACAAACGTTGTTCAAGGTGCTATACGACGAAGACGCCATCTACTTCGGCGTGGCCTGCTACGAAAACGACATGGCGAACGTCTCGACCGCGCTCTCGCGCCGCGATCGCGTTACCAACTCCGACGTCATAAGCATCTACATCGACCCGTATCACGACCGTACCACCGGTTACAACTTCCGGGTCAATCCGCACGGTGTGAAGATGGACCAGTACGTCTTCAACGACGGCGATCGGGACCTCGACTGGGATGCCGTGTGGGAAGTGGAAACCCACCGCGACGATCAGGGCTGGTACGCCGAATTCCGGATTCCCTTTTCTTCCATCCGCTACCGGCCACAGCCCAACATGACCTGGGGACTCCAGGTGTACCGTTGGATGCACGGCCGCGGCGAAGACACCGCGTGGGTCAACTGGGATCGCAACGTGCAAGGCTTCGTGAGTCGTTTCGGCGAACTGCGAAACCTGCGCGACGTGCGATCGCCGCGACAACTCGAGATCACCCCCTATGTGGTTCAACGCGCCACCGACCCTTCGGTGGAGGGCGAGGGTGACACTTGGGATGGATTCCAGAACTTCGGTGCCGACGTGAAGTACGGCCTCACGGCTGACCTCACCCTCAACGCCACGTTCCAACCCGACTTCGGCCAGGTCGAAGCCGACCCCTCGGTGTTGAACCTGTCCCCGTTCGAAACGTTCTTCGCGGAAAAGCGTCCGTTCTTCATCGAAGGGTCACGCTTCTTCGAACACCCCCACTTCAACCTCGTATACACGCGTCGCATTGGCACCGGCAGCGAACTCGCCCGCATTCGCTACGCCGGCAAGCTCATCGGCAAGACGGCCGGCGACGTGTCGGTGGCTACCCTGTTCGCGGCCACCGACCTTGCCGGCAACGGCAAAGCGCACAACTTCCTGCGCAGTGGTAGCAATCGCGAGTACTTCGCGGTGACGCGCCTGGGCAAGGAGTTCTCCGGCGGCGACCACAACCTGAACATCATGGGCACCGCGGTCCTCCGCGACGGCTCCCTGCGAGAGACGATCGACGATAACAATCGCGACAGCCGGGACGGCTACAGCGCCGGCGCCGACTTCATGGCCCGATTCAGGGAACGCGCGTACCAGGTGCAGGGTTCGTATGTGACGACGATCGTCGACCCCGCCCCCGTGGCCAACGACGCCACGATCGATCACTCGAGCACGCGCGGGTTCGGCGCCCGACTTGAAATGCAGAAACTGGCCGGCAAGTACCGAGGCGGCCTGTTCGGCGGCTGGGAATCGACCGAGCTGGACCCCAATGACATGGGCATCCTGTTCGCGCCCGACGAAGTCACGGCGTCTCTGTGGCTACAACGGCGGTTCAACACCGAGGACCCCGAGGCCTACCTCATCAACGGCAACCTGAACATCAACGCCCACCGAAGCTGGTTCGACGGTCAACGCACCGCGTTCAGCCGCGACGACGACACCCAGGAAATCTGGCGGTACGGCAACCGCAAGCCGCAGAACGCGGGCGGCAACATCAATGGTTGGGTGGAGAATCGCCATCGGTGGAGTACCAACTACGGCGTATGGCACGACTTCGAACGCCGCGACAAGTTCAACACGCGCAGATTCAACGGGGCACGCGGGCCGCTGATGGTGCTACCCGCCCGCACCGGATTCTGGTGGGGTGTGAATTCCGACTGGCGCAAGTCATTCGGAGCCGAAGTCGAGATCGAGGCCGATTGGGATCGGGCGGGGAGCCGGGTATGGAACCCCGAGCTGGACCTGCGATGGGTACAGAATTCCCGGCTCAACCACTCCCTCAGCTTCGGCTACACGTCACGCCACGACAACGCGCAGTTCCTGACCAACCTGGACGATCCCGGACAGGGCATCGATGGCGTCAGCTACCTGTTCGGCGAACTCGACGCCAAGGTCTGGGACGTGACGCTGCGCAGCAACATCCTGTTCTCACGCGACAAGTCGCTCGAACTCTATCTGCAGCCGTTCCTGAGCACGCAGGACTACTATCAACCGCGCTTCCTGGCCAACCCCGACAGCTACGACCTCGAACCCTACACCGACAATCGCAGCGACGCGTTTCTCGCTTCGATCGACGCCAGTCGTTTCGACGTGCAGAGTTTCGATCGACGCTTCGGCGCGGTGAACCTGAACATGGTGTACCGGTGGGAGTACCGTCCCGGTTCCACGCTGTTCCTGGTGTGGACCCACAGCCGGTCTCGCTTCGAAGACCGCAGATCGTTCGGCAACCCCGACGATTTCGACCCCGGTTTCAGTTCGGACTCGCTGTTCAGGAACGAGCCCGAAAACCGCTTCCTGGCGAAGTTCACCTATTGGTTCGCGCTGTGACCACGTAGACTGCGCAAGCCGCAGTCCGTTTCCCGCGCCAACTAGCTCACCATGACCCGTTCTTTTTCGTTTCGGTCAACCGCCGGACTGTTCATCACTCTGGTCGTCACCGCGGCCACCGGCGCCGCCCTGGTGGGAAGCGAATTCGACCCCCGTCGTTTCGTCGCGGGCGCGGCGTACGAGTCTCTGGGCAACATCCACTCCACGTGGACGATCGACCCATGGTTCGTGCGCGGCCTGCTCTGGGCATGCGGAGAAACCGCAGCCGTGGCGGTCCTGGGTTTGATCCTGGCGCTGTGGCTGGGCCGCGTCGGCCGCTGGGCCGACCATGCGGTGTCGCCCGGCAAAGAATCCGCAGGCCGCGATGGCTTTGGGCGAGGCCTCCTGAGCGCGCTGTTGCACGCCGCGCGGTCGGTGGTCGCGGCTTTGCCTCCGGTGCTGTGGACCCTGCTGTTCGTACACTTGTTGCGCCTGGGGTCCAGCGCGGCAGTATTGGGAATCGGTGTGGGCTGGGGCGCGGTCGTCTCCCGATCGACGACGATCTCCCCTTTGCGCTGGTTGTCGGGCGCGATCGCCACGAGCGCCGCGGCCGGCTTCGCGGGCGCGGGCGGACTCGGCCTACTGCTGCGCCGCGCCATTGAAAACCAGTCCGGCGGCGAACTCATGGCCACTCTGGCCGCCTTGACCGTGCTCATGGCGCTGGGCGCCATGGCTTCCCGCGTAGCGATCCGCAAACCCAGCGGATCGACCCGCATCACCATACTCTCCGCGGTCGCCTTCGTGGTTGCCGCTCAGTCACTGGCGCCGCAGTTGCGTGAGCTGTTGTCGACCGAAAGCCTCCACTTGATGCTGGAGATACCAGCCCGGCTGTGGCCACCCGAACGCAGCGCCGTCGTCATTCTGGATGCCCGCCAGGGACTCGTGGAAACGTTGAGTATGTCGGTAGTGGCCACCGTGCTCGGTGCGCTGCTAGCTGCGGCCCTCGCACGCGTGAAATCCACACCGAGCCGGGAACCAGCCGCCGCCCACCTGACCACGGCCTACACCCTGGGCTTCGCCTTGGTTCTGGTTGCCGTGCTCGGATTGGGCCCCTTTGCCGGCGCCGTCGCGGTAACAGCGCAGTCCACCGGCTTCATGCTGGCCCGTGTCGGGCGCGAATCCAAAGCGTCAGATTTCCTACGGCATGCGATCGACGCCTGGTGTGCGAACCTGCGAATTGCAACCGTGGTGGGAATCGTGGGGGCCGGGGGCGTGGGGTTCTATGCCTCCTACGCCCTCGGCACCTTCAATGGCCACGCGCTGTCGACGCATCTCATGGTGGCGGTGCTGCTGGCGTTCCTGGTGGACGCGGTAGCCGCCGAGATGCATCGTCGTTTCACTACGGCCTAGTCGTCGTCATCGTCGCCGTCGAAGCGTTCGCTGACGCCGGAGATGAGAACGCCGCCGCGCCCATCACCGCTGAAGAGGTAGCCGCTGCGGGCCTCGACGCTGTTGGACGAACCCGCGTTGGCAATGTCGAGCACGCCCAGAATGCGGAACGACCACAAGCCGCGACTCGATACGCGTTGCAGAACCTGCAGACCCGCCTCACCGTTCGCCCGATACCACAGCACGCCGTTGTCGGTGGCCATGCCGTTTGGTGTGCCGAACTCTGAGTCCAGTACCTCGTAGACGTCGTCATGTTTGATGTCGACCAAGGTTATGCCGCTTTCCGTGTTCACGTAGAAGCGCTGGTCGTACATCACACCACGCGTCGGCGCCTGCGACCCCAGATCGCTCACGGCAAACGAGCGCCACAAGGAGCCGTTGTTGTTGAACACGTAAACGCCCCCGCCGTGCAACACGGTAGGCTTGTGGTTCTTGTACATCTCCACCGAGCGCGCATCGGGAATGGTCAACGTCATCGTCTGGGTTGGATTCAACGGGTCCGAGACGTCCAGCCAATGCAATCCGCCGTCGATCCCCGTAACCACGTAAAGGGTTCCGCGATCCAGCACGGCGTCCAGCGCCGTGTCGGCCGTCATTTCCAGACGACCCACCAATTTCGGCTCGGCCGGGTCGGAGATATCGTAGGTATCCACCACGCCCATTTCGGAGTCGTTGCCTACCGCGTAGGCTACGTCGCTGTCGACCGCAACACCGTTGTACTCGGTATCAGGCAACTGGACTTCCGACGCCAGGGTCGGAGCCAGCGGGTCGGACAGGTCGAACACCTGCAAGGCGCCACGGGTCTGTTCGCCCGCGTAGTTCGCCACGGCCACGCCCACGAGATTGCGACCCTGTTCCTGCACCTGCATATCGGTGACCTGGACCAGCAGGTCGGCGACCACCGGCGGGGCCAACGTGGCCAAGCCACGAATTGCGACCGTGTTGTTGACGTGGCCGTCTTTCGCCATGGCCGGCAACGGATCGTCGCCCGGCTGCAGGGTCAGATCGAACGTGCGAATATTCTGATCGTCCGCCAGATCCAGCGCATCGACTGTGCGGTGGACGACGTTGGCATCGATGTTCAGCGTATCATCCGGACCCACGGGGTCAGCCGATTCGCGGCTGCAACCTGCAAAGGCTGCGAGCAAGATGAGACCAAAGAGGACTGTCGAGCGAGGTGTCTTCACAGCAATGTCTCCACGATAAGAAACCATGCGGGACCCTGGTGACAAAGGGCTCCACTCGTGGTTGAGACATTGCGAGTTCCGTTCCCAGGGCCGGAACCAATTGCCGGTCTTACCCGCCCCCTTGACCCACGGCCAGATTCAACGCGGCCTGAATCAACCCAATGAGGGCTCCGAGCACACCACCGAAAAAGGTGATGTGACGGAACTGCTTGCGGGAGAATCCCAGGATCAGCTCTTCCAGATGAGCGATGTCCATGGCGTTGATCTTGTCTTCGATGCGCTTGCCGATGTCGAGTTCTCCGCCCGCGGCAATGAGCTCGGTGGTCATCTCCTCGATGCCCGAAAGAACCTTTTCCACGATCTGGGGCTTCATCGGCGCGGCGAACGAGGCCATGGGACCCAGCCCGGCCAACAACTCCCCTACCTTTTCCTCCACGATCGTCTGGGCGCGTTCACCGGTTAGCGCGCGGTGGATTTCGCCGCCCGAAAACAGCTGCTTCTCGAACGTCTCGGCGATGTTGCCGGCAATGACGTGACGCTGCGAGGGAATGACCCCGGGAGTGAAGGGCAATCGCCAGGACCCCAAATGGAACGCCCGGTACGGCCGAAACAACATCTTGATGGCGAGATGGTTGGTGATCGTGCCGATGATCGCGCCCACCACCGGGAAGAGCACGAAGCCCCAGATCTGCGTTTGGGAAAGACCTTCCATTGGTTCCGTCAGTTCTTCAGATGGGTTTCGAAGAGCTTGAAGATCCGGCGGTATTCATCCAGCCAACTGAACGGTTCGCGAAAACCGTGTGGTTCGATGGGATACATGGCTACCTCCCAGTCTTCCTTTTCCAATTCCAGTAACCGTTGCGCCAGACGCACCGTGTCCTGGAACACGACGTTGTCGTCTTGCATTCCGTGACACATGAGCAGCGGCCGCGATAGCCCGGCGGCGAATTCGATGGGCGAACTGCGCTCGAACGCCACGGGGTCCAACTCGGGTGTGTTCAGGATGTTCGAGGTGTATCCGTGGTTGTAGTGGGCCCAGTCGGTAACCGGCCTCAACGCCGCCCCACACTGGAACATGTCAGGCTCCTTGAACAACGCCATCAACGCCAGGAAGCCGCCGTAGGAGCCGCCGTAGACTCCGGCTCTTTGCGTATCGACGCCCAGTTCGCGCGCGGCCCAGGCCATGCCCTCGGCCATGTCCTCCAACTCGGGTTGGCCCATGTGCCGGTAGATGGCGGTGCGCCAGTCGCGACCGTAGCCGGCCGACGCGCGCCAGTCCATATCGAGCACCACGTAGCCGCTCTGGACCAGAAGCGTATGGAACATGAATTCACGAAAATAGTACGGCCACCCCATGTGCGAGTTCTGCGTGTAGCCGGCGCCGTGCACGAACATCACCAGCGGCCGACCCTGCGTGGTTTCGTCACGCGGGCGATACAACTTGGCGTAGGCGTCGCGACCATGGGACATGGGAATGGCCACGATCTCGGGCACGATCCAGTCGATGGACTTGAACTCGTCGGAAATGGTGTCGGTAATCGCACGTGCTTCGCGACCCGGGCGCGCGGGTTGCACCAGGAGTTCCTCGGGTCGATCAATTTCTGAGTGCTCGATAAGCAACTGGGAGTTATCCGGTGACAGTCTTGCCTGGTTCACGCCACCAAGATCGGAAATCTGTTCAACCTGGGCCGATTCCACCCGCACCCGATAGATCTCGTAGTTGCCCGGATGCTCGCGGTTGGCGCGGAAGTAGGCGTAGCGCCCCTTGGCGTCGATCTGCACATCGTTGACCACGAAATTGCCCGACGTAAGGGCGCGGGCCGGACCACCCTCGACGCTTTGCACGTACAGGTGGGAGTACCCGGACTCCTCGGACAGATACCAGTAGTTGCGACCGTCGGGCATCCACCCCATTTCATTGTAGCGCCAGTTGATCCAGGCCTCGTCGTACAGGTGATGAAGCGGCACGACCCGCGCGTCATCCAACTCAACCGACGCGATCCATCGGTCCTTGTTGTCGCGCGAATGCAACTGCAACAACAATGAGTCACCCGATTGATTCCACTCGGCCACCGCCACGCTCACGGCTCGCGGCTTCGGCTCCTTGGGTTCCTCGGGTTCCTTGGTCTCCTTGGGTTCCTTGGGTTCCTCGGGTTCTTCGCCGGATTCTTCGTCGTCGCCGGTGTTCAGGAACGCCAAGCGATCCTCGGCAATGGCCGGCAAACCCGCCAGATCGAGCACGTGCTGCTTGCGCTCCACCAGATCGATGAGCACCAGCTCATCGGTGACGACCTCGGCGACTCCCACCTTGGGCCGTACCTTACGAGAAGCCACGTAGCCATCTTCGGCCACGTAGTTGGGCATGGAATCCCGCGCCGGATCGGCACCCTCGGCGACCAACTGCACCAGCAACCAGCGCCCGTTGGGCGACAGCGTGAGCCCCTGGATTTCCTTCTTCTTACCCAGGTAGAACGGCCGGCCCAGGCGGGCCGGATTGGCGGCGACCTCGCGCTCGTCCTCGTCTTCCCGCGCTTTCGTTTGCAGCTTGCGTTGCTTGATGATGTCGAACAACCGCTCCTGCTGGCGGGTCAGATAGTCTTCCTCGTCCTCGTCGTCGGCCGGCTCATCGGCGGTACGCAAGTCGGCGACGTCATCGATGAGATCGGTATCCAGGTGATGGACCCGCACCAGGTCGTCGACGCGGTAGGCCACTGCCGTGTTGTCCAGCACCAACCGGGGCGAGTGCTCGTGCTGCGCCGTCCGCGTGAGCTGGCGCACGCCCTTCTCGCCGTTGCGTGTGTTCTTCCAGAACACGTCACCGTCGTTGGTGTACACCTTCAGGCGCCGATCGGCACTCCAGTCGCCGCCATCCACGTCGACCCGGCCCAACTCTTCGTCGCTCACCCGGCGCAGTTCGCGCCCCTTCAGATCCATCTGGACCAGGTCGAGCAACGGCGACCCCACTCGTTTCTGCCAGAAGTACACCGAGCGTCCGTCGTCGGCCCAGTAGGCATTCTGGGGCGATCGGGCTATCCAATCGGGGTGGGCCATGATCTGGGGCAGATTGACCTGGGATACGGCGACCTGGGCGTGGGCCGAGGTCGACCCGCTGGTCGATGTGGCTACCAGGGCCAACCCGGCCAGCCATCCCCATCGAAATTTCCGATTCTCGTGCCGCATTCGTTCAATTCCTTCGTTTTGCGGTATGGTCATGAGCGGCCCATTGTAGTCGGGTCGCCCGTCGGGTGCACCCATCCACGCGTTGAGAGGTTGTCCATGCGAGTCCCCCCGTTGGTTCGCACCGTTTTGGCCCCGGTGCTGCTTGCGGCGCGCCCGGTGTCGCTTGCGGTGCCCTTGCTGGCGCTCGCGCTGCTGTTGACCCACGCGCCGGCCCAGGGCAGCCAGCCGCGCCCGGGTGCATGGCGGGCCTGGCTCGACAGTCCGGGAGGCGAGCTTCCCTTCGGCCTGCAGATCGATCAGAAGAACGGCCAGCTGGCGGCTTGGATCCTGAACGGCGAAGAACGCATCCCGGTGCCCCAGACGGTTCTGGAGTCGGAGACGCTGACCCTGGACATGGACCACTACGATTCCCGGCTCCAGGCCGAGGTCACCCAGGATGGGACCCGACTGGACGGCTTCTGGCGGAAACGGCGAGGACCGGATTCCTGGTCCGAGCTTCCATTCCATGCAAGTTGGGGCCAGACCCACCGCTTCGAAACATCACGCGACGAAGTCAACGATGCCGCTGCTGTCACCGGACGATGGGCGGTGGACTTCGCCGAAGATGAGAAGCCGGCGGTGGGCATCTTCTCGCGCCACGATGACGGCACCGTTCTGGGAACGTTCCTGACGGCCACCGGCGACTACCGGTATCTGCAGGGCGATCTCGTCGACGGTCGATTGCGACTGTCGTGCTTCGATGGCGCGCACGCCTTCCTGTTCGACGCGACGCTTCAAGCCGATGGGTCTCTGAAGGGTGACTTCTGGTCGCGCGAGAGCTGGCACGAGACCTGGACGGCCCGGCGCGACGAAGCGGCCTCGATTCCCGATCCGTTGCACGAGACCACGTGGAACCCGGACATCGATCTGGCCAGCCTTCGATACCCCGACCTCGACGGGAGATTGCGGGCGTTGAACGACCCCGCTTTGGGCACGGGCCCCCGTTTGCTGTACGTATTCGGGTCGTGGTGTCCGAACTGCCAGGACGCGACCCGCCTGTTGGTGGATCTACACCAGCGTTACCGTGACCAGGGACTATCGGTGCTTGGACTGGCGTTCGAGCTGACCGGCGACGACGAACGCGACCGCCGACTCGTGCGCCGCTACGTGCGGCGACACGGTGTGGAGTATCCGGTCCTGGTAGCCGGCGTGTCCGACAAGACGAAGGCCAGCGAGGCGCTGCCGCTCTTCGACCGCATTCGCAGCTACCCCACCACCGTGTTCATTGACGCGAACGGCGAGGTCGCCGGCGTCTACACGGGATTCTCAGGCCCGGCCACGGGCCCGGCCTACGAGGCCCTGTTGGAGACCTTCGAGAGCCTCACCCGCGAGATTCTGGGACTTTCTCCCGGGCGCTAGCGATCCTGCAACCCCAAGACATTCAAACACGTACGGGAAGAGCCACGGGTCGATCACCGATTCGTGGCCTACGTCTGCAACCATTCCCTACGTCCGGTGTCTACCCCACATGACCGATTGGGCGGCGACCTACCACGAGCACGGGGCGACGGTACGCGGGTACCTTCGCCGAAGAACGCGTGCGTCGGAGGAAGCCCAGGATCTTTCGCAGGAAACCTTCGTCCGCGCCATGGCAGCCGAAGGCAGCCTGCGCGACCCGAAGCGGATGCGCGCGTATCTACTGAGGATCGCGCACAACCTGCTGATCAACCATCAGAAGCGCGTGAACGCACGAATGGTGGTGGCCAGCGATCTGGGCGAGGATTTCGATCTCGATGCAACCGCGGTGAGTACCGAGCGATCACCCGAGGCCGACCTGCGAGCCCACGAATGGAGCCGCCACGTGCGCGATGCCTTGTCGCCACTGCCGGCCGATCAACGGCATGCCTTCGAGTTGGCGATCCTGGAGAATCTGCCGTACCGCGAAATCTGTTCGCGCACCGGCTGGAGCCTGTCGAAGGTGAAGATTGATGTGTTTCGCGCCCGCAAAGCAGTCGTAGAAGCGCTGGCCCCGTTGCTGGATGAGGAGAGACGGCCATGAGCCAATGTGAACATCACCAGATCGAATTGTCAGCGCTGATCGACGGGGAAACCGGCGACGGTTCGGGACCGTACGATCACCTCGACCACCTCGACCATGTCGCCACCTGTGCCGAGTGCCGCACGTTCTACCGGCGGGCGCGCACCCTGAACGCATCTCTGAGTCCCGCCCTACCGGTAGGGCGGCCCGTGGCACGAATCGTTGCTCCGCGCCGGCGCTGGAGTCGCCGCTTGAGCCACGTGGCCATGTTGGCCCTGGGCGTGAGCCTGACGTTCGTTCTTTCGCCCCTGTCCACATCAGATACGCCGCCGTGGGCGCGTGACGTGGGAGTATCGCAAAACGATATGTCCGACCAACGCTTCGTCCAGGTTGCCGTGGAAATGCTGGAAGCCGAACCACGCTACCGCCGCGAGATGCTCAATCTGCTCGAACAGGTTTTCTACCGCGAGACAGAAGAAGGCTCATGGAGCCTGTCCCATGCCCGCGCCGATTTCGATCCCGTGCCCCGCTTCGAGGGCGACGATGATAGAGACACTCGAGTTCACTGACCAACCCCTCACGCCGCCGAGTTCCAGGAGAAGACGAGATGAAGTTGAGATTCCCCATCGCCATCGGGCTGGTTCTGCTCCTCGCACCGAGTGCGAGCGCCGACGTACAGGGCTTCCTGTACGGACGCGTGGTCATGAGTTCCGGGTCTACCTACGAAGGCCGGCTGCGTTGGGCCGATGAAGAGGCCTTCTGGGACGATCACTTCAATTCCATGAAGGAAGAACTGCCCTACATGGAAGACGCCGAGGATCAGGGACGGGAGCGCTCCCGTGGACGCATCCGTATCCTGGGCTACAGAATTGACTGGGGAAATTCCCAATGGAAAGGCAGCCGGCAGTTCGTGGCCCGCTTCGGCGACATCAAGGAAATCCGCGTCACCGGCGATGAAGACGCCGACATCGTGATGAAGAACGGTCAGGTGCACCCCATCAGCGGTTATTCCAACGACGTGGGCGGCACCATCCATGTCTGGGACGAAAGTCTGGGGAATATCGAACTGAAATGGGATCGCATCGATACCATCACGTTCATGCCCACCCCGAGTTCGTTGAAAGTCGACGCGCATCGTTTGCGCGCCAAAGTCATGACCGACGCGGGCGATTTCCACGGATTCGTGCAATGGGACATTGAAGAGTGCCTGAGCACCGACCTCCTGGACGGCGAGTCCGAAGACGGAAACATGGCCATCGAGATGGGTCGCATTCGCGCCATCGAGCGCCGCGGACGCCGCAGCTCGCTGGTCGAACTGTTCGACGGACGCGAGCTGAAGTTGCGCGGAACCAACGACGTCAACAGCGAGATCCGCGGCATCTTCGTCGAAGATGAACGCTACGGACGCGTGAAGATCCCGTGGGACGAATTTGATCGCGCCGAGTTCGAAGCCGACGCGCCGAGCGGACGGGGCTACGACGAGTTCGGACCCGGTTCCCTGCTGGCGGGACGCGTCACCGACATCGACGGAAATACGCACGCGGGACGTATCGTCTTCGACCTGGACGAGGCCGAAGGGTGGGAGATCCTGCACGGGTCACACCACGACGTCGAATACTACATCCCGTTCGAGAACATCGCATCGATCGAACCGCGCGACCGGGACGAGAGCATGATCCTGCTGCGCAACGGTGAGGAACTGCGACTCGAAGACAGCCAGGACGTAAGCGACCGCAACGACGGCATCCTCATCTTCGACAGCGACGACGACCGCCCGGTGTTCCTGGAGTGGGAAGAAGTCGAGCGGATCGAGTTCGACGACGCACGGTAGCGCGCTCCATGGAATCTGAAGACTTTGAACCGGGCCCCGAAGAATCTGAACACTTCTTCCAGTGTCCATGGTGCTGGCAGCAGATTTCGATGCTGGTGGAACCAACCGACCGCGCGCAGGAGTACGTGGAAGACTGCGAGGTGTGTTGCCGACCCATCCGGCTCCGCGTGGAGCCGGGCGGCGAGGTCGGCGCCGACGCCGACCGCGACTAAACCCATCGCGACTTGTCGCGACTAGACCCATCACGACTTGTCGCGACTAATCCATCGCGACTTGTCGCGACTAATACAGCCACCTGAGCAGAAGCAGGCTGGTCACCGACACGGTGGTCGCGGCGGCCAGACCCAGGACGAACGGCGCCGGACCCGTGCGACGAAACGTCGCTACCCGCGTACTCAGCCCCACGCCGGTCAGGGCCAGCAATATGAAGAACTTGGACACCTGGCCCGCGTCGCGCGCCAGGTCGCGACCCACCAGCCCGCTCAACCTATCCACCACGCCAGCCGTGGTCAGCGCCGAAAGCACCAGGAAACCCAGCACGAACGGTGGGATGGAACGACGCACGAACCCCCAGGTTCCCGTCGACTGATCGTCAGCCTCTCCCTTGTACGCCACCGACAAGCCAACGATGACCACCGCCATGAGTGCGTTGCGCGTGAGCTTGACCGTGGTGGCCACGCGACCGGCCTCTTCACCGAAGGAAAACCCGGTGGCCACAACCTGGCTGGTGTCGTTGACCGCGGTACCGGCCCAGGTTCCGAAGAACGTCGGCGACATATCCATCCACTGACCCAGAACGGGGTAGAGAAAAACGGCGATGGTGCCGAACAGCGTATTGGTGGCAATGGCCAACGACACGTCTTCATCGGTGGCGCCGATCACCGGGGCCGCCGCCGAGATGGCGCTGTTGCCACACACGGCGGTGCCCACGCCCAGCAACGTGGCCAGTTTCTTCGAAACCCCCATGGCTCGCCCCAGCGTGTGCGTAACCACCAGCGCGATGACCATGAGCGCCACGATGATGCCCAGGGCCTGGCCGCCAATGGCCAACACCACCTGGAAGGAAATGCGCGCGCCGAGCAGGACGATGGCGCTTCGCAATAGCGTATTGGCCGCGAATCGGATTCCGGGGCGGAAGCGATCTCCTGGCGAAGCCAGGTTGCCGATAGCCAGACCCGCAAGCACGCCCAGGATGGCTTCGCCCATGGCCCGTCCCCATGCCGGCGGCAACCATCCGTGGGTCAGGCGCACGATCAGACCCAGCACCACCACCAGCGCCAATCCGGGCATCAGTTGTCCTAGACGTCCCACCAGGATTCTTCCGATCACGTTTCTGGTTCCAGCACAACACTTTACGGCACTGGCCGGCCACGCAGTATGGCCGAGCCAGAAGTTATGGGCAACCTTCCTGGTGGAGTTCTCGTATCAAAATGATATCATTATGGTAGAACATTCAAACCCCTGGAGGTCCCGGCATGAACGCCACCACCCGTTCGCGTGAGGTTGCCCTGAGCACCGCCCCTGGTGCCCTCATCCTCCTTCTCTGTATTGCTGGCATCATCGGGCTGGTGCTCGGCGCCATCGCGCTGTCGGAACCCAGCCCCGCGTACATCATCCTTCTGGTGCTCTCCATTCCGGCCGTGATCCTGACGCTGCGCGGCCTGTTCGTGGTGAACCCCAACGATGCCAAGGTCTTCGTTCTGGTCGGCAAGTATCGCGGCACGGTGCGCCGCGCCGGGTTCCACTGGGCCAACCCCTTTGCTTCGCGCCAGCGGGTATCGCTGAAGGCCAACAACATCGCCAGCAGCACCATCAAGGTGAACGATCTCGACGGCAATCCCATCGAGATCGGCGCCGTGGTGGTGTGGCAGGTGCGCGACACTGCGCAGGCGATGTTCGACGTCGAGGACTACCGCAACTACGTGGACGTCCAGATCGAAACGGCGGTGCGCCGCCTGGCCAGTGCCCACCCCTACGACGATACGAACGCCCACGAAATCCCTTCGCTGCGCGGCGACAACGACGATGTGAATCAGGAGCTGCAGGAAGAACTCCAGAAGCGACTCGACCGGGCCGGGATCAACGTGATCGAAGCCCGCCTCAGCCACCTGGCGTACGCGGCCGAGATCGCGTCGGCCATGCTGCAGCGCCAGCAGGCGTCGGCCATCATCGCCGCCCGTAAGCTGATCGTCGAAGGAGCCGTGAGCATGGTGGAAGAGGCCCTGAGTTCCCTGAGCGAAAAGAACATCGTTCAGCTCGACGACGAACGTCGAGCCACGTTGGTCGGCAATCTGCTGGTGGTTCTGTGCGGCAATACCGACGCTCAGCCCGTGATCAATACCGGTAGCCTCTACAATTAGCGGCGTGTTGTGAGCGACAACTCCCACGATCCCCCGGCGGAGCGCCCTCGTGGCGCTCCGCGAAAGTCGTTTCTGCTTCGGCTGTCGCCCGAGCTGCTGGCCGAACTGAAGGGGTGGGCCGCCCAGGACTTTCGCAGCCTGAACGCCCAGATCGAGTATCTCCTACGAGACGCGCTACGAAGGCGATCGGGGTCAAAGGACGACTGACCCTGGCCAAGAAGGTGCGGCGTTGTTACCAAGGCAGTGGTCCGAGTTCGCGGTTGTCCTTTTGCTTTCGGGAGCCATTGCCATGCGTCGACTTCTACCGGTCATTGCGGTTCTTCTGATTGGCGTCGCCACTTCCGCCAGTCTGGCTCGCGCGGAAACCACCAACGTCACCGTGCGCGTCCTGGCCCACGACGCGAAGCTCATCGGTGACCTCTCGGGCGGCGCCGAAGTCAGTATCTACGACGCCGAATCCGGCGAACCGTTGGCGCGCGGCACCGCGTGGGGAAAGACCGGGGACACGAAGAAGATCATCGTCCAACCGCGCGAGCGGGGCGCCCAGGTCTTCGACACTCCCGGAGCCGCACAGTTCACGACCGCCCTCGACCTGGATCGCCCCACCTGGGTTCGCGTCGAGGCCCTAGCACCCGTGGGGTTCACGGGAACGCCCGCTCGCGCGTCGAGAACCCTGTTGATGCTGCCGGGACATGACATCCAGGGCGAGGGACTGGTGCTGGAACTGCACGGCCTGATCGTCCGGATCCTGAGCCCTACCATGGAAACTCCACTTGAGCCCGGCGCAACCATCGCGGTGGAAGCCGGTGTGAAGCTGCTGTGCACCTGCCCCATCGAACCCGGCGGCCTCTGGGACGCCGATCAATACCAGGTGAATGCCCAGCTGCTACGCCGCGGCGAACTGGTCAGCGAC
>JAJDAC010000030.1 GCA_029262065.1 Candidatus Krumholzibacteriota bacterium | reverse complement strand
ATCGTCCAGAAATCCGTCGGGAGAAATGGTCACCCGGCCGGGTTCCTCGCCTTCCTTCTTGGGCCGGTACACATACCCCAGATAGGGGTGAAGCGACATTGCGGGATCTTTGAAGCCGAGTCCGGCTTGCTCTCGGCCGGGCTTCGAGTCAGGGGTTTCGAGCACCGCGATTGGTTCAGGAGCTGGGGAACTGAATGCTTCGCCCGTAATGCTTCCGTAGGCGGCAAAGGCGGCGAGTTCTACGCCACCGTAGATCAGAAGCATCAATACGATGCCGAACGACAGGTTTTTTAGATTGTGCACGCCAACTCCGCGCGACCAGCCAGGGGATGACTGTAGCTACAGTATATCGCGTCGAAAAGTTGCAGTCGATCAGATCGTCGCCGCCCGGACTGGGTCAGGCGCTATGCGGCGCAAGCGCTGCGTTTCCTACTGGTACGCGGACTTGATCCAACCCACGCTCAACGAAGATGTGGGCACGGACTCCAGCAGAATGTTTCCTCGCGCTTCGCCACCGCCGTTGTTCTCGGTGTGAACCAATACGTAGAGTTGTTCGGTGCGCAACAGCAACACGTTGATGTTGCCGGGATTCTGCCACACGCCGTTCTTGGTGGCTCCCAGGGGAAACGTGTAGAGCACGGTCCCGTCGGGCGAGTGGATGTGGGCAGCTATTTCGGTACTGGTGAGGTTCGATACCTCCACCGAATACGTCAACTCGGTCTCGGAGTTGTTCAATATGAATTGTCCGGTGCCCGTGGCATCGGACTCCACGCCAGGACGGGCGGAGATTACCGCCGAGAAGAACTCGGTCGCGACGGCGGGGGAGGCGAGCAAGAGTAGTGGCAGCGCAAGCAAGAGGCGCATGATTGAGGTCTCCTTGGGGGGCTGACTCCCCCCGACTGTAGCCTTCCGGGCCACCCGGTGTCGATGGGGCTGTCCACGAGCACCATCGTCGAGCGGGCCACCCAGGGTGGTCGGGGCCGCGCGATGAGGGTAGGATGCGACTATGTCTTCGAACTTCCGACGCATTCAGGAGATTGTGCTGGGCGCGCGCCGACGCACCGGTGCCGAGCGCGAACTGTGGCTACGCCAGCAGTGCGGCCAGGACGCCGCGCTCCGGCAGGAGGTAGATTCGCTCCTGGACCAGGATCGGTCGAGCGCGTCGATCCTGGCCACGGGAGGTGCTCTGGCCTCGGCCGCGGCCGCCAACCTCGAGCAGCGTTCGGTGGGCCCCTACACCCTGGTGGAGTTGTTGGGGGAGGGCGGCATGGGCGTCGTCTATCGGGCCGAGCAGCACGAACCCATCCGGCGCGATGTCGCAGTGAAGCTCATTCGTTGGGGGTTTGGCTCCGAACGCGCTCGTTCGCGTTTCGACGCCGAGCGGGAGGCTTTATCGCGCATGGACCATCCGGGGATTGCCCGGGTCCTGGATGCGGGGACGTCTACGGAGGGCAGTCCCTACGTCGTCATGGAATTGGTGCGTGGCGTACCCATCACCCAGTACTGCGACGAACATCTTCTAAGCGTCCAGCAGAGAGTCGCGTTGGTACGCGAGGTCTGCCTTGCGGTGCATCATGCGCACCAGAAGGGGGTTGTGCATCGCGACCTCAAGCCGTCCAACGTCATGGTGGAAGAGCATGACGGGCGCCCCGTGGTCAGGATCATCGACTTTGGAATTGCCAAGGCGATCGAAGGCACGTTGGGCTCCGAACCCACGCTGACGGTGCCCGGGCAACTCATTGGGACTCCAGAGTACATGAGCCCTGAGCAGGTGGGGTCGCACGGGCGCATCGTGGATACACGATCCGACGTGTACGCGCTCGGGGTGTTGCTGTTCGAGTTGTTGGTTGGCGATACGCCGGTGGGTCGAAGCACCCTCGAAGGCAAGGCCATCACCGAGATTCTCGAGATCGTGCGGTCGTTCGAGCCGCCCGTACCCAGTCGTCGTTTGTTGGGCGCTCCGACCGCCGAGCGCGAGCGGATCGCGGCCCTCCGTGCCTCGTCACCGTCGCAGTTGTCTCGTCTGGTGCGAGGCGATCTCGATTGGGTGGTGGGGCGAGCCATCGAGCGCGATCCCGAGCACCGGTACGGTAGCGCCACGGCGCTGGCGGAAGATCTTCAACGTTACCTGGGGCACCAGGTGGTCCTGGCGGGTCCGCCCAGTGGCGTGCACAAGGCGCGTAAATTCATCCGTCGTAATCGCACCGTCATTCTGGGGTTGTCCGCGGTGTTCCTGGTGTTGGCGGCCGGCGTGGTTGCCACGACCTGGCAGTTCTTCCAGGCTCGTCAGCACGCGCAGCGAGCCGAAAAGCGACTCGAGGACATCCGTCGGTTCACCTTGGATTTTGTATTCGAACTGGATACCAAACTCAATCGACTGGACGGGGCTGGCGAGACCCGCGAATTCCTGGCCGCCGAGACCCTGAGACAATTGGACGCCATCGTCGCCGACGATGAATCGGGAGACAAGCTACAGCCGGTGCTGGCTGGTGCGTATCGTCGTATCTCAAAAATGCAAAAGGAATTCGGGCAGTCGGCTGAGGCCGTGGTATCGGCCGAAACTGCCATCGGTCTCCACCAACGATACGGGGAGCGTTTCCCTGACGACATGGAAACGTGGCGTTCGCTGGGCGTGCTGCACGACGAGATCAGGATTCTGTACAACCAGGTCGGCCAGTTCGATCGATCCGTGGCCACGCTGGAAAAGGCCGTGGAGTACTTCGAAAAGGCCGACGCACTGGTTCCCGGTGATCGCAAGACCGAGCGATACCTCAGCTACGGCCGGGTAAACCTGGCCGGGGAGTTGTTTCAGGTTGGCCGTACCGAGGAAGCGGCCGAGTTGTTTCGCTTGGGAATAGATTGGCGTCGCGCGGCCGTGCGCGAGCGGCCCGAAGTCATTCCTTTGAAGGGGGATCTTTCGCGCGGGCTTCGGAGGTACGCCGGCTTTCTCTACGACACCGGCGATACACTGGCGTCACTCGAAGCCAATCGCGAAATGATTGCCTTGGCCAAGGAAGTCTACGACGACAAGCCGGACCGTGTGAACAAGGGGGCCTACGCAAGCGCTCTGGGTCAGGTTGGCTGGTATCATCACCTGACGGGGAATCCCGAAGAGGCCGAGCGGGTCTTGCTTGAGGTGTCCGCCCTCTATGAAGAGCTTCTGAAAGACAATCCCGGAATGCTGCGTTACTCCAGCTCTCTTACCAACAATTTTCGCAACCTCGCGGCGGTGTGTTCGGATTGGGGGCGCAATTCGCAACAGCTTGAGTACGCGCGCCGAGCGTTGCAGATTGCCGAAGATGGTGAGCGCGCAAGTCCTGGCAATATTGTGTTTGTCACGAGCCAGGCCAAGGCCAAGAAGCAGATCGGTGACGCACATCTCGAGTTGGGCGAATGGGACGCGGCATCGACCGCCATGCGAGAGGGCTTGTTGGCCTGGGAGAAGGTGCTTCAGAGCGAAACCCACGCTTCGGCCGACTTCTACGAAGCGGCTGAGCTGAAATACAATCTGGGCGTGGTGCTGGAGCGTCAGGCCGAAGAGTCCGAAGATGTCGCGATCTGGTCGTCAGCCAAAGGCTGGTACCAGATGGCGATGGAGGACCTACGCACGCTCGACGCCCAAGGCGCCCTGATGGATTACCAGCGTCCCCTGTTTGACCTGGGCGAGGCATCGATTGCGTTGTGCGACTCCGTGTTGGCGCTGACCGAACAGCGCTGACCCTCGAAACTCCCAGCCTTTCCGGCGTAGCGGGCCTGGCTTCCCGCTCTAGCCTTCCAGCCCCTTTACCTCGCTTTCAAGCTCTTCCTTGTACATGACGTCGCACCAGCCCAGTCCCTTGCGAGGGCGCAGCTCGACTCGAAAAGAGCCACCCTCCACCCATACGGGTTCGCTTTGGTCGTCTCCCACGATGCCTTGCACGCAGGTTAGCGGCTCATCGGTGCCGGGCAGGTGCACGACGAGAGTCCATCGGCGGAACCACTTGCCGTTTTCCGACCGGAGCAGAGGACCAAGGTTCGCAACTGCCGATGACGTGGGGCCCATGGCCGTCCACCAAACCGACTGCTCCTGATCCACTTCGGGTGCCACGATGGCGGTGTCGTCTTGAGCGCCGACCGTGGATGCGAGCGCGGTGACCAGTAATAGCGCGACGAGTATCCAGTTGTTCTTCATGTTCCAGTCCCTGTTTTCAGTGTGACGGGTAGTGGGGTCCAGCATCGCCGGACCCCACGCGGGTTGGACTACTGGTTCGCGTACTTGTAAGCAAGCTTGCGGCAGTCGCCGTCGACGACATCCTGCCAGTTCGTCGTGGGTTGGACCTTGTGCACCTTGCCGCCACCCGAATAGACGAGCGGATCTGCGTTCAGTCCGCACCGCAAAGCCACGGCCGGGCCGGCGTTGCTGCCGCCGAAACATGCAGCTGAGCTCGTGACCTCTACGACATCGTAGCCATTGAGACAGATGACGGTTGGCGAACCGGTGAAGACCGTGACCGTGGTTGTTGCCGTACAGCCAAAGCGGGCGTTGAAGCACGTAACAGCGAACGCTGGCGCGCTGCTGGTGGCGATGACGGTTACGACCAAGCTGAGCGCAAGAATCTTCCGGAAAGACATGTTGTCTCCTTCAGAGAAAATACGAAACCTCGTCCGCACGGACGTAGTTCTGCAGCGAAGGGAGGGCGCAACATACCGGGACCCGGCGTGGGAACGCACGCCGCGCGGTAACATCGAATGTGTGAGGGAGTTTTTCCGGCAGGGAGTAACAAGACATTAGACCTCAATTGCTTCTGCGTCAATAGCCGGAAGCAAAGACGGTTCGTGACACGATGGCTTTGGAGCCCCCTCCCCAAGGCGTTGATTCTCGAAGAAATCCTGCTCAGAATGGAGGACGAGGGGGCCCGGACGCTCGCCGAGTGGCTCAATGGATCCAGGCAGGCCAGGCCAGGCCCGGTGGCGGATTGCGGTTGGCCTGGGCCTACCTCCCGGGGTACATTGTTGGGGTCGTCCGACCCCGTAGACCCATCACAGAGAACGCTCCCCCGGCCACCGTTACGCGGTGGCGTTTGCAGACTATAGAGAGAGAGCCATGAGTCACTACTATTTCACTGAGACAGGCTACAAGAAGATCAAGGACGAGATCGAGGAGCTGGAGCGGTTCATAAAGGTCGACATCCCGCGCGACCTGGCTACGGCCGCGGCGCACGGAGACCTGCGCGAAAACGCTGAGTACCACGCGGCCAAGGACAAACAGGCCGTATGCATGGCCAAGCTGGCCCAACTCCGATCGCGCATCGCCAAGGGTCGCGTAGTGCTGAAAGAAGAACTTCCGGTCGACACCGTCACACTGGGCAAGACGGTCACGATCAAGCAGGTTGATACGGGCGAGGAATCGAAGTACACCATCCTGGGTGAGGGCGAAAGCGATCTCAGCAAGGGGATCATCAGCTACGCGTCGCCGTTGGCGCGTTCACTCATCGGTTTGAAGAAGGGTGAGGCGGCCGAGGTCGATCTACCCATGGGCCTTACCAAATTCGAGGTCCTTGCCGTGGAGAATTTCGAGTAGCCCTGTCCGGCAATCTCGCCAGCATTTCCTACCGAAGTGTGCGGTCACACTCTCACCGTCGTTTGCAAGAGTAAGAATGGGGCGATCCCACCCGGTCGCTCCCAACCTTGCGCTTCGCTCACACGGGAGAGACAGACATGCGGCGGGCACTCAACTCGTTGGTTTTTCTTGCATTACTGGTTCCGGCGGTAGCCGGCGCCCAGTTGGTCGTGCCGTCTGAAGACTGGGACGGTAGCCTGACCATCACCACCGACACCACGATCGACCTGGCCCAGGCGGCCGACGGTGTTTGGTCGACGTTGCCCACTGACCCGCAATGGTCGTCGGGCGACGGAATCTACGACGCGGGCCAATGGGCCCTTGTGTTTCACTACACCGACGTCACGATCGACGCCGGAGCTACGCTCGATTTCGGCAACCACCCGTCCGGTGCCCCGGTCATCTGGGTCATCAGTGGCGACGTGACGGTCGAGGGCACCATCGATCTCAATGGCGGCACGGGCGATTTCGACGGATATCCGGTAGAGGGCGGTCCCGGCGGCTTTCGCGGTGGTAATGGATCTTCGTTGGGTGTGCCCCGCGGGCGTGGGTTTGGCCCCGGTGGTGCGGCCGAGGGCGCTGGCAACGACGGCAGCTATGGTTCGGTGGGCGCCGGTGGCGCGCCTACTTACGGCAGCGATGAAATCATACCGCTCATCGGTGGGTCGGGAGGCAGTGGCTACGTTGCCTCCGGTGGCTCCGGGGGTGGCGCGATTGCGATCGTTTGCGGCGGCACGGTCACCATCAACGGTGAGATTCTGGCTCAAGGTGGAATCGCGGCCGATAACAGCGCGGGCCGGGGCAGCGGCGGTGGAATCCGTATCGTGGCCAATCTGGTTACGGGAACGGGAACTCTCGATGCCGCGGGCGGCGATCAGAACGCCGGCGTCGGTCGCATTCGACTCGAGAACGTCAGCTATCCCTCGCCGTTGGGACAGGTGTTCCCCGCGGCGAGCGTTCAGTCCTTGAGCCCGGGATCGAGTGCACAGGTCTTCCCTGCGTCGACCGATCCCCTGCTTCGCATCGTCAGCCTCAACGGTGTGAGTGTTCCCGCTGATCCTCAGGCCACTCTGGGATTCCCGTGGCAGGATGTTGCTCTGGACGGCGGTAATGGCGATGTAACTGTCGTGCTCGAGGGCACCAACGTTCCGGCCACTTCTACCGTAAACGTGTTCCTGACCGAGTTTGGCGGCGCCGGCGTGGCGCCAACTCCGGCCACATTCGTTTCCGTTGCCGGCAACCTGTCGACCTGGGAAATCACACTTTCCAGCGTCGACAATGGGATCTCCGCCATCCAGGCTCGCGCCATCCTCCCCTAGAAGGACCTATCATGTCGCGCTATTGGCGTAGTTTCGCCGCTGGTTTGCTGTGTATTGCACTCTTGGCCCTGGCCCCGGCAAACCCGTTCGCCCAAGTCGACGCTTCCTCACGTGAGGTAAACGTCGTGAGGTTCAGCCATGAACTGGACGCGGTCTCCCGTGTTGTGGCGTTTCGCCGTAGCACGCCGCAGGCCGATGCGATGTCGCGCGAGGTCGTGATTTCACGCAGTACGAATGTGGCCGACGCGGTTTCCCGGGCCGTGTTCATCCAACTGGGGCACTCCGAGGGCGATGCGGTGACGCGCGAAGTCGTCATTTTCCGCTCGAGCGGCGACAAGGACGCGGTCACCCGGGAATACTCGTTGAATGTACTGGGCGACGTGACGGTGACGGATGGATTTTTGGCGCGCGAGTATGCCCGTATTCCCGTGGGCCCGGTCGAGATGATGTCCGTGGCCGTGCAGAGCGTTCCGGTGGATGGGTACCTGGATCTGTTCATTGCGGCGACTTCGGCGCAGTACGGATCGCCGGGAGACCCGGCCGATGATTTCCTCTACCGAATTCGTCGGCACGATCTGAGGGTGGAAGAGTTCGCGACGTTGGGCGAGAGCGACACGGACCCCGTGGATATCGTATTCGGCGGCGGTGGCGCGATGGGGTCCGACTTGTACATGGCCGCTCGTCACTACGACGGCTTCGCGGCCGGTGACACCGGTGCCATTCTCCGTATCGACGACAACGGCAACGTGTTTCCGTTCTACACGAATCCCACGGTAGCAACCGCCCCGCTGGGACTTGCGGTGGGTGGAGCCGCAAGCTTCTCCACGGCGCTCATTGCCGTGAACGACGATGGCGGCTCAGAATCGATCTTCTCGGTCGACCCATTGGCGGTGTTGGCCGCGTTCGGCGTGCAGCACTCCCTGGGATTCCAATGCGTGGAGTTCGCGCCGGGCAATGGGTTCGGTTCGAATCTCTACGCGGGTGGAAGCGACGGAGTCATCTATCAGGTGGATGCGGCCGGGAACGTTGCGCCGTTCTCGACGCCGTTGGGTGGATCGGTCCAAGGTCTGGCGTTCTCGGGCGAATTCGGATTCGGCGAGTGGATCTACGCCGTGCTTGGCAACGGTATGGTCTTGCGCGTCGATCACTCCGGCAATTCCGAGGAGTTCTTGCAGCCGCTCCTCATTCAGCCTCTGGCCAACGATGTGGTTCGCAACGACCTGACCTTTGGTCCGTCCGGAGACATTCTGTATGTGACCGACGCCCGTCGGGGCCTGGTCTACGGCGTGCAATCCGAGTTGATGGTACCCAACCCCGATAGACCTTCAGTCGCGACCAGATTCCTGGGCAACGTTCCCAATCCGTTCAATCCCAACACCGAGCTGCGTTTCGAGCTGAAGGCCGCGGGGCCGGTAGATCTCGTGGTGTACGACGTCCAGGGCCGGCTGGTACGTACCCTGGCTCGCGGTCAGGTTTGGCCGGCCGGCGCGCAAGCGGTGACCTGGAACGGTTGTGACGATCGGGGAGCGGCCGTGTCTTCGGGGGTCTACCTGGCCGTATTCAGGGCGGCCGATGCGGTCGAAACCCACAAAATGACCCTTGTTAAATAGCCACGCCAGCTCATGCGTCGGGCAACTCGTTGTTCCGGCGCTGGCTATCTCTACGCCAGCTCATGCGTCGGGCAACTCGTTGTTCCGGCGCTGGCTATCTTCACGCCAGCTCAGGCGTCGGGCTCAGGGCCCCGTGTCAGGCGCGGCCAGATTGGCTGCCTCGGGAAAATGGATTCCCAGGCCCATCTCCTGCAAAAGGTTGTGTGCACCGTCCACCGCGTCCATTACCCACAGCATGTAGCGTGAGTCGACCTGGATGGTTCGCACTACGTCTTCGTTCACCACCCAGTCGGCGGCGACACCCTCCCAGTTCATATCGAATGCCAGGCCGATGATCTCCCCGTAGGCATTCAGGGCCGATGTACCCGAGCTGCCATTGGTGACGCTACACGTGCTGAGGAAGCCCACCGGTAGGGTTCCCAGGTCCGGGTCGGTGTAGGGGCCGAACCGCCGGTCCTTGGCCAGTTGGATCTGGCGCGCCGGGCTGTCGAACGGCGGCTCACCCGTGTACTTCTGCAGGATGCCATCCATAGTTGACTGGGCTCGGTAGTACACCGCGTCGCGGGCTTCGTAGCCCCGTACTGTACCGAAGCTTACGCGCAGTGTGGAATTGGCGTCGGGGGCCAGACGACCGTCTTGCATCTCACGCTGAGCCGCGATGAGCATGGGCCGGAGTCGGTATTGTGCGCCTTCGCGCGCACTGGTCTCGTCGTCGATGGTGTCGCCCAGCGTGCGAAGTCGGGCGGCCATCGCCACGAACTGGTCACTCTGTTTCAGAAGCGACTTCCGATCGGCCTCGGCCCAGGCAAGTCGTGTGTCCAGATCGTTCATCTGGGTGTTGGCGTAGAGGTCATCCAGCAGTGCTTCGAGGCGTTCGTCTTGCGTGACTCCGGGAGCCGATGCGACGGCCGCGTCGATGGCATCAATGCGCTGATCGGACGGAAGGTCCAGTGCCTTTGCGAAAACCCAGCGCAGGCCGGCCCGATCGCTTGGCACGTGGATACTCTGCTGGGTACGGCGTAGGTCGGCCTGAATCCTGGGCCAATCGCGTTGCTGGTATCCCTCTTCGCGGTCGCCGTCGGGCTTTTCTCTTTCGGTGGCCGTGCGCACCAGGCGGTTGGCTTGTTCCAGTAGGGGAGACGCGGTGTAGAGCCAACGGAAGATCGCGTCGCGTTCATCGGTCGATTGCTCACGCTCGAGTAGCTGGCGGTATTCCCGGCGTAGGGCGGCGTACTCGTCGGCGCGTTCAGGATTGGCGCCGTAGAACGCAGCCAGTTCATTTTCCAGGTTCAGTTTCTGGTCGAGCAATCCATCGCGCGAGAACGCCGTGAGTACCCCGGTATACTTCTTCTTGTAGTTGTTCAGGCTGCGAATACGCGAGGCGTTGGCAATCTGTACATCGCGGTTTCCATTTGCCTGCGCATCGAGGATGTCGACCAGTTCGGTTCGTAACCTTACTTCGCGCGGCATCGTGATCTGCTCGGCTATTCGCACTTCATCGGCGGTGACCAGTCGCGATGTGCTGCCCGGATATCCGGCCAGCAGGACAAGATCTTCTTCGTCCAGATCCCGGGTGGACATTTTCAGGTGATGCGACGGCTGGTACGGGACGTTTTCGGGCGAGTGGTCGGCGGGTTTGCCGTCGGGGCCTACGTAGGCCCGGTAGAAGCCGAAGTCGCCGGTGTGCCGGGGCCACATCCAATTGTCTACCTCGCCACCGAAGTTGCCGATACTTTGGGCGGGTGCATAGACCAACCGGACGTCCCGGATGATCAATGCGGTGAGTCGCAGGAACGATTCGCCACCGAAGAACGATCGCACCCAGCAGCGGACATCTCCCGATTGTTCGCATTCGATGACCATCTGCTTGCGACGATCATCAATGAGTTCGGCCCGTTCCTGGTCGGAGATTCCGGCCGGCATATTGCCGACAATCTCCTTGGTGACGTCGTCGATATCCGTCGTCACGTAGACCCGGGCGTTCGGTGATGCATGCAACTCCTCGCCCCGGGTCCGGGCGAGGAACCCATCGGTCAGGAGGTCCCGTTCGGCCGTGGAGTTGTACTGCAGTGATCCGTCCACGCAGTGATGGTTGGTAACAATGAGCCCGTCGTCCGAAACGAACGCCGCGCTGCACCCTCCTGTCCAAACCACCGCGCCCATGGGAAATCCCGTGAGGTCCGCGAAGGAGTTCGGGTCCAACTGAAGTCCCATGGCCTTCAGCTCCTCGCCGAGGGCGGGAACCTGTTGCGGCATCCACATTTCGCCGTCGCCGCGCGCGGTCGTTGCAAAGAAGGCGGACAGTACCAGGAAAAGAGCAGGAGAGAAGCGCATGACGGTCCTCGGTTTGGGGTCGGCGAGCAACGCTGGCCAGTATACCCCATGGAGTTCGGTCCGAGGTACGCAATGGGCTCATGGCGTCGCCGAGGTGGCAAGGGTAGCCGCCCCGTGGATGGGGTTGAATTCCCAGCTTAGGATACGGTCGCTTTTCACATAGAGGGTAAGAGGGTCGTCGTCGACCACCGAGGGCGACCAGATCAACACGTCCCGAATCCGATCCAGCGTGGCCGTTTCATGCTGGGTTCGCGTAAGAACGAGCAGGCCAGAACCCATGGCGCGTGACGCCAGATCGCTCGCCAGTGGCATGTCATCGGCGACCAGCGCTATTCGCAAGCCGGGGCCGGCGTGTTCTCCCTGCCAAGCCCGTAGTACGAGCGACGCGGGATCCTCCAGCCCGGCCAGCCAAGAAACCTCGTTGGCCATCACGGTTTCGTCGCCGGGGGTGGCCACGATCGTCATGTCGCACGCGCCCAGGGTCAGGGGCCGAACCGACTGACCCCGTTCGAACGATGGGGCGCCGAAAGTATGCCGTTCTCCGTTGCCGGTGACCGTGAACGTATCTCGTCCCTGATTCGACCAGCGAAGCACGCCTACCGAAGGGTCCGCAGGCCGCGACCGTGGATTCGCCACCAATCCGTGGCACCCCAGTCGCACGCGTTGCGACGTGCCGTCGGATAGCGTCGCTGACACGAAGACGAAGTGCCGGAAGCTGCCGACCGGGTCCAGTCCGTTGGACGTCAGCGTGACAATCGCCGATTCGTTCGGCCCCAGTTGAAGCTCAGCCGGTTCCACCTGAATGTTCTCCCGCGTGGAAACCAATCTGGCGGTCAACCCGTTGGACCCGGTGATCACGGTGATCGGCTGCTGTCCCGCTTCGCCCAGGGACAGCTCGCCAAAGTCCACGTAGGGACGGTTTTCCAGGACCCCCACCGGCGACACTTCGCAGTCCACCGCGTCCCAGCGGTAGGCTTGGGTCGTCAATTGCGGGTATCCACGCACCGGCACCCGGTAGGCGCGTTTTTCTGTCTCGAGGACTGTCACCGAACCCAGGAATTCGGAATCGGGAAGAATGGCTACGTCGATGGTGTGGCTATCCTGGGTGGCCAGTTCGATGGGGTCGGGGTGCGTCAGCTGCGCCGAAGCAGGTCCCTGGTTCGTGGCGCGAATCTGGAACCGGATAGGCGAACCCAATTCGTAGCGGCCAACGTCGACCGATTGCGGTTGTAGAGCAATGAATTCGTCATGCTCCTCGACCACATCCACCGTCAGCAGAACGCGTCCCAGGGCCAGACCATTGGCACCGCGAATCGTCAGCGTGCGCCGCGTATGCCCTGGTTTGGTTTCGCCATCGAAGTCCACGGTCGCCCGGGCTCGCTGACCCGGCATCAGGGTGCGGGCCGACCAATCTACCACCGTGCATCCACAGCTGGGCTCCAGCGAGGCCACGAACAACGGAGTGGGTCCCAACGACTCGAACTCCAGGACCTGTTGGCTGGGCTCAGCCACGGACAGATCGCCGAAGTCGAGCCGATAGGGGTATCGCAGGCCATTGGCTTCGACCCACTGCGAGGGACCGCTGGCGATCGATGGTAAAGACTGCGCCAGAAACAAAATCGCCAGAATCACACTTTGCAACCGCATGGGATCTCCTTGGGAATGGTTGGCCGCGGAGACTGCTCTCCGCGGCCAAACGGTCATCTGTCTTCTACAAGGCGTCGTACATGAAACAGTTGCGACCACCGGAGTTGTTGGGTCCGGTCCAGTTCAGGGTGATGCACACGGCCGTCCAGTCCGGGACGGTGCATGCCGCGTTGGCGTCGCACTTCTTGAACAAACTGGGGAACGATGGATCGATGGTGAATTCACCAAGGAAGCCGCCCACGAGTTCAATCAGTTCGCGAATGGAATCGATCAGGTCACGCAACCACTCGGGAAGGATTCCCGCGGTGGTGCCTTTGGTGTTGAAGTTCGCGAGCGACTTCAGAAGCTGACTGGAGTTGTGTACGACGGCGCGCCCGTCGGCCTCCAGGGCAGCTTCTTCAAGTGCGTACAGATACCCCAACGAGATGTCCTTGTCCGATTGCCGCTCGTCCAGGCCTCGAATCGTCGTTTCCATTTTCAAGACCAGTTCGCGGACCCGGCCGGGGTCGGGGCCTTCACCCGCCGTGGCGGTAGTGGCGGTCAGGGAAACCAAGGTGGCCGCCAGCAGAATCCACAGCCGCAGCCACACGGAAGTTTGAATCGTTTTCATTGTTGTTCCTTTCCTGGGTTGCGTGCCTAGAACGGCAGCGGAATGGTGATGCAATTGCGCGACACGTAGGTGTCGGCGCGAAGAATCCAACTGACACAACCGATCATGTCCTGCGGTGCCGTGCACTCGAAGTTGGCGTCGCACGCGCGTTCGGTACTTACGATCACCGTGGCATCGGTGGGGATGATGGCGATGATGGCCGCGATCTTCTTGAGCAGCTTCCAGATCTTCTTCCAGGGTATCTTCTCGGCCCAGCCGTAGCGTTCGAGCTGAAAGAAGAGAACCTCGGCCGTCTTGTAGGCCTGATCCAGCTCTCCCGTCTCCACGTAGAGCTCCAACTCATCGAGCAGCGATTCCACGTGGGCAATGGCCTCGGGGTCTTCCTCGACCTCGCCATGGGGCGCGGGGTTGTCGTTTGGGCGCGGGAAATTGAACCCCACGGGGTGCTCTCCTTTGCTCAAGTCAGGTCCCAAGGGTGATGGTGTTTGTTCGGAGCAGGCCACCAGCCCCAATAGCATGGCTACCAGTGAGACCGCGAGAATGGCCCGCGCTCGGGTTCGAATCTGAGTACGCATGAATTTCTCCTGTCGTACGAATAGGTCATGGCTTTCGCCGCCAACGTGATGTGCGGTGCCTGCGCAGGCTCTACCGACACCTTACAGACGCAGGGCTGGCGGCCTTGATACGACTGATTCGCAGCAGGATGAAAACCGTGTGAATGTCATTGGTTTGCGATCGTTCCTTCGTTGCTTGACCACATGGCTGGTTCCCGGCACCCTTCCTATCGTCTGGAGCGCGCCAATTCCTTGATGGAGGCAGTCGATGCGAGCGATCAGCGTGGCAGTTGCGCTAGCGGTCTTGGGTGGTTCAGTCCTTCCAGCTGTTTCGGCGTACGCACAGCCAGCGGACATGACGATCGGAGTCGCGTTCGACGGTCCCAGCCCGTTGAACGACGCGATATTCGACGCGGTCCAACGCGAAATTGGATTGCTGGTGTCGGGTCGTTTCCAGGTGCAATTCCCGGCGGAATACAGGGCCATGGGGGACTGGTCGGTTGGTTCAGTTGCCGCCGGAATCGATCGGCTACTGGCTGACCCCGATGTTGATCTGGTGCTTACCCTGGGAGTGCTTTCCTCGCTCGAGGCTTCGCGCCGCACCAATCTGGCCAAGCCTCTCGTGGCTCCTTTCGTGTTGGGGTTCGACGATTCTCTGGTGCCTTCCCCGGGCGGTGGAAGCGGCGTCACCAACTTGAGCTATCTCGTGATGCCCAAGACATTCGAGCGCGACCTTCGGGCGTTTCGCGATGTGGTCGAGTACGAGCGATTGGCGGTTCTGTTCAGCGCAAACGTGGTGGAGGGAATCGAAGGGATTCGAGAAGGGCTCGAAGCCGTGCTGCAAGCCGAGGGTATTTCATTCCAGGGAGTGCTCGTGAGGGACTCGGCGGCGCCGGTTCTGGCCGAAATCAGTGGCGACGTCGATGCCGTCTTCGTGCTGCCACAAGTTCAGTTGCCCGACGACGAAATGGTCCTGCTGGCCCAGGGTCTCGTGGCGAGAGGGCTACCAAGCTTCTCTCTCCTGGGGCGTCGCGACGTCGAACGTGGAATCATGGCCAGTTTGAACCCCGAGGTGTTTCCGCGCATCTCGCGCCGGATCGCATTGAACGTGCAGAACATACTCCTGGGTGACAGACCCGAAGATTTGCGCGTGGCCTTCGCGGCGGGAGAGCGCCTGACACTCAACCTGGACACGGCCAATGCCATCGGTCTGCCGGTGCCCTGGCGCGTTCTGACCGAAGCCGACGTCATTGAAAGCCAGGATGAGACCGTTGCTCGCCAGATCGACTTGCTGGGCGCCGTGAGCGAGGCCATGGCGTCAAATCGGGACCTGGTCGCCCAGCGTCTGGCGGTTGAATCCGGGGCCGCCGGAGTGGATGGAACCCGCGGGCTCCTGCTGCCCCAGGTTGACCTGGGCGCTACGCACGTGACGATCGACGAAGACCGCGCGGAAGCCAGTTTCGGTAGCGCTTCACAGCGAACTTTGGAAGCGACCGCGGGCATCAGCCAGGTGCTTTACTCCGACGACGCCTGGACCGGCTTTCGTGTCAGTCAGCTTCGCCAGAGAGCGCTGGAGTTGCAGCTGGAGCGGACGCGGCTGGACATCGGTCAGGATGCGGCCACGGCCTACCTTCAGGTGTTGCGGTCCATGAGTCTGGAACGCATCCAGCGTGAAAACCTTCAGCAAACGCGTTCCAACCTCGAACTCGCCCGGGTTCGTGCCTCGATAGGCCAGTCGGGTCCCGCCGACGTACTGCGGTTCGAGAGTCAGTTGGCGATCAACGTGAGCGACGCGATCGAGGCCAACGCCCTTCGCAATGTGGCTGAGATCGAACTCAACCGCCTTTTGCATCGCCCCCTCGAAGAAGACTTCCAAACCGCCGAGAAGAATCTGGCCGATGTTCTGGCCTTGCTCGAGAACCAGGGTCTGAATCAGTACTTCGGAAGTAAGCGGTCGTTCTCAATCTTGCGCGAGTTCATGGTGATCGAAGCGGCGCGGCGTTCACCGGAGCTTTCAGCTATCGATGCAAACATTGCGGCCCAGGAACGCGTGAGCGCCAATACCGCCCGGGCGATGTGGTTGCCGGACCTGGTGGCGCAAGGCGAGGTATCCCGAACCCTGGATGAATCGGGGGCGGGATCGGATGCTCCGTCGGGCGCCGACGACACCGACTGGAGTATTGCCTTGGGACTGTCTTTTCCTCTCTTCCAGGGCGGGGCCAAATTCGCCGACCGACGCGAGTCGTCGGCCGAGCTGGCTCGTCTTCGTATCGATCGTCAATCGGTAGGCGAACGGGTAGAACAGCGAATGCGTAACGCCCTGCACCTGGCGGGTTCATCCCACGCGGCGATAGAGCAGGCGCGTCGCGCCAACGAAGCGGCCCGGCAGAGCCTGGCTATCGTGGTGGACTCCTATAGTCAGGGCACCAACAGCATTCTGGATCTACTGGACGCCCAGACCAATTCCCTGGTGGCCGAACAACAGGAGTCGGCGGCGGTGTTCGACTTCTTCATCGATCTCATGGAAGTGCAGCGGGCGGCGGGTGGCACGTTGCTATTTCTCGATCAAGCCAAGCGAGAATCATTTCTAGACCGCTGTGACGCGTTCTTCGCCGAGCAGGGAATGCCGATCCACCGACGTTAACCGGAGTGGGGTTTCGATGAGATACAAAACCTGGCTAGCTGGCGCGGGCTTGTCGCTGGGATTGACCGGACTGGGTTGCCAGGCCGAGCCTCCCGCGAGTGAACCGGTGGTGCGGCCCGTGAGATATCAGCGTGTCTTTGCCGGCTCCACCGACCGTACCCGTAGCTTCTCGGGCGTGGCCCAGGCCAGCCTGGAATCGAACCTGAGCTTCAAGGTTGCGGGGACGATCGAACGGCTAGCGGTGAACATGGGCGACGTGGTTGCGCCGGGTCAGCTCATTGCTCAACTCGACAACAAGGACTACGAGCTACGCGTGCAGCAAACCGCGGCTTCCTACGAACAGGCCAAGGCCCAACAGCGCAACGCTCAGGCAAACTACCAGCGCGTGTTGGCGCTCTACGAAAACAACAACACATCGCGAAACGAGCTCGATGCATCTCGTGCCAGCAAAGAGTCGGCCGATGCGCAGGTTCGGAGCCTCGACAATAGCTTGCAGTTGGCGCGACTCCAGCTCAGCTACACCCGCTTGACCGCACCGGTGGCCGGTAGCATTTCCCGGGTTCCGGTCGAACCCAACGAGAACGTGCAGGCGGGGCAGGCAATATGCACGCTCACCGCCGGATCCGATCCGGAAGTGGTGGTAGGCGTACCGGAGATGCTCATTTCCCAGATATCTTCCGGCGACAGAGTCGAGGCGATATTCGATGCCATTCCGGGGCGGAAGTTCGCGGCCACCGTGACCGAGGTTGCCGTCTCCAAGTCGTCCGCTTCGTCGACGTTCGCGGTGACGGCACGGGTTGAAGGAGCCGATGACGTGGTGCGTTCGGGCATGGCCTGCGAGGTGAGTTTCACTTTTGACGGCACCGGCGTGGAAAACTATCTGGTGCCGCCCGTTGCCGTGCAGGAAGACCGGTCCGGCCGCTTTGTCTACGTTGTGGAACTCACCGAGGGTGAGTTGGGACAGTGTCGGCGCCGTCCGGTTGAAACGGGCCAACTCACATCTGACGGGATCGAGGTAGTGAGTGGACTACGAGACGGAGACCTGGTCGTAACCGCCGGCGTCTCGAAGATCCAAGATGGCCTGACCGTGCGCCTGATGGCCCAGTAGCGCGCGAGGACAGCATGAGTATCACAAGAGCGGCAATCGAAAACAGCGTGGTCACCTTCGTCACCCTGGCCGTGATCTATCTTGGCGGGATAGGTGCCTATCAAAGCCTTCCGCGGGCCGAGGATCCTGGATTCATCATTCGCACCGCCGTGGTCACCACGATGTTTCCCGGAGCCAGCCCCGAGCGGGTTGAGCTGTTGGTGACCGACAAATTGGAGAAGGTGATCCAGGAGATCCCTGAACTCGATTTCATCAGTAGCGAGTCCCGCACGGGGCAATCGCTCGTGTATGCGAATATTCTGGAATCCGAGTCGGACATGCGCCCGATCTGGGACAATCTTCGTCGGAAGATGGACCGTGCGCGTGGTGATCTTCCGGACGGTGTCATTGGCCCCTTCGTTGACGATGAGTTCGGTGACGTGTTCGGCACCGTGATTGGCATCACCGGCGAGGGGTTTGACTACGCGGCATTGAAAGACATTGCCGACGAGGCGCGGGACGAGTTGCTCATGCTCGACGACGTGGCCAAGGTGGCAGTATTCGGCGCGCAGGAAGAACAGATCTTTGTCGAGTACAACGACGCTCGCCTGGCCGAGTTGGGATTGTCGCCGGGACAGCTGCAGCAGGCGTTGGCGTCGATCAATATTCTCATTGCGGGCGGTGAAATCACCAGCGGGCGTGAACGCATCGCGCTCGAGCCCAGCGGGAATTTCCAGTCGGTGGACGATATCCGACGATCCATTCTCAGCATTCCCGGTCGCAACGACCTTCTCTTCCTTGAGGACATCGCGAACGTCTACCGCGGCTATGTAGATCCTCCGGGCGCGTTCTGTCGACTCGATGGCCAACCCGCATTGGCGTTGGCCATTTCGATGCGTGAGGGCGGGGACATCGTGGGTCTGGGCAACCAGATCCAGGCAACCGTGGATCGGATGCAATCGATCTACCCGATTGGTGTCGATTTCCGCATCGAACTATTCCAGCCGGGTATCGTGGATTCCATCGTGCGGAATTTCGCGGGGAACCTGTTTCAGGCCATCGGCATCGTCATGGTGGTCATGTTGCTCAGCCTTGGGCTGCGTACGGGGCTCATCGTGGCCAGCTTGATTCCCTCGACCATGGTCCTCAGCTTCCTGGTTATGTCCTTCTTTGGCCAAGGGCTGAATCAGATGTCGTTGGCGGCTCTGATCATCGCGTTGGGGTTGTTGGTCGACAACGCGATCGTCATGTCCGAATCGATCATGGTGCGTATTTCCGACGGCGAATCACCGGCCGAGGCTGCGGTCAACTCGGCCAAGGAGCTTCAGGTTCCTCTGCTCACGTCTTCCTTGACGACGGCGGCGGCGTTCTTGCCGATTGCGTTGGCCGAGTCCGCGGTGGGGGAGTACACCGCGCCCATCTTCTACGTCGTGACCATTGCCCTGTTGTGTTCCTGGCTGATCGCCATGACGGTCATCCCGCTCTTCTGTGCGAAGTGGCTTCGAGTGAAACCACGGCCGGAGGGGGACGCGTTCCTTGGTAGGTGGTATCGAGGCTATCGCGGTGCATTGTTGGCCTGCGCCCGGCGTCCGATCGTATTCCTGGTGGCCGTGGTAGTACTCTTCGCGGGCGTATTGCAGCTCATGCGTTTCGTGCCGAGCATCTTTTTTCCCGGCAAGGACATTGCGACGTTCAGGGCCGAGCTGGAATTTCCAGTGGGGACCGATATCGACTTCACCGACTCGATGGTCGCCGAGGTCGAACGTTTCGTGCAGGAAGAGCTGGTCACCTCCGAGAGTCCCGGGGTTCAGCACTGGATCACGTTCGTCGGCCAAGGCGGCCCGCGGTTCCAGTTGGGAATCAGTCCCGAGCCGAACAACAGCGCCTACGCCCATCTGGTGTTCACCGGTTACGAGCGCGAAGATCACGCCGCCGTCATTCCCCGGCTCGAGGCTTTCTGTCACGAACGCTTCCCGGACCTTCAAATCACGGCCGGCCCGATCATGAACGGACCACCGGTGACGAATCCAGTGGAAGTCCGGATCCGGGGCCGCGAAAACGATCGTGTATTCGCTATCGTTGAGCAGGTGAAGGAGCAGCTGGCCCGCTTGCCGGGCACCAAGAGCATCGACGATGATTGGGGGGCACGTACGAAGAAACTCGTCGTCGACATCGACCAGGCGCGGGCACGGCGGGCCGGGGTCACCAGCCACGACATTGCAGTATCTCTGCAGACGAGCCTCAGCGGTCTGCAGTTGTCGGAGTATCGGGAGGGCGACAAGGTCATTCCCATCAATCTCCGATCGATCGCCGCCGACCGTCAGGATCTGGGAAAACTCGAAGAACTCAGCGTGTCAGCCCAGGCGACCGGGCGTTCGGTTCCATTGAAACAGGTAGCCAGTGTGGAGGTGGCTTGGGAGCCGGCGCAGATACTGCGCCGCGATCGCCTTCAGAACGTAACGGTTTCCTGTGCGCTTGAAGCGGGCTTCACGGCCAACGAGGTGTTCGCGGCCATCGAGCCCTGGTTGCTTGAGCAGCAAGGAAGCTGGCCCGCCGGTTATCAATGGGAGTTCGGCGGCGAGCTCGAGGCTTCGGGGACTGCGCAGGCATCGGTCATGGCGAAGCTGCCGATTGCCGGTCTCGCCATCATCCTTCTGCTGGTAGCGCAGTTCAACAGCGTGCGCAAGCCGGCCATCATTCTGCTTACCATTCCGCTTGGGCTCATCGGCGTTATTCTGGGGTTGCTGGTGGCGAAGTCCTACTTTGGATTCATGACGTTCCTGGGGGTGATTTCGCTTTCTGGAATCGTCATCAACAACGCCATCGTATTGATCGACCGTATCCAGATCGAGATCGATGAGGGGCTATCTCCCGGGGAAGCGGTGCTCATGGCGGGTCAACGTCGCATCCGACCCATCTTGCTTACCACCATGACCACGGTGGGCGGGCTGGTGCCGTTGTGGCTTGGCGGCGGTCCCATGTTCGAGACGATGGCCATCGCCATCTTGTTCGGACTGATGTTCGCCACGGTACTTACGCTGGCGGTCGTACCCGTGCTCTACACCATCTTCTACCGGGTCTCCTACGACGGCGTTCGCTGATGGGTCAAGGTTCGCGCCGCAACCGCACGGAGAGTCCCATGAGCATTTCATGTTGATTGAAACTGGCGACGGCGTCGCTCAAAACGCGCCGGTACCGGTACTCGAATCGAATCATCGTCGACCCACCCACCAGGGCGCGAAGGCCAAGATCCACGCCCACGGGAACGCGTCCTTGTTGGAAGCTGCCAATCCATTCCTGACGAACGCCCACCGCGGCGCCGATCGATGCGTACCAATGGCCTTCGTCGAGCTGGCGGAGAACTCCCAGTGCGAGTTCCGCGTCGAAACGTTCGGCATCGAGAGACGAACCGTAGGCCGCCCGGATCTCGACGTTGGCCAAGAAGAGGCTCGTGTCGACCATGCGCCCGCCTCTGAGCTCCAGACGTGACTGTGTGACGCCGGCTTCGTGGGTCAGCGATCCGCCGAGCCCAAGTTCGATTTCGCCGCCCTGCAAGGATTTTTCGTTGGCGTGGGTCCCGGTACTCAGCATCATGCTGGCGATAACCACGCAGATGCGGATTGCGTTCATGGGTTCCACGCCTCTCTCAGTTCGGTTTCGGCCAGTTTCGCTCGTGGCGTGAAATCGCCGACTCCGGACCCTCCTTGGGCCAACCAGTTCCACCACACCAGGCCATCGATCCAGGCGTGCGCCGCGGTGGCTTCCATGGCCGCCCAGTACAAGTCGGCCTGCTCGGCTTCGTCTTCGGGGCCGTCCAGTCCAAACTCGAATGGGTGTTGGCCGGCTCCGTCCACGCTGCGATAGCCGATCTCGGTCAGCAGAATGTTGAGCTGCGTCTTGTCGTGGAGTTGGCGCATGCGTAGGAGCCAGGGTTGCCAGTTCTGTAGCAGCTCAAACCGACCGACGTCTCTGCTTCCCCGCAGCGGGCCGTACTGATCGATGCCCGCCACGTCCAGCGTGTCCCAGAACGGAACCAGGTCAGCCTCATCCCAGGAAGCCGCGTAGGTCAGCCTGCCGCTGAAGCGTTCTCGCACGGTCGCGATCAGCTCGCGCCACCGTGCTTCGTGTTCGAGGGTTCCGGCCAGTTCGGTGCCCACCACGAAAATCTGCACCGATTCGGCTTCGGCCAGGTCGGCCCAACGCAACAGGAAGTCCGAATATGCCTCGAACCAGGCGTCGGGGTCAGCGGGGCGGAGAGTCCCACGCCATTCGCCCGAGTCCAGGTCGATATGCGGTTTCAGCACCACGCGCAGTTCACGTTCGGTGGCCCATTGAATGGCCTGGGCCACGGCGACCATCGTGGGCGTGCGGCCGCTATCGGTGGCGGGCAAGGCGGCGAATCCGTCGTCTTGATATCCGGTGGGCGTCAGGACGACCGCATTGGCACCGAGGTCGACAATTTCGTCGAGGGCCAGTTCAGAAGCCGGCGCCGCGTAGCCGGTGGGGGACCAATCTACCAATGAGATGGCGCGTAGCGCTCCGGGTCGAACCGATGCAGCCCCGCGCGGTAGGTCTTCACACCCCGGCGTGCCCGCGGTCGCCAAGATGAGTCCCAGGCAAATGGTGCGTCGCATGAACGCGACACTATTTGCCGGTGGAGAACACTGTCAAGGCAGCCGCGATCTTTCGTTCAGATTCAGTTGGACGACGTAGCCACGAGTCGCTCCAGGGCGGCCAAACCCGTGGGACTGGTAGGATTCAACTCGAGCGACTTTCGGTACAACTCCACCGCTCGCGCCGTATCACCCTGGCCGGCGTACGTTTCAGCCAAACTGTCGTACACATTCCAGGACTCGGGAAACGCGTCTACATTCAACTGGAACATCGCTAGCGCCATCTCCGCGCGCCCGTCGCCCAGCAGCCGGTAGCCAAGGGCGTTGATCTGGGCCTCGAGGTTCGCCGTCCGGTACAACGCGGTTTGCAGAGCACCGCGGAGTTGGCTCAGCGCCGCCTGCGGGCCGCCGCTCTCGAGGGTTGCCAGAAGCGTGTCGGCGGTCAGTAGCTCTTCGAAATCGCGGATCACTTGCATGGCCGGGTCATGGTTGGCGGCATAGTCAGCGAAGGAGAGGTCAGTGGACAAATCCGGTGACAACGCATCTCGCGTGTCGCGAGGGTCCATGTTCTGCCACCACAGGTAACTGGCCCGCACGTTCAAGCCACAGTTGGGCAATTCGACGGCTCGGTTGTCGCCGTAGAAATTCACGCGCTCACCGGTGGGCTCACCCACGAAGATGGTTTCCGAGTAGCGGGACAGTTCGTTCACCAGATTCTGACAGGCAGAGAATGTCTGTCGGCCAATGATCGTAAATGACTTCCCGGGTTCCGAGATGGGATTGGTTCGAATCATCCCAAGAATCGCCGGGTTGTTCAGGTAGTTGTTTCCTCCTCCGTTGAGGCGCACGTCCAGCACCATCTTCTGTACGTCGTTGGATTCGACGAACTCGAACACACGCGTGTAGAACGACTCCAGCGTCTCACCGACACCATCGCGTACCTGGTTTTGCTGTACGTAGAGGGTTTTCTCTGTGGGTAGGTACTCGTACCAGAATGTCTTCGTTACGTTTCGCAGCCAGAGAGGCGTGGGGTTGTCGGATGCGTCACGGGCATCCACCCAGTCGGGGTCCACGATGAACCCGCGTACGTAGCCCGGATGATCTCCCTTACGCGCGGTTATCTCGGGCTGCCACTGGCGCCCATCTTTCTCCAGCAGGAATGGGGCGACGGTTGCGTCGTCGATGACGCCCAAGGCCTCCAGAACTTCGGGCACGATCAGCGCGAACGGAGTTCCAAACCGCTTTCCGTGGACATTGTCGGCGGCCACCATGCGAGCCACCCGTTCGTGGGCTTCCTCGGCCGTGAGATTTCCAATTTGGACCACGCGTGCGCCCGCCAGATCGGCAACCTCACTCGCGGCCTGTCGTACGTATAGGCCATCGCTGAACCAGTACAGGGCAATGGGATACCAGCTGGTGCCCCACGCTTCGTCGTACATCCAGCCGCCCATGCTGGTATGGCCATCATTGACCGCGGCCACGATGCTGGTGAGCTCAACGAGGATTTCCACGTCCGAGCTTTGTGGAATCTCACGTTCGAGCTTGGTGACCGCCGCGGTGTGATCGGCCTCGGATACCGTATGGAAGGGATTCGCATGCACGTTGCGAATCGTCTCGTCCAGGGTCTTGAGGTCTTCGCGCCACTGTTCGGGAGTGAGGATGCTGGGCGATTTGGCGGCTGAATAGGCGGGCAAAGCCAGAACAAGCGCGAACAGAGCTGCGAAACGAACGGACATGGTGCTGCTCCCGGGCAAGGGTCGGGGTGTGTACTTGGACGCGCCCGCGGCGCCAAAGGTTGGAAAAAAAGAGCGGCTCGGTGGTCTCCACCACCGAGCCGCTCGATCGCAGCCGGTGGACCAGTTTGATGAGCGTCAATTTACGCTGCTCACTGCCGGAGTTGGACTTAAGCTGGACCCCGCCGCGGTCGTTCGGGGAACCAAGGGGTGGCACCGGCGTTGAATTCGATGTCCGAAGGATCCCAGACACCGCCCTCCCACCGGTGACGAGTCCCCGTCATGAGGTGGAGTCATGCTTATCAAGCCAGGAACCGGGGCGATTTTCGTCCTGGTCTTTCTATTGGGGCACGCGGCGATCGCGCCCGCATTTGCCCAAGCACCGGCGCCCGGCACTCGCGTGCGAGTAACGCGTCAATCGTTGGAAGATCTCTCGCGCGAGCAGGCTACGGGTCTGCTCAGGGCATACACCACCAACGAGCTGACCCTTCTCGGCGATAGCGGAAGCCTGCTGCGCATTCCCATGGAGTCCGTCGACAATCTGGAGATCAGCCTGGGAATGGCATCACGGGCCGGGCGGGGAGCCAAGATTGGAATGGGAGTTGGCCTGGCGGCGACGGCGCTCCTGATGCTTGGTATCGCCCGCGAAAACAGCGGCGACCAGTTCCAGGGCGCGCTTGTCTTTCTGGGCGCACTCGTAGGCATTGCCGGTACGGCCGCGCTCGCGGGGATCGGTGCCTTGATCGGCGCCGGTTTCAGGTCCGAGCGGTGGGCGCTGCTACCGGTTCCCACGACGGCCACCGACCCCGAACGACGGTCGCGAAGACCGAGTTGGTAGGTTCCACGGTCGCGATGTCTGACAGACGGAATTTCGCGTGGTGGGAGGTAGCTAACCCTCGGCCGCTCGGGCCTGATTCGACTCCTGCTGTTCCTGGGCCAGCCGCTGGAGGTTGTTCATCTGGCGCGTGACTACGGTGTCACTCAACCAATTGAACAGCTCCGACATGCGCCGAGCAAAGGCGGCCGTGCAATTGAAGTCGGCGGTGTAGTCCAGGTGGGTCCCAACCTCGAGTGCGTCGAAACGATAGTCGACCTTGACCGAGAATTGCTTTCCGACCAGGCGCACCGCGAGGTGGTGCGGCCGTTCGTATTCCAGGACTTCTCCGGCGTACTCTGAAATGCGGCCGCTCTCTCTGATCATTTGCTTGAACGTAGTGCCGACCGGGTGCCGCTTGGGGTCGTCATTGTCATAGGACATCTCTACGAGTCCGGTCATCCAACGCTGGATCAACCGGTCGTCCTCCACCAGCTCGAACGAGTGGTGGATGGGCGTGGCTAGGTCCACGCTCTGTTTGATCAGCATGGTTCCCTCCCTGTCGGTGTGGGGTCGACCTACGAGGGTGTCGCATCAAGTATACGCCATTTTAGGCTGCTTGACCGGAATCGACGCAATTCGGGTCTAATTATAGGCTTAGGTCACAAGGGAGCCGTTCCACCTGGCATCAACGCATGAACGCGGTCGTGGTTTTCTGCTCCAGGTGGCATTGGCGGCATCGCTCGCGTTCAGGGTGCGAAGTTCGGATTTCCTCGCGCGCGGCGGCACCGTCATGACATGCGAAGCAGTTTTCCCGCATGAGCACCAGGTGGGGAATGACCGGTGGGGCCAGGGAGTTCAGCCGTCGGCCATGCCGGAGGTCCTGCTGCAATCCCGCGAAGCTGCTGGTACGAAACTCTCCGGCGGTAGTCTTGAAGACATGGCACTGGACACACCGGCTCGTGGCACTCATGCCCGCGGTGAGTTCGTGTGGCGATGGCGGCGAAAAGCCAACTCCGTTCACCTGGATACCGCGCTCGTTGTGACATTCGGTACAAGGTGACGGGAACGTCTCGTGCGGAATGACCGGTGGGGCTCCATCGTACGCTCTGCGTTGCGCTCGGTCTTGGGCCGATGTTTTCGCTATCGAATCGTCAAACGCCGACTGGGGTTGCGGCACCGTCCCGGCCAGCACGGAGACCGCCACGGCCGCCGCTACCAGTAGCAGTTTCATGGCACCCGCTCCACCTTCACCGCGCACTTCTTGTAGTCGGGTTCCTTGCTGATGTTGTCCATGGCATCGAGCGTTAGCTCGTTGATGAGTTTGGATTCATCGAAGAACGGCACGAAGACCGATCCCTTCGCGGTACGACCGCGACCATCCAGAGCTACCGGCAGATCCAGGGTGCCGCGACGGCTGGATACACGGACCATGTCGCCCGACTTGACGCCCAGTTTCCGAGCGTCGACCGAGTTCATCTCCACATACGCTTCGGGCACGGCCTGGTGCAATTGCTTGACGCGGCGCGTCATGCTGCCGGTATGCCAATGCTCCAACACGCGTCCGGTACAAAGCCAGAACGGGTACTCGCCGTCGGGCATTTCGGCCGGCGGATGGTAGGGACGCAACCAGACGGCCGCTTTCTCTCCGTAGCCCTTGGCTTTGTAGAAGTGAACGCCGCGTGCCTTCTTGACGTACGGGTCGTAACCCGCGGCGTAGCGATAGGGGGTTTCCTTGCCATCGACCACCGGCCACATGAGACCGCGGGTTTCCTTGAGTTGCTTGTAGCTGCCCAGATCCTTGCCCACGCCCAGCGTGAAGCTCCGATACTCCTCGAACATCTCTTCGTGCCAATTGTCGTCCGAGTAGGGGAACAGGTGGCCCATGCCCATCTTGCGGGCGACGGCCATGATCTGCCAGGCGTCTTCGCGGGCTTGCCCGGGAGCGGAAACGGCCTTGTTCCATTGCTGCGTGCGCCGCTCGGTGTTGCCGAACGCACCCTCGCGTTCGACCCAGGCGGCCGACGGTAGAATGAGATCGGCACGATCGGTGGTAGGCGTGGGGTAGATGTCGCTGACCACGATGAAGCGTCCGTCATTGGGCTCTCGCTCGAATCGATGCAGGTTGGGCATCGACACCCAGGGATTGGTGGTCTGGATCCACATGGCCTTCACGTCGCCGCGCTTGAGTGCGCGGAACATGTCGACGGCGTGGTAGCCGGGCTTGGGATTGATGGTGCCCTCGGGCAGCCCCCAGATCTTCTCGGCTTTCTTCCGGTGCTCGGGATTCATGACGACCATGTCGGCCGGGAGGCGGTTGTTCAGCGTTCCTACTTCGCGCGCCGTGCCGCACGCCGACGGTTGTCCGGTCAGGCTGAATGGATTGGCGCCGGGACGGCTGATCTTGCCCGTGAGCAGGTGCAGGTTGGTGATCAGGTTGTTCATCCAAGTGCCACGCGTATGTTGGTTCACGCCCATGCACCACAGGCTCACCGTGCCCTTGTCCCGGTCTCCGTACATCTGGCCCAGATTCTCGATCTGTTGCGTGGACAACCCGGTGATTTCAGCGACGTGTGCCGGCGTGTACTCGGCCACGAAAGCCTCGAGCTCGGCCATGGAACTCTCGCTGGCTTTGTCCTTGAACGTGTAATTTTCGGCCTGTTCGCCGAAGCAGCCGTATCCAATAGTGTCGAGGTCTTCGATGCCCCGACGGAATACGATGTTCTCTTCCACGAACGAGCGCGCGACCTTCTTGTCCCGCAGCAAGATGTGGATGATGCCGTTGGCCAGGGCCAGGTCACTGCCTGGCTGCATCTCGAGGTACATGTCCGCGTAATCGGTGGTGGGAGTGCGGCGCGTGCCAATGTCGACAATGCGTACCCTGGGGTTCTTCCGCTTGTTCTCGAGAATGCGGCTGAACAGTACCGGGTGCATCTCGGCCATGTTGTTTCCCCACAGCACGAAGTCTTCCCCGACGTCGAGATCTTCGTAACAGCCCATGGGCTCGTCGCTCTGGAACTGGGTGATGAAGCCCATTACCGCGCTCGCCATGCACAAACGCGCATTCGGGTCGAGGTTGTTGCTCTTCATGCCGCCCTTGACCCACTTGAGCGCGGCGTACCCGTCGAAGATAGCCCACTGTCCCGATCCGTATACGGCCACGGACTCGGGGCCGTGGTTCTCCAGAGCGTCGCCGAACTTTTCGGCGATGAGGTCGATGGCTTCGTCCCAGGAAATACGATGGAAGCCCTCGCCGCTTTCGTTGCGACGCAACGGGGAAAGCAGGCGGTCATCACCGTAGAGGAACGCGGGTAGGTGGTAACCCTTTACACACAGCAGCCCGCGGTTCACGGGGCTGGCTTCGTCGCCTCGCACGGCTACCACGCGATCGTTGGCCACGCCGACTTCCACGCCGCAGCCGGTGCCGCAGTAGCGGCAGGGCGCTTTCTCCCAGTGTAGATCGGCTTGGTTGACTTCCGGTGCCTTGGCGCCCGATACCTTCTGGGCGTGGGCCTGGTCGGCCTGGCTGAAGGCCGCAATGCCCGTGGCCGTTACCAAGCCCAGGGCATCGAGGAACTCTCTTCGGTCCATGGTCATTTCCCAGCTCCCTGCTCAAACCATTGGTGCTCGGGCCGCGCGAGAATCTCGTCGATGGTCGCCGTGACCGATGCACCACGTAAGCCGCCGTGCTCGGCCATCTCTCGCGCTTGTGGAATCAGTTCCATGTAGAAGCGTTCGGCCACTTCGAACATGCCGTGCCAGTGTGCGTAGTCGGGGGCCATCATCGAAGCACCGTGACGGGCGCGCCGTCCTTCGTGGTGCCACAGGTAGAACCACGTCCACTCGATTTCCTCGTCGAAATCTCTGGAGGTGCGCAGGCCAGCATCCAGCAGCGACTTCATGATCTTCTGCCCCGGCTTGGCGAACTTCTCGTTGTAGAGCAACACGAAGTCGTCGTACTGGGCGTAGAAGCCGTTGGTGGTCTCGGGCGTGTGACAGTGCGAACACACTTCTTTCATGCGTCCACGCTTGTCCTGCCAGCTGTCGTGGATCAGGGCGCGGCGTTTTTCCGGATCGGTTTCCTTGACGACCGCGTGGTTGATGTCGGTGTCCATGGCCAGGCTCACGGGCGGTCGGTTGGTCCAGGAGATGCGTTCGCCGGGGTCATGCGTGACCTTGCCGCCGTTGCGTAGGTTGCCCGACATGTGACACGTGGCGCACGTGGGGGCCTGGGAGTAGTCCTTGCCCAGGATCCATTCCGTGGCGTCGAGGTTCATTTCCTCGCGTAGGTCGCGATAGGCGACGCCGTGCTTGGACTCTTCGTAGATTTCCTTTTGCGGGTGGTCGGGTCCCAGATGGCACTTGCCGCAGTTCTCCGGTTGTCGGGCCCGTCGTGGCGAGAAGTCGTGTCGACTGTGACACGCCGAGCACGACCCGCGCGAGCCGTCCAGGTTGATGCGGCCGATGCCGGTGTTGGGCCAGGAGCCCGAGTACAGCAGGGGACGTCCATCCTGGTTCTTGCTGATGCGCGATACCGCGTCCTGGTTGGTGGGGAACCCGTTTTCGTCGGGCTCCAGATCATCCATGGTTATGGTTTCGCCGTCGTTGCCCAGAAGCGCGACCTTGCTGCCGTGGCACTGTTGGCACCCGGTGAAGGCGCTGGCCATGCCGTTCACCTTGTCGAAGGCGCGGCCGGGTGTGGGTGAATGCGGATTGAACGGCTCGCGCGAGCCTTCCACCGTCTCGGCCAGGAAGTTGTCGAGCGAGTGAAGTATGTTGCCTGCCTTCGCGTGGTGGCTGGCCCAGAACTCTTCGGCCTCGTGCCCGTGACATCGCGAACAGTCACGTGGTGTCACGACCGTCGCGATCGTTTCGCCGTAGTGGCTGTACGCGTCGGCATCGCGTTTGTCGGCCGTGTGGCAATCGACGCAACCCACGCCCTTTTCCGCATGCGTACTGCCTTCCCAGTGGGCCACGATACCCGGGCTGGATTGTCCATGGCACTCGACGCATTGGGCCGACCTGGTGGGCACGGCGATGTGTACCTTGCGCAGTCCGGCCTCCTGCTCACGACGGGCCACTTCCATGGCTTGCACGTAGATGAGCGAAACCAGGAAGCCAATCCCCAGCACGGCGATGATCACTTGCTTCGTCTTCAACGACATTCGGTGGTCTCCTGATTCCGGTCAGTGAGCAACGGCGCCTTCCCATACGGTCAGGCCAATGATCGCGAGTACGCCCAAGATGCCTACGTACACGCTGAACTCGCTCTTGGGCCAACGGCGACGCACCCATGCGTCGATGAAGGGCCACAAGAAGAACGTGAAAACAATGAACCCCATGCTGAGCACGGCGGTGGTGATGGAAAACAGCTTCAACCATCGAAAGGTCACGTACAGAAACCACTCGGGCTTGATCACCTCGGGGGTGTTCAGCGGGTCGGCCACCGGGCCCATGGTGGCGGGCAGCACCGTGGCCAATACACTCAGCAATACCATGAGGATCAGGCCCATGATGATTTCAGTCATGAGGTGATCGGGGAAGAAGTTGAAGTGGTCGGGCTCGCCGGACTTCTCGTCTTCGAAGTGAAACTCGGTAACGCCTTGCAGGCGGATGATGGCGATATGGATGATGATGAGCAGGATCATCAACGCGGGCATCACCGCGGCGTGGAGCACGAAGAACCGGGAAAGTGTTCGCGCATTGTAGGTGTCGCCGGCCAGCAGAAATTGTTTGATCCAGGGTCCGGCAATGGGCACCGTGTCGGCGATATTGGCCGCCACCGTGGCGCCCCAGTAGCTCAACTGCTCGTACACAAGCGCGTAGCCCGTGAACCCAATGAGCAACGTGCATACGAGCATGCACATACCCACCATCCAGTTGATCTCACGCGGCTTGCGGTACGCTCCAGTGAAGTAGACGCGCATCTGGTGGAGAATGACCGCGGCCACCATGAGCGTCGCGCCCCATTTGTGCACGCTGCGCACATACCACCCGAAGTGGGCCTGCTCGGTGATATACCGCACCGATTCGTACGCGGTTTCGGCCGACGGTTGGTAGTAGAAGGCCAGCAGGATCCCCGTGACGATCTGCACCACGAACAGATACGCCGGAGTGCCACCAAGGGCGTACCACCAACGTCGCAGATGGTTGGGGACGGGTTCGTTCGTCAGCTCCCGCAGGTCCGACCCGCGGACGGGCAGGCGTTCACTGAACCACTCGGCCACGCTCACGAAAACCGCCGGTCCTGGTCGCGGTCGAGATCGGCCATGAGACAGGGGTCGTGTCCGGGTCCAACGATCCGTTCGGACTCATCGATCTGCCGCAATTCTACCTGGGCCAGTCCGTCGGCCTGGGGCACGTCCAGATAGACCAGGCCGTTCTGGATTTTCACCGAGTACTTGGGGAGACTCTGCCCCGCGTCACCCGGTGGGCCTGACACGCCCGTGCCGTCGGGGGCGAACACCCCGTTGTGACAGGGGCAGAAGAAGCGGTTGTTCTGCCCCTCCCAGCTCACCTGGCAGCCCAGGTGCGGGCACACGCTCGATAGGGCCACGAAGTCTTCGGCCGCCTGTCCGGAGCCCTGCCGGGCCAGCGTGATCTTGGCACCATCGGGCGTGATGTATTGGAGCGCTTGGCCTACGGGTAGGCTCTTGGCGTCGAGTACATAGGTCCAACTTGGATCGCGGCGCCGGGCGGGAAACAGGAATCGGACCGCGTAGCTGGCAAATGTGCCGTAGCTCGCCACCAGGGCCGCCCACATGGCCAACAATAGACCACCCGCCAGGAGACTACGCCGGCGGCCAGACGCTTCGCTTGATGCCATGGATTCTCCTAACTGGCGACAAATGCAAGAGATCGTCGACTCAGTGTGGGAGGACTTGGCATTTGGGGCTGTAGTGATTCTGTGATGTTGTCCTCGTCAGCGACGAATGACGGCCAGATTATCCTACGGTGCCCCTCGACGTCACCCTGGTTGTAGTTTGGCGCGGGTCGCGCGCTAGCGGACCAGGACCATCGATCGCCTTTGGTCGAAGCTCCCCGCTCGCAGCCAATAGGCGTATACCCCCGAAGCCACGGGCCGACCGGCGTCGTCCGTGCCGTTCCATGAGATGGTGTGGCGTCCCGCGGTGTACCGACGGTTTACCAGCGTGGCTACGTGTCGGCCCGCCAGATTGAAGATCTCCAGAGATACCGCCTCGTCGTTCGGTAGGTCGAAAGCGATCTGCGTACTGGGATTGAACGGGTTGGGGGCGTTCTGAAGCAGAGCAAACTGGCGAGGGGTGGAAGGTCCGTCATCGACCCCGGTGGGAGTCACGACGTCGATCCGAACCGAGTTGCTTTCGTAGGCAACCTTGAAGACGTGGGTCGCGGAACTGGGCAGGTTGACCGTATCGAAGGTCCCGGCCACGGCGCCCGCGGTAAGAATGGTGTAGCTCTGGCCCCATACCGGCGAGTGGCCGGCCAGGAGTTCCACATTCAGGGTACCGCTGAGTGTCGCGGTGCCAGTTACCGTCACCAGGTCATGTTCGCTGCCAGGCACGAAGCCACCGAGCTCGATTCTCAGCGAGCCGGTACTCACGGTGTAGTCGCCGCCGATGTTGGTGGTGCCGGGTGAGTCACCCGGAGATAGTTCGCTACCGTCGGTGGTCAAGTCGCCTTGCGTGTTGTCGATGGCCAACGTGCCGGCAATGAATTCGAAGGTGCCCAAGTCCGACTCGAGCGTGGTGGCCCGAAGTTCGCCGCCTTCAATGCGGAGGGTTCCGCCCGGCCACACACGGATGAGGTCGTTTACGTCGAGGAGGCCGCCGGTACCAACGGTGACGGTGGCGGTGCCACCCGCGGTCGAAACCAAACCGCCGATGATCAGATCGTCGCCCACATCGATGGTGGCCAACTGTCCGTCCTGCGCCCCCAGAATGTCCACGCTGCCTTGCGATCCGGCCAGCGTGGCCACGTTCAGGTCCAATGAGGTTTCCAGCCTTCCACCGTTGACCACGAACAGGGTTCCCGAGCCGCCGCGACCGATCTCGGTCGAAGGGCTGGTGCCCAATATGGAAATGGTGGAGGGGGAGCCGTTGTTGACGCCGTCGATGATCACGCTTCCCGTGGCCCCGGCCGCGTGGCCCGCGCGAAAGTCGTCAGCGAAGCTGACCAGACCGCCGTCGGCCACGGACAGGGTTCCCGTGCCTTCGTGGCCGACTTGCAGGTCAACGCCCGCACCGCCGCCGAAACTTCGGAGCGTGCTGGGAGTGGTTCCGTTCATGCCCTCGACCAGGGTGACGCCTCCGGTTCCGGCCGCGTCGCCGATGTAGTACGAGTACCGAACCGAAGCGTCACAGCCGCCGCTGAACTTCAGCGTGGCGAATTGTGGCGAGCTACCGTAGTGGAAGGAGTCGGTGGGAAAGGTCATCGTTCCACCTACGACCTCCAGGATTCCTCCCTGTAGGTCGAGCGTGGATCCGGGTTGGCCATCGAACTGCGACACCGACACGGTGCCCTGTTCCATCTGGAGTTCCGCGCCGGGGAAAACCGTTACCGGACCGCTGCCAAGTACCGAGCTGCCACCGTTGCGCACGCGGATCTTGCCTTCGACGATGTCGGTCCCGCCTGAGTAACTGCCGCTCTTCCACATCGCCAGACCGCCAGTTCCTTCCTTGACGAGTTTTCCGGTGCCTACGACGGAACAACTCAAATTGGCCGATGACTCGAACGAGCCCGGCGCCACGTCGACGGTATGCGTGCCCGGGTCGAGGTCCAGGGTGCCGTAGATGGTAGGCGTAGATGACACGTGGTTCGTGAAGATGTCTCCCTGCAATGTCAAAGACCCCGCGCCGTCGATCATCTGTACGATGCCGCTGTCCAAAGCAATGTCGCCGACAGTGTCGGAATGCGGACCCAGGTCGAAAGTGCTGAAGCTGGTCAGAAGGTAGAGGTTACGCCCCTGGAGCTGGTTGTCAGCTCCCAGTGTCAGGGCGGTACCAAATACACTGCCGTTTACGGTCGCGGTACCAGCGGGAAGCCCGCTGAGGGTGCTGAGTTCCAACGTTCCTTCCTCGACCTCGATTGCGAATGAGCTGGTGGGTGAGGCGCTCAGTGCGGCGTCGCCGTCGCCTCGCTTCACCAGCGTCGAACTGGCATCCCAGTCCAGATAGGCCGTTACCAGGGCGTCGGGCTGAGCCGATCCCGAGGCGACGTTCCAGACCACGTCGGCGCCCGGCGTTTCCCTCCAGTTCCCACCTATGCGCGCGGTCTGGCTGGAGGCAAGCGTGTTCAGTTCGTCCATGTAGTAATCCCGTCCGAGGTTGGAATTCAGTCGTCCACCCTCGATCGTCACCACGTTGTCGCGTAGGTCTTCCAGGTCGGTCAGGTCCAGGAGGCCCGATTGGCTGATGTGAATAGCACCGCTTCCGAAGTGGTTTCCGACTACGAACGGAGCGGGATTCGGGGTGACCACCACGTCGGCGTCGATGCCGCCCACGCCATCGCCAACCACGACGTCACCTTCGGTTTTTCCGGTCAGCGTGAGTTGGCCGGATTGCACGTCGATGGTAGCGAGTTGTCCGTTGGTGCCACTTCCCAGGGCGACGCTACCGGACCCGGTCTTGGTCACGGTTCGCGCGGGATCGGAGGCGATCAGTCCGTCCAGGAAATAGGTTCCGTCCACATCGAACACCAGGTCTCCACTGACGAGCTGAATACTGCGTCCCAGGTTGTTGATGGTATCGTCGACGACGAGAGTCGTGGTGGTGTAAACGTCGGCCGGTACCGTCGCGCGCCACGGTTGGTCCGAGCCCACGGTCACCGTGCCACCATACATGTCGAAATTGGTGAAGGGGTTGGTGCCCAGGATACGAAGATTTCCCAGGTCGACGCGGAGCACTCCACCCGACAGATCGCCGGCCAGAGTGGTGAGATACGGACCCTGAACACTCAGTTCGTCGAACGATCCAATGGTTATGTCACCGTCGATTCGTAGTTGCTCCCCGAAGCTTCCCACCAGGAGTACGTTGTTGCCGGCGGTCACGTCACACCTGATCGTGTGCGGGCGACCCGCCGTGTCGTTCACGCTGGTGCCAATGCTGGTGAATACGGTGATGGGTTGTCCGTCCAACAAGAAATCCGTGCTGGCTTCGAACAGGATCTGATTGACGCTCCAGGGCACTTCCGCGAAGGGCGTGGGGCGGGTGCTGCCCATGAAGCGCAGCAGGGCGGTGCCGTTGTTGGGCGGATCAATACCGTTGACCCAATTGGGGCGTTCAGAAAGCTTGTCGTTGGATCCCTGACCATTCCAGTCGCTGGCCCCGGCCGGTCGGGATGCGGGCAGCAGGGCAAGCAAGGCCAATAGAGCCAGAATTCGACGCATGGTGGGTCCTTCAGGAATGAGGTCTTTGTCACCACGCGCTTTTCGACCCGCAAACCCGCCATGCCTGACAGCTTTTTCCAACCTCGCTACTGCAGCGGACATCCATCGCCGCCGCTGCCGAATCCCAGCGCGGCTCGGAACGAAACCGAGACTGTTACACTCAGCAGGTTCTCCACATTGTTCGGGTCGACGGTGAACAACTGACCGGAAATCGACCCCTCCAGTATGTCGTCTTCGTTCTTGGTGACAGTTAGCATGGGGACGGACTCAGGTGACTGTACGAATACCAAGCCACTGGGTGAGGAATACTGCAGGAGGGCCTCAAAAGAACCGATTTGGCCCGCATCGAGACTTGGAAAGACCTGCATGAAAAAATTCGGCGGTGAAACGTTGCTCACGGCTGGGTCGCAAGTGACTGTCGTCAGCACGCCGGCGATGTGGTCGAACTGGGCCTTGCTTCCGGTGAACGCCCCCGAGTCGGCGCCGCTTACCTGGGCCGACCAGTAGCAGGTGCAGGCGGAAACACTGACGCCCACGCTGGCCGACAAAGAAGGGTCGGACACGCTGGTCGCGGTGACGGTGTCGCCACCGATGCTGGATGGTGCGCGATAGGTGCTTCCCGTGAACGTTCCCCGCTGGGCCGACCAGGTCACTGCTTGTTGTTCGGGTGGGAAGTCCAGGATGACGGACGTGAACACCTGGGTTTGATCGGGTTCCACGCACACTCCGAATGGTTCAATGATGATCTGACCGTTGCGGGTGGCCACGAGGGCCTGCCCCGATCGCTCCGGTTCGCCTGACTGACGAAGGCCACCGCTGGCCCGGCTCGTCGCCTTGACCACGATGGGTTCGTCCCACGCTTCAACCGGCGTCTGGAGTGACGCCGACGTGTTGGAGGTCTGCGTCAAGGTCCCACCGGTGGTCGTCCACTGCAGCTCTTCGTCCATCGCGTTCCGTACCACAGCGGTGAAGTCCACCACTTCGCCGGGCTCCACGTTGACTCCGCCGGGAAGGACTTCGACTTCGATGGCCTTCACTTCGACCGAGTTGGGCTTGAATGCCACCTGACCACCGAAGTTTCCCGGTAGGGTCTCGATCCACATGTTGGACACGCCGACCTCGACGGGCACGTATCCGTTGGGGGCCACCGTGTCCACGGCGGGCCCTTGTACTATGCGTCCTTGCGTCAGCGGATCGCCGGTGCTGGTTACCGTCCAGGATCTTGGGTCAATCGTTATGATGCCCGACCCGTCGCCGGCGGCGCCGATGACCGCGTTGGTGGCTTCGGTAATCACGAACCCCGCCATCTCCTGGGCTATGTCGCCGCCGAAGCTTTCGATGAAGTCACCGAAGCTGGTGCCAAGCCCGGCGTACTGAAGAATTCCTTCGAGTATCAGGGTGTCGAGTGACATGCCTCGGCTCTTGGCCACGACAGTGAAGTTGGTCCAGGCGCCGGGCCCGGGATCGTCCTCGAAGAAGTCAGTCGGAGACAGTTCCACGGTGGTAGCGCCATTGTCGAACATCGATGGTAGAAGACTCCCGCCCACCTCCAGTGTTTTCTGTAGTGCCCAAAGACCCGCGCCGGCTACTGCTGTCGATCCGCCGCTGAATACGCCGACGACACCCAGCGCCACGCCCAGGTCGTTCAGCACCTGACCGGAGTTGTCACTGATGAGGTTGTCGAACAACGCTGCGTTGTCCATGGCGTCGCTGAGCTCGGTCATGTTCGTGATGGTCAGATCCTTGGACCGGCTCGACCGCAGTTTGTCTGCTTCCTGTTGTAGGCCAGCGGCGATCTCCTCGATCATCACGTCGAAGCCCGTCGATCCGATCATGCTGTCGACCAGGTCGCGGTCCAGGTCGGAGTTGGCGAAGTACGGAATCGGGCCCGCGGTCAGAGCCAGCAGCGAGTTGGGATTGGCGGGGTCGTCCAGAAAGCTCTGGACCGCAAACAGTCCGGAGTCTTCGGGGCGCAGTTGGTCGGGGGAGGTAGTGCGTAGCGCCTCGCGCGTGGTCTCGTTGGTCGTCAGTTGGGCGTCCAGAGTTGCCTGCAGCGCCGCCGTCATCCGTGCCAATGCACCGGGGTGGGAAGGGAGCGCTTCCACTTCCAGTGTCGCAACCTGTGAGGTCAGTTTCGCGCCATCGGTTACCCGCACGAACAGCGTTCCCCCTGCGAGGGGCGTTTGCGGGTGTGGCGGAATGGTAAGAAGAATCTCGTCCGCGGGGCCTGGTTGCAGCGGTGCCGGGGCGAGGACCTGATTGTCGGAGTCGAGGACCTGGGCGAAAAGGGCCGGGTCGTAGGCACCCAGTCCGGATACCTCCAGGCGCGCAAAGGGCGCGGCCGAGGGTGCTTCCAGGGTTATGGCTGGGGACTGTGTCTGATCGGGGGCATTCGGCGCCGTGGGGTCGTCGGAGCAGCCGATGGCCAGAATCAGGGAAAAAGCTACGAGTTGGGCCCAGCGAATGGTCATGTTCGGCAACTCCGGTCACGAGATTGGTTCTACATCCCAAAGGACGCATAACCACGTCTGATCCGGACATTGCTGGGACGGCGATCGGGAGGTCGTGGCCGCCAAGGCCGATTTGCACTATCCAATTGAGTACTCTCGAGCCCGAGAAGGATGGGGAGATGCCTGTTTCCCCCCAGACCCAGCGCGATGCATCGTTGCTCGATGCCTATTCGCAGGCGGTGATCGACGTCGTTGGATCGGTGGGTCCAGCCGTCATCAGTGTGCGCACCGAACCGCGTGGCAACGCCCGTCGCCGCAAGGACCGTGGGGCCACGGGGTCGGGTGTCATCGTTGCTCCCGACGGCTTCGCGCTCACGAATCATCACGTGATCGAAAAAGCCACTGCCGTCGAAGTAACCCTCACCGACGGTCGCGCCATGGGTGCGCAGGTCGTGGGGTCGGACGCGGCCACCGACATCGGTGTGCTTCGGTTGCACGAAGGTGATCTTCCCATCGCCCGCCTGGGCGATTCAGACGGAATCCGAGTCGGTCAGATGGCCATTGCCATTGGCAATCCGTTGGGTTTCGCCAGCTCGGTGTCGACCGGCGTGGTGTCGGCGCTGGGTCGAAGTCTGCGCAGTCCCCAGGGGCGGTTGATCGACAACGTCATCCAGACCGACGCTGGTCTCAACCCTGGCAACTCAGGCGGTCCCCTGGTCGACAGTCGCGGCATGGTCATGGGTATCAACACGGCGATGATTCAGCGCGCGCAGGGCCTGTGCTTTGCGGTGCCGATCAACACGGCCCGGTGGGTGCTCAGTGAGATCCTGACAAACGGCCGCGTTCGGCGCGGGTATCTGGGTATCTCCGTACAGAACCGTCCCACCAATCGCCGACTCCAGCGCCTCTACGATCTACCGGCTCTGAGTCTGGTCGAGGTCCTTCAGGTTGAAGCGAAGGGGCCCGGTCATCGGGCCGGGTTGCGGGCGGGAGATCTGATCGTTCGGCTGGGTGATACGCCCGTTTCCGACATCGATCAGTTGCACCGAGAACTCGTGGATGTGCAGGTGGGATCGAAAGTGGCGGTTACCCTGCTCAGGCATGGGCGCGAAGTAGGCCACGATGTGGAGATCGCAGCCTACCCCGCGGGAATACCCGACTAGTTGCTGGCAACCGGCGTGGCAAGGGGCGTGGCGCCGGTGAGATCGCCATTGATGATCAAATTGCCCTGTCCATCTTGCGACGTCAGCGTGACGTCTTTGAACGAGAAGACGTTGCCGTCGATGGTGAGTCCCGGTACCACACCGCTGCTGGTTCCCCAGCCGTAGGTGTTGACGCCGTCGCTATAGGCAAACGCCGCGATCCTGATGGTCTGGCCGGGCAACACCGTGTCGGAAACCGTCAGGGCGTAGGCGCCGAGTCCAGTGGTCAGGGCACTCCAACTGGAAACCGTGCCCGAGGTGCTCGAGGTAAACACGGTGAACGTGTTTTGCGGCAGGATGCCCAACGCGGGTCCACTCAGGATGACCGATTCGCCCGTGGGGTTGGGGTTGAAGATGTCGCCCCAGTCCAGAACGATGGGTCCGAACAGTAGATCGGCCAAATCAGGATCGCCGGCGGCGTACTGATTGCATGCATTCACGAACTCACCCAATCCTGAGAGGTCGATGTCGGGCAGTTCCACCGTGGTGTCGCCAACGGTAATCGTGCCACCGGTGACATCGGTTCCGTCGAGAACGCCATCGGCGATGTCCGCAATGAGGGCGAGAGCCAATTCGAAGAGCGTGACGCCGACCAGGCCAGAGAGCTCCTCGTCGACCAGTAGCGAAAGTCCGCCCAACGACGCCACATAACTTTTCTGCGCCGTGGTTCCCGTCGACGATGGCTCGGTCGTGGTGGGATCGAAACCAAATTGCGGCATGAAAGCGGCGATCGCGCCCTGCCAGGCCTCGCCAACGGTCAGTGAGGCGTCAGCTTCGGCCACGACGGCGCATAGCATTTGCGTGAAGGGTGAGACCACGCCCGAACCATCGGCCGAATAGCCCATGAGGGTTCCGGTTCCCAGGTCAACATTGACGCCACTCGCTTCGTCGTCGTATGTGCCACCGGTCGCCACCAGGTAGAACGGCCCCCGCGTCCCCGCGGCCAACTCACCCGACCATGCTCCGCTTGCGTCGGTCATGAACGGTCCGGCGACCGTCGCGCCAGGGGAGCCGTCGTTGTTGATAGCTCGCAATGACACCGCCGAGGACGACACGGGTCCCTTGATGACGGTACCCGAAATAGCGGTGGGATTCGAATTCCCTCCACCGGGTCCGGTGGGGTCATCGCTGCCGCAGGAAACCAGCAGCAGAAGTACGGCGAGGGTAGTCAGGATTCGTTTCATTGCAGTGACTCTTCGAATGAGGGTTGGGCCAAGGGGGATCCAGGCGTGAGTCTACCCAGGTTCGGTGGGGAATTTCAATGCTCCCGCTGGGTACGGAACAGTCTACCGATGTCAGGCCCCCGGCCAGAGCCAGCCAAACATGCCCGCGGTAACGAGCGCGTACACCAGACCATCGAACATCGACTTCAACGTGGTGCTCCAGTCGCGCCTGTACCAGATACTGTTCTGCGTCAGGGCCATGGCGTAGCCCATGAACGCGCTGGTGCCGACGAACTGGAAAACCTTCAGATAGTCGGCACCGGGTGCCAGAGCCTGTCCGCCGATGTAACCCGCAAACACGCCGACCACCAAGCTGTACAGGAACCACGTAGACAGGCTCTTTCCCATACTCATGGGTCCGTTGGGGTAGACCGTGAAGAATCCCACCGGCCCGTCGGTTTGCTTTTTCTGGAATTCGGGTGAGCCCATGACCTTCATGCTTCCCGCGTAAGGCATGACGTAGTCGCCGGGAGGCACATTGAACGGCCGCAGCGCGGTCATTACCGCATCCTCGCCCGGAATCTGTTTGAAGTCGTTGCTATGGTAGGACAGCACCATGTGGATCACGGAGCTGACGACAAACACGGCCACGCCGGAAAGAATGATGGGTAGCCAGAGATCGACGATGGAAACCATGCGAGAGCCTCCTGGAGGTCGGGGGGGGCGCGAGGGTTACCGGAAGCCTACCAGCGGTTGAGTCGAGCGCCTAGCCAAGGGTTTGTGGGCCTCAGTTTCCACCGGTATCGGCTGCATCAGTTTCGTCCGTGCGCCCCAGAATGCGTAGCACCTCGATCCAGCGAGCGGTTGCGTCTTGCACGTCCGGGTCGGTGGAACCCCAAGCGGCTTCCATTACGTCGATCCCCTGGCGGAAAAGATCCGCGGCCTTGGCGTGGTCACGTTCCTCGAAGGCTACCTCAGCCAGCCCCACGAGTGCGAGCCCGTGGTAGGGAGTGGTGGTGCCGTCCTGTTTGAAGGTTTCCGAGACCCGAGCGGCTCGGTCGTACGAGGCTTTGGCTTGCTCGATGCGGCCCACCGTCAGGAGCAAGGCGCCCAACTTGTTCAGGTAGGACGTGAGTCCCTCGATGTCTTCGCCGTTCTCCAGCTGTTGTGCGCCCGTACTGAGCGTCGCGATGGCTTCATCCACCTTGTTCAGGGCCATGAGCGTCTTGGCTACGTCACCCCGCATCCATATGGCCTCCCAATGGGCTGGTCCCACCGCTTCCTCGGCGATGCGCATGGCGCGTTGGCCGGGTTGCAGAGCCAGTTGCGCCTGGCCGAGTTGTCGGTGGAGCTGGGCCAGTGTGGTCAGGCTGTAGGCTACATGGAAATGATCGGGTCCCAGTACGGCTTCTCGAATGCGTAAGGCCTCCCTTTCCTGCACCAGGGCCTCGGCGTAGCGCTCCTGGTCCTGAAGCAGGATGGACAGGACGTGCAGGCTGGTAGCCACGCGATGGTTTTCCTGACCACGAACCGTACGTTCGATGTCTGCGCTGCGAAGAAATAGCGTTTCGGCTTCGGCGAAATCCTTTTGCAGCATGCGAACGATGGCCAGGTTGTGGAGGGTGGCGGCGTACTCGGAGTCGTTGGTTCCGGCCCCTTGTTCCTGGATTTCAGCGGCACGGCGCAGTTCGACTTCGGCGTCGACCAGACGGTCTTGTCGTTGCAGGGTCACACCCAGTAGCCGGAGACTCGCGGCGAGTTCCGACGAGTCACTTCCGGAATGTCGCTCGCGAATGGCCACCGCGTCGGACACCAGCTCATGTGCTTGCTCGTACTCGCCGATCCAGATCAGTAGAAGGGCCAAGGCATGCTTGGCCGACGCCAATTGGGCCGGGTGGCCCTTGCCCGCAGTCGACAGGGAATCGACCAGCGCGTGGGCGTTCTCGAGCAAGGGCCGGGCTTCTTTGTAAAGCCCCAAGGCCGTATAGACTTCACCGATGGTGCGACTCATTCGCGCCTGCATGGCGGGTTGGCTGGCCAGCTGGCCGCCGATTCTCTGCGCACCCTGATCGAGGATCTCTCGCGCGGTAATGCTGTTGCCACGCGTTTCCCCGGGGTCGGAAACCTCGAACAGCTGAACCAGGAATCGCGAGACCTCGCTCGCGGCCCGTGCTTCTTCTTCGGCCCGTTGCGTTTCCTGATTGGCCCGGTCGCGCTCGCGAGCAATACGGCCCGCCTGCACGGCCATGGTGCCGGCGAAGGCCATCAGCAGCGCAACCAGAACCAGCGCGGACGTCACCCCCAGACGGTGCCGGCGCACGAATTTGCTCATGCGGTAGGAAGCGCTCGGCGGCCGAGCTACTACCGGTAGATCGGCGAGGTGCCGGTTCAGGTCTTCGGCCAGCTCGGTGGGTGTTCCGTACCGACGCGTGCGATCCTTTTCAAGCGCCTTGAGGCAGATCCAGTCGAGATCGCCGCGCACGCGCTCGGCCAACTTGTTGGCGTTGGTGTGGCGCGCGCGGCCGGCGGCCTGTCCCTCCGCGCCCAACTGACTGAGGCGCACGCTGGGTGTTGGCGGGTCGTCTTCACGGATTCGTCGCCGGATCTCGTCGAGGCCGGAGCTTCGCAACGTGCTCGGATCGAAAGGAACCGTGCCCACCAGTAGCTCGTAGAGTACTACTCCCAGCGAGTACACATCCGAGCGCGTGTCTACGTCGAGTCCCGACTTCTCGGCCTGTTCGGGACTCATGTACTCGGGTGTTCCAATGAACTCGCCGATCCGCGTATGGGCAGCCCGGTCGGTCAGCCGTGAGCCGGTTGCCTTGGCTACGCCGAAGTCGATGATCTTGGGGGACACGGACTGTCCGTGCACGCTTACCAGGATGTTGGATGGTTTCAGATCGCGATGGATGATTGCGCACTGGTGTGCGTGTTGAACGCCCTCGCACACCTTCACGAACAACCTGACACGCTCGTCGATCGAAAGACGGTGGGTGTCACAGTATTCGATGATCGATGCGCCCTGCACGTACTCCATGGCGAAGTACGGCCGCCCTCGGGGCGTGGCGCCGGCTTCGAATACCTTGGCAATGGCGGCGTGGTCCATGAGCGCGAGGGCTTGCCGTTCGGTTTCGAACCGCGCGACCACGTCTTTGGTATCCATGCCCTGTTTGATGATCTTCAGGGCCACGCGCCGATGAATCGGCGTCAGCTGTTCGGCGAGATAGACCTCGCCCATGCCGCCCGAACCAAGCAGTTCCAGAACCCGATACGGGCCGATGAAGGAATTCTTGGGGACGGTAAGTGGTGTGCCCTTGGAAGCACGAGTCGACGCGTCCAACGAGGACGAGTCTGGCAGCGTCTTGTCGGAGTCGTGTGTGTCCATGGGTCCCTACGCGTTGGTGGGGCCAGTCTATTTCAATTCTGCCAGAAACTCGACCATCTCATCCACGAGGTCCGGATGAAGGGGAAGAGTAGGGTCACCATACGACTTTGCCTGGGCCACCGGGTCGTTGGAAACTTCCTTCAACACGTGATTCATGCCGGCCACGACCAACGGAAGAGTGCCAGAGGCCTCAGCCAGCAAGCGGGCGTCGGTTTCGGAAATCTGGATGTCCGTGGTCCCCTGAACCACGAGGGTCGGGATTTCGAGACGCGCGATGGCCTGGGCCGGGTCGTGTCTCATCCACGAAATCAGGTAGGGTTGGACACTGGGACGATATAGAGAATCCAGTCCCTCGGGAATGTCGGGGCTGGTTCTACCTGCAGCTAGCTCGGTCAGGATCGCCTCAGAGCCTTCGAACACCGACGCCGGCACCTTGCCGCGCAATTGCTCGCGAAGCAGTACACCGGCGGGACGCCCCGCTCCCGCAATCGAGACGAAGCCCTTGGCGCCGCCACGGGAGGCCGCCAGCATTCCGATCAACGAGCCCTCACTGTGCCCGGCAATGACCAGGCTCTTCACGCGACGATCTACGCGCAGCTGGTTGCACCAGGCGACGGCGTCGTCTACGAAGTCGTCGAATCTCATGTCGGTTTCCCCGCCCGTCAGGGCCGCCGCGCTGGAGCCGACTCCTCGTTTGTCGTACCGCAGCGACGCGATTCCGTTTTCTGCCAACGCTTCGGCCAACATCTTCAGACTATTGTTGGGCGCCAATTGGGCGGAGTTTCCGTTGCGGTCGGTTGGGCCCGACCCCGAAATGAACAACACGGTGACGAAGCGGTCGCCTTCCAACGGCGTGGTCATGGTGCCATGTAAAGTGGCCCCGTCGATTTCCAGGCGCACCTCCTCGTTGTGAACCGAATCGTTCTCGGGGGCGGGCGGCGCTGACTCTTCTTCGTGGGGCGGATCCAGATAGAACGTCCCTTCGGCCCCGCCCTGTCTGAACGTCCCCTCGATACGGGAGTCCGCGAGGACTCCGTCGAATACGGCCAGCCCCGGTCCCGCGGCCAACTCGAAGTAGACGCGGGAGACTGTGAATTCCACGTTGCCCAGGGTCAGGCCGTAGGCGTTCTGGGGCGGGATATCGATCGCGGCCGTCACATGGTCTGACTGTGATGTGAAGACCACCTCTACGGGGAGCTTCGTTCCCGGCAGCTCTATTGCCCCCAGCCACCGACCGGTGGGCGGAACCTGCGCGGCCGGGCTGTCCAGTGCGCACGCCAGAATCACGGCGGCCAGAAGTATCGGCTTCACGGCGAATCTCCGACTGATGGGTGCAAAGAAAGACCCGATCACCCTACAGGGCGATCGGGTCTTGATCAATTGAACTGCTGAAGTGCTTACTTCAGGAGACTCATTTTCTTCGACGGGCCGTAGGACTGACCGTCGAGGAACAGCTTGTAGAAGTACTGGCCGCTTACCACGCTCGAACCACCACGGTCGGTGCCGTTCCAGTCCAGCGCGTTCGTACCGGCGGCCATGACCGAGCCGCCCAGCGTCGTGACCAGACGACCGCCAACGTTGTAGATGCGAACTTCGGCGCGTCCCTCGCGAGGCAGATTGAACAGGATCTGCGTGGACGGATTGAACGGGTTGGGCTGGTTGCGCAGGTTGAGCGTTTGGGCCACCACCGTGTTCGCCGAAATTTCATCGTTCAAGAAGGCAACGGGCAGGTCCACCGCACCTGACGAAGGCTGGGTGCTAAGCAGGGTATAGCCGTCGGTGACCACGGGAAGTGCGTCGCCGGCGCCGATACCCGATCGTAGACCCAGGTGAGCCGGCGACTCGTCGGTGACCGACACGCGAAGCGTGGCGAGAACCAGGGACTGGCCCGCGGCTGCCTTGTGCATGCCGCCGGTACCTACCAACAGGTTCGATTCGTCACCAAGATTCATGGCCCCGTCGGGCAGCATGACATCGACGATCCTCACGTTGCTGCTACTGGTCAGCGTGGCTTCCCAGGCGGTTACCCCGCGTTGGGCCTGTGCGCCGGTCAACAGCAGGTAGGCGATTGCCTCCTGGCCAACTTCGAGCGACGTGCCCGGCTTCAAGCCGGCGGCATCGAAGTAGATGCCGATGCGACCGTCGGTCAACGCGGGCTTCTGGGCCAGGGCCACAGCACACGAGGCTCCCAGTGCCGAAGCGAGGCCGCCCAGGTCGATCAGATTGTGCTGGTTGTTCCAGTCGAAGTCGCTTCGGAACGCATACCCGGCGTAGTCGCCAGCGAAGACGCCCACGTCGATGAGATCGACCGCGTTATCGTCGTTGCTGTCGGCGCTGTTCATTCGAATGTCCAGCCCCGCGCCACCACCGCCATAGGTAACCGTTCCAACGGCGATGCCCGAGACCACGACCTGGAGCAACTCGCCGGGTGCGCTGAAGCCGCCACCGCTGAGGTTGCCACTGAACGTAGCTGTTCCGGATGCGTCGGTAGGACCGTCGGCCGCGTTCGTCCCGTCGCACAGCGACCATCCGCCGGCCGAGGAAACCAACTGAATGTCGTTGGCGGGGTGACCGACTACCGGGCTGCCGCCCTGTGTCAACGTGACCGTAATAGTCGCATCGACCAGCGTGGGTGTGCTGCCGTTCACGCCATCCCAATCCTGGGCGGCGTTCAACGCGTTGCCGCTACCATCGGGGTTCATGTGAACCGCTACCGGACCGCTGGCCGCCGTCGTCACCGAGACGTCCACCGGCGCGGGTCCGCCCGTGGGTCCCAGGATATCGGCGTTCACCGTCTGACCGGCCGGGGGCAAGAACAGCCCCAGCGTGGCCGAGACGGTCGTGGGGGCCGCGTCGGCGTCGAAGCCGAAAGCGTACATCTCGCCGAACGTCAATGCGTTCGCGTCGGGATCCACGAGCACCGTGTCGGTGCTCCACTGCAGAACGCCGGCTCCCAGGGCGGGAGTCCAATCGTTGCCCGCGTCCTCGTCGGGATCGTGGAACGTGAAATTGGTCACACCGGAGACTCCCGCGACTGGAATCGCGAAGGTGCGAATTTCACGGTCGGAATCGTAGTTGAGCAGAGCGTACTGGTAGTGCCAGGTGCCGCCGCCAAGGTCCGTGGTCTGCACGGCCAGAATGACCTTGCCGTCACCGACGATGGGAACGTCGGTGCGTTGCTCGCCCCAGGTATTGATCAGGGGACCCTCGACCAACGCGCTTTGGTTGCTGAAGAACCATGTGCTGCTGCTCAGGGTCATACTGACTTCGCGCCAGCCCCAGTTGTTGTCGCGTACTTCATCGTCGCGGACCACGTAGTAGGCCTCGTAGAAGTATGTCGCGCCCGGCAGATCCATCTCGCTGTCGTCCACCACCAGGCGATGTTCCACGCCGTTGTGGCCGCTGCTGCTGTGGCCGCGCACACAGTCGGAGGCTCCACCCTGGAAATGGGAATCGCTGCACTCCCAGGTACCGGCGAAGGGATCCCATTCGTCGCGAGGGCCGAGGTACCGACGATCGGAGTTGTTGCCGGGACCATAGGTATCGGAGCAGCCAACGCCCAGGAACGTTCCGTTCGAGGGGTTCTGGCAGGGTGTGCACTGGCTGGATGAGAGGGCGAAGAAGCCGTGCTTCATCCAGGAGGTGCCGACTTGTTCCAGATTGCCATTCATCTCTCGGTAGAGCGCCATGGCAATCGACGGGTGGTCTTCGTTCATGGGAGCCAACCAGGGCACATCGACGGTTCCCACGTTACAGGACGTGGTGGCCATGGTCAGGCCTACTTCGGTTCCCGTACGTCCGGCCTGCTGGATGCTATCCAGAATACCCAGCTTCACGTCCAGAATACCCGCGCCGAGTCTTGCCACCGGCGGATCGCCGTATGACGTGCCACTGACGTATTCGATGTCGGCCTGCAGCTGGGCGAGTCCAATGACCAGTCCGGAAAGTTCGAGGCGTCCAAGCTTCTGGGCCCAGAGTTCCGAAATGCGAATGTTCAGGTAGAAGATGTCCAGCTTGTTGCCCTCGGCGGTGTGCAGCATCGAATCGGTGAGCTGCAGGATCGCGTCGCCGCGGGTGTCGCGCATGGTGAACGGGTTGTCGTTCGGAATCGTGTCGCTATTGCGATCGCGGACCGAGGGATCAGAAGAGTCGAAGGCGATGTGAAGGTCCTCGATGGTGAACCGGGCACCCGTCGCTTCGTCGGTGAATACGAGTGATCCTTCGTGTCGAAGGCCGCCAGTTGTCACTCCCCGAGGTACCTCATGATTGAGGCGCACCGTAAGGTCCGATTGCGGAAGAATGAGGAACGACCAGTTCGGATGCTCCATGAATGGGTCGACTGGGCTCAGTGGCTGGTCCTGAACGGCCTCCACGCTCAACCCCAAGCCGTCCATCAGGTTGGTGTTGAGGTGGAAGGTGGTTTTACCGGACCTCACCTGCCAGGTTTCAACCGCCTGGGCAGATTGGAACGCGGTCAAAGTGACTGTAATGACAGCGATTGCGAGCAAATAGCGTCGTAGCAACGGTGCTCCTCGTGGCGAAATTGGGTAGGGACAGGGCGAGCGGAGTCGGGTGAATGCGCAGATTCCAGCCCCGAAGCGACTTTGTTATCGTACTACAATCGCGGCGCTGGTGTCATGCTGGGCTGAATCCAGGTGGAAAACGCCATCGCTTGCGACTAGGGTGGGCCCCGATGAACGCTGTCCCACAGTGGGAGCAATCCATCTATACATAAGGAACGCAGACATGGATCTGGAACGGAAGACCACCAATGGCTTTGCCCGGATGCGCTTGATGCTGGCGCTGGGCCTGGTCGCAACCCTATCAATGGCCGTGCTCGGCTTAGGGTGTAGTAGTGACGATGACCCGGCCGGGCCCACCACGGGCACGGTCAGCGGCAGAGTTACCGAGCCACGCAGTGGAAGCCCCGTCGTGGGGGCAGCGGTCACCATTTCGCCCGCGGCCAAACGAGCGGACAGTGCCGTGACCGACGCCAGCGGCGACTTCACGATTGCCGACGTCGAACCCGGCAACTACACGCTCGTCGTCGACGCCAGCGCCGTCGTCGTGGACACGGGTGATCCTTCGCTGGAGTACGCGAGCTTCTCGCGGCAAATCACGGTTCGGGCCGGCGAGAATACCGCCACCGATGTCGCGGCCCTGGTGGTCGATACCGACGATGAGTCCAATGTCCTGGATGGCTCGGCCACCACCCTGAACGTCCTGGATGGATTGATCATCGAAATCGACGCCGATGCGGTCACGTTTCCCGGTGGTGGCACCGAGGGTACGCTCAACGCGGTCGAACTGCAGTTCGACACCGGCCCTGCGCCGTTGGGGGCGGGCTTCGCTACCAGCTTCATGTTCCAGATCGTCCCCACTGGCGTCACGTTCGACCCACCGGCTCGCGTGATCCAGGTGCCTAGCCGCGACGGCCTGGCGACGGGCCAGGCCGCCGAGTTGTTCTCGTACAACGGGTCGGCCTGGGTATCGTCGGGTGGCCTGACGCAGAACGGGTCGCTCCAGGGTGACACGGGTACCGACCTCGACGAGTCGTCCACGCACTTCGTCACCTGCATGCCCCATACCGTGATCGGTCGGGTGCTTGATTCCACGGAAACGCCGGTGTCGGGGGCCGCGGTACAGATTCTCGCGGAGGTATTTCCGTTCGCCGACGACATTCTACCGCTGGTCTCTCTGAGCGGGATGACAGCCACCACCGGCGCCGATGGAACCTTCTCCGTGGCCGGCGTTCGTGCCTGCCGTGTAAGCTTTTCGGCCTCCCTGGACACGCCCGGTGGATTCGGCGTCGTCGAACCGGTGGATGTACAGGTTGCGGGTGATACCACCACCGACCTCGGCAATGGCTTCATGGAGCTGGTGACGCAGACTACGTTCACCGTGGCGGGCACCGTGCGCGACGTGGACGGCACGCCGGTGGTTGGCGCATTCGTGAACTGGTTTGATCCCAGTTTCCAGCCCCGTAAAGGTGAAGAGATTCGCACCGACGATTTTGGTCGGTATTCCTTTGGACTGACGTCGGACCCGGGTCGCACTCTGGGTGTGTTCGTCTTTGATTCGGAAACGAACGCCACCGGCGAGGCGGAGTTCACCGTGCCGGCTCTGACCGCGCAGGGTTCGACGGTGACCGTGGATGTCACCATCTGCGATCAGGACGCGATCGATCCGTGCGGAATGTGCGGTACCTGGACGCTTTCGGGGTCGACGTTCAGCGTTACCCTCACCCAGTCCGAGTGCGGCGTGCCGATCACCGAGACGGAAGACATCACGATTGTCAGTCTGCAGAATGGTGTGCTGACGATCGAGGTGGAAGACGAAGGAGAGTTCAATACGCTGGTGCTGACGCGCATCCAGGGCGACGGACCAACGGGAATAACGTCGAACAACCTACCTGGTCTGTATGCGTTTACCGACGAGGGTGAGGATCAGTTCGTCGCCATCTATGCCAATGGGACCATTTGCGTCTACGGAGGATTTGCCGACGTGGCCGGAACCTACGTAGACAATGGTACTTCGGTGGCCGCCACGTTCAACGGATCCACAGAAGACATCAGCTACACCAGGACCGGCAACTCGTTGTCGATCCTCCCGCCTGGTTCTGAGCAACCCGAGGTATACGACGAGTGCCCCAACGGCACCGATCTTGGCGGTATCCAGAACGCCTGGTCAGAGGTGGAGAGCGACGCAACGTTGGTGTTCTACGCCGGCGAGTTCTTCCGAATCACCTACGGCCAGCTCAACAAGGGCTCCTTCCGAACTTCCCGGTAGGACCGAACGCGGTAGGAACAATCAGGGGGGTGAGGCTGATCGAGCTTCACCCCCCGTCTTGTTTGTCTACCCGTCTTGTATGTCTTGCGTGGCGGCTGGCCCCTACAGGTTGGGCTGCTTGGTCACGCGCAGATAGGGCTTCTGGGCATCCCAACCGGCTGGGAACATGCCTTTCGCTTCCTCGTCGGTCACTGCTGGTACGATGATTACATCGTCGCCGTTGGCCCAATTGACTGGGGTTGCCACCTTGAAACCGTCGGTCAATTGCAGCGAGTCGATGACGCGCAGGATTTCGTCGAAATTGCGACCGGTGCTGGCCGGGTACGTGATGCTCAAGCGCAACTTCTTCTGGGCGTCGATAACAAATACGGACCGCACGGTCAGGGTGTTGTCGGCGTTCGGATGGATCATGCCGTATGCGTTTGCGATCTCCCGGTCCGAGTCAGCGATCAGCGGAAAATTCAGCGCTACACCCTGGGTTTCCTTGATGTCGGCCGCCCAGCCCACATGGTCCTTCAGCGGGTCGACGCTCAGCCCCAGCACCTTGACGTTGCGCTTGGCGAACTCCGCGGCCAGTTTCGAAACCATACCCAGTTCTGTCGTGCATACCGGGGTGTAGTCCTTGGGGTGTGAGAACAATACGCACCAACCGTCGCCGATGTAGTCGTACAGGTTCACCGTGCCCTCGGTGGTCTGGGCGGTGAAATCAGGCACCTGATCTCCCAATTGAATACTCATCGAATGGACTCCTCGTTCAATGTGTGAGAAAGGTGCGCCGGCCGGGGCCCCTGTTGCCCGGTGACGCTTGGAATGAGACGCCGGGGACGGGGCAGAATCACAGAAAAGTGATTCTGCCCCAAATTCGACTCAGGGGCCTTCGTAGTAGAACTCTTCCCGCGCTATCTTACCGTTCGCAACGGTAAACAGCCCGACTTCCTTCATTTTCACGCGCTCGCCGCTTGCTTTGTTGGTCACGTCGTAGTCGAACAAAACGGCAAACTTGTCGCCATGGGGAAACGGACCGTCGACTTTGGCCTCGTGCACTTCGTGATTCTCACCGAACCACTGGTTCTTCTGTTTGATCGCCTCGATGCCTTCCATGGTGGCCGGCATGGGATCCATGGCCATGGCCTCCACGCTTACGATGTTCTTGTCGTAGAGCGTCTCGATTGCTTCGATGTTCTTTCCTTCGCGACAGAGCCGAACAAGTTCCGCTCCGATTTTTTGCGTAGACATCCGTTCTCCTTCATTGGGTTTTCGGGGGCTTTGCTGAGCAATCGGGGACGGGGGTCAGGATATCAGACGCCCGCCGCAGACCCAAGACCGGGGAACGTCAATTGATTGTCAATCGCGCCGATCCCGGGCCTGGGGTGGGTTCTCGTTGGAAAAAGAAGAAGACCTGCATCCGGATTGTCGCCCGCGCACGAAAGCATGGAGCACAGGGGGGTTTGGCCCGGCGCGTACCGCGTTCGTGAGGAGTCAGATCGCTCAGGCCGGGGAGTCCAGGTCGAGTTGGAGCCCACGATTCTGCAGAGAATCGCGAGTGGAGATTCCTCCGCCGTGAAAGAGTGCGTAGACACCTACGGGAATCTCGTCTGGTCGATTGCGCGCCGTATGGGTCCGTCCACGATGGAAGCCGAAGATGTGGTTCAAGAGATCTTCGTCGATCTGTGGAAGAGCGCGGGGCGCTTCAAGCCCGAGACGGCCAGCGAAACAACATTTGTGGCCATGATCGCTCGCCGCCGACTGATCGATCGTATTCGATCCGCGAAGCGGGCGGCGCCCACCGTGGCCATTTCGGAAGGCTTCGAGATTGCCTCAGATGATCACCATCACATGGAGCGCAATATCGAGGCGCAGATGGCGGCGCGGGCGCTTTCGACCCTGCGGGGTCCGCAGCGCGAAGCCGTGCTTCTTTCGGTTCTACACGGACTCCCCCACGCAGAAATTGCCCAGCAGCTGGAAATCCCCTTGGGCACCGTGAAGTCGTACATCCGTCGCGGCCTCGTCGCGGTTCGTGCCAGTTTGGGCGTCACTCCTGAAGGCCAAGGAGCGTCGCTGTGAACGAATTCCGCATGCGGCTCGAAGATCTACTCGTAGCCCAGGCTACCGAGGGCCTGACGTCCGAAGAAGGACTTGAGGTCACGCGACTCCAGGAAAGTTTCCCCGACGTGGAGGGATTCGAGTTGGCGGCGGCCGCCATTCAGCTGGCGATGGAGTCTGAGTACTCGGAAATGCCCGAAGGGCTGCAGAGCGCGGTGGAGGCTGAGGCGCGCCGGTATCTACGTCCGGTCGACTCGGTGCGCGACTCCCGGTCACCGGCACCCAGACGCACCTCCTGGAGAATGGCGGTGACTGCGGCGGCAATTGTGTTGGCGTTCGTCGGCGGCCGCTGGTTGCTCCCGGGAACGTCTGACGTCGGTGATTCCGTCGTTCCTGGGCCTGGCACGACTGAATTAGTCGCCCAACGTACGAACCTCATGGCCAAGGCTTCCGATTTGATGTCACTGGACTGGACCGCTACCGATGATCCGGCGGCTGCGCGGGCCACGGGAGATGTGGTCTGGAGCCACACGCAGCAGGAAGGCTACATGCGATTCCGTGGTTTGGCGGCCAACGACGTATCCGCGCAGCAGTACCAACTCTGGGTGTTCGACACTGCCCGTGACGATCGATATCCGGTCGACGGGGGAGTCTTCGACATCCCGGCCGGAGTCGACGAGGTGATCGTGCCGATCGATCCCAAGGTGTTCGTGAACGAGGCGGTCTTGTTTGCCGTGACGGTTGAACGCCCCGGTGGCGTGGTCGTTTCCGACCGCGAACGCATCGTGGTGTTGGCCAAGCCCACCGAGGGCTGAACCGCTTGTGAACGAAACGCAACGACTGGGAATTGTTGCGTCCAGGACATCCCTTCGCGACGAAGGCCATTTCAACACCCGCCGCAGAGACACCTCGAATCGATTGGTGGAAAAACGTAATGAGATCGCAAACAGTCCAGAAACTGCTCCAGGTCCTTTTCGTGCTCGCCGCAATGGCGACGCTAAACACGAGCTCTCTCGCGGGTTCTTGTGAGAACCATGCCACATCGGCCACGACCAGAAACGAAGCCGATATCGTCGACGTCGCGGTGGCCGCCGGTGGTTTCGACACCCTGGTAGCCGCAGTGAAAGCCGCGGGGCTGGTTGAGGCGCTGAAGGGCGAGGGACCTCTAACGGTATTTGCCCCTACCGACGAGGCGTTTGCCAAGCTGCCCGAGGCTACGTTGAGTAGTCTGTTGCAGCCGGAAAACAAGGACCAGCTCGTTGCGATCCTCACCTACCATGTCGTGGCTGGTCGGGTCGATTCCAAGACTGCATTGAAACTCGGTCGGGCCCAGACGCTTCAGTCAGGGGAAGTGAAGATATCGGTGAAGGACGGGCGGCCAAAGGTGAACGACGCAAACCTGGTAGTGCTCGACCTCGAGGCCAGTAATGGCATCATCCACGTGATCGACACCGTGCTCATGCCGCCGCCCGTGAACGACCAGGCGAGCACCATGCGCGACGTTATCGAACTGGCCATCAATCGAGGAGCGCCTCTATACAACGACGGGCAGCCCATGGCATGTGCCGCGATCTACGAGGTGGCCGCACAGGCGCTGCTCGCGATGGATGGCCTCGACCCCAACAGCGAGCGAACTCTCTCGCGAGCTCTGCGTCGCGCCGATCGTACGCACGATGCCAAGGATCGAGCCTGGGTCATGCGCGACGCGCTGGACAGGGTCTACGGCTCGATCGACGAAATGGAACTGTCCGCCCGATAGTGGAACGTCTTGGCGGATGGACCATCGGCCCGGTTGACTCTGTCAGCCGGGCTTTTTCGTGACGCACATTCGTTGTTCTGGGTCGGCGATCAATATGACTTCAAGTACTGCGGCCGGTTTCGTCGATCCACGCCTCTTGTACAAGTTCCGATTCCCGGCGCTCGTGCTGGTCCAACTGGGTCAGCAAGTCGTTCAGGACGTTGGTGGCGTAGCGGTGACGCTCCACCGCGTCCTTGGATGAATCGGCGACCGCGAGAATCCGCCCGCTAGCGGTGCGAATTCGCTCGTGCTCTTCACGCAGGATATCGACCCGATTGGCGAAGCGCGGGCGATGCGTGACAATGGCCACCAGAAATCCATCCTGTTCCTCGAAGGAGAAATGCTGATCGATATGATCGGCAAACGCCCTGAGTTGTCCGCAGAAGGCGCGCCAGGTGCGCTCGTCATTGGCCACCAGGTAGTGATCGCGATGGGTCAGGAGCGCCTTGCGCATTTGGTGCACGCGCTCATGTTCGTTTCTCAGTTGGTCTTCGATGGGTGGTATGGACATATTGACCTCCCTCGGGTGCTTTCAAGAAAGCAGCGGGGCGTCCACGAACCCAGTTCAATTGTGTGACCTTAATCGCCTGGCCGTTTGCGTAGTGGTTTGCGTGGTCAGGTCATATCGGGAATGACGTACAACAGGACCGAGAAGAAGTGGCAGACACTTCCTGCCAGCACGAAAACGTGCCAGACCGCGTGGTGATAGGGTAAACCGCGCCAGACAAAGAAGATGGTTCCAACGGTGTAGGCAAGGCCCCCGGCCATGAGAAGCATGAGACCCCCCGTTGGAACCGCTCGAATGAGCGGCACGATCGCAATTACGATCAGCCAGCCCATGAGCAGGTAAGCGAACAACGCGGGCTTGCGCAGCCGCCCTTTTGACACGAACTCGGCCACGACTCCCAAGGTGGCCAAACCCCAGACCAAGCCTGCCATCGTCCACCCGAGCGGACCTCGCAAGCAAACCAGTACGAAGGGCGTGTAGGTGCCAGCAATCAGGACATAGATGGCCGCGTGATCCATCAGTCCGAAGAAGCGCTTCGCGCGCGAGGGGGGGAGTCCGTGGTACAACGTGGACGATGCGTAGAGCAGGATGAGACTCGTACCAAAGATGCTGCAGGCCACCACGTGCCAGGGGTCGCCGCGCTGCGCCGCGAATACTACGAGGAGCACCGTGCCCGCGACGCTCAGGCCCAAGCCCAGACCGTGGGTAAGGGCGTGAACAAGTTCCTCGCGACGTGTATAGATGTGGTCGACACTCATTTTGGATCCCGGCCCATAGTTCTTGCTACAATACAACTTCTGAACGCGGGAGAGCTTCCGCCAGCCCGGAGATGACGCATGAAGCAGATTGCCCTGATTGTTGCCGTTCTCTCGATTGCGACCTCATCGGTCGCCGACGACAAGCACCACAACGAAGACAAGCACCACGACAAAGACAGGCAACATCAAGAAGACGAGCACAGTCACGGTGACCACGCCCGGGCCACGCACCGGTTTGAAGACGCGGAGAAATGGTCGAAGATTTTTGATCATCCTTCCCGGGCCGAGTGGCAGCAACCCGAGCGCATAGTAGAGATCCTGACTCTGTCGCCAGGCATGTCGGTCGCTGATATCGGCGCGGGAACGGGGTACTTCAACCTGGCGTTGGCCAACGCAGTTACCGAGTCGGGGAAGGTATTCGCGGTGGACATCGAACCGAACCTGATCGATCACATGCGCGAGCGGGCCGTCGAAGAGAATACACCGCAGGTTCTCGCGGTGCTCGGAGCGGCCGACAATCCCAAGTTGCCCGTGCCGGTAGACCGGATTCTCCTGGTGGACACGTATCATCACATTGGTGAGCGCCGGGCCTACTTTCGCCGCCTGAAAGCCAGTCTGAACCCCGAAGGCAGGTTGGTCACCGTCGATTGGAAACCTGGCAAGTTGGAACTGGGGCCGTCGCCCGAGCACAAACTGGCTCCCGGCGAGGTCATCGCCGAAATGAAGGAAGCAGGCTACGCGCTGGAACGACGTGAAGACATGAAGTACCAGTACGTATTGATATTCACGCCCGTGAAGTCCGACCAGTGACGATCGCCGGGACGCGGTGCCAGGCGACAAACGGTTGGGTCACGCTAGAATTTCTTCTTGCCTCGCCGGATTCCATCCAGGAATTCCATGGCCATTTCGGTAATGACCTCGGGGTTTTCTTCGACCTGCTTTGCAAGAGCCATTTGTTCGTCCTGTTCGCGAATCGCTTGAGAGCATCCACGGAAGAAAACCACGATCCACACCATCAGGCTGACGGCCAGGGCCTTCCAGAATCCGAACAGCACCCAGCCCCCTCCGGTCGTGGCCAGGAGCCCAAGTATGGCCACGGTCGCATTCGCGGTGATCTTCGAATTGGCGACCTCTTCAATGTCGACCTGTCCACTCAGCCGGTCAAATGTGGTGGCCACGTCCTTGCTGTCCGGCGACTGCATGAGGATGATCTCCGCACACTGATCCTGCGCGGGCAGAAACACGAATCGGCTGGCGAACCGTTCGGGAAACACTTCGTGTAATAGTTCGAAGAACGGCTCGGCTACCCAATCGCTGTCTTGTTTCCACTCTCGTTGAACACTCTCGCCGTCGATCGTGAATGATAGCCGGGCCTTCTTCTGTTCGTAGTCCAACTCCGAGGCAATTCCAGAGATCCTCGTGTCGGCACCGGCATGCTCGGCCAGGACCCTCAAGAGCGTTGCATAGTCGTCGTCGTTCTCAATACATTCGCAGTCGAAGGTCAGGATTCGGTCGTCGGCGTGTTCTCTGACGGCCTCGACTACTTCATGCGGCTCTTCGGGCATCTTGTAGTCCGAAGGAAGGAATCCCTCTTTTTTCAGGGGTTCGACCGCCTCTTCCACCAATCCGTGGGTATGGGCGTCAACGATACCGTTGGTGATCCAGGATACCAGCATGAGTACGGGCCTTTCGATCCGTGCGAGGAATCGGTGAAAGGAAGGAATTGCAGCATTCATGCCTGACAAAGTCGGCCGGCTCGATCGTCGTGGAGGCCGCAGGCGTGTTGCTTTCCTTGGGTTCCCCGGCGGGGCTTGCGATGGTCGATGGGTCCCCGCTCGCCACGACTTCCCGGCCACGATGTGGCTGTTTTCGCGATACGCTGCCTCTTGGTCAGGCTTCGGTGTACAATGGAGTTCGACCGGTTCTTTCGCGACTGGGTCGTTCACCATGCCATCTCTCGATCATGCGCCGACTTGCAATGCACATCCTGGTTCCGTTCGCGGCAATCGTGCTCGCCGGGCCGACCCTTGCCGCGGCCCAATGTATTCTCGCCAACCCCAGCTTCGAGATCGCCGGAAGCGGTCAGGGTCTGTTTGGCGGCTGGAATCAATTTGGCGTGGTTCGCGCCACGCAGCAGTCTTCCCATGGTAAGTCCGCGGTCGTGGTCGAGGGACCCGATAGTGGTGCGTGGGGAGTATCCGCGGTTTGGCAACTCGTGGAATCCCAGCCGGGTGATCGCTGGTCGGCTTCGGTCGTCGTTTCACATTCGTCGCTCCGGCCACTGACGAACGCCTCGGCCGCCATCCTCAATATCGAGTGGCGCGACCAGTACGGTGCACTCATTTCCTACGAGTCCCATACCGCGGCGAATCCCCTCACCCAGGTTGATGCACCGGAAAAATTCTCGGTGGAAAGCGGTCCGGCGCCTCCGGGCACCGTGGCGACGCATTTCCTGCTGGGGGTGTTGCAGGGCCCCTCTGAGCCATCGCCCGAAGTCACGTTCGACCAGGCCACATTCGCCCGCGTGCCAGCCGCCTCCGAACCAGAGCAGCAATGGCTCGATTTTCCCAACTCGCGAATCATCCAGTTCGGTGGGTTGACATGGAGACCCAAGGGTCCCGGGTTCTATGATCCCGGGTCGAGTTTCTTCTGTGACCAAAGTGACTGTGTTTGGGTGGATGCTCAGGGCCGCTTGCATATGAAGGTGCAAACCATCGACGGGTCCTGGCACAGTACCGAAGTCGCGTTGGAAGATGCCCTGGGTTACGGCGACTATGTTTTCACCACCTACGGGCGACTGGACCAGTGGCACCCGAACATCGTACTGGGGCTCTTCCTGTGGGAGTACGGGCCCTGCTACGTTCCCGCCAATGGCTGGTGGAACCCTTACAACGAAATCGATATCGAGTTCAGTCGGTGGGGGGACCCCGCCAACGACGTGGCCCAGTTCGTTGCGCAACCCTACGACTGGCCGGGCAACATCAGTCGTTTCGATACGACGTTTACTGACGACGAGCTTACGAGCCACGCCTTCCGGTGGTTGTTCGACCGGGTGGAGTTTCGCAGTTGGCGCGGCGGCCCGCAGGACGAGTCACCCAGCACCCTCATCCACGCCTGGACTTACGAAGGTCCCCACCTGCCACGCCCCGAGCAGCCGCGCGTGCACCTCAATTTCTGGAGATTCGGCGCCTCTCCTGCGGTGGAACAGGAGGTGGTCTTCGATCAGTTCACATTCGTGCCCGAGTGCTCCGGTCCGCTTTGTGATCCGGTGACCGCGGTTTCCCCCGGGGTGCGTCCCACCATCTCGTTGCTCACGGCGCGCCCGAATCCCTTCAATCCCGCGACTACCATCCACTACGAGGTACGGGAGCCGACTTCGCTGCAGATCACCGTGTTCGATACCAGAGGACGCAAGGTGCGAACCCTCGTGGGCGGCAATGTCTCAGCCGGGCAGTTCAGTGTGAGTTGGGACGGCCGCGACGAAAGCGGTCGCGGGCTGGCGTCCGGTGTCTATCTCATCCAGCTTCGCTCAGCAAGCATAGTGGAGACGCGCTCGGTAACGCTCCTGAAGTGATATGGAACGGCTTGTGTCAACCGTTTCGATAGATGTCCGAGAGGAAAGGGATTCTCGACGATCTTCAGACTGATATCCGCGGGTCGAAACCGCATTCCCGAAAGGTCCGTC
>JAJDAC010000029.1 GCA_029262065.1 Candidatus Krumholzibacteriota bacterium | reverse complement strand
GCTGCGCAGCTCGCGCACCGAGTGCTGCGTGGGTTTGGTTTTCAGTTCGCCCGCCGAATCGATATAGGGCACCAGCGTCAGGTGCATGAACAACGTGCGGTCTTCGCCCAACTCAAGCCTCAGTTGACGCAGCGCCTCGAGGAACGGCAGCGACTCGATGTCGCCCACGGTACCGCCCACTTCGGTGATGATGACGTCGACCGGACGATCGGACGGCGCGCGCAGGGCCGGCTTCTTGATGCGGTGCTTGATTTCATCGGTCACGTGCGGAATCACCTGAACCGTGCGACCCAGGTACTCACCGCGCCGTTCGCGCGCGATGATTTCGTGGTAGACCTGACCCGTGGTGACGTTGTGGATGCGCTCGAGATTGCGATCGATGAATCGTTCGTAGTGTCCCAGATCCAGGTCGGTTTCGGCGCCGTCGTCGGTGACGTAGACTTCCCCGTGTTGGAAGGGATTCATGGTTCCCGGGTCAACGTTGAGGTAGGGGTCGTACTTCTGGAGCACGACCTCCAGACCACGGGCCTGGAGCAACTTTCCCAGCGAGGCGGTGGCAATGCCCTTGCCGAGGCTCGAGACCACGCCGCCGGTCACGAAGATGTAGCGGGTTTGCGCCGCCGAGTTCTGGCCAACTTTGCTCATGCTCCGACCTGCGCTCTTTCTCCTGAGATCCTCACACTCGTTGCGCCACCTTGGGCGCAGATTACACCTCGCGCCCAGACGGCGCCAGCGCTGCTCATGATTCCATCAAACGACGGCATAGCTCGAGGTCCTCGGGCGTGTCCACACCCGGTGGCAACGGGTCGGTCAGCCCCACTACGATCGAGCGTCCCATCTCGAGCAGTCGCAGTTGCTCCAGCCCCTCACGCCGCTCGAGCGGGCTGGGCGGCTCGCGTAGGAACGCATCGAGCGCCTCCCGCCGGTAGCCGTAGAGACCCACGTGCCGCAGGTACGGCCCGCGGGAGGCATCGTGACTGGGGTGCCAGGCGGGCACCGGTGCCCGCGAGAAGTACAGTGCGCGCCCGGTTGCCGCCGCGACCACCTTCACCACGTTGGCATCTTCGATATCCGGAGCGCCCGGTGGCAGCGGGCAAGCCAGGGTGCTCACATCGGCGTCGGGGTGCGCCTCCAACAGTTCGACCAGGGCGTCGATGGCGGTCGAAGGCAGAAGAGGCTCGTCCCCCTGGACGTTGAGTACCACGGCGCTGAAAGACGATGCCACGGCCTCACCGATACGATCGGTTCCACTGGGGTGATCGGACCGCGTCATGACGGCTTCCGCCCCGGCCGAGCGCGCCGCCGCGGCGATCTCTTCGTGGTCGGTGGCCACCAGGACCCGCCCCACCCGTTGGGCTCCCAGCGCGCACTGCACCGCGTGTGCGATCAGGGGTCGACCCGCCAGCTCGGCCAGCGGTTTGCCGGGAAACCGTTGGCTACCGTAGCGCGCCGGAATGACGGCGATGACCTGGGCTTTGGCGATGTCGGATCCGGACATGAGGACCCCCTGAACGAGAATCGCCCACCCCGGTGGGGGTGGGCGATCAAAAAGTCAGTGACGAGGCTACTCGGCCGGCACGATGTGCACTCGGCGCTTCCTCTTACCCCAGCGTTCAAATTGGACCCGCCCGTGGGCGGTCGCAAACAACGTGTCATCGCCGCCCTTACCGACGTTACGGCCGGGGTGGATGCGCGTGCCGCGCTGGCGCACCAGAATGCTGCCGGCCGTTACCGACTCGCCGCCGAACGCCTTGACCCCGAGCATGGACGGATTGCTATCGCGTCCGTTCTTGCTGGATCCGCCTGCCTTCTTATGTGCCATGGGCCTGTTCCCCTATTCTCGACGTGGGCTGAAAGTCGTGGTTGTGGGCGCTAGGCCTGAATCGACTTGATACGGACGTTGGTGAACGACTGACGGTGACCGTTGCGTCGCCGATAGCCCTTCCGTCGCTTCATCTTGAAAACGATGATCTTCTTGCCGCGGCCGTGCTCGAGCACCTCGGCCACGACCTTGGCGCCATCGATGATGGGAGTCCCCACCTGCACTTCGTCTCCGCCCAGAAGCAGCACCTGATCGAACTCGATCGTCGACCCCACTTCATTTTCGAGCAGCGGTACCTGGATCACGTCGCCATCGGAAACGCGATACTGGACATCTTTGATGCTTACTACAGCCGTCGCCCTCATCTGGTAAGGTCTCCTCGTTCGTTCGAAAGGCCGAAAATAGCCCCTAGGGGCCCGTTTTCCGCCATCATCGCCGCATTGCCGAGCCCCTCCACCGGAGGAGCCACCCGCATGCAGCGTGTGACACAGACCGCAGAAAGTAACACCAGGATCCCCGAACGTCAAGGCCGCCAGGGACATCGGGATCTCAGCTTGCCGACTCCCCCATTCTGGCTTTGACTTCCACGCGAGTGATCGTAATCGAGCCCCCTCGAAAGGCAGCTGTTTCCAATGAGCGAAGTGCAGAAAGTCGCCATCATCGGATCGGGTCCCGCCGGCCTCACCGCCGCGCTGTACGCCGCCCGAGCCAACCTGGCGCCCATCGTGTTCGAGGGGCAACAGCCCGGTGGACAGCTCACCATCACCACCGACGTAGAGAACTATCCTGGTTTCCCCGAGGGCATCCAGGGACCCGAACTGATGGACCTGTTCCGCAAGCAGGCCCAGCGGTTTGGCGCCGTCACCGAATTCAAGACGGTGACCAAGGTCGATTTCGACCAACAGCCCTACACGCTGGAGCTTGAGGGTGGCGAGGAAATCAAAGCCCATTCCGTCATCGTCTCCACCGGCAGCAGCGCTCTATGGCTGGATATTCCGGGTGAGGACAGATTGCAGGGCAAGGGCGTGTCGGCCTGCGCCACGTGCGACGGGTTCTTCTTCAAGGAAGAGGAAATCGTCGTGGTGGGTGGCGGCGACACCGCCATGGAAGAAGCCCTGTTCCTCACCAAGTTTGGCAGCAAGGTCACGGTGGTGCACCGACGCGACGAGTTGCGTGCGAGCAAGATCATGCAACAGCGAGCCTTCGACCATCCCAAGCTGGAGTTCATCTGGAACACGCAGGTCACCGAGGTATTGGGCGAGAACAAGGTAAGCGGCGTGAAGCTCAAGAACGCGTTGACGGGCGAGGAGTCCAGCCTCGACTGCGGCGGTTTCTTCGTGGCCATTGGCCATCGCCCGAACACCGAGTTGTTCAAGGACGTACTCGAGCTGGACGCCCAGGGTTACCTGGTAACGCACGACGATGTGAAGACCAAGGTCGAGGGCGTATACGCCTGCGGCGATGCGCAGGACCACTTCTATCGCCAGGCGGTATCGGCGGCGGGAACCGGCTGCATGGCCGCCATCCGAGCCGAGCGATGGTTGGCCGAGCACGGTATCGAATAGCAGGTCGAGCGACCGGCCACCCGATGAATCGGCTAGCCGATCAAGCTCAGGAACTCGGTCCGCGTGGCCTGGTTGTCGCGAAAATCGCCCAGCATCTCACTGGTGATCGTCTGACTGTTCTGTTTCTGGACACCGCGCATCATCATGCAAAGGTGCTGGGCCTGCATGACTACGCCGACACCCTTGGGTGACAGGCTCTCCTGCAGACACTCGGCCACCTGCGTCGTCAACAACTCCTGCACCTGCAGTCGGCGCGCGAAGATATCGACGATGCGGGCCAGCTTGCTCAGGCCAATGATCTTGCCGTCGGGAATGTAGGCCACGTGGGCGCGACCGAAGAACGGCAACATGTGATGCTCACACATGCTGTAGAAGTCGATGTCGCGCACCAGCACCATCTCTTTGTTGTGCGACTGGAAGATAGCGCCGTTGATCTCGGCGTGGACATCGCGTTGGTAGCCACCCGTGAGATACCGAAGCGATTTGGCCACGCGCTGCGGCGTGCGCACGAGCCCTTCGCGCGAGGGATCCTCTCCCACTTCCTTCAGAATCGTCTCTACGACCTTTTCCATTGGATCGGCCACATCTACCTCGCTTGACTGGCAGGGCTAAGGATTTCGAATTGATTGCGGGCGGTTTCGTAGACTCTCACCGCGTGCAGCCGGACGTTGTCGTTCGCACCGGGAAACTCGGCCGTCAACCAACGCTCGAATACGATGGCCAGGTTCTCACCGGTGGTCACCTCATCGACTACATCGTTCAGGTTGCGATGATCGACGCGACTTACGAGCGCCCGTTCGATGCGAGCATCCATTTCCTCGCGTGGCATCAAGAAGCCCGACACTGGATCGGGCTCGCCGGTCAGGGTCACCTCGACTTCATAGTTGTGGCCGTGACCACCCGGGCGACAACACTTGCCGTAGATCCGTTCGTTCTCGGCGTCGCTGAGTTGGTCGGACACCAGGCGATGGGCGGCCTCGAAGCGCACGACGCGCGTCAAACGCATCATAGCTCCACCTCGGCGAACAGATCGTCGCTCTCCCACACGCGCACGCTGGCCATCCGGCCCTGCGTGGCCACCTCGATGTGCGGCGGCAGCACGCGCGCAAAATACAACGCGAGGTTCTCACAGGTCGGCACCGTCTCGGCAAAGTGCTCGATGTCGTAGTTCAGGAAACTGTGGTCGAAACGCGCCACGACCTCACGCTTGAGAACGCGATCCAGGTCGGCCAGGTTCATCACCATGCCCGTGACCGGGTCGACCTGACCCTCCACCCCGACATCCAAACGATAGTTGTGACCATGCCCATGGGGACGGTAGCAGGCGCCGAATACCCGCTGATTCTCTTCCTCGCTCAACTTGGCGCTGGCGTAGCGATGCGCGGCGCTGAACTTCACGGTTCGGATGATGCGAACGGAGGGGCTGGTGGCCACGACTACTGCTCCCGGTGGTTGTCCAAATAGACCATTCGACGAACTAGGCCAATGAGATGCCGCCGTCGACGATCAACGAAGACCCCGTGGTCCAGGCCGAGTCGGGCGATACCAGAAATCGAACCGCGGCGGCCACTTCGTCGGCGGTGCCAACGCGTCCCAGAGGATGCGCGGGCCCCATGGCGTCCAGGCTCTCGCGCGCGTGCACGGGCGTGTCCACGACCCCCGGTGAAACCGCGACCACCCGAATCGAGTGCGTGGCCCATTCCAGGGCCAGGGTCTGGGTCAGCGACAGCAAAGCGGCCTTGCTGGCCGAATACGCGGCGACGCCCGGCACCGGTCGGTGGGCAAGCGTACTAAGGACGTTCACCACTACGCCACCATCGCTGTTTTTCAGGTGCGGGAAAGCCGCCTGGGCCAGGAAGAAAGGCCCGAGGGTATTCGTGGCCAGATGCGCCTGGAACGCTTCCACCGTGGTCTCCAGACCGCTGGAGGGCCCGTAGAGGGCGGCGTTGTTCACCAATACATCCAGGCGACCGAACCGCGCCGCCACGGCTTCCACCAGCTGGTTCGCGGCGCGCAGATCGGCCACGTCGGCCTCGAACGCCCCAGCCGTGCCGCCCGGTTCGGCAATGCTCCGCACGGTTTCCGAGAGTTTCTCGGCGCGCCGACCCGCCACGGCCACCTTGTAGCCTTGACCGGCGAGTGCTCGCGCCGTCGCGGCCCCAATGCCGGTGCCGCCACCCGTGATCAATGCAACCCGGTCGTGCAATTTGGCCTCCTGTCGACCCGGACGAAGGGTCATGTACGTTGCGGAAAATGGCGTAGGAATCGCCGGGAGCACGCTTCACCACGCCTCGTCATGCCCGCGTGGCGCTTGACGCTCCCCGCTCGAGGACATGCACGGGGCCTCTGACACAATCGGCACACACGTTGCTTTTTCCCGGGTCATACGCCGGAGGGCGCCGAGAACGTCTGACTATAAAGCCGTGTTTGCCACGAAGTCGTCCCCCCCAGAGATCAGTGGCAGATGTTTCTTGTCAGTCGCATCGGATGCCCCTCCGGTGTTTATTTTTTCTGTTCAGCTTTTCCTCAAGTCCCGGATCCTCGTCTCGACTTCCCCTTCGTCGGGAAAGCGATCGTCCTCGGCGTACTTCGAGTACACGAGCTGGCCGTCTACGTGGATGTCGTAGATGCCCTTCGATCCTTCGATCAACTCCGCATCAACATCGAATTGCTTCTTCAACTCGGCGGCCAAACTGGTCGCGCGTGGAAGATAGTTTCAAGCACCGCAGTACTGGATGGATACTTTCACTGTCCTGATTCCTCCGCGTGAAGGGGAATGTCGCCCGTGGCCATGGCGCACAGCACGGCCGGGTAGAGTTCGCATTCAGCCTCGAAAACACGAGCCGCGAGGCTTTCGACCGTGTCGTCGGCAACCACCGGCACGGAGCGCTGCGCCAGAATGGGACCTCGATCGAACTCAGAATCTACTCGATGTACCGTGCATCCGCTCGTCTCGCGACCGGCCTGCAAAACAGCCTGGTGAACGCGATGGCCGTAGTAGCCTTGACCACCGAATTCGGGCAGCAACGAGGGGTGAATGTTCACCACGGGAAGTTCGGGGCGGGAGCCCAGGTCCAGGTGCGCGGTGTATCCCGCCAGAACCAGCAACGCGGGTCGTTGCCGCCCACACCACGCCAGCATGGCCTGGTCGCGCTGCTCCGCGTCAGCGTGCTCGCTCAGTGGGAAACGCGCGTTCGGTAAGCCAGCGTGCTGGGCGATATCCAGACCGCGGCAGCGCTTCTTGTTGCTGGCCACCGCCACCACTTCAATCGGCAACGATTCCGCGAGAATGCGCTGCAGCAGATTCTCCAGCGTCCGTCCGGTGCCACTGAGCAGAACGGCAATACGAAGCGTATCGGTCACGGATCCAGATCCAGGCGCCAGGCGCCACTGCCCTGCAAGAGAACAACGAGTTCGGAACGATCGGGGTTCGACCATACGATGTCCGAAGCGAAACGCGCCAGCAGAGACGAACCCACCGGCAACCAGCTCTGACCGCCATCGTCACTGAGGAACAACCACGCGGGATTCATGGGCGTACCGCGACCGCCGGCGACGATGAGGTCTGAATCGGTGGGGTGCGGGGCCAGCGCGAACAGATCACTACTGGTGATTCCGTCGCCCGAGAACGACCAGGCCGAGGCCGAGCGTCCGCGCCGAAATACACCCCATGCGGTGGCCGCCAGCAACGTGCCATCGTCGAGCGCAACCAGATCGCGCACGTCTACGTTGGTATCGGCGACATCGAAGCAGCAGCTGTCGACGGGCACGCCCATCGCGTCCGGCAGACCCGTATTCATCTGGGACCAGGAATTGTCCGAGGAATCGAGTGTCCATACGCCGCCCCGTAGCGATCCGATGAATACTTCTGACCGGTCGAAGGCAAACGCGGTAACGCGGGGCACCGTGGCCAAACCGTCTTCGCCCACACCGGGCGGACCAAAGCCGTCGTTCATCCGCTCCCACAACAGCGCTTCGTTGTTGGTGCGGTACACGCCGTCGCCTTCACTGGTGCCCATCCATATCACGTCGCCGCCCGGATCCCGTTCCATCGCGATGGGCTGCACCGGCGACCCAGGTCCAAGGATCTGTAGGTACGAATCCTGACCCGCGACGCGTTCCTCCCATACTCCACCCAACGCATGATCCGGCCGGTAGTGGACGCCGTAACTGCCCACGAACACTCCCTGGGCCGTATTGACATCGGGCAGAATCGATTGCAGAAGCGATGGAAATCTCGGTGTGCCCAGATCGATCATCTCACCCTGCGCGTCGCCGTACCGAACCCGGTTGTCGCGGCGACCAAGGTAGACGAAGCCCGGTTCGCGCGGGTCGGCCGCCAACGCCGTCCAGAGCAGGTCACGGCCCCGGAACTCCCGCTCGCCGCACGTGGATCCGCAGATGGCGAGCATCCCATCCACCCTCGACATGGCTGCTCCGCCACCGGCCGTAGCCACGAGGCCCTCGTCGGCCACGGGAAACGTCAGCTCCAACGCCGCACCGGCCACGCCGCCCACGATGCCCTGGACCAGGGAGTTTGAACCGGGGGTGAGACCGGCAAAACGAAACGCGCCCGCCAAATGGCGCACGTCAATCGCGATGAACGTTCCCGCGTGCGTGGTGCCGCCAACGACAACGCCCGATGCCGTCGCGTATACCACCTGCCCACTCGGACCAATCGCGGCGTCCAACAACGTCTGGTCGGTAGAGATCGTGGATTCCACGAACGTGACACCGCCATCCGCGCTGATCAGGAATCGCCAGAGCGAATCACGAAATGCGGCGACCACCACGTGCTCGCGCGAAGAAGAAACGGGACCGATCTGTTCAGGAACCCAGGGCAGCATCGACTCACGCCAGTCGGCCGCGACCGTGTCCCACACGTGTACCTCGGGAAACTGTACGACCACACAACTACCGTCGGGATGTGCGTCACTGGGTGATAGCGCGCCAACGCGATCGACGTCGCGCAAGATTAGATTGGGTATGCGAACGTTGTCGAAACTGTCACCCCGATTGAGGCTCAGGTAGACCTCGTCATCGGCGGCGCCCAAGGAAGACTCGAACACCACGACCGAGCCACTGGCGTCCACATCGAGTCCGTCGATCGAGAAGAATGCCGGCTCCCCGTTGTCTGTGATCTTGCCGGGATGGGCCGGGGTCCAGACCGCCTCGGCCGACGACACATCGGCACGAAACAGACCCGAGTTCGTGCCTACGAAGAACACGTCGGGCCCTCCGGCCAGGGACACGCCGGACCGGGCAAACACCGGCCCTACCGATCCCTCGCTGGTAGGCAACACGAGGGTTCCCGGCGGAACGGGAGGAATACCGAAGTTCTCGCTGCAACCCACCAACACCAGGCAGGCCAGCAACCCCGTCCATATGCCACGCGTGATTGTCATTTTGGTTCGAAAGGGGGAGGAACCAGGGGAGGCGACAGTCAACGGGCCTTGCGACCCACTACTACGAGGAAAGCAAAACTCAGCGCGATCAGCAAGAAAAGCGTCCGGTCGCCATTTCGGGTGTAGAAGCTACCGCCCGGACGGGGCTGCACGGTTCGCACGAACGTCTCACGCTCGAACATCGACGTAGCGTGGACCAATCGGCCGGCCGGAGTCACCGCGAAGCTCAGCCCGTTGTTGGCACAACGTATCAGCGGAACCCTGTTTTCGGCGGCCCGCATGATGGCCATCCACGCATGCTGATGCGGCAGGATCGTATCGCCAAACCAACCGTCGTTGGTGATGTTCACGAGAAAGCCCGCGCCGCGTTGCACCGCGCTACGCGCGAAGTCAGAGAAAATGGACTCGAAACAGATGAGCGCCGAGAACTTGTGACCGTCGACATCGAACACGGTCTGTTCCGGACCGGGATTCCATTCGGCCTGACCGAAATCGACCTTGCTGAGAATCGGCAGGAAACCCTGGAATGGAATACGCTCGCCGAACGCGAGCAGGTGCATCTTGCGGTAACGATCACGCAGGATTCCCTGATCATCCATGAGAAACGAGCTGTTGTATCCGTCGAGCAATCCTTCGTCGTTTACGATGCGCTCGGGAAAGCCGGCGAGCAGAGCGACCTTCGAACTCACTACCGTATCACGCACGCGTTCGAGGTACTCGGGCCGGCGCGGAAGATCCATGGGAATGGCCGTCTCGGGCCAGATGACCAGACGCGCCCCTTCCGCCGCCACCTTGCGCGTCAGGCGATCGTACGGCACGAACGTGGAGTCACGCTTCGCCGGATCCCACTTGTCGAGCAGGTTTACGTTGGCCTGAACCACCCCAATGGAGAGATGCTCGCGACCCTGGTCGTCGCGCTCCAACGCCTCGGTGGTGCGCACGCCGTAGAACAGGGTCGTGCCTACCAACAAGACCAACGCCGAGGGGGCCCACCATCGAGAAAGATAGGCCCGGCCCAACGTCGGGTATCCACCGCGAAAGCCCTGCCAGGCGATAACCAGGAACACGTTGATCCAAGCCACGACGAACGAAACCCCCAGCTCCCCCACCAACCCCGAGACCTGGAGCATGGGCACGTAGCGCAGTTGGGTGGTAGCCAGTCGCAGCCAAGGAAAGCCCATGTCGCCCAGCGCACGAGCCCATTCCACGATCACCCATAGCCCGGGGAAAAACCAGATGGCCTGCACCCCGAGCGCCTGGCGCAAGCGCGCGAGAGCCCAGAACAACACCGCGTACCCCACGGTCAGGTACAGGGCCAGCAGGACCAACATGAAAGGAAGCGCCCAGCGAAACGTAAGCGGAGACGCGCCGGTGAGCAGTATCAGCCAGTGCAGCTGAGTGACGTGGTAGGCCAGACCGAAACTCAACACCAGGGTCTTGAGCCTCACCGGACGTGCCTGACGAACATCGTTCGGCGCGAAGAACACCAGGAGCAGCGGCACCAACGCTACGTATCCCAGGAAACCAAAGACCGAAGGCGGCCCGGCCAGGGTCATGAGGATGCCGCTCAGCACGCCCGCACGAAACTCGGGCGTATGGAGAAACTCGAATCGCCGCATGCAAACCTGCGCTGGCTAGGGTTGGGGCGAAACTATAGGTGTCCGCGCCAAGCCTGTCGAGCCAGGTCAAGCGGTCACGGTCCGAGAAGACCGTGCTGTTTGAGTTTCTTGTAGAGCCCCTGGCGGCTCATCTTCAACGCACGCGCGGTCGCCGACTTGTTGCCCTCGTGCTGCTGCAATGCCCGGCGAATCAGCGTGCGTTCCATGCGGAATACGGCCTCGCGCAGGCTGGGAAAACCGTCCATCGAGGGTTCATCACCGGCTTCGCCAAGCAACGCCAGGACCGGTGCTGCTCCGGACGCGATCGACGAGGTAGGAGCTCGGGCCGCGTGCATCCAGGCCGGCGGGGCCAGGGCGCACGCAAGCGTCTCCATACCCTCCAGCGCCGCGCGTCGTTGCTTGTCGCCTACGACCTTGCCTCCGGTGTAGACGGCCACGAAAAAAACCGACGCGGCCCGGTCCCCGGGCAGGGACCAACCCATCACCCGCGTGGCCTCCCGTTCGCGCATCCACCGGCCCGTCCACTCGGTATCGCACGGAAGATCGAAGTGCCGACCCGTGCGGCACATGCGGTCGAGTACGGCCAGCGGCATCTGGCGCTCGGGCGAGGCGACGATTCCCTGCCGGTCGACGGCGGCCAGCACCTCGAAGCTGGGCGAGGCAGCCAGCGGAGATACACGCCGGCCTACACCCAGCACGGTCGCCTCCAGCCCGGCCAACAGGCTCTGGAGGCGCTTCTCCAACTGCTCATGACTGGGGGATTTCGACGCAGGACGCTTCGGCATTGCAGGCTCGAGCCCTCCCGGAGGCGGGAGAATCCACACCAATCGCAACCTCGATACCACATGCACCGCAGCACCTATCGTACTGCGATTAAATGAATTGCGATTTCAACCGAGGAAGAAGACGGTGTCCCGAAAGGCCAAAGCGTCGCCAGATCCGGTCAGCTTTCGAAGCGAACCAGCGGACCCTCGGCGGCCACCACGCGACCCAACTTGATCGGCCGTTCGCCGAGAGCGTCGAGGTGCGCGGGAGCAACCTCATCGCACACCGCGAGCATGCCGATGCCCAGGTTGAACACCCGACGCATCTCGTCGAGATCGACGTTTCCGCGCTCCTGGATGAGGCGGAAGATGGGCGGCACCTCCCAGGCCGAGGCATCGATGATCACGCCCAGCCCCGCGGGCAACACGCGCGGAATGTTGTCGTAGAACCCGCCGCCGGTGAGATGACACAGCCCGGCGATCGTGGCGTGCTCGCGCAACTGCTCCACCGGCGCCAGGTAGCTGCGGTGTACGGCCAGAAGCGCGTCGGCCAGGGTACAACCAAGAGAACCAGGATCGACGCTCAAGTCCAGCGCGTTGGGCCCTTCGAGCAATGCACGTCGCGCCAGACTGTAGCCGTTGGTGTGGAGACCCGACGATCGCCACCCGTAGACCACCATTCCCTCGCGGATTTCCTGACCGGTGATGAGGCGCTCGGCGCTGACCTGGCCAACGATACAGCCCGCCAGGTCGAAGTCGTCCTCGCGGTACATCCCGGGCATTTCGGCCGTTTCGCCGCCGATGAGGGCGCAGCCGTTGTCGCGGGCCGCGGCCGCCATGCCGCCAATCACGCGCTTGAAGTGGTCGGGCGAGAGGCGGCCGGCCGCGTAGTAGTCCAGAAAGAACAGCGGGCGCGCCCCCTGGACCAGGATGTCGTTTACGCAGTGGTTCAGCAGATCGGCACCCACGCCGTCCACCTGCTCAGCCTGCAGCGCGACCATGAGCTTGGTGCCCACGCCGTCGATGGAACTGACCAGGAATGAACCGTCGTCCAGACGAAACAAACCGCCAAAGCTGCCAACATCCGAGGCCACTTGGGGGCCCCAGGTACCGGCAATGGCCGCCCGTACGCCCTTCAGCGCGTCCTGCGCCGCATCGATGTCCACGCCGGTGTCTTTGTACTTCATAGCGGCCGGATGTTAGGCCTAGCCGCGGCGGTTGTCAAAGCTGGGGGTGGGCGAAACTGGTGGTCCGCGAAGCTGGTCGGCGGCAGGGCCGGTCGGGGTCAGGCCGCGGTGCCGCGAAGCACGCCAAAGCCACCCGCGGCCTCGCGCAGGACGCGTTGGATCTGCTGCGCCGAGCCGTCGGCGTGCTCGATGATCACGAACGAGCCGTCCCCCACCATGCGTTCGAAGGTGTCGACCACCCGGGTGTCGAACTGTGTGCCGCGGAACCGAAGGACTTCGGCCACGCACTGATCCACGCTCAACGCGGCCCGGTACGGACGATTGCTGGTCATGGCGTCGACGGCGTCGCAAAGGTTCAGGATGTGACTACCCAAGCTGATTTCGTCGCCCTTCAACCCGTCCGGATAGCCCTGACCGTCGGGGCGCTCGTGGTGATGGCGAACCAGCGAAGCCGCGTCGTCGAGGAATCGCATCTCGGAGACGATCTCGCCGCCGATGGCCGGGTGCGCGGCCAGGATGTCGAACTCTTCCTTGGTCAGCCGGGCCGGCTTGCAGACAATGTCGTTGGTGATGGCGATCTTGCCGATGTCATGCAGCAGTCCGGCGTACTCGAGCGACTCGAGTTCCTTGGCGCTCATACCCAGCTCCTGCCCCAACGTTATCGCGTACCGCGCCACGCGGTAACTGTGCCCGTGGGTGTAGGGCTCATCGGCTTCGAGGGCAGTGGTGAGCGCGGCAACCGTGTTCTTGTGCGCCTCTTTCATGTCTTCGAAGAGCTTGTGGCTACGCCAGATCGAATAGAGCGGCATTGCGAACAGTAGCAACGACCAAAGGCCAGCGTACGAGTAGCTGAAGATGAGAAATGCGGAGAGCGGGGCCGCGACGATGCTACTAAGGAAATGCCAACCGTAGTTGTTCTTCCAGATTGTCCGGACGTTCACGCCTTCACTCAGTCCAATGACGATCGAGGCCAAAACCATACTGAGCGAAGAAAAGACGATGTGGGCAACGAGCGCGGGAATGAGATACAACGGCGACGAAAGGTCGTTGCTGAATGGCATTCTGTGGAAAACGAGTCCGGCCACTCCGGTCACTATGGACAATGCCGCAAGATTGAAGACGGTCTTGATCAGTGGGCGCCTCTTTATGAGACCATCACCGATCACGAGCACGAGAGCATGCAGAATCGCCGCGAAGGAAGGGCCGAAGAGAGCGATCACGGCCAGATAGATCGTCGATGACGGAACGAAGTACCCTCCGCTCAACGTCTTGATGTCGAAGAACTCGACCCCGATCACGAATACCAGGAAGCAAACCAGAGGGATGAGGTCCTGCCCCGTAAGGGGTTGATCCATCACCAGCCAAGTAACCAACGCGATCGCGCACAGGCTGAGCACGACCAGATACGAATATAGTGCTACGGGGTTTCGCTTCATGTTGCGTTGGAATACCAGCGGGGAGGGTTTAGCTACCACTTAATATGACCGGCGAGCATAACGCTCATCAACCAACGCATGGAGACATCACCTCACTTTCGTAGGTATCTATGTCGCCAAAACTCCGCTAGGGCCGGCGACACGCGTCTCCGCTCATCTTGTCTCGTTGGTCCGTCTCAGCTAACTGGTTCGCAACTCCCCGCTGGCATTTTTCTTATGCAGCCCCCGAATCGGCCGCATCAAGGTCTTCTTCCAAGTAGGCCAGTGTCCGGTAGCTGGCCTGACCCAACGGGCGATTGATCGCGTCGAGGGTCGCATAGACGGCGGTATCGTACAAACTCCCCCGCTGGATGCAAGCTCCGACCATGGTCTCGATCTTGCGGCCGGCCCCGAAATCCACGACCACGACCACCAGGGGGCGGCCGACGGCCTCGAGAATCCGGGCCTCCTTCAGCAGGGCCTCGTACCCGGGCTGGAGCAAATTGCGCACCGCTTCCAGGGTCGCGCGGGCCACCAGGGCTACGCTGGAGGTCTCATCGGTCCCAGGACCGTCTGCGCGGCCAGGGATTCCATCGTAGGGCCCCAGGGTAAGCTCCACCTCCACGGCCAACGACCCGTCACGCATGGTGGAATGAACGGCGTTGAGCTGGACTCTTTCGCCGCCCGGCACGACGGTCAGAATTGCCGGCTCCACACCCGGCTCCACACCCGGTTCGACGACTCGGGGGGCTTCCCCCGCCCGAACACGATCGGGCTGGTCCATCTGGACTACGCCGATCTTCTTCCGATCGACGCCCAGGTCATGCTTCCGGAGAATGATCTCCACGTCCCGGGCGACGTGTTTGGCGTTTCTCTCGGTATCGGATATTACATCGACGCTGGCGATCTCTCCGTTGTCGCCCAACAGGATCGAAGAGAAGCCAACATTCTTGATTAGCGCGAGCTCGACTTCAAGCGCACGCTTTCGATCTGCGGATAGCCGCATATCGATCTCCAATGGCTAGAATTTCAATCAATACGAGGTGTGGCTGGATATTTGCCAGCTTAACACACAACCGCCTGCGCCGGTAACCGGGCGGGTTATTACCGGCGGTGGGACCCGAACTACAGATGCGACATACCAGAAAAAAGTCACCTCCGCGTTGTCCGAATCAGACCTTCCCCCAGCGGGTAAGGTCGCGTAGTTCCTCGCGACGGGCCTCGATGTCTTCGGTCTTCAGACCCACGAGGTGGTCCACGCTGAACTGCTCGGTCACGAAACTCGCGAGCACGGTACCGTAAACCATCGCCTCGCGCAGATGTTCGGGAGCAAGACTTCCCTGCTTGGCCAGGTAACCCAGGAAACCGCCGGCGAACGTGTCCCCGGCCCCCGTGGGATCGAAGACCCGGTGCAGCAACACGGCGGGAACCGCAAACCGTTGCTTATCCGGACCGAACAAAATGGCTCCGTGCTCGCCCTTTTTCACCACGACCCACTTCGGACCCATCTCGTGTAGCTGTTGGACCGCGGTCAGAAGCATGCGACGACCCGTCAGCTGCATCGCCTCCTGATCGTTCAGGAACAGCAGATCCACTTTCGAGATGACTCGCTCGAGGTCTTCGCGGGCCACGTCGATCCACAGGTTCATGGTGTCCATGGCCACGAGCTGGGGCCCCTGCACCTGCTCGAGTACCTCGAGTTGCAGCGAGGGGTGGATATTGGCCAGGAACACAATATCCGCGTTGCAGTAGTTGTCGGGAAGCTTGGGGTGAAAATGCTCGAATACGTTCAGGTGCGTGAACAGCGTGTCGCGCTGGTTCATGTCTTCGTGGTAGCGACCGCCCCAACGGAACGTCTCGCCGTCCGCGAATTCCAGGCCGATGAGATCGACGTTTCGCTCAGCCAGCGTCGCTCGGGCGGTCTTGGGGTAGTCGGTTCCGGCCACCGCAACCAACTGCACCGGTGCGAAGTAGCTGGCGCCGATGGCGAAGTAGAACGCGCTGCCCCCCAGGCAGTCTTCGCGCGAGCCCCACGGCGTTTCGATGGTGTCGAGCGCTACCGAACCAACCACGACGATCTGCAAGACGAACTCCTATCGCAGAAACCAATTTGCGAACGATGCCTACATCCGCTCGGGGGCCTCGACCCCCGCCAGACGCAGGGCGTTGGCCAGGACGATACGCGTCGCTCGACTGAGCGCCAACCGGGCGCGTGTCAGCGACTCGTCTTCGCCAAGAATGACACAGTTCTGATAGAACTGGTGGAATGCGGCCGAAACATCCTTTGCGAAACCCGTGATGCGTGACATCTCCCGCGAAGTCGCCGCCCCCTCTATTCGCTGGGGGAACTCGGACAGGAGCCGCAACAGGTCCAGCTCGGCCTCCTCTACCAACCTCGCCAAGTCGCCCTCTTCCACCTTTTCTGGATCCACACCGCGCGTCTGCGCATTGCGCAGCACCGAGCATATACGAGCGTGGGCGTACTTCACGTAGTACACCGGATTGTCGTTGCTCTGCTGCTTGGCAAGATCGAGATCGAAATCCAGGTGGCTGCCGTTTTTTCGATCCAGAAAGAAGAACTTGGCCACGTCGGCGCCCACTTCTTCTATGAGCTCGTCCATGGTGACCAGGCGACCCGCGCGTTTGGACATCTCCAGCGGCTTACCGTCGAGGATCAGATTCACCTGTTGCAGCAGCAGAATCTCCAACCAGTCCGGGCCGTATCCCATGGCCTGCATCGCACCCTGCATCCGCGCGATGTGCCCATGATGGTCGGGGCCGAAAAAATCGATGGCGCGCGTGAAGCCCCGCGCGTGCTTGGCGCGGTGGTACGCGATGTCAGCCAGGAAATACGTCGGCTGTCCGTCGGCCTTCACCAACACGCGATCCTTCTCGTCGCCAAACTCAGTCGAACGAAACCAGACGGCACCATCTTCTTCGTAGAGGTGGCCGGCTTCTTCCAATTCGCGCCGCGTGGACGCGAGCTTGTCCGTTGCGTGCAACTCGGACTCGAGGTACCAGGTGTTGAACTCCAGACCAAACCGCACGCAAGTGCGCCGTTGCTGGGCAATCATGGAGTGCAGCGCATACCGCCCGAAACTCCGTGCCGATTCTTCTTCGTCGGCGAGCGCCAACCACTCGGTGGGCACGCCGCTGGGAACGGCAAGGTCACCCTTGATTCGCCCGACGGTGTCATCACCCTCGAACGATTCCTCGTGCAGGCCCTTCTCAGCCAACTCCCGCGCCAGGGTGACGACGTACTCGCCCTGATAGCCTTCCTCGGGCACCTCGAACCCTTCGCGACCCAATGCCTGGGCGTACCGTGCTCGCAGCGAGTGGCCCAGGAGAACCACCTGCCGGCCTGCGTCATTGCAATAGAACTCGGTGTGGGGCGAAAACCCGGCCATCTCCAGGACACGCGCCAACGCCGAACCCACCGCGGCCGCGCGCGCGCTTACGATATTGAAAGGACCCGTGGGATTGGCGCTCACGAACTCGATATTCACGCGCTCGTTCTGGCCCAGATTGGACGAGCCGAATCGGTCGCCCTGATCGAGAATCTCGACCAACCGGTTGGCCCAGATCTCCCGGGCCAAACGAAAATTGATGAAGCCCGGGCCGGCGATTTCCACACTCGACACTTCGTCTTTGCTGATCTCCAACGATGCCGCGATCTCGCCGGCCAGTTCCCGCGGCTTGCGCTTGAGCGGCTTGGCCAACAGGAGGGCCACGTTGGTACTCAGGTCACCGAACGCCGGGTCCTTGGGGACCTCGAACTCGAGGACATAGTCTTCCTCGAACATGCCCACGCCCTCGAGCGCGTGCACCAGCGCCTTGCGAATAGCCTCGTGTTTCAACTGGCAACCTCGCTGCTACTGGCCGACTCGCCACCGTCTATGGGCTGGCCCGTCTCTATAGGCTGGCCCGTCTCGTCGAACCAGGTCATGGTCGCGTCTCCCCACAGGCGCTCCAACTTGTATTTCTGTCGGACTTCGGGAAGCATGACGTGAACCACCACATCAACGAAATCGATCAGTACCCAGTGCCCGCTGTCGCGCCCCTCGACGCTCAGAGGCTTGTTCTTGGCCGCGACCGCGCCGTCGATGATGGCATCGGCAATCGCCCTGACCTGGATTTCGGAGCTGCCGGTGGCCACCACGAAGTAGTCGGTTACATCCAGGAGACCGGTCAGGTCCATGCGTAGGACTTCTTCGGCCTTCTTGTCCAGGGCCCAATTCACGGCGCTCTGCGCCAACTGTACGCTGTTGTCTTTGGTCATGGTTTTCTGTGCGGAGTCCGCCGCAAGGGCGCTCCGTGGTAGGGATTCGGTTCAGTGGAGTCGGCCCAAAACGTAGTCCGCGGCGGCGGTGAGAATCTCACGCTGCGGAAGGGCTTCGAGCTCGGCAATGGAGTCCTTGGCGTGACGACCAAACTTGTGGGCAATTTCGTAGGCATAATCGACGCCGCCGTAGTTCTGCACCATCTTGCACACGTCTGGCCAAAGTTCCGCCCCGCGTTCTCCGGCCAGAGCCTCCTGGAGGCGAGCCACCTCGGCCGCGGGAGCGTTGCGCCAGGCCGCAATGAACGGCAGGGTGATTCGGCCTTCGCGCCAGTCTCCACCAACCGGCTTGCCTAGTCTGCGATCATCGCCCAGATAGTCGAAGATGTCGTCAGTGATCTGAAATGCCAAACCGACGTTCAGCCCAAAGGTGGCCAGCGAGGTACGCTTCTTCACCAATTCAGGATGCAGAAGCGAACCGATCTCGCAGGAGGCCTCGATCAGACTCGCGGTCTTGCGCCGGATGACGGTCATATAGTCGTCTTCGGACAGATTGAGATCACGGCGACGCTCGAGCTGAATCATCTCGGCAATGCTCATGGAATGAGTCGTGCGCGCGATGATCTTCATGGGCTCGACCATGTCCCGGGCCGTCAACAGGGCAAATACCTTGCTGTAGATCCAGTCACCCATGATCAGCGCGGCACTGGGACCCCACTTGGCATTGACGGTCGGGAGGTTGCGGCGGGTCTCAGCCTCGTCGATGAAATCGTCGTGGATCAGAGTAGCCGTGTGAACGAGTTCGACGCAGGCCGCGGCGAATACCGCCTCGGCATTGACGCCAGAACCGTTCTTGGCCGTAATAAGGAGAAGCGTGGGCCGGAAGCGCTTGCCCCGACCGAGCTTCAGATGATCGCAGATGTGCTGAAGGAGTGGCAGATCGCCTTCGAGCAACGAGTTGTACTCGCCCTCGAGAACCCCCAGGTCGTCCGCGATCAGTCCTTGCAACGACTGAAGTTTGACCCGGTCTTCGCCAGCCAGTGGCACCTGGCTTCCCCTTCGCAAAAGGCGCGTTCGCGTCCAGCACAGACCTGGGCCGCTCGATTAGGACTGTCATGATATAATGATGCGCAGGGCGGGTGTCAACGCGATTCCCTGCCGACGTCGATCGATGCTAGTCGCTGTCACCGCTACGCTTACGTCTTCGCCTGGTTACGGCCATCGACACCAACACACTAGAGAGGTAGAGCAACATGACCGGACCCGCCAACATCACCTGGCTGATGATGTCCGGCGGCGTCAGCGTGGCCGCCACCACCAGAATCAAGATCAGCGCGTAACGCCACGTTCGGAGCAGCGAACGCGGTTCCACTACGCCCGCCCAGCTCAATGCGAAGACGACCATGGGCAGTTCAAACAGCAGTCCAAACGCCAGGCAAAGCCGCGATGCCAGGGCAAAGTAGGCATCGGCCGTGAGCAATGGCTGCAGCGCTTCGGTGGCGAAACCCACGGCGAATTTGATGATCATCGGCATGAGCACGTAGAAGCAGAACGCTACGCCCACGTAGAACAACGCCGTGGCGACCACCAGCATGGGGGTAACGACCGCCCGCTCGTGGCCGTGCAGACCCGGCAAGATGAAGGCGTATACCTTCAGCAACACGAGCGGAAGAACCAGGAACAGTCCCACCAGGGTCGACGCCTTCAGCTTCAACAGGAACGCCTCCATGGGCGCCGTGAAGTAAAGGGTCTCCTGACCCGCCTGCCGGGCAGGCTCGAGCAGCGCATCAACGATGGCGTCACTGAAGAACCAGGCGACCACCGTTCCCAGCAGAGCCAAGCCGAACGCCCACAGAACGGTGCTGCGAAGCTCGCCAATGTGCTCGAGGATGCTCATCTGCTTGTCGTTCATTGTCACGACTCGGGTTCGCGCTCGGGCGGGCGATCGAGCAACACCCGCAACTCGTCCATGAATTGATTCACGTCACGAAACGACCGATACACCGAGGCGAAGCGCACGTACGCGATCTCGTCGAGATCCTGCAGCTCGACCATGACGGCTTCACCGATGTCCCGACTGGGAATCTCGTCGGCCGCGCCCGAAAACACCCGGGATTCCACGCGAGCGACCAGGTGATCGATTTCTTCGCGGCTGACCGGACGCTTCTGGCAGGCGTGGATGATACCACCCACCAACTTGTCACGATCGAAGGGGACACGACGGCCGTCTTTCTTCACGACCAGCGTGGGCGCCTTCTCGACGTACTCGTAGGTGGTGTATCGATGCGAGCACTGCAGACACTCGCGACGACGACGCGTGGCCGCTCCTTCACGTGTCGAGCGCGAGTCGACCACACGATCTTCGGAGTGACCACAGCTGGGGCAACGCACGGGACGCGGTTCAGGCGAGTTCGGGATACAACGGAAAGTTCGCAGCGAGCGCTTGCGACCGTTTGCGCAGCCCAGGCAGGTCCTCGCCATCGGCGCCCGCGGCCAGCGCGCGGTCGATGATGTCGGCGATCTCCACCATCTGCTCTTCGCGCATCCCCCGCGTGGTCAGCGCCGGCGTTCCGATACGGATGCCACTGGTGACGAAGGGACTCTCGGCGTCGAACGGGATGGTGTTCTTGTTTACCGTGATTCCCACCGACTCCAGGATTTCCTCAGCTTCTTTCCCCGTCATCTTGCGCGGCGTCACGTCGACCAGGATCAGATGGGTATCGGTTCCACCGCTGACCAGGCGAAGCCCGCGTTCGACCAAGGCCGCGCCCAACGCCTTGGCGTTGGCCACGGTCTGATGTTGATCCTTCTTGTAGGCATCGCCCTGCGCCTCGAGAAAACAGACGGCTTTGGCCGCGATCACGTGAACGAAGGGGCCGCCCTGCGTGCCGGGGAAATTCCATTTGTTGATGAGCTTGCCGGTTTCCGCTCCGCTCAGGATCAGCCCGCCCCGCGGCCCACGCAGCGTCTTGTGCGTCGTGGTGGTAACCGCGGTTGCGTGCGGCACCGGATCGGGGTGGATGCCCGCGGCCACCAGCCCCGCGAAATGCGCCATATCGACCAGCAGTGGAATCTCCAATTCGCGCGCAATGGCTCCCATGGCCTCGAAGTCCCACGCCCGCGGATACGCGCTCGATCCACCCACCAGAAGCTGTGGCCGCACTTCCATGGCCTGCTTCCGCAACGCGTCGTAGTTGATGCGTTCGGTTTCGCGATCCACTTCGTAGTGATGAGCCTCGAACAAAGAGCCGCTGAAGTTGACCTTGTGACCGTGGGTAAGGTGCCCGCCATGGCTCAGGCTCAATCCCATGATGCGATCGCCCGGCTTGCACAACGCCAGGTAGGCGGTGATGTTGGCGGAGCTACCGCTGTGCGGCTGCACATTGGCGCGCTCGGCCCCGAACAGAATCTTGGCCCGATCGCGAGCAAGTTGCTCGACCTGGTCGGCAAATTCGCAACCACCGTAGTAACGTCGACCGGGGTATCCTTCGGCGTACTTGTTGGTGAATACCGATCCCATGGCCTCCATTACGGCCAAACTCGTGAAGTTTTCGCTGGCAATCATCTCGAGCTGGTCGCGTTGGCGCCCCAACTCGCTTTGCACAGCCCCGTACACGTCCGGGTCGGTCTTTTGCAGGAAGCTCAACTATCCTCCAACGGGTCTGACGTAGGCTCGAAAACGGCGTGGATCTAGACGAACTCGAGCCACTCGTAACGGTCTTCGGTGCGTCCTTCGATCACGTCGAAGAAAGCCTTCTGCAACTTTTCGCCTACCGGACCCCGCGTGCCACTGCCCACGGGTATTCGATCGACACTGCGAATAGGCGTGACCTCGGCCGCGGTGCCAGTGAAGAACAACTCGTCGGCCACGTAGAGCATTTCGCGCGAGAACTTCTGCTCACGCGTTTCGATTCCCTGCTCCTTGGCCAGCCGCATGATGCTGTTGCGGGTGATTCCACCCAAGGCGGTCGTGCTATAAGGTGCGGTGAACAGAACCCCATCGCGTACCGCGAAGATGTTCTCGCCACTACCCTCACTGACGTAGCCATCGACATCCAGCATGATGCCCTCGGCGAACCCGGCCAGGACCGCTTCCATCTTGGCGAGCTGTGAGTTGACGTAGTTGCCCGTGTGTTTGCCCAGGGGCAGATGCGTGTCGGGAGCCATGCGGCGGAAACTGCTGACGCAAACGTCGACGCCTTCGGTCAATGCCTCTTCGCCCAGATATTTCCCCCACTTCCACACCGCGATGAATACGTTGGTGGGATTGCCCAATGGGTTGACTCCCATGGGTCCCTCGCCGCGATACACCAGAGGCCGCACGTAGCAGGAGTTTAGCTTGTTGGCCTTTATTGTCTCGCGGATCGCTTCGTAGATCTCGTCCCGCGTGTACGGGATTTCCATACGAAGCATGATTGAAGATTCGAAGAGTCGGCGTACGTGGTCGCGCATGCGAAACATCGCCGGACCCTGTGGGTGCTCGTAGACACGGGCGCCCTCGAAAGCGCCGCTGCCATAGTGGAGTGCGTGGGTCGACACGTGGATCTTCGCGTCGCTCCACGGAACCATTTCGCCGTCCATCCAAACGAATTCGGCCTTGGGGCCTTTTTTGACGGGCGTATTCATCGCTTCGAGTCCTTTCGCTCACGAGACGGGCGGACCAGGTGCCGCCCGAGGAGACGATTTTCAATTACTGTTCGCGCTCGGCGGGACCGCGTTTGGCGGCCAGCTTCCGTAGGCGCGGCTCAGAGGCCCGCACCAAGCGCTCGATCTGTTGGTAGGCATTCTCGTACGCGGCGAGATTGCCCCCGAAGGGATCGGCTACATCCGCCCCATCCGATTCGCCGGCAAACGCCGCCAGCGCAAATACCTTGTGCGACACTGCAGGGAACGCACGTTCGATCTCCCGTCGATGGCCCTCGGTCATCGTCAAGACGATATCCGCGGCCTCGACGATCTCGCGCGTCAGCGGACGCGCTTCGTGTGCACCGAGATCCCCCCCGGATTGCGAAACCAAGAACTGTGCGTGACTCGAAGCAGGCTGTCCGCCGTAGGCCGACAGGCCGCCAGAAGAAACGGTCACCCCGCCGGGGACATCGGACAGAATCCGTTGGCCCAGGGCCTGGGCCATGGGACTCCGACAGGTGTTTCCCGTGCAAACGAAAACGATAGAAAACATAGAGTGTTACGTGAAATTCTTCCGGCAGGACGCGCTGCCAAAACTAGCCAAGACACCGGGTTTAGTCAAGCTGAGGCACCCTTTTGCGGCCCGATCATGGCCCGGGTGGCCACGGCGCCGCGCCCGGCCGCAGGACCCGGCCCGGAGCGCTCGTACAATCAACCAGGGTCGAGGCCGTCCCCGCGCTCTGGTCGCCAAAGTCCAACGCGTACAGGTCCGGAAATGACCTTTGGGCCAACGCCACTGTTTTTGCTGTCTCTTCGCCTGCGAGGTTGGCCGAAGTGGAGAACAGGGGATAGTCCAGTGTATCCAGCAGAGCCCTCAGACTGACGTGGGCGGGCACGCGCGCCGCGAAGGTCTGATTGTCTCCCCACCACGGCGCAAGCTCGTCACCGGCCGGGAGAATCGCCGTAAGCGGTCCAGGCCAAGCGAGTTCGAGAGATTGCTTCACAGCTGGGTCGAGACCGCGGGAGTAGCGCAATGCTCGGTCCATCGAAGCGAAGAGAAGGAGAAACGGCCGACCCGGCGGCGAGGACTTCAGGCCGCGCAGATCCATGCATGCCTGCTCCCGATCGGCGAGCGCGTGCAAACCCGGCACGGTGTCGGTCCCCAGCAGGATGACTTCGCCACGATTGAGACGAAGCCGTGCTTCTTCGATCATCCAGCCGCCATCTCCGCCCGGAACGCGTGGAAGCGATCGGCGAGCGCCGGGTCCGAAGCCGCCAGCATCTGGACGGCGAACAGAGCCGAGTTCTTGGCGCCGGCCGAGCCCACCGCGAACGTGGCCACGGGCACCCCGCCGGGCATCTGGACCACCGACATCAACGCGTCCAGGCCGTCCATGAGACCGCCCTTCAGTGGCACTCCCAACACCGGCTTCTCCGTGAGCGAAGCAACCACACCCGGCAGGTGGGCCGCCATGCCCGCCATGCAGATGAACACCTGGCAACCCGCACCCTCGGCCTCGGCGATGAAATCGCGTACGGCCGCACCCTGACGATGCGCGCTGAGCACGCGTCGCTCGAACGGAACTTCGAAGCGGGCGAGCAATTCCGCGGCAAGGTCCACCGACGCGGAGTCGGATTTGCTGCCCGACAAGATGGCGACCTTGATGGGGCCCACGCTCATATCTGATCTCCTGATTTCTTGAAACGGATTGGGGGCTATTCCTGGCCCTGCCTGGATTGCAGCTCAACGTCGTGGCGCGCGATATCACGGCGCCACTGCGAGCCGGCGAAATGGATCCCACGCGCGGCCTCCATGGCGTGGGCGTGAGCCTGCGACAAGGAAGCATCGGTCGACACGACGCACAACACCCGACCACCGGAAGTTTTCCATTCGTCTTGAACGCGCTGGGTTCCAGCGTGGAAGACCGTGGCATGCGATGGGTCCAGATCCCCACTCACGATGTCGCCGCGCCGCGGGTTCTCGGGATATCCCGCCGACGCCAGCACGATACCAACCCCACACTCCGATTGGGGCAACTGACCACGAGCCCGCAGTCGGCCCCGCGCCGCATCGTCGAGCAGGGTGAACAGATCCCCGTTGAAGGTGGGTAGTACGACCTGGGTTTCCGGGTCACCAAAGCGGCAGTTGTATTCGAGCACCATCGGACCACGTGGTGTAAGCATCAGACCGACGTACAACAGGCCACGGTAGTCCAGATCCCGTTCGCGCAACTGAGTCACCGAAGGCGCCAACACCGTGTCGTCGATCGTCTGCATCAAGGCTTCGGTGGCGTCGGCCACGGGCGTGTAGGCGCCCATGCCGCCGGTGTTGGGGCCCGCGTCGTCATCTCGCAAGCGCTTGTGATCGCGACTGGCGGCGAACCAGCAGTAGTTGGTGCCGTCCACCACCGCAAACACCGAGAGCTCAGGACCGCTCAGCCGTTCTTCCAGCAGAACACTGGCACCGGCGTCGCCGAAGACGCGGTCGCCCAGCATGCGCTGTACCTCGACCTTGGCCTGGTCGGCGTCGTCGCACACGCTGACACCCTTGCCCGCGGCCAACCCGGTGGCTTTTACGACGCGGGGCCCGGGGTGGTCGTCCAGGTAGGCCAGAGCGGCATCGACCTCGTGGAACTCCTGGGCCTGTGCGGTGGGTACGCCCGCATCGTGCATGAACTGTTTGGAGAAGGCCTTGTCGCCCTCAAGGCGCGCGGCCGCGGCCGAAGGACCGAAAACGATGACCCCCGCGGCCCGCAGTTCGTCGGTCAGACCGGCCACCAGCGGCGCTTCGGGCCCCACGATTACCAGATCGATGCCCTCGTCACGCGCAAACGCGCCCCACTGGCCCGTGGGCGGCGAGGGCAAACACTTGGCCACGGCCGCCATCGCATCGTTGCCGGGTGTCGCCAGTACCTTCGCCACGCGGCGGGATTGGTTCAGCTTCCAAGCCAACGCGTGTTCGCGTCCGCCGCTGCCCACGACCAATACCCGGGCGGCCATGGTCAGGACGCCCGCGAGCCGAGATCCTGAACGCACTTCTTCAGACGACTCACGCCCTCGCGCAGGTTCTCCTGGCTGTTGGCGTAGCTGAACCGAAGGTAGCCATCACCGTACTTACCAAATGCCGTGCCCGACAAGCTGGCCAACCCGTACTCGTCCAGTAGCATGGTGGCGAGTTCGTCGGTATTGCGACCGAGTGCCTTCACGTTGGGGAATACGTAGAATGCCCCGCCGGGACGATTGCACGTGACACCGTCGATTTCGTTCAGGGCATCGACCAGCATGTCGCGTCGCACGCGAAATTCCTTCACCATGGTTTCGGCGCCGCTCTGATCCCCGTGCAGCGCTTCAATACCGGCCAGCTGCGTAAACGCCGCCGTGCAGGAAGCGATGTTGGTCTGCAGGCGCGAGACCACCGGCTCCAGACTGGTGGGCATCACGCCAAAACCCAGGCGCCAGCCGGTCATGGCGTAGGTCTTGGAGTGTCCGTCCAACACGACCGTGCGATCACTCATGCCGTCGATGGCCAACATCGAACAGTGCTGGGACTCGTAGAGTATGCGGCTGTAGATCTCGTCGGACAGGACCCAGCAGTCGTGCTTCTGAGCCACCTCGGCCACCACCTCGAGATCCTTCCGCGTGAGCACGCCGCCCGTAGGATTCTGCGGAGTGTTCAGGATGATGAGCTTGGTGCGATCGTTGGCCAACGCGCGCAGCTCGTCGGGGTCGAAGCTGAAATCGTTCTCTTCCCGCAGAGGCAGGGCAACGGCCTTGGCTCCGGTGAAGTTGATGACAGATTCGTAGATCGGAAACCCCGGATTGGGGTAGATGACCTCATCCCCCGCCTCGGCCAGAGCCACTATGGTGTAGTAGAGAATGGGCTTCGCGCCGGGGGTGATGACCACCTGTTCGGGTGCGATCTTGAGACCCCGCGCCGAGCCGAACGCATCGGCAAAGCGCGCGCGCGCCTCGGGCAGCCCCGAGGAGGGCCCGTAGTGCGTGGCGCCACCGCGCAGCGCGTTGACGCCGGCGTCTACGATATTGCCGGGAGTGTCGAAGTCGGGTTCGCCAATTTCGAGATGAATCACCGAGCGACCCCGCGCTTCGAGCTGCTTGGCGCGAGCCAGGACCTCGAACGCGGTTTCGGTACCCAGGCGACTCATTCGACTGGCCAGTTGCCGTGCCACTTGGAAGGCCTCCGTCTACGGGAACGTATGAAAACTCACACGAGAGTAGACCTTCCTCAGTGGATTGGAAAGAAGAACGGGCTTGGCCCCGATCAGGTCAGCGAGGCCAGATAGGCCTCCACTTCGTCGGCGATTTCGCGTCGCACGCTGCTGCGATCGACCGCCATGCGACGCAGCTCGACCTTGGCGATATAGCGAACGTTGATGAACTTGCGAATGGTCTTGATGGGCATGCGCATGGGCGACTTCAGGATGGCCAGGGGCACATCCTTGTTGGCGAAACCGGAATGGTAGCGCCGGTTGGTGCAGATCTCTTCCATGACGCGCGCGTTGCGGCAACGCGTAACCACCAGCGCCACAATTCCCGGTGTGCTGACCACCTTCTCGTTCTTGAGCAGTCCCAACAAGATGCTGGTGTTGTTCATGTTTTCCATCACCAGCTCCTTCACCGAGCCGTGGACCCCTGGTTCTGGCTCGATCGCCTCGACCGGCTCGGTCGCCGCCAGCGGGTAGCCAAAGGGAAGACTGAGCGCGCGCGCCGCGGCCGGATCGAATACGACCCGCATGCCATCCTCGTCGGGCTCTACACCGTCCAGGTCGGCTTGCATCAGCGCCTTGCGAACCGATGGACTCATGGGCAGCCGAAGCACACCGTCCTGGACGAACTCCAGGGCGACAATCACCGCATCGAGCACGCTGGGCGCCGTTCGTCGCAGCCGCACCGAGTGAAGCACGCGCGCCATGCAGAGAATGTGTTCCATGTAGAACGCGAGCGTCCGGTAGGGAAGCGGGTTGCGACCCACCAGATGAAACAGTCTGCGCACGATGGCCAGGGTTTCGTGCTGCGCCAATTGTCCTTCGAAGATGTCCTGTTCACGTTGCTCGAGGTGATCTTCGATGGCCGGATGAAGCTGGTGAAACAAACTGGCCTGACGTCGCTTTTCGATCAGATCGAGGAAGGCGGAGATGTCCCGGACTTCGGTATCGACCGAGCTGAGTACGGGCATGACGGTGGACACATGCCGCGATGAATAGGGATTGATGCTCTCGGCCAGTTGTGAAGCACGTATCTCGGCCGCCTTCAATTCGAGCCGGGCCAAGGACACCATGTCCATCAACTGCGGACGATCAAGATCGGACCGGGCTTCCAGATCGGCCACGAGGGCGCCGAACGCACGTCGGCAGACCCGCGACGGCCCAAAATCCAACGGATGGGGCAGCGCCAACGTCTCGCCCAGGCTTACGTCGTAGATGGAGTCGAGCCGCTCATCCGATGTCTTCAGATCGGCGAGCAGTTTCGCCTCGCTCTTGCTCAGGCTGGCCGCGGGGACACCGCTGGCGCGGAGTCGACTGACCACGCGATGCAGGTTGCGAAATTCACGCACGCGATCGATCGCGATCTCGCCCGGTCCCTGCACCGCCAGCAACGCCGACAACGCGCCCACTCCGTGACTGCGATCACTGGCCGACAACGACACGATGGCTTCCAGGATCAACTTGAAGTGACCTTGGCCCATTTGCTTGCGCAGGATGCCGTAGAGAATACGACAACGGGCAGAAACATCCGTCTCTTGGGCCATATCTGCCAACACCGCATCCACATCCTTCGCGACCGGCAACTTCTGGGCCCCTTGACTCATGGGCTCGAGGAGCGGCTCAGACGGAAGCGCGGTGAACGGAAAGCTCATGTTGGAAATCCCGGCGACTGGATGGGACGAAGGCTGGCCTCGATTCGGCAGACCGGTGCAACCTTCGCACCAGCCAGGCATCAACGCTGATTTGAGGGCGATCGAATTCGGAAACCCAGCTCGAATCGGGGTGGATCACCCGGCCCGGCTGATGCCGTGGTCCACGCCCCCCACCAGCCTCCGGTCGATTCGACGCCCAGACCCAATCCCATGCGACCGGGAACCATCCATTGACCCACGACGCCGGCGCCAGCCAAACCCGTCCACCATGGCGAGGACTGAACGCCGCCCGCACCGGCCAGCGCGGCCGTGAACCTCAGACGCCGTTCAACACCAACGCTCAGACTCGAAAGCGTGGCCTGGCCATTGGCGCTCCACTGCCGGCGGGTGCGCAGGCGCCACCACGTAGGACCAGAGCGACGCTCCCACTGCAGACTCACCGTAGGCAACGGCGGCAATCCCGGCGCCGGTTCGACACGCAGATTCGCTTCCCAAACCTGGGACGACTCGCGGGCCCGCACCCGCCATTCGACGCGGTCAGCCACGCCCAACTCAACCCGTCCGCGCCACACGCGCCGAAGCAATGCGCGCGATGACCAGCTACGTGCTTTCCACGTGGCGTCCAATTGGAGCGCGCGATGCTCGCGATCGAGCGACGCGCCGGTGATGGGGTCCAGTCCGTCGGTCGCGTAACCGTTGGCGAAACTCCAGCCGGCACCCAGGCGAACCCGGCCCAGACCCTTCACCAGCGCGGCCGCGGCTCGACGCGCCAGCCCCGACCCCGCCCACTCCAACCGCGCTTCAGCGTGATCGCGATTCTGATACCACCAAAGGGCCCACTCGTGTTGCCCACCGACGCGTCGAAGGGCCGCTCCCAAACCCCGACCCGACTGCAACGCCAGCAGCGATTGGGGAGCATCGCCCTCGCGCGATCGCCCGGGTGAATGGAACGCCAGCCAAGACCATCGGCGATGCTCGGCCTGGATTCCGACCGCCGGTCGAAAGCGGCCGCTACGCGTCGTACCCCTTAGACGAAACGTACGCGGGGCGCGAACACCACGGGTACTGCTGCGCGCGGTCGATGCGCTGAACAACAGCCCCCACCCCAGCACCGGTTCCACGTCGCCCACCCACCACTCTCCCCGACCTGACCACCGCAACCACCCACGTGCCCAGCCGCGCGAATCCCACCGCGCCGCTCCCCGCCACCGGGTAGCCGACACCACCAGGTTCGCTTGCCGGTGCATCGGGCCCGCGGGGCCGATGCGGGAACCCAACTCAAAGCGCGCCCGCGGGGCCTCGCCCGGCGCGGACATGAACCGAACGAAGGCAGAAACGGCCCGAATCCGGTCCGCGTCCAGACCTGGGATCTGGCGTAGATCCGATGGACCCACGATCGGGTGCCATTCTCTCAACGCCACGATCGCCTCGGCCTCGGACGGCTCGAGCCAGGGAAGCTGCGCCAGGGTCACGGCGTCGACCGTGGCCAGGTTCAAGGGATCGTCCAACCAACGCTCCAAAAGGCCTTGCAGTTCATCATCTTGCGCAACCACGGAGTGCGACCAGGAAACCCAGCCGACGGCCATGGCCAGGCACAGTACCCACCTCATGGCGACCACCGCAGTTGAAGTCCCACGCCACCGCCGAGGTCATCGAATACCGGAACCGCGATCTCCATCGCGGCCGCACCCCGCCTCAGGTGAAATGTGAAGTGAGCGCCCGAACCCGCCCATCGGGCGCCAATTCCCAGAGTTCGCTCTTCCACCACGAACCCCGCATCCCACTGTGGGTCGAAGCCATATCTCGAGCTGGATCGCTTCACGGCGATTCGCCAGGGTGCGGCGTCGACCACCGCCAACCACTGCACCTGGGCCAACGCAGGAGGCGGCTCGAGCTCTCTGCGCACGGCCAACATCAGGGCCGAGACACGCACACCCACGAGCAACGCCCCGGCGAGTTCGGTCGCATCGGCGACGGCGCCCACACCGACTCGGCGCCACGCCGCGCCGCCGCCGAGCAGCAAGCCCGACGGCAGGGCCAACACGCCAGAGGCCACCAGGTCGTCTTGACTCACAACCCCCGCGCGCAACGACTGCCAGTGCAGGCTCACTCGACTTGGGGAGCGAGATCGACTCACCCCCAACCAGTGAACCCAGGCCCCCGGCGAGGCCACCAACTGGATCGCACCAACCTCGAGACCGTGATCGTCCGGGTCCAGCCAACGCCATCCCGGCAGAGGTGACACGGCTTCGGCTCCCCATACCACCGCTCCCCGCGCCGTCGCGAAGGACGAGCACAGGAGCAACATTGCCAAGCACCACGTGACGTCCCAGCCGCCGCACGAGAGCCTCATGATCGCCCCAGCGCCACGAGCGCTCGCCACGTGAGTGGCCTGGTCCCATCGCCCACGGACCGGGCAACCACGACGTATGCGCCCATGGCCACCGACCGACCCGACTCATCGGTTCCGTCCCAGATCCACTGCACGGCGCCTTCGACTCGCTCGTGTTCGCCCAGCTCCCGCACCAGGTCACCGGCCAGGCCGTGAACCCGCGCCGTGGTCCA
>JAJDAC010000028.1 GCA_029262065.1 Candidatus Krumholzibacteriota bacterium | reverse complement strand
CGCCCGCATCGAAGAGGCCCTGGGACAATTCGAAAGCGCGGAGCGGGTGCTACTGGCCGCCGTTGAACACACCTCGACGCCCAATGAGACCACCAACGCCTACGCTTCGACGCAGTCGTTCTACGAACGGCGCGGTCGGATCGCCGAGGCCATGGCGTATCGCGAACTACGCTACGAAGCCATGGCCAAGAGTGATTTGCCCATTCGCGTAATCGCGGTCCGGGCGTACGACTCCGAACTGTTCGCCCGCATCGGCCAGATTGAATCGACACGAAAGAAGATCGACGAGCTCCTGGAATTCCTGCCGCCGAACATGGGCGCCATCCACGATGGCGCGAGGATCATGTTCGACCTGATCGCCGTGGAAGATTCCACCAATGCCTCGGCGCGACTGACGCGCTACGAAGAATACATGGAAACCGCCGGGCTTCAGATACTGCGTCCGATGGCCATGCTGGCGCGGGGAAAGTTGCATATCCTGGCCGGCGACCATAAGTCGGCGGTGGAAGCGCTGCGCCAGGCTTCGAAGCTGGCGGCCTCTCACAACCAGCCACGCCGGGAGTTGGCACGCGCCCTGCGCTTGGATGGAGGCCACGACGAGGCCAAGCGTGAACTCGAGAAGTGCCTCAAGAACGCTCCCTTCGACGGCTACACCCTCATGGAGATGGCGCGGCTTCACCGCGACAAGGGGCGTCGTGACGAAGCCCTGGTCTACATCGACAAGGCCCTGGTTTCCTGGAGTGATGCCGACGATGCATTCATTCCCCGCAAGCAGGCCCAGGAATTACGGGAAGAGCTGCGCCGCGCCTCTTGATAACGGACAGAGTGGTCCGGCCCGAGGGCCGGACCCCTCCTGGCCCGTCCCAACGCGAGACCTCTCACTCTTCTCGCGCCTGGCGGACACCATCAATCGAACCAGAAACTCAGCCCGAAGATTCCGCCGTAGGTCATGCACACATCCAACCTGACCGCGCGCGCTGAGCTTCCATCGAGGGTCAGCACCTGGCGACTTGCACCGTCGGCGTTGGCCGACACCACGCCCTGCATGTCGATGACGTTGCCACTCGCGTCGTACAGGTAGGCCACCGTGGTGGCGTCGTTACCTCCGGTACAGTCGTCGCACTGATCGTGCACATCGATTTCCACGCAGCTGAGCGGCGTTCCGCGCGAAGTAAGATCCACGCTCACGCGCACGCACGTGGAAAAGTGCATGGAAGTCCAACCGAACTCAGTGTAGTCGTCGTTGGGGGCGCAGAGATTCTGTTGCACCGGAATGGCGCACTCTTGAATCTGGTTGGGAAGCTGCGGTTGGATGACCAGGTCCAGGCCTTCCCGCGTCCACACCTCGCCGCACTGGTGGATCGGACCGGGCCCGGAGTAGTCGAGCACCACATCGGGCGTTCCATTGCAATCTCCGGTTCCACCCGGGCCACCGGGGCCGCCGGGGTCCACGTATCCCGGGTAGTGGAACACGCCATCACTGCCCACGAATGAAATGTTGTCGGTATCCAAGCACCACACGTCATACAGCGTGGAGTTCGTAAGGGCGGTTTCGGCCGCCCAGGCTCCGTCTTTCTTCAGGACCGTGCCATTGTTTCCGACCGCGAACACCACGGACGCATCGCCCGAGATACCGCGCAGATTGGGCGCGTCGATGACGATTTCCCGGCTCCAGGCGACACCATCGTAGTGCAGGATCACGCCACGATTACCGACGCCGGCGAAGAATTCCCATCCGGCCACGTAGACGTCGTTGGCACTGCGAGACCAGATGGATCGAAGGCTGAACCTTCCGGCAAACAGTCCCTGACCCACCAGGTTCACCGGCTGCCAGCCACCCCCCGTTCGCTCCAGGAGGACATCGTCGCCCACGGCGATGGCTGCCCCCGCGCCCAGAGCGGCCACGCCCCGCAGCACGACCGGCCGAGCCTGGCCGGGCAACAGCGGGATGTAGGACTCGTCCGTCCAACCCGCGCCGGCGTTGAACAAGATGGTTTGCGCGTATCCGACGGCGAACGTTTCGGCACCGCTTCCATGGATACTGGTCAAGGCCTCGGTGTGCATCGATTGTTCGATCCAAGTGGTGCCGTCGCCCGCCAGGACGTGACCCTGGCCATCGTACGAGAGAGCGTATTGGTTCGCCGGGGACGAACCCCACCCATCGAGAAATCGTCCACCGGCCACGGTCTGCACGGTTTGCACAATCGTTCCATCCCAGTGCGAGATCGTACCCGCCCCCTGGAGATTCGTCCCGAACGCGAACACGTCGTCGCTGGCGTACCCGAACGTGCCCAGAAGGGCGTCGGCATTGTCGACCCGCGCCACCGCATACGTGGAAAAGTGTTCGAGCATTGCCCGCACCTGGCCCGTGCCCCGCGCACTCGAGGCGTCCAGCAAGACGCTCTGCACCTCGACCCACTGGCCACCCTCCCAGGTCACGACCCGCAGATCGTCGGGCAATCCAGCCGAACCCAGGTCGGCCGCCGTGAAATCGAACTGGAATTCCACGGGAAGCAAGAACTGCGTCCCGTCGGGCCCCAGCTCGAGCGACGGACCCACGCCACCGTTGGGCGATCGTGAAGCCAAGGACACCGTCATGTTCACGTCATCGGTCAATGCTCCCGCCGGCACGACCAGCCGCACCGCCGAACTGGGCACGGCAATGGTTCCGCCCGCCGCCCCGACTACCTGCTCCACCAACGGTGGAGCAGCGGGCGCCATGGGATCTTCCGAACAGGCCGGCAGCCCCGCCGCCACCAGGACCAGGCCCAACGTCCATACGAACCATGCGTTGTATTTCATCGATCGCCTCCCGCCATGTAGACCCAGGTATCGTTCAGCAACGACGATGTTGCACCGTCGGTGCCGCCAAAAATGATGCACGCATATCCGTGCGGACCGCGCCACGACCACGAAGCGTGGCGGCCACGCGCGGGCGGCTTGCGCGCGTCGTCCAGGAGCAGCCGCTGCCAACTGCCCCGCTGTTCAAACGAATTCCAATCCAGCAAGAAGGTATCGTTGGTGAAAGCGCTCTGGAAACCACCGGTGGCCCCGCCGAACAGCAGGTAGCGCGAAGTCCCCGAGGTTCCTTCGCTCACCCGTTGCAGGCTGGCGAACGAGCGGGCGGCGGGGTGCGCTCCCAGTAGCTCGCCCCACGCGTTGGTGTTTCCGCCGGGGCCCCATTGATAGCGATACAGAAGACTCAGCGGATTCCCCGCGGCATCGTTGCCGCCGTACGCCAGCACATCGCCGCCCGCGTTGACCGCGGCGGTGAAACCGCGAAACGGCGGTAGATTCAGATTGTCGGTGCGGTCGGTCCAGGCATCGGCCGCGGCGTCGTAGACCCACCACTCCGCATAGCTACCTCCGTTGGGCGCCAGCCCTCCGTACAACAGGTAGTGATCGCCATTCAACTGCACGAAGCTGGCGCCATAGCGCGGGCCGGGCCGACGACCATCGGGGTTGGGCGCGGGATTGAGTCGAATCCACTCTTCAATGACCGGATCAAGGACCCACAGATCGTCGAAGTAGACTTCGGGCGTTCCGTTGTCCCGGCCACCGAACAGAAAACAACGGGCCGAGACCGGCCCCCCGGTCATCACGTGGTCGGTCCGCCCCGGGGGTGGCACCACGTTGTTCAAGCGCTGCCACTGCAACGAACCGAAGTCGAACGACCACGTGTCGCTGAGCACTCCAGAAGATCCCAGACCTCCGAACAGAATGGCCTGGCCGAGATCGTCGTCGTAACCCATTGCTGCGCCAATACGCGCCGAGGGTGATTGACCCTGCACTTCCCACCAGCGCAACCCACCTAGTTGCGCAAATGTATCCACGATGTCGGGGCTACCAATCCAGGGCGCCGGCCCGTTCCAGCGATCGGGCGGCGAGCTGTCCCAGGTATTGTTCTCGAACGCCTGATTGCGAACGTTTACCTGCCCGGTGGTCGACAACAGAACGCCCGCCCGGGTATTGCCCTGGATGGTGTTGCGCGTGAGCGTGGCGCTGCACGAAGGCGGATCCAGGGTGGGGTGGTTGTACGGAGGGTCGTGTCCCATGTACACGCCGATCTCGTTGCCCGTGATGGTGTTGTTGTCGATGTTCAGGTGGGCCAGGTAGGGCTTGAACACGCCGGCCCAGTTGCCTCGCAACGTGTTGTTCTTGATGTCGGCCGTGGAACTCTGCTGCAAAGTGATGGCCGCCCCCGACCCATCACGAATCGTGTTGCCGTCGATCTCATGGTCTCCAGCCCGCACTTCGATGTGCGCGGCGGTATCCCGCAGATTGCAACCCTTCACCGTGGCGCGACCGCCGACGAGTTCGATGCCCAGGCTGGATCGACTGGTGATGCGCTCGAGAACGGGAGTACCGGCGCTTACGTAGGCGGCTTGGAGCGAGCCAGGGTTGGTGTTCTCGACCGCGACTCCGCGCACGTGCGCGCGGCTTGGCGAGCTGGTGAACCGCAACGAGACATCCATCAGGGTCGGGTTGCCCTCGCCCTCCATTCGCACGTTCGACGGAACGTGAAGCAGGGCGGAGGCTTCGGTGAACGTGGCCGGTCCCAATAGCACGACCCGATCGCCGAAACGCGCCTTGCCCATGGCGAAGCTCATCGTGCGGCAGGGCAACACTTCCGAACCACAGGCAGCAACATCGGTCCCGCCGACGGGCGTGGTGTAGATGGGAAACAACCCGGCGAACGCGTCGCCCCGATACGGGCCATGGCCCACGGACACCGCCCCCATGCGTTTGGCCCCGGGATCTTCATCGACGACGTCTTCGAGAACCGGTGGATCGAAAGCCGAAACCTGGAACACGAGTTCGCCGGTCGCGGTATCGATGCTGGATTCGGGCAAGCCCTGCCAGGCGGATTCTGCCTCGACCCACACCCCCGCTACCAGATGCTCCATTCGAGCCTGGTCGATCAGCGCGGCTGGATCGATTCTCAGGCGTACGGTTACCGGTTCGGCGAATTCAGTGCCCGCCGGGCCCAGCGTGAACCGAGGTGTGCTCTGGCCCAATGCGGCGTCAGCGGCACCGGTGACCGCGGCGGTGAATGTCACCTGGGTCGACAAGGCACCGGCCGGCACCGCGAGCTTTACCAGGCCCCCGTCCAGAACGACATCGCCGCCGTCTGGACCCACGGTGTCCGAGGGCAACGGCGCCATGGGGTCTTCCGAGCAGCCCACGGCCACTACCATGGTGCCCAGGAGCACGGCCCGAAGGGCTACACGAGGGGTCAGGTTCAACATGATGCAACTCCCGAAGGCGTGACGCGCCAGCCCCAGCCAAAACCCAGGCTTGGGGACGTAGTTCAGGAATTGGGATGCAGGCGGGCAGCGGGAATCACAGGGAAGGTCAGTCGGTGGCACCTGGTGTCTGGCCTGGTGTCTGGCCTGGTATTTGGCCTGGTGTCTGGCTGGGCATATCTGCGGGCGTATAGAAGGATACGCCGCGCACCCGCTCATCCACTTCGAGCGGCGACTCAAGCGGGGGAAACGCCCGGTCTTCGCAGTCGAGCCGATTGCACAACCGGCAGGTCACGCCGATCTTGCGAGCCGCCTCCAGATTATCGACGTCGATTCCATCGGCGTACACCATTTCGCGCGCCGACGAAACCTCGCAGCCCAGGCTGATGGCCTGGATTCCGGGCCGACTGTGGTAGCCACGGCTCTCCTTCGACATGGTCCGGGCCACCTCGAAGAATGTGGTCCCATCGGGCATGCGGGAGAGGCCCACGCGAAACCGTCCCGGCGTAAGGAATGCACTGAACACGTGCCAGCGCGAGCAGGCGCCGCTGAAACGCGCGAATCGCATGCCCGAACTGCTGAAACGCTTGGAGATATTGCCCGCGATATCGGTGCGAACCACGTGCAAGCGAATGCCTTCGGCTCCCGGACGGCCAAGCGTGGTGAGGCGATGGACCACCTGTTCGAAGCTCGTACGAAAGCGGTGGCCCAGGAGGTCGATATCGTAGCGTTCGGCTTGCGCCGCCTCCAGAAAGGCCGTGTAGGGCATGAGTACCGCGGCTGCGTAGTAGTTGGCCAGGGCCACGCGACCCATCGCGCGCGAAGCGTCGTTCGTCAGCACGGGGTCGCTGACGATGCGATCGATCGCATCGGATTGCTCGAGCAAACCAACTACGTAGGCCACGTTGAAGTTGCGACTGCCGCGCCGCAACGCCTCCGAGAGGGTCAGACGTTGCTCGGCTGGCTCGTAGCGCCGAACGATGTTGCCCATTTCAGACACCGTGCGGATGAACACGTCGGTTTGGTGGGTCCGCGAAAGATACTCGGCCAACCCCGGGAAGACATCCAGCTGGTCCAGCTGGGCTCGGCTGCGAAGCTCACGTGCGCCTTCCTCCAGTTCGGGAAAGTAATTCCCGAAGCGATCGATGAGATCGTGGACTTCTTCGGAGGGTTGTCGGTGGTGGGCGACGTGGCTGGGATCGTGCTCATCGGCCAGCTGCGAGGCGAGACTCTCCACCGATTCGCGCGAGTCACGGTAGGCGCGATAGAGGTTGAGTACGGCTCGCGCCACGGCCGGGTGATGCGAGACGAAGTCACGAACCTCCACGTTCACCAACTCGTCTCGATCGAAAACGGGATCACCGAATACCTCCATGGCGTCGCTCAGCAGATGCTCGTCCTGCTCGCCGCTGAAGTTCTTGAGGTCCAGCGGAAGAACCCCGGCCAGCTTGATCAGCAGCGGGGCACTCAGGGGCCGGCGATCGCGCTCGATCATGTTCAGGTAGCTGGCCGAGATGCCCAGTCGACGGGCCAGATCGGCCTGGGTCATGCCTGATCGGCGCCGAACCGCGCGCACCTTGCCCCCCAGAAGCTTCGGATTTGCCATGGTGATTCCTTGTCGTGTCCGACCATACCTTCACAACATTCACAACTTCACTATGCAATATTCACGCTACATGATCTCATTAACAGACTGCAATGCTTGATTTTAGGAATTCTTGAAGTTGATCGTGTTATGATTTATCTCACACTCGCACCCGGGAGTTCGAAGACAAATGCAGCCAAGTACCAGCCCCCCCGCCCGCGGCGTCGAGATCCGGGGATCCCTCAGCAAAGGCTTCGATCAGATCCTGACGACCGAGGCTCTGGAATTCGTGGCGACCCTGGCTCGAACCCACACCGATCGGATTGCCCGATTGCTCGAGGCCCGGTCCGATCGCCAACGTCAGCTTGATGCGGGCACGCATCTGGACTTCATCCCCGAAACACGCCACGTACGCGAGAGCGACTGGACCGTGGCCGCCACGCCGGCCGATCTCGTGGACCGACGCGTGGAGATCACCGGCCCGGTTGAGCGCAAGATGATCATCAACGCCCTGAATAGCGGCGCCCAGGTGTTCATGGCGGATTTCGAAGACTCGAGCGCGCCCACCTGGGAGAACATGATCGCGGGTCAGGTCAATCTACGCGACGCCGTACAACGAACCATCGAGCTCGTCGACACCGCACGCGACAAGCACTACCGCCTGAAAGAGAAGACGGCCGTACTCATGGTGCGCCCGCGCGGTCTGCACCTGACCGAGCAACACCTGGTGGTCGACGGCGTTCCCGTGCCGGGCTGCCTCGTCGACTTCGGCTTGTATTTCTTCCACAACGCGCAGGCGTTGGTGGATCAGGGGACTGGTCCCTACTTCTACCTTCCCAAACTGCAGAGCCACCTGGAAGCCCGCCTGTGGAACGACGTGTTTGTTCAGGCGCAGGAGATGCTGGGCATCGCGCCCGGCACCATCCGGGCGACCGTGCTCATCGAGACGTTGTTCGCGGCGTTCGAGATGCACGAGATCCTCTACGAACTGCGCCACCATGCAGCCGGGCTGAACTGCGGCCGCTGGGACTACATATTCAGTTTCATCAAGTGCCACCGGGCCCACGCCGATTTCATCCTTCCCGACCGCGGGCAAGTGCACATGGAGCAACCCTTCCTGCGCGCCTATACCCAACTTCTGGTAAAGACCTGCCACCGTCGCAAAGCACACGCAATGGGTGGCATGGCCGCCCAGATTCCGGTGAAGAACGACGACGAAGCCAACCGGGCCGCCATGGAGAAGGTCTGCGCCGACAAGCTGCGTGAGGTACGCGACGGCCACGACGGAACCTGGGTGGCTCACCCCGCACTGGTGCCAGTGGCCCAGGCCATATTCGAGACCCATGCCTCCGGCCCCAACCAGATGCACGTGATGCGCGAAGACGTGGACGTGAGCGCGAGTGATCTGTTGGCCGTGCCGCGCGGGCGTCGCACGGAAGCCGGACTTCGCCAGAACGTAAGCGTGGGCGTGCAGTATCTAGAGAGCTGGCTACGCGGCCACGGGTGCGTACCGCTGTACCACCTCATGGAAGACAGTGCCACGGCCGAGATCTCCCGTGCGCAGATCTGGCAGTGGATTCGCCACGGCGCCCAGCTCGACGACGGACGCACCGTCGACACCTGCCTGTTCCGTGAAATCCTCCACGAAGAACTCGAAGACATTCTATCCAAGCTGAACCCCGGAGAGCTTCGACAACGTCGATTCGACGAGGCCGCCGCTCTCTTCAACGAAATCGTCTCGTCTCGCGACTTGCCGGAATTCCTGACGTTGCCCGCCTACCAGCGCCTCGTCGACACATCCAAGACCAACATCCAGGCCAACCAGGAGTAGATCCCCCATGTCCAACCCTGTTCCCAAGTTCAACGAAACAACGCCCCTCCGTGACCGTTGGAACGGAATTCTGCGCCCCTACACCCACGAGGACGTGCTGCGTCTGCGGGGATCGGTGCGCATCGAATACACATTGGCCCGCTTGGGCGCAGAGAAACTCTGGGGACTCCTGAACACCGAAGACTACGTGAATGCCCTGGGAGCTCTCACGGGCAATCAGGCCATGCAGCAGGTAAGGGCCGGGTTGAAGGCGATCTACCTGAGCGGTTGGCAGGTAGCGGCCGACGCCAACGTAGCGGGCCAGATGTACCCCGACCAGAGTCTGTATCCGGTGAACAGCGTGCCTACCGTGGTCAAGCGCATCAATCAGGCCTTGCAGCGCGCTGACCAGATCGAGGGCGCGGAAGGACAGACCAATCACGATTGGTTCGCGCCCATCATCGCCGACGCCGAAGCGGGATTCGGTGGCCCCCTGAACGCCTACGAACTCATGCGAGCCATGATCGAAGCCGGCGCGGCCGGGGTTCACTTCGAAGACCAGATGGCGGCCGAGAAGAAGTGCGGCCACTTGGGCGGCAAGGTGCTGGTTCCCACGCAACACTTCGTGCGCACGCTCATCGCGGCCCGACTGGCGACCGACGTCATGGACGTGCCCACGCTACTCGTGGCCCGCACCGACGCCAACAGCGCGAAACTCATGACCTCGGACATCGACCCGGTGGACCACAAGTTCATGACCGGTGAACGCACCAACGAGGGTTTCTACCGCATCACGGGCGGACTCGACCAGGCCATCGCCCGCGGCCTCTCGTACGCGCCGTACGCCGACTTGCTCTGGTGCGAAACCTCCAAGCCCGACCTCGAAGAAGCCCGCCGCTTCGCCGAGGCCATCCACGAGCAGTTCCCAGGCAAGATGCTGGCGTACAACTGCTCGCCGTCGTTCAACTGGAAGAAGAACCTGGACGACGTGACCATCGCCCGCTTCCAACGCGAATTGGGGGCCATGGGCTACAAATTCCAGTTCGTCACGCTGGCCGGCTTCCACGCCCTGAATCACAGCATGTTCGAACTGGCCCGAGGCTACCGCGACCGCGGCATGGCCGCCTACAGCGCACTCCAGGAAGACGAGTTCGCGAGCGAAGCACACGGATACACCGCCACGCGCCACCAGCGCGAGGTTGGCACCGGGTACTTCGACGCCGTGAAGGAAGTGCTTTCGGGCGGCGATGACTCGACCTTGGCCTTGCAGGAGTCGACGGAGGCTGAGCAGTTCTAGTTGCAGCGCTAGACGTTGAGACGGAGGGCCCCGGTGTTGTTGCATCGGGGCTCTTCTCGTTTTCCGTAGGCCGGTCGCGGGGACCATAGCGTGGTTGGCCGGGGCACGTGATATGTCTCGCTGCGCTAAGCCGCACTTGTCCCGGGGACGGGTCGCGGCGGGTGCTTCGTAGGGGGTCTCGGGTGGCGTCCCCGGGACTTCGTTTGCGGAACCGCGCCTCGAGACATATCACGCGCCCCTCAGTACGGGGCGTGCGACGAGGGATGGGCCGCGGCATCCAGAGGGTCACGGAGCGATTGGATCCCGCGCGTCGCCCCACCGTAGGGAGCGAAGGCCACAGATCCTGCGGAGCGTTTCCGCAGCGCAGCCCGCCCTGAACGAACTTCGCGTACCACGATCACGCCGGGGCGGGCGCAGCGCGAGGACTAGCGAGGCAGGATGCAGTGGCCATAGCGACCGGCCCACCGCAGGAAATCGAGTGCCGCAGCGCGTGAAGTGTCTTACTGCGCGAAGCCGCAGTGGGCCAGGTACGAAAAAGCCGCACCCGTCATACGACGAGTGCGGCCAATGATCTTGTCCAGCCCGAGCGACTACAGCTCGTAAGACTGCACCGCGATGTGACCAGGATCTCCCTCGGCCAACACACCGGTGACCTTGATCTCCGGCTGGCTCATGCGCTCGGTGAACGCCTCGGCGTCGTGGGCGACACCGTCGAGAATATAGATCTTGCCGTCGGCCGTCTTCAGCGCGGCCGAGCAACCCTCGCCGACGCTGTAGTTGCAGTGGCCACAGCCCAGCGTGCCGCTGACCGTGGTGGCCGCAACCTTGGCATCGTAGGCGTTGTTGTCACTCTTGGTCGCGTGGTCGTGGCCCTCGTGGGAGGTGGCTTCGGTCGTATCCTTGGTCGCCGTGTCCGACTGGGCCTTTTCACCCTGGCCGCAGCCCACGACCAGCAGCAGCAACGCTACGCTGATCAGTGCGAATATCTTCATTATCAGATCTCCTGGTTTGAAACGTCTTGGTCTCCCGATGGAGACCTGAATCCTGAGAGCAAGGTAGCAGGTTCGGCAAAGAAAAAAAGTACGCAAGTTGTCAATTCGCCGTCGTCGCGGCCTCATCGGGGCGGCTAAGGGCCATACTTACCAGCGTTTCGCCCGGGCGGGCGTCGGTACGGCCGTCGGCGGACAGCACCTCCAGCCTGCCTTCACCGGCGACTACCAGCAGGGGAATGAAATTCTCGCCGTAGTGGGAGCGCACGTCTTCCATCGTGAACTCCTCGGAGATGTTCGTCGCCTTGATCCCGGCACCCTGCCGCGACAGCTTTGCTATCTGAGCGAAACCGATCTCCGGCCCGAACAGTCGGCGCCCGCCCAATTTCGACGAATCGCTATCGGCGGCACCTTCGGTCAGCTGGTAGATATTGGATTTGCCGAACACTTCCTGCGCCTGGCCACAGGCCCGCGCGTTCACATCTTCATTGGGCGTGAGCGCCAGAAATCGGCCCAATCCACTCAGGTCGACCTCATCCAACTCGTGCTCAGCCAGAATGTTTCCGTGATGAACGGGAATTCCCTCCATGCGCGCCTGCACGATGTTGTACCGGTTGCTGTCGACCAAACGCACGCGTACGCCATGGCTCTGGATCATGAGGGCCAGCGCGCGTGCCCAGGGGTGTGCTCCCAGAATCAGGAATCCCTGGGGATTGGGGTCGGACAGCCCGAGGGCCCGCGCGACATACGTAGCCCCCAACCCGTACACGGTCACCGTGCCGATGATCACGCTGAACGTAACCGGGACGAACAGATTGGCCTGCTCATAGCCTCGCTCGGCGAGTTCCAACGCCAACACCGAAGCCACGGCCGCCGACACGATTCCGCGGGGCGCGACACAAGCCACGAACACGCGCTCCTTCGTGGTGAGTGAGCTGCCCAATGTGCCAACCCACACCGTGAGTGGGCGCAGAATCAGGATGAGAAACGCCACGAATACGATGTGGCGCCAGCCGATGGCGTTCAGGTGCGCCATGTCCAACCGGGCCGCCAACAAGATGAACAAACTAGATATGAGAAGGACCCGCAGGTCTTCCTTGAACTCGATGATGTGATGGATCCGCGCCCAACGTTGGTTGGCGAGAACCACGCCCATGAGGGTAACTGACAGCAGGCCAACCTCGTCCTGCACCATCTGACCCGCGCCGAACACCACGAACACCAGCATGAGCGACCAGGCGTTGTGAAGAAAATCCGGCAGCAGGTGATACCGAAGCAGAACCACGAATACACCGGCGCCCGCCGCCCCGATCACGGTACCCAACACTATGATGCGCAGGATGTGCAGCGTCCCCGCCGAGACCGATTCAAGCGGATGGACCAGACCCTCGAACAAGAGAACCGCGGTAACGGCGCCGATCGGGTCGGTCACGATTCCTTCCCATTTGAGGACGGGACCGACGCGGCCGGTAGGCCGTATGTGGCGCAGCATGGGGCCCACTACCGTGGGACCGGTGACGATGAACACCGCGCCCAGAACCGAGGCCAAACCCAAGGGGAGATCGAACAACAACCACGCGGCCGCGCTGGCTCCCAGCCAGGTGACCAACGCGCCTACGGTCGACAGCGACGTGACCACGCGGCCGATCTTGCGCACTTCGCGCAAGCGCAGACTCAACCCGCCCTCGTACAGAATGATGGCCACCGACAACGAGACCACCGGCAATAGCAGATCGCCGAAGATCTCGTCGGGAACCATGAATCCGGTCAGGGGGCCGGCGACGATGCCGGTAAGCAGGAGCAGGAGAATGGAAGGCAGATTGATGCGCCACGCAATCCACTGCGCGCCGATTCCAAACGCGATAACCGCGATCAATCGAAGGAGAACGTCGTCCATGCTGCCCGAATTGAAGAAAGCACCAGTTGGCGAACGAGCGTTAGCTTGGACGAACAATGCCGGCTTGTCGAGGGTCGGTTGTCATGGACTGACTTCGAAAGCCTGGACCGGCAAGGACGGGAGTTCGTGCCGCGTGGCCGAGATCGGAATCACTTTCCAGATACCCGATGAAATTTCCTGGCCGCTCGGCACTTCGACACGGTTCGTGGTTACCGTGGTCTCGAACACGCGCCGGCCGTCGGCGCCGGTGAGCTCGAACCGGTACCACTCGGCGCCCGCCACGGCGCTCCATTGGAACTCGCGCGGCGCGGCATCGACCGGCCCCCGCGGAGTCATGCCATGTTGACCGTTCTCGCCACGGAACTGCTCGGACCCATCGGGAATCGAACCGTCGCGGGGCCATAGCACCACGAACGCCAGCACGGCTGCGATCGGCAACACCACCGCCCAGAGACGCCGCATTCGGGGCGCCGGTGAACGAGCGGGGCGGGACCCGGCTGAAACCGACTGGTCCGTTGCCGCCAGCGGCTCCGCCAGTAGAAGGTCGTCGTAGAGATCGGCCGACAGGTCATCGGACTCCAGGATCTCCTGTTCCAGCTCAGATCGCTCGGCTACCGAAAGGCGGCCCGCGAGATAGTCAGCCCAGCGTTCGCCTCGTCCTTGTTCTCTTGAGCTCATGGCAACACTCCTTTCTGACGAAGAAGAGTCCGAAGCTTCGCGCGGCACCGGTAGATACGCCGGTACAGAATCGCAGCATCCAAGCCTTCCTCGACGGCCATTTCCGCGGGTGAGTACCCCTCACCCAAGCGCCGAAGATAGCGCCCACACCGGTCGTCATCCGTGTCGAGACCGGCAATCGTCTCGTGGAGCAGTTGGCTTACTTCCGACGTCTCCATGGCCTCCAGGGGCGTGTCTCCCCCCGCCAGATCCAAGGCGTCATCGATATCGGAGTGCCCTGAGCGAGTGCGTTGCTTCTGGTAGAAGTTGCCGATCGTGTTGCGCAGCACCTGGAAACACCAGGCCAGCGCCGGTCGGCCATCAACGTCCTCCCCAAGCTGCACGCCCTTTTCCAGAACGATGCTCAGGGCATCTTGCACCAGATCCTCGGCCACCGACTCCGGCACACGCCGCAGGGATAGGGCCAGGAACCTGGCACGGAGCTGGACAAGCCACTCGCCGGTCTCTCGAGGGTACTCCAACCTAAGCTCCATCCAGGTTGTTTGGGCAGGGCCGGGATCTCCCGAGATTCTTTTGCGGGAGAGTGGCGAACTGGGGAGAGTTTCATCACACTTCGGCTGCGGTTTCCACCCCTTTCCGTCTCACGACCCGGGAATGCCTTGGACGATAAGCCAAACAACAGCAAAGACTTCTACGCCGACCCCCACATCTACGATGTACTCCACGAGCCCGGGACGGAAGCAGAGGTCGAAGGGCTGGCGGCCATAGCCGCTCGATTCGTCCCGGGCGTCCGCGGCCCCTGGCTCGAGCCGGGCTGCGGCACGGCCCGCTACCTGCGGCAAATCCAGTCCCGCGGCCAACCGGTGGCCGGGTTCGATCGCAGCGCGGCCATGATCGCCTATGCCAAGCGGCGCCTGCGCGGGGCCGATCTGTTCGTGGCCGAGATGGACGATTTCGCCACATTTCTGCCCACCCATTCGGTGGCGTTCGCGTTCAATCCCATCAATACGTTTCGCCATATCGATACCGAGGACGCGGCCCTGAAACACCTGACGCAGATGGCCGCGGTGTTGCGACCGGGCGCTGCCTACGCAGTGGGACTCAGCCTTTCACGCTACGGCGACGAGGACCCCACCGAAGACGTGTGGGAGGGCGCCCGCCGCGGCGTTTCAGTGCGACAGGTAGCTCAGTATCTGCCACCTGAACCGGACACGCGACGCGAGACGGTGATCAGCCACCTGGCCGTATCCCGCAGCGGCGAGGCTCGGCACATCGATTCAAAGTACACATTGCGCAGTTACGACCGAAGGCAATGGCTCGACCTGGTGGAAAAATCGCCGCTTCGAATCGTGGGCGAGGTAGATGAGGAAGGGAACGACGTGGCGGAAGGCTTTTCCTACAGTCTCCACGTCCTGGCTTCGCGCTAGTCGGCCTGGCTATCGTCGGCGCCACCGCCGAGTTCGGCCAACTCTTCCAGGCTTCGCGGCCAATCCTTTTTCAACAACCGCGACAGACTCCGGTCGGCCAACAGGCGCCCGTCGTTCTGGCACGTGGCGCAGTAGTTGGTTTCGTTCTTGGCGTAACGAATGCGCTGGACTGGATCACCACACACCGGACACGGTTGCCCGTACTTGCCGTGCACGGCCATTTCCGGACGAAACGCCGTAACCTTCGTGGGCCACGACCCCGCCACGTCTTCGATCAGCCGACGCTCCCACTCCAACAACACCTCGCGCACCGCGTCAAACAATCGCGAGACCTCTTCTGCACTGAGTTTTTGGCTCAGACGCACCGGAGAGATGGCGGCGCGGTGCAGGATCTCGTCGGAGTACGCGTTGCCAATGCCGCTGAATACCCGCGGGTCGGTAAGCCACCGCTTGAGCGTATGGTTTTCGCGTCGGAGCGCCGATTCAAACTGCCCGAGCGAGCACTCGAGCACCTCCAACCCGCCGGGGTCATGGGTGGCGACCGCTTGATCCCCGCGCACCACGTGCAGGTGGGCACGCTTGTGTGAACTGGCTTCGGTCAGCAGCAGTGTGCCCTGATCGAAGTCGAAGGCGGCCAGGCCCAGTTTGCCGGGCAGCTTGGCTTCGGGTGGTTTCCACTGGAAGCGGCCCGCGATCATCAGGTGGAACACGAATCGCAGGTCGCCCTCGAACTCCCAGACGATGCGCTTTCCCAGGCGCCGCAACCCGACCAACGCAAGACCTTCGGCCTCCGACGGCCTGACTCCCACCGACTGCAGCAGGAAGGGGCTCTTGATTCGCACCTTACGCATCACCTCCCCCACCACGCGGGGTCGCAATGCGTGCAGATAGAGCTGGATGTCGGGATACTCGGGCAACCGCGCTCCCTACTGCGGAACCTTGACCCGTCGCTTGTCGACATCCGGGTGCGGCCGAAAGAAGATGGCGACGTGACCTACCGTCCCCGCGCAGGCGCAGTCACGGTCTTCAGATATGGCCTGCACCAGGTCACCCTTGGCCGCCTGCATGGCCACGAACCTCACCTTGATGAGTTCGTGTGCGTCCAGAGCCTGCTCGATCGACGCCAGGACATTGGGCGTAAGCCCCCCCTGGCCCACGAATACGTGCGGCTTCAAGTGGTGGGCCTGACCCCTGAGGGCCTTGCGTTGGGTGCTCGTGAGTTCCATGGTCTCCCTCATGCCATCGGTTGCATGATCTCACGCAACACCAGGCTGGCGTAACTTCCCGAAGGCAATCCAAACCGCACGCGAATGCCGGCGGTCAGGCCTTCGGCCGCGGGCGCGGCCTCAACGGAGGCGTCGTCCAAGAATACTGCAAGCGGGCGTCGGGCGCCGGGCGCGTTCTTGCCCAGCGACTTCAAGCTGTCCGTGGATATCTGCGCCTCGGCCAACACCGAGAGTTCAAACTGCGCCGCCGGTGATTGTGGATCAGGCCAACGCGTCTTGGCTCCGAAAATTGGACCGGTAATACAGAGCTCGCCGGCATCCAGCCGCGCCTGATCCACGTCGGGGTCTTCGCAGGTGAATGAGCCGCCGGTCTCCACCTTCTGCAGAAAATCTCCCGCCAAGACCGTCCGTAGTTGGCCAGCCTGGGCCCGGCGCGCCAGGTAGAGGTTGAACAGGCCCGATTGGCCGGCCGACAACAGGAACTGGTCGCGACGCCGCGCGCGCCCGCCACGCAACAGAGCCAGACCACGATCTAGGTTTGCTCCGTCGCGCCCGAACCTTTGATCGCCGAATGCATTGAGCATTCCGTGGCGTGCCGTCAATGCCTCGAAACATCGCCCCGCGCGCACTACGGCCTCGTCCACATCCACCGCCAGATCCCGCACGACCAGGTCAAACGAGTTGCCATGCAGATGGCCACGACGCAGCTTGTTGCGATGGGGTTGGGGGGCGCCCAACTTCAGATCGGGATGCGCGAACGTAGCCACACGCTCGTGCGCCGTGTAGGGAACACTGATCCACTGTATCGTGTGCGCGTGCCTATCTTTCAACCCAGCCACGCCAATATCCGCCGACCTCAACGAAAGCTGTTTGGCCACCTCGATCACCGCGTCGGCGGTGTTCCAGCCGGTTTTCTCGAGGGTAAGCAACAGATGAGCATGATCGGCGCCATCGGCGGCGTAGGCCGGGATCTCTACGACCCGGAAGTCTTGCGGTCGGCAGCGAGCCCGCCCACCGACACCGGGAAGGTCCGCGGTTACCAGTGCTGGGTACAAGATGCGCTCGCGATCCGAGCGCGACAATTCGGCTACCAAGATCGCGCTACCAACGGTGGTAGGCCGGGTGACCCGGTTCTACGGCCACGAATACGCCACGGCATGTGGCGCATACCTTGTCGTGCGCGATCATTTCGGCCTCGACCACAACCTTGCTACCGTCGGTTTCCACGACCCTGGCCCGAAGCTGGAGCGCCGCATCGGTCGGAGTGGGGCGACGCAACTTCACATGGAATTCGGCCGTGACCGTACACGGCGGTGAATCCGTTCCATTGCGCCGCATCAGATGCCACGCGGCGGTCCAATTCGAGTGACAGTCGAGAAGCGCGCCGGTGATGCCACCGTTGAGCATGCCGGGAAACGCTTCGTGATGGTCGGACGCCTGCCAGCTGGCGACGAGTTGATCGCCGTCGGCAAAGCTTCGGATACGCAGTCCTTTTTCGTTGGCCGGACCGCACCCGAAACAGCTGTTCTTGGGGGCGTATTGTTCCTGGATACTCTGGGTCATCTTGGCTCCTTGGCCGCGAACCTGGTCAAACCTAAATAGTGGTGGCCGACGCATCGACGTCGGACGACTCGAGCAACACCGCCACCAGGCTTTCGAATCCAGCCTTATCGACCGAATCGAAACGACCGATCACCGGGCTATCGACGTCGAACACGCCCAGGAGAAGATCATCCTTCACCATGGGTACCACGACCTCCGAGCGCGAACGTGCGTCGCATGCGATATGACCCTCGAAGGCGTTGACGTCGTCGACCACGAGCGTCCGTCGCTCGGCGGCGCTGCTACCACACACACCTTTGCCCATCTCGATCCGTACACACGCCGACCGGCCCTGGAATGGACCCAACACCAGCCCGGCTTCGACCCTTCGGTAGAATCCGGCCCAGTTCAGCCCCGGCACATTCTCGTAAACCAGGGCCGCGCAGTTGGCCATGTTGGCCGTGAAGTCGCGTTCCCCCTCGAGCAAGGCGGCGAGCTGTCGCGCCAACCGGTCGTACCGGGTGGCTGGGTCGTCACCGTCGCCCATGGCCCTCAGAACTGCCCGCGTCGCGCTGAACCCACCGGCGAATTCCTTTTCGGCCTCGCCGCGCATGCGTTCGGCATGGTCGCGCAGGTAGGCGTCGAAGGCATCCTGGTCGCGTAGCGTGTAGTGCACCGTCCAACGCGGCGATCCGGACGAGTCGTGACGAAACCACTGTGCGTCGAGAAACCCGTCGATCTGGAGCATGTCGGATACGTGGGAACGCAGCCATGCTTCGTAGCGCGACGCAACCTGCGCATCGACCGTCAGGTCCACCCGGTAGATTACCGGCATGCGAGCGGCAGACACGGATCATTTCCTCCCTGGTCAAATGAGATGGGCGTCAGGATACCACGCGGGCGTTGACAGTGTCCTCGCCCTCACTGCGCGCGATGATGGCGGCGCCGCAGGAATCACTGAATACGTTCACCACGGTTCGCAACATGTCGAGCGGTCGGTCGATGGCGAACATGGTACCCACGATGGCCGCGACCTCGGGTCCGGTCAGGCCTACCGCCTCGGTCACGATGAAGATCATCACCAGTCCGGCCGACGGAATCCCCGCGGCACCAATCGAGGCCAGGAGCGCGGTGAGTACAACGGTGATCTGAGCCGCGAACGTCAGCTCGAAACCCATGACCTGGGAGATGAATATCACGCCAACACATTCGTAGAGGGCGGTGCCATCCATGTTGACCGTCGCGCCCATGGGCAACACGAAACTGCTCACGCGGTTGCTTACACCGACCTTCTTTTCCACCGCACGCAGAGTTACCGGCAGCGTGGCCGAGGAGCTGCTGGTGGAGAAGGCCAACAACATGGGCTCGCTCATATTGCGGAAGTGGATCCACGGATTCATCCGCCCCAGGAACGCGAGCAGCGCGGGCAACGTAACCAGAAGATGAATCATCAGGCCGAGGAAAATGGTGAGCATGTACATGCCCAGAGTCTCGAGGGCGTCCACACCCGATCGATTGATGGCCCGTACAATGAGCCCCAGCACGCCCAGGGGCGCCAGCCGGATGATCCCCGACGTGATCGACATGATCACTTCGAATGCGGCCTGGATCAGCCCCAGCAGGTCTTCGGCGCGCTCGTGCTTGACCCGCGGTATGGCCACTCCCAGCAGGATGGAAAAGAAGATGATGCCGAGCATGTCACCCGACGCCAGGGCCTGCACAGGATTGGTGGGCACCAACCTGATGAAGATCTCGCCGAGACTGCCGGGGGTCTGGATTTCCGGAAGGTCACTCGAGGCCGCTCCGGCCAGATCGGCGCCGGCCCCGGGCTGAATCACATTCACCAGCGCCAGACCTACCATGATGGCCAGCAAACTACTGAGCATGTAGAAGCCGAAGGTCTTCAGCCCCAGACGACCCAGATCCTGACCCGCGCCCACCGACGCCACGCCGGTGATGATCGAAGTAAAGATGAGAGGAGCGATGACCATGCGCAGCAGGCGCACGAAGATGTCGCCCATCCAGCCCAACCACCGCTCGGCCGATTCGCCGACGGTAAAGCCCAGAATGAGCCCGATCACCATGGCGATCGCGACCTGGACGAAGAGTTGGGAATACCAGGGAGAGCGCTCTGTCATGCCCCCACTATGAGGGGTCGGTTCCTGGCAGGCAAGAGAACGGTTCGCGCCACAACGCCGGTAACTGGATGCCGATGATGGTGCCCTGGCCCAGTCGGGAGCGAATCTTGATGTCTCCGCCCATGTCCCGAAGAAGCTGACGGGCACCGGTGAGTCCCATCCCGGCCCCCTTCACGCCCCGCGTGGGTGAATTGCTGGCCTGACGGAACGGCTCGAACACGAGCTCTCGCTCGTCCTCGGGGATTCCGATTCCGCTGTCGAGCACCTCCACCACCACGATCAGATCTTCCATCTGGTCGGCGGGCGGCGGCGGCGGACTTTCGCCAAAGAGAATCCGGGACAAGCGTGGGGTCTTGGTGTTGCTCAGAGCCTGGCGGTACAGCGGAAGCCGATCAATGTGCGACTGCGAGTTCCACCATTGGCGGCTGACCGCGTAGCTCTGCACGGCCACCCATGGATGCTCGGCACGCCCGAAACTGCTGGCGTTCAGTAGGACCGCGTCGAGCGCCGCCTGAAATTCAGTGCTATGGATACGAAGGGCGATTCCCACGACTACTTCGGTCGACTCGAAACACGGCACGTTGGCGGTTTCGAAACGATGGACGATGGGACCGAGAACACCGGTCTCGAACTCGATCTGACTGATCTCTTCCAGGTCTATGCTGTGTCGGCGTTGGGAAACCATCATGATGGCCTTGACCATCTGCTGCAATCGCTCGACCGCCTCGCGATGCATCTGACGCAGTTCCGCCCGCATCTCCTCGTCGGCCGACTCCATAAGGTCGCCGGTTTCCTTCACGACCATGAGCGGCGTGTTGAACTCGTGTGAAACGTGATCGATGATCGACTGGCGAACTCGCTCGGTGTCCTCCAGGCGTTCCTTGGCGCGCGCCACCTGATCGAACGCGAGCGCTTTCTGCATGGCACTACCAATGGCCAGACCCATGGCCTCGAGCAAGCGCCCGTCGGTATCTTCGAACTCACGCCCGGCCAGACGACCGCCCAGAAACAGCACACCCACCATCGACTCGCCGTCCGTCAGCACCGCCGAGATGTTGAACTGCGCCTTGATGGACGCGGGCAGCTGCGAATCGTCATCGATCTGCTCGACGTGGAACTCGAGATTCGAGGGCCGCCGCAGGCGACGTAGTCCCAACCGAGAAGCGCGAAACCCCAACACCTGGCAAAGGTCAAGGTCACTGTCTTCTTCGCTGGCCAGGAACAATGCCGATCGCGTGAACAGCAACTGCCCCATGACGGTCAACAGTGACAGCCGCGCGACATCGCGCACACTGTGCGCGCTGCCCAACGTGTGCAGCAGACTGAATACGTTGCTCCACGTATCGCGAGCAGCGTCAACCGGCCGGGTCAATTCACCTGGCACCGATGGCAAGGACGTAGTCACTTGGCCTCGCCAATCGTAACGTAGTCCATGAGGTCGAGCGCCTCGAACACTTCCCGCAACGGGGCGTTCAGGTTTGTCAGGACCAGGTCGCCGCCCTCGTCTCGACACTCGGAAACCGCGGCCACGAGGCACCCGATGCCGGTACTACTGATGAACCGCACCAGTTCGAAGTCCAGAAGCATGTGCGACTGGCCTCCGCCCAGGAGCGACTCGATAGCATCCGATAGGATAGGGGCACCTTCGGCATCGATACTTCCCCGCAGCTTCAGCACGGGCAGGCCGCCTGGCAATGCTTCCTGCTTGATATGAAGACCTGGTTCGCTTGTAGTCGACTTCATTCCTCAATCCGTTTCTCGAAGGTAATTCGATTTCCCAACCCGGTGTACTCGTAGAGAACTTCATCCATCAGCTTCTGTACGATCATGATTCCGTATCCCCGAGGAGCTCGCATGGCGAATCGCGTGTCAAGCCCGTGATTGGGCTGGCTCAGCGGATTGAACGGTTCACACTCGTCTTCGACACAGCCACGTAACCCCCACGACGAAAGTAACAATGAAAGACGAAGGCGCGCGCCACCGCGCCGCGTCCGGCCGTGCTCTAGAACATTCATACACAACTCGTAGATGGCCAGCCGCATCTGGGTGAGTGGACCATTGCCGTGCCTTCCGTAGGTGGCCAGAGCCAGGGCCGAATACGTGGCGATCAGCGGTCCACTGTCGAGGCGATGCGGCAGACCAAGCTCGTACTGGAGACCGTCGTCGTAGCATATCCAACGGTGGTCGAGTCCCACCGACGTTCCCTGGATGGCCCCAACGGTCTTGACGATGTCAAGATCGTCAACCCCCAGCGTCTTCAGCAACGCGTCGATCTCCGAATAGTCGCGGGTGCCGATTCCGGCGTTCAACGGAATTTCTCGCAAGGACGCTGACTTATTCGTGGGATCAATGGCATCGAGAACGATCATACCGGTTGCACCTCCCTCGTACGCGCGACCTGGCGTCGCAGCAGAAGCAAAGTGAGATCGTCCGTCGGCAAAGCCCCCGCGCGATGTTCTTCCACACGGTTCACCAGACGTTCCAGAACGGTTTCAGTATCTTCGCTGCGTGAATCGTGCAAGCACTTGAGCACTGCATCCATGCCCAGCTGCTCGCCCTCGGAATCCATCGCTTCCTGCAATCCGTCGGTATACCAAAGAACCGACTGACCAGGATCCAATTCGATCTCGTACTGCTTGACGCTGTTGGCAAAGACGGGAGTCTTGAACATGCCAATGGCCTTACCACCGGCTTCGAGCATGCGAACCCCGCCTGCGTCGAACAACACCGGCGGACAGTGGCCGGCGCTCGCGTAGGTCAGTCGATTCGTATTGGGGTTCAGAACACCGTACATGCAGGTGACGAACATGCCCTTGCCCATGGTCCCTTCCATCATGCTCTGAGCCTCGCAAAGCACATCGCGAGGCGCGCGACCGGGTGCGGTCAAACCGCGCAGAACCACCCTCAGCATCGCCATGACGACCAGACCAGGCACGCCCTTGCCGCTGACGTCGGCCGCGACCAACCCCACCGAACCATCAGACAGAGGGATGGTGTCGTAGTAGTCGCCGCTCACCTCGCGCGCTGGCGTGTAGTGCGCGGCCATGACGTAGGCCTGTGAAGAGGCTACGTGTCGCGGCAGGAGCATCGACTGCAGGTCTCCGGCGATTTCCAGCTCTCGATCCAAGCGCTCTTTCTGGATGAGCTCGCCCTGCGCTTCGGATAGATCACCGGCCATCTTGTTCAGCAACCGGGCCAGTAGGCCCAGTTCGTTGTGCTGTCGCACGACGATTCGCGTATCGAGCCGGCCGTCACCGATTTTCTCCATGCCGTCCCGAAGAATGCCCAGAGGGCTGAGCTTGCGCGTCAGGAGCAACAGCGTAAGGAGCATGGCTACCAGCGAACCGGCCGCCGCAATGATCGCCATCTTGCGCACCGAGCTTCGAACCAACGCTTCGATTCCACGACGACTCGCGCGTGCGATCATGGTGCCAATTCGCTGGTCGAGATGGTTGATCGGCTGACTGATCACAATCTCGCCCTCCTGCATCCACGCCTCGCCGGCCTCCGACGACGGGAGTTCCAATAGCTCGCGACCTCGCGTGGCTTCCCACGCCTGATCGACCTGCTGCAACTCACGATGGCCCTGAATCAGCCCGCCTTCGTCGAGCACAACGAGATCGACAAGGTCAGGATTGTCTTCGAGGGCCTTTAGGATGAGTGGATGTAGACCCAACTCGGGGTCGGTGCGAAGCAACGGTGCCGACGCCGCCAACGACAGGCTCCGCGTCTCGGCCAGAATGCGCAGAGTGAGCTCTCGCGTGAGAGTGTCGCGCTCATGTACCACCAGAAGCCAACCGGTGGCCCCAAAAACCAACGCGGTGGAAAGAGCCACCACGAAGCCCAGTTGAACGGCCAATCGCCGATAGATGGGTAATGCGTGGGAACTCATCGTGCCGGCCTCCCGATTTCCTCGAGTTGCAGATGTTCTTCTCGGATGCGGGCGAGGTAGCGCTGAGCCTTTTCGTTGTTGGCGTCGATCTCGAGTACGCGACTGCATCGTTCCAACGCCCGCTCGTACTCACCCTGGCTGTACAGGTTGATGCCTTGGTACAGATACGCCTTCACGAGGTACTGACCCACGTTCTCGAGCTCGGGTGCGCGACTCCACACTGTCTGCCAAGCGGCGATGGCCTGCTCGAAGTTGCCCGCTTGGAAGGCGGCCAGGCCCTCGCGGAATGTCTGCTGTAGGCGCGCACGCTCGGCCGCGCTGAGGGGACGCGCACGCGGTTTCGGCTTGGCCTGCGTGTCACCACGGCTGGTCTGCCGGCTTCGTTCGCGGTCGGCGCTCAACTTGGCCACCTGATTCGCGTAGGCCTCACTCCATTGTGCCCGCAGTTCGGTCAGATCGCGTTCGGGCATCCATCGTCCCGCTACGTCGAGGCGCCGCACCGCTTCGTCGAATCGCGATTGGTCGGCCAGCGACCGAGCCTGGGCCAGCGCACGCTCGCCGTTCTCGATCCTGCGACTCTCAACCTTCGCCAGGAGCTCTTGCCCCAGGGCGTGGCCGGGTTCCAACTTCAACAGCTCGTCCAGAAAGCTGCGTGCTGCACCAAGCTCGTCTTCTGAATACCGATCGAGGGCTTCCCGGAACAGGTTGGCCAGCTGACGTTCTCGATCGGCCGCGTTCTCGAGCTGCGAACGAGCCTTCGCCAGACCGGCGGCCGCGACGGTTGACCCCGGGTGGGCTTCCAGAATGCGCTGGAAACGAGCCGCGGCTCCGGCTACTTCCCCGGCGGCCATCGCGTCTTCCGCTTCCTGCAAGTCCATCTGCAACTCGGCCTGCGCGAGCTTGGTACGCGCGCTTTCATTTTCGGGATCCAGGAATGACCAACTTCGGAACGCCGCGACGGCGTCTTCGTATCGACCGTCTTGCATGGCGCGTTCACCGTCGGCCTTGGCCTGGCGACGCGAGGCAACCTCTATCTCCCCGAGTCGAGACTCGAGTTGGTCGTCCACGGCGCGTTGGCGCGCCAGAAGCCGTTGCGTCTGGCGCTCCGATACGCTTGCGCCGAATTCGAAAGACACGGTGAAGAGATCGTTGCGCGATAGATCGTCGGAAGTGCGAAGCGCGTAGTCGAAGTGAATTCCCTTTTGCTCGATGCCGAACCCGAACGTCGGACTCCCGTCCTCGAGCCCGCCGCGCACGCGCAACAATCCGTCGTAGCCCAGCTCGGCCCCCACCCCCCAGCGCGTGTCGGCCATGCGGGGGAACACAAGATCTCCGGCCAGGGTCCACTGCATCCGGCCGGCGCTGGTTCCATCGTAGGCCGCTCCCAGCCGCACGCTACGGGGCTCGGGAACGTCCTCTTGTTCCAGGCGAATGGTGGGCTCCACGACGTTCTGCAGGTTCAGACCGAGATTCCACCAGTGACGACTCTCCGATCCCAGGGCCCGCCGCAACGAGGCGCCAACATCCAGACCGAGCCCCAGGTCACTGGCGCCATCCACGGTCTGCTGGGCTACCCGCAGTGAAGTACCAAGACTGAATCCGGGACTGAACTCGCGGCCATACCCCAGCAATACATGGCTCTCGCTGTCGCTGAATTCACCCAGGAGCAAATTGCGATCGTCGCGACGCTCGATGCTTCCCACACCAATCCGCTGGTAACCGACGGCGAAGGTCCCGTAGTCAAGGGTTGGATAGGAGAAGAAGCCCGCGTGGTAGGTGGCGTCATCTACATACAGAGTCGATCGAAACGCCGAAAACTCGCCACGAGAAACCAGCGTGAGCCGGGCCGGGTTCCAGAACAGGGCATCGGAATCGGTCGCGGTAGCCGTCGCGGCCGAACCCATTGAAAGAGTCCGAGCACCAACTCCGAGCATCAACGGACTGGATGTACCGCCATCTTCTTGCGCCCAGACGTTGCCAAACAAGATCAGGACCGCCGAAAAGACTATTCCAGATATCAGTCCGCGCCTCATCGCCTCACCGCCAGTTTGCGAATGACCTCGGCCGGCTGGTTGCCGACCACTTTGATTTTCAACAGATACGATCCATTGCGAACACTCTCACCGCGGCCGTTGAGACCATCCCAGGCCACGTCATCGTGAAGCCCCTCGCTGCGAGCATCGTCCTGCAGAATGCGCCGCACATGGCGCCCGTTCAGCGTGTAGACATCGATCGATACCGACCCGGCCGCCGGCAGGTAGAACGCAATGCGACAGTCTTCACGACCGGCCGCAAAGGGATTGGGATAACTCGAGAACGTCGAGTCGAGATCCGGAGCCAACACCTGTATGCTGGGCGACGAATACGGCAGAGCGAATCCGCCATCACCTACCACCGAAATCGACGGCCCACCGGAGGTGGCGACAAGATCACTGGCCGCAAACGACAGGCGAAATGCAGTGGCCGGGGCGCTGGTCGCCACATCAAGCTCCAACGTTGCGGCCACCCGATCGCCGCGTACCAGAAGCACATCTGACAGATCCACGCGAATCGAGTCTCCACTCAACGTGGCATCGAACGATGCCTCTCCGATGCGCAACCGGGCCGCGCCCACGATCGAGCTTGCCGACAGTGGCGAACCATCAAGGCCCGTGACGTGCAGGGCAATTCCATCCACGTTCAGCGGACCCTCGTTGGCCTGACCTGGGTGTACGAATTCCAATGTCAGCGCATCGACGGCCACGGCCCCACGCAGAACGTTGGGCGGCGGGTCCTGCGCCGATATCGCCACGTCGGTGGCTGGCGCCACGATCTGCATCAATCCCGAAGCGAACGGAAGATTGGCGTTGAGGCTAAGGGGTGAGCTTGCATCGTTGGCATCGCGCACACCCATGGCCCCCAGGCCCAGGGTGAATCGGAGCGACGACACAGAAACTCCACCGGCCAGATCTATGCGCATCTGAAACGAATCCGTCTGTCCGGCCGGCAGAATCCACGACAGATCCATTGTCAAATCATCGGGCGATGTCGGTAGGCTGGTGGTCTCGGCCACCATCACATCGTCGCGCAGGAGCACGGCACGAGAAATGACCTCGGCGGGAATCAAAGTACCACCCGACTCGTTTACGATGCGGGCCACGAAGTTTTCGACCAGTAGGTCCGCGGCGCCCACGGGGGAAGGATTCGAGATATCCACCGACAGCACGGGCACGTTGCTAGCGCCCGCGGCGATAGCCGGAGGCAATTGGGACGTGACGGCGGCCAGCGGGGCCTGGGCGGGATCCTGGACCAACGCGGGACCCTGGGCGTACGGTCCGGTATTCATCCATACTGCGACGTCTTCGCCCGTATTGGGGTCACGGACTTCAAACGCGGTGGAATCGGCAATGGTGATCGTGAACCCCTCGAGGGACACGGCCGAATTGATAGCCAAGGCAATATCCACGAACTCCGGCGCGCCGGACGTGATGACCTTCGGTAGAGTAAGAGGCAGCACCCAGCGGCCGTTGGTGGACGTGACCTGTGAAGTCTCCAGCAGGGTGACAGCGCCACTCGTAAGAGTGATTCCATCGATCAGTTCATTGGGATGTACCGGGGCGCCCAGCGTGTCCGCCACGTCGATGGCGATTTCTCGCAGACGAACCTCGCTGGTACCGGCGCTGCCTGGTACGTCGAACACGAGTCGTCCGGCGGGCACGTTCAGTTGTCCGCGATTTACCGCCGTCGGCAGTGTCTCCTGCAGATCGACAAGTACATGAGAGGCCAATGTCCGGATGAGAGCTATCGGCGTTTCCCAGGGGAATGTACCAAGCACGCTCAACCCAGCGCCGCTGTTCGCATCGGTGGCCGTCACCGAACCCACATCGATCAAACGAAACCGGAAACCGGTGGCCGACGCGGCCGCGGCGATGTCGACCGACATCGGTAGATCTCGCTTCTGACCCGCGGGAATCAACAAGGGCTGATCCAGGATCAGAACCACGGTTGCAGAATCAGGTGCTGTATCCAGCGACGCCAGCGCCTGACCGCCCAACAGAAGCTCGAGCGACGACATCACCGTGGATGCCCACTGGGGATTGCCCGAAGCATCTTCCACGGTGAAAGCAAGGCTCCGGACTGCAACCGGCGCACTGAACTCTCCGCTATCGGGGTTCTCCAGCGTCCACACCATGGGTACGACGCTTTCGCCACGATTCACCGAGAGGCCGAGGTTGGAAAGCGGTGACAACGCTACCCCGGACGGCGGCGTTTCCACGCGGACGACACTGCTTTGCGCCGGCAGGCTCACCACCGAACTGTCGGCCGCGCCGACCGTGGCCAGGAATGTGAAGGAGCCCGCTTGCTGGGCGGTGAGGCTGTAAACCAGGGTATCGACCGCCGCCGGCTGCAGATCCAGCGTTACTGGCGAGGGTCCCTGGTCCAGGTAGAAGCCCGCCGGTACGTCGAGCTGCAGAACCTCGACACCAGAAATGAGCGTGTCACCGGCGTTCTCCACCACGAGGAACAGATCGACCGGCTGTCCCAGGCTCAAGACCGAGGGTTGGGTGGCCGCGCTGAGAAGCAGTCCGCTGGTCGAAATCCGATGAGTCGCACTGGCGACCAGCTCGAGGTCGCGGGGCCCGTCATTACCACTGGCCACCTGCAGTCCGTTGACCGGAACGCCTACTCGAATACCCCGCTCGTCCACGGGGTTGACCCCGATATCCACGGTCACGTAGTAACGCCGCCCGCCATCGGGAATCGGCGAGGAAAAACCGCCCAGTACAAACGGTCCGGTACCACCGAACGCCGACGACAGCAGGAGATCAGAGGAAGCGTTGAACGCGGCCCCGTCCGGATCGACATTCTGCTCCTGCCACAGACGAATCGCCGAGAGGTCCGATCCCAGCTGTGCGGAGTCCCCCACCACATCCAGCAGGTCCACCGTCATCGACTGCAAGAAGTCCGACTGCGCGCCATTCGATGGAATCACGAAGTCGAGCACGACCACGTTCGTCGTGGATCGCCCCACCGCCAACGGTACCAGGTCACGTTGGACAAGCTGCGAGACCACGTGGCCGTCAACCACGTCGGTGCCGGGCGAATCCAGCGGGAAGTCGCCGGCCGACGTCGTCGCTTCGGCAAGGGACCCGCCGTAGGAAATGTTGAGCGTGCTGCTCACGCTGGCGTCCACGGTGGATCCGTCGGTCGCGCGATCGCCCTGCAGACTGTAGGCCACGAAGAAACGGCGCTGGGCCTGCGCCGGAAGATCGGCCACGAAATTCTCG